>NZ_JACYFJ010000009.1 GCF_014855495.1 Euzebyella saccharophila | reverse complement strand
TTCCAACTGCGCTTGTGTATGTCGATACCAATGAATAACTTGGGGCAAGCAGTTTGTTGTGTTTTCATATCTTTTGATTTTGCTGAATCCTAAAGATACTCGACAGGCTGCTTTTACATAGATGCTAACCGCAATTACGGCGGATTCGACTACGTCCGAATCCACTCGGAATTGCTAAAGCCTGTACTAAACCGAAAATAAACGCTAATTTAATCCGTAACTGACGGTTATACGAGACCGTTGGCAATAATTATGAATAAAAACATGAAAGAAGCAATTGTTCAAGGACAAACTTACTTGGGAATAGAATTTGGTTCTACAAGAATAAAGGCCACTTTAATTAATAATCATTTTGAAACCATCAGTTCGGGTAGCTACGATTGGGAGAACAAGTTAATAGATGGGTATTGGACTTATAATCTTGATGAAACCATTGTGGGTTTACAAAAAGTATATTCAGAAATTAAGCAACATGTAGAGAACACGTACGGTCTGACACTGAATAAAATTGGTGCAATGGGTTGCTCTGCCATGATGCAGGGTTATATAGCACTTGATAATTCAGGAAAATTATTGGTTCCGTTCCGCACTTGGCGAAACACCGTAACGGCTCAGGCTTCTTCAATACTTACCGAAACATTTAACTACAAGCTTCCCCAACGTTGGACTATTGCGCATTTATATCAGGCTATATTAAATGATGAAGCACATATTGCAGATATAGCTTACATCACAACTTTATCTGGTTATATCCATTGGCAATTAACAGAGGAAAAAATACTCGGAATTGGGGATGCTTCAGGTATGTTTCCTATTAATGAAAACCAATTTAATGAAACCATGCTGACCCAGTTTTCTGAGTTAATCTCGGATAAAGGATATACTTGGAAAATTAAGGATATTTTACCTAAAGTTCTTTTGGCTGGTGAACACGCAGGAACGCTAACAAAACAAGGGGCTTTGTTGATAGACCCCACAGGAGACTTACAGACTGGAATCCCGTTCTGTCCACCAGAAGGAGATGCAGGTACGGGAATGGTGGCCACCAATAGTGTCAAAAAAAATACTGGGAACATATCCGTCGGGACATCCATCTTCGCTATGATTGTATTGAAAAAGGATTTATCCAAAGTTTATCCTGAAATTGACATTGTTACAACACCCGATGGCAGCCCTGTAGCAATGGTACTTGCCAATAATTGCTCTAGCGACTTGAACGCTTGGGTTAATTTGTTACGTGAGTTTTATGAAGCGATGGGACAAAAACCTGATATGAATGAAATGTTTAATATTCTATTCAACAAGGCATTAGAAGCAGATGCCGATGGTGGTGGATTGTTAAGCTATGGATATTATTCAGGCGAAAATATAACGGGTTTTGAAAAAGGCCGCCCAATTTTCATCCGTTCACCTAAAAGCACATTTAATCTTGCAAACTTTATGAGAACACATCTTTTTACCGCATTTGCGGCATTAAGACTTGGTTTGAATATTCTGACAAAGAAAGAACTTGTACAAATAAACGGTATTATGGCTCATGGAGGACTTTTTAAAACACCTTTAGTTGGCCAAAAAATTTGTGCAGCAGCACTTGACGTTCCTGTGACTGTTATGTCAACGGCTAGTGAAGGTGGTTCGTGGGGAATAGCAATTTTAGCATCATATATGCTTAACAAACAACCTAACGAAGATTTGTCCCATTACCTTTCCAACAAAGTGTTTCCTAACTCTAAAGGACAAAAAATTTACCCAGATGGTGAGGATGTTAACGGATTCAATATTTTTCTAGAACGTTATAAAAATGGGTTAACAATTGAACAAGCAGCGATAGACCATTTAATAGAATAACTATTGCCAACAATAGTAACCGTTGCACAAGCCTATAATTAGAAATAACTACGATCGATATAAGCCTCTTCAAGGGGCTTTTTTTATGTCGGGTCAGAATCGGGGCACCAAATTTCGATGCTTTATGCAAGTCCCGAACAAGTATTGAAGCGCACTTTTTACCAAGACTGCCAAATCGGGCCGCCCCGCTCCCGATAGCTATCGGGATGGAACGTTTTTGGTCGAATTTCAGGTATTTTTTCAGGTTGTACGCGATCGCCGAGAGGTGCACTCTAAGCGGTTTTTCTTTTTTACGTACCTTTCGGTTCGATGGTAACAACTACAACCCACAACATCCCATAGTTCTATATAGATATTTATGGGCCAACTAAAATGAAAAATAGAGAATCGCATAGAGATGACTATACCATTTCTACGGACAAAGATAGATTAGATGTTATAAGCATTCACAAGTTTTTGTCTAACGAGACCGATTGGGCAAAAGGCATTCCCCTTAATACGTTGAAAACCTCCATAGACAACTCATTAAATTTTGGAATTTATTTCAAAAGCGAGCAAATAGGCTTTGCTCGTGTAATTTCAGACTTTTCGACAATCGCCTATTTGGGAGATGTTTATATTCTTGAGGAGCACAGGGGAAAGGGACTCAGCAAGTGGTTGATGAACGAAATAATGGAACATCCCCATCTTCAAGGGTTAAGGCGTTGGATTTTGCTCACCGATACGACCGAATGGCTTTATAGAAAGTTTGGGTTTACCAAGATTCCCAGACCGGAAGTGTATATGGAAAAGCACAACCCGAACGTATACAATAGTTGAGGTATGCCTAAGACTGACTGTATAAATTAAGACCAACAGGAGCTTCTCGGTGGGCGAGACCGCAATTCAGTTTTATAGCAGCGTATTGAATAAGGCTTGTTTGAGCACCATGGCTACTAATGACTAGATAAGGTTTAAAACCCCTGCAATATTCCATTTAGTCTAGAATTCAGATGATTAAATCCTATAAATCTGTAACATATTTTATTCCGGTTAGTCTAATCGGTTTTATATAAAACATTGAACAAAATGAAAAACCGATTTATTTTACTAGTTGCTTTGGTCATACTTAGCGCTTGTAATGATGAAACTAAAACAAGTATAACCCACCAACCTACGGTAGCTGACTATACCGAGGGCGAAAAATGGGTCTGGAAATACAAAGGGGTCACTACCGCAGGGGAGGTACGCTCCGATGGAACGGACACCAGAAAAATAGTAAAATTTGATGACGAATTAGGGATGACCATTGGTAAGGATACCATTCCGGTTACTGAAATTGCCAAACCAGAAGAAAGCGAAACACCCAAATACGATTGGCCTTTGGAAGTAGGTAAAAAATGGAAATATGAAAATAATTGGACCAGTCAAGACGGTACTACCGGAAGCCAAAGCCAAACGGCCACCGTTCTTTCGTACCAAGAGGAAACAGTAGAAGCCGGGACATTTATGGCCTACACCATTGAATATATCGGTACAACTTCCAATTCACGTGGTTACAGTGCAGATGAAAAGGAAGTATGGTTGTACGCTCCATCGGTAAAAAACTTTATTAAGCTCACTCAAGATCAAGGCGATTTTCATTATGTAGAGGAACTGATTGAATATTCAAAACCGTAATAAGTTCAACAGCATTCAACATAATTTCTTTTGTATCCTTTTAAAAATGGGAGCTCCAAATTATAGTATGGACGTCAAGAAATCATAAATGGACCAGTTAAAGAGGTTTTTGGATGGCATTTCTCCAATGAATGATGCTGATTGGAGGTTTTTTAAGTCGAAACTAAAAGAAGTCAGATTTGAAAAGAATTCGGTCATCCTACAAAAAGGAAGGGTTGAAAATTATGTATCCTTCATAGCCAAAGGAATGGTGCGATTCTATATTCCGGGAGAGGAGTCCGATCTAACGTTCGGTTTTTTGTTTGAGAATGAATTTGTAACAGGATACGATTCACTTTTGTCCGGACTACCTTCGGAATATCAAATCGAAACCTTGACGGAGACCTTGTTGTGGAGAATTTCAAAAAAAGACCTGGATGAGGTCTATAAAAAAACCGTAAATGGAAACATTATCGGACGTAAAATGGCCGAGAGCATGTTTTTAATAAAATCAAAAAGAGAGATTTCTTTATTGAACCAAACAGCGGAAGAACGTTATTTGAGCCTGTTTAGAGACCGTCCTAACTTATTACAACAAATTCCCTTAAAATATATAGCCTCCTATATAGGGGTAACGCCTCAAGCATTAAGTAGAATACGAAAACGGATTACTTAACCTAGGTTCATTTTTTTCATAGTTTCTTTTAAAACCTTTGCATTTCAAACAATTAAGAAACTATGAAACCACTCATTGTACTTTTAGCAAGCTTTGCAATTGCCATTTTCTTCAATAAAATTCTTAAAAAGGAATATGATTTTGAGCTATCGGCAAGAATCGCCATGTCCGTAATGCTCGTATTCACTGCAATTGGACATTTTGTATTTACCAAGGGCATGAGCCTGATGATTCCTAAGTTCATTCCCTTTAAAGAAATTTTTGTTCACCTAACCGGAGTTTTTGAAATTCTATTGGCAATAGGGCTATTACTTCCTAAGCTGAAAACGATTGCAGGTTGGGCATTGATTATTTTTCTGCTGTTGATGCTTCCGGCTAATATCTATGCCGCTTTGCATAACGTGAATTACCAAAAGGGAACCTTTGACGGAAATGGTCTTGCCTATCTTTGGTTTCGTATTCCCCTACAAATTTTTTTTATAGTTTGGACCTATTTGAGTGCGATATGCAAAAATTAAAGAAAGTCTCTAAAAATGGAGACTAACATAAAAACAAAAAGCATTGGTTTTTGACCGATGCTTTTTGTTCTATCAAGCGGTGATTAGTTTTTGCTCCACTCAAATTTTTGAAAAGGTTTATCTAAAGGTGTTTCGGCAATATGGTTGACGTAATTGCTAATGACCTTCTGTGATAGCCCTAGAATGATTTCCAACAGCTGTCTTTGGGTGTAACCAGCGTTGTAAAACCGATCAAGGGTATCGGCATCTACATAGCCTCGTTTACGAACAATTTCAAGGGTAGTTTCCCTTAGCGCTTCCAATTTGTCGTTTGGTAATGCTGTTTCGTTTCTAAGTGCCTCAATAATGGCGTCATCCACTTTCATCGCTTTGGCGATGCCGGTATGGGCGGGCACACAGTAATGGCATTCGTGTTCCACATTAATGGTTTGCCATACTACGGTAAGCTCATCGTTGTTAAAAGAAGAATCAACAAAAAGCTCATGAATGTTTTGGTAGGCGTTCAATAGGCCTGGGGCCTCTGCCAGTACCCCGTGCAAATTAGGCACATATCCGTAAGCGTTTTGAGAATTTTCCAATAAAGGCTTGCTATCTGCAGGTGCAGATTCGATGCTGTGAATATGTAATTTTTCTTGGGTGTGTGTTGTACTCATATACTAATATTTAAAGGATTAAAAATATCTAAACAATCGTTTAGTTTTGATTCAAATTTTTTTTAGAGGTTGTCAAATGTATTTTCAATATAGCTTTTAAGTTGTGAGGGTTGAAACATTCTCGAAGCCGATGCCAGTCCGAACATAGCAATAATCAGATAGTCCGCTTTTTGGTTCAAACTAGTTTGGGAAAAGGAAGTTTCTTTTTGTAAGCTTTCTTTAAAGATTCCTCTTACTTCACTGGTGAAATCTGTTAACACTTTTTTTATTTCCGCATCGGCATCTTCCCCAATTTCATTGGCGGTGTTTGTAATCAAGCACCCTTTGCCAAATTCATTGTTTTTGGAGAAGTCAAGAAAATCATAAAAATAGGTTTTGATGGATGTTACTCCTTTTTCGGATTCCTTTAGTTTGGTCAACAATCCGTTCAGTTTAGCCTTATAACATTCCAAACTCTCAAGAAAGACTCCGTTCTTACTTCCAAAACTGGCATAAATAGAAAATTTATTGATACCCATTTCTTTTTCAAGCATTTGCATAGATGTGGTCTCATAACCATTTCTCCAAAAAAGGTTCATGGCCTTTTCGATTACTTCAGATTCTATGTATGCTTTCTTTCGTGCCATTCCAGTAACAAATACACGGCAAAACTAAACAATCGTTTAGAAATAAAAAAATGATTAACTTTTTATTAGTGTTTTTTGCCTACGAAGCGAACTGCCCAACCGGTACCGTTGTGATAAAGACCTTCTTGTAATTGAACTTCTTTCTCTTCAAGAATTATGGATTGAAAGTCTTTAAAATCCCGCTCTAGCTCACTAATGGAAATGAGGGTGTCCAAATCCCTGGGTCCCCCAATTTTTGGATTGGCTTCTCGATACTTTAAGTGTTCTTTGCCAAAGGCTTCCAAAATTACATGGCCTCCTGGCTTAACTAGTTTCGCCAAAAGTTGATGATAGGTACTTCTAATTTCAATGGGAAAATGGGCATATATAAGGGCTACGGCATCAAAAGTCTCTATAGCGTAATCAATGTCCGTTAGTTGACCCACTTTGTAATCAATGTTAACATGCTGTTCTTTGGCTAATTCTAGTGCTTTCTTTTTTCCTTCCACACTAATGTCAAAAGCATGGGCATTCCAGCCGTTTCGAGCGGCAAACACGGCATTTCTGCCTTCGCCCTCCGCTCCAAAAAGAATTCTACCCGGAGAAAGGTGTTTTAATTGCTCTTCCAAGAAGACATTGGGCTGGGTGCCAAAAGCATATTCTTTTTCACTGTAACGGTCATTCCACCGTTTTAACCATGGGTCGCTCATCTAAAGAGTTTTAGAGTTGTGGAAGTTACGTACCCTTTCTTTTTTAGCAAAACCGAAGTCATCAAAACCGGATCCTAATACTTGCATTTGGTGTTATGCCCAAAGATGTGGTGGTAATAGTTTCAATCTCGTCATCGCTGTTTAACTGATAATACGTGTTTAGAATGTTTTTCCTGCCTGTAAAATTGAGTACGGATACCCCTGCTGATGCTTTTATGCCCTTAGTAAGTTGAAAATTATAAATTGCCGAGGCATCGGCCCTAAGATATTCTTTTAATCTACTACTGTTGGGTTTGTTATAATTTATTCTATTTGGGAAAAAAGTGGTGTCCACTGGGTTTTCGGCGTCCGGTTGGGTGAAGGGCCTTCCGCTACGGTAGTTAAGGCCAATACCTAACTTCAATCGGTTAACGGTATACGTGCCGGCAAGGCTTGCCGTATGTCTAATATCCAAATTATTAGGGAAGTTGGGCGGAATATATGTGCCAAAAGTATAATTGTTGAGGTTGTAGGTATAACTGGCCCAAAGGCTGAAAATGTCCGTTTTGGCATTCACCAAAAATTCCACACCCTTTACCTCGTACTCCCCAATTTCACCATTAAATTGATTTTGATTTTGAAAACCTTGAGTTGCAGTGCTGATGCCATCTACTAGTTTATAAAACCCTTCCAGTCCCATGTAGAGGTTTTTGGTATCATAATTGAGCCCTACGGAAGCTTGTTTGCTTTTGGTAACGGGCAGGGTTTCTCCATCGGAAACGATCCACCTTCGTTTTTCAATACCTAGAAAGTTTTGCTCCAAATCCAGTATCTGGTTGGTAGCCTGACTTTTAAATTCTCCCAATACTTGAAGGTTAAAATCTTTTCCAAGGGCATAGTTAAAGCTCAAACGTGGCTCTATAATACTTTCATTAAAACTGTTGGGGTTCTCTAATAAATTGAACCTTAATCCGCCCCGCAAGAACAGCTTCTCATTTTCCGGTTCCCAAACTACCTCTGTGAAAAGGGCATGTTTCCGTACTACATTACGCTCATTGCTTGCAAAGGGAGGTTGGGAAACATCTGTCTGGTTGCCAATGGCCGTTTCGGTAAATTGATACCCGTTATGCCATTGAAAGAAATCGCTGGTTTGGAATTGTGTATGAAGCTTGGCACTTAGTTCTTGTACCTCGTTGTTTTGGAAAAGTACCTGCAATCCGTTAGAGGTTATATTTCTGGCTCCCAGTTCATAATTGGTGAAATAGGCATTGAGATGGGATGAAAATTGATCGGTCCATCCGCTTTCCAAATTTAATCCAACGGAATAGTTGTATTGGTCCAATGAACTTTGGGAGGTATCTCCAGATTCCATTTCAGTTTCTGAGTAGTCCAAGGTATTGTGAATATTAATGAAACTGAAGCGTAATTTTTGGTCCTCGGTAAGGTCGTACAATAATTTTCCGGTAACATCATAAAAATAAAAGTTTCCATCTTGCGATACTTCGTTCTCATCAAAAACTCGGGTAAAGAACTTTTCGTAGGTAGGGGTATTGACCACATCCGTTAGGGACCTACGGGCAGAAAACTGCAACCCTAATTTGTTGGTGAGGGGCAAATGTCCGTAAGCATCGGCACCAATTAAATTGAATCCGGCTCCGCCATAAAAATCTCTGGATAGACTGTTCTTGGTCTGGATATCTACAATACCACTTACCCCATCGCCATAGGTGCTACTGGTACCGTTTTTAATAAGTGAGACCTTATCTGTCAAATAGGGATTAAAGGCCGATATCAGCCCGAAAAAATGTCCGGATTGGTACATTTTTATTCCGTCCCACAAAATAAGGTTTTGGTCATTGCTGCCGCCCCTAATATTAATGTCCGATACGGTTTCGTCAATACTTTCAATTCCCGGAAGTGCCTGTACCGTTTGTAGCACATCGGGTTCTAGTAGGCCCGGTAGCACGCTAAATTCCTCGCTGTTCATACGTATGCTGCCATCATCTTGCTTTACCAGACCTTTGGTTAAGAATTCGTAGACCGTTACCTCTTCCAACTGTTGGTAAAATTGCGCTAATAAAAGGGTCTTGCACGGCTGTTTTCCGGTAAGTTCGGACGCTTTGACTATCAGGTTACGGTAACCCAAATAGGAGATTCGCAAAGCGGCATCCTTGGGAACATCCATTATAGAAAAGAATCCGTTTTCATCGGTAATTAAATTTTTAGAACCTCCAAGAACCTCTATCGTGGCACCCATTACCGTGTTGCGCTCAAAATTGTCAAGCACGGTAGCACAGATCTGTAAACGGTCATTAAGGGCAATGGCGTAATATCTTTCACTCAGCTTTTCAATCTGCAGCTGAGTTTCAACTTCAATAAATTTTAAAATGGTATATAATTCTTGGGAAGGTGGGATTGCGATGTAAATTTCGTCCAGTTGCTCATCTGCATAGCTAAACTTTACCTTATATCTGTCTTCCAGCTTTAGCAAGTATTCACGTAACAATAACCGCTGTTCACCTTCTTGTGCAGAGATAAAGGGGGGTAAAAGAAAGCTAAGGCAAAAAAGAAAGGATAACCAAATTTTATTCGCCATAGAAGAGCACTTTGCCGCCCTCTAATTTAAACTTTATTTGTGAAGGTACACTTATGCTTTTTAAGGCAAGTTCTTTATTGGTATTGCTAAAAGTACCGGTAAACAATTTTTGGGTATCTACATTTTTGGTAGCTACTTCCATATTATACTGTCTCCCAAACTCTTCAAAGACGTATTTAAGGGGTACACTTTTAAAGCTGCTTTCTTTTGCAAGCCATGCGGGTTTTACATGTTCTAGGTTATCTGTTTCCAAGAGCTGGCCATCAATTAATGAAAGGGACATGCCTTTGGACAGTTTCTTGGTTTTGCCATCAAAATCTACTTGAACCAAGCCTTCAAAACAATCTACTATAAATAGTTTGGACCGTTGTCTTACATTAAACTGGGTCCCCAAAACGGAGACCTTACCTTGCTCCGTATGCACGGTAAAGCGCTCGCCCTTGGCCACTTTGAAGAATGCTTCACCGTTTAGTTTCAAATCTCTTTCTTTTTGCCAGTTTCCTTCGTCATAAGTAATTTGGGAATCGGCATTTAGAATGACTTCCGAATTGTCCGGAAGCCTTATCTCCTTGTTTTCTGCAATTCCTGTGGATATACTTTCGTCTAGGTTCTGTAAATAGAAAAATGCACCTATCATTAGAATGGCAGCTACTGCCGCTACGCGAAGAAAAGCTTTAAATGGCTGAAGTTTTACCACCTTGGGCTCTTCTAAAAGCTGTCTGTTCTTTAGGGCTTCAAAAGCTTTCTCCTCATCGTATATGGGGGCTTCCAGCTTTTGGGAGGTTTCGGCAATACGCACATAGGCTTCATACTCACTGGATTTTTTGAATTCCAGCAGTTCTGCCTCGGTGAGCTCACCGTTTAACCATTTTGCTAAATAATTTTCTTGCATTTGGGGGTAGCTTATATGCTGTATAACAATTAACTATATAAAAACCCTACCTAAGGCTTTTTAGTGTTTAAATACCATCAATTTTTTCACGAAGCGATTTTAAGGCCAAGTGCATTCTTTTTTCGATTGCTTTGATTCCAACACCTTCCATCTCGGCAATTTCGGCGTATTTTTTACCATCTATACGATTGAGTAAAAATGTTGTCCGTTGGTTTTCTGGTAAATCGTTAAGGGCGGCATCCAGTTTATTTCTAAATTCTTCTTCCTCTAAAAGAAATTCAGGGGTCTCATTGGAGGTCTTTAAAGATTTGTCCGCATATTTTAGCCGTACCTTTTCGGCCTTGATTACATTCAGATAAAGATTTTTGGCAACCGTGTAAACAAAAGATTTGGCCCTTGCAGGCGTCACCTTTCCACAATTTTCCCATAGCTTTACAAAAGCCTCTTGCACGGCATCATATGCTTTTTCCTCATTTCCAAACTTATAATATATATAGTTGTAAATCGTTTTGGAATTAGCTTTAAAGATATCGCTATACACCTGCTCATTACAAACGTTATCGGTTTTTTCAGTATCCAAGGGTAGGTGGTTTTGATCAAAGATATTTTAATTTTTACAAATTGCTCAAGTAGGGTATTTTATTTAAACGTTGTTTCATTTAGTAAATAAAGAAATCCAAATCAAGATGAAAAGAATTGTTAACCTGTCGTTCATGGCCTTCCTACTGGGTGTGACGATGTTTTTGGTCTCCTGCCAAGAGGAGGAGCCCCTAGAGGAAAGTATTGATCGGGAATTGACTTTGACCATGGAAAATGAAGAGGTAAGTCTTTTGAAGAATATGGTGGCTAATGACGGTTCCTATGACAATATTATTGATGGAGCCAGTTGTTTTGATGTCAATTTTCCTTATAAAATTAAGATTGGGGAGAAAATGATAACCGTTAATTCTTATGAGGATTTAAAAACGGTAGAAGAAGCCTTGGACCTCTTAGAGGACAAGGAATTTGTTAGGCAATTGATTTTTCCTGTTACTCTTACCATGGCAGATTATACACAGCTGACCATTGAAGACGGAGACCAGTTGAATTCGTTGGCAGAACAATGTTTGGAGGGAGGTACCGATGATGATTTGGAATGTGTGGATATCGCATATCCATTAACCTTATTTACTTACAATCCCAATTTTCAACTGACCAATACCCTTGAAGTTAATGCAGATGTAGAGTTCCGCCGATTCATTGCGGGATTGTCTGATGAGGACCTTTTAAGTATTGAATTTCCAATACAGTTACATTATGCCGATAGCACTAGCATTTCAGTAAATTCCAATAGCGAATTGGCCAATGCGATAGAACAGGGGAGAGGTCTTTGTGATGAAGACGATGATATAGATCATAATGATGATGATTTTTCCCAAGCTGATCTTGAGGAAGTCTTACTATTTTGTCCCTGGGCCGTGTCTAGATATACCACCTCCAATTCAGGAGCTACCCAATACGTAGAAAGCCATCACTTTACCTTTTTGCAAGATGGGAAGGTACTTACTCAAGCTGCTTATGGGTACGAAATTGAAGGAGAGTGGGCGGTGAAAATGATAGAAGGAAAGGTGCAACTTTCCATTCATTTTGAAGAGAAATCCGATTATAACGGAGCTTGGTGGGTCTATGAAATAATACCGGGAAAAATTAGACTGAAAAATGTAGGGGAAGAGAACAAGTTAACTTTGGAAAAGGACTGTGAGTACAGGCCAGATACCTGTTCGGAGGAACAAATAACCAAAGGGCTTAGTGATTGTAAATGGACCATTTTAAATGAAGATAATACGTTTTTTGAAGAACTGGCGTTAAACTTTACCACAGATGGAGGTCTCTATGTGGAAAATGCCAATGGCACGGTCGTGGACGAAGGTAGTTGGTCCGTTACCGGAAATGTGGTTGTCATTAGCCAACTCAGTAAAACGTTGGCCAATTATATTGGTGAATGGAAAGTTTTAGATTGTGGGCTGGACAGTTATAAATTAAGCCGCGGAGAAGAAATTATAGTGCTTCACAAAAACTGTGAAGAGTAAGAGATTCCAGATGTCGATTCTGGAAGTTGCCCCACAAACAAAAAGCGCCTATCTACGGATAGGTGCTTTTTTATTTAATAGTGAAAGCTAACAGGGTGTTACGGGCTTATTTTTAACGTAAAAACCCTCTCATTCCCTTTCTAATTATTAAATTTGCAATTCTTCAAAAATGTACATGAAACATGTTCGATAATTTAAGCGAAAAACTCGATAAGGCCTTGCACACCCTCCGTGGGCATGGGCAAATCACTGAAATAAATGTGGCAGAAACAACCAAAGAGGTACGTAGAGCCCTTTTGGATGCGGATGTTAATTTTAAGATTGCCAAAGAATTTACCAATAGGGTAAAGGAAAAAGCCTTGGGTCAAGATGTATTGACCACTTTGCAACCGGGCCAGTTGATGGTTAAGATTGTAAAGGACGAGCTTACGCAGTTAATGGGAGGCGAAAGCGAAGGGATCAACCTTTCGGGTACGCCTTCGGTTATCTTAATGTCTGGTCTTCAAGGTTCTGGTAAAACTACCTTTTCCGGTAAGTTGGCCAATTACCTTAAGACCAAGAAGACTAAAAAGCCTTTATTGGTTGCTTGTGATGTGTACCGTCCGGCGGCTATTGACCAGTTACATGTGGTTGGGGATCAAATTGGCGTTGAGGTCTATTCCGATAGGGAGAACAATGATCCCGTTGCCATTGCAAAAGCCGGTATAGATAAAGCGAAAGCAGAAGGTTTTAATGTAGTGATCATTGATACCGCGGGTCGTTTAGCGGTTGATGAGGCCATGATGACCGAAATCTCCAATATCCATTCGGCTATTCAACCGCAGGAAACTCTTTTTGTGGTCGATTCCATGACGGGTCAAGATGCGGTAAATACAGCCAAGGCCTTTAACGACGTATTGAATTTTGATGGGGTTATCCTTACCAAATTGGATGGTGATACCCGTGGGGGTGCGGCCATTTCCATTAAATCGGTCGTAGATAAACCCATAAAATTTATTGGTACCGGTGAGAAAATGGAGGCGATAGATGTTTTCTACCCTTCCCGTATGGCCGATAGAATTTTGGGTATGGGCGATGTGGTGTCCCTTGTGGAACGTGCCCAAGAGCAGTTTGATGAAGAAGAGGCTCGTAAAATCCAAAAGAAAATTGCCAAGAACAAGTTTGGCTTTGATGATTTCCTTTCCCAAATTCAGCAAATCAAGAAAATGGGGAACATGAAGGACTTAATGGGGATGATTCCCGGTATGGGCAAAGCACTCAAGGGTATTGATATTGATGATGATGCCTTTAAGCATATTGAAGCCATTATTCACTCCATGACCCCAGATGAAAGGGCCAATCCTTCAAAATTAAATCATAGCCGTAAAAAACGTATTGCCAAAGGAAGCGGAAGACAGGTTCAAGAGGTCAACCAATTGTTAAAACAATTTGACCAAATGAGCAAAATGATGAAAATGATGCAAGGAGGCGGCGGTAAGAAAATGATGCAAATGATGGGTGGGGCCCTTGGAAGAAATTAAGGACCTATCCTAAAGAATTAATCACCAAAGAATACTATGAAAATCTTAGATGGCAAGAAGATATCAAATGATATCAAAGAAGAAATAGCTGTTGAAGTGGCCCAAATGAAGGAACGTGGAGAAAAAGTGCCACATCTAGCGGCCGTTTTGGTCGGAAATGACGGTGCCAGTCTTACCTACGTAGGAAGTAAAGTTCGTTCCTGTGAAAAGATAGGTTTTGAATCCACTTTAATTCACCTTCCAGAGGAAACTACCGAAGAAGAATTACTGAAAAAAGTGGAGGAGTTAAATGCCAATCCAGATATTGACGGCTACATTGTTCAGCTTCCCTTACCAAAGCATATTAACGAAGAAAAGGTTTTGATGGCCGTAGATCCTGAAAAGGATGTGGATGGTTTTCACCCGGTAAATTTTGGTAAAATGGCCTTGGATATGGAATCGTTTATTCCTGCTACACCCTTTGGTATCATGGAGCTTTTAAAGCGCTATAAGGTAGATACCGAAGGTAAAAATGTGGTAGTCATTGGCCGAAGCCATATAGTAGGAAGACCTATCAGTATTTTGATGAGTCAAAAGGGGGAGGCGGCCAATAGTACGGTAACCTTGACCCATAGTCGTACCAGAAATATCGAAGAATTGACCAAGCAGGCAGATATCGTGGTTTCCGCTTTGGGAGTGCCTAAATTCTTGAAAGAAAGTATGATAAAGGAAGGTGCCGTCATTATTGATGTAGGAATTACCCGTGTACCGGACGAAACCCAAAAAAGAGGGTATTATATTACCGGGGATGTCGATTTTGAAAATGTTGAAAAGAAAGCATCCTTTATAACGCCCGTTCCAGGTGGAGTTGGACCAATGACCATTGCCATGTTATTAAAAAACACTTTGTTGGCAAGGGCTAGACATAATAAAAAAGCATAGAAAAAAGGGAGCGCGAGCTCCCTTTTTTATTGAAGTTTAACTTGGTAGGCCATTCCGTTACCGGTAATGACCGTGTCCCCAGGTTTAATAATCTCAATGTCATTGCTATCATCAATACTGCAACTTCCCATGGCAATAATAGCCAAAAGGATGAAGCTCGCTGCTAAAATTTTTCTCATGACGACTGCTTTATAAATCCACTGTTCTATTAACGTACAAAAGTCCATTTCCGTATTTATAAAAGCAGACAACTATTTCTTAACCCACATTCTGATTTAATTTAGCGTACCTTGCGCCTTTCTTATTATGGCTGCCACCAACCGTTTTTCATTCATAGATCCTGCTAAAAGTCCTTTTTTCTATGGATATATCATTCTCGTAGTAGGTACTTTTGGAATTTATTGTAGCATACCGGGCCAGACTATTGGTGTTTCGGTTTTTACAGACCCGGTAAAAGACGCCTTGGGCCTTACCCGAAACCAGTTTAGCAATGCCTATATGATCGGTACCATTTGTAGCTCCTTAGTGATTGGAAGGGCGGGAAAATGGTTTGATGTCTATGGCGCGCGCTATGTAGCCTTCTTTGCCGCTTTGACCCTTTCTTTAGCATTGATGTTATGTTCTTGGTCTGTTCAGATGAGTGAATTTTTAAAGGCTTTACTTAGTTTGAATACCTGGTGGATTCCCTTTTTGTTGATGACCGTGCTCTTTTTTATCCTTAGGTTTTCTGGTCAAGGCGTATTGACAATGGCCTCAAGAAATGTAATCATGATTTGGTTCGATAAGAATAGGGGCAAGGTAAACGCCATTAGTAGTGTCGCCATTTCTTTTGGATTCTCGTCATCGCCTTTATGGGTAAATGCACTAATTGAGGGATTTAGCTGGCAAACGGCTTGGCAGTTTTTGGCAGCAGGTCTTTTAGTATTCAGTTTAATTGCACTACAGTTTTATAAGAACAATCCAGAGGAGCACGGCTTATCTCCAGATGGTTCTAATGTGGATTCGGAAGAAGAAAAGAAACACGTTCCCTTGGCTCATCAATATACAGTAAAAGAGGCTCAAGGTACGCGTGCTTTCTGGATGTACGCCCTTATTTTAGCCTTTAATAGCTTTTTTATAACCGGTCTTACCTTTCATGTGGTATCCGTTTTTGCAAGTGAAGGCTTTCCTAAAGAGGATGCAATTTCCATATTCTTACCGGCATCGGTAGTCGCGGTAACCATTTCTTCCATTTTTAACTTTTTAAGTGATTACCTACAGTTAAAGCTGTATTTATATCTAATGATTCTAGGAGGCTTAATGGCTTCCGTTGGTTTTTTGTTTTTGTCCACCGCCTTTGGTGTACCATTGCTAATTGGCGGATTCGGAATCTTGGGAGGTTTTTTTGCTGTACTGAACGCTATTGTGTGGCCACGCTTTTATGGTCGCACCCATTTGGGTGCAATAACGGGTAAGGTAATGTCCTTTTTAATTTTGGCAAGTGCCCTGGCGCCTTCCATTTTCAGTTTTTGTTTTAGCACCTTTGGTTCCTATAGGCTTATGGGGTATTTGGGCCTGGCGTTCCTTTTATTTTTGGCGATAGGTTCCATCAAAGCCAATAATCCGCAGTAAACCTCTTATCTTTAAAAAATCAAAAGGTCAGGGAGGTAGTTAAGCTGGTCTACAGGACAAAATTGTAGGGGAAAGAGCAAAAATAGGCATGGGATAAGATTTAAAATCTATTTATTTTAGTCTTCGTAATATTACTATCTTTCATACCCTTTAATTGAAGAATTTGTATTTTTTAAATTAAAAAAGTGTTCGTACACACAGAATAAATTACAGAAATTTACTACTATAATATATCTTAAAACCTAAATTAACTAAATGACCATGAAGAAAATTTGTACCATTTTATCAATTTCCGTTCTTCTTTTTTCCTGTAAAACAGAGAAAAAAAATGAAACGTCCACTAATGAGGTGGCGCAAGAAGAAACCAGCCCATCCGAGGATGAGTGGATTTATTTATTTGACGGAACAACTACAGACGGGTGGCGTTCCTATAACGGCGAGGACTTACCACCACAATGGGTAATTGAAGATGGTGTGTTGACCTTTGATACCGAAAAAAGGACCGAGGCCAATAGAAAAGGAGGAAATGATATTATTTATGCCGCTGAGGAGTTTGATAATTTTGAGCTTGCTTGGGAGTGGAAAATACCCGAAGGAGGAAATAGTGGAATGTTATATCACGTAAAGGAAGGTAATTGGGGAATGCCCGAAATATCTCCCGAATATCAAATGTTGGATGATTTGGGCTGGGAGGCTATCAATAATGCAAAATTGGAAGAATGGCAAAAAACGGGAGCGGATTATGCGATGCATGTGCCTGACGTTTCCCAAAAAATAACCAAACCGGCAGGGGAGTGGAATACTTCTAGGGTCATTTTTACGCCTGAAAAAGTAGAGCACTGGCTCAACGGAAAAAAATTACTGTCTTTTGTGCCATGGAGCGAAGATTGGGAGAAGCGTAAAAGTGAGGGCAAATGGAAAGATTCACCAAAATACGGTACTTTTAAGTCGGGCTATATCGGATTTCAGGATCACGACAGTCCGCTTTGGTTAAAAAATATCAAGCTAAGAAAATTATAAACCATACTAAACTACTCTAATGAACAAAAGAGAATTTTTAAAAAGTGCGGCGGCGGTATCGTCATTTGCGCTTTTACCAAATGCAACGTGGGCGTTTGGCCCCAACAAAAAATTGAGAACGGCACATATTGGCGTGGGTAATATGGGAGCTGCCGACTTAGAGGCCATATCGTCCCACAAATCAGTTGATGTTGTGGCACTATGCGATGTGGACTCAATTAACCTGGCCAAAGCCCATAAATTGCACCCTGGGGCCCGCGTGTTTTTCGATTATAGAACTATGCTGGTAGAAATGGGCGAGCAGATTGATGCCGTTATCGTATCGACACCCGACCATACACATGCACCAGCTTCGATTATGGCCATGGAAATGGACAAACCCGTTTATTGTCAAAAACCTTTGACCCATTACGTGGAAGAATCCCGAAAAATGAACCAACTGGCCAAAGAGAAGAATTTGGTTACCCAAATGGGTATTCAGGTACATTCTTTCTACGATTATAGATTGGCCACCCACTTGATTCAATCCGGAATCATCGGGAAGGTGCATACGGTACATGCTTGGTCTCCAAAATCTTGGGGGTACAATGGTCCTGAGCCCGAAGGTGAAGACCCGGTACCACCACAACTGGATTGGAACCTTTGGTTGGGTACTTCTAAAAAACGCCCTTATAAAGAAGGCTATTACCACCCGGGTAACTGGCGTAAACTTTTAGATTACGGATGTGGAACATTGGGCGATATGGGCGTTCATATTTTTGATACCCCTTATAATGCATTGAACTTAGATGTGCCGTTGACCATCAAAAATGAATGTAGGGAACCAAATGGTTTTGGTTACCCAGAGAACAATACGGTTACTTATGAATTTCCTGGAACCGAGTATACTGCCAAAAATCTGAAATGGATTTGGTATGACGGACCGGGAATGCCCCCTGCCCACGAAGATTTGATTCTACCAGGTGCAAAGCCGACTGCAGGAAAAAAACAAAAATCCGATAGTGTCGAGGACAAAATTTCTTTGGATGCCGGTGTGGCTGGTGAAGGTCAATTACCGGACCAAGGCGCTATGTTCATTGGTAAAAAGGGACGTTTATTACTTCCTCATTTCATGCAATTACCTAAGAAAATTGTTCGAGGCAAATATGTTGATATTTCAGATGAGATCGCTGAGGTCTCTCAAAAGTTCGGCTTGGGTGAGCCAGTGAGAAATTATGAGTCTGAAGGTCCTAAGCACTACCACCAGTTTGTAGATGCCTGTTTAGGAAAAGGTGAAACATCGGCTCCATTCTCGTATGCTTCCCGTTTAACGGAAACCATTCTGTTAGGTGTGATTGCGGGTAGATTCCCGAACCAGACCTTGCATTGGGATGCCGAAGCGGCTAAATTTTCAGAAGAGGAAGCCAATCAATATTTAGGCGACGAGTATAGGGATTTCTAAACAGATTTCAATTTTTAGGGCCCGCATCTTAAATTGGTCAATTTCATTTGTAAATTACCACTTCAATAAGATGCGGGTTCTTTTTTGTTCCGCCTCAAACAATATTCAACTTTAAAAAACACAATTATGAAATATAGAAGGTTTGGGAGAACCGACTGGCAGGTTAGTGAAATTGGCTACGGTATGTGGGGAATGGCAGGCTGGAAAGAATCGGACGATATTCAATCGGCCAAGTCCTTGGACCTAGCCGTAGAAAATGGGGTCAATTTTTTTGACACGGCCTGGGGTTATGGCGAAGGACATAGCGAAGAGCTTTTGGGACAGTTGGTGAGAAGACATTCCAAAGAGAAAATATACACGGCCAGTAAAATACCGCCTAAAAATTTTCAATGGCCGGCAAAACCGGAATATACCTATGAAGATTCGTATCCGGTCAACCATATTGTAGAGTATACGGAAAAGACGCTTGTCAATCTAGGGATAGAGCGTATTGACTTAATGCAGTTTCATACGTGGGATGACGGTTGGTCTCATCGAGAAGAATGGCAACGGGCTATAGAAGATTTAAAAAAGGACGGTAAAATTGCCGCTATGGGAATCAGTGTAAACCGCTGGGAGCCCGAAAACGGAATAAAAGCTTTGGAAACCGGCCTCATTGATGCCGTGCAGGTCATCTATAATATTTTTGATCAAAATCCTGAGGATAGACTTTTTCCACTTTGTGAGGAAAAGGACATTGCCGTAATCGCACGGGTGCCTTTTGATGAGGGGACACTTACAGGAAATCTTACGAAGGATACCGTTTTTCCCGAAGGGGATTGGAGAGGGACTTATTTCGTTCCTGAAAATTTAAATAGTAGTGTGGAACATGCCGATGCCCTGCGTCCTATTATACCGGAAGGAATGACGATGGCGGAAATGGCCTTGCGTTTTATATTGGAGAACAAAACGGTGAGTACAACCATACCGGGAATGCGCAAGCAGCGGAATGTTTTGGCCAATACCGCTACCAGTGACGGTACTCCGTTACCCTCAGAATTGGTTCAGGAGCTTAAAAAACACCGTTGGGACAGAGTACCCACTTCTTGGTCTCAATAAGTTATTTGGCAAAAAGCTGGTCCATATTTTTAAACGCCTTGAATTCCAAGGCGTTCCCGGCCGGGTCTAAAAAGAACATGGTAGCCTGTTCACCGGGTTGCCCTTTAAAACGTATGTAGGGTTCAATGATAAATTGAACCTTTTTTTGTTTGAGGTTATCCGCAAAATTTTCAAACTCTTCCCATGGGAGTACTACGCCATAATGGGGAACGGGCACATCATGCCCATCTACGGGATTGTGGTGCAACTCTTCCGATGCAGATTTTGGTTTGTAATGTATGACCAATTGGTGACCAAAGAGATTGAAATCTACCCAAAGCTCGCTACTTCGGCCTTCCATACAGTTGAGTATTTGACCGTAGAATTTCCGGCATTCTTTAAGGTTGTGAACGGGTATGGCAATATGGAAAGGAGAAATTTGCTGCATATTTAGTTTTTTAGGCGTTTGGAAAAATCAGGTTTAAGTTTATGGTGGGCTTCCTGAACGCTAATGAATGCTTCCAAAGCAATTAAGGAAAGTACTTGATACTCGTTTTCCTTCAGAAAATCCATATACTTCTTAAAAAGCTCTTCTGGTACGGTTACCCAAGGATGTTCCAAATCGGGAACACCATGAAATGTGAGCACGGTGATATGGCCGTTTTTGGCGCTTTCTATCGCCTCCATAATTTCTTCCTCATTGTGAGCATCCGGAGCCCAACTGGGAATAAGATAAGGATGGTCTTCCAGCGGATTGTAAGTTCGTTTGCCACCGGCCCGTGCAAAACGATAGTTTTTATTCGCCAAGTGGTCTAAAACTTCTTCATCCAAACCATAACCGGGATACGCAAAATTTAAGGGAGTATTTATTTGTAGGCTATCGCATTTATCTTCAATATAGCTAAGCTCGTTAAAAAATGAGTCTTTGGACAGTTTAGAAACGTTGGCATGTGTTCTAGTATGGTTGGCAATCTCAAACCCCATTTGGTGCAATTCCTTCATTTGGCGCCAATTCATATAAAGCGTACTATCCTTATAATTTGGAGGGAATTCACAAACAAAGAAAGTGGCGCCAAACCCGTATTCTTTAAGTAAGGGAGCTACGTGGGAATAGTGGCTGGCCGGGGCGTCATCAAACGTAAGCACCACCAGTTTGTCGGGAATTTCTTTTTTCAAAATTTGTCCGAAGCTGGTCGAAAAACTTAGCAGTAATAGGAAGAAAATTGGCTTAATATCCATTTTTTGAGCTTTGCTTTAAATATAAAAATAATGCAGCTTGTGTAAACAGAAATTACGCAAGCTGCATAATGGTTTAAAGCAGCCCTTTTGCCAATACATAAGATGCTATTGTTGTGAGTAGCAGGATGATCAAACTAATGGAAATCTGTACAGAATCTTTGTGCGCAACATGGGCCACTAAAGCGGTGATTATAAAGAAACTAATTCCGGCGTAGCCCCATTCCTTGAGGGTCCATGGCAAATTTGGCAGAAGAATGATGAGCGCTGCCGCGAGCTTTAAAATGGCCAGTTGCCATCTAAAGTAATCAGGAAACCCGAGGTCTCTAATACCTTCAATGGTATTGGGACTAAATACATAAGAGTAAGAGCTAAGTACCAAAAATAGGGAAAGGAAACCTGTGGTTATCCAGAAAGCTAGATTGCCCATTAACTAATAGTTGCTTGAATTTGTGCGACTAACTTACTTCCATCTGGATCGGCTTGGGTTTTTAACTGGGTGAAATCCTCAGCCCACTTAGACGTTCTGATACGCAATGGAGGATTTTCCGAAAGTGCTACATTTAAAATGATTTCTGCCACTTCCTTTCCGGTTTGGTAAGGAGATGCTTCCCCTGTTTCGGCACGATTTTAAGCACCTTCCAAATATTTCTGAAAGATGGGCGCATACTCTCCCGTAACAAACTCGCCTTTATCATTAGCTGTTTTTGATACAGCGTTGGTCATAAATTCCGTAGAAATACCGCCTGGTTCAACCATACTGAATTTTACGTTAAATGCTTTTGATACGTAAGTGGCAAGTGCCTCGGTAAAACCTTCAACGGCAAATTTGGCGGCGCAATAGGCCTCGTTGAAAGGCTGTCCGATAAGTCCGCCTACCGAAGTAACATTAATGATATGGCCAGAGCGTGCCTCCCTCATATGGGGTAGTACCGCTTTGGTTGTACGTACAACTCCGGTGTAGTTCACATCGGTCACCCAATCAATTTCTTCCAAGGTTGACTGTTCCAAGGTTTTAGCAAATCCTGCTCCGGCATTATTAAGTAAGAAATCTATTTTGCCGTCTTTTTCGAGGATGGTATTTACTGCCTTAAGAATGGTTTCATTGTCGGAAACATCAAGGGGAAGTAATTCAATATCTAAGTTTTCTGCTGCGATAGCTTCTTTTAAGGGGGTTGATTTGTCAAGGTTTCGCATGGTAGCGTAAACTTTAAAATCATTTTTTGCGAATAATAGGGTGGCTTCGTAGCCAACTCCTGTAGAGGTTCCGGTAATTAAGATGTTCTTTTTCATATTGATATAATAGAGTGAATGTTCATTCCAATATTGGAATAAATTTTTTTGTTTATTCTTTAATGGCGTCCCAAACCATGCTTGTTAAATTTTTCAAGGAGCGGGAATTTCCTTGATTGTTATTATCGGATAAATACCAGCGTAAGTAGGACAGAATGGCTCCTCCTACAAATTGTAAAATTTCACTGGTATTGATGTTCTTTATAATTCTATCGTTTTTGCCCGAATCAATAAGCTGTACCACGCTTTCAACCGCATTTCGGCCAACAGTTCTGCTATCATTGGTAATAATTGGTGAGGCGTGCAATTGCTCCATAAACTTAAAGTATAGCGGGTTCTGGAGAAAGAAATCTACGGTGTTCTCAAAATACGTCTCAAATTGGGTCTTAGTTGGTAGTTCTGAATTAAAGTGGTCAAAAAGTGCCTCTTCTTGTTGTTTGATATCCACATAGATTTCATTGATCAGTACCTCCTTGGTTGGGTAATAATTATAGATGGTACCCATACCCGTTCCGGCCTCTTTGGCAATAGCGGACATAGGGGTAGCATGTAGACCGTTGGAGGTCAGTAACTTTAAAGCGGCTTGTAATATGCTATCTTTTTTGTTCACGATGCAAATATATAAATTGGAATATATATTCCAAATACTTATAGTTTATTTATACTTTCTTTAGGATTCAATATTCCCGGTACATTATAAAATTAGGATTACTGTGAGTGTCCGTTATCCTAAAATCGTCTTCCCCTACAATCTTAAAATCCATTTTTTGATAAAAGTTGACGGCCCGTTTGTTTTCCTTCCAAACATAAAGCCACATCCCCAATTGTTGCTTTTCTTGGGATAGTCGAAAGTTATGGTGCATCAATTTTTTACCAAGGTCTTTACCGTAAAAATTTTGGTCTAGATACAGCCGATCCAATTTGGTTGCTTGTGAGGAATTTATCTGGAGATGGGTTGCATTTAGTGTGATTTTAGAGTATCCCGCTAGAGAATCATCCATGTAAATAAGGGAATAAATACAATTTTTATCCAAAAGTTCAGGAAGTAATTTAGTCACTGTGAAATTAGCATCCATATATTCTTGAATATTTTGGGGTGCGGCGCTGTGCCCATGAGAGGTTGAAAAGGTGCTTTTTCCCAAAGCTATTAGTTTTTGACAATCCTGGATGGCGGCCTCCTCTATTTTAACCATACATCAAAAGTTTAAAAGCTCGCAAGATACTTTTTTAGGGTCTTACTTTTATTCGTGTGAGAGCTTCACAGAAGTCATACTTAGGGATCCTGCCAAGGGTACATCATTAAACAGGGAAACTTCATCCTTCTCATTTCTAAGTCCAAGGGTATAGAGTAGGGGGAGGAAATGTTCTGGTGTAGGAATTGCCAAATCAAAGGCTTTACCGTGACTCCTATAATTTATAAGTTCCTCAGAATTGCCATCTAAAATCCATTGATTCATTTTATTCCTGGCCTCTAAGGCCCAATCGTACCCATAATTCTCAGAAATTTTGTCCCAAGCTACCTGTCTAAGATTATGAACCATATTACCACTGCCAACAATCAATACACCTTTGCTTCTCAACTTTTGTAATTGTTGTGCCAATTGAAAATGATCCTTTGGTGTATAGGATTTATTGAGACTTAGTTGAATAATGGGCACATCTGCATTAGGAAAAATGTGCTTGACTACCGTCCAGGAACCGTGGTCAAGTCCCCAACGATGGTCTAAGGTTACCTCATAATTTGGATGGAGCATTTGCGAAATATCCTTCGCCAATTTTGGGTTTCCGGGGGCAGGATATTGCACCTCATAAAGTTCTTTAGGAAAACCACCAAAATCATGAATGGTTGGAGGGTTTTCCATTGCTGTTACTTTTGTGCCAAAAGTCTCCCAGTGGGCAGATACAACTATTATAGCATTGGGTTTATCCAGCTGTTGCCCCAGTTTTTTAAACTCCCTTACAAACTCATTGTCTTCAATCCCGTTCATGGGCGAACCATGACCCAAAAATAAAGCGGGCATGAGGGAGGTATTTTTTAAATTACTGGAAAATTTTTCCAGTTCCTTCAATGTTGTCATGCTTGGTGTACTTAAAATGGATAATCCCAATGCTCTAATAAAAGCTTTTCGCTTCATTTAACCATATATCTTTGTCAAAGTTTCTCTAATTGTTATGGGTTTACGACCTAAAAGTTGTTCAAGACTAGCGTCTTGAAGTGCTAACTCCCCTTGAGCTTGGGCTATGGAGAACCCTACGAAAAGCCCAATGTACTCATCTGGAACATTTTTGTCTTTTAAGGCTTTTTCAAAATCGGCTACCGTTGGGGATTGATATTTAATTTCCTTCCCTGTGATGTCCGATAGTATTTGAGCTATATCCATATACGACACTACATCAGGATTGGACAAAACATAAGTGGTATTCTCATGGCCATTGGTTGTAAGGACTTCAGCGGCAGCTTCTGCCATTTCGGTACGCAGTAATGCACTTATTTTACCATCTTGTGCTGGTTGAACAATAAGGCTGTTTTCAATCGCTTTTTCCCCTATGAACATCGGAAGCATATCGGCATACAAGGCATTCTGGATTATTGTGTACGTAATACCACTTTCCTTGATCCAATTTTCAGTTTTAATATGCGTGTCCTGCAAGAATGCTATTCCGGAGTTTTTAATCTCGTCATTCCTCATAAAAGAGGTGTATACCACGTGCCCTACGCCAGCCTCCTTTGCAGCATTGACCACATTTTTATGTTGCGCCTCCCTTGTTGCAACTTCACTACCGGAAACAAACATGAGTTGGTCTACATCTTTAAAAGCTTCTACCAAGGTGCGGTAGTCATTATAGTTACCTTTTCTAAATTTAATGCCTTTGGGTAACACCTTGGATGCTTTTTCTTCATCACGCACCAAGGCGGCAATATCACTTTTGTTTATTCCTTTGTCAATTAAATGCTCAATCACTAAAGAGCCAAAAGATCCTGTTGATCCGGTTACTAGTATCATAATTACAAAAATTCAATTTATATGAAACAAAATTATTACTTTTGGTATACAAAGTATAGTTGATTACTAAAAAGTATTGGTATACTTTTGTATAGTTATATTTTAATATCTGTAAATGAGTGATTTAAAAGAATTGTTAGAAGTGAAGAAATGCCCTAGGCAATACGTTTTGGCGGTTAACGATACGCTAAATGTTATTAGTGGAAAGTGGAAAATGCCCATAATTGCTTCCCTTTTGTATGGAATTCATCGCTTTAAGGACTTGCAGGAAAATATAGGAAAGATTACCCCCAGAATGCTAAGTAAGGAATTAAAAGAGTTGGAGCTGAACGGCGTGGTAGAACGGAAGGTCTTTAACACAACTCCGGTTCGTATCGAATATCACCTAACGGAGAGCGGAAAAAAAATACTCGCCGTTATGGACTCCATGATAGAATGGGGCCTGGAACATAGAGAGAGGGTAGTAGAGGTAGGCTAATGCTTTTCAATTATAGGCTTATCTTCCAAAAAATGGACAATATATTCATTTATATGAGGCTGATGCATGGAATGTCCCAACCCCTTAGTTTTTATAAACCGACTTCCTTTCCAATGGGCATGAACTTTTTCCGAAGCATGAAATGGTGCTAAAATATCTAATCTGTCATGTAGCAACAATCCTTTTTTATGATTATTGGCTACAAATTTAGAGGACGAAAAATTATCCACTTCCATTCCAAACCGTTCTCTTATGTAATCTTCGAAAGCGGATAGCACCCGATTGTTAAATCCTACCAATTTTTGATAATGGCCAAGTAATTCCCGAAATTCTGAAGGCGAGCCGATGGTGACCATTTTTTCAATATAGTCGCTAGGTCGCAGATATTCATTGAAAAGTAGGGCCATTCCACCAAAGGAATGCGCTATCACGTGAGCTGGTGCGTATTCATCAACCATGGCTTGAATACAGTTGATATACAAAGGTAAGTGTAGGTTCTTTCCTGATGAATTTCCATGCCCTGGTGCATCAAAGGCTACAATGTTGTAATCTGCATCTTTCAATTTGGCAATCAAGTTGCGCCATCTAAAAGTATTGCTTTCCCAACCGTGTACTAAAAGTACGGTCTCTCTTTTTCCTGACCATTGGTAGGTTTGGATAGTATGATTTTCAATTTCTAAAATCTGGTCCTTGGCCTCCTCTAAATAGGTTTTTTGTTGAGGTAGCACCCGGCCCTTGCGCACTTTACTAAAAACCTCAAAGGTGGCCAAGGCCGCCCTTCGTTTTGAAAAAAGTGCCAAAAAATTGAAATATTGACCGTAAATCTTTGGAATAAGTTTGTTCAATGGGGAAAGGATTCTTTTACTTCGTTTACTTCGTTTTGAAGGGTTTTATAATAGAGCCTAACTACTCCCAGGCGACCATCATATACTTGATTTTGGCATCATCAGGTATTTGAACCGCCTCAATGTTGACGCTCGAAGCATACCTTAAACTTGACGGAAGCTCCTCCTTGCTTATGGTAAAATAAACATCGCTATCCTTTAGCAAAATGACCACGTTGTTCATGGAGGTAATCACTTTCCTAATAGTGTAGTTGTCCTTAATATCCTTAAAGGTGCTCAATAATCCTATTCCCTTTTCCGTAACATAGCGTTTGTCCTCAATGCGAATATTCTCAATGGTAGGGATGCTATCCGAGCTAGGAGTGAGGGTCAATAGATGCTTTCCACCTTTTTCAAAAACCTTTATTTTTTTGCTATTGTTGGAGGTATTAATGACCGTTGAATCTTTAACAATCGAGTCATTTTCGTAGATAATTTCAATATCCCTTGCTAGGCTAATACGTTCAAGTTTACCTACGGCATCCTTGGATACCAAAAAAGTAGTGTCTTTTTCAGTTTGGCAGCTTGAAAGTCCTAAAAGCAAAGCGCTGATCAAAATAATATATCTCATATAAAACTTTTATAAATTTTTTCTGAACCAATAATTCTTACCTGATAACCTTTTTAAGCACTCCTAAAACGCCTCTAATAAACGTGGCGCTTGTCAATACCTTGATAACGGGGTTTTGTCTGGTATAGGAGCTTTTTCTAGCTCTTGTCCTTGGTTTGGCTTTTTCCTTTTCTGCCTCTGCTTCGGCTTTTTCAATTTTCTCGTTCAATATTTCGTAAGCACTTTCACGGTCTATGATGTCCCCATATTTTTTTACCAATTTTGAGGAGGAAATCAAGTCTTTCAATTCAGTGTCTGTAAGAACATCCATTCGGCTCATGGGGGCTCTAAGTAAGGTGGCAGCGAGCGGAGTAGGTCTTCCTTTTTCATCCAAGGCACTTACCAATGCCTCTCCAATTCCCAATGAAGTAAGCACTTCTTTGGTGTCATAATACTCCGAATCAGGATAGTTTTCGGCGGTTAACTTGATAGCTTTGCGGTCTTTGGCCGTAAAGGCACGCAGGGCATGTTGCACCTTTAACCCCAATTGAGAGAGTACCGCATCGGGCACATCAGTAGGGTTTTGGGTAACAAAATAGAGTCCGATACCTTTTGAACGAATCAATTTTACAATACTTTCAATTTGCTCTAAAAGCGCTTTGGAGGCTTCGTTGAAAATGAGATGGGCCTCGTCTATAAAAAGAATAAGTTCTGGTCTATCACTGTCTCCTTGTTCAGGAAAGGTTCCATATATTTCTGCCAACAAGCTTAACATAAAGGTAGAAAACAGTTTGGGCCTGTCCTGTATATCCGTCAGACGGATTATATTAATGTAGCCCCTACCATTCTCATCTACGCGGGTAAGGTCATCCACTTCAAAAGACTTTTCTCCAAAAAAAAGTTCAGCTCCTTGTTGTTCCAGTTCAATAATTTTTCTCAGGATGGCTCCGGTAGAACTGCTGGAGATTCTTCCGTAATCTTTAGCAAACTCCGCTTTTCCTTCTCCCGTAGCATATTGGAGTACTTTTTTAAAATCCTTAAGATCCAATAAAGGCAACTTGTTATCATCACAATACTTAAAAACTACGGCCACTATGCCTTCCTGTGTCACGGTCAGGTCAAGGATTCTGGAGAGTAATACTGGGCCGAATTCTGATACCGTAGCCCTTAACTTGACACCATCTTGTTCTGAGAGTGATAGTATCTCTACCGGAAAGGACTTAGGCTCAAAAGGCAATCCTATTTTGGCATGGCGTTCGTCTATCTTGGGATGACCCTCACTTGCTTGCGCAATGCCACTTAAATCTCCCTTAAGATCCATCAACAAGACCGGCACCCCCTTATCAGAAAGGTTTTCTGCCAAAACCTGAAGTGTCTTGGTCTTACCGGTACCCGTGGCGCCAGCAATCAAACCATGGCGGTTCATAGTTTTTAGGGGTACTTTAACATGTGCGTTGGTAACCGCCTCGCCATTGAGCATGGCAGCGCCCATAACTATGTGTTCCCCTTTGGTAGTATACCCTTTTTCTATATGGTTGAAAAAATCTTCTTTGGTGGCCATGAGATAGAATTTTGGGTAAAAATAAGGGAATTTTGCTTCTTTTGGCTGAAGTGAAATTACAAATTGGCAGTTGCGTTTGCGCATTTATTGAGATGCAGGTAATTGCAAATTCTATTTTTTGGGTTTTGCTGCCAACAAGCACTATCTTTGCCAAATGGTTGAAGAGGAAGTTTTAAGGGAAGTAGATAAAGGCCTAATGTTGCCTTTAATGGAGGAGTTTTATACTATTCAAGGAGAAGGATATCATAAAGGTACGGCTGCTTATTTTATAAGGGTTGGGGGCTGTGATGTAGGTTGTCATTGGTGTGATGTAAAGGAAAGTTGGAATGCAGGTACGCATCCTCCAACGGCAATTAATGACATAGTGGAAAATGCCGCCAAATATTCCAACACCATTGTCGTAACAGGAGGGGAGCCTTTGACTTGGAATATGGATCCGCTAACCAGTGCTCTCAAGGAGAAAAATCTTAGTACGCACATAGAAACTTCAGGGGCCTACCCCTTAACCGGTACTTGGGACTGGATCTGTCTTTCTCCCAAAAAAAATAAATTACCGGAGGAGCGTATTTATGATGTGGCGCATGAATTAAAAGTGATTGTCTATAACAAACACGATTTGATTTTTGCAGAAGAACAGGCAGCGAAAGTAAATGTGGACTGCATTCTTTACTTACAGCCAGAATGGAGCGTACGGGATAAAGTAGTGCCTTTAATTGTGGATTATGTAATGGCCAACCCTAAATGGAAGGTGTCTCTTCAGACCCATAAATATCTAAATATTCCGTAGGGTTTACCTACCGCCGTTATTGGCCAAATCCAATAGACACTGTGTGTCAAGTTCTGGAGCGACGATAAGGTCCTTGGCAGATTTACTTTCCAATAAATGCATTACGGTATTTCCGTTAAGCCTACACGTTACTTTATGGTCCAATATATGTTCTGGAACAAGTAAATTTCCTTTGCTCGTTGACCTTCCAAATTGAAGTTCGGCACGCATAAGGCAACCATCAACAGAGCAGTGATTATTGCCTACGGGATTCCCATTTCTATCTATTTCCTGTTCTCCGTTTTCGTCTAGTTTTACGTCTTCATGGTCATTGACCATATCCGAGCCTAAATTTACCAGTCCAAATAGATGCCCAAATTCATGGTTCAAAGTAGTGAGTTCTACATCGGCATCAGAGATAAAGAAGCTTTGATCGGCCAATCTTCTTACCGTGGCTTCGTGTATGATCATGGAAGTATTTCTGTAAACGGCTCCCAAGGTAACCAATCCTTCCTCCAAGTCATCCCCCTCCGCTGGGGCATCAGAAAAATAAATATATATCCCTAGGGTGTTCCCGTCATTGTAAACCGTTCTGTTTTGGTTTTCCAATTCTATAATTTCCTCAAGCGTAAGACTTTCTTCATCTGGGGAGCTCAAAGATGCATATTCTACTTCTATTTCTTCCTTGAACGTACGCTCTTTGAGATAGGAAATAAATCCGTCTATAGCTTCTTGGGTAGGACCAAACCCTTCTACATAGGCTATTTCGATTTTTAATTTGGAAAAGGACGAATTGCTTAAAATATCATTGGCGGAATCTCCCGTGCTTTGCAAGTTTGCCGTCTTGTCCACCGCTTTAGGTTCCGAGGGGTCATTGGTTACGTCCAAGGAATTATCTGAACAGCCTTGTATAAGGCAGAATACCATACTGAGAAGAACTAAGAATGAATTTTTCATACGTTTTGTCATTAGGCCCACCTTAGGTTAGACGGTCATTTGGAGGAATCCTTCCATAATCGTGCCAGATAATCATAATGTTCCCCCTCCAAAACCATCTCACAGCTTAAGCCCGCCAGTTCTGCGGCATTTTCAAGGCTTTTGTAATCTAGATAGAGCCAATTAAAGGTTTTTCCTTTCTGTTCTTTGTAGGTCATTTGAAAATCTACCTCTCCGTAATAGTTACCGGTATTGGGAACCCAAACACCGCCGTCTTCATCTTCTTCGAACATATAAATGATATCGCTAGAATCCAATAAAATTTGACCATTGGGTTTTAATAACGATGTAAGGTGCTTTAAAAACGTATTTAAATTGGCAGCTCGGCCCGCTAGGCCAATTCCGTTCATAAGAAGTAATAGGGTGTCGTAAGTTTCTCCTGAATACTCTAAAATGGGTTGGAGGATGGTTTTTTCAACTCCTCGTAGCCGGCAGGTTTCAATTGCTCCTGAAGAATTGTCCAGAGCAGTTACGTCTACTTTTTTTTCCTGTAGATACAAACTATGGCTCCCTGATCCCGCGCCAATATCCAGAACTTTTCCTTTGCAAAGTCGAAGGGCTTTCTTCTCCAATTGAGGCATTTGGGAATAATCCCTGAACAAATAAGGAAGTGGCATTACATCTTCCTCGTCCAACGTAGGAGAGTAGGTGGTGATATCCTCAGAATAATTTTCGTTTTGATAATCAAGTAGTGCTTGACCAAGTATATCTTTCGTCATGTCTGCCGTTTCAAATGCAAAAATGGACTATTTAAATATTTCTTGTTTAGTTTTGTCTTAATTTTTAGGTAGATGGAGAAAATCTTGAAGCAACTTCCTCAAAAGGCTAGGGAAAAGATGACAGAAAACAGAAAGTTTTTTGCCAAACTTAAAAAGCGACCTCCTAAAAATCTTGATTACGTAATGCAAGAACTTCATGAAGAGGAGTTTGAGCGAACGGATTGTTTAGATTGCGCCAATTGCTGTAAGACCACCGGACCTCTTTTTACCAATGCCGATATAGAAAGAATTGCAAAGTCCTTTAAGCAAAAGCCGCAAGTCTTTATCGATAGCTATTTAAAGATTGATGAGGATAATGACTATGTGCTGCAACAGCTGCCTTGTCCTTTTTTAGGTGCGGATAATTATTGTTCCATTTACGATGTACGGCCAAAAGCTTGCCGAGAGTTTCCCCATACGGACAGGAAAAAATTTCAACAAATAGCACATCTTACCATGAAAAATGTAGCCATCTGTCCGGCGGCTTTTAATATTGTGGAAGCCATGAAAGAACGTTTACCCCAGAAATAATTCACTATGCAACCTAGAATTGAATTTTTGAGCCAGAAAAAATTGGTTGGCCATTCCCTAAGCATGAGTTTGAAAAACAACAGGACTTTTGAGCTATGGAGCGGATTTATGCAAAAAAAACGCTTGGTAAAGAACATGATCGGTACTTCCCTATATTCGCTACAAGTATATCCCAAATCAAAACCGGAGTCAGTTTTTTCACCTACCACGGAATTTGTGAAATGGGCGGCTGTTGAGGTGAGCGATTTTGAGAACGATGATTTTGAAACGATGATATTGCCAGCTGGGCAGTATGCTGTTTTTGTTCATAAAGGACCGCCTTCTGGGTTTCCAAAAACTATGAATGCCATATTTAAGGGTTGGTTGCCAAATTCTGGTTATGAATTGGATGACCGCCCGCATTTTGAACTTCTCGGGGAAAAATACAAAAACAACCATCCTGATTCTGAAGAGGAGGTTTGGATTCCCATTAGAGAAGTTAAGGAATAGAATGTCTTATTGGGATACCCATTTAAGGCCTACAATTGAGGTAATCAGGGTAGTTAAAAAGAAAAGTCTCCAAAAGGAGGCAGGTTCCTTAAAAAGGAAAATGCCAACCAAAACAGTGCCCACTGCTCCAATTCCCGTCCAAACGGCATACGCGGTCCCAATAGGTAAAACTTGGGTGACCTTTACCAAGAGTACCATGCTAATGGTGAGGCACACCAAAAATCCCAAGTACCAATAAGTGGCAATAGCACCAGATTCCTCCTTTGCTTTTCCCAAACAGGCGGCGAAGGCCACCTCAAAAAGTCCGGCAATTATAAGAAATATCCATTTCATAATTCGTTTTTAAAATTAGTGCCAACTGCAAAATTAGTCCAATTTTTAATGCGGATGTTAAGACCTTACCTATTGGTTTAGGTTTCGTATATTTAAAAGGAAGTAATTGAATTCATAAATTGTTATTGAACAAATGGAAACGCTAATCAACTATTTTGAGACCATTCCGTCCTTGCACCGATCTTTAATTTTAGTAGGGGGCATTACTTTTTTTTGGGTTTTGGAAGGTGCAGTGCCCTTGGTGAGGTTTTCCTATAAAAAATGGAACCATGCACTTCCCAATTTCTTTTTTACTCTCACCACCATCATCGTCAATTTCGCATTGGCATTTCTACTTTTAAAAACGGCCGATTGGACGGTCAGTAATGAATTTGGTATCATCAACTGGCTGCCAGAAATGCCTTTGTGGGCTTACGTGCTACTAGGGGTTTTATTTCTTGACTTTATTGGAGCCTATCTTGCCCATTTAACGGAGCATAAAGTAAAATCCCTTTGGATGATTCATTTGGTGCATCATACAGACCATAATGTAGATACGACTACCGCTAACAGGCATCACCCTTTAGAGAGTGTTATCCGTTTCATGTTTACATTGTTAGGTGTCTTTTTGGTGGGTACCCCCATTGGCATAGTAATGTTGTATCAATCCTTGTCCTTAGTGGCATCGCAATTTGGTCACGCCAATATTAAACTTCCTAAAAAAGTGGACAAATTGATTAGTTACGTTTTTGTTTCACCAGACATGCACAAGGTACACCATCATTATAAATTGCCTTTTACAGATAGTAATTACGGAAATATTTTCTCTATTTGGGACCGTATTTTTGGTACGTATATGCAATATGATAGGGATGCGATTGTTTATGGTGTGGATACCTTTCCGGATGAAGTAGAAAATTCAAGTATCAAAGGGCTTTTAAAGCAACCGTTCCATAGGTATAGAAAGCCCACGGGTATAGAAAAAGTTGAAAGTGTTTAACTTTTTATCGAATGTAAGGCCTATAACAATTGCCTAAAAAGCAAACTATTCTATATTTGCTCAATGATTTACAAGTTAACGTATGAATCAAATGCATGTGTGTCCTTTGATGAACTGGGCATTGATAGAATTCTTGAGCAGGCACGAGATCATAACAAAGTACAGAACATAACAGGTTGCCTTGTATATCACAATGGAGCTTTTGTACAGATTTTAGAGGGCGATAGGGAGGAAGTGAACAAATTGTTTCAAATCATTTCTAAAGATGTCCGCCATTCTAATGTAAGATTGGTAAGTGAGGAAATGGATGAAGAAAGAAGCTTTTCAGATTGGAACATGGCCTATTTTGATCCCCACCTCCATGGCCTAAACAAAGCGGATATTGCCAACTTTGAAAAAAACCTTCTTTTATTGGCAGATTTTTCAGAAAGATTATCCACTACAGTCAACCTTTTCTGGATCAACGTTCGAAAGATAATCCTGAATTTAAAAATAAGTTAGTACCTTAAATATTTGGCCCTTATTTTCTTGAACGCTTCTAACTGGGGCTGCCACGTTTTCTTAATTTCTTCCTCGGTCATACCATCTTCAATTTGTTTCTGAAGAGTTTCCGTACCCGCATGTTTGGTGAAACCCGAGGTAATGAAAATGTTGGATTTGTCTCCCGAGTTCATGTAGGCATCTATTACCCAGTGCAGTGAAACTTCGTTTTTTGTAGGTATTTGGGACAAATCTTTTCCAAAACACTTTTTGCCCTCTTCTTTAGGGTGCTTTGAGCCAAAATTAGGCATAGGCACATAACTAAAGCTGTACTGGGTGCTATCTAAAAAGGAAGCCCCATAGCGCTGAAACTGAAATTCCGTTCCTCTACCTGCATTAACATTAGTGCCTTCAAAAAGCCCTAAGCTAGGGTATAGGTTAATCGACTTGTCATTGGGTAAATTAGGGGAAGGCCTTATAGGGAGAGAATAGACGGTTTCATACGTCCAGTTTTCAAGCGGTATCACTTTTAGGTTGGCCTTCTTGCCACCTTCCAGCCATCCTTCTTCATTGATCATAGTGGCATATTCTCCTATGGTCATACCGTAAACTAACGGTATTTCCTGCAAGCCTAGGAATCCTTTATGTTTTTTTTCCATGGTGGGCCCATCAACATAATGGCCGTTGGGGTTGGGTCTGTCCAATACAATGATAGGTTTTTTACTCTCTGCACAGGCCTCCATAACTAACTGTAAGGTGGCTATATAGGTATAAAAGCGTACGCCCACATCTTGAATATCAAAAATTACAATATCCAAATCCTTTAATTGATCGGCAGTGGGTTTTCTGTTTTTTCCATATAGGGATATAAGCGGTAAACCCGTTTTTGGATCCGTCCCGTCCTGTACTTTTTCACCAGCATCGGCAGCACCCCTAAAACCATGTTCCGGAGCAAAAACTTTTTGTACTTGTACATTCAGGGACAATAGGGAGTCTACCAAATGAACGTAGGAAGGTTCTTTTTCGCTATCTTTAAATATAACGCTTGTCTGGTTGGCAACAACTCCCACCTTTTTGTCCTTTAATTCCTCAAGGTACAATTTTGTCCTATTGGCACCCACGGTGACCGGAAGCGGAATTACACTATCCTTAGCTTGTACTGCTGTGGCACCTTCGGTATGATGCACTTTGTCATTGTTACCACAAGAGGAAAGCACCAAAAACCAAATGAAAAATGTACTTTTGAAGGAGGAAAAAAATGCCATAATTTGAATTTTGAATATTTTTTGGCCAAGAGGCTTATCAAGGGAGCGGCGCACAAAATTAGTATTTCCGCTCCTATAATAAAAATAGCAATTACCGCTATTGCACTTGGTATGATCATGATGTTAGTGGCCATTGCTTCCGGCGTTGGACTCAAGTACAAAATACGTGAAAAAGTTGCTGCGTTTAACGGACATATCCAAATTTCTAATTACGATAATAATGCATCGGATGTTTCGGTAGTTCCCGTTGACCTAAATCAGGATTTTTATCCCAGTTTTAAGGATGTTGAGGGAGTTACCCATGTGCAGGCCATAGCCAGTAAGGGTGGCATTATCCGTACCCAAGAAACCTTTGAAGGTATCTTGGCAAAAGGGGTGGGAAAAGATTACAATTGGTCTGGTTTTGAAGAGTATCTAGTGGAGGGCGAACTACCGGATTTCACTGGAAAACTCAATTCACAAGTGTTGATGAGCAGCCTAATGGCCAACCGACTTAAACTGTCCACAGGAGATAGTTTTTACGCCTTTTTTCTTAAAGATGACGATGTTTCCCAATTACCCAACCAACGAAAATTTACTATTACGGGCTTGTTCGATAGTGGTTTTGAGGAGTTTGATGGGGTGTACGTATTTACCGATATCCGTCACATTCAGCGTATGAATAAGTGGGGTGACGACCAAATTGGAAACTTTGAGGTTTTCTTGGATGATTTTGATCAGCTACAGGAAAAGAGCAATGAAATTTATGGAAAGACCTTGTCCACATTGGATACCCAGACCATAGTAGATAAATATTACAAGATTTTTGAGTGGATCGGATTGTTCGATTTTAATATTTTCCTCATTTTAGGGATAGTTATCATCGTAAGTGGATTTAACATGATTACGGCCCTGTTAGTGCTTATATTGGAAAGAACGCCCATGATCGGTATATTAAAGGCGCTGGGGTCTGCCAATTGGAGCATTCGAAAGGTTTTTCTGTACAATGCGGCGTACTTGATTGGTATTGGACTCTTTTGGGGCAACCTTCTAGGACTAGGGGCAATTTACGTTCAGCATAAATTTAAGGTGTTGAAATTTCCTAATCCACAAGAATATTATATAGATTACATACCCGTACACATAGATGTTCTAACAGTGATAGTATTAAATGTTGGTGTTTTGATACTTTGTCTTTTAATGTTATTGATACCCTCGTACATTATTACCAAAATAACGCCCGTTAAGGCAATACAGTTCGAGTAGGTATTTTAGTAAGGGAAACGCTGTAGGCTGATGTTCAGTTGCTTTGGGTATGTTTACGATTACGGAACTATGTAATTTGCGAACGATAAATTTAAGTTGGTTATGGTGATTTTACAGAACGGAAATCAAACAGTTAAAATAGATAAAGGCGAACTTGTAGGATACCAAGTAGATGGGCATGAGGTCATTCATCAAAAAGGTAGTCCTGGTTGGAGAAGCTCGGATACGGAAATGTTCCCAATAATTGGTCCAACTTCAGAAGCCCACTTTCAAGTACAGACCCCTAGGGATATTGCCATCATGGACCAGCATGGTATTTTAAGGGAGCTGGAATATGAATTAGAAACTAGTTCTGCCGTAAGTGCCGTCTTTAAGAAAGAATACAAAGAGAGAAGTCCGGTGCGCAACAGCAAATTTCCCGAGAAAAGTAATAAGCAATTTCTCTATTACACTTATGGCTTTCTGTTTAAAAAGCAGTTTCTATTAACGGAAGCCGGATTGGAGATTTCGTTTGTTGTCTCCGGGGAGAGGGATATGCCATTTATGTTGGGTTACCATCCTGCCTTTAAACTTCACAATGAAAACCCCACTATTTTGGCCGGTGCTAGAAAAATTTCTCTTAAAGAGGTATTAGCGATCGGTAGCCGGGCGTACAAGGTGGCTGATTGTGAAAAAATCGTACTAAAGGATGAAAAAGAGGTGACTGTTGAAACAGAGGGCTTCCAGAATTTTATGTTGTGGACAGAAGTTGAAAATATGATCTGTCTGGAGCCAATTACCTTCTATCCGTATGATGTGGAACAGAAGAATTTAAATGATGGTTTCCAATTTTTAGGAAACGATGACCAGGTTTTTAGGGTTAAAATTTCCGTTAGCTAGCATAGGATGAAAGAAAAGTTACAACAGTTTTACGGCTATTTGTTCGAGGAGGAGCTTTTTAAGGAAATTACCAAAGTAGGCTTGCAGAAAAGTATTCCTCAAGGTTCTGTGATTATGGATATTGGCCAAAATATTACACACATGCCCTTACTTTTAGAAGGGGCCATAAAGATTTTAAGGGAAGATGAGGATGGGGACGAACTGTTATTGTATTTCCTAGAGCGGGGAGATACCTGTGCTATGACCCTGTCTTGCTGCATGGGTACCCACAAGAGCGAGATAAGGGCAATTGCCGAAAGTGATACGGAACTGCTCATGATTCCCGTGCAGCAAATGGAGCTTTGGATGGCCAAATACCAATCATGGCGTCAATTTATTTTAGATAGTTATCATACCCGTATGATGGAGCTCTTGGAAACGGTGGACACCCTTGCCTTTTTAAGAATGGATGAACGTTTGCTCAAGCACCTAAGGGACAAGGCCAAAGTAAATCATGACGACAGTATACATACTACCCATCAAGAAATAGCCTATGATTTAAATACTTCTAGAGTGGTAATCTCCAGGCTTCTTAAAAAATTGGAAAAAGAAGGAAAAATAAAGATGCACCGGCACGAAATTAAGGTAGTGGACTTGTAAGGCATGTTTTTCCAAACGCCAATTTCTACATCAAAACATTAAATGTGTAGTTTTATAGTATGCGCAGATTTTTACCATTCTTACAATGGTTGCCAACCTATGACCGCAAGTGGTTAGGTAAAGATATGATTGCCGGCCTAACTGTTGGAATTATATTGATCCCGCAGGGTATGGCCTATGCTATGATAGCCGGGCTACCCCCGGTTTACGGACTGTATGCCTCTCTTGTGCCCGTAGTAGTGTATGCTATTTTGGGAACCTCTAGACAAATGGCCGTTGGTCCCGTTGCTATGGATTCACTTTTGGTGGCCGCAGCGTTGGCACCTTTTGTTACCTCCGGGGGAGAGAATTATGTGGTAATGGCCCTTCTTTTAGCTTTCATGGTAGGGGCCATCCAAATTGTTTTGGGATTTCTGCGGATGGGTTTTTTAGTCAACTTTCTTTCCAAACCCGTCATTAGTGGTTTTACATCGGCGGCAGCCATCATTATTATTTTCAGTCAATTAAAGCATCTGTTAGGTACTTCGGTGGAGCGAAGTGGCCTGTTTCATGAAATGTTATACAATGCGATGGTGAAAATTCCGGAGACGAATCTTTTGGACCTTACCATTGGTATTGCCGGAATTATGGCCATCGTGCTTTTTAAAAGATGGAGACCAAGGTTTCCAGGAGTGTTGGTGGTGGTCATTGTTGCCATTCTTTTTGTGTATGCGATGGGGCTTCAATCCTATGGGGTTAAAATAGTTGGTTTAATTCCTACGGGGCTTCCACATTTTCAATTACCTCAATTCGATGTTCCAAGTATTATAAAATTAGCTCCTATAGCCCTTACCTTGGCTTTAATTGGTTATTTAGAGGCTATCTCCATTGGAAAATCACTCGAGGAGAAGAATGGGGAGGAAACAGTAGACCCTAATCAAGAACTTATTGCCATAGGTTCTTCCAATCTTTTAGGTTCTTTATTTCAATCATACCCGGTAACCGGTAGTTTCTCCCGTTCGGCAATTAATGGTTCAGTAGGGGCAAAAACAACTTTATCCCTTTTGTTCAGCTCCTTAATGATCGTAATCACCCTGTTGTTTCTTACGCCTTTGTTCTATTACCTTCCCAATGCTGTATTGGCAAGTATCATTATGGTTTCTGTTGTGGGTTTGGTAGATGTCGAATATCCAAAAAGTTTATGGGCTTACAGAAAAGATGAATTGGCCATTTTAATCCTTACTTTTCTGGCTACCCTATTTATTGGGATTACGCAAGGAATTCTTCTGGGTGTGCTACTTTCCCTATTACTAATGGTCTATAAAAGTTCCAAACCGCATTTTGCAGTTCTTGGAAAGATAGAGGGTTCTGATTATTATAAGAATATTGACCGATTTGGAGAGGACATAGATGTTAGAAATGATTTGTTGGTAGTAAGGTTTGATTCCCAATTGTATTTTGGAAATAAAAACTATTTTAAAAAACTGCTTTATAAGTACATCGCGGCAAAAGGAGAGGGATTGAAGGGGATTATCCTAAATGCGGAAGCTATTAATTATATAGATTCTAGTGCAGCTCAAATGCTTATACGGATAATAGAGGACCTACACGACAAAAACTTGCAATTCTACATTGCCGGGGCTATAGGACCTACACGGGATATCATTTTTAGCAGTGGTTTAATAGACGTTTTGTCTAAAAAACATCTATTTGTACAGACAAAGGAGGCAGTTGCCTATTTTGATGATACTACCGTTCCTTCTCCATTAAGTGAGAAGGTCGCGTACCAGAACCTAAGAAGACGGTAACCAATGTTACAATGTAATCTTTGGGTTTAGGGTATTTTTGTATTTCAATATTTATCGTCTTTGGAATTATATACTTTATGGAATAGAGGGCGATTGATCAAAAATGATAAAATGAAAATAGAACAGATTTATACAGGTTGTTTAGCCCAAGGAGCCTATTATATTGAGAGTAAGGGAGAGGTGGCAATCATAGACCCTTTAAGGGAAGTAGAACCCTACATCAAGCGTGCCCAAGATGCAGGTGCCCAAATCAAATACATTTTTGAAACCCATTTTCATGCGGATTTTGTAAGTGGTCATGTGACCCTTTCAAAAGAAACGGGAGCTCCTATCATTTACGGGCCCAATGCCAATCCTTCCTTTGATGCCATTATTGCCAAAGATGGAGAATCTTTTCAGTTGGGAGATGTGAGTATTTATGTGCTTCACACTCCCGGGCACACTATGGAAAGTACCACCTATCTATTAAAGGATGAAAAGGGCAAGGACCACGCCATATTTTCTGGAGATACGCTTTTTCTGGGAGATGTAGGTAGACCCGATTTGGCCCAAAAGGCAGCAGATATGACCCAAGAGCAATTGGCAGGTTTACTCTATGAAAGTTTGAGAAACAAAATTATGCCACTTGCTGATGATGTGATTGTATATCCGGCACATGGAGCAGGTTCTGCTTGCGGAAAAAATATGATGAAAGAAACGGTTGATTCTTTGGGAAATCAAAAGAAGGTCAATTATGCCCTCCGTCAAGATATGAGCAAAGAGGAATTTATAAAGGAGGTGACGGACGGGCTTCTACCGCCACCCAAGTATTTTCCGCTTAACGTAAAAATGAACAAAGAGGGTTATGAAGATATTGGTGAAGTACTTACCAGAGGTACCACGGCTTTAAGCCCTGAGGAGTTTGAAACAGCCGCCAATGAGACCGGTGCTGTAGTTTTGGATGTTAGGCACCAAAAGGATTTTGTAAAAGGCCATGTGCCGCGTTCCATCTTTATAGGTCTCAATGGAGACTTTGCTCCCTGGGTAGGGGCCTTGATTGCAGATACGCAACAGCCCATTTTATTGGTTTGTCCGGAAGGAAAGGAGGAAGAGGCCGTGACTCGATTATCAAGGGTTGGTTTTGATGGTACTATTGGATATTTAAAAGGAGGATTTGAAGCTTGGAAGGATTCCGGGAAAGCAATTGACTCTATTGAATCAATTACAGCGGATGAAGCTACAACCAAAATTGATGAGGAATCCGTTCCGGTTTTTGATGTGAGAAAACCCAGTGAATTCCAGTCTGAGCATGTTATTGATGCTGAAAATACCCCGCTTGATTTCATTAATAAGCACCTCTCGGAATTTCCCGAAAAGGATGAATTTCTTGTACATTGTGCCGGCGGCTACCGCTCTGTAATAGCAGCTTCTATTTTAAAAAGTAGAGGAATCCACAACCTTATTGATGTGGATGGTGGTTTTGGAGCTCTTAAAAATGCAGGAGCTGAAGTTACCGACTATGTTTGCCCCAGTACCTTATAAAATATATACTTAAATAACGAAGCCGTGGCAATTGCCACGGCTTTTTTTGTTATAACCATCTCATATCTAATTGTTTTCAATTGAAAAAAATCTGATTTAAGTCAATTTTTGGTGTGAATGGAGAATACAAACATCCTCTTTATTAAGAATTTCGTAAATGTTAATGAAAACCCAACTAAAAGTTAAGTTTTTAAGGATTTATTGTGTAATTTAAGTAGGAAAATATTCACAGGTTTATCAGTGGTTTGGCAAAAAGGGGCTAGCCTTTTAAGTATACGGGAACCTTCTGAGTAAGAAAAAAAGGCCTAAGATTAAATTTCTACGATTGTTAATGAAAGGGAAGCAATGGACTACTACGTACTATACTCCGTTTTGGTATTGGTCATCTTTATGGTCTGGATGTTCCTCGTTGTTAGAATGTACAGGAAAATGAACAAAAAAGATGAAAGTCTTTAATTGATTATTTCTGGACAGAATCAGCGAGTAACAATTCCATGGGAATAATTGTACCTTGTTGCTTCATGATGTAAGATCTAATAATACGCTCTGTTTCCAACGTATTTGGCTGTAATTCTACGTAAGCCTCCAGGTCTTCAAAAGAGTTGATGACCATTTCCTTATCAATAAAACCATAACCGGCATAGGCGTTGTTCCTAACAACTATAAGGGCTTCCTCATTAGCATCCCTGCCTTTTTCCTTTATAATAAAATTTGCCCGCTGGGAGTTAATGTGCTCCATGGCTGCCATTACCTTTTGATTATAATTTTCCACACTTTCAGTACCGGAACAAATACCATCGCAATTATTAAGTCTATAATGGGAGCAGGTAGGAACATTTTCTTGAAGATGGCAATATTTAGGACAAAGTCTAAATTCTTTACAGATTTCTTCTATAAAGAGGCGGCATGCCGTTGGGCTATAGAGGGTATAAATGGCATTCGGAGCAGATTTAAGCTTGTTAAATGCTAAGTGTTTGATGCCGTTTCGGTCTTCATAGGAAAAGATACCATAGGGCTGAATTTTTCTTTTTTGCGCCCGGTTGTAGATGGGATATAGACTTTTTATGGCCGACGATTCCATGAGGAGTGCCAACAATTCACTTCCAGATAATTCAAAATCAATGTCTGCCGTATCTTTGCAAAGCTGTACTTCCTTGGCAGATTTATCATAGAAATGACCGAGCACCCTTTTTTTAAGATTAATGGCCTTACCTACATAAATTATCTTTCCCTTTCCATCCTTAAAATAATAAACCCCTGGTTTCGAAGGTATTCTTTCAAATACCTCTTTAGGTAATGCAGAAGGAAGCGTTGCTTCCTGTGAACGGGCATTTAGAAAGGATTTAAAAACCTGATTTGCGTTGGGGGACCTTAATAGTTTTTGAAATAATAGAGTAGTGGCATGTGCATCACCACGTGCGCGGTGCCTATCTGTTAAAGGAATGTTCAAAGAAGAGCATAATTTGCCCAAACTATAGGAGTGATAACCCGGAATAAGCTTTCTGGAAAGTCTAACCGTACAAAGTTTTTTTCGGGTAAACTCAAATCCAATTTCCTTCAGTTCGTTTTTAATAATATTGTAATCAAAATTTACACTGTGGGCAACAAAGATGGTGTCTTTGGTAATGTCCAATATACTTTGCGCAATTTCCTCAATGGTAGGAGCATCGCGGAGCATATCATTGTCAATTCCTGTAAGCCGGGTAATAAAATAGGGTATTTCACAATGGGGATTGACCAATGTGGTAAATTCGTCTACAATTTCATATCCGTCATATTTAAATATGGATATTTCGGTAATCTTATTGCCTTTTATGCTATTGCCCGTGGTTTCTATGTCTACAATGCAGTACAATTATTAGGAGCCTGTTTTTTATTTAAAAATTGAAGGGAAGTAATCCTATTGCAAAAATACAAATTGTACAAGGTAGTATAAGGTTGATTGCTTATTTTTAGGCACCAAGCTATTTTAACCAAAAGAACATGACCAAACTACCTATTTTACTCGTTCTTGCCTTATTGTTATTCAATTGTAAGAAAGAAAAATCACCCATTCCAAAGAAAAAGCCGTTGCCCAACATTATATATGTGTTGGCAGATGATTTGGGGTATGGTGATATTAAAACATTCAATCCAGCAGGTAAAATTGCCACCCCTAATATTGATGAAATGGCTGCATCCGGAATAAAATTTACGGATGCGCATACTTCCTCAGCCGTATGTACCCCAACAAGATATGGAATCTTAACGGGTAGATACAACTGGCGAAGTCCTTTAAAAAGTGGGGTTCTCACTGGAAAATCCAGAGCGTTGATACCCAATGATAGAAGTACGGTAGCCTCCTTGCTTAAAAAGGCCGAATACCATACTGCTTTTATTGGAAAATGGCATTTAGGTTGGGATTGGGCCCAAAAGACAGCTAGTGATACTACCGGAGAAGGTTGGAATGCCTGGGATTTCGAGAACTTGGATTTTACAAAACCGATAAGCAATGGACCAAAAGAGCTGGGTTTTGATTATTCCTACGGTCATTCAGGTTCCTTGGATATGGCGCCTTATGTCTATGTTGAAAATGGAATGGCCACTGCCAAAGTGGATACAGTTACCGTTGATAAGGGAAAATATACCTGGTGGCGCGAGGGCCCTACTGCGGCAGATTTTGTCCATGAAGATGTAACTCCACACTTTTTTAGAAAATCAATGGAGTACGTAAAAGAAAGGGGCAAGGAGAATAAACCTTTCTTTCTTTACTTGGCATTGCCTTCACCACATACACCAATTTTACCCACCCAAGAGTGGTTGGGTAAAAGTGATTTGAATCCTTATGCAGATTTTGTAATGCAGGTAGATGATTACATGGGGCAATTATTGGAGGTTCTGAAGAAGGAGGGATTGACCGATAATACCATGATTGTTTTTACCAGTGATAATGGATGTTCTCCGCAAGCAAATTTTGAGTTGCTGGCAGAAAAAGGGCATCATCCTAGTGGACCGTACCGGGGGCACAAAGCTGATATTTACGAGGGTGGCCATCGCGTTCCATTTGTTGTTCAATGGCCCGATAAGATAAAACCCGGTAGTATTTCTAATGAAATTATCTGTACCACGGATTTTATGGCCACTTGTGCCGAAATTGCCGGACTAGATTTAAATGCGAATGAAGCGGAAGATAGTTTTTCCATGCTTCCCATTTTTACGGGAAATAAGGAGTTTGCTCGTGAGGCTACGGTACACCACTCTATAAATGGGAGCTTCGCTATAAGGAAAGGGGACTTTAAACTAATACTATGCCCAGGTTCCGGTGGATGGAGCAGTCCAAGGCCCGGCTCAAAAGAAATTGAGGGAATGCCCAAAGAGCAATTATACGATTTATCCAAAGATCCTTCTGAAAAGCATAACATTTTTGAAGAATATCCGCAGAAAGTCAATGAACTTAAAGATTTGCTGGTAAGCTTTATCGATAATGGTAGGAGCACTCCGGGCCCTAAACAAAAAAATAGCCCGCTAAATTTAGCGGGTAAACAATGGCATCAGCTAGAAACTGTTTTCAATAAATAGAAAATGAAAAGAAGCATTAATATTTTTTATTTGATAAGTTGTTTGTTCTTTGTTGGTTGTGAATCCGATGAGGTAGAAGAACTACCTCCTAACATTGTTGTTTTTTTGGTGGATGATATGGGTTGGCAGGATACATCTGTTCCTTTTCACACAGAGCAGACTACCCAAAATAAAAAATTCCATACCCCATACATGGAAAAATTGGCTGCTCAGGGAATGAAGTTTACCCAGGCATATGCCACACCGGTCTGCTCCCCAAGTAGGGTGAGCTTAATGACGGGAATGAATGCTGCTCGCCATAGGGTTACGAATTGGACGCTGCGCAAAGATTCGCTACAACCAATGGAGAAGAACCACGATTCCCTACAATTTCCCGAATGGAACGTAAATGGCCTAAGTCCAGTTGACGGAAATCCTAAAAGTGTTCATGCCATGCCCTTGGCCCAAGCACTTAGTGATATAGGTTATTATACGGTACATGCAGGCAAGGCCCATTTGGGCGCTATTGGAACGCCGGGGGAAAATCCCATGAACTTGGGCTTTCAAGTAAATATTGCAGGGCATGCAGCTGGGGCACCGGAAAGCTATTTAGGGGAAGAGAATTTTGGAAATGGAAAAAAGGGCAAGGAAGTGTGGGCCGTACCGGGATTGGAAAAATATCATGGCAAGGATATTTTTTTAACCGAGGCCCTAACTCAAGAGGCGCTTAGTGCATTGGACACCGCCGTAACTTCCCAACAACCCTTCTTTCTGTACATGTCCCACTATGCGGTTCATACGCCAATCATGGCAGATAAGCGGTTTTTCCAAAAATATTTGGAAAAGGGATTGGATTCTACGGAAGCCAAGTACGCCTCTTTGGTGGAGGGCATGGACAAAAGCCTTGGTGATATCATGCAATATTTAGAGGACAAGAAAGTGGCCGATAATACGGTGGTTCTATTTATGTCTGATAATGGAGGCCTCAGTGCCCACGCCCGAGGTGGTGGAGACCCGCATACCCATAACTTGCCACTTTCAAGCGGAAAAGGATCTATGAGGGAAGGTGGAATTAGAGAACCCATGTTGGCCAAGTGGCCAGATAAAATTGAACCTGGGACGCAATCCGGATATCAGGTAATTATTGAAGATTTTTATCCCACCATATTGGAAATGGCAGGCGTTGATAGTTTAAATACCGTACAAAAGGTAGACGGACAAAGTTTTGTGCCAGTTTTGAAGGGCGAAAAGGAATATGATGGGTTAAGGTCCTTGCATTGGCATTACCCTAATGAATGGGGGCCTTCAGGTCCCGGAATTGGAGCGGCCAGTACCATAAGAAAAGGAGATTGGAAGCTCATTTACTATCATTTAGACCAACAAATGGAGCTTTTTAATCTTAAGGAAGATATTGGTGAAACCAATAATCTTATTGAAAAGGAGAGCGATAAGGCGGCAGAATTGGCGAAGGATCTTACGGAACACCTTAAGGACGTAGACGCTCAGATGCCCACCTACAAGATAAGCGGCAAACAAGTTCCCTATCCAGCAGAACTGTTCACAGAAGTACAGCCCTAAAGTACAGAATAATTATAATGAGCTAAACTCCTTTTTTTTGAAGCACCTAAGACAATGGCTTCTGTTTTACTTTTATCAAAAAACAGCCATGCCCATAATAGGTAATATCATTAAAGGATTTATAGACGTTCGCGATAAGTTATCAGGAGAGAAGAATCCGGTAGAAGAACAGCAAGAAGTACTGAAAAAACTTCTTACCAAAGCAAAGGATACGGCTTTTGGTAAAAACTATCGTTTTGAGGAAATGCTCAAGGCCAAACGGCCAGAGGTGGGATTTTCCCAAACGGTGCCTTTCCATGACTATAATAAAATGAACGATGAATGGTGGCATCTTTTACACGAAGGTAGAAAGGATGTCACTTGGCCTGGAGAGCCTGATTATTTTGCCCTTAGTTCAGGAACAACAGGTAAGACTAGTAAGCGCATTCCGGTTACGGATGAAATGATTGCTGCTATTAGAGAGGCAGGAATTCAGCAGGTATATGCTTTAAGCAACTTTGACCTGCCCGCAGATTTTTTTGAAAAAGGAATTCTCATGTTGGGCAGCTCCACAGATTTGCAGCAAGTTGATGGTCATAAAGAGGGAGAAATAAGTGGAATTAGTGCCAGTAACATTCCAAATTGGTTTAGAGGATACTACAAGCCGGGCGAAGAAATTGCAGAAATTGATGATTGGGACCAAAGGGTTCAAAAGATTGCCGAACAAGCCGCAGATTGGGATATTGGAGCCCTAAGTGGTATACCTTCTTGGATGGAGCTTATGTTACAAAAGGTTATTGATTACCACGGCTTAAATAACATTCACGAAATATGGCCTAATCTACAGGTTTACACCTCTGGTGGTGTAGCTTTTGGACCCTATAAAAAGAGTTTTAATGCTTTATTGGGAAAGCCAATAACAGTCATTGACACATATTTGGCTTCCGAGGGGTTTGTGGCTTTTCAGGCAAGGCCGGAAACAGATGCCATGCAATTGGTAACGGATGGAGGTATTTATTTCGAGTTTGTACCATTTCAACCAGAATACATCAACCAAGATGGGTCTCTGGTAAAGGATGCCCCAAGTATTACGCTGGACCAAGTGGAGAAAGGAACGGATTATGTACTGATCATTTCCACGGTTTCCGGTGCATGGAGATATATTATTGGAGATACCATAGAATTTACGGATGTAGAGCGTGCTGAAATAAAAATTACCGGCCGCACTAAATTCTTTCTTAATACCGTAGGTTCTCAGTTATCGGTAAATAAGCTAGATGATGCCGTTCAATTTTTGGAAGATGAATTTTCAATGAAAATACCCGAATATACGCTTTGTGCCAATAGAATAGAAGACGAGTTTTATCATTGTTGGTATTTAGGAACTGAGGACCATGTGGATAATGAAAAGTTAGCGACTTCCATGGACAATTACTTGAAAAGTGCCAACAAAAATTACAAAGTTGCACGTTCCAAAGCTTTGGAAGGAGTAAAAGTTACCACCGTTACCCCTGAAATGTTTTACGACTGGAACGGAAGGAATAAAAAGAAAGGTGGGCAAGTGAAAATGGAACGCGTTATGGGCGAAGACAAGTTTGCAGAATGGGAAGAGTTCATTCAACAACAGTCCTAGGGTCCTTTAACTAATATTTGGTACTGGATAGTCTTATCGCCAAAGAAATATTAAGACAGGCACTGGCGAAGGTCTTTGCAAAAAGGTCCTTATCTACCAAGGTCATAGAACGTTTCAATTCATCTAGGTTTCTCTCAAATGTCTGTAGTGTCTTTTCAGAATTAAAATCAATATCCGGAAGGTTATTGGTTAAAATCTGATAGGCTTCAACGGCATTTTGTCTACTGTAATAATCTTTTTGGCACTCTTTTAATTTGGCCAATATTTGGTCTTTTAATCTCATAAAACTAGACATCATTTGAAAATGGGGTTAGTATGTCTAATATATTTTACTGCTTGGCAGGAATCAAATATATTTATTTTTCTTTAGTAAACGTAAGAAAATACTTCGTTATTTGAAATGAATTGAACTTTTTTTAACCTTATGCTATTTCAAACTATAACGTTTTCGTAATGTAGTATATTGTTCCTAAATTTTGATATCCATCTTTAGGTTTACATAAATAAAAGAAGTTAAATAGTAAGATATTATTAAAAGGAAGAGATGAATTTAGGCGGGAATTTTAATCATCACTCTCTACCTCTTCTTTTTCCTCCACCAACATCATAATTTCTTTAGGGGATAGGTAGTATTTTCTAATACGGTTTTTATATTTTTCTTCAATTTCAGCATTGTCCAATATAAAGCTTTTTGTTTCCAGAATATATTCTGCCATGCCATGACTAACAGCATACGTATCCGCGGCTCTTTCGGCTTCCTTCAGGTAAGCTCCCGATAAGGTATACTTGATTCCAAACCATATAAGATTTAAACTGCTTCTGTTCTTATAATCCATAATGTGCCCAAGCTCATGACCTAACCAGCCAACCATTATATTTTTAGGTATGTCTTTGGTAAGGTAAACACTATCCGAAATTTTGACGCGTTCACTTATCAATACCACATATTTTCTTTTCTTTCTTCCTCTGAACAAACTCCAAAAAGCGGGCTGTGCCCTCATGGTCGATTTTTTAATGTTCTTTTTGAACTTAAAAGTGACCGGAGTTTCTGTTAGTTCAGGGTAGTGCGATAAGGCTATTATAGCCTCTTCTTTAATGGACTCAGGAGCTTTGTGTTGGGCACTAAGTGAAATCAGGGTCATATTTATTAAAAGGCTTATGAAGCGCATATGTTGAGCTTGCAAGTGTTAGTTGTTGGTGACATTTCAATTTTATCAATATAAAAAATCTGGATGACTTATAAATTATTTGAGTTTTAAGGTCAATTAAATATTGGAAAAAGTTCTGAATTCCGTTTTTAAAAGAAGTAATTGATAAGTGGAAAATATATTCCATTTAAATAAGAACATGTCTAGCTCTCAAACTAAGAAAATAACGATATACGCACTTACCGGATTGGTCTCTTTAACTCTTTTGGCTTTAGGTTACGTTCATGTAAAAGCAGAAGAATGGGTAGCTGATTTTCTTCAACGTAAAATTCCGGCCCATATTAATTTGGAATATGATGGTATACAAACCAATATTATAAACGGAAGTATTACCGTTACTGATGTTCAAATGGAGATTATGGATAGAGACTCCTTAAATCTACACACCAAAATTGAATTGAATTCTATATCCCTGGTTGATTTAGAGTACGGCCCATTCTTTTTTAAGGACAAAATTGTGATTTCGCAACTAGACGTGGAAGAACCTGAGGTCAATTATTATATTTCAAAAGATTATTCTCAACCAAATGAGGAACGACAAGGGGTGGTAAGTCTTTTAAAAACCATTGAAGTTGAAAAATTGAAAGTGGCAGAAGGTGCTATTTCTATACATAAAAAAGATAGTGTCACATTTAGGGCAGCCAAAGTTAATTTTATGGCTAACCATATTCAAACAAGCCCGGAACAAATTAAAAAAAGAATACCGGTAATCTATGGCCCCTATGATTTGGATTTAAAGGAAGTTTTTGTGGATTTAGGTGAGTATGAAAAATTAACGGTGAAGGAATTAAAGTTTCACGATGGAAATGTTAGGGTAGGGGATTTAACATTGGCTTCAAAATATGATAGGCAAAAATTGTCTGATTTTATTCCTGTAGAAAGGGATTATGTAAGTCTAAAGATTCCTGAAATCACATTAGATTCTATTGAAGTCTCTTTTATAGGAGATTCATTATCCGTAGCTACAGGTAATGGAAAAATTATAAAACCCAAAGCGGAAATATATAGGGATAAGTTGGTAAAGGATGATGTAAGCCAAAAGAAACTATATAGTCAAATGCTTAGGGAATTGCCCATATATCTGCATGTGCCAAAAGTAGAAATTGAAAAGGGAAATCTCACCTACTCAGAGAAGATTAAGGAAGGGGTACCTCCTGGTACGGTAAGTTTTAATAACTTAAATGCTACCATTGCCCAAGTAAACAATAAAGTAGAGAATGATGGGAAAACTAGCATTAACGCAAAGGCCTTGCTAATGGATCATGCACCCATTGAGCTCAATTGGGAGTTTGATGTCAATAAAAACAATGATACTTTTTTGGCTTCGGGAATAGTCAAAAATTTTAAATCCAATACACTGAACAGTTTTTTGGAAAGCAGTTTGAGAGCTAAGGCTAAGGGAACTATTGACAGGCTTTATTTCACTATAAGCGGAGATGCCCATTCTTCCACGGGCGATATTAAAATGAAATATGATGATTTTGAATTTGCAGTGCTCAAAAAGGATAGATTGGGAGTAAACAAGTTTCTAACATTTCTGGGAAACCTTTTTGTTAATGACGGTTCCAATAGTGATGCACAAGGATTTAGATATGGGTCTATTGAAGCCCAGCGAGACCCCACCAAATCCTTTTTCAATTATCTCTGGATAAATGTACAGGATGGTATGGTCAATACCATGTTGGGAAGGGGTAAAAAGGAAGATGAGGAATAAAAAAAGCTCCGTTGTGCGGAGCTTTTTTCTTTCTCATAGCAGTGAGATTCCTTAAGCTGTAGCAGCCAAGGATTTTTTATTGTCTTGGTACATTTTTGGACTACAGTTGTACCTTCTTTTAAATATTTTGGAGAAATAACTCCTACTGGACAGACCAACTGTATAAACTATTTCACTAATATTCATGTCTGTCGTAGAAATAAGGCGTTCTGCAGTGTTCAATCTTTCATTTCTAATAAAATCCGAAACGGTTTTACCGTGTAATAATTTAAATCCTTCTTGAAGTTTACTAGCGGAAAGACCACAATCTATACATAGGGATTTAATCGAATACTGAATTTCCGGATGTTCCTCAATTTTTCTGGAAACTTCCTTAATGCATTTAAGTTCGTACTGGGTTAAGGAACCGGTAGGATTCTGTTCGTTTTCCAAATCAGACCTTAAGTGTTGTATTTCCATCGCTAAGGTGAGGTTCAAGATACCTTCAATAAGTAATTTCTTGACCAGACCTTCTTGCTTAATTTTTTCTAATTGAGCCAGCTGCTCACCGATCCTTAGGTTATAAGTTCCAAAGTATCTTACAGGAGTGTCTTGTTCCTTACCATGGGAGAATAATTCCATCATGGTATTTTTAAGGCTTGACGGAAGATTGCTATCCAAATCAGTACTTGTATCTACCGCTCTAATGATGCATAACTTTACTCTTTGGTTACTAGGGAAAATGAGTTCATTTATATGATTGGTACCACCCATAATGGCTGTTTGAAACTCATCTAATAATAATTTGTCCCTATAATCTTGAAATCTTTGGTATAAATGACCTTTTAGACAATACATGAAGTACAATGGCATTGAGGGGGTAGGATCATTACTGATCTTAAACTCTTCTGTGAAGCAAACATCATATTGTAAATAGGATAATCCACCTTCAAGGGTAATTCCCTTTATAGTTCCGGTTCCGTAGTCGTTGTCAAACTCTAAAATTCTCTCACTACCTAATTCTGATACAGAACCACCTAAGGCTAGGTTGATAGCATTTAATGTTTTTTCTAATGATAATGTGTGAAGTGATAATGTTCTCATGGCTGCGTTGTTGTTTTTAATATTAATAGGACATTAGTCTGTGGCTGTACATCTCTCACAGGTAGCCTGTGAATCCCAGCATAAAGTTGTTGATAACGATTTCGTTTTGAGTGTGTTGCTCTCTCTTATTTGGCTTCGACCCTAAACCGAAAAACCTTACTAAAGACATGCCCCTTATGATTTGTCACAAATATGACCCAATCAAAAAGGTTATGTGTTACAGAATTTTGGGATACCGTTATATAATTTTGTAAAACCCTCGACGAACCGCTAATTTGTAGGTATAAGATTACGACAGGTGTTTACAATAAGAGAAGGTGTGGGGGCTAATAAAAAGGAAGAGGATGCAATCAAGATTTATTAAAAGGGAAGGTATACTTCAAATGTGGTACCTTTTCCAGGTTCACTTTTAGCTTGGATATGTCCTCGGTGATTTTCTATAATTTTTTTGCAAATTGCTAACCCCAGGCCCGTACCGGAAAAAGCATGCTTTTCATGGAGTCTTTCAAAAAGTTCAAATATTTTCTTACTCAGCTCTTGTTCAAAACCAATGCCATTATCTTTAATGGTTATTAGAAGATATTTTCCTTTGGGTAAATTAGTATCGGCATCTATTTTTTTAGCATCCAGAATTTCATGTGAAATATCTATTATGGGTGCCTGATCATGTTTTTTATACTTTAAGGCATTGCTAATAAGATTACTAAAAAGCTGCTCTAATTGAAAGCCGGTACCGTTGACCAAGGGTAAATTTGGAACATTTATAGTTGCTTCCGTTTCCTTAATCCTTTCAGAAAAATCATCCAAGACCTTTTCAAAAACTCCATTTAGATTTACTTTAATAGGTGTGCTAACTTCCGTATCTGTAATCCTGGAGTAAGACAATAGATTTCTAATGAGTAATTGCATGCGGTTGGCAGAATCCTCAATTTTATCAAGATAACGTTGTCCTCGATCTGAAAGGTTCTCTCGGTCAAAATCCGATAACCTACTAATGAACATCTGAATTTTTCTTAACGGTTCTTGGAGGTCATGGCTGGCAACACGGTTAAAGGATTCCAATTCTGCGTTGGTTCTCTTTAGCGCCCTGTTCTTTAATTTCAGGTTCTGTTCATTTTCTGTTTTAGCGGTAATATCACTAATAACGCCTACCATAAAGGATTGACCGTCCTTTTCTATAAAATGGGCCATAGAGGACATGTACTTGGTTTTGCCGTCCTTGGTCCTTATTTTGTATTTGCTTCGCGTTCTTGACTTTTCTTTTAGGGCCTTGATATTTTTAGCCTTTAAGCGCTTGGCTTCCTTGGGGCTCAAAAATGACAAAAAGCGTTCAAAAGAAGGTTCAAACTCCCCTGGTTTAAATCCGAACAATCGAAATGCATTATCGGAATACTCCATGGTGCCATTATCTAAATTGAGATTATAGCTACCTATTCCCGCTATTCTTTCGGCATCATTTAATATGGTGTTCTGTACCTCTAATGCGTCCTTAGAACGCTTAAGTTCTTCCTCGGCTACTTTTCTCTGGGTGATATCCTGGGAAAGAATGGTGACACCGTCATCAAGGACTGCTATTTCATTACAGAAAAGAAATTCCCCTTTGGGCAGCTTGTATTCTCTTTCTACCTCTTCCGGTTCTCCGGTTTCAATTACCTTTTTATAAATTTCAAAGTCCCCATTCTTAAAAAGGAAGGGATACTCCTCTGAGATGCGCTTTCCTTCAATTTCGTTGGAAGGCCTGCCCATAAGGTCTATAATTTTTTCATTGGTGTAAAGAATCTTAAAGTCTACAATTTCACCGGCCTCATTTCTAATAGCTTTAAAGTAACTTACAATGTATTGAAAGGAAGAAAGAAGGTTCTGTAAAAATCCCGAAGTCTGCATAAGTGCACGGTTACGTTCTTCCAGCTGTTCGTTCAATGTCAACAGCTTATTCTCGGCCTCCCTTTCTAGCGTGGTGTTCCTTACGGTAGTGCTTACACCATTTTCCAAAGGGGAAGCAATGGTGTGAAACCATACTTTTTTGCCATTTATAGTATACTCTGCCTCCTTTTCAAGTGCTTTATTTTGTTTTATGGCTTCAGCCAAAAAGGAGACATGCTCGTGTTGTTCTAAAAAGGGGAAAACTTCAGAAAGCTTTCTGCCTATGGCATCATCGGGTACAAACTCTATATCTTTTCTTCCTTGGGCATTGGAATAGCCTATGGTAAAGTCTATTATATTATTGGAGCTATCCCTAATAGGTTGAAAGAAGTTTACAATGTTATCGGTATTGTCCAAAATGTTGCGCAAAAAGGCACCGGTGGTGTCCATCTGCTTGCGGTCCATGTTTATTTTGGTGAAGGAGAACATGAGAATTCCTAAGGCAAATAAGGCAAAGTATAAAATATGGGTAGGGGTCAATGTTACATTGGACTCATACTCTTTTCTCCGTTCTTTAAGCAACCTTCTTTCCTCATCGATCATAGCTTCCTGAATGGCCGTTAGACTATCCAATTGGTTTTCTATAAGAAGTACCTTGTTACGGAGTGCTCTGGATTGTAAGATAAGCCGTGCGTTCTCTGTATTTAAGGTGCCAAGTTCTTTGAAAAGTTTTTCGCTAAATGTGGGGACTTTTTGAAGTCTCCTGATCTGGTCTTTATTGTCGCTTAATAGAAGCCGAAGTTTTTTAAGACCGGTGTCTGCCAGTCCTTCATATTCACCAATTGAGGGGATTAGGGTAGTATCATTTGTTATTAGAAATTGTACCCCATCTGCTTGCGAACTGGAATAGTTGGCAAACAGCATGTTTATTTCATTAATGGTGTTCTGGGTATGGGTAACCAGTTCAGTAGACTTGCGTAGTGCGGTATTTTGTTGAAATGATGTATAGGAAATATAGAAAATGACAATGACGGCTAAGAGCAACAAAAGTAAGTAGGGCATAATGCCCGTTTTGGATTTACCAACGTTGCCTAAATCCGCCATTTTTCAACCTTATATTCTAAAAAGGAAATTTCCCTTGTCCAGTTCGTTTTCTTCGTATTGCCAATTCCTTTTCACCACTTGTGCAATGGTCTTTTTTAGTTCTTCAAACTTGTTGGGTTTGTTAATGTAGATATTGGCGCCGTTCACAAAGGTTTCTTCAATGTCCCTTTCTGATGATGAAGTAGAATATATGGCGACTACCAAATTTTCCAATTTTGGATTGCTCCTTATTTTCTTTAGACATTCAAAACCATCCATCACGGGCATGTTCAAATCTAGAAAAATTAACTGGGGAAATTCTTCACAGTCCCCGGTCAAAAAATCCAATAATTCCTGTCCGTTATGGAATTCTTGTAAATCTGTTTTTAATTCTATTTCCTGTAACGCATCGGCGAAAAACATTCTATCGTCTTCATCGTCGTCTACAAGCACAACCTTCATGGGTTTAGTACTCATTTGGGTAATCTTTAATTAAGTGTTCTCGGTTTTTCTTCTTTCTAGTATGCGTAAAAAAGTTGTAGGCGTTAAACCTGTCACTTTTTTAAATTGCCCCGATAAATGGGCCACACTACTATAATCTAATTGATGGGCAATTTCTGTCAAGCTCATATCGCCTTGTAAAATTAGCTTTTTGGCGTACTCTATTTTACGCAATATAATGAAATTCTCGATTGAGGTATACGTTTCTTCAGAAAACAGGTTAGACAGATAAGAATAGGTGTATCCCAAGCGTTCTGTTAAGTATGCGGATACCGTTTTTTTACGCATATTCTGGGAATAAATAAGCTCATCTATCGCCTTTTTTATATCACCTACAATATTACTTTTTCCTGCTTCCGTGAGCTGTATCCCATAGCCTGCGATTACATTGTCCAGGTCTTCTTTCAATTTTTTGGAAATACTATCTGTAAGGACTAGTAATCCGTTATCGGTAAAAGAATGGGATATCCCTAATTTGTTAAGCTCTTTAGCAATAACTTTTTGGCTCAACTCCTTTGGGTTGTAATTCAATCGAAATTTCATTGTTCAAGCTTCGGTCAATGACCCAAGGGGTCAAAGATAGTTATAATACCAATGTTAAATTTAACGTTTTTGATCAATAGTTTATCCCCATTCCATAGGCTTTCTATTCAAATTTGTTATGGAAGAAGAAATAAATTCTACATCCTCTTGACAATCTAGATGAATATTAAATTAATTAATAGCTTTTAAAGGTAATTTTGGTAGTGAAAAGGTGCTAAGTCCTATGTGATTCTATTTAATTTTAAAGAAAAAACATGGACAGACCTAGTATTAAGAATGAAGACCAATATGAGGCCTTGAGGGAAAAAGGTTATAGTCAAGAAAAGGCTGAACGTATTGCAAATACAGATGACTCTGGAAAAAAGGGCGGAAAGGCAAAAACCTATGAGGAACGAACTAAACAGCAACTTTACGAGCAAGCTAAAAAAGTGGACATAGAAGGCAGGTCACAAATGAACAAAAGTGAACTGATAAAGGCGCTAAGAAATAATTAAGATTTGGATGAAAAATGGGAATGAAAAAATGCGACCGAGAAAGGGGTCGCATTTTTATTTAATATAGGAAAATAAAATTTACTCATTCTCCACGAAATTCTCTTTTGGTATTTCTTTAAAAAATTCCGCAGTATCCGTATCCGCATTGGGACCATATGCCATAAGAAAGATTCCTTTTTCATTATCCGAAGTTTCTATGACATATAGAATGGACATATCAGAAGGGTTGCTCATACCCTCGTATCTATGTTCTTCTATCACCGTAATTTCATTGGGGCCATACTCCTTTTTTGTTTCCGTGTCCACCAATTTACCGTTAGCATATCTAAAATTTTTAGAATATCCTTTAGCTTCATATTTTCTTATGAGATCTTTCTCATGTTTTGCGTATTCTTCCATAATTTTATTTTAGTTATCAAACAAAAACGGGCCTTCCCACTGAGAAGACCCGTCATATAAAATTCACTCTTTAGAAAAAGAGGCTTTTTAATTGTCGTCTACGGCGTCTTCTACTTCATCCTCTACATCCTCTGCACCTTCTTCAATATCATCTCCAACTTCATCCATAGTGTCCTCAATTTTTTCACCGGTGGATTTTTCTTCTCTACAACTATTAAATGCGCTTAAGGAAAAAACTAGTGCGCAAAGAGTCATAAAGTAATATGCTGATTTTCTCATTTTCACAAAATTTAAGATTAATTATAATTTACTTGTTTATTGGAAAGTCTTTGTGGTCTAAATACTTTTCCTGCCCATAAAAAGGGAAATAACGAATAGTACTAAAAAGATAAAGAATAAGATTTTAGCGATACTTGCTGCACCTGCTGCAATTCCACCAAATCCAAATACTGCGGCTACTATAGCCAATATAACGAATATAACTGTCCAACGTAACATAATTTATTGTTTTAGGGTTAATATGTTTTACAATTACCACACAAGGATTATCCTTATTGGTATGATGTAAAATTCCGAAAATCAATTAGTTCCAATTAACCTAATCCATTTCAAAATTGATTCATCTAAAGTTTTAAAATTTAACTTTTTCCACAGGCTAATCTAATTGTGGACGTAGCTTCCGGATTGCTACCATTATCTTGAAAAGCAGGATTGCTAACATAAAAAAAGACGCCCTAAAGGCGCCTTTTCATACTATCTATTTAGCTGTTTATGCTAAATCTTCAAGTTTTACAATGTTCTTCAATCCTCCAACAATTTTATTCTTTTGTTGGGTGAGTAAGGTTTCCGTACTTGGAGGTAGATTGGTTTCATCCAAAACTTCTTCATATTGTTCAATGGCCGCTTTTTCGCCTTTAATAGCCTCTTCTAACATTGCTTCTTCACTATCCGCTGAAAACCATTCTTTAACATCCATCCATGAGCGGTGGGCCTTACTGGCAAAGCTATCTCCTTTGTCCACATCTTGATTGAATTGCTTTATTTCCGATTTTAAGGCGTGACCGAAATCATAGCGTTCCTGAGCCTTCTTTTTAAAATAGCTCTTGAGATTGGAATTCGCTACATTTTCCGCCGCTTTTAAATAACCTTTCTCAGCGTCATATGTACGTTCCAAAATATTATTTAATTGACTTCCGACTTTTTCTGTATATGTACTCATAATTTATCTTTTTATTAATGGCAGATTTTTTTAAAGGATGCCTACCACTTGTCATCCATAAACATCCCAAAGCTAATTATTTCAGTAACAGTACTTTTGTTCAAAAACTAAAAGAATTGATGGGAAAGCCTTCCGGGGCAAAAGAGTTCGTATTCAATGCTATAGGGGACTTATTTACACTGGTATTTAGTGAAATTCACTTAAATAATTAAAATGAAAAATCATGATACAAAAAGGAACGAATGTTAAGTGGGAATGGGGTAATGGCAGCGCTAAAGGAAAAGTGAAAGAGACCTATACCAAAGAAGTTACTAAAAAAATAAAGGGTAATGAAGTAACTAGAAAAGGAGAAGAGGGCAATAAAGCTTTATATATTGAACAGGAAGATGGCGACCATGTTCTTAAAAGCGAAAGCGAAGTAGAACGTGTAGATTGATCAAGAAATACATTCCTCAAGGGGATTGAATTTTTCAATTCTTTTGAGGATTGCTTTTTCAGAAGAGGTAAAATGCCGGCCATTCCTATAATTATTTGCCTTCTTAAATGTTTGGTCCAAACTACCTTCCTCATATTCTTTTACCAGTAAGGGGTGTACATAATATTTTCTGCATACATTTCTAGTGTTTCCTAAGGCTTTAGCAGCGGCATCGAAACCGGCTAGCACATTTTTATGTATTTGTTTCTTCTCTTCTGCGGGTGGCAGCTCTAAAAGAGTGTCAAAAAATACCACGGTAGCCGCCCAGGTCCTAAAATCTTTGGCTGTAAAGGAATAACCGCTGATTTCTTTAATATACTCATTGACCATTTCACTGTCTATCACCTGCTTCTCCCCATTTTTGTCATAGAACTTAAAAAGTTCCCAACCGGGTATTTCCTCGCATCTGTTTACTAGTTTTATCAACTTTTTGTTCCGTAGGGTTATTTTATGCTCTTTACCCTTTTTACCCGTAAAATGAAATCGTAATTTATCTTTATAGGCATCCACATGTTTTTTTCTTAGAGTAGTGAGTCCGTACGATTTATTCCTTCGGGCGTATTGCTCATTACCTATACGAATATGGGTCTCTTCCATTAATTTGACCACCAGGGCAAGCACTTTTCTTCGCGGCCATCCCTTTAGTTCCATGTCTTTTTCTACTTGTTTTCTTATTTTGGGGAGTACTTTACCAAAGAAGGACATTCGGTAGAACTTGGTTTGATTTCTAACCTTGGTCCAAAGACTATGATACCTGTATTGTTTTCGTTTTTTTTCATCCTTACCTATGGCCTGCAAATGGCCATTTTCTAGATGGGTGATTCTAACTTCTTCCCAAGCCGGAGGAATCACTAGACTATTTATTCGTTCTAATTGCTGTTCTTCGGTAAGGGGACCTTTAGGGGATAGGTAGATAAAATTATCCTGATTTTTTTTACGTACTATGGAAAGATGTTCTTCCGTAACATAAACTAGGTTGATATGTTCAATAGCCGTTTCGGGGGAATCTATCAACTGCTTAATTAGCTTGGTATCCAGAGTTTTTACGGCCATTTTCGTCTTAAGAAGAAATTATCGGTTGTCTTCCATATGTTTGTTGTAATCCTTTGCTAGTGTGGTCTTGTTTCCATCAGAAAAAACCTTCCCTGCAATTTGAAAGAATTGATGTTCTTCGTCTTCTAAATGATGCTCTACCTTTTCTTGAAGGTCTTTCGCAATTTTTAACCAAGCAGATGAGGAATAATCCGTTTCTTCCAATTGCTCTATCAGTTCATCAATTTCATGATGTTCGGCTATGCCATGTCTCGCCAAATCCTGGGTTCTATCCACATCAATAAGCGGTTTGTAGAAATAGCGCTCCTCGGCATCTGCATGAATTTCTAATTCGGTTTTAAGCTTCTTGAAAATTTCGTCCCTCGCTGAGGTATCTCCGGAAGTATCTACCAGTTGCTCCAGTAATTTTCTTTGAATATCATGGTCTTGTCTTAAGGCTTCGAATATGTTCATGGCGTTAAATTTTTTAAATACTACTTGATACTGAAAATGGCTTCGACAATTGAAGTACGCCGAAACCATTCTCTAACAACCAACCAAACTATTTTAAATACGAGTAATCGTATATGTGTTTTGTATCAACACTTCAAAAGTAGGCTGGTAGACCTACATGTTTTTGCTCAATCAAGTTATTGATTGACTGTAAAGTAAATTAAAGTGTAGCGTTGTATTTGTGGCTTCAACATAAATTCAAAAACGCCACTAATTATTTTAATTGCAACAATGCACCTGTAGTGAAACGTATATTTTGCGGCATGGAAACGTATAAAGAACAGACAGCGATGAAACAAGGAACGGAAAAAACCGACTTTATAAAAGAGGAAGAAGAAAAGCACGACCAATATATATTCCAAAAGAATACAAAGACCAAAACCGGCACCTATATCATAGCGGCCTTTTTGGTTCTCCTAGTAATAGGAATAATTGTTTCTGCATTAATTTTTGGCTCTCCTCAAGCTTAAACTGTTGGTTAATTAAGAACATTTAAACAGAAATAATATGAACACTAAAAATATTGTAACAGCCTTTTTAATTCTTGTGCTTTCAGGTACTTTGGCCTTTGGTCAAAAAACCACTATCGATTTGGACAACTTTATGGAGTTAAAGGTCTTTGACAGGATTAATGTAACTTTAGTAAAATCTACTGAGAATAAAGCCATAATTACAGGCGATGATGCAGATGATGTAAAAATATCCAATGACGATGGACTTCTTAAAATAAGGATGGAAGTAAAGGATTTTCTAGATGGAAATGAAACCAATGTAGAATTACATTATAAAGAAGAATTGGCTTTAATTGATGCCAATGAAGGAGCCAAGGTAATTTCTCAAAGTGAATTGGCAAACAGGTATATTTCTATTAGGTCGCAAGAAGGAGGGCAAGTAAAGGCTTCTATAAACACGCGCAACTTGGATGTCAAAGCCATTACCGGTGGAAAAATTTGGCTTAGCGGTGCAGCACCTAATCAAGAGGCCAGCATACGGTCTGGAGGTGAATACCATGCCAAGGATTTGGCGTCGAATCAAACAGAGGTTACCGTTTTTGCGGGAGGAAAAGCCTTCGTTAATTCTAAAGAGTATGTTGAGGCAAACGTAACTGCTGGCGGTAGTATTGAAATTTTTGGCAACCCGGAGCAAATAGAACAAGATAAGACTTTTGGTGGGTCAATTGTCGTGAATAATTAATTTGGTACCACTATAGAGGAAAACCGGCTATAGGCCGGTTTTTTTATGCCCGTATGCTGCGCTAGCTCATTACATCTACTTGCTGAACGGTTTCACCTTTTTTTGCCATCAGCCTTACATCTTCTAAACTCAAATAAAGACATGGCACAATTACTAGAATAATGGCAGTTGCGAAAACTATACCAAAACCTAATGAAATTGCCATGGGAATAAGATGGAACGCTTGACTTGATGTTTCTAAAATGATGGGTGCTAAACCACCAAAAGTGGTCATAGTGGTCAGCATAATGGGCCTAAACCTTCTAAGACCGGCTTCATGAATGGATTTATAAATGGCAAACCCTTCTTTTCTTCGCTTGTTGGCATAATCGATCATAATCAGAGAGTCATTCACAACTACCCCAGAAAGAGCTATAACCCCCATTAGACTTACCAAAGATAAATCGTATCCCAAAAGAATATGTCCAATAACAGCACCTACAATCCCAAAAGGAATAGCGGTCATTACAATCAGTGGTTGAATATAGCTGCTAAAGGCAATGGCCAAGAGCGCATAAATGAGAAGCATGGCAATAGTAAATCCTGCCTTTAAGGTGTTGGTACTTTCTCGCATGTCTGCTTGGCTTCCCTCAAAAGTCCACGTGAGCCCTGGAAAATCTGCTCGTAGCTGTGGTAAGGTTTCCTCCTGCACAGATGAGATGACCCTACCCACGGTATTGGCCGGTTCCACATCCATGCCCACGTTTACCACTCTTCTCCCGTCCCTTCTGTTGATACTGGTAAAAGCTTCCCGTTGCTCAATTTCCACAACGTCTAAAAGTGGTACCTCAATTCCATCTGGCGTTCTGATCAAGAAATTTTCCAAATTGTTAATGTCTTTTCTTTCCTCCTGGGGCAGTTTTACACGTACTTCAATTTCGTTCATACCGCGCAGTTGTCTCATGGCCAATGCCCCAAAAAAGGCATCCCGGACCTGTCTTCCTACTTCGTCCGAGGTTAGTCCTAAATTTCGCCCTTGAGGCAAAAGTTTAAAATCATATTGCAGCTTACCCTTGTTGTAATTATCCGTTACATCACGGGTATTACTAAAACTTTTCATTCGTTCCACAAAAGCGGCACTTGCCTTTTCCAATACCTCGATATCTGAATGGCTTAAATCTACGCTTATAGCCTGCCTGGCTCCTCCCGGGCCTCTTTCTGCCTCAAAGGTTATTTGGTCTACACCTTCAATATCTCCAATATTGTCCCTCCAGAGGGCAATGACTTCCCTAGCGGTAATATTCCGTTGGTCTGGCGGAAGCATAACAATTTCAACATCAATAAAATTTTGACCTCGAACATTGGTTTTCATTCCTTCGGCCACTTCATATAAGTTGTGCTCTTCAAACATGCGTTGCGTTGCTTGCGAAATATCATGCGCAACTTTGGCGGCTTGATCAGGTGTTGTACCAACAGGAAGCCGTACTCCGGCCTCAATTTCGTCTGCGGCAACTTCTGGCATCATGATCAGGCCCATATGCCCGCTATAACCAAAACCGCCAACCACTAATAAAAGTGCCACGGCCGCACTAAGGGTTATATAGCGGTATTGAAGACAAAGGTCCAAAAAAGGGCGGTATTTATTTTCAACGAAACGATCAAAGGTACTGGCGAAAGAACGCTGCCAACCCTCCAATTTCTTGACCCATGTATTCTTGTTTTCTTTCTTTTTTAAATGTGCCAAGTGAGAGGGAAGAATAAAAAGGGCCTCCAACAGGCTTACCCCTAAAATCACTATTACCACGGCCGGTAACGGTTGCCAGAACTTTCCGGTTTCCCCAGGCATAAATAGGAGGGGAACAAAAGCAATGATGGTAGTGACAATACTGAAAACCACAGGGGAGGCCACATCTTTGGTACCTTCAATGGCGGCTTTCATAGGACTTAGACCCTTTTGACGGTATTCGTAAACATTTTCACCTACCACAATAGCATCGTCTACAACAATACCCAAAACCACCAAAAACCCGAACATGGAAATCATATTCACGCTTATGCCTATGAGAGGTAGCAAAATCATTCCGCCAATAAAGGAAACCGTCATACCCATCATAACCCAAAATGCCAGTCTATATTCCAAAAAGAGGGTAAGGATTATTAAAACGATAATTATTGCCAACACCCCATTTTCGGTCAATAAAGAGAGTCTTTCCCTATAATCTGCTGCGCGATTGCTGTCGGTCCTATATTTAACGCCGGGTGGGAGTTGAAAATCTGCTAGAATTTCTTCTACGGCATCCGCTATTTCAAGCGGGGACTGGTCGCCAATTCTAAATATTCTAAGTTCCACATAATTCTCTTGATTGAATTGGCCGTGGAAACCTACTTCTTCAAAACCATCGGTTATAGTGGCAATATCCTTGAGAGCCACTTTTGCGCCTGTATCCGAGGAAACAATAGTGATGTTGCCATACTCCTTGGCCCATTGTTTACGTTCTTGCATCCTTAGTAAAATCTCACCGCTACGTGTCTGTACGGCCCCGGCAGGTACATCGTTGCTGCTTTGTCTAATGATATCGGCCACTTGCCCTAGGGTAAGATTGTATTTTTGGAGATTGCGACGTGGAATTTCAATATGGGTCTCGTAATCAGGTACGTTCCCCAATTCAACTTGTGTAATCTGTGGATTGTTCAAAAGAATGGTACGGAGTCTTTCTGCCAATTGCCTTAGTGTCCATATATCGGCTTTGCCAAAAAGACCAATTTGCAAAACATCTCGTTGTCTGGATTGTAAACGAACTTCCGGTCGCTCTATATCATCAGGGAAGGTACGTATGCGGTTAATGGCCTGGTCAATATCCTGAAATGCTTTCATACGTTCCGTACCAGCAACCAGTTCTATACTTATTTCTGCGGAACCCTCACTGGCTTCGGAAACCACTTCCTTAATTCCTTGAACGCCCCTAACGGCCTCTTCTACCGGTTGAAGCACCCCTTGTTCCACTTCTGCAGGGCTGGCACCGGGATAAACCACGGAAACTTCCACAAAATCCAATTGAAATTCCGGAAAAACCTCCTTTTGAATCGTGTACATAGTAAACAGGCCACCTCCCAAAAGAATAATCATGAGTAAATTGGTGGCAATGGAATTTTTTGCCATATAGGCAATGGCACCCTCTTTTCTGGTCTTCTTTTCTTCCTTTTCCATTTTTATTTTTTTAGTCCGATGCGCCTTCTGTACGTAAACCTATACCATTGGTTACCGTGCTTAAATCTGTAATAACTATATGATCGCCATCTTGAAGTCCTTTACTGATGTAGGCATATTCATCATCGTTAAGCATTATTTCAACTTCCCTTATCTCCAGCTTTTCCTCTTTCATTACCCATACGGTCTGGTTGTTCCTTATAAAGTCCCGACTGAGCCTGACCACGTTGGCAATGGGCTTGGCCTGAATATTCACTTCAACAAAGGTTCCGATCATCATTTTGGGAAGGGTTTCGTCTTTTGGAAGGGTGGCCAACGGGTCTGGGACTTTTACCAAAACACGCGCTAGTCTGGTTTGTCCATCCAGAGCACCAATCTGTCTATAGAGATATCCCTGCCTTTCAGAGCCTGGACTCCATCCTGTGGGATTCAATATTTTAACCGGGGCACCGGAATTTGAATCGCCATCTGAAAATTGCAGCCATTGCAGTTTGTTGACCGGTATGGCTGCCGTTACCCAATAAAAGTCCGTTCCAACAATACGGCCCAAATCATCCCCGGGTGCCACTTGGGAACCGTTGGTAACGTTTTGGGTAAGAATATGTGCGTCAAAAGGAGCTCTTATAGTGGTTCTGCCCAAATTAAGTTCGGCTTGTTCTTTTGCTGCTTTTGCTGCTGCAATAGTGGCTTTTACGGCATTCAATTGTGGTTTTCTTAATACCAATTGACGCTCGTCATCAGAAAGGGGGCTACCCCCAAACAGCGAATCATTGGCTATGAGTTCCAAATCTTGCACTGCAATCTGCTGCCGGCCCATTTCAGTTGCCAAAGAGGTCTGGGCCTGCATGTATTCGCTTCTTCTAAGTTCTAAGGTGTTTTTGTAATCTGAGGGGTCTATCTGCATGAGAACTTGCCCTTTTTTTACAAAACCCCCGGGGGTGAAGGCCGGATCCCTGCGAGTTATTTGTCCGGAGACTAGTGGACTTAAAGTCACGTCCTCTACCGGTTGCACCGTTCCGGTAGCAACAATAACCGGTTCAAAAGTTCCCTTTTGTACTTCCATAACGTCTACCAACATGGCAGTTTCTACGGAAGCCCCTTCCCTTTCGGCCTCGGGTTCCGTAAAGAAAATAAGTGTAGTCAACAAAATTCCTCCGCCTAAAATAGCCAAGCAGATATAGAGTATTTTTTTATTGCTCATAGAGTGTTTTTCTTAGTTGTTCAGTTCACGTTCCGTTTCAAAACCGCCAGCAAGTGCCCGGTAAAGGCCAATTCTAATTTGTATATGCTGCAATTGGGCAGCCACCAAATCCCTACGTAACTGTTGTTCTTGGTCCAAACCTAGCAACACGTCCAAATAAGGGCTAAAGCCATTGAGAAATTCTACTCGTAGCTGTTTGTTGCTTTTTTCGGCCAATTGTAATTGCCTTTCAATATTTTCTAGCCGTTCTTTTTGCTTGATATCTTGAACCATACCATCTTCTACTTCCCTGAAAGCAACCAAGGTTGCTTGTCCGTATTCTAAAAGTCGCTGCTGCTTAATGGCCTTGTTACGGTCTGCTTCGGCCTTTAATTGTCCACCATAAAAAAGTGGGGCCAGAATATTTCCGGCTAGGGAATAGGCCCAGTTATCAAAAAGGTTGTCAAAATTATTGGAACGCAATTGTCCTCTGGCGCCTAGTGAAATTCTTGGATACCTACTACGTACAGCGAATGCCATATCACGATCTGCCGCTAGTAAGAGAGCATAGGATTGTTGAATATCCGGTCTTCGGCGTACCAATTCCAAGGGCAAACCAGCATTGGGCAGTCCATTGGGATTAGGTAGGTTTAAAGTTTCAAAATTTAGATTTTCTTGAGGTTGACGCCCCAGTAGCACTGCCAATTGATTTTGTAAAAGACTCACGTTGGTCTCAAAAATAATTTTCTGTTCCTTGGTGCTCTCCAAGAGTTGCGCCTGCCTAAGAATGTCAACAGCCCTTATTTGTCCACCGACAAAACGGGACCGGATCAGCCGAATTATATCTTCGTTCGTAGCTATTTGGCTCTCAGTTATCTGAAGTTGTTTTTTAGCCGCCATCAATTGATACCAAGTAGAGGTGATTTCTGCGGAGAGGGAAATTGCTGCAGCCTTATAATCGTAAAGGCTGGATTGTGCCCTAAACTTCTCTGCTTGAACTGCACTTTTGATTCTGCCCCAAAGGTCCAGCTCATAACTGGCAGAGAGACCCAATTGTGTGTTTTCGCCTCCCACAAAATCAGGCTCGGGAAGATTGATGGCCGTTTGGGCCGAGGCATCAATTTGAGGCCATTTATTTCCCGCTTCCCTCGATACTACTGCTTTGGCCGCTACAAACTGTTGCCATGTAGCAGCAAGATTGAGGTTGTTGCTCAAAGCGCTATCGATTACACTATTTAATTTAGGGTCGTTAAAGGATTTCCACCACTCATCTGGCTGTATCTCCTTTCCTGTTGTAGAAAATGCTGAAATTTTATTCAAAGGCAATTCCACATTGGTGATTTTGGGAGCACAGCCTATAAGGAATAACAAAAGAGCACCAATTAGAAATGGTTTATTTGTTTTTAACATCATACTTCTATGAAGAGGAAAGCGCATTTTTTTGGTTTTTGGGTCGGGCAGGATGAACGGTAAAATCCAAGACCTTCTAAAATAGCCGATCCCGACTAGAAAAAGTGCTAATAAAAACTTAAAGGTTGACTCGAATGAGTTGAAAGTTATTCCAAACAACTGTTTTATAAAAGATACTCCTATGAACTGAATTTTCCTTAAATAAAGTGTATTGCATATATTTAAAATCTAAATATGTTAGATATGAAAGAAAAAATAATCCTCTACCTAAGTTCACTATTTCTGTTATTAGTTATGTCAGGTCCATTGATGGCCCAAGAAACTAATGATTCATATGGCTATGTTCAAAAAGCCCAACCCGCACCTGTAAAAAGATATTGCCAAACTTTACAACTAAAAGATGACCCTGAACTTATTGCCGAATATGAGAAATGGCATCGTTCTGAGAATATTTGGAAAGAAATCACCGCTGGATTGAAAAAAGTAGGGGTCATCGATTCGGAAATTTATAGGCATGGCACTCTATTAGTGATGATATTGACTGTACCGGCAGATTTTGATTTTGAAAAACAAATGGGAAAATTGGCAGGATTACCTCGTCAGGCCGAGTGGGAAGAATTTATGAGTAAGTACCAAGCTTCTGACCCCGACGCTTCCTCAAGTGAGAAATGGGTACAAATGAAGCGTATTTTCAAATTGGATTCTTAGGAGACTACTGTTATAAAGAAAAAAAGAGGATGGCCCCACACCATCCTCTTCCAATATTTAAATTGTTCCCCACAAACAATTTACCTACTTATGATAAGACAAAGCTCTTGGTATTTGATTATGGTCATTTGTTCAATAAAAGATAGAATTAACTCAAAAAATCAACGGTCTGAATGGTAGTGTTTTGGGATTAAACTTTTTTAGGAGGTAATGAAAGTAAAAGTTTCATCTTTTTCCAAAACAGTATAGCGGTCACGTTGGTAGGCTTGCTGAGGTCTGCCAATAACATGAGATTTCTTTTGAACTGTTCAAATTCGGCATAACCCATTGCTTTTTCATCAATTGGATAGTAAGCCATACCCCAATCGGGAAAATTACGTTCGGTAATATCATCTTCAGAAAACATTTTAATCTTTGAGTGCCTATCATCTTTTTCAATGTTTTTGTAAAGCTCCAAGACGGTTTCCTTAGGCCCTTCTAAAATTTGAATAAACTTCCCCATGTAAAAAATAAGACAGCCTGTAATTCCATTTTGGGAGTTAAAGTTTTGGGCGGTGACTAGAATTTTTTCGATGTCGTTATTCGTAAGCTTTGGATTGGCTTGTGATTCATAGGTTAAGGTGTACATTTTATAGGGATTAGGATACGCTGGCTAAGGTAGTCATTTGATGGATAGGTATGGATTTAATTTTTGCTTGGTCTGCTGAATAGGGTATCGAAAAAATTTTTATGAAATCCCCAACCTTTAAGAGTTTATATGGATACCCTCACTTAAATCAGAACCTTTTATTAGTTCATCATCCTCTAAATTTTAAAGTGATTTTCGAATCCTTAACAGTTTTTTATTCCGCTAGTAGTGCATTACCTATCTTTTTGTACGATTTAAACTAATTGGAAATCCATCATTATAATTAAAAGCGTAAGTATATTTTTGTAAATATATATTGCTAAAAAAGAATAACCCCAAAATCTCAAAATTCCCCCGATCATGACAAATTTATTATCTAATGCTTACATACGTATTGTATGTATATTGCTATGTGCCTTTACGGCTATTAACCTTTCCGGTCAGGTAAGTAACGACAGAGCCCGCGTAATGGAGGTGGTTGAAGTTACATTTAATAGCGAGAACACTTATGACAATCCGTATACCGAAGTGGATGTATGGGTAGAACTAAATAAAACGGGATCGGCAGAAGAGACCTACCGGGTTCCTGTATTCTGGGATGGCGATAATATTTTTCGCGTCCGTCTGGTAGCTACTTCACCGGGAGAATGGACCTGGAGGGTAATTGACAGCACTATTACCAATGAAGATCGTGGCTTTGTAGGTAAAACCGGTTCTTTTCTTGCTGATCCTGCGGAGGTTCAGAGCAATCCCAATAATCGTGGTTTTATAAGGGTCGCTTCAAATAACCGAACCCTTGAATATGCCGACGGTACTCCATTTTTTTATACGGCGGATACTTCATGGTCCGCATTGACCGCTGTTTTCGGTTTCGATACGGCAAACAGTATTTCTGGCATCTCCTTTAAAGACTATATAGCTGAAAGAAAGCGTCAGGGCTTTAATGGGCTGAATGTTATCGCCAGTTTTCCAGATGATACCTATCTCATGCAGCAGGGAAGAAATTTAGATCGTAAGGGTACCAAAACCGGTTTATGGTCAAGCGGCACTTGGGGGAAAAAAGTGGCACCGAACGGGGCGACTCCTTTTGAAATGAAAAAGCCCGGGCAACCAGTGACCGATGCCAGTCTGGAAGTGGATTACCGAAGAATCGTACCCGAATACTGGCAGGCCGTGGATGAAAGAATGCAATTTTTGTCCGACCAGGGATTTGTAACCTTGTTCGAATCCGTAAGAAGGCATGAGCGCTGGCCGTTTCGCGCGCAGGAAGAAAAGAATGCCTTTTATAATTACATTAGATATCTATGGGCACGTTATGGCGGCTACAATATGATATTTAGCTGGGTACACCATGATACGAATTCCGGAAATGTATATCCGGGTTGGCTTGAACTTGTGAGGGATGCCCATTTGAAACTTAGCAAGCAATTAGGTAATAAGATGCCTTACGGCCAGCCAAGAACCGCAATGTCTTTCAATACCACCCTACGCAATTGGGATAAAGATTTACCGAACGCGCTAGATGTGCAAAATGTAAGCAATGCCGAAAGGGATGAAGACATGCACCGGTGGTTGAAGGATATCTACCTGGATCAGCCTGTAAAACCTGCTTTAAATTTAGAACCCTTTTATCCTGGTTGGGGTTTGCATTCACAGAATGAGATAGAAAAAGGCCTTGACGATACCACCATGGCACAGATGCAAATGTACGGTTCGGTTTTAAGTGGTGGACTTGCAGGCCATGCCTGGGGCGATGCGTGGTACGCCGGTGCGGCAGCATCTACCTCTAGGAGTTCCGAGAATGGAGGTACAATAGTTCCAAATAATGACCCTCAGCGAAATGCCTTGAAAGCGTTTGAATCACAGTCTATGGGCCACCTTAAAAAATTCATATTGGATTCAGGGCACGATTATAAAAAATTAATCCCTGCGGCACATACCAACCTGAGCGATAGTCAAGATTTTAGGCACACACTTGCCATGGATGAAAAGGCGGACTTTGCCCTTGGCTTTTTTACTGCTGATTTACGGTCTAGCCCTGAGGCCTTGCCTAGGCTTACGAATCTAAAGAATTCGGAAACCTATCAATTTCAATGGTGGGATGTGACCAATGGTGTTTGGATCGATGTCGGTGAAATTACCACTGACAATAGCGGTACGTTAAAAACACCCAGTGTGCCTAACAACGACCGGACAAAGAATTGGGCGTATAGAATTCTTTCAGAAGCTATAGATAAGGAGGAACCGATTGTGGAGACTCCACAGCAGGAGGAGCCAGAAAGTTTTGTACTCCGGATCAATGCGGGAGGGGCGGAGGTTTACCATGCCGGAAATGTTTTTTCAGCGGATAATTATTATGATACGGGAAGCACTTTAAATAGGCCCCAGACAGGTCTGGAAGACCCTTTTAGAACCTTCCGCTATAGCCGTAGTCAAGAGATGGGTTACGATATTCCTTTGGATAATGGGGAATATTCGGTGAGGTTACATTTTGCGGAACTTTGGTTTGGGGCCACCGATGGTGGTCGTGGTACCTCAGGAAGCCGTGTTTTTGATGTGCGTATGGAAAATCGTCTGGTGGAAGATGACCTGGATATTTTCAATGAAATAGGAGCGGAGTCTATACTGGTAAAGTCATACACCGTTATCGTCGAAGACGGGACGTTGAACATTGATTTTTCTGCGTTGGGTGCGGATGGAGGAACTAGACATCCCGTTATTAATGCCATTGAGGTTTTTGGTGAGCAGAAAATATCGGTACCCATAGAAAAGCCTGCTGTTGAGGGTCTCGTTGGTCACTGGTCTTTGGATGACGCGATAGGAACGCGGGCTACCGATTTCAGCGGAAACCAATACAATGGATTTTTGGTTGGTGGTATCAACTTTAAAGACCATGCGATGAATGGCAAGATAGGTAACGGCCTGTCATTATCGAGAGCAAAGGATTTTGTAACCTTGCCCGATATTGACCGTTCAATTGATACCCAGTTTACAATAGCGGCGTGGATTCATCCCGAAAACGTATCAGGCGATTATCAGGGTATTGCAGGAACCCATACCAGCGGTGGTTTTATGACTTTTGTTTATGATGGTTCCCTTGCTTTTGCACTGCAAACCGATGAAGGTAGAAAACTGCTGACACACGGTACGATAACAGCCAATACCTGGCAACATATTGTGGTTTCCTATGACGGCAGTGCCATGACTTGGTTCATCAATGGAAAGGAAGTGGGCCGTGAGGCACATACCGGACGCGTATCAAATCGTGAAATGGGCTATATCGGTTGGTCTGGTTGGGGCAATGAGTACTTTGAAGGGGGTATAGATGATGTAAAACTATTCAATAAGTCACTTTCAAAAGAACAGGTATCAGAGCTTTTTGAAGAGGATAGCATAATTGAAGAATCTGTCAATTTAACCGCCAAAGTAGGTCTCGTCAGTATCAATAATGAAAACAATCAAAACCCTGATACTGAAGAGGTTCTTTCTGGCTTCGTTTACCCGAATCCTACAGTAGGTCGGGTTCGGCTCAACAATATCCCCACTGGGGAAAAGGAAATTTTGGTAAGCGATTTTTCAGGTCGGGTCCTCATGGATATAAAAACAGATGCAGAAGAGCCTGAACTCGATTTTTCCGCTTTGCCCGATGGAATTTATACGGTGAAAGTTTTGACGAATGGATTGGAACAGGCCTTTAAAGTGGTGAAGAAATAGCGGTATATCAATCAGATAATATTTAATGAACATCCCGATGGTCAAGTCATCGGGATGTTTTGTTTGCAGGTAGGGCAAAGAAGGCATACGCCATGGCGTATGCTTTTTTGGAAGTAAATTTTCAAAACTTAGAATGTATTTATTTAATGGCCTACCTCGTATTTCCACAAGAAATTACGTCCCCCAATTTTCTGCTGGTTCTTACCCGCACGGTAGAACTGGTATTTCCCTCGATGGTCTTAATTCGGGTATTGTTAGTTAGATTGTTGGGGTCGTCTACAAAGTCAATAAAAATACCACTATGCTGTCCACCGCTTGCCCATTGAAATCTTAGATAATCGCCGGGATTCAGCACATAGGAACCGTTCATGATTTCGCTTATCTGATGGGCCCGATTCAGGGATGCAAAATAATCTTCCATTGATTGTGAGCCAATATTTCCATCCGGGGTGTTCCATCTAGCCTTCTTCAATGCCCAACTTGCAAATTCACTACACCAGGCATTTTCGGTTTCGTATTTGGTAGGGTCGGTCTTGCCAATCTCCCTGGCTGCCCAATGAATTTGAGCAATCCAATTGTGGTCTATTTGGTCGAGCTTTGTCTCTAAAATCTGAGCTGTCAACGAGATAAATCTATTGGGTTCCATGATGGAATCGTCCAACCAAACATTTTGGTCCCAATCCAGAATAGTTTCACCGCTATGTACAATTTTAATATGGTCAATTTTGATGCCATCTCCACTTTCCGTCTCCAACATTAGTTCGTCCCATGCATCGGTGGGAATTCCTTCCATATAGCTCTGTATGGTATTGAAATCCCATTTTAGGGTGTCTCCACGTTGGAAATTAGTTGTAGGCCTTCCGTTAAGTTGAACGGTATGCCCTTCACCAAAATGTAGTAAAATATGATTTGTAGTGCTACCGTGTGTATCGTTTCCGTCACTAATGGTGATTTCAATATAATTTTCCCTTATCAATGGTGAACCTTCATCGGCGCTTTGGCTAAATGCCATTTTTGGCGCACTGGCCTTGGTCAGTCTTTTACGATTAAATACGATGGCTTTGGTGCCCTTGGCTATTCGCTCATTAATCGCAATAGGATTCGTCTTATTAAGAGAGGAAAGGGCCCAGGCGTTGAGACCGGTCTGTTCGGCAATGTCTTTGGGCAAGAAAAGGTCTTGAAGTTTATCGGTTTTACGTAATGGACTAAGGGTGCCGATGTTTGAAATACTTTGGGTCAACATGTCTTTATAGTTTAAGTGGATATAAATTTTTAAAAGGAGGAGTCAAAGCACTGATTTTGAGTCCTTTTAATCGAAAACATGTTGAAAGTACAATGTGAATATAATTTTCGAAGGCGGATTTGTACAGATGGTGCGCATTTTTGTATAGCTAGAATATATGAAGCTGAAATCGATTAAAGCATGTGGATAAATTTAATGTTGCCACATTTTTGCTTTATTTAGGCAAAAAAGACCAAAGTTAGCGCACTTGACATTGGAGTTTATTCCCCATAGCTTATCCGGTCTCGAATACCGCCACTTTCGCGGTGTATAATGACATCGGATTTGTATTTTTTGGCTAAGCTTTTGGCCTTTCGGATTGCTGTGCTTTGTTTTCGATGTTTACTTGTGATACGCTGATTACCTTCCCGCCGTACCGCCCAAGCTTCTTCGTAAGGTACTACATGCTGGTGCCAAGTTCGGCCTCTCTTGCTTTTATGTAGGTCGTTAAAAAAGACTTCAAAAACTTCTATAAGTGTCCGTAACCAAGATTTACCTTTTGCCATCTAATTCTTTAATTCATAAGTCTCTTTTAGTGAACACTACCTAATTCTTGCATAATTAAATAAAGAATTGCTTGCTAGTAGGTTCAATGGAGGGCAGGACTGCTGCCCATTAAAAATATGAATTCTTTGGAAAGACGCTAACATCCTTTGTGATATTCTAAAATACGAAGCTTGGCTTCGTTGTGATCGTAAATTCTATTTTATACACAACTTAAAGCACGTCTTGAATTTTTAATCGCTTTTAGGGAAGGGGCGAGCAGGGGCGCAAGCCTTTGAATCCCGTAGGTAGAATTGAAAAGCCACCGATAAGGTGGCTTTTTTTTATGGAGCCGGAGAATTACCTGCGGTGTTCCCTTGAGCTTCCGTTCTGCAAATACAACTGCCTGTCTTTTAAAGACAGCTGCCTAAAAACAAAAGACCCAATCAAGTAAACTTGTTGGGTCTGTTCTGTTTTTATTCACAACGCAGTTGTGAGTGATCGTGGAGCCGGAGGCTATCCTTTCTTATAATTTTAATTATTCGGTTTTAATATGTATGTTTCTATAAAACAGTTGTTTATGTCGAAATTTTACTGCTGTTTATAACTTTTTTAACTAAATAGATATAACATTTTTGTCAACGATTTTGTCAACGCGTTGACAAACTGAATTTTTTTAAAATTATGAAATGTACCTTTTTTCTCCGGAAATCAAAAGCCGAAACCGAGACCTTAATTATGTTTTCTTGCTACTTCAATCAAGAAAAAAAGAAGTTCGTTTATTCTACCCAAAAATCCATTTTACCCAAACATTGGGACTTTGAAAACAAGCACCCATTCAAAACTGGTAAAAATGTAAGTCATAATCAGGCTGCCATATCAAAACGCCTCCGTGATTTTGAAGATGCCTTCCATTTGATTAGATCCCGTTCAGAGTTAGGTGAAATGCAATTTGATAGTCATACTTTAAAAGAACACTTTGATAGAACATTTGAAAGAGTTAATAAATCAAGCTCTTTTTTTGAGGTCTATGACAAATTCACTAAAGAAAAAATAAAACTGAAGGAGTGGAAAAAGTCAACCATCAAGCGCTATACGAATATTAAAAATCTATTATCGGAATTTGAGGAAGTATACAATTATAAATTGACCTTCGGTAAAATCAACAAAAAGTTCTTTACGGAGTTCACCGATTTTTGCTATGAGTATAAAAATCATTACACCAATACGTTCAGCAGAAATGTGGGGCTCTTCAAAACATTTATGTTTTGGTCCCAAAAGAATGGTTTCGCCTTTAACGTTGCTTTCAAAGACTTCAAAAAACCGCAACGCGTTTTGACCCGTGAAGAAGTGTTAGGGTTGGAGCAAATACTTGAACTGTATAAAACACCTTTTAGAAGTCCGCATTTGGAGAAAGTTAAAGATGCATTCGTATTTCAATGCCTCACTGGAATGCGATACGGAGAGCTGAAACTTATCAATAAAAGAACAATAACCCCAACCAACTGTATTTTATTGAAGGAAGAGAAGAATAGTAATAAAGCTACCCGTCTTATTCCGTTGTCCAATATAGCTTTAGAGATATTGCGGAAGTATGATTATCGGCTACCCTTGATATCCAATCAAAAACAAAATGATGCCATAAAGGAAGTGATTGAACAAATTGGCTTAACCCATGATGTCGAATACTCCAGGACTAAAGGGGTCGTGCAGGAGCGGTTCGTAAAATCATTTCACGAGCGGATTTCAACGCATACTGCCAGAAGAAGCTTCATAACCATCCTGCGGAATATGGGTATTGCAGATAAGACCATAATGAGTATTAGTGGCCATACTGATATAAAATCCTTCAACCAATACCATCAAGTAGATAATACAGCTAGAATTACGGCTATTAATTCGGTCTTTAATTCCTAATTATATGTTTTAACATATAAAAAAGAGTGTTTTTAAAGATATTATACGTTTTTACATATAATTTGTTATTTTAGTGCAAAATTATATTTAATTACATATAATGAAGGAGTTGTCGGATTTTGTAAAAGAACGAAGAAAAGAGGTGGGTCTAACCCAAGAAGAATTTGCCGAAAGGGCAGGGGTGGCATTGACGGTAGTACGCAAAATAGAACAAGGTAAAACCAACCTTAACCTTGAAAAGGTAGACCAGGTTTTGAAAATGTTCGGGCACAAATTAATTCCCGTAAGTCTAAAAGATTTGGATAGTAATGAGGCAAGCTAAAATATTTTACGATGCTATTTATTGTGGTCTGTTAACGGAAACGGATGATGGGGAATACACGTTTGCCTATGATGAAGTGTATATAACCGATTATCCCGATCAATTTATCACTTTTAATATGCCGGTCAGTAGTGAATTATATACCGACAAGAGATTGTTTCCCTTTTTCGAGGGATTGATACCAGAAGGTTGGTTGTTGAACATTGCTTCCAACAGTTGGAAAATTAATAGAAATGACCGTATGGGGTTATTAATGGCCTGCTGCCAAAATTGTATTGGGGCGGTGAGTGTTGAACCCATAATTCAAGAAAATGAATAGGTGCTTATATTGTTATCAAGAAATCGAAGAAGGAGACTTTCATGCATCATGTAGTCTTGAATTTTTCGGTACCCAAATACCACCCAAAATAGAATATTCATTGAATCAAATGAGTGAGTTGGCCAAGAAAGTGGTCGAACGAAGTATTGCGGTACCAGGGGTGCAGCCAAAGCTTTCGATGTCCGTTTTAAATGAAACAGGAAAGGATAGTAGGTTAACCGTCGTTGGTGCGCTTGGGGGCAATTATATCTTTAAACCACCCTCCAAGGATTTTCAGGAAATGCCGGCAAACGAACATTTGACAATGAAGATGGCCAAACTGTTCAATATCGATGTGGTACCACATTCATTAATACGGTTGTCTTCAGGTGAGCTATCGTATATTACCAAACGAATCGATAGGGAAGAGGATGGAACAAAGATTCACATGTTGGATATGTTTCAGATTACGGAAGCCTTCGATAAATACAAAGGCTCAATGGAACGTGTTGGTAAGGCCATTACTTCCTACGCGGAGAATACGTTGTTGGACAAGCTGCGATTATTTGAGCTAACGGTATTTAGCTACTTGACCGGTAACAACGATATGCATTTAAAAAATTTCTCATTGATAAATTCTACTTATGGTTGGACCTTGTCACCCGCTTATGATTTGTTGAATGTTTCCATTGTAAACCCTGAGGATACGGAAGAGATGGCGCTGAGTATTGCGGGTAAAAGAAAAAAAATTGCTAAAAATCATTTGGTAGAATTTGCCCGGGTCCTAGGTTTAAATAACAAACAAATTAATGGTGTGTTCAATCGCTTTATCGAATCTAAAGATGTCGCTTTGGATTTGATTGATGAATCATTATTAAGTGAAGAAATGCAGCTAACGTATAAAGAACTACTTAAAGAAAGATTTGCCAAAATTTTTGATTAGTCTTTTATAAGATGGAAATTACGAATCCTCTTTCTTCGTGTAGCTTTTCCCTTTTTTTAGAATAAGTACATTTTTAGGGAATTCTACACATTTTTAGAGGTTGGTGATTTTAAATAAGAATGAATTAACCAGACTTTTGACTTTTAGAAAAAAGAAAAAATTATAGCTTATAGACATTATAAAATGTGTTCATACCAAATTGAAGACTTACCCGTTTTCGGACAGTTCTAAGTTAAACAATCTTCTTTTTTCATTGGGGCTAGCCCCAATGAAAATTCTTTAAAAATTCTGTTCGGGCTTTTCCTACCGAGGGATTTATGGGGATG
>NZ_JACYFJ010000008.1 GCF_014855495.1 Euzebyella saccharophila | reverse complement strand
TTCCAACTGCGCTTGTGTATGTCGATACCAATGAATAACTTGGGGCAAGCAGTTTGTTGTGTTTTCATATCTTTTGATTTTGCTGAATCCTAAAGATACTCGACAGGCTGCTTTTACATAGATGCTATAAGTAATAGCGGTTTAAGTGATAAAACGAAAGGTAAAACATAAAATAGAGGTCAGTGCAAAACTGAAAGGTTTGTGAGTAAAAGTCCGCTACTACTTATACACGATACCGATGATGCACAATTCACCTAAAGGTGAACCCAAATCGCTACATTGTCGCTCCGCTCCAATTCCCGCACTTTGGGGTTTGTGCATCATCGCAGGGCTATGTCAGATTGCAATGGCCGTAGGATGAGGGACCATCGATATTATCACCTTTAGGCGCCATCGAGGATAACTGTGCATATCAACCGCTATATGCAATCTGGTGTGCTCCCTTGTATTTTTCTTTTTTACGTACTTTTAGTTGGAAAACCAAAAACAAACGCACGACAACATATAGGGCTGCGTTGCCAGTAATTAAAACCAAAAAATATGATTTTTAAAAATAGAATTGAATTTAACCAAGAAGAAAGATTAGTTCTTAAGGCCTTAGTTCAAACCACTTCTGTTGAAAGTCTTTTCGAACAACTTCATGAATTTGAAGATGATTTAGCCTTAACTATTAAGGCTCTCAATAATAAACTCGATTCTGACAATACATTTGAAGATTTAATGATAGAAATCAAAAATCTCAAAAGCATTATTTTGGAAAAAAATAGGCTTGTGGAAAAACAGAAATATGTAGAAGCGGCTCATCTTCGTGATAAAGAAACACAGTCTCTAAGTAAATTAAATTTAGGATTTAACCTTGAAATACGGATGAAAGATTTGCAATCCTATCAAGAAGAGTTAAAAGAGTATCTACTCTATAAAGATGCTAAAATATCTGAAAACTCAAATATCAGCCTTCTAATACAACCTGGCACAGCCTCGAAAGAAGATGTAGGAAACTTATTATCTGAATTGTCTAAGCTCTACAAAATGGTTGGTGGTAGTGGAATAACATTTAGATTAGACGAAATACGCAATCCAAAATTCAAGTTTGACCATGAATAATTCTGGTGAAAAAGAACAAAATAATAGGATTGTAAAGTTCATTGGGCGTCCTACAAATCTTCAAAGTGAAGTTGAACTAACTAAATGGAAAAGATTTCTCAAATTTATATGGCCTTGGGCCAAAGAAGGAGGGAAATTGATATCAAGAGGAAAAGAATTAACTGAAGATTTTTATCAAGCTGAAGTTGATAGAAAATCTAAAGAAGCTGATAAATTTGCTGCTGAGGCGGCTAATATAGCAGCAGAAAAGGATTTAAAAATTCAGCAAAAAGTTAAAGTGGTAAATGAAGAAATCACTAGAATATTTTCAGATAATAATGTTCCTGACCTAGCAAAACAACTTCAACTTGCAAATTTGATAGCAAACAACCCTGAGATTTCTGCACAGCTTGATAAGATAGAAGAAGTGGTATCTAAATTAAAGGCTGTAAACTTTTCTAAATTCAATCTTGAAATTGAAGAAGATACATCAAATTTAGATGCTGAAGAGGCAGAATTCGTTGATGAAACGAAAGAAGATGAATTAAACTTGGAACTTGATTTACCAGAAGATGAAAAGACTGAACCAACTGAAGAAGAAGTACAAAGACAAGTTCGAGAAACTTTAGAGAAGCTAAAAAAACCGGAAAAAGAGTGAAATTATATAATAGGAATAATAACTACTGGCAACAATGGTAATCGTTGCACAAGCCCTTGAACGGCCAAAAGACGACCTCTTTTAAGCTCTTTTTAGGGGCTTTTTAATGGTTGGTAAGCAATCTGCTGTGCTCCCTTGTATTTTTCTTTTTTACGTACCTTGGCGATACGACAACAAAAAAACTAAACGCACGGCTTAATATAGATTTACGTTGCTGGTAATTCTAAAAAAACCAAATCTTGAATGACTCGTAAATTATTGGGATTGTTACTATGCTTTCTCTCCATTTCTCTTTTTACTTGTCGAGAAAAGTCTTTTGAGGAATATGATGAAAGTGAGTTTTACAAAAGCCAAGGCATTATACTATCAGCCAGACAGACAAAAACAATCTTGGACGACCCGTTTATGAAAGAAATCAAATATGAATACTTCGTAAACGATTCCACCATTCTTAGGAACTCTGAAAATTTCTCATTTATAGACATGACAAGAGGTGTTCCCATAGAAGTTCTTGTCCACAAAAAAAATCCTAAAATCAGTTTTTATTGGAGAAATGGACTTTCTGATAGTATCACACCATATCAGTTAGACTATATTCGAAAAAAAATGGATACCATAATGGTGGAATTTGAAAATTTAAAATAAAAAAACCATCAATACTGGTAACCGTTCCGTCGAAGTCGGCCAAGTGCACGAGCCTGTAAAACTAAAACCATGAACTCAAATAAGCCGCTCTTTGCGGTTTTTCTTTTTTATGTACTTTTAGTTACGACAACCAAAAACAAACGCACGACTTCACAAAGACCTGTGCTGGTACAAATTTTGAAAAAGTTAATGAAGCGTATCAAACCCAAATTCTGGAAAAAGTTCACATTTGAATTTCTATCAATTTTTATAGCAGTTATTTTAGCTTTTGCATTAAATAATTGGAATGACAACAGAAAGGACAGAAAGTCTGAGCAAAAAATTTTAACAGAAATAGCTAATGGTCTTCAAAAAGACTTGGAAGATGTAAAGGTCAATAAACTGGGTCACGAAAATGGAATTAAATCTGTTGATTTTTTCAAAAAATTATTAATTCAAAATGATTCTATTTCCATTGACTCCGTACTTATCAATTACTTTCATTTAACTCGTGATTTTTTTTCTGTTCAAAACAGATCAGGTTATGAAACTCTAAAATCCAAAGGTTTAGAATTAATTGTCAACGACTCTTTGAGAAGCAAAATAATATCCATGTATGAAAGTGAATATGAAATTCTTAGAAAATTTGAAGAGGAGTATTTTGAAACTCAATTTCAAGAAAATTACTTTCAAGAGATAAACCGTATTCTAGTTCCTAATTTTGAATTTGACGAGACAAAATCACTAAAAAAAATCATTCTCCCTTTAAAAATATCTGAAATAGACGAAAAATTGTTTCTTACCTATTTATGGAAAATCAAAGCTAATAGAAAAGGGGTTTTAAATTATTACAATCTAGTAGAAAAGAAAATTACCGATTTGAATAAAGAGATTCAAACTGAATTGAAACGGTAGCCCATAGGTGTAACCGTTCTGCCTAAGTGGGACAGGTGTACAAGCCCCTAACAAGCAAAAAAACGGATTAGTCTAAGTCTCTTCAACCGGCTTTTTAATCTCCTGGTTCACATTAAACTGTAGGTAACTTTAAATTTCGCAGTTTTCACTCTTTTTTGTATATGATTCATTTTTGGTGTAATTTTACACCAAACAATAACTTATGGCAAGGCAAAGTATTTCTTTTACCAAACCCAATGACGAATGGTTAAAACACCAAGTGGAAAGCATGGAGTATTCCAGCAAAAGTGAGGTGGTCAATGATTTGATCCGGCAAGCCCGAAAACAGCAAGTTCAAATTGATTGGGTTCGGGCAAAACTTGAAAAAGCTGAAAACAGCGGTTTTACGAATGACTCTAAAGAAAGTATTCTGGCGCAATCAAAGTCGTTATTAAATGACTAAATACCGCCTTAGCAACGAGGCAAAAAACGACTTAATTCGTATTCACCAGTACGGAGTCCAAAAATTTGGTATGGTCCAGGCAGACCGCTATTTTGAAACATTTTTTGAGTATTTCGACATGATTGCCCAAGGACCTTTTTCATTCGAATCCGTGGACTATATCGCACCGGGTTATAGACGTTGTATCTGTGGTGTAGACAGTATTTATTACAAACTGAACGGAGAAATGGTTGATATCATGGCCATAGTTGGCAGACAAAATCTAAATGACAAACTGCCGAAATAAAAAGGTTTGTTATCAACATCTCTTGGAAAAAGCCTTTCTCCAACGCTTATTATTTTCTACTATTTTTTGAGCTTTTTGTTGTTTTAAGTTGTTGAGCCGAAGCCCATTTTACACTACATTTAAACACAATAACCGCCTTCTACAAATCACTTCAAAATCCAACCCCAATGACAGGACCCGATAAGGACACGAAATTTCCGCTTCCCCATTATGACCGGCTTTGTTTTTTAAAAAACGTCGTTAAAAACCCCAACATCATTGTGGGCGACTATACCTACTACGATGATTTTGAAAACGTGGAGAATTTTGAAAAGAACGTCAAATACCTCTTTGACTTTATAGGCGACCAATTGATCATTGGCAAGTTCTGTATGATTGCTTCCGGCGTTACCTTTATCATGAACGGGGCCAATCACCTTACAGATTCCTTGTCTACCTACCCCTTTGCGATTTTCGGTAAGGGTTGGGAACAGGCCATGGACGGCAAGGAATATCCTAAAAAAGGGAATATCACCATTGGCAATGATGTGTGGATCGGGTACAATGCGACCGTTATGGCCGGAGTGACCATAGGAGACGGCGCCATTATTGCCACCAACGCTACCGTAACAAAAGACGTGGCCCCCTATTCCATTGTGGGCGGCAATCCCGCCAAGGAAATCAAAAAAAGGTTTTCGGAGGAAGTGATCGCCCAGCTCTTGGAGCTACAATGGTGGGATTGGGATATAGAAAAAATCACCCGAAATGTACCCCACCTAACGGGTGCCGAATTGGATAAGCTTGTGGACTGAATGCCTTAAAAACATCCGCGTACTTAGGGTAGATATCAGATAGCTATTTTGTATTTTAGATAGCCTAAACGATGTTTGGGTGAAAACACTACTCACATTTCTCATCTTGTGCCTGCTTTCTTGCAATGGTAAGTCCGATGCTGATACGGAGAGCTTTTTACATTTTAAACAGCATAAGATACAGCTGAGCACCACCGGAAAGGGAAAACCGCTACTTTTTGTGCATGGAGGTTATCTGGATTTGGATATGTGGCAACCCCAGGTGGAGGCGTTTAAAGATAGCTATACCCTCATACGCTTTTCAGATTTGGGACACGGGAAAACGGTTGCTTCCGGAGAGCCGGTAAAAGGACATGAAATTATCCGTGAGATTACAAAAAAACTTCCTGACGAAAAATACACCCTAATCGGGCTTTCTTGGGGTGCTATGCTGAGCGTGGATTTCGCCCTAAATTACCCGGAGAAAGTGGAGAAGCTGGTGCTGGTCTCTCCCGGACTTAACGGCTGGGACTATTTTCAGGATTCCGTGGCCCTCCAAAATTACCAAGGGCGACAAGAAGCCATCAAAAAAGGCGATACACTACGGGCGGCTAAGTTGTTTCACCAGAACTGGGTGGTAGGTCCGCGAAGAAATCCCAATAATTTACATCCCGATTTCTACGAACGTAGTTTGAAGATGGTTTATAGAACTATGAGAAACCATTGGCAAGAAGATTGGTCCGCCTTAGACAGCATTCCTGCCCGCAATCGGCTGGAGGAAATTCAAGTGCCCACCTATATCATTATTGGCAGTGAGGATGCGGAAGACATTCTACTGATTGCAGAAGAATATCACGTCCGAATTCCCCACTCCAAAAAAATAATCCTGCCTAACGTTGCCCATCTGTTGAATATGGAAGCCCCGGAACGGTTTAACGAGGAGTTGCAAGGTATTCTTGTGGAGTGAAAAGGTGACGACTCCTAAGTCCAACCACCATCAAAAGTGATAGCCTATTTATTTTTTAACATTTAAAGGAAGTTATTTAAAAGTTACATATGACCCAATCAGAATTGATTATTTTAAACTTGTCGGAAATCAGAAGGAGGAGCATCATTCTCTGGCGTGCCCTACCTGATGACCAATTTCACTGGAAACCTGACCCCAACGCCATGAGTGCAGGGGAATTGATCCGTCATGTGTTGGAAGCGGATTACGGTTGGAATATGATTATCAATGGGGAATCTATGGAAAACTATAAGACGCCTTGGAAGAATCGCCCCATTACCAATTTGGAAGAAGAACTTGAATTTGCCGAACCACACCGAAAAACTTTTTTAGCCAGTATTCAGCAATTTTCAGATAAGCAACTTAGCGAAACCGCTATTATCCATCCCGGAAATGGAGAAAGCAAAAACCTTGCAACCTATTTGTTAAGAATAGGCTATCACGAATCTGTGCATGCAGGCCAATTTATGTCCTATTTAAGGACCATGAATATTGATAGGCCCAATATATGGGATTGACCTCACATAGTACCGCACTAAAATAGCGAAGCTTGTGATTGTCAAACTATTTATCACAAGAAACTCACAAAACCTATATCGAGGAACCAGAACCTTCCAATTATGTGTAACTTGCTAAGAATTACACACTACCAATGCCCTACGTACGTCAAATACTTACTAAGCGAATGTTGCGGGCTATAAAATCAAAGTGATTATGAAAGATGAAAAATTGGCCGTGCTGATCGATGCCGATAATATTACCCACGCCAATGTGAAGGAAATGCTTGATGAAATTGCCAAATATGGGAATCCCACCATCAAAAGAATTTATGCAGACTGGACCAAACCAACCGTTAACGGTTGGAAAAACGTGTTATTAGAAAATGCCATTACCCCCATACAACAATACAGTTATACTTCCGGAAAAAACTCCAGTGACAGTGCCCTCATTATTGACGCAATGGATTTGCTCTATTCTAAAAAAGTTGGCGGCTTCTGTATCGTATCAAGCGATAGCGATTTTACCAAACTCGCCACCCGCCTCAGAGAAGCCGGTATGTTCGTAATCGGTCTTGGTGAGAAAAAAACCCCAAAACCCTTTATAACAGCTTGTGACAAATTCATTTACCTTGAGATACTAAAGAAAAACAAAAACGTAAAACCGACGTCTAACAACAAGGGCAAAAAGGTCGCAAAAAGCGAGGCTTCTAGCGTTAATCAGATAGACAGCGATATCATTACCCTTATCAAAGAAAGTGTCGATGAAATTTCAGATGAAAATGGATGGGCCTTTCTCGGTGCCTTGGGCAATTACATTCTCAAAAAGAAAACCGACTTCGATTCAAGAAATTATGGTTTCCCCAAGTTGTTTCCCTTAATCAAGGAAATAGGCGAATTTGAAATAGAAGAGAAAGAAACCGGAGAAAACAAGATTCGACACATTTACATAAGAAACAAATAGATTACCAAGAACAGGCCCGGTTATGACGCGGATTTCAAGTTTTATCTTCCTTATTTTTTTGGTACTTACCGCTTGTTCCAGCGATGACCCAGACACTTCGGAACCCCAAGAAACATCTCTATTTACACGAAGCGAACATCCTGTTTATGAGAGCCCTTTTGGGCTGGCAGCAGACCCATCTATTTTAATGGCGAACGACACCCTTTTTATGTACTATTCTGCCGAAGAGGGTATTGGAGTGGCCTTTTCAACGGATAATGGCAATAGCTGGAACCGACCCAACAATCAGTCAACCGACTATATCTCCCTATCCCGACGCCCTGATGCTTGGGATAATACCCTAGAAACCGTAGAAGTTATTAAAGTAGCCAATACCTACAAAATGTACTATTCCGGTTATAGGGAAGATGAGAGTGACAATCCGCATGTGGAGAACTACGAAATAGGGATGGCCATTTCATCCAATGGAATCGATTTCAACAGGGTGGCAGAAAGTTTGGAACAACCCATTATTACCCGTGACACCGGCAATGCTAACACCCATGACCGGCATGCCATGACCAGTCCTGGTGTGGTATACGAAAATGGTACCTATTACATGATTTATGCCGGTTGGAACGTAACCGATAACTGGACCGGTAGTAATGCGGGTATCAAGATTTTGGGGGCCACTTCCGCTGATGGAATTCAGTGGACGAAAATCGAAAATCCCATTCTCATTGGCTCGGACGTAACTTATAGTCCCGATATCAACGAAGCCAGTTTGATCAAAGCAGACGATGGATTATGGTACATTCCCTTTTCTACGGACAAAAGTATTGGCATCGCCCGGTCCATGTCTTTTGCAAGGGGATATGAGATTTATCCGGAAGCAATCGTTACGCCACAATTTGATTGGGACAATGAAGTGACCGCTCCCGATGGTATTATTCATAATGGCAAAATACGCTTTTGGTTTCACGGGGTAAAAGAACCTAACTATTGGCCTTGGGTCATTGGATATACAGAAGCGGACTACCCCCTTAACTGGAACAACTAGCAAGAAATTTTATATAACCCTTATTACTTTAAAGCTCACCGTACTTACAGAAAACTAAGGGCGCTTCAATTCAAAGAATATGCTATCTTGTACAGGTTATCTGGCTTTATTGCTATTTCTATGAACCCTGATCTTGTCTTTCAACAACTAGAGAAAAGTTACGCACCTCTGTCATCGGAATGTAAACAAGCCTTTTTAGAACATGCTACAATGGGCTTTTATAAGAAGGGCGATGTGGTGGTACGTGAAGGACAGTATTCCAAAAAGGCCTTCTTGATTTTAGAGGGGTGTGGCCGGGCCTACTATCTCAAAGATGGGAAGGATATCTCGGATTGGTTTACGTTCGAACATCAGTTTATGGCCCCTATAGTGAGCTTTTTTAGCGATAAACCGAGTCCGCACTACGTAGAGTTTTTGGAAGATGCCACCGTACTCGAATTCACCAAAGACCAAATGGATCAAATGACCCAGGCACACCACGAATTTGAGCGGTTTATTCGGGAGGTGGTTACCGAAACCTTACTAGGGCTCTGTGAGCGCCTGAACGCTATTCAGTTCAATAGGGCCGAGGACCGTTTTCGGCATTTACTGACCATGTATCCCACTATTACCAATCGGGTTCCGTTGACCCATATCGCTTCCTACCTAGGCATCACCTTAGAGACTTTGAGTCGTATTCGCAGCCCCAAGTACCGAATTTGATGTATATCAAATGAATTTTCTTCCAATAGAAAGTCCTTTGTAAAAAGGAAAACATGGAAGAAAAACGAACTCCGCCATCTATTTGGGGGCCATGGTGGGCAACCATCCGCAAGTGGTTGTACCCTGCTTGGCTGCTTTACGAAACTTTTATTCGATTTTATGGGTATAGTAGCGCCGTACAAATTTATCTTACTACCCATCTGGAACGCTTGGCTTTTATGGGGCAACGCGGCACCCAAGTATTGGCCACTTTTGGCGGTGTCATCACGTTTGTTGTTTGTACCATCTCCCTCAGCCTGCCACTCTGTTTTATTTGCTATCACTTTTTTCTTCAAAACAATCTCACCCATACCCTTTTTGAGAAAAAGCTAAAGTTCTTACTCTAAACATTTTCAGACTATGAAAAAAATACTGATCATCAACGGCCACCCCGATGCCGAAAGTTTTAATGCCGCCCTTGCAGATGCCTATTTTAAAGGAGCTCAAAAGTCGGGCGCTGAAACCAAGGTCATCCATATTCGAGACCTCAACTTTAATCCCAATCTCCAATTTGGCTACCGGCAGCGTACCGAATTGGAACCCGATTTGCTGCAAGCCCAAAAAATGTTGAAATGGGCCGATCATTTGGTATGGGTCTATCCGGTATGGTGGGGCTCCGTTCCCGCTCTTATGAAAGGGTTTTTAGACCGGGTCCTATTACCGGGCTTCGCCTTTCAAAAAAGGGAAGGTTCCCTTTGGTGGGATAAACTGTTTACCGGTAAAACAGCCCGTCTGATAACTACCATGGACCAACCTGCTTGGTATTACAGACTGTTTAATGGGAGTCCGTCTCACAAAGCAATGAAAAAGCAGACCCTGCAATTCATAGGCGTAAAATCCGTAAAAATCACGGCCATAGGCCCTATTCGTCTATCGAAGGAATCATATCGTAATAAATGGTTGCAAAAGGTAGAAGATCTGGGAGAGCACCTCAAATAGAATTGATTTACAAAATAAAGGATACTCCATTGGTCACACTTAATAGCCTAAGTATTTTTTCTGATTTCTTGCTTACCTTAGAAGCAGTATTAACCAACTACCTTACCAAGCATGAAACCAAGCTGTAGTAACCCATCATATGTACGGTTACTTTTGGTGGATAGAAGGAAGAAACGGAAAGTCCCCTAAAAGTAAACTAGCCAATGAAATGTTTCAGCATATATAATTACCTAATTGTACTTTGTTTCCTTTCCTTGATAGAAACAGCCCTCGGTCAAAAATCTCTCGAAGTAAAACCCCGCCACCACATCACCCTTAAGCAAGCACACCAAGGCACGCCTTACATTGACAGTCTACTTTTAGAAAGTTACGGCCAACCTAAAAGCAACATATTGGCCTTTTATTTGGAATCACGTACAATTTTCGAGCAAGAAAAAGCAGCTTTTACCGATCCGAAATTCATTGCATTGACAGAAAAACATCAAATTGATTTGATCAGTGGCCCCATGCTCGGTGATGTACAACCCGATGGAATTACCTTCTGGTTGCGACCTGCCCACCTTGAACCTTTACAGTTAAATATCCATACCGCATCAGGAACACTGGTCAATTCCTATCCCTTTAAACATAAAAAACCAGGTGAGACCTACCGGATAAAGGTCGATAAATTGCATTCTGCAACCTTCTATAAATATGAGATTTTAAGCGATAACAAACTGGTAGCTAATGGCCGTTTTAAAACCGTTCCTAAAGAGGGTACAAAAACCGAAACGAGAATTGCCTTTTCTTCGGGCTTTCATAAAATAGGCCTGCACAATCCCAACCTCATCGAAACAATTTTAGACAGAGAACCTACCGCCATGCTATTGTTGGGCGATTTGGCCGTAGACGACCGCGATACCCAATGGGGACTTCACCGAGCTGACTATTTGTTGCGTGATGTGGCCCCTGCTTTCAAAAAATTGGCTACCCACATACCTCTATATGCCGGCTGGGACGATCATGATTACCTCAATAACGACCTTAGTGGCTTACCAAAAGGAGTAACAGAGGAAGACAGGGACAGCTTGCGCACCCTGTGGCGGGATAATTGGAACAATCCAAAAAATCTGGGCGAAGGTATTTACTTCAACACGCAAATAGGTGATGTAGAAATCATCATGCTAGACACCCGTTCTTGTCGCGATTTAAAGAAAAGAGGTCGTTATGGGTCTTATTTGGGCGAGGAACAAATGACATGGCTCAAAAAGGTGCTTCAAAAATCTACTTCTAAATTCAAGATAATTTCGAGCGGAACTATGTGGAGCGACTACGTAACCAAGGCCAAGGACTCTTGGGGTACCTGGGACACCAAAGCCAGGGAAGAAATTTTCAGCCTCATCGAACAAGAAAAAATAAATGGGGTTTTGTTGATCAGTGGTGATCGACATGGGGCCAGGGCCTTTACCCTTCCTCAACCTTCCGGCTTTGAATTTCATGAATTTGAAGTTGCCAGTATGGGCGGCGTTCCCGGTCCGCCAGCCATGGCAGAAGATAATAGCCACCAGCTTTTTGGTTATGATGGTTTGGGACTAAAAGCTTTTGGGGAATTCACCTTTAACACCAAAAGAAAAAAACCTGAAATCATTTTTCGATTAATAGATGAGACGGGCGCGATCTTAGAAAAACACGTATTGAGCTATAAACAACTATCCCCCTAAATTAGTAACGCATGCGAAAAGAGCCCTCATTTTCTTCTTTTGCACTCACACAAATTAGGCTGAATGGCTAATCTTGTCCTATGACAGAAAGAGAGTTAGACCGAATAATAGAAATGGCATGGGAAGATCGGACGCCGTTCGAAGCTATAGAAGTACAATTTGGACTAACCGAAGCCGATGTCATTAAACTCATGCGCAAAGAGTTGAAAGCTTCTTCCTTTAAACTATGGCGCAAGCGGGTCAATAGCGGTACCAGTAGCAAACACCTAAAAAAACGTAGCGAAGAAATCACTAGGTTTAAAAGTAGCCGGCAAAAAAACATTTCCAATAACAAGATTTCGAAGCGGTAAAATAAGCTGGCATGGGGCATCAATTTCCTCATAAAAAGAACAGTCTACATTTGACAAAATTAAAAAAGTAAGTGCCTAGGGCTATAATCGGGGAGGCTCCTCTAAATTGGATTTTGCCACTAGAAAAAAGTTCAAAATAATCATATCTACATTCTTTCGCTAAAACCGATACATTGCCAAATAGACAATTTTGACACCAAAAATTGAACGAACTACTATTTTATCGATATTAAATATGTTATATCGTTAAATTTCAAAGAAAACAACTCTTACAAAAATTAGTATTTTGGAAAGAATTTACGGTCAAATCGTATTTTAAACTAAAAAATATTGCATTTCATCGATTAAGGGTTCTATTTCCACTTTTTAGTGAGTATCATTACTATATGATTTGAAATAAAAATGAGGGTATTTCTTGCTGTCATTTTTTTCCTATCATGATCCCCCCAAGGTTCAATTTACTTGAACAGATTACAATTAGTTTTTTTAGAAAAGTAGTATGAAGTTGAGATTATCTATGTTGTCTTGAGACTACCATTCTATGCCTTCTTTTCAGGAAACTGAAAACGACCAAACGTACATTTTAACCAATTACTAATAATTAATTTAATCTTTATGAAAAAAGTAGTCTTAAGTGCCATGGCACTTGCAATGGGGTCTTTTGTGATGGCACAAAACAGCAGCGAAATCAATCAGCAAAATGCAACTGATGGTGCCTCAGTAAACGTCAATCAAGCCGGAAATGCTAACAGCTCTTTGGTCGATCAGATTGGAGTCGCTGAAGGTGGTGGGAATGCTACCACTGTTAAAATTAAACAAGATGGTTCAGGAAACAAGTCGACCGTTGACCAAGGTGACATTTGGAACAATGGCGCCACTTCTTTAGGTGTTAAAACTGATGTTTTCCAACAGGGTCGAGACAACAAATCTCTTGTTAAGCAGGGAGGTAAAGTCTCGACCACCGATATCGATCAAAAAGGGGACGATAACAATTCAAAGGTCGATGTTCAGGGTGGATATAAAAACTCGATCAAGGTGGTTCAGAACGATGATGATAACAGATCAACCATTTGGCAAAGTTGGTCTAATAACGAAATTTATGTCAACCAATCTGGAGATAATGCCAACAATGGAGCCAACAACTCTAAGATTAGACAAGTTTCAGCATCAAGTAAAATTGATATTGACCAGGTAGGAAGAAGAAATTACTCAGACGTAAATCAATTTGGTGCGAACAATGACATAAATGATCCAAACGGCACCCTGTTACTAGCTAAAGTGAACCAATATGGTATGGATAATAAATCTGTAATTTCTCAAGAAGGAACTTCTGGAATAATTTCTACCGTACAAAATGGCAATGGAAACTACTCTTCTAATGTTCAAGCCGGGCTAGGTAACGTAGCTTATACTACTCAGAAAAATGGCAATGACAACAGAAGTTATACTTCTCAAGATGCCATGTCTTCTATGAGTGAGATCAAAGTTTTGCAACAAAATGGCAATGGCAATGTTAGTAGAGCAAACCAAATGAGTGCTGTAGATGCTACCATTATGGTTACTCAAAACGGTAATGGTAACCATAGCCTTGTAAACCAAACTGCGGTTAGTAATGGTACAACTGCTGTTGTAATGCAGTCGAACTAATCACTCAACAACTTTTGAATATAACTACGGAACAGTTCTCTGTTCCGTAGTTTTTCAACTTTAACCCATAGAATTGTATGAGACCATACCCACAGCTAACCCTTCTTTTGGCACTTCTTTTTTCAGGCTTTGTTATCAATGCCCAAGGTATTATCGAAGAAGATTCAGATATAACTCCCGCTCATTTGGACTCCAGCAGCCAACAGCTCAATTTCTATTCGCAACAGAGCAGTGAAAGTCTACAATCAAACCAGCTAAATGTTGTCAATAAAGGTGTTTACATCAATCAAATTGGGAACAACAATACTTCTACCGTACAAACAGAATCGCAAATTTCAGACGTAGAATTGGTGCAATTGGGCAATTCCAACAAAATAGACCTTGACCTGAAAGCTACGGCCATAGATTATACGGTGCTTCAACAGGGCAACAACAATCTTTTACTGGAGTACAATCTATTTAACAATAAACAGCTCATTGAAAGGTCCGTAGAACAAAATGGCAATAACCAAAATCTTGTCATACATGGTACTAACAGCATTGTGGATAAAATGAAAATTAAAATGAGTGAAGGATCACAGAGCCTCATTATAAGAAACACCAACTAATATACAGTACACCAAAAATGCATTCTCCCCAATCTCTTACCCTTTCCCTGGTTTTCTTTTTTTTATGGAGCTGTTCCGTCCTAGTAGGACAGTCATTTAATAAGGAGGTAGAAGCACGGATAGATGTTGATTCGGAAAATGCCCTTACCAAAATTGTCTTTTCGGCCTTTAACAAGACCCAACTCAAAAAGAGTCTCAGATACCGGGCCCTGATCGTAAAAAACAAGAACGAAAAATTTGAGGATGATCAGTATTTTATCATTGAATCCGGAGAACGCAAGAACATAAGTACCGCCACTCTTCCTATTGAGGAAGACCAACGTACCATAGTTTTTGTACTTATTTATGAAGATGGAAAAGTGATAGGAAAAGACAGATTGGTCATTAATGGGTTTGAAGGTGAAGACGACCTGAAACCCAAGATAGTGAATGAAAACCATCTTTTAACCAAAAAACAACCCCTAAAAAAACAGGACATAGACCTTATGAGAGGGATGGTTTTTGAGAATACCAAAACCAAACCAGGTCGAGATTTTTATCAAATGTTTTACCTAGCCTATAATAACAACCATATAAACGGTAATCAAATTGTAAAAGTAGACGAAGTACTTGCCATTGGCGGCAACACTCAAATCAAAATTTACGCAGGAGACCATCTTATAGTTCAATTTTTTCTCAATCCGAGAAGCTCTTATTTAAAGGAAATGGTAGATCAATCCATCATAAGGGTGAACCAATATTTTATTCAAAACCGTGCCATAAGCCAAAATACAATCCAATACTAATATGAAATCCATACTCTATTTTATTTTTCTTTTAGGATATACCGCCTATTCACAGCAGTTGGTATACACTCCCAAGAATCCAAATTTTGGAGGTAACACCTTTAATTATCAGTGGCTTTTGAGCTCGGCCAATGCGCAAAACTCCTTTACGGACAACCAAAGATTTGATAATGAAACCTCTGAACTTCAAGAGTTTCAAGAAAGTCTAAATAGGCAGATTCTTGGGCAATTGACCCGCTCAGTTTTTACCACCGAACTTGGTGATGGTCTGGAACCCGGCACCTTTAATGTGGGCGACTTGCTCTTGGAAATTTTTGAATCGGGTGAAGGCCTGGTGGTTAACATTTTAGATACCACAACTGGCGAACAAACCCAAATTATTGTACCCAACTAATCATCTATGAAATTTATTAAAAGTTCCCTCTATCTCGCTATAGTGGTTTTACTATCTGGATGTGGTGCCTACTTTAACCAACCGGTGGCCCCTACTCCAGCAAGGATTGGAGAAACTACCTCTACCACAGATTTTCTAAAGAATATACCCCAACCCAGTGAGCCTGTGGTAGTAGGCGTTTATAACTTTAAAGATCAGACCGGTCAATATAAAAATGTAGAGAACGGGAGCACCTTTAGTACCGCCGTACCCCAAGGAGCCACCACTATGCTCATAAAGGCCCTTGAAGACAGTAAATGGTTTACTCCCATTGAGCGGGAAAACCTATCCAACCTTCTTAACGAACGAAATATCATTCGTTCTACGCGACAGGAGTATACGGGTGATAATAGCGGACAACCCAATTTACCTCCGCTCCTTTATGCCGGAATTTTACTGGAGGGAGGCATCATTTCCTATGATAGTAACATCATTACCGGGGGCTATGGCGCACGCTATTTTGGCGCCGGTGGTTCAACCCAATACAGGCAAGACCGAATCACCATTTATCTAAGGGCGGTATCCACTTCAAACGGAAAAATTTTAAAAACGGTCTACGTTTCAAAAACCATTCTTTCACAGGCATTGGATGCCAGCTTGTTCAAATACGTAAAATTTCAGCGTCTATTGGAAGTAGAAACAGGTATAACTAAAAATGAACCGGTACAATTGGCCATACAAAATGCAATTGAGAATGCCGTAGAGTCCCTTATTATCGAAGGAATAGAAGACAATCTATGGAGCACGGCCAGTGGACAGGAAACAAACGAAGCCATTGTGGCCATGTACAATTCCAGGAAAGAAGAGGAAGAAAACACCTTGCTTTATAACAGGAAGCAAGCGCAATCCATACTTAGACACAGTTTTGGAGTATATGGCAATGGGCCCGTTTTAAATGGAGATTACTCTAAAAAATCATTAGGTGCCGGTGGTGGGCTCAAATACAGCTATTACCTATCACCTAAATTGGATATTGGGCTTAAGGGGGAATACCTAAACTTTACAGGAGGAGAAAGTTTTGAGAAAGCCTATTTAAGTACCAACCTACTATTGGGCTATACCTTACTGCCCTTGGACAATTTAACTCCTTATATATATGCAGGTGTTGGCGGTGTTTTTGACTTGGACCAACCTGACCCCGAACTTTCTGAAGACACTACAGGCTTTAATGTTCAATACGGTTTGGCCCTCAAGTATAACTTCAATCCCCAGCTCTCCTTGAGCATAGGAGCGGAAAACAATCATACCGCTACCGATGGAATGGACAATATTATTAATGGGGTAAGAGACGACTTTTATTACAATTTTCACCTTGGGCTCGAATGGAGATTTGGCAAGAACTTAAAGTAAACAAACCTAAAATAAAATGAACAATACTTATAACTCCCGTTTAATACTAATAATGGTTTTTATCATAGCACTAACCGCTTGTGAAGAAGAAACCATTGGAGATACCGTTTTTGGTAAATTGGAAGGTAGGGTTGTCGTCAACAATCAAAATATACCTTTAGAAAACGTAAAAATCACCACCAATCCTTCTTCCACAACAGTTTTTACAGATGCCCAAGGAAATTTTGTTATCGACGAAATAAGTACTGGGGATTATTCCGTTCAAGCAGATAAAGATGACTTTCAAACTAGCTTTGAACCTGCCAGTATCCTCGGAGAAAAAACCACCAATATCGTATTTGAACTAGACAGTGTGGAGGCGGCCAACTTGAGTCCCCTTAGGCCTGAATTACTATTTCCCATGGACGAGGCCAAAAATGTAGTAAGCCCCGTAGAATTTGTTTGGAGTTCATCCAAGAACGATACCGATGATATTTTATACGAACTGGAACTTAGAAATGGTACTACAGGGGAAGTACAACGTTATGAAAACCTAAAGGACACCGTTTTAATCGTTGAAGAGCTCACGGTGGGCGCCAACTTCTTTTGGCAAATAAAGGCCACGGACGGTATTTCAGAAGATGTTCAAAGCAACCTTGGCAGCTTTCAATTAAAGGGGGTAGAAGACAACCGATTCTTATTTGTTAGAAATGTAAACGGAAATAATGTAATTGTTTCTGGGGGCGAGCCCGCTGGGGCCAACAATTCCGAAATTAATCAAAATGAAGTACAGCTTACTTCTTCGTCCATTAATTCTTACCGCCCCAAAGCCAACTTTACCGTTAACAAAATTGCCTTTCTGGCCACGCAGGATGGAGATGCTCAATTATTCATGATGGACCTAAACGGCGGCAATAAAATACAATTGACAAAAAATGTTCCCGTTGCGGGCTTTAAGCAGAGCGAATTGGAGTTTACTTGGTCTCAAAATAGCAATATTTTGTATTACCCTAACTTCAACAAATTATACAGTGTCCAAATTGATGGATCAGGAACTACCCTTATTTATGAGGCACCTGCGGGTGAGTTCATTAGTGAGGTAGCCTCCAACCCCACCAATAATTTACTTGCCATAAAAACCAATGACACCAATGGTTATAACGTAAAAATTCAATTAATTAACCCGGCAAATGGCACCTTGGTCTCCACCATAGTTGAAGGTACAATGGGAGCCTTTGGTGGGCTGGATTATTCCATAGACGGTACAAAAATACTTTACACACAAGATGCATCGGGTGCAGAAAATTCACAATACAGACAGTTGGACAGTAGAATATTTGAGTACGACACCGTATCGGACAGTACAGTGGAAATTGATACGGACAAGCCTACCGGCTTTAATAACCTTGATGCCAAATATGCGCCTAACGAGGGAGCCATTATCTACACCTACACATCCAACGACGGAATTTCTGAAAAACAGATTTATAGAAAAGTTTTAGATGCCGTGGAAGACGACGATCAAGAATTGATTTTCACCAATGCTTCCATGCCCAACTGGGAATAAGGATTAGATTTTTGAACGATATAAGCTAGCTAAGTGAAGAGAATTACATAACCTTCACCAAAGCTAATGCCCAAACCTTATCACCATCATGTGAAACACTTAAGGAAATGGGCAAATTGTTTATGAAAGGATAATAAAGGAGGCAACTAGGTTTTAATAGTAGCATGATTGTTAACAGCCAAAGCAATGCCGTTCGGCAATGGTTTTCAAGAATTTCCCTAATACCAGACAAACCCTCCTGCTGGCATTGTAATCCGCGAAACTAAGGAGTTCTCTATGCAATGAAATCACCCTAAATAATTTAAGAGAAACCATTTTATGTCTTAAATATTAAATGATTAAAAAAATCGTTCAGATTCTATGGTAATTTCCAAAAATTACAACCGTCAAAAATTCACATATGTTAGTCGAGGATACTTTCACAGGTAAAACCTGATGCTTTAACCAATTAGGCTATAAAATTGTTAGAATTTCATACAGAGTGTGTATCTTAAGCTTTAATTTTACCCAAATGAGGTATTTTTGAACCGGACTCAATTCATTGATTATTTTTTAGTGGCATGCTTAGATTTTTTTCCCTCGCCATGTGCTTAGCGTTAACGGGTAGCGCTTGTAAAAACGATAAAAAGGAACAGGAACTTCTAGAAAAGGAAGCTGAGATAATTGAAAAGGAAAAGAAGCTGGAACAGGAAAGCGAAACCTTTATTGAACACGAAGCGGCCGTTGAATTGAATCCTGAAGTACAGCTTAATCTCATCTATTGCGAAAACGATAGTTACATTGTTCGGGTAGATCGTTTAAAAAGTAACGATGTTCGCTATATGGCCTGGAACAAGCCTAAATCTACGACGGAAAGGCCGGACTTGATTCTATTAGACGGCCAAATTGAAAAGCAGGGTTCCGGAGGTGGCTACCATTTTATTTTCACCAATGGCCATCATTCCTACATTGTAGAAAATAATTTAATGGGCGAGACAAATGATTCCATAGGCGTCTTCCTAAAGTTAATGGAGGGCGAGGAAGAAATGTATTTTTCAAAGATGACGGACTTAAAACTCAAATAAAGTTTTTTAGTTACATAACCATGTTTTAAAACTTATAATATGAAGAGACCGTATTTAAATTTTGTGGTTTTATTTCTTCTTTTTTATTCGGGCTTTTATATGGCTACCGCGCAGGATAAATACCTAAATAATATTCAAGAGACCCAAGAGCTTTCTAAAAATATCGCAACCCTCTTTAAAGAAAATCAAGTATCTACTGCTTTTGGGAGATTAACTCCCTATTGGCCCATGCCCCAAAATGAATTGAATGCCATTGAAGAGAAAACCATAAAATACCTCAACTTACTTGAAAATAGATTTGGCACTGCCATAGGTGCCGATAAAATAAAAAATGAGACCATTAGTAACATTGCCCTTAGGGAAACCTACTTGGTCAGGTACAGTAAAAGTGCGATTCGACTCAAATTTACATACTATAAAAACGACTATGGTTGGATTGTAAATGCCTTTAAATGGGACGATGCATTCGATGAAGAATTTGAATAGAACCAACATTCTACTAAAATCATGACCGAAAAGGAAAAGATGTTGCAGGGAATGAACTATAATTCCCGAGACCCTGAATTACTCGCCATGTACCACAAGGCCAGAAGGCTCATGAAACAATACAACCTGCTTGACTCACAATTAACGGATGAACGTCAACGTATACTTTCGGAAATGTTGGGAAGTATACAAGAGGGTGTTTGGATAGAGACGCCCTTTTTCTGCGATTACGGCGAAAACATTTCCATTGGCAGCAACACTTTTGTCAATACCAATTGCATGTTTCTGGACAACAATAGGATAACTATTGGCAAAAACGGACTTATTGCCCCCTATGTTCAAATCTACACGGCTTCTCATCCACTTAAAGCCTCGGACCGTATCATTAAAAATGAGGGTGGTGCCAGTTATCTTACTTCCGCAAAACCTGTAACTATTGGCGATAACGTATGGATCGGTGGCAACTCGATTATTTTTCCGGGAGTAACTATAGGCGATAACGTAACCATAGGCGCAGGAAGCGGAGTAAACAAAAATATTCCCCATAATGTATTGGCCGTTGGAAACCCGTGTAAAGTTTTAAAAGAGCTCTAGAATTTCAATTTTAGCTAACTTTAAAATTGGTTATCTTCAACACTTACCAAACAACCAATTTCATGTACCGTTCGCTTAAATTTATTCTCGCTTGTTGTTATCTCTTACAACCCTTTTATTCCATTTCGCAATCCCCTAAAAAACCTAATGTAATCCTTATCATTACTGATGATCAAGGCTATGGGGATTTAGGTTTTACCGGTAATCCACATGTAAAAACACCAGTCATTGACCAATTGGCAAAAGAAAGCGTCAGATTTAACCAATTTTACGTTTCTCCTGTATGTGCCCCAACCCGGTCGAGTTTGATGACCGGTAGATATTCCCTTCGCACGGGCATTAGGGACACCTACAATGGTGGGGCTACAATGGCTACGGAAGAAGTTACAATTGCTGAAATCCTTAAAACTACCAGCTATAAGACTGGTATTTTTGGCAAATGGCATCTAGGCGATAATTACCCCAGCAGACCTAGTGACCAAGGTTTTGATGAATCGGTTATCCATCTTTCAGGCGGCATGGGTCAAGTAGGCGACATAACCACTTATTTTCAAAAAGACAGAAGCTATTTCGATCCCGTTCTATGGCATAATAATCAACAACAAAAATATGAAGGCTATTGTTCCGACATTTTTACTCAACAAGCAATTCGCTTTATTGAAGATAACAAAGATGAACCTTTCTTTTGCTACCTTTCTTTCAATGCCCCCCACACGCCTCTTCAAGTTCCGGAGCAGTATTATAAGAAATATAAACAAATAGACCCCACTTCTGGCTTTGATGCCAGTGGGCAACCTTTCCTAGAAATGTCGGAGAAAGACAAGGAAGATGCCAGAAAGGTATATGCTATGGTTTCGAATATTGATGACAATATTGGCCTTTTGTTGCAAAAGTTGAGGGAATTGAAATTGGAAGAGGATACAGTCGTGATTTTTATGACCGACAATGGTCCTCAACAAAGACGATATGTAGCCGGACTGAAGGGTAGAAAAGGTAAGGTATACCAAGGCGGTGTTCGGGTGCCTTTTTTTATGAAATTCCCCAAATCTTTTAAAAAGAAAAATGTTGATATAGAAACAACAGCAGTTCATATGGATGTATTGCCAACCCTAGCCTCACTGTGTGGCGCCTCCATACCAAAAGACCGTACAATCGATGGAAAGGACCTACTCCCCTTGATAAATGGCAACACGGTAGATTGGGAAGACAGACCCCTATTTTTTTATTGGACTAGAAAATATCCTGAGTTATACCAAAACATGTCTATAATCCAAGGTGAACATAAGCTGATGGGAAATGTTGATTACAATGCTCCCTTGGAAAAATTTGAACTTTACAATCTTCACAAAGACCCCTTTGAGCAAGAGAATATAATCTCCAAAAACAAGGAATTGGCAGCGCAATTAAAAATGGAATTGGACAATGCATACAAAGAGTTAATAAGCTCTGAACATTTGGTGAACGCTCCCAGAATTGAACTGGGCCATCAAAAAGAAAACCCTGCTATCCTCAATAGAAACGATGCAGGAGGAGAAAGAGGCATTTGGAGTCAAGAAGAGATTTTCGGTAAATGGCGAGTAAGCATTCAAGAGGGCACCTATAATCTAAAATTTAAGTTTATAAAGCCGATTGACCCTAACGGTAAAATGTATGTAGAAACAAATTCTCTCATTAGACAAATGATACATGAAGCCGAACAAACCGATGTCATCGAAATGAAAGAGGTGTATTTTCCAGCCATGGAAACAGACTTAATAGCCTTTTACTCTCAAGGAGGCAAAAATATTATGCCATTTTGGATAGAAATGGAAAAACTAGATTAATGTATTTGAAAAGCGGATTTATTCAACTACTGATTATTATAAGCGTCTTGTGCTCAGTTCGGGCGTACACGCAATCCAGTTACAACTATACTCCTCCAATTCAAAAAAATGACGGACTTGAAGTAGCCTCCCTTTTAGAGTTCACCACAGATACCACCAAGCTATTCAAGCTGCTGCAACAACTTAATGAGCAAAAAAATTATATTCACAGTATGCTGGTTCTTAAGGACGGGCAATTGCTATTGGAAGAATATTTTAACGGTCAAAAACCTGAAGAAGTCCATGACCTACGATCCGTAACCAAAAGTATTCGAGCCTTATTGGTTGGGATAGCCATAGATAAAGGATTTATTAAAAGCGTAGATGATTCCATAGAAAAGTATTTTGGTACCGTCTATTCCGATGTGGATTGGAGCGAAAAGAGGAATATTACCATTGCAGATTTGCTTACCATGAGTAGCGGACTCGATTGCAATGATTGGGACAAAAAATCCAAAGGGCAGGAAGACCGTGTCCATAAGAAGAAAGACTGGATAGCCACCACGCTTCAATTGCCATTGGTAAATGAACCGGGAACGGTATCCAATTACTGTTCCATGGGAACGGTACTACTTGCTGAAATTATCAAGATAGTCACGGGAATGGAAGTTGATGAATTCGCCAAAGAATATCTTTTTGAACCTATGGGAATTACCCATCAAAAATGGGGACATACCAGTGATAAAAAAGTCATCACCTCAGGTAAAAGATTGTACCTCCGCTCTCGAGACCTTGCCAAATTGGGATTATTGGTAGCGTATCAGGGCAACTGGAAAGGCAATCAACTTGTATCATCAAATTGGATAATGGAGGCCACCACCCCCAAAACAAAAATCACCAATTTAGACTATGGTTATTTGTGGTGGAACATTCCGCTTCAGTCCAATGGCAACATACATATTTCCAAAACCGCTACGGGCAATGGCGGACAGTATATTTTTGTCATTCCAGAAGAAGAAATGGTGGTAGTATTTACAGGAGGTGCATATAATTTGCCGGAAGACAAGCTTCCCTTTACCATCATGCAAAAGGCTATTTTGCCCATATTCTAAGTTTTAACCAAACCTTTCACTAAATTTAACTCTTTAATTCCTCTCCATGTCCACCAACATCAACCGAAGAAAAGCATTGGGCTCCATAGCTCTGGGAGCTACAGCCGCCATAAGCAACCTATCTTTTACCCATTTAGCATTCGATAAAATCAGTCTTCTAGAAGAAAAGCTACCGTTCAGAATTAGCATGAATTGCAGCACCTTGTTGCATTACAAACTACCTGCAGATACTCAGATTGACTTGATTGCCAATGCCGGTTTTGATGGTATAGAAATGTGGATGAGCGATATTAAAACCTTTCTTGAAAAAGGAGGTTCTACCGCTACGTTAAGAAGTAAGCTGAAGGAGTATAACTTGGTACTCGAAAACATTATCGGCTTCTCAAAATGGTGTAGTGACAATGCCGAAGAGAGATCAAAAGCCCTAGCACAACTAAAGGATGAAATGGAAATCACTAAGGAACTTGGCGGGAAATTCATCGCTACGCCGGTACAGGGAATCGAAAAAATAGACCCCAATAAATACGATCAATACGCTGAACGTTACGCAGCAATTCTAGAACTGGGAGACGAGACCGGAGTTACCCCTATTTTAGAACTTTGGGGAATGGGTGCCCTTCACAAAATATCGGACTGTACCCAGATTGCCATTGCCACCGGTCACCCAAAAGCTACCATGCTGCTCGATTTTTACCATGTACACAGAGGTGGCAATGATTGGGATACCCTAGACTTGATCAATGCAGGAAAACTTCCGGTAATCCACATGAACGATTACCCAGCTACTCCAGCCTTTAATTTATTGACCGATGCCGATAGGGTTTTGCCTGGTGATGGTGTTTGCGATTTTGAGACCATCATTCCCAAACTCTACCAAGCGGGTTTTAGAGGTGGATTTTCAGTGGAATTGTTCAATAAAACCTATTGGAATACTATGGATGCTCCCACCCTTATGAAAACATGTTACGAAAAAACAAGAGAGGTGGTCACTAAGGCACTTAACGGTAAGTAAAACAACAGCCAGTGGAACTCCTCAATTTTAAAAAGTATTTGAATCAACAATGGGGCCTTCCCAACGAAGCCATTAACCAACTTTGTGACGGTATCCGTACCAAAAAAGTTAAAAAGGAGGAATTACTCCTGCAAGCCGGAGAAATATGTAAGCTTACTTTTTTTGTTGAAAAAGGATTGTTGCGTATGTACGCCCTCAATGAAAAAGGAAAAGAGGACATCCTGCAGTTTGCTCCTGAAAACTGGTTGGTAAGTGATCGCGGTAGCATCTATTTCAATGAACCCTCCGATTATTACATAGATGCCATTGAAGAGACGGATGTGATACTCTTAGATACCGAATTTGTCGATAAAATTTCGGCCCTTGGCCCCTCTTTTCGAAAATTGAACGACCGGCTGCTCCACAATCACATCCGGCATTTGAACAAGCGCGTGAAGCTGCTTTTAGGGGCATCGGCAAAAACGCGCTACCTCGATTTTATCAAATTACACCCAGATGTACTCCTACGGGTTCCCCAATGGATGGTAGCTTCCTATTTGGGTATTGCACCTGAAAGTCTCAGTAGGGTACGTAGAGATTTAGCCAAAGAAAACTTCAAGCAAGGGTAAACTATCACCTATTAACTTTCTTAGCCCTTTATTTTCGGGCAGATTACTTTCTTAACATAAGTCAATGCGCAGCTATCTGTTGTCTTGTAATTTTGGTACCATAAAACAAAAGAATCATGAGTACAAGAAATATAGAATTGGTAGTGCCCCCAAGACCACCCCACTTTGTAGGCGATGGATTTAGGGTTCATAACTTTATTCCCAGTAGTTTTAGACTGACTATGGAGCGAATGAGTCCGTTTATTTTATTGGACTACAACTCCAAATTTTATTTTCCTCCTTCTGAGCAACCAAAAGGTGTAGGTGTACACCCGCATCGCGGTTTTGAAACGGTGACCATTGCCTATAAAGGAAAAGTGGCCCACCATGATAGTGCCGGCGGGGGCGGCGTTATTGGTGAAGGTGGCGTTCAGTGGATGACGGCAGCTTCTGGAGTACTACATAAGGAATACCATGAAGAGGAATTTTCAAAAACTGGTGGCGATTTTCAAATGGTGCAACTTTGGGTGAACCTTCCTGGGAAGGATAAAATGTCAAAACCCAAATATCAGGCACTTAACCAAGACGATATCAAATCATATGAGCTTGAAAACAACACCGGAACTATAGAGGTAATTGCAGGCAATTACAAAGGAATAAAAGGTTCGGCTTCTTCATTCACTCCTATACATATGTATAACGCCCGACTTCAAAAAGGGGCTTCTGCAGATTTTAGCTTTCCGCAGACCTATAATACGGCATTACTGGTAATTGAGGGAAGTATTTTGGTTAACGGCTCGGAAGAAGTACCTACCGATCATTTCGTGTTATTTGAAAATGACGGGGAACTTTTTGAAATAAAGGCAACTGAGGAGGCAGTGGTATTAATTCTTAGTGGAGAGCCCATAGATGAGCCCATTGCGGCCCAAGGTCCTTTTGTAATGAATACAAAGGAAGAATTGGTGCAAGCCATTGAAGATTTCAATATGGGAAAATTCGGATATTTAGAAGACTAACTTAATCTCATCATAATGGAAGTACAACAAGAAGACAACGGTAAAAAAGGCGCATTCTTTATGGAAAGTGAAGGCGAGCGACTCGCTTCAATGACCTATACTTGGGCTGGACCCAATAAAATGATTATTGACCATACCGAAGTAGACGATGGTCTGAGAGGTCAAGGGGCCGGAAAAAAATTGTTAATGCAGTTAGTATTCTTCGCACGAGAAAAAAACAAAAAAGTACTACCTCTTTGTCCGTTTGCCAATAGTGTTTTTCAAAAACAACCGGATATTCAAGATGTACTTTCTTAAAGCAAAGCATAATTTTTTAAAATACAAACATGAAATCAATAATACATAAAGCAACTACCAGAGGCCATGCAAATCACGGTTGGCTCAACACCTACCATACCTTTAGTTTTGGTAATTATCACAATCCCGAAAGAATGAATTTTGGGGTATTGAGGGTTTTAAACGATGACGAGGTTTCTGCAGGAATGGGTTTTGGCACCCATGGCCACAGTAATATGGAAATAATTTCCATACCCCTGGAGGGCGATTTGGAACACAAGGATAGTATGGGTAATACCGCCGTCATAAGGAAAGGGGATATACAAGTGATGAGCGCTGGTTCGGGAATTCAACATAGCGAAAAGAACAAGAACCATGATCAATTGGTGAAATTCTTGCAGATTTGGGTCATTCCCAATAAGGTGAATGTTACCCCACGCTACGATCAAATTACGTTGGATGAAAAGGATACTGAAAATACCTTTCGACAAATTGTATCACCCAATGCCGAAGACGAAGGTGTCTGGATTCATCAAGATGCGTGGTTTCACTTAGGCGATTTTGAGCAAGGAAAAACCACCAACTATATAATGAAAAATGAGAACAACGGCTTGTACGTGTTTGTTTTGGAAGGTTCGGTTTCCGTTAACGAAGTGGCATTATCAAGGAGGGACGGACTTGGAATTACGGAGGCAAAAGAGTTGGATTTCAAGTTTGAAACCGATAGCAAAGTGCTCTTGATGGAGGTTCCTATGGCGAATTAATATTCGTTCACTTGGAAAAACAAAAAATGCGGCCTTAGGGTCGCATTTTTGTGATTAAAAACTACAAACCTTTCAAAATACGGTCCAATGCCCAATTTAGAACCTCTCTAGATTTTTGATTGTCAAGACCACATACATCTTTGGTAACAATAACTGCCTCAATACCCATTAACAAAGTAGCGATAACACTTAGGTTTTCTTTTTCCACTGGATTCATCTGAATATCCTTAGAAGCTAAAAATTCACGAACCGAGGTAATCCTATTTTGACCTCGTTCCAATTTTGGGTCGGCAGAAGAAAGAATGGCTCCTAAGAATTTTTTGGAAGGAATTTCATTATTGAATATGAAATCCAAATAGGCATTTTGTATGCCCTTCAGGCCATCATAAAGATTTTGGCCCTCCCAATCAGACATCAGTTTACCGGAATCAGGTACGTTTAGGTATAAAATGAGTTCAGTGGCAATTTCTTCGGCATTTGAATAATACCTATAAATTGTCGCCCTCGAAATACCTGCTTCTTTGGCGATTTCATCCATATTTAGGGGACTATGATTCTTCACTAAATCATTTGCCGCCTTAAGTATTTTTTGTCGTGTCTGTTGCTTTTGGGCCTTTCTCCCTGAACTTAAATGCGAATCACTCATGAGACAAATGTCTTATAAAATTTTGAAACTAAAAAATAATACACTATCATTGTGAGACAAAAATCTCATGAAATGAAAAAATTACAGGCATTTTGGGTATTGGGCCAAGAGGTTACCCTTCACCCAACCACTGGAGATTATGATCTTACAGTGATTAAAACCCCGGCTGGAGCCCAGGGACCGCCACCTCATATTCACAAAAAATACAAGGAAACCTTTCTTATTATGGAAGGTGAAATGGAATTCTTTGTAAATGGTACACTACAAACCCTGAAAGCTGGAGAATCACTAGATATACCGCCAGGAACGCTGCACACCTTCAACAACAAAAGTAATTTACCCTTGCAAATTTGTTAGTATTCATAGTCCCAAAGGGTTTCTAAGCTTTTTTGAAAAATTTGGGGTGGACATTTCCGAACCAAATGCCTTAGAGAAATCAGTACACCCAGATATGATTCATCAAGTGCTGGCCACGGCCCATCAATTTGATATGGAAATTGCGAAGGCCCCTCAGCAGTCTTAAGGTATTCACCTTCAAGCTTATCTTCCCCCTTCAAAGTCCGACCCTTATTTCTTCCCCTTATACAAGGTTTGGCACCATTGATACAATTTGAGCACAATGGCTTTTAAAAAAAATTAATTTATCAGAAGACTTTAAATACCGTCCACTATGAAAACATCAATTCCAACATTAATCTTATTCGCAAGTCTAATTTTTCTTTCTTGCAAAGACCAACCTAAAGAAGACCCCATCACCGCCATTAGTGAAGAAGATAAAATTAAAAACCAAGTTGACCATGGAAAATATATGGTAGATGTATTGGGCTGTACCGACTGTCATACACCTAAGAAGATGACAGCACAAGGCCCTGTTCATGATATGGATAAATTTATGATGGGTTTTGATGCCTCACAACCATTACCTCCAGTTCCTGAAAATGTGCCTATTGGACCATGGGTATTATTTGCAGGAGATTTAACGGCTGGCGTGGGGCCTTGGGGTACCAGTTATGCAGCCAATCTCACGCCTCACGAAACCGGTATTGGCAGTTGGTCATTGGCACAGTTTACCAAGGCCTTAAGAGATATGAAGTATAAAGGAGAAGAAAATTCACGCCCCATTATGCCGCCCATGCCAAAGCATTATTCCTATTTGACCGATGATGACATAGCGGCAATTTTTGCCTATCTAAAGACGATTCCTGCCAAAGACAATCTTGTTCCTGCCTACCAACCGCCTTCTTCATAAAAAAAGGAAATAAAAAACGACCGGTAAAAGCCGGTCGTTTATATTTTTAAATCTTGACAATGTTACTTTTTAAGCTCCAATTTCTCAGCAAAGTAATCGCAAAAATCTTTCATGGTAGCGGTCATTTTTTCATCCTGAGTGGCCTTATAAAAAGTATCGGACATGGACACTAAAGTTTGGTGAAAGAACACTTTCATTTCATCAACGGGCATATCCTTGGTCCACAAATCAATTTTTAGGGATTCTTGGTGCTTGCTATCCCAAACGGATAACAACATGGCCTTCGCCTCCTCATTGTCCACCCCCCCGTCTTGCGCAGACCATGTGAGTGTCTCAGGTACTCGGTTTTCATCCAATCCTACTTTTAAGGTAATTTCTGAGGTATGTAATTTCGCCATTTTATTTTGATGGTTTAAAATTCGATTTTTTAAAAATTTCTTCCGCTGGTAAATTGAGCATTTGCTGTAAGGACACCTTATTGCTATCCATAAAAGCTCTCACTATTTGCCATCCCATATACCTGCCTATTCTTCCTGGAGATTCATTGTCCAGTTCCAATCCAAATTTGGAAAACGGTGCAGGGTCCAAAAACCGTCTGGACAATTTCGCATCCGTACTAAAAAGGTATTCGTTTTCAATATAATTTCTCCAAATGGGTTCCTCGTTTGCTTTTGCCCATTGCAACTGGTCTTCAGTATAGTTTATCTTCAAATAATCTTTTGATGATGGCAATAATTGATCCTTTACATACAGTTCTTTTCCATAATAAACCATTTTGCCCAAAAAACTCCGACTCTGGGGCTTGGGTACTACCTGCTTTGCAAAGGCGCTGGCCACATCACTCACCAAATATTCTCTATCCAAATTGGATTTTATATAGTTCTGAATATCCACATAAAATTTATGATCCGGTCCTAAATAATTATCCAAACCAATAAGTAACAGGCTATCCGTTAGAATTATCCGGTTCTCATATTGAACGTCCGATGTAAGGGTGACCACTTTGGGAACCTTAGATTGAGGAAAATAGTATTTAATGTGCCGGTACAAATCTTCCAACTCGGATGCTTCCTGCTCAAAATCAGGAAAGGCTTTTTCCACCTCTTCCAATAATTCTATTTGTAAGGTATCTTTGAGTTTGGCCACCCAGACAGTATCTGCATATTGACGAGGAAATAAATAAGGATACTTGTTTTTTAGTCCCAAAATATCTTCAGGTTGCGCGGTGGCAAATTCCCTATCAAACCTAGCAACTTGCAATTCTACAGGAACCTTTGCTATTTCCGCTTCAACCTTATTGGTATCATTACAACTAAAAAAGACGGTTAAAACGAGAAATATCGTAAAAATGCCCGCATTCCATTTAAGTATTTTTCTATACATTTTATTATTAAGCTGGTAGGTACTAATTTTAACCGACAAAGTTAACGTATCTCAATAAAACAACATCTTATGCAAACAGAAAAGGTAACGGAGCATATTGTAAAATGGCTTAAGGACTATGCCACGAATGCTAAAATTAAAGGATTTGTAATTGGGATTTCTGGCGGAATAGATTCTGCGGTAACTTCTACCCTTTGTGCAAAAACAGGTTTGGACCTATTGTGTTTGGAGATGCCCATTCATCAAGCCGAAAACCAAGTTAGCAGGGCCGCCAATCACATTAATTGGCTACAAGCAAATTTTAAGAACGTTAAAAGACAACCAGTAAACCTAACCCCGGTTTTTGACAGTTTGGTAGCTTCCTTGCCCCCTGTTGAAAATGAAGAGGAACGCTTTATGTCCTTGGCCAATACCAGGGCACGTCTTCGAATGACCACCTTATACTATTTTGCCGCTTTAAAAGGTTATTTAGTCGCAGGAACTGGCAATAAAGTAGAAGACTTTGGGGTTGGATTTTACACTAAATACGGAGATGGAGGGGTAGATTTGAGCCCCATAGCAGACCTGTTGAAAACCGAGGTTTATGATATTGCCAAACACCTTGGGGTCAACCAAGAAATTATCGATGCAGCCCCTACAGATGGGCTTTGGGGAGATGATAGAACGGATGAGGACCAGATCGGGGCATCTTACCCAGAATTGGAATGGGCAATGGCCATGTTGGAGCAAGGCAAGGACGAAAACGATTTTTCTGGCCGAGAAAGAGAAGTATTTCGTATCTTTATGCGATTCAATACGGCCAATAAACACAAAATGCTGCCGATTCCGGTCTGTGAAATTCCGGAACAACTCAAATAGCAATTTGTCCTAATTAGGTGTAAACTAAACGAATATATCCATCAGAAAGGCCGTTTTTGTGAAAAAAATATGACATTAGCCTCAGAAATTAGATTTATAAAGTTTATTTTGCGTGTCAGTATTTTTTCCCACGCCCTAATCGAAAGTTTATTATCTAGAACAAAACTAACAAAATGATTAAAGTATTAATTGCGGACAATCACCCAATTGTCAGGATGGGTGTTACAAGCGTTTTAGAAAGTGCTACAGGCTTTCAAGTAGTAGAAACGGCATCTACAACTTCGGAGCTTTTTGAAAAATTAGAAAGAGTCACCCCCGACGTTATCATGTTGGAGATGGATATTCCAGAAATCAATGGAATTGCCACTTTAAGAAAACTTAAGAAAGAAAATCCTGATGTTAAGGTTCTTATGTACAGTGGTCAATCTGAAGATGTGTATGCTTTGAGTACCATTAGGGCTGGGGCCTTTGGTTACCTTTCAAAAGCATCGGACATTGATTACATTATTTCTGCCGTTAAAAAGGTTAGCGAAGGTAATATGTTCATTACCAATGAGCTCGCACAGAGACTTGCTTTTGATGAGGGTACACAAAAACCACGTAGGTTCTTTAGAAAACTATCTACACGTGAGGTAGAGGTTCTAAAATTACTTGCCAGTGGAAAAAGAAATAAGGACGTGGCCATAGGCCTTAACTTGAACGAGAAAACGGTTAGTACCTACAAAGCGCGCCTAATGAAAAAGTTGAATGTAGACAACATGGTTGATCTTCTTCAACAAGCTAAAGCTTTGGAACTTTACTAAGACTTCAGCATGAACTTGAAAGACTAAGACTAAGACTAAGACTAAGACTAAGAAATTAAAAATCCCGGACGTTCGTTCGGGATTTTTTTATGACAAAACTCGGTTCAATTTTTTATTAAGAAGTTTATTGAGGTGAATGTAATTCATGATTTCCTCCAAAGTATCCCTATGGTCTCCTTCCCCTCCCTTGGTATTATCTTGAAGGGCCAGCATTCTTTTCTTGATCAAAAAACATCTCAAGGTTAGAATCGTTTCACTTACCAACTGGGCCACTCCCAGTTTTTTATCTTTTGGAAAGATATCCTTGCGTTCCCAATTGTGCAATACGTATTTTTCTTCCTCCATCATAATGGACGAAATTTCGCCCACCATATCCTGTGCCAGACCGGAAAGGAATGTGTTTAATTGAAATTTCTCGTCTTGGTTTAGGGCTTCAATAAGTTTGTAATAGATATTTCTAAACTTTTCGTTTGCCAATTCTATCTCATCATCCTGCAAATCCAAGAAAATTTTCTCATAGACCTTTGCCTCAATGCTTAAGGGTTCCAAAATTAAATCTCCCTCCTCACTTTCCTTTAGGATCAGATCTTCAAATTCTTCGGTTTCACTTCCGTATAATAGCAGGAGCTCAATAATCTTTCGCTCCAATTCATATTGAACGTCCACCTTCTCAATGGTAGCATCATTTTTGACGACATTAAAGGCTTTTTGCTCCTCCTTTTGAGCCTTAGCAGCCTCCGTACGATCCTTTTTACCCATCTGGGCCAACGTACTGAACAATACAGATTCCGAAACGTTCATAATGCCCGCACATTCTTGTACGTAAATTTCCCTTTTGATTCCATCGGGAATCTTGGAAATACTCTGGACAATATCCCTAACCGTTTCCGCTCTTTTAATGGGATCATTTGCCGATTCCTTTGCTAAAATGTGCGCCTTGAACTGTATAAAATCTTTGGAATTTTCCTTTAGGTACTGCTGAATTTCTTCCAGTTCATTGTTTTTCGCAAAACTATCAGGATCCTCTCCTTCAGGAAACGTACAGACCTTCACGTTCATTCCCTGTTCCAGAATCAAATCGATCCCCCTCAATGACGCCCTTAAACCCGCAGCATCGCCATCAAATAATACGGTAATATTCTTGGTGAGCCTATTGATGAGCCTGATTTGTTCGGATGTTAAAGCGGTACCACTGGAAGAGACCACGTTTTCAATTCCTCTTTGAACAAACTGAATGACATCTGTATACCCTTCCACCAAAAAACAATTATCCTCCTTGGCAATAGCTTGCTTGGCATAATAAATTCCGTAAAGAACCTTACTCTTATGGTAAATATCACTTTCCGGTGAATTTTGGTATTTAGCAGCCTTTTTATCTGTCTTTAGAATTCTACCGCCAAAACCCAATACTCTTCCGCTCATGGAATGAATGGGAAACATAACCCTACCCTTAAAACGATCAAACTTTCTAGGGTCGTTTGGATTCTGAGGATTCTCTTTAACTATCGTAAGCCCGGTCTTTTCTAAATAGTTAAGCTTATACCCTTTATCCAATGCCGTTTTGGTAAACCCGTCCCACTCGTCCAAACAGTACCCCAGACCAAATTTTTGTATGGTTTCTTGGGTAAAGCCCCGTTCTTTAAAGTAAGAAAGTCCAATAGCCTTTCCCAGTTCAGTCTCCCAAAGCATTTTCTCAAAGTGTTTTTGGGCAAATTCAGAAACCAGATACATGCTTTCCCGTTCATTGGCTTCTTGCTTTTGCTCATCTGTTCTTTGGGTTTCCTCTATCTCTATATTGTATTTTTTCGCAAGGTATTTGATGGCTTCAGGATAGGTAAAATGCTCGTGCTCCATTAAGAATGCCACCACATTACCACCCTTACCGCTACTAAAGTCTTTCCATATTTGCTTTACGGGCGAAACCATAAAACTGGGTGTACGCTCATCTGTGAAAGGACTCAACCCCTTAAAGTTGGAGCCGGACTTTTTAAGTTGGACAAAATCACCTATGACCTCCTCTAATCGGGCGGTTTCAAATACTTGATCTATGGTTGTTTTTGAAATCAATACTTGGATAAAAAAGAAATAGTGCCCAAAGATAAGCACTATTTCAAATTTTGATATTCTGGATCAATTTATGTTTATTCTGCGGTTACCCTCCAGATAATACCGCTATCATCATCGCTCACCAAGAGGGAGCCGTCCGGAGCGGTAACTACGCAAACCGGTCTACCATAGACTTCACCCGCTTCCTCATTGGCAATAAAACCGGTTAAAAAATCTTGCGGTTGTTGCGGTTTTCCATTCTCAAAAGGAACAAACAACACCTTATAGCCGGAAAAGATTGCACGGTTCCAGGATCCATGCTGACCTACAAAGGCACCATTTTTATAGGAGGCCGGAAATTGGTCCGCTGTATAAAACTCCAAACCTAGGGAAGCCGTATGATTACCTACCGGCACATCAGGAATTATAGCCTTATCTACCAAATCTTGATGCGGGTCTTCTCCCCATCTTGGGTCGTTTATTTGTCCGTAATAACTATAGGGCCATCCATACCAGCCGCCCTTCTGTACGCTGGTGATATAATCGGGTACCAAATCATTACCGATCTTGTCACGCTCATTTACGGCGGTCCATAAATCTCCGGTAACAGGGTTCCAGTCCATGCCCACTGGATTTCGTATTCCATCTGCGTATACAATTTCTCCACTACCGTCTGGGTTCACCTCTAAAATATTGGCCCTTCTTTTTTCGGTTTCCATTCCTTGTTCACCCACATTGCTGGCTGACCCTACGGAAATATAGATTTTACTGCCTTCTTTGTTGGTAATTATATTTCTGGTCCAGTGGTTATTATATCCGCTTGCGGAAAGCTCCACAATTTTTTCACCCTCGCCTTCCAATTTATTTTGTCCTTCTTTATACGGATATCTGTAAAGTCCATCAGTATTGGCCACATAGAAATACCCGTTTAAAACCAACATTCCAAAATTTTGGTTGAGACCTTCGGCGAATATATGTCTTTCATCTACGGTGCCGTCATTGTCCGTATCCCTTAGAAGTGTTATTTGATTTGCACTTTCTTTTGTGTTCGCCTCCGCCACGAACATGTCATTGTTAGGCGCAATGTAGGTCCAACGTGGATGTTTTAGATTGTCTGCAAAACGACTAACGGTAAATCCGGCCGGAGCAACAGGTTTTTGCCCATCTTCCCATCCTATAACCTTACTTTGCTTAGTTACGGATTCCGAAGAAAAGGGCGCGGCCAATTCCAAAGGCCCAATGGCCGTCTGTACCGTAACAGGCCCATTGTCCGCCAACTCTTCCTTAGTTTCCTCAGAAACCTTTTTTTCTTCTTTACACCCCACCAAAATTGTAAGGGCCATTATTCCTAAATAGATATGTTTCATAAGTTGTAGTTTTAAAACAAGGTACTATTAAATAAAGCATACCTCAAGAGCCTTAAGGCGCTTAATAATTTTTTAACAATTACTACAACACCCCTGAAAACAGGGATAACCAATTCACTATCTCAAGGGTACCCAGAACGCTGACCCCACCCCATCTTTGTACCATTGTAAAAAACAACTTATATAACCTGCCAAACGAAAATGGCACAAAATTCTAAATTATGATCTGGGGAATTTCTCTTATTTTTTTAAGCATTATCGCAGTACCCTCGTTGCTATTATCTAAAAAACCGAATGCCAAAGAGCTTTTGGAAAAAATTGAACCGTATCAAGGTTGGATTGGCCTTGTTCTCTGCTTTTGGGGCTTATGGGGCGTCATTTCTGCCATTTTAAATATGGGCTGGTTGAGTACAGCCCCTATTTGGTGGGTAACCTTCTTGGTTGGCAACCTTATTTCTGCTGGATTGGGCTTTTTATTAAGTTCAAGCCTTATCAATAAATTGCTACTCTCAAAAAATGAGGCGGCAAAAGCCAAGGCTGCCGAACTAAGAGAGAAAATAGCGCCCTCCCAAGGTAAATTGGGAATTGTTGGAATTGGGGTTGGGGCGTGGATGATAGCCGCATCCTTTTTATTCCTATAATGCAAGATAATTTATTCGACAACGTTACCTATTAACAAATTAATACAGGCCCTAGCGGGCGCTTTAAAACTATAATCATGAAAAAGCTTTTACTTTCAATTGCCTTTACTTTCATCTCATTGGCTACAATACAAGCACAGACAGATACCAACAGTATCACCGTAAATGGTATGTACGAGTATTCCATGTCCCCTGAATATATAAGCAAAATGGTCGTTAGTCTAAACAATGTGTATTATGATGCTCAAACCATCAGCATATCTGAGGTAAAAAGCGGATATTACGATAAGCTTGAAAAAGCCGGTATTTCATCAAGTAAGTTAAATGAAGATTTGTTCGCCTATAATCTTCTGGGTTATGAGAAAGAAGGAACTATTGTTGAATTCAGAACTAAATCCATAGACGAAATGAAAAAGTTCTTGAGTGTAAAAAGCATTGGGGTATCTAGATCAGAATCTAGTTTGGAGTTTGAGCTAGCCCCAGAGCAAGCTGCGACTTATGCCGAAAAAGCCTTTGAAAGTGCAAAGAAAAAAGCCAATGCCATTGCAACCAAAGTGGGAAGAAAAATTGGTAAGGCCATTATGATCAGTGATACCAATTACTCCAAAATACAAGAATCCTTATACTACGGTAAGATAAAAAATACCAGGGATTACTATATTTCAGTGACTTTTGAGTTGCTATAAAATTAGGTCAAGAAATTAATGGTACATCCCGGTTTGGAATTCCAAACCGGGATTTTTTTTATCCACTTTTATAGGATTTTCTAAAGGCCGACGGTGTTACCCCTACCCTACGGACAAAGACCTTGGAAAAATAAGAATTATCATCAAAACCTAGGTCAGTGGCAATAGCGGACAAGGTAGCATTACTATGCACCAATTGACGTTTAGCTTCCAACAAAATATGTTCGTATATTAAGTCCGATGGCGTCTTACCCAAGGTGCTTGCGGTAATTCGGTTTAAATGCTTTGCGGTGATGTGAAGTTGCTCTGCATAATAGGATACCGATTTGTGTTGTCTAAAATTTTCATGTATGCTTTCATTCAACCTTTTTAAGGTTGATAAATAGGTAGTAGATGCTATTAATTGATGGTCATCCCTACTGGTATACAACCGACTTAAATCTATATACAACAAATGCAGAAGACTTCTTAGTTTTTGCTCCTTAAGACTTCTATCATTACTATACTCCTGATAGATTTCCATGAACAAACTTTGAACTTTAGGCCTTTCCTCCTTATGCAACTGCATAAAAGGGGGATTCCCATTCCAACTATAAAATGGGAACTCATCTGTCTTAACATGGTTAAAACCCCATTCAAAAAATTCTTTGGTATGAAAAAATAGTAGCCCTTCGGGTGCTTCGGTAAATTTCCATAAATGGGTTTGCCCGGGTTGAAGAAAAAATAGGCTACCGGGGTAAATTGGAAACCTATTAAAATCAATTTCATGTACCCCGGCCCCTTTGCTGAAATAGACTACCAGATAAAAATCATGCTTGTGGGCTGTGTATACCAAATCTTTATTCTTTTGTAGGTGCGCGGATAAATCATTAGCGTATACCTCCGAAAGATTTTTAGGATTATCAAACTGATCAATGTGAAGAACTGGAATCATAAGTAACCAAAAAAATGTCTCAAATTTACCATTTTTAGAGAATTTTTAAAACAAAATAAAAGATACAAGGTCTTAAATTTGCAAATATACGATACCATAATAAATTCTTGTATATGTCATTATTAAAAGGCACCAAACTGTATAGTATTTTTACTGGCACCTGCCCGGTATGCCATCATGAGAGTATGTATGTGAAGAAAAATCCTTACAAATTAAAAAGTACACTCAAAATGAAGGAACGTTGCGCGGTTTGTACTACCAAATACAAGATTGAGCCCTCCTTCTTTTATGGCGCTATGTATGTTAGTTATCCTGTTGGTCTAACTTTTGCAACTGCAGCCTTTATCCTTTGTTACTTGATTTTAGGTCTGGATTTAATCGAGACCTACTGTGTAATCGTAGCGGTCATGATTTTGGCCCTACCCCTCATTCTCCGTATCTCCAGAAATATTTGGATCAATATTTTCATGCCTTACAAAAAAGAGTATCGGCACCGGTAAGTTTTTAAACTGCACCTCAGTGAAAGAAAAAAGCACATTTAAAGAGTGCTTTTACTATACTTGGTGATTTACTTAAATTTACCCAATAACCATTGAAATCTTTGAAATGATTTTATTTTTTGGAACCAGACCTGGCCAAACAGCACAGTTTCCTCTGCCCAACACTACCTGCCCCCACTGCAAACAATTAGGAACTTTAACTATTTCTAAAAGCAGTAATTGGTTTCATTTATTTTGGATACGAATTTTTAAAATTTCCACTCGGATAGTTGCTGAATGTTCCCATTGCAAACGTGTCTACTTTGAAGAAGAGTTTACTGAGGAAATGAAACAAAATCTAATCCAAATCCAGGCGTAAGCCAACAGAGATATTTCGCTGCTTATTGACGGCATCCTTAAATATGGGGTTTAAATCATACTTCACATACAACAAAACACTATCGAACCCCATATATGTACTTAGGCCATAGACAAAGTTGGAAGTATTATAGTCCCTTTTAATTTTATCTTTCACCTTTTCACCATCCAATTCATACTTCAATTTTTGACGCGTTCCCAAATTAACTCCCGCATAACCACCAATTCCAAACCTAAATTGATTGTGAATGTCATATCTCATTTTTTCGTTGGTGCGCTCTAGTTTAGAAGGTCCTAATTCCAAATGAAATGGCAACACCAAATTATCCATCCTAAATTTAGATTTAGATAATTCTTGGTCAAACTCCTGAAGTTCTGCACTACCATTATTCATAACAAAATATTGATTGTCCACAGGTTTTAAGCCATTAAACTGAAAGGAAGCACCATAATGTAATCTTAAGAAATTGCTGTTTTTGAATACTCTTGTTCGCCACGCCCACCCAATTTCAAAAAAGCGACTCCCTCCTATTTTATAGGGTGAATCTTCTATTGACTGTCCTTCGGTAATGGCATTGTTAAGACCAAAGGCAATAACTGGGTCACCGTACGTTCTGCGGTCATAAACCACTTTGTCCTGATCGCCGGAATTGTACTGTACTCCAAAAAGCAAGTTTCCCTCTTCATCCCGTCCACCAATGGCCAACTCCACACTACTCGTCTCAGAATTGAGATTGTAGTTTCCGTTTCTCTTTAATAAGGCTATCTGATTCTCAATGATAGCCACCTTATTTTCAATATTTTTTGCCCTAAGCTCCGCAGCCTCTTTTTTTAGGTTTTGGGCCTGTTCAAAATTAATTTCCTCATTATTAAGTTGTTCGTTAATGCGTTCTACTTCTTCTTTTAAGGCTTCACGTTCCGTTTGCTCAACGTCTCGCTTCTTTTGTTCTAACTGCTCAATTTTAAACTTTAAAGTTTCATCTTCTTGTGCGGTTAAGTAATAACCGCACAGAAGTGAACAGGCTGCCAATAAATAAGTAACAATAATTCTCATGATTTGTAATTTAATAATTGATGATGTTTTTGATTGATTGTCCCCTTTTTTTTAGACAAAGCCTAGTGCTAAAAATTATAGGGTATGAATAAACTCCTCTCCATTCATTTCTAAATAGAGATAAAATTGATGAATTGATTTTTTATTGATTTCTATCTGCCAGCGCCGTCCGAACTTTTATAAAACGGTCTTTTAAGGCATCAAAAAGTTGATCTCTAAAGGTTTTATCCAGTTCGGTTTCTACATCGGCCAATAAAGCCATGGCATCAACAGAACCGCTGGATTCTGTTATTTTTGAATTTAGAATCTCGTTTTGCGCTTCCTTCAGTAATGAATCGACTTCAGAATCGGTTAAGGTTTCTTTATCCGTTTCTAATATTGCCACGTGAGCTATCAACTCCTCTACCTTTGCGTTGATCAACAGATGGTTGGTGTCGAGCTCACTAACCTTTTCCTCTAAATTTACCTCCTCTACGACCGCAATTACTTCTTCGTCCTTAAAATCAAAAGGCTTTACCTCCGTCTTTTTCGATGCTTTCTCTGGACTAATCTCCACCACTTGTTCAAAAGTAGGTTTCACAGTTGCCCTTTCACCCTCATCACTACCTGCAACTACGTCGTCTACCTTTTCCTCCGCCTTCCTTTGTGGCCTAACAACTACTTCCTCTACCGGCAGCGTAGCACTGTCCTTTTCAATCACGTAAAGTACTGATATTAATAGAAAGGCAATAAATGCCGCTGCCACGCCCCATCTATAATAATAAGTTGGTTTATGGGCCGATGGACTCCCTAATTGACCTTCAATTTTGTCCCAGGCTCCAGCCGACGGTGTAAGTCTTCTGGACTCAAACTTCTTCCTTATTTCCTCATCAAAATTATTCCTGTTCATAACCTATTTGTTTATGGTTCCTTAATCGCTCTTGAAGCCACTTTCTCGCCTTGAACAATTGAGATTTGGAAGTGCTCTCAGAAATGCCTAGCATACTGGAAATTTCTTGATGTTTATACCCTTCAACCGCGTACAGCATAAATACGGCGCGATAACCATCCGGTAGTCCATCAATTAAATTTTGAATGTACGCTACCTCTTCGTCAGAATGCTCCTGATGTATTTCGGCGGTATCCATAATCATGGCATCATCAAAAACTACAAACTGTTTTTTCCGTAAGAACGAAATACTCTCGTTTACCATGATCCTACGCATCCAACCTTCAAAACTTCCATCAAACCTATACTCCGGCAGAAATTTAAAAACCTTTACAAAACCGCTCACCATTACGTCTTCTGCAAACTGCATGTCTTTCACGTAACGTCTACAGATACTCAGCATTAAGGGCGAATGCTTTTCATACAGCGCCTGTTGGGCCTTCCGATTTCCGGAAATCGACTTGCGAATTAGCTGCTTCTCGTTGGTATAAAAAGGTATAATTTTCAAATTTCCTTGGTTGCTTCTATAAAGATAGACGCGGGAAGTTACCATAAGGTTGCCTGAGGCGTAAAAAAATTACCGAAATTTGGAAAAAAGGCTACTTTTTACGGTCTACCACATAGTTGACCATCAACTCCAAAGAACTGCGATAAGGTGATTCCGGATAGGATTTCAAGATTTGTAGGGCACGTTCCTTAAACTCCAACATTTTGGAGACTGCATATTCGAGTCCGCCACTTTCCTTTACGAAGGCTATGACTTCCTTAACCCGTTTTTTATCCTTATTATGATTTTTTACGGAATTGATGAGCCATCGTTTTTTTTCTTTGGAGCAATTATTTAAGGTGTAGATCAACGGAAGTGTCATTTTTTGCTCCTTGATATCAATTCCGGTAGGTTTACCAATTTTTGCCTCTCCGTAGTCAAAGAGATCGTCCTTGATTTGGAAGGCCATTCCGCACAATTCCCCAAACTCTCTAAAAATCTCCACCTCTGGGGAGTTTGGTTTTACGGAACAAGCTCCCAAGCTACAGCAAGCAGCGATTAGGGTAGCTGTTTTTTGGCGGATGATATCATAGTAAACCTCTTCCGTGATATCCAATCTTCGGGCTTTTTCAATCTGAAGCAATTCTCCCTCGCTCATTTCCCGAACGGCAACGGAAATAATCTTCAGCAAATCAAAATCCTCATTATCTATGGATAGCAAGAGGCCTTTTGAAAGTAGATAATCTCCCACTAATACCGCAATCTTGTTTTTCCAAAGTGCGTTGATGGAGAAAAAACCCCTGCGTTTACTACTCTCATCAACCACATCGTCATGTACTAGAGTGGCCGTATGAATCAGTTCAATTACGGAAGCACCGCGATACGTACGTTCATTGACCTCGCCATTGCTTAGTAGTTTGGCGGTCAAAAAAACGAACATGGGCCGCATTTGCTTCCCTTTCCGGTTTACGATATAATAGGTTATCCTGTTTAAGAGCGCCACTTTAGAAGACATAGCCTCACGGAACTTGGTTTCAAATAGTTCCATTTCACGGTTGACAGGCTCTTTTATTTGCGCAACGACTTTCAAGCAGTTCGGTTTAAACTCCCTTATATTTGGGAGCCGTAAATTTAGCGAAAATAACTCGCAACTGTCCTCTATTTAGTGGAAGGCTTCGGCCCATAAAATAGAAAATGTAAAATAGGAAAGCCCTACTGTTTATTTGCCAACTGTCCGCAGGCAGCATCAATATCCTTACCTCTTGAGCGCCTTACAGTTACAGTTATACCGTTACGTTCCAAAGTGTTTATGTAAAGGTTTAATGCTTGGTCGTTCGCTTGCTGAAATTCACCGTCATCAATGGGATTGTACTCAATAAGATTAACCTTACTAGGGGCAAAACGACAGAAATCTACCAAAGCATCCGCATCTTTTTGGGTATCATTGATACCTTTCCACACCACATACTCATAGGTAATACGGCTCTTGGTCTTGGCATACCAATATTCCAAGGCCTCCCGTAAATCCTTAAGGGAAAAGGTTGCGTTAAACGGCATGATAGAGGTACGGGTTTCATCAATCGCAGAATGTAGGGAAACCGCTAATTTAAATTTCACCTCATCGTCCGCCATTTTTTTAATCATTTTGGGCACGCCCGAGGTGGAAACCGTAATTCTTCTGGGGGACATTCCTAACCCTTCCGAAGAAGTAATCATATCTATGGCCTTTAGCACATTATTGTAATTCATGAGAGGCTCGCCCATACCCATAAAGACAATGTTACTAAGGGGCCTGTCGAAATACAAACGACTTTCGTTATCAATGGCCACTACCTGATCGTAAATCTCGTCCGGGTTCAGGTTTCTCATCCTTTTTAGCCTAGCTGTGGCACAAAAGCGACAATCCAAACTACAGCCAACCTGACTGGAAACACAGGCCGTGCTACGGGTTTTTGTAGGTATTAAAACAGACTCCACCACCAAATCATCATGCAAGCGAACCGCATTTTTAATGGTACCGTCATTGCTTCGCTGCATCTGATCTACCTTAATATGGTTGATTACAAAGTTATTCTCCAACATTTCGCGGGTAGTCTTGGAAATATTGGTCATACCCTCAAAAGAATGCGCAGACTTTTGCCAGAGCCATTCATATACTTGGTTACCTCTAAAGGCCTTATCACCTTGGGATACAAAAAAATCCCTTAGTTGTTCCTTTGTCAACGCCCGTATGTCTTTCTTCTTTGTTTCCACAGATTGTAATATATAAAAATCCCTTCTTTAAATATCAATTTTCTAAAGAAGGGATTTTTGGGCTTTCCTTACGGATAACCTAGTTCTTATTTATTAGAGGATCAACATGGCATCCCCGTAAGAATAAAATTTATATTGTTCCAAAATAGCCTCTTTGTATGCCTTTTTCATAAGGTCATGACCAATAAATGCCGAAACCATCATCAACAAGGTAGACTTAGGCAAGTGGAAATTGGTAATCATACAGTTAGCAATGCTAAAGTCATAGGGAGGAAAAATAAATTTATTGGTCCATCCTTCGAACGTATTTAAGGTTTGCTCTGAAGAAACGGCACTCTCCAATCCTCTCATTACAGTAGTACCTACCGCGCACACCTTTCTTTTCTCTGCTTTAGCTTTATTTACCGTCTGTACGGCTTTATCATCGATCACCAACTCCTCGCTATCCATCTTGTGCTTGCTCAAATCTTCCACCTCCACAGGGTTAAAAGTTCCCAAACCAACATGTAAGGTAACTTCGGCAAAGTCCAGACCTTTTATCTCCAAACGCTTTAGAAGATGCTTGGAAAAGTGAAGTCCGGCGGTAGGTGCAGCTACAGCCCCTTCATACTTGGCATAAATGGTCTGGTAACGCTCCTCATCTTCTGGCTCTACATCTCTTTTGATGTATTTAGGAAGAGGGGTTTGCCCCAAATCACGCAATTTCCTTCTAAAATCAAGGTAGGAACCATCATATAAAAAACGGAGGGTTCTACCTCTAGAAGTGGTATTGTCTATAACCTCTGCCACTAGGGTCTCATCATCACCAAAATACAATTTGTTTCCAATTCTGATCTTACGTGCAGGATCTACCAATACGTCCCAAAGGCGCTGCTCCTCATTCAATTCCCTTAAAAGAAAAACTTCAATACGGGCACCTGTTTTTTCCTTATTACCGTATAAACGTGCTGGAAATACCTTGGTATTGTTCAAAACCATTACGTCTCCCTCATCAAAATAATCGATCAAGTCCTTGAACATTTTATGCTCAATTTTACCTGTTTCACGGTGGATGACCATTAATTTGGACTCATCCCTGTTTTCTGCAGGATACTCGGCCAACAAATTGTCTGGAAGCTCAAAATTGAAGTTGGATAATTTCATATCTGGTTATTAATGTGATGACCCAAAAATAAAGAAGCCTAAAAATCTACCTTGAAGGTGTGGATTTTTAGGAAATGAATTTATGGATCAAGATTTGTGTTAAAAGTTTTGCGGCTGCAAATATACAATCTGAAAATAGGGGTTGTCAAGTAAATGACTGATTATATTGAGGTTTATTTAAAATTGAGAAAACTACGCAGGAGGAAGCAATTTAATCCGGACGATTTTGATTTTGATAGTGCGCAATAGCTTTTAGGTAGTTTTGTGCGCCTTTCATACTCATGTCATTTATAAAACCATCTAGCTCCGGGCGGTATTTTTTGATATAGTTGACCAAAGTATCCCGTTTTGATTGCCATAAGGCCCAATTGGCCGTATCACTTCCTAAATCTTCAATTTTTGAGATTTTACCGTTAGTAAAGCTTATAGCAAAGTTTGTGGTCAAGGGATTGTTTTCTAAAAATTTGTACTTGAGGGATTCCGAGCGGATGGTGACCAAGACCTTCTCATTTTCCTGTTTTAAACCCTGAATTTTATAGGTGGACCGGAAAATGGAATCCCATTTAAAAAACTCGTTAAAACTTTCATGCGAATAGGGTGTTACAAAATCTCCGGAAACGATGATAAGTGTATCGTACATTACCTCTCGAATTTTGGAAAAATCACCTCGATCAAAACCCTTGTAATATTGAGTGACCTTTTCAGCAGGTGATTTCTTTGTTTGCTGACAGGAAGCTAATAGTAGCAAGATAAAAAAAAGGATAACAGTATGTTTCAAATTAAAATTATTTAACCGACAAATTAATAAACAATACCGAATCGGTAGTGGGGTCTAAATATCTAAACAACTTCAATTTTACCGAAGGAAGTTCCAAATCCGCTGCGTCATATTAAATCTAAATTTTCTTCTGAAATGAAGTATATCCTCCCTTCTCCAAAATTTTTACAATCCTGCTATTTATTATTTCGGAAAGGTTCCAATTGTACAGTTTGGGGTCTGTAGTGCTGTAAAAGGCGACTACTACCGCATCCAAATCTTTATGATACTTGGCAAAACTTTGATATCCTGGCACCCAACCCGAGTGTTCATATTCATAAACAGTAGCGTATATTTCCTGTTCTCCCGGCTTAAAAAGGGAGCCATCATTTAAAGCTCGGACAAAAACACCCACATCTTCCGCTGTGGCGAGCATGCCATAATCGTCCGCTTTTAAATCATCTGGGTGCCCCACATGGTAGCCGCTCATTACTCTCTCCAAATCAACTTCGCTAAGAGAACCAAAAGTATTTTCAAGTTTCAACGGTTTTAAAACCTCCTTTTGTATAAATTGAAAATTAGGGTATCCCAACTTATTATCCATAATCTTATTGAGCAACAAATAATTGGTATTGCAGTATTCGTAGTCTTTCCCCGGTTCAAAATTGGCTGGTTGATCCAGAATTAGGTCCAAACTTTCCTGATAGCCAACGGGTGCTGCCCAAAAATTTGGAGCATCGGTAAAATTGGGAATGCCACTTCGGTGCTGTATCATTAATCGCAAGGTAATTTTATCGGCATACTCAATTCTTCCTTCAAGTTCAGGTAAATAATCAGCAAGGGTTTTATCCAACGATAGCCTTCCTTCATTGACCAATTTAGTCACTGCGACTGCATCATAAAGTTTGCTAATGCTAGCAATCTTAAATAGCGCTTGTGGTTTGGCCGGAATCTTCTTCTCCCGATTATGCCAACCAGATGCATAAAACTGAGCAGGTTTTCCTGCTTGGTCAATGTAGACCACCATCCCTTCAAAACCATGGGAAACGGCTTCATCCAATTGCTCTTGCACCGTATCTGGCAGCGGTAGGATCCAAGCTTTTACCAACAACCAAGGCACAAAGAACAGGGAGATGGCCGTACCTAGGAATAAAACTGTTCTTAGTATCCATTTGGTCTTTTTCTTATCCATTTCAAAAATGTTTCATCCAATATGGTATAGCAATTTTAAGTAACATAAAACCGACTGAGCCTTATTTTCTAATACTTACCGGTTTCTTGTTTTCATCAATAGCCACCAAAGTAAATTCTCCATAAATGGCTTTCTCTCGATGTTCAGAATACATCTGTTCAATAAAAATCTCAACACTTACCTTTAGACTTTTATTCCCTAAATGGATTACTTTCCCGATGAGTTCCACAATGGTTCCTGCCGGAATGGGTTTTTCAAAATCAATCTTTTCACTACTAACCGTAACAACTGTTTGTCTCGTAAAGCGGGTTGCCGTAATAAAGGCAATCTCGTCCATCATCTGCATGGCGGTGCCCCCGAACATGGTATGATAATGATTTGTAGTATTCGGAAATACGGCCTTAAAAACCCTTGTTTCCGCTTTCGCTATTCTTTCTTCTAATGTCATTGGCTAATTTTAGCTCTGTACCTTCGCCTCTGTGGCACGATCTAAATAGGCGAATTTTCACTAAGATAGTTAAAACCTAGACTTACGCGTTTATGCTATCCCTATCAGTCTTCAAATTGAGTGAAAAAAGACAGTTACTTTTTTCTAATCTAAAAGTCAAGTTTCTGACTCAATAACAGGCTCGTGAGCAATTTGAAAATTGCATGAATTGGCTATAAAACACATCTTATTGGCTTCATGGTGTAGTTCTTTTGCTCTTAGAATCCTATTTGCATCGGAAATTATAACATGGGGATGCAGGGTTACTTTGGCAAATCTACCGCTTCCATTTTCCTCCTCTTCCATTACGCCGGTTGCATGGTCCAAATATTGCGTAACCACTATTTTATTGACAGAACATAAGTGCAGATACCATAACATGTGGCAGGCCGAAAGTGAAGATAGAAAAAGTTCTTCTGGATTATATCTGGTTGGATCTCCCATAAAGGAAGGGTCCGATGAACCATTGATGACATCATATTTTCCTTCGGCAATTATATGGTGATTTCTATTGTAGGAGCGATAATTTAGAGTTCCCTGTCCTTCATTGCCCGTCCACTCTATTTTTACTTGGTATCCGTGTTTTTTCATCTTTAAAATTATTCATCTACCAAAAAACTAATCACTTTCTTTTTTTGGAAACCGTTTCTTAATGGCTGTTTTGAGAGATTATTTCAGCTTCGATTGGAGTGATAGGTGTTGAGTTAGGAGTTAGAGAAATTATGAAACGGGACTAAAGACGTAGGACATAAGACAAATTTATTATCAATCAATTTTTAACCAATCAACGAGTAACGACCAACCATCAACCATTGGCCATCAACCTACCTCATCCACTCCAATTTGCAGCTGTTTTAAATCCATCCAAAAATCAGGATAAGACTTAGAAACCACCTCCGCATCATTAATAAACAAGTCCGTTTTAAGGGCAAGAGGAGCAAAAGCCATCGCCATACGGTGATCATTATACGTATCTATAGATACTCCGCTATTTATATTTTCGCTAGGGAAGAGTGTCAAGTCTCTATCGGTTACTGAAATGGGAGCTCCCAATTTTGAAAGCTCTGTATTCAATGCTTCCAACCGATCGGTTTCCTTAATTTTTAACGTATGAAGGCCCGTTAAATGACAACCTATTCCCAATCCGAAGCAGGTGACGGAAATGGTCTGGGCAATATCCGGGGCATCTGCCAAATCAACGTTCAGGGAATCTATTTCAGCTTCCTTAATTTTCTTTAATTCCACGGTATTGCTACCAAAAACAGTTTCCACTCCCAATTGTGTATAGATTTTAGCGAGCACACTATCTCCTTGCAGACTATCTTGTTTATAGGCCGAAAGGGTAATACTCGAACCTACATCCGCCAGAGCAATGATGCTATAAAAATAAGACGCGGAACTCCAATCAGACTCCACTATTAAGGTGATGTCATCTACGACTTTTTTTGGAGCCACCTTAATAATTTGCCCTTCAAAGGAATTCTCCAGCCCTATTTGGGAAAGGAGGGCCAAGGTCATTTTTATATAAGGGACGGAAGTTATTTTCCCCACTAATTCCAATTCCAGGCCATTTTCCAAACTTGGTGCCGTTAGCAACAAGCTAGAAATATATTGGCTACTGATATTTGCCGGAAGACTTACCTGGTTTACAGTTAATTTTTTACCCTTGATATTTATGGGAGGATAGCCCTGATTCTTTTCATAGGAAATTTCAGCACCTAAATCTTTAAGAGCATCTACCAACACCTTGATTGGTCTTTCCGTCATACGTTGTGAACCCGTTAATGTCACATTCTTCCCTTCTTGACTGGCAAAATAGCTGGTTAAAAACCGCATGGCCGTACCTGCATGGTGAATGTCTACCACTCCATCGGTTATTTTCAAACCCTTTTGCATGACCTGGGCATCATCTGAATTAGAGATGTTTTCAATTCTCAAATTAGGAAATAAAGCTTGTAGCAACAGGGAACGATTGGTCTCGCTTTTTGATCCTGTTATCTGAATGTTTTCTTCTAAAAGGGTATTTGCTGGAGCGGTTAAGTGTAGTTTCAAAAGGGTGTTGTCTTTAGTCGGTTGTCATCTTCAAAAGTCCTGAGTCATCCACGGAAGCATTGATCCGTTTTACGTTCAAAACCAGCGAATGTTCATTAGGTAAATTTAAGCCGCAAATATACGACTATTTCAACTTTTCGTTGTTATGATGACGGTCATGATCACGCTTGGTCTTAAGCTCCAATTTACGGTCAAATGCATCCTGTAAATCCACACCGGTCTGGTTCGCCAAACAAAGGGTCACAAAAAGTACATCTGCCAATTCTTCCCCTAAATCCTTGTTCTTATCCGACTCCTTTTCACTTTGTTCGCCGTACCTGCGGGCAATGATTCGAGCTACTTCTCCAACTTCCTCCGTAAGTTGAGCCATATTTGTAAGCTCGTTAAAATAGCGAACCCCGTGATTCTTGATCCAATTATCTACTTCCTGCTGTGCTTTGGTTATGCTCATTACTAGCTTTGGCCAGAACAACTTGCTCCGATCCCTTAATAATTATTTGATTGTAATATTCCTTTAACTCTGCGTAATTAGTAGCCGAAATTATGGCACTATTCAAATCAAAGGTAACCGATAATTGTATGCCTGCCGCATTTTTTTTGACCACGTACTTATAACTGCCCAGTTCATTGGGAAGATGTACCAACACATTTTCCGGCATAGATTCCACTAGATAGCCCTGAGGCAATTTAATATTTACCATGTATCTGTCCCTAAATGGAAAACCAAAGTCTATAGGGTACTCCCGTTTTTCCAATTTAAAAGGGTTTTCCTGCATACGTAAAAAAGCCAGCGGGTGCACATACAATTTATCTCCTATTACATCTGCACCATTTTCCGTTTCGTACACGAACTTTTCAGTAACCATTCCTTCATAGGTATCCGTATTTCCTGCTTCGTAATCGGAAATTTCTATCCCCAAATACCTTTGTTCCATTTCGTTTAGGTATTCATCCAAATCCCTGTTCTTAAAATTTTCCCTAAATCTGTATGCCGAATGATCACTTAATCTAGATCTAAAGCTACCTTCTGCATACCCTTCAGTATCTAAAGAAATATCCAAAGCATAGATACTATTGGCTTTTTTTGGCTTAATAGCGGTAATATGCTTCCACACCTTATTATGATTATCTACTAGAAGCCCGCCCCAATTGTAATCCCTAACGGGCAAAAGGTTGATATCGCTAAATTCCTCCGTTGCATCCATATAGTAGTTCTTCCCATCAATAAAGGCGTGGGCAATAACAAAATTTAGCCGGTCTACGGTAGGAAAGAAGGGCATACTGTTATCCTTGGTGCTTAAAATGACCGGATTGGCCCGTATTCCAGCATCTCTCATCATGGCCACCAACAACAAATTTATGTCTGCTGCATTTCCTTTTTTCTCTTTTAGCGTCTTTTTAATTCCATTTTGAAAAGACTTTCCATCCAACCCGTTCCATTCAGTCTCATCTTTTACATATTTAAAAAGGTCTTTAGCAATTTGCAGTTGGTCCGTTTTTCCTCCTAAAACAGTTTTCAATTCTTCTTTAAATGACCTGGTCTTGTCCAAATCATTCTTGTAATCACTAGAACTCCCAATAGTTTTAGCAACATCTTGCCAAGTTTGGGCATAGCTTCTGTAGGGAGTTCCAGGAATATCTATGGAAACCAATTCAAACATGGCTCCTGACCTATAGTTATCTATATTATCCACATAATTTTCGGCCTTCATGGCGGGGATGTTCTTAAGGTCATAGCTGGTTATGACAACTTCCATTCCCAAACGATGGTCCTGCTTCGTCATTTTCTTTGAGTTCAGGATTATAAATCCTTTCTGCGTCTGCCTAAAGTTAAAACCTTTGGGCGTCCTTAATTCCGCAATTAAATGTTTTACAGGTATATCTCTTTGAAATCTGAACTCATCAATATTCCAAACAAAAGGAGAACTGATGGAATAAGTAAACTCAATAACGGAGCCCTCTTTCACATTGGGCATGGTAAACTTTACCTGGTCATAATTGAAACTCATTTCCGTATCAAATATCTGGTCCTTTTCCAAAGAATATTCCACCACCTTATCATTTTCTAAATTGTAGGTGCTGGCCTTTATCTTTCTAACCTCTTCCTTATCAGAGCCAGCCTTAAAGAGATTGACCTTCTCCGTGGCATACTCAAAACCATCTTTGTTATAAATTTTAATACGCTCGTGTACCTCTGTAATCAATCGTAAAATTCCATTACTGGACAACAGATAAGTTTCCTGCTTTCTAAAAGTAACTGCGGCACTGGCATCCGGATCTGCGGCATAGGATATTTCCTTTAATTCTTCCTTGCTTACGTTCCCAAATTCTACCTCTTGTGCCCAAATTTGAAAACAAGCGAGAAGTGTTACCACTAAGAGCATTTTTTTTAATATCATAGGATAGGTTTTAGAACAACTTTGGAGTTGTCATATTTTGAAATATTCTTCATAAAGTCACGAAACGCCCCATATTCCGTTGCACTGTATTCTCCTGCCTTTACCAACAATTTTCGCTCAAGAACTATTTGTCCGTTTTCTTCCTTTATTTCAAGAAAATAAGTTCCGAATGTACTTTCCAATGTCATTGTCTCAGGAATGGACTCTATACCATAACCCTGCGGAATATTAATCACCGTTTGATCTTCATCATAGAATCCCCTTTGTATTTCAAAGGGTAACTTTCTATTGCGGTACCTGCCAGGAACATATTTATTTTTATTGAAAGCATTAGCGGCAAACAATAAGCGGTCTCCACTTTTTGATGCGTAGTTGGTGGCACTTATGGAAACATCTTCCCTAAAAGCAACTTCCTTTTTATCATTCTTAAAATCATAGGAATTGATATGGAGATTATTGATATTATCCCAAAAATCCTTGTAATGTTTTTCTATGTGCTCCTCTGTTTTTTCTGATAGATCGAAATGGGAATCATACTGGATTCCTTTGGTAATAATGGACACTTTTCCATTCATACTACCATCAAGCTGAAGAGTGTAATCCCCCTTTGTAAGCTGCTGATTTTGATCGTTTAGATACGAAGTGGTCCGTACAATTTCACCGCCATCGGGCTTAATTATAAAAGCCTTACGATTGTCCGTAAAATCACCTATAAAGCCAAAGGGATGGATTTGCGAAGTACAATCAATCCAATAATAGCTCCCCTCATGCGGAATGGCCAAGATTACGTGATTGCCTTGGGCCAAATCTGGAAAATCATCCTCAAAATCTACTTGCTCATTGCCTGCTTGCACATGGGCGTAAAAGGCTTCTACCCCTACGGTTTTAAGCAGAGCCATGGTATAGTTGCTCAAACCTTTACAATCTCCATACTTTACACGATCTACATCTATGGCACTAATGGGCTGCATGCCGCCAATGCCCACTTGAACACTTATATATCGCGTATTTTTCTGAACATACTCATATACTATTTGAGCTTTTTCTAGCGTACCTTCCACATCTTTGACCAAATTTTGAACTTCACGGATGGTTACTGGTGATAATTCATCCCGGCCTTTTAACAAGTTGGAAGACATCCATATGCCCAAATCTTTCCAAGATTGTATGGAAGCATCATAACCTTCGTAGTAAAAATTAACCGGTCTTAATCGCAATAGTGGCGCTAACTCTGAAAATGATGGGCACAGACTTTCGCTTTTAATCGCGGGTATATTTTTGGCCAAATATTGAATGCTGTTAGCTGTAACCTCCTTTTCAATATCCAAATTCTCCAGCCGAAGTTCCTTAATCTCTGGCTTCAGTTCAGGACTGGCAAAATTGACCTGTAACTTACTATGTTCAGTGCTTACTAAAAAATCATCTAGAAAGGTCCAAGCAGCTGGTAGTTCTCCTGTATTCTTGGTGCTTATTTCATATTCCAATTCTATAGTATATGGATAGCTCACAGGCGTATAGGGGTAATACATATATCGGTAATCCGTATATAGCGTTCCTCCATCAACGGCACTTACATCCTTAAAATCCTTTTCCTTAATTTTTTCCAGTTCATTACCTAGGGCATTGTAAACTTTAGCTTGAATATTCCTTACCTTTTTGCCATCATCATACCCTACAAAGGCCGCAGCATGCTTGTTACCTGCCTCATTAAGGACCGTAACTATTTTCTTGCGTTTCAACACCATTTCCTTTTTAGAAACAATGTCTACAATCATTTCATCTAAGCGAATAATGGCATTTGCATTATCCGTCAGTTCCTTTTTTAGAGCAAAAATTTGTAAATCATCGCTTTGAGAAAATCCAGGAAGACAAGAGAAAAGAAATAGAAATAAAATAAGATGGCGCATGAAAAAGTGAGTTGGTACCTTACGGCAACAAATCACCTATTTTTCTTACAGAAAGCAAGATATATTCGACAAGGTGGCCTTATTCTTTGTTCTTTGTATCAAACGTTATAGTAACTGGGCCGTCGTTTAACAATTCAACCTTCATATCGGCTCCAAAAACACCTGTTCCTACTTTTTTGCCCAAGTCTTTTTCCAACTGTTTCACGAAAGCTTCGTAAAGGGGAATTGCCACCTCCGGTTTAGAAGCTTTTATATAGGAAGGACGATTGCCTTTCTTTGTTGCGGCATGTAAGGTAAATTGGCTTACCACGATGGCCTCTCCGTCCACATCTAACAATGACTTGTTCATAACACCATCATCATCATTAAAAATGCGTAGGTTTACCAATTTTCTTGACAGCCATTCAATGTCTTCCTTTCCATCGGCATCTTCTATACCTAGCAATATCAAAAGGCCATTTTTTATCTCCGATACTTTTTTCCCCTCTACCGTTACACTGGCCCAAGCCACTCGCTGTATTACCGACCGCATACCTTGCTGAACTTTTTTCTATTTCTTGTTATCGTGAATATCTGTTCGGTAGGTTTCCTCTTCCCCAGTGACCATTTGTACATAACTCCGGTACCTGCTCCAAGCAACCTCATCGTTTTCCAAGGCTTCTTTGACCGCACATTTGGGTTCATCTAAATGCAAACAATTGTTGAATTTACATTCGCCTTTTAAAGCAAAAAATTCCGGAAAGTAGTCTCCAATTTCATCTTTTTCCATATCCACGATTCCGAAACCTTTAATTCCTGGAGTATCAATGATTCGTCCTCCAAAATCAAGGTCAAACATCTCTGCAAAAGTGGTGGTGTGTTGCCCTTGTAAATGCTGTTCGGATATTTCTGCAGTCTTTAAATCGAGACTAGGCTCCAAAGCATTCACTAAAGTAGATTTACCAGCTCCGGAATGCCCGGCAAACATGCTGGTGGTATTGGTCATCAATTCTTTGACCTTATCGACGTTTTTTCCGGTCTTGGCAGATATGCCTATACAGGTATACCCAATTTTTCGGTACATCTCGGCTAAAAACTTAATCTCCGCCAGTTCTTCTATTTCATAAGTATCTACCTTATTAAAAAGTAATATGGTAGGAATTTCATAGGCCTCGGCCGTAGCCAAAAACCGATCTATAAAAATGGTATAGGTTACCGGGTTGTTCAAGGTAACCAGTAAAAAAACCTGATCTAAATTCGCCGCGATGATATGGGTCTGCTTTGAAAGATTCACAGACTTACGAATGATGTAATTCTTACGGTCTTCTATGTGGTGAATGACCCCCACGGTATCATCTCCCAGCTGCTCTATTTCAAATTCCACAACATCACCCACCGCAATAGGGTTGGTGCTCTTAATACCTTGAATACGGAACTTACCCTTTATACGGCATTCAAAAAAATCACCCTCTTGATTTTTAACGGTGTACCAACTGCCGGTAGATTTATAAACGGTTCCTGTCATTTATTTTTTATATGCTACAAAGAAAAGCAATACTTTTATAAATGCACCTCTTTATCAAGGAGGCATTTGCCCCCATGCAACCTTTTTCTATTTCTTTTGTCTTTAACTACAAACAAATTTAAAAATGAATGAAAAAATTAATTTTACTGCCCATGTTATTTTTCACATTGGCAGTATTGCAAGCCCAAGAATACAAGGTAATCACCAGTGTAGAATCTATTGTACCCAGCGGAATGGGGCGCTCTCGAATTATCGATGGCCAAGAAGATAAAGATTTTGAGGAGTTTACCTCAGAACAAACTGAAGAAGACAATACCCGCAACAAATCAAAAAGAGGTGATATTCGTGTAAAAAACTTTGAAGAAACCAAGCTTCTCAACTTTTACAATATTGCCGGAATCAGGTTTCAGAACATTGCCGCCAACGATGCCGTTATTTCCTCTAAATTATCGGCTATGGCCTCGGAAGGCTGGGAGCTGGTTTTTGTCACCAGCGGTGTAGAAGCAGATGCCGGTGATAAAGACGGGCAGGGTATTTTTATTACCCGATACATCTTTAAGAGAGACTAAAACAAATTCTTTAAAAACAAAAAAGCCCCGAAATTCGGGGCTTTTTTAAAATGCTTACCAAGCAATTATCCATTGATAATTTTTTCTTGGTGATTGATAGATTCTTGGTGGATAGCCTTGAACATTTTCAAGACAAACTCCTCACTTAAACCGTGTGATTCTCCTTCCAAGATCATAGCACCTAAAATTTGGTTCCATCTGTTAGATTGAAGCACCGCAACATTTTTCTCCTTCTTCAAGGCACCTATACCATCTGACACTTTCATTCTCTTACCCATGGTCTCGATCAATTGACCATCAAGAATATCGATTTGCGCACGCAAATTGCTCAATTTGGCATTGTATTCAGCCTCGCTATCGCTTTCTTTCCTGATTCTAAGGTCTTTCATGATCTGCACCAATTTTGATGGAGTCACCTGTTGTGCAGCATCACTCCAAGCATTATCAGGATCATGGTGCGTTTCGATCATCAATCCGTCAAAATTTAGATCCAAGGCCGTTTGTGAAACATCAAAAATCATGTCACGCTTACCGGTGATGTGAGATGGATCGTTGATTAAAGGCAAGTCAGGAAATTTATCCTGAAACTCAATGGCCATTTGCCACTCTGGAATATTTCTGTACTTCGTTTTTTCATAAGTAGAGAAACCTCTATGAATAGCACCTAATTTCTCGATCCCAGCGGTATACAATCTTTCGATACCACCCAACCATAAGGCCAAATCTGGATTCACGGGGTTTTTCACCAAAACCACCTTATCAGTACCTTCCAAGGCGTCTGCCAATTCTTGCATAATGAACGGGCTAACCGTAGAACGGGCACCCACCCACAACAAATCTACATCGTGCTCCAATGCCAATTCTACGTGGGCACGGTTAGCAACCTCAGTTGCGGTTTTCATTCCCGTTTCTTCTTTTACGCGTTGTAACCATTTTAAGCCAAGAGCACCTACCCCTTCAAAGTTTCCTGGGCGGGTACGAGGCTTCCAGATACCGGCGCGGTAGTAATTCACGTCTGTATCTTTTAGGTCATGGGCTATTCTCAACACCTGCTCCTCGGTCTCAGCACTACATGGACCTGCGATGACCAATGGATGATCTAACCCTAAATCATCCAACCATTTTCTCATTTCTTTCTTGTTTTCCATTGTTTCAATTTTTCTGCGATAAAAGACAGAAAGGATTACAAAAACCGTTTTGTTTTCTTCTTCCTTGTTTGACTTATTTGTTTGTTACTGTTTTACTATTATTAAGGGGTATTCCGTTTAAAATTTCCTTTATCTTATTGGTATCGTTCATTTCTCTATAGATACCTTCATAATCATCGTCTTTAATAAGCTGCATGAACTTTTGCAGGTTTTGAATGTACTCTTCCAAGGTTTCTACCACATTCTCTTTGTTGTGCTTAAAAATGGGCGTCCACATGGCCGGCGAACTCTTTGCCAACCGTACGGTACTCTCAAAACCACTCCCCGCCATGTCAAAAATATCACGTTCATTTTTCTCCTTCTCAATAACCGTTTTTCCCAACATAAAGGAGCTGATGTGTGACAAATGCGACACATAGGCGATGTGTTTATCATGTGCTTGCGGATTCATATACCGAATGCGCATTCCCATATCTTGAAACAGCTCTAATGCCCGTTCTTGCAATTTAAAAGCCGTTTTTTCTACTTCACAGATGATATTGGTCTTTCCGGCATATAAATTTTCGATGGCCGCCGAAGGTCCGGAAAATTCCGTTCCCGCAATGGGGTGGGCCGCTAAAAAGTTTCTTCTTTTAGGATGGTCTTCCAACACCTTACAAATCAAACTTTTGGTAGAACCCCCATCGAACACCACGCAATCATCATTAACAACATCGAGAATTTTAGGCAATTCTTCTACCAATACATCTACCGGAATGGATACGATGACCATATCCGCCACCGAAAGTTCACTATAATCGGATTTTTTATCGATCAGGCCCAACGCTAAAGCTTCTTCTAGGTGTGACTCGTTGGCATCAATTCCATAAAAGGTGGTATCAGGTCGCAATCTCCTAATATCCCTTGCAAAGGAACCTCCAATTAATCCTATTCCGATGATAAAAACGTTCATACTTTTCCTCTTTAAAACCTACTGATGGCTTCTTGTATTTTTTCTTCGGTCACACAAAGTGAAAACCGAATGTAGCCTTCGCCGTTACTTCCGAAAATGGTACCCGGAGTGATAAAAATATCCTTCTCGTACAGTACCTTGTCTATAAATTCTTCCGCAGATTCAATATCCGCAGGAAGTTTGGCCCAAACGAACATGCCCACCGCATTCGTGTCATACGTACAGTTCAGTTTATCTGCCAACTGAAAGATTAAATTCCTTCTTTTGGTATACACTTCCTTTAAACTATCGAACCATTCTTGTCCACTGTTCAATGCGGCAATGGCACCTTTTTGAATACCATAAAACATTCCGGAGTCCATATTGCTTTTCACCTTCAAAACGGCATTGATATGTTCCGTATTACCCAACACCATGCCCACACGCCAACCGGCCATGTTAAAGGTCTTACTTAATGAATTGAGTTCCAAAGCCACCTCTTTGGCCCCTTCTACCTCCATAATACTTACAGGGTGGTCATTTAGAACAAAACTATAAGGGTTGTCATTCACTATCAAAATATCATTCTTCTTGGCGAAGTCGACCAGCTCTTTATATTGTGCCTTCGAGGCCGTTGCTCCGGTTGGCATGTGCGGATATCCTACCCACATGATTTTGACCTTTGACAGATCCATTCGCTCCAATGTCCTAATATCAGGAAACCATCCTCCTTCTTCGGTAAGCCCGTAGTACTTTACTTCTGCCCCCACCAATTTGGTAACGGAGGTATACGTAGGATAACCCGGGTTGGGTACCAAAACAGCATCCCCTTCATTCAAGAAAGCCATGCTTATGTGCATAATCCCTTCTTTTGAGCCCATTAAAGGAAGGATTTCATTTGCCGATTCTACCGTTACCTGAAAACGTTGCTTGTAAAAGCTTGCCATTGCCTCCCTAAGTTCGGGCAAACCTTGGTAACTCTGGTATTGATGTGCCCCATCTTCCCAAACGGCATTTTGAACCGCCTCAATGATTTCTTTGGAAGGTGCCAAATCTGGGCTACCAATGCCCATATTGATAATAGGTTTGCCCTGTGCCATTAAGCCACGTACCTCCCTCAACTTCTTTGAAAAGTAATATTCTTCTACGGTATGCAAACGGTTCGCCGTGCGTATCATACTCTTGTATTTTTGTATTCGCCTAATACTTTAAAGTCTTCGGCCATGATGTTCAACAGTGATTTGGCTTTTTCAAAATAGCCGTATTCCTCAAAAGTTACATCCACAAAAAAGGAATACTTCCAAGGTTTTTCAATGACCGGCAACGACTGAATTTTGGTCAGGTTCAACCTGCAATCACTCATCACATTAAGCACAGTAGCGAGACTGCCGCGTTTATGGTCGGTCAAAAACCGCAACGATGCCTTGTTAATCTCTTCCTTTGGAAGCTCCTTATTTTTTGTCTTTACAATAATAAAACGGGTCGCATTATTTTTAATGGTCTGAATGCTGGGCGCTACGATGTTCAAATCGTACAGTTCCGATGCTACCTGGGGAGCAATGGCCGCTACATGTTTCAATTGTTGTTCTTGAATTCGTTTGGCGGTCTCTGCAGTATCTACATCTTCCACCTGTTTTATATTCGGATAATCCCTAAAAAACTCCTTGCACTGAAGCAATGCCATAGGGTGTGAACGCACTTCTTCAATATCCTCTATTTTTTGACCCTTGAGCATCATCAAATTGTGATTGATGTTCAGGTAATGCTCACCAATGATATGCAGGTTATTATGATAGACCAAAGCATAGTTGGGAATAATCGAACCGGCAATGGAATTCTCAATAGCCATAACGCCAACATCGGCCGACTTTTCCAAAAGCTGGTCTACCAAAAAATCAAAGGACATACATTCTACCAAATCAATTTCTTCCCCAAAATACTCTTTGGCAACCTGATGATGGTTAGACCCTTTAATCCCCTGAATGGCAACCTTTAAACTCATTAGTTCTTTAAAAAATGCATACGCGTTAAACAAAAAAAAGTCCCGTTTTTCACGGGACTTTCACATAATATCTTGATTACAATATTCTATAACAGTCCCGCACCTCTTTTAAAAAAGAAGTAAAAATAAAAACCGCTAAAAAAATATTGCTTTGACATTGTACACTTAAACTTCGGCTAAAGTAACAATTATATTTAGAAATCAAATTGTAGGAAGCTATTTTTTTGGATTAATATTTTAATCACTCAAGCAAATACCCTATTTATTGGCTATTTTTGATTTTGAAAATGGTTTTTCTGCCGTTATCAGTTTTAATAATAGTTCCTCAATCAAGTAAATTTCAATTACGATATGTCCATTTCCGTGCAGCACATCACCAAAACTTTTGGTACCCAAAAAGCTCTGAACGATATTTCTTTCGACCTTAAAAAAGGGGAAATCGTTGGTTTTTTAGGCCCCAATGGTGCTGGCAAGTCTACCATGATGAAAATATTGACAACCTATCATAAGGCCGATGAAGGTATAGCAAAGGTCAATTCTTTTGATGTGCTCACACAATCCAAAGAAGTGCAACAAAGCATAGGGTATCTACCGGAACACAATCCCTTATACCTTGAAATGTACGTAGAGGAATATTTGACATTTAATGCCGATGTCTACAAATGTGATAAAAACAGAATAGCGGAAGTCATTGACCTTACAGGACTATCTCCCGAGGCTCATAAAAAAATTGGTCAGCTATCAAAAGGCTATCGCCAACGGGTGGGACTTGCTGCAGCGCTACTACATGACCCCGAAGTATTGATTTTAGACGAGCCTACCACCGGTCTTGACCCAAACCAGCTAATTGAGATTCGTAAGCTTATAAAAGAAATAGGGCGAGAGAAAACCATTTTATTATCTACCCACATTATGAAAGAGGTAGAAGCCGTGTGCGATCGGGTCCTTATCATTAATGACGGCGTTCTGGTGGCCGATAAGAAATTGGAAGAATTGCGCGAATCTCAAGACCAGATTATTGAAGTGGAGTTTGATTACCGAGTAGAAGAGGCATTTCTCAATCAATTACCTAATGTGATACAAGTGAAGAATACAGGTGGTTTTGTATATGAAATTACCTTTAATACGTCTCAAGACAGACGCCCTGCAGTTTTTGATTTTGCACATGATAATAAATTAAAGACCCTCCAGTTAAGTCGTAAAAACAAAAATCTGGAGAGTCTTTTTACAGAATTGACATCCTAAACACTAAAACTTCAAAGCCAAGCCAACTCCGTTTTTGTTGCTTGTGGGTACCAACTTGAATGACGTTTCCCTTTCCAAACTTTCATTGTAGTTTAGAATTGCTTCTTTCTTATTTTTCATGGCCTTATGAAAAAAGATTGAACCTACGAGGCCAGTAGCCGCAAAAGCGATTGCCGGACCAGTTACAGGTTTGTTATCAACCTCGTTAACGATGAACCAGATTCCCGAACCAAAATTAAGGGCTCCTACGATACTACCGGCCAATAAATTTTTCTTTGACTTTTGCCAATTCAGTTGCGCCGCCTGGCTTTCAGACATTATTTTATCTACTTCCTTCCATGTGAGTTTTTCTTTATCCTGATAAAAATCGTGTCCCCACATTCCCGGAAAGGAGGTAATTTCTTGGGCCGTAACTTGAGTTACTACCCCCATAAAAATGATACTTGCTATTAAAGTGAATTTCTTCATGATTATTTTTTGTTTAAAATTAATAACAATTAATTAAACAAAATACTTTCAGAAGCGATTACAGCATCTTTTGAATGGAATGGACACTAAATAAGATATAATGAATCGTTTTTAGCTATAAAACTTTATTTAGAATAAATGACAGATAACGTCGTTTCGAAGGAGTCAGCAAATAGCTATTCTTAACATTATTTTCTAACATCCTTCTTGTAATTGAAATATCTAGATTTTGCAACTTCAGTAATTCATTTCTATTTTCTTTTATTTTTTGAATCATTATTTCATAATAATGCTTCTTCAGTTTATAGTAATAATTTTCAAATAATTCATTTAATATAATTTCCGGTTCATGCGACTGAATAAAACTTAATGCTTTTTTTAAACCTGCTTTTTTTGATTTTGAATTATCAATTTCGTTTAATAAATCATTCTTAATTTTGTCTATTTGGAAGCTTTCATACCGTTTAACCTCAGTTTGCGTTACCCTAATTCTTGAACTTAAAGGGAATACACTTTTATGAATAGAATAGTTACGTAATTCCTTCATAAAACAATGAAAATCGTCTTCATAATCATTCTCCACGAACATACTAACATAAATACGAGCACTTGATAATACATTTTGAAAACATTTCAACAGATTTTTTTGCTTAGCCCTTCTTAAACTATTATCTGAAAAAAGAAAATCATCATCAACATAATAAGATTTCAGCTCCTTTTTAAGATCAATATAGTTAAGTAGATATAGTTTAAAAACAGTCCGAGGTTTATTCAAAGCATAAAAACAATTAGCAGATTCGGATTTTCTATACTCTTCCAAATCAAAAAATATTTTCTCTACGTCATCCACTTTAATAATATTCAATTGGTACAATCAGTTATTTATATCAAACTAGCCACTACCAAATCCAGTAGTTCCTGTACTTTGGGGTCCGTACAATTGATCAAAATACTAAAGACCATTTTTTCTTTTGGGTACACATAAAAATTGGAATAGCCCCCAACCCCGTTGCCCACATGCCCAAAGTAGGGCCTACCTTTGAAATCAGAACTTACCTGCCAACCCAAACCGTAAGAGGTAGAAGTACCATTTACATCACCAGCGGACAAAAAAGGTTGAAGAATCTTCGGATCAAGAATTTGATTTTCTAAATACGCCTGCCCAAATTTCGCAATGTCTGTTGTCGTAGACAAATAACCACCTCCGGCCAACTTATAATGGTTGTTCACTTCCTTTGCCAATCGGAAACCGTTTCGTCCTTTGGAATAAAAAGTAGTGGTATGCAGAAGGGCGTTTTTCTCCATAGCCTTTTGAAATTGCTTAGATATAGAATTCTGAACTGTAGGAGCAAAAGTAGAGTTCAACCCCAAGGGCCTGAGCACTTTCCCATAAACATAGGTTTCAAAGGGAATGCCACTAGCTTCCTGCATTGCCAAGGATATTAACACCCAATCAAAACTATTATAATGGTAACCCGTACCAGGCTTAAAAAGCAGGTCGTCACCCTTAAAAATATCGATTCCCTTTTTTATACTATACGGCTGATTTAAACCATATTCGATGCCTTGATAACCTCGAATTCCCGCTGTATGACCTGCCAATTGACGAATGGTAAAATCCCATTTCTTCTTTGGGAAATAAGGTACATAGTCATAAAGGGAAGCGTCCAAATCTATTAAGCCGTCAGCAACCATGTGAGCCAAGGCCGTAGCAGCGATAGGCTTGGAAACACTGGCTATTCTAAAAACCGAATGTTCTGGGTCAATTCGCTTTTTGCTTTCCAAATCTGCAAAACCGTATCCTTTTTGAAAAAAAGGCTTCCCATCTTTTAAGACCGAAATGGCCAGACTGGGTACTTTTTCTTCATTTACCAAATCGTTCAACAAAGCATCTGCCTTCGCCAATCCAGTCAATTTGATGTCTTGGCCTAACACCCTTTTTCGGGAGAAAAAACTATCAATGATTTTTTTAATGGGATTCATCTGCTGACGAATTCATTTTCTTTCGACCTAAGATAAGGGAATCAACGGAATATCAATTCTCCTTTATAATCTTCCTGAACGGCAATTACTGCAGGTCTGTTGAAGCTGATGACATTACCAACGCTCCTAATCGTACCTTTTATACTTTCCTGAGGAAATACCAACATATCATTGGAACCACGGTGATTGAGGTTAATATGGGTTGCTACAAGGCTTTCGGCTTCAATTCTGGAATCTCCAGCAGCAATGTTCAAACTTAAATTCTCAACCGACCCAGAAAGTTTAAAATAGGCAATACCGTTCACAACCACACTCAAATTATTGGAAGCAACCTCCAGATCAAATTCGCCATCCGTAGTTTCAGATTCCGGATTAATAAAACTTTCACTGATCAATGACAGGCTTGGGTAACCCAAAACTCCATCGCTTAAAATGGGCCAGCCCGTGCTACTTCTAATCTCGGTGATATTGGGCGAAGTCACATAAATTTTGGTGAGTCCGTAATCCCTAAAATAATTACAATCGTTCGTATCCCTTAGCAGTAATCTACCTTCTTCTACCGTTGCCGAAACTTCTTCCAACAAATGCTCTCCCGTCTCAATTTCCACTTTTTGGGTATCGCCCTGTTTGAGAATCAAGGTAACGTTCTCAAAAACGGTGATTTTATCGAATTCCGAAAGCGATACTTCCGTGATTACCACTTCCCCAGAACCCTGGAGACAATCGGGGGCTGATTCACTATTGCAGGCCATATTCATTAACATGAAAAACAGTAACACTAACCCGGAAACACAAGGAGAAACTTGCCTTCTATCCAGACCTATAATTGTTAATTTGTATGTTGACTTGCTCTTCAAATTCTATGTATTACAAACGTACACCAATACCAAATTCCACGGCTTCAGCGGCCGCCCCATGTGATTTTAAACTTACCGCCCCAAAAAGTTTATCACCAAAATATCTTTTGAGACTCAAACGATTATAGACCTTTCCTTCAAAATCAAAAGGATAGTAAACGTAATACCCCAATTGCGTACCAATTGATAATTTATTGATAAACAGTTCATGGCCTAAAAAGACGCCTACACGTTTGTAATCGGTATCGGCATCAATATTATTTTCTGGAAATGATACGGACTGAAATTCAATCAACTCCTTTAAAAAATTACTGAAGAAAACATCCGTTCCCAATTGTATGGCACTTCTACGCCCCAAGCGCTTATCGGCATAGCCCGAAAAAATAAAGAATCCGTATTGCCCATGCCCTATATTATCACTCTCGTTCACCCCTCCTCGAAGCACCAGATTATATCGCACTGGTTCGGTAATTTTTTCTTTTTCCTGGCTAATGTATTCCATTTCCTCTCCATCAAGACTGTAGACCAAACCCGCATTAAAAGCAATGGTGTTGGTAGAGGTATTGGGGGCTTTTACATTAGCATTGGAATAATGAATAACCGATAGACCTAGTTTTAAACCTAAGTTTTTATACAAATACTCCTTATGAAAATTGAACATCATAAAAGTGGAGCTCAAAAACTTGGAGCCGTAGGCGTTGTTCCTAAAATTGGTTTCCCGATCATAAGGATTGGTCGCGTACGCCAGTCCTTGACCTATTCTAAATTGCAAATTCCGCTTAAAGAAATAAAAATTGAAGTGTGCATAAAGTCCGTAAGCATCTCCCAAGGTCTCGTTATGCGAATTTTGATAAATAAAAGAAGCTCCTAAATCCGGATAATTATAGTACTGCTGCCACTCTTCGAGACCAAAAGTCTTCCGGTTGTAACCCAAGATAACTCCTGATGGGTGATTGCGGATCAAATGCGAAATATCCGCATTGTGCAACATAATCGAACCATAAAAAGCATTGGCATCCAACGTATAGCTATGCTCACGATTTTCTTCTTGAGAACGGGCAAAAACCACTACAAAAAACAGACAAAAAAATACCCTCAGGTTCATGGCAGGCAAAGGTAAACAGCTCAAACGATTTACAAAGCGGATACGTTAAAAAAGAAAGCGACCCTCCCGGGTCGCACATATTTTAGAACAGTTCTTTGGCAATTGCCTTAATATTATCCGATTTGCCCATGGAGTAATAATGCAGCACCGGCACGCCGGCCTCCTTCAACTCCCTAGACTGCTGAATGGCCCATTCGATGCCTACTTGTCTTACATCTTTATTGGTGCTACAACCATCTACCGCATCTATCAAATCTTGCGGAAGGTCTATTCTAAAAACCTGCGGCAACACCTGTAAGTGGCGCTTTACAGCAATTGGTTTAATTCCGGGAATAATAGGGATATGGATCCCTATATTCTTGGCCGCTTCTACAAATTCAAAATACTTCTGGTTGTCAAAAAACATTTGGGTGACCACATAGTCCGCTCCGGCATCCACTTTTTCCTTTAATCTTTTTAAATCGGATTTTAAGGAAGGGGCTTCCAAATGCTTTTCAGGATAGCCGGCCACACCAATACAAAAGTCGGGCAAATGATCCATTTCGCAATCATCATGCAGATACTTACCGGAGTTCAAATTCTTAATTTGCCTTACCAAGCCTGTAGCATAGGAATGGCCTCCCTTGGTCGCCTCAAAATACTGCTGATCCTTTCTAGCATCACCACGCAGGGCCATCAAGTTCTCGATTCCCAAATATTGGCAATCTACCAAAAGGTATTCCGTTTCCTCTTTTGTGAAACCGCCACAAAGTACATGAGGTACCGTATCTACCCCATATTTATGTTGTAGAGAGGCACAAATACCCACCGTACCCGGTCTCATTCGCGTTACTTGTTTCTCAAGAAGTCCATCCTTTTCACGATAAACAAACTCTTCTCGAGAAGTGGTCACATCAATAAAAGGCGGTTTAAACTCCATCAACGGGTCTATATTATCATATAGATGCTGAATATTTTTGCCTTTTACCGGCGGCACAATTTCAAAAGAAAACAAGGTCTCCCCTTGTGCATTTTTAATATGGTCGGTAATCTTCATTATTAGAATTTTCTCTGACTTAACTTTCTTATTATTCGGGCGTTTCCCTTAAAAGGGTCGGGCTTTCGGCTTTATTTTTGAGTAGCCAGCACTCAAAAGATACCGCCTCTATCCCTAACGCTTATATTCGTTGTTCGTTGTTCGTTGTTCGTTGTTCGTTGTTCGTTGTTCGTTGTTCGTAAGGAAAAAAATCTCAATACTCACGCCTAAATACTAATAACTTTTAATCAACAACTCTTACGTCTTAAGTCTTACGTCCTAGCCCGTTACTGTAAAAAATACTCCCACTACTCACATCCCACTACTCATTTCTAATACTCCCAACTAATAACTCAACACTTATAACTCATAACTAAACACTCACTACTCACATCTCAATACTCAGGTCTAATAATTATCAACTTTAAATCAACAACCCCACGTCCTATGTCCTAAGTCTTAAGTCCTACTTCCTAAACCTTTCAACCACCTCACTAATCATCCGCTATATTAGGAGCCAACCATTTGGCAGCTTCTTCGTAGGGTATATTCTTACGTTCGGCAAAATCCTTCACTTGGTCTTCTTTAATTTTTCCCAGACCGAAATATCTGGCTTCGGAATTGGCAAAGTAATAGCCACTTACCGATGCAGCAGGCCACATGGCCAAACTTTCGGTCAACTTTACACCAATACGCTCCTCTACTTTTAAAGCTTCCCAAATAGTGAGTTTTTCCAAATGATCCGGACAAGCAGGGTAACCCGGAGCAGGACGAATTCCCTTGTATTTTTCATCAATCAAGGCATTATTGTCCAGACTTTCATCCACAGCATAACCCCAATATTCCTTTCTTACTTTCTCATGAAGGTATTCGGCAAAAGCTTCGGCCAAACGATCTGAAATGGCTTTGATCATAATGGAATTGTAATCATCCAAATCTTTTAGATATTGTTGGGATAGTTCTTCCGTACCAAAACCGGTGGTCACACAAAAACAGCCAATATAATCCTGCTTTTCTGTTGATTCGGGCGCAATAAAATCGGCCAAGGCATAATCAGGCACTCCTTCTCTACGCTGTAACTGCTGTCTTAGCGTTCTGAAAACAAAATCCTTTCCTTCCACATCCACCAAAATATCGTCTTCGTTGGCAAGGGTGTTCGCCGGAAACAATCCAAAAATACCTTTCCCTTTCAATTTTTTAGCAGCTAATACCTCTTTCAGCATCTTTTGGGCATCAGCAAAAAGGTCCGTAGCTTGTGTCCCCACCACCTTGTCCGTCAAAATATCAGGGTATCGTCCATGCAACTCCCAGCTTCTAAAAAATGGGGTCCAATCGATATAGGGCACCAATTCTTCCAAGTTCACTTCTTCAATTACCTCAATACCCAGTTTCTCGGGCCGTACAATTTCGCTGGTCTCCCAATCAATTCGGAATTTGTTTTCCCTCGCCTTTTCCAGGGTTTTATACTCCTTTTTCTTTGTTCGGCTCAAGAACTTGACCCGAAACTCATCATAGTCCCTTTTAATGCCGTCTATATAATTTTGAGAGGTTTCTTCTTGAAGTAAATCACCCACAACCGTTACCGCTCGTGAAGCATCGTTTACATGCACTACGGAATGCTGGTATTCCGTATCAATTTTTACCGCCGTGTGCGCCTTACTGGTCGTGGCCCCACCAATCAATAAAGGAACCTTAAAGTTTTTGCGCTGCATTTCCTTGGCCAAGTGCACCATTTCATCCAATGAAGGGGTAATTAAACCACTTAGTCCGATAATATCGACCTTTTCAGCAATGGCTGTCTCCAGAATTTTTTCCGGGGGCACCATCACTCCCAAATCCACAATCTCATAATTGTTACAGGCCAATACAACGCTCACGATATTTTTACCGATATCGTGCACATCTCCTTTTACCGTTGCCAGTAGTATTTTGCCGTTACCCTTATCCTCTGCGCCATCCGGATTTTCAAGTTTTTCCTCTTCAATAAAAGGCAGCAAATATGCCACCGCCTTTTTCATGACCCGTGCCGATTTTACCACCTGTGGCAAGAACATCTTTCCGCTGCCGAAAAGATCGCCCACCACGTTCATCCCTGTCATTAAATGACCTTCAATTACTTCAATGGGGCGCTTTGACGCCAAACGGGCCTCTTCTACATCTTCCGTTATAAATTGGTCAATACCTTTTACCAAAGCTCTCGTGATACGGTCTTGCAAGGGTTCTTCCCTCCATGACAGATCTACTTTGCTTTCCTTGGCTTTGCCTACAACGGTTTCTGCAAATTCCAACAGTCGCTCGGTAGCATCATCTCTTCGGTTAAGGATCACATCCTCTACCTTTTCCAGTAAATCCTTAGGAATATCGTCATAGACTTCCAACATGCTGGGGTTGACAATACCCATGTTCATACCTGCTTCAATAGCGTGATACAAAAACACGGAATGCATGGCCTCCCGCACGGGATTGTTCCCACGGAAGGAGAAAGACACATTACTTACACCCCCACTCACACTTGCGTAAGGTAAGTTTTGTCGCACCCAACGCGTGGCCTCAATAAAATCGATGGCATTTAGTTTATGCTCATCCATTCCCGTTGCCACAGGAAAAATATTCAAGTCGAAAATGATATCCTCCGGTGCAAAATTCACTTCGTTCACCAAAATATCATACGAACGTTTAGCAATTTCTATTCGACGATCATAGGTATCTGCCTGACCGACCTCATCAAAAGCCATAACAATAACCGCAGCTCCATACCTTTTTATGAGCTTTGCATGACGAACAAATTCTTCCTTGCCTTCTTTTAAGCTAATGGAGTTCACCACAGATTTTCCCTGAACTACCTGCAGACCAGCCTCAATAATATCCCATTTAGAGCTATCGATCATAATAGGTACGCGGGCAATATCAGGTTCAGAAATGACCAGATTCAAGAACTTGACCATGGCTTCCTTTCCATCAATAAGACCATCGTCCATATTGATGTCAATAATCTGCGCCCCACCTTCTACCTGTTCACGGGCTACATCCAAGGCTTCATCAAATTTTTCCTCCTTTATCAGTCGCAAGAACTTTCTAGAACCTGCCACGTTGGTACGCTCCCCTACATTGATGAAATTCGTATCAGAGGTAACGACAAGGGGTTCCAATCCACTCAAACGTAATAATCGTTTTTCGTTACTCGTTAGTCGTTGTTCGCTGCTCATAGTTTTTTATGGTAGTTAATGAAGCCATTTAGCAACATTTTTACTCTTTCTATTTCTTTTAAAAATTCTGCTGCATTCATAGTAATATACCCTAAATCATCAGCCAAAATAACCTGTGTTTCCAATTCAAAAAGCGACCCTCTGGCTATATGCAAAAAATATATGGTTTCCTTTGCTGTTTTTCTTCCACAACCCTCTGCTATATTAGACGATATTGAAATAGCCGATTTTCTTATCTGAGAGGTGAGTCCATACTGTTCTTCATTCGGAAAAGATGTGGTCAAAATGTAAATTTTCTTGACCAAATCCCTTGCCTGCAACCAAACATCTAATTCTTTATAATCCATTTTTAATTTCAACTAATTGTCACTTGTACTTAAATACGGACAACGGTGAACGGGAAACGAACAACGAGCCATAAAAAACTAACAACAATCAACCAACAACAAACAACGAACAACTATCAACGGTGAACGATAAACGAACAACAAGCCACAATCAACCATCAACCAAACACTACCCGACCAAAACACCTCTAGGGGTGTAATTCTTAGCTAATTCCGCTATGGCATTGATATGTTCGGGTACGGTACCGCAACAGCCCCCTACAATATTCACTAGGCCTTTATCTAAATATTCCTTGATCTGGGCGGCCATTTGCTCGGGCGTTTCATCGTATTCCCCAAAAGCATTGGGTAAACCCGCATTAGGATGGGCCGATACCGCATAATCCGTTTTAGACGACAATACCTCTAAATGGGGTACCAATTGATTGGCTCCCAAGGCACAATTGAAACCTACCGAAAGAATGGGAATATGGGAAATGGAGATTAAAAATGCCTCCGCTGTTTGCCCTGAAAGCGTTCTTCCGGAAGCATCGGTAATGGTACCACTTACCATAATGGGAGGGTCAATATTCCGCTCTTCCTTTACTTCTTCAATAGCAAACAGCGCCGCTTTTGCATTCAGCGTATCAAATATGGTCTCGACCAGAAGTAAATCTGCACCTCCATCCAACAAAGCTTCTACTTGTTGCTTGTACGCTATTCTTAGTTCATCAAAGGAAACCGCCCTAAAACCCGGGTCGTTCACATCTGGGCTCATACTGGCCGTTTTGTTGGTAGGGCCAATACTACCGGCTACAAAACGAGGTTTATTAGGGTCTTTTTTCGTAAACTCGTCGGCTACTTCTTTGGCTATTCTGGCCGACTCGTAATTAAGTTCGTAGACCAAATCTTCCATATGGTAATCGGCCATGGCAATGGTAGTACCTGAAAACGTATTGGTTTCCAAAATATCGGCGCCGGCCTCCAAGTATTTTTTGTGTACCTCGGCAATCGCCTCCGGTTGCGTCAAGGAAAGCAAATCATTGTTTCCCTGTAAAGGATGCTCCCAATCTTTAAATCGTTCGCCCCTAAAATCTTCTTCCGTGAATTTGTAGCGTTGGAGCATGGTACCCATGGCTCCATCCAATATTAAAACTCGCTCCTTTAAAATTTCCCTTATATCTTTCATTTTACCTTTTGGCATAAACTTTTTTACTACCCATCAAACAATTGGCATTTACGAAAGCCTGTTTAATAAGCATACTAATTCAATATCAAGTTAGGTAATCTAAAGGGCTCTGGACGCCTTTTGTTATCTGCCCCAACACGGGATAGAATGTAGCACCTTCTTTTTGAGGAAAGGGTTGCCAAGGCTTCAAAGGGTCTATTCCCTCCACCTTTCTTGATAACGTTTTTCAGTGTTTATATGAACGGATGCAAAGTAACGTCTTGCCTTTACCAAAACCAAATTATGATAAAGTTTTTTAGTACTTTGGGCGTATTTATAACTTCCAAAGTATCCCCTAAATTCAATAATTATTGAATTATATACTTTCAACTAGCTTTAACGTATTAAAAAAACCTCCCAAATTGATTTTGAGAGGTTTCTAATTATAAACGATTATTTGCAAGCACTAATTGGATATACTTTGTACCACCTCTTTTTTAGCCTCTTTTTTAGAACCATCAAAACCGGTTACCCCACCAACGGTAGTGTATTTCATTACAAACCTTTTACCCGGATTGATGATTTGGTACGCATACTGGCACATGACTGCCGCTTCATGAAAACCGGACAAAATCAGTTTTAACTTGCCTTCATAGGTATTGACATCTCCAATGGCAAATACCCCGGGAATATTCGTTTGGTAATCTTTCGCGTTGTTCACTTTTATTGCGTTACGCTCAATCTCGAGTCCCCAATCGCCGATGGGTCCTAATTTTGGAGAAAGACCGAACAATGGAATAAAATTATCTACTTCTAAATAGGTTTCTCCTTTTTCGGCATCGTTGTGTTTGATAACTACAGCCTCTAGTTTATCATCACCATATAGTTTCTTTACCTCAGCTTCGGTGAACAATTTAATTTTACCCAACTTGGCCAATTCGGAGGCTTTTTCCACGGAATCCAATGCACCTCTAAACTCATTTCTACGGTGAACCAAAGAAACTTCAGAAGCCACATCTGCCAAGAAAATAGCCCAATCCAAAGCAGAATCTCCACCACCGGCAATAACTACTTTTTTATCGCGGTATACTTCAGGATCTTTTACCATGTAAGCCACACCATTGTCCTCAAAATCAACAATGTTTGAAATAGGAGGCTTTCTGGGCTCAAAAGAACCAAGTCCACCAGCGATAACTACAACGGGAGCATGGTGCTGAGTACCTTTGTTAGTCGTTACGATAAAAGAACCGTCCTCTTGCTTATCCAAGGTTTCGGCACGCTCGCCCAGGGTGAAACCCGGCTCAAAAGGTTTGATCTGCTCCATAAGGTTGTCCACCAATTTCCCGGCGAGAATTTCCGGAAAGGCAGGAATATCGTAAATAGGTTTTTTAGGATATATCTCTGAACATTGTCCACCTGGTTGCGGCAATGCATCGATCAAGTGGCATTTCAACTTTAACAATCCCGCTTCAAATACCGTGAAAAGTCCCGTAGGTCCGGCTCCAACAATAATTACGTCCGTTTTTATCATAACTTCTAACTTAACTCTAATTTGTGATGGTTGGCAATCTCCAAAATACGGGCCCTATGACGAACAACTTCGCCAATAATAATGATGGCCGGATTTGCCAATTCTTTATTTCTAACTTCTTCTTCAATAGTTTGAATGGTCGCTACCGCTACTTTTTCATCAGGTCTGGTACCATTTTGAATAATGGCTATGGGCGTTTCGGCTTTGCCTTCACCTTTAAAAAGCTCAACAATTTGCCCAAGTTTGGACATCCCCATTAAAATAACCACCGTAGCACTGCTTTTTGCGGCCAAGACCACATCAGCAGATAATTTATGCTCTTTTGTGGTACCGGTGATGACCCAAAAACTTTCGGATGCACCTCTCTTCGTTACCGGAATATTCTGCGAGGCAGGAACGGACAAACAAGAGGATATACCGGGAACCATGGCCACTTCTATCCCGCGGGAAGCAGCAAATTCCATTTCTTCGGCTCCACGACCAAAAACGAACGGATCTCCTCCCTTTAAGCGAACTACGTGACGCCCTTGTGAAGCCCTTTCCGCAATCAAATCATTGATTTGCTCCTGTTGATAAGCATAACATCCCTTTCTTTTTCCAACAAAAATCTGTTCTGCAACTTCAGCGTATTCCAATAATTCAGTTGCTACCAAGGCATCGTACAAAACTACATCCGCCGCCTTTAAAGCCTTGATCGCTTTTAAGGTGATGAGCTCCACGTCTCCCGGACCGGCACCGATTACGGTCAACTTCCCGGTAGATTCATTGGGCTCATTTCTCCAACTAAATTTATTATATGTAGTTTTTTGTACACTCATATATCAGGCCTCTGCCAATTCTTGCTGCCTATATGCTTCCACAGTTTTCAAGAACTGCTGTGCATCTTCTAAATAGCTTTTTGCAAATGCTTCGGTTGGCTCATTTTTATTCAATTGCAAGGCTAATTCCTCAAAATTTCTACCTAATTCCACTTTTCCGCTGGCCACTAATTTTTCATCAAAATCCTTGATGATGCCCGCATGGGTATTCACTTTGGTTTTTTCCGATGTTAAAATAGCTTTCGCCGAATTTACCATGGAAGTGTAGGAGTAGTAAATACTGGCCGCCCACTTTTCTTGGTTAAAGGCTTCTACCGCATTCTGAATTTTCTCCTCACTTTCAAATAACAAGGTGGCTACTAAATCGATGACCACACCGGCACATTCACCCACACCGATAGCTTTTTCATATCGCTCGGTATTACCCCAATCGATAAAATCTTCAGCGGTTAGATTGGTTACATCGGACAATGGCGTTAAGAAATCATAGAAATACATCTGACCTTTTTCCTGGTAATAATCGGCATACGATTGTCCGTTACCGTTGGCATCGTAATCATCCAGAATCAAACGCAGAGCTTCAGGACCGCGCTTACTAGGAATTTTCACCACCTTATCCGCAAAACGGCCATTTCCGTTACCATCATTGCTTCCGCCCAACAATACTTGTAAGGCCGGAGCCACCAATTTATCCTTGGTACGTACGCTCATACCCTGAAAACCGATATGGGCCATGTTGTGCTGGCCACAGGCATTCATACATCCACTAATTTTTATAACCACATCCGGATTGGAAATATACTGCGGGTAATCTGCTTTGATCACTCGTTCCAATTCCTCGGCAATACCTGTGCTACTGGCAATACCCAAATTACAGGTATCCGTACCTGGGCAAGCGGTAATATCCAAAGCTTTGTTATAGCCGGCCTCCGCAAAGCCTAATTTAGACAAGGCCTTGTAGAAAAACGGCACCAACTCTTCCTTTACATAAGGAATTAATATATTTTGACGCAAGCTCAAACGAATTTCGCCCGCTGCATATTCACTTACCAAATCGGCCAGAAGTCGGGCCTTATCGGTATACCAATCCCCTAAAAGAACTTTGATGCCAATAGCCACATAACCCTCTTGTTTTTGAGGAATGACATTGGTTGATTTCCAAGCCTCAAAAGCAGCCTGATCTTCAATTTCCACTTCTTTTGGCTGGGCATCCGCAATTTTCACTTTTGGATACGCTTCGGCATCTATGGGATAAGATTGATGCGGCACCGCTTTTTGCTCTGCCTCCAACAAATCCTTGAAACCGTCGAGACCTACATCTTTGATCAAGAATTTCATACGTGCCTTGGCTCTACTCTTACGCTCGCCATATCTATCGAACACACGAACCACACCATCCATCAAAGGAATGATTTTATCACTTTCCAAGAATTCAAAAAGAACGTCTGCATGACGTGGCTGAGAACCTAGTCCGCCACCTAGCATCACCTTAAAACCTTTAACACCATCCTTAATTTTGGCAATAAAGCCCAAATCGTGCATGTAGGAAAGACCGGTATCCTCATCACTCGCAGAGAAAGACACCTTGAATTTACGTCCCATTTCTTGACTAATTGGGTTACGTAAGAAATATTGAAACAAAGCATGGGCGTAAGGTGAAACATCAAACGGCTCATCCACATCAATACCAGCCGTTTCGCTGGCCGTCACGTTTCTTACCGTGTTACCACAAGCTTCACGAAGGGTAACATCATCTTTTTCCAACTCTGCCCAAAGCTCCGGGGTCCTGTTCAAATCTACATAGTGGATTTGAATATCTTGGCGGGTGGTGATGTGCAACCTACCAGTTGAATATTCATCCGAAACATCACAGATACGCTTTAATTGCTGGGAAGTTACCTTACCATATGGCAATTTGATACGGATCATTTGCACGCCTGGTTGACGCTGACCGTACACACCCCTTGCCAAACGAAGGCTTCGGAATTTCTCCTCATCTACCTTGCCGTCATGAAAGAGCTTAATTTTTCTTTCCAATTCGAGAATATCTTTCTCTACAACTGGGTTTTCTATTTCGGTTCTAAAACTCTGCATGCTGTTGTTTTATTTCTTTTTCTGAGTATGCTAACCCAGATTTTATTTATATTTTTCCTATCGGTTTAATAGATAATAATGCCTGGCGTTTTATCAAAAATGCCGCTCCACTCATCTTTACTAGCTGATGAAACCTGCCCCTACGGTACTGTTACTTTGAGAATCAATCAAAATAAAGGAACCATTGGTACGGTGGTCTTTAAATTTATCGTAGAAAATAGGCTTATTCAATTTAAAGGATACTTGCGCAATATCGTTCATGCCCAATCCACTTACATCGGTATCGATACCTGAATAATCAGGACTGATTTTATGGTGTATTTTATCTACTTTGGCCAACACTTTGTTTACGCCATGCTGAACCACATATTTTTTTCCCGGTACCAATTGATCGGAATCCATCCAAGAAACGGTAGCTGTAAACTGCTTATTGATGGTAGGCAAATCCCCTACTTTCACCAACATATCTCCACGGCTCACATTAATTTCATCTTCCAAGGTAATAGTCACCGAAGACCTTCTGGAAGCCGTTTGAAACTTTTTATCGTGGAAATAGATTTCCTTGATACGGGAACGGGTCTGTGATGGAAGGGCCACAACTTCATCTCCCACACACAATTGACCTCCGTATACTTTACCTGCAAATCCCCTAAAATCATGGAATTCATCCGTCTTTGGACGAATAACGTACTGCACCGGAAATCTTGGGGTACCGGTATTGTAAATATCCTTTAAATCAAGCTCCTCCAAGTGTTGTAACAATGTCTGACCTTCGTACCAAGGCATGGCATCTGATTTATTTACCACGTTATCCCCTTTTAGGGCACTCACGGGAATAAAGGTAATTTTCTGATCTTGGTAATCCCTTTTGCTCATCAACTCCTCAAAGTCTGCCTTGATGCTATTGAAGGTTTCCTCCGCATAATCCACCAAATCCATTTTATTAATAGCAACTATCACATCCTTTACACGAAGCATATTATTGATGAAGAAGTGTCTGTAGGTTTGTTCGATCACTCCTTTTCTGGCATCGATCAAAATAATGGCCGCTTGCGAAGTAGATGCACCGGTAACCATGTTACGAGTGTACTCCACGTGACCGGGAGTATCTGCAATGATGTAACTTTTTGTTGCGGTAGAAAAATAGATATGGGCCACATCAATAGTGATACCCTGCTCCCTTTCAGCTACCAAACCATCGGTTGCCAAAGAAAAATCCAAGTAATCGTAACCACGTTGCTTACTGGTTTTTTCAATAGCTTCTAATTTATCTGTTGTCAGCGATTTGGTATCATACAATAAACGACCGATCAAGGTACTTTTACCGTCATCTACACTACCTGCTGTTGCTAATTTTAATACTTTCATCTTTGTATGGTTGTTGGTTACTAGTTTTATTAGGATACCCCACTAAAACCCATAACACATAACTTTTAACTCTTAACTCTTAACTATCTTAGAAATACCCTTGTTGCTTACGCTTCTCCATGGCCGCTTCGGAACGCTTATCGTCAATTCGCGCACCTCTTTCCGAAATGGAAGAATCCCTAATTTCAGAAACCACTTTGGCAATGGTATTGGCTTCGGATTCCACCGCAGCGGTACATGACATATCGCCTACCGTTCTAAAACGTACGATACGTTCTTCTACCAATTCGTCCTCGGCCCTAAAAACCACATCGTCCTCGGCAGACCAGATAAGTCCGTCCCTCAAGAACGTCTTACGCTTATGGGCAAAATAAATAGAAGGAATTTCAATGTTTTCAGATTCAATGTAGCTCCAAACATCCAACTCCGTCCAGTTACTAATTGGAAAAACACGAACGTTCTGACCCAATTCTATCTGACCGTTTAACATATCGAATAACTCCGGGCGTTGGTTTTTCTCGTCCCACTGACCAAAATCATCACGTACGGAAAAGATTCTTTCCTTGGCACGAGCTTTCTCTTCGTCCCTTCGGGCGCCACCAATACAGGCATCGAATTTGAATTCTTCAATAGCATCCAACAAAGTGGTGGTCTGCAACATATTTCTACTGGCATACTTACCAGTTTCTTCCTTTACCTTTCCTTGATCGATGGAGTCTTGAACATTGCGTACGATCAATTCTAGACCCAACTCCTCTACCAAGCGATCTCTAAACTCAATGGTTTCCGGAAAGTTGTGTCCTGTATCTATATGCATTAAAGGAAAAGGAATTTTTGCGGGCCAGAAGGCTTTTTGTGCCAATCTCACCAAGGTAATGGAATCCTTTCCTCCGGAAAACAACAACACAGGTCTTTCAAACTGCGCGGCTACTTCCCTTATAATGTAGATAGCCTCGTTCTCCAAAGCGTTGGCAACATCGCCGGTAGCCTCTAAAAGTGTTGTATCCAATTCTTGTTCTTTTGTAACTGTTTCCAAGTTTTTATGCTTTTATCCTGCCTAAGCGGAAGTTTATAATAGTCAATTATTTAGGTATGCAATCCACATTCACGGTTCTCCAGAACCTTGGTGGGGTCAAAATATTTATGTTCGTTGGGCAAATCGAATTCCGCCAAATAGGCATCCAATTCCGCATCGCTATAGTGATAGAACGGACTCACCTTTAGAACACCGTCTTTACTTAAACTCAATACATCTAATGAATCACGCAAAGCCGTCTGTCCTTTTCTAAGATTAGTGAACCAAACATCAGGTTGATGCGCTTCCATCGCCCTTCTAAAAGGCTCTAATTTCACCTGCTCAGTAAATATGGCATGCCTTGGGTCGTCTATTTGCGGAATACCCATCACCACATCCCTATGCGCAGTGGTCTGCTTTGGCACATATAAGTCTATTTGAAGCCCTAGACGTTCGATTAGTTCTTCGGCATGGCGGTAGGTGTTGGGCGTATTATAACCGGTATCGCACCAAACCACGGGAATATCAGATTTTACCTGAGTAACGGCATGAAGGATATTTACTTCATAAGGTCTAAAATTGGTAGTCACTACCGGATTTTTAGCATTCTCAATGGCCCAAGTAATGATTTCTTGAGGATTTGCGCCTTCAAATTTTTTATTCTGCTCTTGAATTAATTCTTCTGAAAAACTCATTTGTCTATAAATTATTTACCCCAAGTTATTTTATTCCAGATTCGCTCATGAAAAAAGTATAGAACCATTTTGGTTACCAATTCTATCAAACCTATGGAGAAAGCCAAGGTTAGTGTACCGGTAACGATCCACGAAATCATGATGGTGTCTATGGTTCCAACGATTCTCCAACTAATAGACTTAACGATACTTCTTTTTGGGCTTTCAGAAGTTTTGTCTTTCTGAAAAGTCGTTTTCTGGTTTTTAGAATCCACAGTAAGTTGATCTACAATCATAACCTTTATTATCCTATTAATTTAATAGAGTAAGCAAAAATAGAATTATTTTTTGAACTGAGTCGCACCAAACCAAAAGAATTTACAATTACCCTATAGATTTAGTAGATTATTAACAAAACGCATTTTTTTCTGGGATATTATCAACCGATGAAATACTGAAAGTCAAGGATTAGGAAATTATGAGGTCTGCCAACGTGTTATTTCGGTAAACCTCTAGGTTGGCATCCCTGACCATAAGCATGAGCTTATTGACCGAACAACTTGCCTCATCTGGGCAATCTGCACATTTTTCGTAGAAATTTAAGCTTACACAGGGTACCATAGCAATGGGGCCTTCCAACACTCGCATAACATCCGTCATAAGAACCTGATTGGGTTCTTTGATCAAATAGTATCCACCGCCCTTGCCTTTCTTCGAACCTAAAAAACCACTTTTTCGAAGGGATAATAAAATGCTCTCCAGAAACTTTTGGGAAATATTTTCACACTTCGCAATTTCAGAAATCTGCACAGGCGCTTTTTCCTTCTGGGAAGCTAAATAAGCGAGGGCCTTAAGGCCGTATTTGGTCTTTTTAGAGAGCATAAAGCGAAGATACAGAAAATTAAAATCTTTAAAAGCTAGATTACCAAGTTGAATAAACCCTGGAAACAAAGTACGTATCAACCTATATAAACCATCAATATTCTTAGTTTTGAGGGATAAAAGCTGAATTAACCAACCTTCATATGGCCAACCAAAAGAAACTCATCAGCAAAAACGTAAAAGACTTTTATAATCAGGCTTCTGAGGAAACCCGACTAGAAAACGGTATGGGAATCTTTGAGTTTGAACGGGTGAAAGCACTAATTGAAAAACACCTTCGCAAACCCAACATGATTATTTTAGATGTTGGCGGAGGTACCGGAAAATACGCTGAATGGCTATCAGACTTAGGCCATCAGGTTCACCTAGTGGAACCTGTCATGAAGCACATCAAACTTGCCCAAAAGCGGGCCAAAAAATCTAAAAATGGCTTTTCGGTAAAAGTTGGGGCTTCCCAGCAATTGGATTACCCCAATGAATTTGCCGACCTCATCCTACTTCACGGACCCCTATACCATCTTCAAAACCCTAAAGACCGAGCTCAAACCATTACGGAAGCATTACGGGTTTTAAAACCTGGCGGAACGGTACTTGGTTTTGCTATCAACTATACCGCGTCTACCTTGGTGGGGCTCCTACATGGGTATATTCAAGACAAGAACTTTTTCAACATGTGCAAAGAAGAACTCACCTCTAGCAAGCACTTTCCGCCCAAGCAGTTTCCGGGTCTTATGGGAGAAGCTTACTACCACCGCCCTGAAGAACTCAAAAAGGAATTTCAAGAAGCGGGATTCACCCATAACCAGCTTACGGCTGTTGAAGGAATGACTTGGCTAGACAAAGATTACTTTTCAAGCATGCTGCATCCTAAGAACAGAAAAACGTTGAGCGAATTACTTTCCATCACGGAAAATGACGAAAACCTGCTCGCTTTTAGCCCACACATGATGATTGCTTCAAAAAAGCCTAATTAAGCTTCCAAAGCTTGTTTGATATCGGCAATAATATCATCTACATGCTCCAACCCTACGGAAACCCTCACGGTACCATCGGTAATACCGGTTTCTGCGCGCTCTTCTACTGACAATTTACTATGGGTTGTTGATGCCGGATGCGTCACGATACTTCTGGAATCACCCAGGTTGGCGGATAAAGACAATAGTTTTATGGAATTGAAAAACTTTTGTCCGGCTTCCAATCCACCTTTGACCTCAAAAGCAACTACGCAGCCACCGGCCTTCATTTGCTTTTTGGCTACCTCGTATTTAGGATGCGATTTTAAGAAAGGGTAACGCACCCAATTTACCTTTTCATGGCCTTCAAGAAATTCAGCCAATTTTAAGGCATTGTCACAATGTCTATCCACACGAACTGCCAGGGTCTCCAAACTTTTGGAAAGCACCCAAGCGTTAAATGGCGAAAGCGCCGGACCTGTAATTCGGGAAAAACGATAGACCTTGTCTACCAGCTCCCGTTTTCCAACGGTAATACCAGCCAAAACACGCCCCTGCCCGTCCATTAATTTTGTTCCGGAATGTATGACCAAATCGGCACCAAATTTTATCGGCTGTTGCAAATAAGGCGATGCAAAGCAATTATCAATAACCAAAATCAATTCGTGCTTTTTCGCAATGGCCCCTAAATATTCTAAATCCAATACATCAACACCGGGATTCGTGGGAGTTTCCGCATAGAGAATTTTGGTTTTGGGCGTGATCAGCGATTCTATCTTTTCTACCTCATCACATTTAAAATACGAATGACTGATATTCCACTTCGGGAAAAAATTATTGAAAAGGGAGTGGGTAGAGCCAAAAATACTGCGAGAAGAAATTACATGATCGCCACTATCCAACAAGGCCGCCAAGGTAGAGAAAACCGCAGCCATACCTGAAGCAAAGGCAAAGCCGTCTTCAGCACCTTCCATCTGGCACACTTTTTCAATAAACTCGGAAGAATTTGGGTTCGAGTAGCGGGAATAAATATTTCGCTCCTTCTCCTCTGCAAAAGACGCACGCATATCCTCGGCATCTTCAAACACAAAACTAGAGGTCACGTACATAGGCACCGAGTGCTCTAGGTTTTCTGACCGTTTTAACTGCGTGCGAATCGCGTTCGTCTCAAATTTATTCGTACTCATCTCTTCTTTTTTTTTCTTTTTCAAGTCTCTTTCGGATGAATGGAAATTTCCGTTAAACCCAAATTTTGAATTCACATTACGAACCCCTAACCCTTAACTCCTAACTCCTAACTCCTAACTCCTAACTCCTAACTCCTAACTCCTAAAATCTATCCCTTTTCGGCAATCCTTAAAATATCGCCAAACACTCCTCTGGCGGTTACTGCCGCCCCTGCACCTGCACCTTGAATCACCAGTGGGTTTTTGCCATAAGATTCCGTATAGATTTCAATAATGGAATCGGAACCTTTTACCTGTCCCAAAGCACTTTCTTTGGGCACAGAAACCAATTTTACTTCCAAAATACCTTTTTCCTTCTGCAAATCACCGTGCAAATCACCTACATAGCGTAAGACATGGCCTGGTTTCTGGTTTTTCTTTATCTCACTGAACTTGGCATCCAACACATTCAAGTTCTTTAAAAAATCATCTACTGATCCGTCTCGTAAGTCTTCCGGAATAAGGTTATTGATGCTGATATCCGAAAATTCGTTGCTTAAATCCAACTCCCTCGCTAGAATCAACAATTTTCTACCCACATCATTCCCGGAAAGGTCTTCACGTGCATCTGGCTCGGTAAATCCTTTTTTCATGGCATCCAACAAAATAGCCGAGAATGGCTTATCGGACTCCGAAAACGTATTGAAAATATAGCTTAAAGAGCCAGAAAAGACCCCTTTAATTTGAGTGATATTCTCACCGCTCAAATGCAATAACTTAATGGTATCGATCAATGGAAGCCCTGCTCCTACATTGGTTTCATACAAGTATTGTTTTTGGTTTTTCCCAAGCTCTTCCCGTAACAATTGATAAAAATCAAAACCTAGGGTATTGGCTATTTTATTGGAGGAAACCAAATCAAAACCATTTTCTACAAAATCAAAATAGTGGGCCACAAAATCTTCATTGGCCGTATTATCGACAGCAATCAAGTTTTCTAAATGGTTCTTTTTGGCAAATTCCATCACATCGGAAAACGTGTAGGGCACTCCCCTTTCCTCAATGGCTTTTTTCCATGATTTAGGGACTCCCTTTTTCTCCAAAAGAACTTTACGTGAGTTAGCTACTGCAAAGACATTCAAGTCGATTCCCTTACGCTCTTCAATGGCCTTTTTGGACTTTAAAATCTGTTCGATCAAAGTACCGCCCACATTTCCATGACCGAAAATGGCCAAGTTCACTTTTTTGCTGATTCCGAAAATCTGACCGTGCATTACATTGATGGCCTTGTGCAAATCGGTCTTTTTGACCACTAAACTCACATTCTTTCCGGAAACCGTATTATTGAACAATAACGGCACTACCTGATTCTTGATCAAAGCGTTAAAAGGCCTATGAAAAGTACTTAAATCTTGACCTACCACAGAGATTACCGAGACCTGATCTTGAACGGTAATCATATTGATATCCTTATTTTCGTAATCGCCTGCAAATTCGGCATCCAAGGCTTTTTTCGCCCTTTGTGCCTTATCGGCATCGACAACAAGGCCAATTCCCCGTTCGGACGAGCCTTGTGACACAATGCTGACACTAATATTATTTTGGCCCAAGGCCCTAAAAATACGGGCATCAACCCCCACTTTACCTAGCAGCCCTCTACCCTCTAAATTAATCAGCGCCACATTTTCAATGACGGAAAGCGAACGGATACCCCCTTCCTTAGATTTGGCACTGATCAAAGTACCTTCATTATCGTCATTGAAAGTATTCAATATTCTAAGTGGAATATTTTTTTCAATTAATGGAATAATGGTCTTCGCGTGCAAAATGGTGGCTCCAAAATTAGCTAGCTCATTGGCTTCGCTATAACTCAGGTTATCTATGCGTTTGGCATCAGGCACCAAATCCGGATTAGCAGTAAAAATTCCGTCTACGTGGGTATAATTCTGAAGTTCTTCTGCATTTAAAAAATTGGCAAATAGCGCAGCGGAATAGTTACTGCCGTTTCTACCCAAAGTGGTGGTATCTCCATTTTCATCGGAAGCAATAAACCCAGAAATAACCGGTACAGTTTGCGTCTCCAAATTTGCGAAATACCTGATTACGTTCTCTTTTGACTTAACCTCATCTACAGAAGCATCGCCAAAATTGGAATCCGTTTTCAACAACAACCGAGAATCTAAGGCTTGTGCCGAAATTCCCCGTCCTACCAACAACTTACTTACCAGTTTAATGGAAATCAATTCCCCAAAAGCCAAGACCTGGTCTTTAACTTTCTGACTATAATCACCTAAAAGGGAAACCCCTTCCAAAATTTTTGCCAGCTCCTTAAATTCATCTCCCAGTTTTATATTTTTAAAACTGTGCTGTTGGTATTTTTCAAATGTCTCGAAATCCTTCTGGTAATTCTGACCGGAAGCCGCCTTTTCCAATAGGTTTTCAAGCTGATCGGTCGCCTTTCCCCGAGCGGAAAGAATCACAGCAATGTTTTCACCTTCTTCCTCCTTTTTGGTGATGATATTCAAAACCCTCTCCAAGCCCTCACCATTGGCAAGCGATTTACCACCAAACTTTAGCACTTTGAGTCCCTGACTCTTTCCATTTCTACTGAAAATAGGCCGCAGCAGTTGTTCCATTTGGTCAAACTCAATCAAAAAGGCATCATGCCCATGAAGCGAGTGTACTTCGCCATAGGTAACATTACTATTCGCTTGTGCCAGTTGCTTGTAGGTATCTTTATTTTCCTTCGCTGTAAAGAACAAATCGGAATCCACTCCAACAATATGAATATTCATATCGCTGTTTTGTAGGTCGATGAAATTACGGTCACCATCCCTCATAATATCGATGGTCTTCAATAGCTGATTCATCAATTTATAGGCCGAAACCTGGAATCTTTCCTGCAGTTTCTCACCGTGGTGCATTAACCAACTTTCCACATTGAATACCTGCAACTCTTCATTGGTACTTCGTTTAAAACGTTCTTTGAACGATTCCGGAGTTCGGTAACACAACATGGCATGCATACGTGCATCGTGCACTGGTTGCTTGGAATTGACCAAAAACTGCTCTTGAATTTGGCAATTGGCGATCAACCAATCGGTAGATTTCCAATCGGAAGCCACCGGAATCAAATGTTCTGTTATTTTAGGATTGAGGGCCGCCATTTCCCAGGCAATGCCACCTCCCAATGACCCACCAATTATCGCATAAAGCTTTTTAATTTCGAGCATATCGAGCCCTTGAAGAAAAATGCGGCCCATATCACCTGCCACAAAATCCTTGTAGTTTTCAATGACAAATTTGTCATATCCGTTACCAGGAATATTAAAGGAAAGAATGGTGTATTTTTTTGTATCGATACACTTTCCTTCTCCAATTAGGGCAGACCACCAGCCGCCGTCGCCGGTAACATTTGAGTTTCCGGTAAGGGCATGGTTAACCAACACAATAGGGGCGCTGTGCAGCTCTTGACCGAACAGCTGGTATGAAAGCTCAATATTCTGCGTCTTTTGACCCAGGGTTTGATAATTCTTTATTTGAAGATGATGGAGCATAAATTTTTATTGTGCGAATGCATGTTTGTTGGAGGTAACTGGGGTTCCACTACCCCCAACAAACTACCATTACTTATTTATCATAATTGATTAAAAGCTTGTTCCAAATCAGCTTTTAAATCTGTTACGTCTTCCAAACCAACAGAAAGACGGATCAAATCTTGGCTAACACCGGCACCAGCCTGTTGTTCTTCATTTAACTGCTGGTGGGTAGTACTTGCGGGATGGATAATCAAAGATTTGGTATCTCCGATATTTGCCAACAAAGAGAATATTTTAGTGGCATCGGTCAATTTTTTGGCCGCCTCAAAACCTCCTTTTACTCCGAAAGTAACCAAACCACTTTGGCCTTTGGGAAGGTATTTTTTAGCAAGCTCATTGTATTTGCTACTCTCCAATCCTGGGTAGTTGACCCACGCGACTTCTTCGCGACCTTCTAACCATTTGGCCAATTCCAAAGCGTTTTCACTGTGTTGCTTGATACGAACGTTCAAAGTCTCCAAACCTTGAATAATCTGGAAGGCGTTGAACGGACTCAAAGCCCCTCCGAAATCACGAAGTCCCTCTAAAATCAATTTGAAAGTGTAGGATGCTGCTCCTAGAGCTTCATGGTAGACCAAACCGTGGTAACCAGCAGAAGGTTCTGTAAATTCAGGGAATTTACCATTGGCCCAATCAAAAGTACCGGCATCGACGATGACACCCCCCAAGGAAGTACCCTGTCCGCCAATATATTTGGTCATGGAGTGTATGACGATATTCGCACCGTACTCAATCGGATTTAATAAAGCAGGTGTGGCCACCGTATTATCAACAATAAAAGGTATTTGAGCTGCTTTTGCCTCTTCTGAAATAGCTTGTAAATCCAACACATCTAATTTGGGATTCCCAAGGGATTCTACGAAAAAGGCCCTAGTGTTATCTTGAACCGCATTTTTAAAATTGGTAGGGTCAGAAGCATCCACGAAAGTGGTGGTGATTCCCAATCTAGGAAGCGTTACGTTCAATAAGTTAAAAGTACCCCCGTACAAGCTACTGGAAGCAACTATGTGATCACCGGCCTTCAATAAAGTCATTAATCCCGTAGAGATGGCTGCCGCACCCGAAGAAAAAACCACGGCACCAATACCACCTTCTAAAGCGGCCAAACGCTTTTGAAGAATTTCATTGGTAGGGTTGTTCAAACGTGTATAGATGAAACCTAGTTCTGCCAAAGAGAAAAGATTGGCAGCGTGGTCCGTATCATTAAAAACATAAGAAGAGGTTTGGTAAATAGGCACCGCTCTAGTTCCGCCTGTTTCTTTAGTGTCGTGCCCAGCATGTAGGGCGTTGGTTGAAAAATTGTAGTCGCTCATTTTATATAGTATTTAAGTTGTACAAATCAATATACGAACAAACCTAGACAGTTATCACTAAGCCTAGTTTCGATTAAATAGTTATAAGAAAGCGGAAAAAATTACGGAAGCAACTTTAGTCGTTATCTGCCCCAACAATCATTGGGATAGAACGTAGCACCTTCTCTATTCAACTAAATTTGAACAAAGGGTTGCTAAGGCTTCATAGGGTCTAGTCCCTCCGCCTTTCTTGATAACTGTCAATAAGTGTTTGAACTTTGAAAAAACAAATATATATACCGGAATTTTAAATTCCCCTTAATTTTAAAAAAAATTACAGTTGAAAGGCTTTTTTTACTTCTTCTACCCTATCCAACTTTTCCCAAGTGAACAATTCCACCTCTTTCTCCACCCTGCCATTGTACGGTGACTCAAACACCTTGGTAACCGTTCGAGGCGTTTTACCCATGTGCCCATAAGCTGCAGATTCCAAATAAATAGGGTTTCTGAGTTTCAACCTCTCCTCAATGGCAAAAGGTCTCATATCAAATAGTTCCGCTACTTTTTTAGCAATTTCACCATCGGTAGCCTCAATTTTTGAGGTACCGTAGGTATCAATAAAAATGGACGTTGGCTCTACCACCCCAATGGCGTAGCTCACCTGTACCAAAACCTCATCGGCCACCCCGGCCGCTACCAAGTTCTTGGCAATATGTCTAGAGGCATACGCAGCACTTCGATCCACCTTACTAGGGTCCTTCCCACTAAAGGCACCGCCGCCGTGAGCTCCTTTTCCGCCATAGGTATCCACAATAATCTTTCTTCCGGTCAATCCGGTATCACCATGCGGGCCTCCAATAACAAATTTTCCGGTAGGGTTGATATGGTATTTGATAGCATCATCGAACAAAGCCTGAATACTTTCGGGCAATTGTGTTTTCACTTTCGGAATTAGAACCTCAATAATATCTTTCTTGATTTTTGCCAACATTTTCTCATCGTCGGCATCAAAAGCATCGTGCTGGGTAGAAACCACGATGGTATCGATTCTCACAGGCACGTTATCATCAGAATATTCAATAGTTACCTGCGCTTTGGCATCGGGTCTTAAATACGAGATTTCCTTGCCTTCTTTACGAAGTTCTGCCAAAGTGTACAAAATGCGGTGCGAAATATCTAAGGCCAAGGGCATGTAATTATCCGTTTCATTGGTAGCATACCCAAACATCATTCCTTGATCACCAGCACCTTGTTGCTCTTTTTCGCCACGATCAACGCCTTGGCTAATATCTTGCGATTGTTCGTGAATCAATGAAATGACACCACAAGAATCGCCGCTAAACTGGTATTCACCTTTGGTGTACCCTATTTGGTTGATGACGTCCCTTGCAATATTCTGAACATCTAAATAGGTATCGCTCTTTACTTCGCCGGCCAAAACAACCTGACCGGTGGTCACTAAGGTCTCACAAGCCACTTTGCTTTCTGGGTCAAATGCCAAAAAATGGTCTAATAAGGCATCACTAATTTGGTCCGCAACTTTATCCGGATGTCCCTCACTAACAGATTCTGATGTAAAAAGGTATGACATATACTTCTTTAGTTTTTGGCGGAAGGATTTTTACGATAGCCTAAAGAAGTCTGATAGGAAAGAAAATCCTACCAACTGCTTTAGCATTTGATTCGCCCCAAAAATGAATTTTGGCACAAGAGGTTGCAATCAGTCAAATCCTTCCTCTTTTAAAATCAGGGCAAAATTACAGCTTTACACCGGAAATAAAAATTTTATACCAAAAGACCGTATTAAATTTTTCCTAAGGATTTTACCCTTTAAATTTTTCCCTCAAATGATGATCCTTTGTATCTTGTACCGTCGTATCTAGGTTGTAGAAATATCAATATTTAAAAACCATCAAGTTTTATGCACATTGCAGTAGCCGGTAACATTGGTGCCGGAAAAACCACGCTAACAGGGTTATTGGCAAAACACTTTAAATGGGAAGCTAATTTTGAAGATGTAGTTGACAACCCGTATCTCGATGATTTCTATACCCAAATGGAGCGGTGGAGTTTCAACCTACAGATTTACTTTTTAAACCATAGGTACAGACAAGTCTTGGATATAAGACAAAGTGGTAAGACTACCATACAAGATCGTACGATTTACGAAGATGCCTACATTTTTGCTCCCAACCTACATGCAATGGGTCTTATGACCAATAGGGATTTTAACAATTACCAAAGTCTTTTTGAACTTATGGAAAGCCTTATTCAACCACCGGACCTATTAATTTATCTGCGTAGCTCCATCCCAAACTTGGTAAAACAGATTCATAAACGTGGTCGGGAATATGAAAACAGTATTTCCATTGATTATTTAAGCCGATTGAACGAAAGATATGAAGCTTGGATCCATGGTTACGAAAATGGCAACCTTTTGATTATTGATGTAGATGACCTTGATTTTGTAAGTAATCCGGAAGATTTAGGGTCCATCATCAACAAAATTGACGCCCAAATTAACGGATTGTTCTAAGCGCTATTTTATAAAACCTTGTTGCTTGGCATGGGCAATAGCCTGTTCACTGCTTTCTACCAAAAGTACCGGGACCGTTGTGTAGTTATCAAAAAGCCCCTTAACACGCTGCATACGTTTTTTGTGGGCAACGCTTCGCAAATAGATAGCAATTATTTGATTTGGATATAGCTCGGTAATCTCTTTATAAATATCCGCATCATGTTCCCCACTGTCGCCAATCAAAATGATTTTCAGACTGGGAAAGGTTTTTAGAATGTTTAAGATTTCTTTTTGCTTTTGAGGTTTCTCGTTGGGCTTTTTCCGACCAAATATGGGAAAGCTCCGTAAAAGAATTGGCCCCTTAGGAAAAACGTTCTGCTGCAGAAAAAGTTCGAGATATCGGTACATATTCCAAGGACTGTGACTAACGTAGAATATAGGATTGGCCTCATTTCCGTTTTTACCCTGATGCAGCAATTGGTAAAATTCCGCGGCTCCGGCTAAAGGCTTTCGTCTTTCGGCCGTTTTAAACACGGTATTAAAAATCACCTTCCATTTTAAGGAAGAGACCACGCCCGTATGCAAAATGGTATCATCAATATCACTAATCACCCCAAAACGGGCTTTGGAAGACGGTATGAGCATTTCTCCCGGAAATCTATTTTGGTGTAAAATTTCCCTTTTAAGCGTTGGGTCATTAAAGGCAATCTCAAAGGCCAACCAACCCTCGCTATTGGTCAAGGTTCTTAAATCCTGCAGATTACATTTTATTTTATAGTAACCGGCCCCATCCGTTTTGCCTTCAATTTTTTGACCATCAGGAAGCGTAATGGTCACTTGGGTATTTTTAACCTCATCTGTCTCAAAACGTTTGTAGGTATTCCAAATTAAATTAAAAACTCCCTTTTGAGACAAGTCTATTTCTTCATCTTCCAATGCTCGGCCCCTTGCATAAAAATGCGTATTGGTACCATAACCTTGAAAAGTAATGATTTGTAGTTTATCTCTTTTTCCAAATAAACCCATAGTACAAATTTAGACGAAAGTTCAATGTGGTCATAACACGAAACCCATAACAAATATCGCAAAAGCCCTTGAGCTTTCAATCAGTAAATTAATGTTCCCTCACCCAAATAGGGGTGTTACTCATTGCCGGTTTTAATTCTACAAAAGGAAACATAGCTTCATCCATAGAAATTTATAAACCCTTGAATTATGGAATCAAAGAAAAATCCCAAAGCGGATATTAACCGAGACAGAGGCATATATTTTCTTTTTGCTCTACTATTTGTCCTTCTTGTTACGCTCCTCGCCTTGGAGTGGAAAACCTATGATAAAAATTATGGCTATGTAGCTAGTATGAACGTCCAAGATGAACTTATTGAAGAAGTACCTTTTACCACGCATATCAAAACACCCCCACCGCCAGCACCTTTAACCGCACCTCCAATCATTGAAATAATTGAAGATGATGAAGAAGTAATTGAAACCGAAATGGCTTCTACTGAAACGGATCAAAACAAAGAAATAATAGAAGTAGCGGACGTGGAGGTGATGGAAAACGATGAGCCGGAGTCTATTCCTTTTATCACTATTGAAGAAGTACCGGTTTTTCCGGGCTGTGAAAAAGCGAAGGACAAAAGAGCCTGTTTTCAAGAAATGTTGATGAAGCACATTAAAAAGAATTTCAAATATCCCGAAATAGCTCAGGAAATGGGAATTGAAGGCCGCGTAAGCACCATGTTCGTCATTGAAAAAGATGGCAGCATCGGTCAAATACAAATGCGGGGACCGGACAAATTACTTGAGAACGAAGCAAAGCGAATCATTGGAAAACTCCCTAAAATGACTCCGGGAAAGCAACGGGACCGTGCCGTACGAGTGCCCTTCAGTATTCCTATCAACTTTAAACTACAATAATCCAAAGCCACTTCGGTGGCTTTTTCTACGTCCTGATTCAACAACCTAAATACTCAAACACATCATGTTAAGGCTCTTTGATGCTTATAAAATTAGAGACCGTTTTGAACCGGTTAGCGAGATCAGCGAGCTTTGCTCTATTTTTTTTGATTTTAACAAGTCTACTCACCATCTTTACGGATTAGTTGAAATTCCCCCAGATGAGATTTATAATTATAACTACGGCTTGCCTCGTTCTTTTTAGTTGTACGGACAAGTTTGCTGCCTATAAAGAAGTACCGGATTACATTACCGAAGCCTCGCAATTAGACTCCACATACTATGAGGCATATGACCGAACCTTAGAACTTTGGCCGACGGATTATGAAGAACTCTACATCCCTACCACCGACGGAATTGCCCATGTATTGGTAAGCGGGCCAAAAAATGGAGAACCTATGGTACTGCTCCATGGCATGAATGCAAGTTCAACTATGTGGTACCCAAACATTCAAGCGTTAAGCGAAAATTATCGGGTATTTGCCATTGACTTTCTTTTAGAACCTGGAAAATCCCACGTATACGATAAAGTAGAAAATGTAGAAAAGGTAGTAGATTGGTATGAAGAGGTGCTCTTTGCCCTAAAAGTGGACAATTTTCACCTTATTGGAGCCTCACGAGGGGGTTGGCTGGCAGTAAACTTGGCATTTAGTAACCAGAAAAGAATCAAGAGCATGATTTTGTTGAGTCCGGCCCAAACTTTTACATGGATCAGACCTAGTAAGGATTTGTTTAAAAACATCGTCAAATTGTTTTCTTCCAAAGAAAAGCGGATAGAACAGACCTTGGAAAGCATGTCAGCAGACGTCACACATATAAAGGACTCTTATATTCAGCAATACAAACTAGGATTGGAAACCGATTCTGATAACGAATTTATTTTAAGCATGCGTCCCTTTTCTACCAAGAAATTGCAAACACTACAAATGCCGGTTTTGGTCTTAATTGGGGATGACGATATAATCAATGAACCAAAGACCGTTAAAATTGCCAATTCTCTTCCCAGAGGTGAAGGAGAAATCATCAGCAATGCCGGGCACTTTTTATCGATGGACCAAGCGGAAGTAGTCAATAAAAAAATGTTGGAGTTTTTGGACAAGTAACTAAAAGAAAGCACCTCGAATGAGGTGCTTTCTTTTAGTTACTAGCTATCTATGATTCGCTATTCTACGGTATATTCCTTGTAAATGGCCTCTTTGAAAGCGGCCCAATGGGCATCGGTCATTCTACCGGGGGTAAACAAGCAAATTCCGGCCGCACCGTTCTCCATAGATTCTTTAATGGCGTCTCCCAATTCTTCCGGTAATAATCCATGGCCTTCCGGGTCTTCTTCGTTGTCCTTGTTCCATGGGCGAGGACAGATAAACAAGCCACTATAAACCGGTGTTTCGCCTGCTGCTTGTACTTCCTCTTTAACTTGGCTTCCAATCCAAAGCGTGTTGGCCATATAAAAGTCGTTGTAGTTCATCGGGAAATAGGCATCCAAACCCCAATTGTTCCATTCTTGGCGTACCAATTTTTTGGAAATGGTGGGACCTGGAAACACTGCTGCATTCACCTTTTTTCCTTTTTCATGAACGGCCTCTTTGATTTCCTTCACCAAGCCAGTGATTACATCATACCTAAATTCCTTCCACTCATGAACCGTAGTGGGGTCTTCCACTTTGGTAATATCAATGCCACTTTTCTTTTTAAAATCCTTGGTACAAGTGTCACAGTAGCAAAAATCATACTCGGGAAATTCTCGGTCTTGAATCAGTCCATACTTTTCCCATAGTCCGCGAGCCAAAATTACATCAGGATATCGGATATAATCTAAATGAATACCATCAACGTGCTCCACTTCGGCTACGCCCGTATATAAATCTTTCAAATAGTTACGTACTCCCTTTTTGTTAGGACACATAAACTTATAATACGGCGCGTAAGGCTGAATTTCATAGGTGGACTCCCCTTTTCCGCTTACCCCATACCATTCTGGTTTAATTTTTGGGTCGCCCTGAATCATGGTAGGTATCCAAGTATGGAATTCCAATCCTGCTTCCTTTACAAATTTGCCTACTCTTTCGTAAGTTTCGGGGTCATGGCCGCCACTGTACATAAGACCGTCTATACCCTTTTCCTTAAATTCTAAAAATTGCTCCTTGAGTTCTTGATCGGTTGCTTTTCCCGGGCCTCCAACCCAAGCATACACAGGCACCTTGGCCGTTTGGGAGTAAGCGAAAAGGCTAAAAAGCAAAACTAATGGTAATACTATTTTTTTCATTGGTGGTTTGGTTTAAACCTCCAAATTTAATGATTCATCCTCTTTTATACTGAGCTATTGGCGAGTATTATCCACGGAAAATTTAAAATTATGAAGCCCGTATCTTACCATGGATAAATTAAGCAGAATACAAAACATACTTTGTGTTTATTACGAAACCTGCATTTAAAAACATGGTTAACAAGCCAAAAAATACATTTTGAAATAAAAAAGCCACCCGAAGGTGGCCTTTTCAATCATAATTCAAGTTGAGGATATTCACTTGCGAATATCAATACTTTCAATTTCAATTTTTGAATTTCCCTCTTGGGCATTCACTTTATTTTCAAATGATTGTAGCTGTTCTTTTACCTCCTCTGAAGTACCATTGAAAGTTTTCTCTTGGCTCACTTTCTTTCCATTGATAACTTCGGTATATGCAATGGTGGCTTGGGTCAATTCCCCATTTACTTCGGACTTCATTTCAATTTTAATTTCCTTCTCTTCGATTTCTCCGGCCATACCGCTAACATTATTGGCAATACTAGGCGCAATGACCAATGCCACTACAGACATTAGTTTTAAGAGGATATTAAGTGAAGGGCCAGAAGTATCCTTAAACGGATCACCAACCGTATCTCCTACTACGGCAGCTTTATGGGCATCCGTACCTTTTCTCCCTTGTTCCTCTATCATCTTTTTGGCGTTGTCCCAAGCACCCCCGGCATTGGATTGGAATATAGCCATAAGCACCCCGCAAGTAGTAACACCCGCTAGAAGTCCACCTAACATCTCCGCACCTCCAAGAAAACCAACAGCCACAGGAACAGCGATGGCCAATAAACCTGGCAATACCATTTCTCTTATTGAGGCTTGTGTTGAAATCGCCACGCACTTTTCATACTCGGCAACCCCATCTGCTTGATCAAAAATTGCACGTTGCTCAGGTGAAGCTTTGGACATATCCGAATCTACTTGACGCATCACTTCCAAAGCCGCCTTCAATTGTGGAATATCCCTAAATTGACGCCTTACCTCCTCGATCATGGCCATGGCGGCACGCCCTACAGCATTCATAGAAAGTGCCGAAAAGACAAATGGCAACATTCCCCCTACTAAAAGTCCGGCCATTACGGTTGGTTTGGAAACATCAATTCCCGTTACATTGGCGGTTTGCATAAAGGCCGCAAACAAGGCAAGAGCCGTTAAGGCCGCAGAAGCAATGGCAAATCCTTTTCCAATGGCTGCCGTGGTGTTCCCTACTGCATCCAATTTATCGGTGCGTTCCCGTACTTCACTAGGCAACTCGGACATTTCAGCAATACCCCCCGCATTATCGGAAATAGGTCCGTAGGCATCTACCGCCAACTGAATTCCTGTATTGGCCAGCATCCCTACCGCCGCAATGGCTATACCGTACAGACCAGCGAACATATGGGAAACAATGATTGCCGCAGCAATGATAAGTATGGGGAACATGGTAGACATCATTCCAACCCCTAGACCGGCAATTATATTAGTGGCCGATCCGGTTTCGGATTGTTTTACAATGGAATTAACGGGTTTGGTTCCCGTTCCTGTATAGTACTCGGTGACCTTACCAACGGCAAGACCCGCGACCAATCCGGCAAGTACCGCATAAAAAACGCCCATAGAAGTATAGGTTTCCCCTCCAAAATTCCAACTATCGGGCAACATCATGGTGATGATAAAATAGGAAGCTACCAACATCAATCCAGCAGATCCAAATTCACCAATATTTAATGCTGTTTGAGGGTTTCCGCCTTCCTTCACCTTTACAAAGAAGGTACCGATTATAGACATAATAATACCAATAGCAGCCAACACCAAGGGAAGGTAAACCGCTCCCAGACCATCAAAAGCCCCGGCAAATGTATCAATCTGAACAAAAGCGGCACCCAATACCATGGTTCCAATAATTGAACCCACATAGGATTCAAATAAATCGGCACCCATACCGGCCACATCTCCCACATTATCCCCCACGTTATCGGCAATAGTAGCAGGATTTAAAGGGTGGTCTTCAGGAATTCCCGCTTCTACCTTACCTACCAAATCGGCACCTACATCAGCAGCCTTGGTATAAATTCCACCACCTACTCGCGCAAATAGCGCGATGGAAGAAGCACCAAGGGAAAAGCCGGACAGCACATTAAGCACCTCTCCTATACTCCAACCTTGTCCGCTATATAACATGAACAGTCCGCTAAGACCCAAAACTCCAAGACCAACAACGCCAAGTCCCATAACGGCTCCTCCTGCAAAAGCTACTTCCAAAGCCTTACCTAAGGAAGTTCTTGCCGCATTGGTGGTTCTAACGTTGGCCTTAGTGGCTACTTTCATTCCAATAAAGCCGGCAAGTGCAGAACAAATTGCACCCACAATAAAGGAAATAGCCACCATTCCATTGGAACCTTCCTCGTTACTTCCTTTAAAGAAAAGTAAGATGGCAACTGCAATTACAAAAACAGAGAGAATTTTATATTCGGCCTTTAAGAATGACATGGCGCCGTCCGAGATATTTTTGGCGATTCTCGCCATTTTCTCATCACCTACCTCCTGCTTGCCTACCCAAGCATTTTTCCAGGCTACGAAAAGTAGCGCCAGAACACCGAATACCGGTAAAAACATTACGATTGATTCCATTATTTTATTGGTTTAGTATAAACAATGGCACCTAAAGTAGTAAAATAGAATAAATAAAAAAAGCCTTATTATTTCGATAATAAGGCTATATTCTGAACGTATTTTTGATTATATCGTAAAAGTACGCTTCTTTTTTAAATCACTTTCATCGTAGCGCTTTACGCACTCGTGATAGATTTTTACGGCTTCCTCAGCATTACCCCATCCACCGGTATCAACTTTCTTTTTTTCCAAATCTTTATACACCTGAAAGAAGTGCTCAATCTCTTTTAATCTATGCGGATTTAAATCACTTATATCATTATTATTGCTCCAAATGGGATCGGAGACAGGAACGCAGATAATCTTTTCATCGGGACCTTTTTCATCGGTCATATGGAAAACACCAATAGGCTTTACTTCCATTACTACCATTGGATAAACAGGTTCTGTACCCATAACCAAAACATCCAAGGGGTCTTTGTCCAAGGCCAAGGTTTCAGGTATAAATCCATAGTCTCCTGGATACATCATGGATGAAAAAAGCATTCTGTCAAAGCGGATTTTGTTCAACACAAAATCATATTCGTATTTATTTCTACTTCCTTTTGGTATTTCTATTAAAACATCGAAAGTTATATTCGTTTTCTTTCCCATTATTGAGGTTTTGTTTAAAGTTGCGAAGGTACGAAAATAGAACCCCAAGAAGTGCACAATCCACAAAAAAACAAGGTCTAAGGGCACATAAATCCAAGCCTTTTAAAATACCCTCATGTTCATTGAATATTACTTAGAAAAGTGAGGCTTCCACAGAAAAAAACGCATAACCTCAAGGAATTGACTTACAAACTTTTAAAAATCAAAGCCAAAGGTTCCCGTTACACTGAAAGGCCGCGCATTGGGTGCATCCAAATAATTGCCCCTAAAATTAAAATCTATTCGAAGAATTTTAAAAATATTACCTATTCCGAAGGAGTATTCATAGTAAATTTTATCATCAGGGGCCTGTAACGGCGTATTAACGGCAGCGGGCGCACTTAACGCAATATTCTCATCTGATAGCGTTCCCCAAACCCCTCTAAGTCCCACTACTTCCCTAAGATTCAATTTTCGCAATAATGGAATTCTCGCAAATAATCGCCCATTAAAATTATGTTGCAAATGCAGCGCCACATAGGTATCGGTTACAAATTCATAGAAATCCAGGTTAGGAAAGGTCCCATAGTTGGAAAAAAAGGTTTGATTACCCGGTATTACATTTAATAGCCCTAATGGCACTTTACCAAAGGTTTTACCCATTTCCAGGGTACTGTACAACCTACCAAAACCTCCTATTTGCCATGGCTGACTATAGGCGAACTGAAGCTTACTATAATCAAAATCACTACTAAAAATACCTTCACTCCCTTTAGTATAGTTCAATAGCAGCGTACTGTAATTGTCATTAATAGTACGGCGCTCCACTCCATAACCAATGGTTCTTTTGCCGGGAGTATAGATTAAAAGAGCATTAAAATCAAATTGCCTTATGGTCTTTGCAATGCCCCCCGGTTCATCAGGGTCTATGTAATCAAGACTAAAATCTTGGGGCAAGGCAGAACTTAAGGTTCTAAAGGTTCCTCCTACCCCAATGCGCAAATTGGTAACCGGTTCCATTTCAAAACCGAGCTTGCTCAAGTTGATGTTGGTCAAGCGATTGTTGGCACCAACGGTCACAAGGGATGAGGAAGCAATACTGCGGCCCAACACATCATTGGTAGCAGTAAGGCTAACACCCAATTGTTCAATATCCCGCCTATTTCCACCGGAGACGATCAATCTCGTTTTTCGGTCTAAAAGAAACTTTCCAGATGTTCCATATTTTACTTTCTGATCTGTAAAACCATAAGCCATGTAGCCTTCTAGGCGCCAAAGGTCGTTCTCCCCAAAATAGGTTCTAGCCCCCAAACGTACGCGAGGGCCTTCGGCCTGGTTGTATCCAAAAACATCATAAACCGAACCAATATCCATGTTCCATTTATCGATTTCTACATAGCCGGAGCCCAGAATACTTACCAAATTGTAATAGCTCTTGAATTTGGGAACGGTTTTCAGTGTATCCAACAACTGGTAGATACCCTTCTCGTCCTTATTTAAACCCTCCAATCGATTGGTAGACCAAAAGGCGCTATCCCTAGTTTGCACTATAGGGTCATAGGGGTTGCTCTCCGTACGGTAAAACTCTTTTGGTTTTGTTTGGTTGAATTTATAATGGTCATAAACCGTGGTTCGCTTACCGTAGACCCCTCTGGATTTCTCCTTTTTACTAAAGGAAAAATCACTCATCATATAATCCCTTTTAAGTAAGAAAACGGAATCATTTACCACCTCAAAATCCTGTTCAATGTAAATTTCCTTTACCCAATTGATGTTGGCGCTTTTGGTAACTTCCAGGTTTATATTTTTGATGGCGTAGGTGGTATCATTCACCCAAAAATCTCCCTTAAATGTCAACTCATTCTTCCTTCTTGGGTAATACACGATGTTATAACACCATTTATTATCTACATAAGCACTGTCTCGCAATGCATAGTTATAGGTATCTACTCCTGTACGGGAAAGAGGGCTGGTAAAACTCTTATCAAAAAACTTTAGGTAATTGTCATAAATGTCATAATCCTGATACAAATCCGCTATAAAACCAATGATGGCCTGGTTATTATCAAACCCGGAATTCTTATTGCCCAGTACATCTTCCTTTTCCTCTTTGAGGATATTATCTCCATAGACTTTTGAAAAGGTTTCGTTTAGGAAAATGGGCAGGTATGTTTTTCCAGTGATACGGGAAGTATCCAAATCTTGAAATACAAATTCGAGGCCCTTGAAAATTTTCCTTTTCATGAGGGTACTATCAATGGTATTGAGGTCAAATTCTACCTTTTCGTATTTATCAAAAGCATATTGCTTAAATTGACGTACGCCATTTTGTCTCTTTTTTGCCCAAATCTTCTTGAGTATCTCTACAGCCGGATTGTTCTTCTTGGATTGTTTTCCCGCAAAAACCACCACCTCCTTCAAAGCTTCGCTAGATTCCTTAAGCTGTACTTTCATATCGTACATTACTTTGGATGTCAACGGAATTTCTAAATTTTCGTAACCAATAAAGGAAATAACCAATGTATCATGGGTAACATCAGACTCCATATAAAAATTACCATTATCGTCCGTTATGGTACCCTCATAGGAATTTTTAAATAAGATATTGGCAAAAGCCACTGGATTATCATACTCATCCAGCACTATACCGCCCACTTTGCTCTGGGCCGTGGCAAAAAAAGCGAATAAAAGTAAAAGGGGTAAAAGGAGTCTTTTCATTAAAAATGGTTCTCACCGCGGTACAATCAAATAGTATACCATAAAAAAAGCTTCGCCGGTCATCGACCAACGAAGCAAAAGTACTTTACAATTTGGTATACCTTACTTATATAACACTTTCTTAACAGCGTCTACTACATCTTTTGCATCTGGCAACCATTCTTTTAGCAAGACCGGTGAGTAAGGCGCAGGAGTATCTGCCGTATTTATTCTTTCAATAGGGGCGTCCAAGTAATCAAAAGCGTGCTTTTGAACATGGAACGTAATCTCTGTAGATACGTTTCCGAATGGCCATGCTTCCTCTAAAATGACCAACCTATTGGTTTTCTTTACCGAATTTACGATGGCGTCATAATCCAATGGCTTCACCGTACGCAAATCTATTATCTCTAAACTAATTCCTTCTTCGGCCAACTGCTCTGCAGCTTTATCGGCCTCCTTGATAATTTTTCCAAAAGAAACTACGGTTACATCCGTACCTTCTCTTCGTAGGTCCGCAACCCCTAATGGAATTGTGTATTCGCCTTCTGGAACCTCTCCCTTATCCCCGTACATCTGCTCAGATTCCATAAAAATAACTGGGTCGTCATCCCTAATAGCGGATTTCAACAACCCCTTTGCATCTTTTGGATTAGAAGGCACTACCACCTTAAGACCAGGGCAGTTGGCATACCAACTTTCAAAGGCTTGGGAATGCGTAGCCGCCAATTGACCGGCAGAAGCAGTAGGGCCACGAAAAACGATAGGGCAAGGAAATTGACCTCCGGACATTTGACGAATTTTTGCGGCATTATTGATTATTTGATCAATACCCACCAAAGCAAAATTGAACGTCATGAACTCAATTATAGGGCGGTTACCGGTCATGGTAGAACCCACGCCAATACCTGCAAAACCAAGCTCTGCTATAGGCGTATCCAATACACGCTCCGGACCAAACTCGTCCAACATACCTTTAGAGGCCTTATAAGCACCATTGTATTCGGCCACTTCTTCACCCATAAGGTAAACGGATTCGTCTCTTCTCATTTCTTCGGACATGGCCTCCGCAATGGCTTCCCTAAATTGTAACGTCTTCATATATTATGCTATGTCTATTTATTAATATCCTAAAACGGCAAGCAAAAATAGGAAATAATATGGCAATTCATTTACCCTTTTTAGCAAAAAAGAAACAAAAAAATACTATGCATGCATAGTATTTTTACGAAAGAATACCTATCTTCGTAAGGTCATATCAAAAGAATTATATAGATGAAAATACTAGTTTGTATAAGTAATGTCCCAGATACAACGTCCAAAATTAACTTTACGGACGGGGACACCAAGTTCGACACCAACGGGGTCCAATTTGTCATCAACCCAAATGATGAATTTGGTCTTACAAGAGCCATGTGGTTCAAAGAAAAACAAGGAGCTACAGTGCATATTGCCACGGTGGGCGATGCCTCTGTAGAGCCCACTATGCGAAAAGCCCTTGCCATTGGTGCAGACGAAGGCATTCGTATCAACGCCGTACCTACAGATGGTTTTTTTGTTGCCGAACAATTGGCAAACGTTATTAATGATGGTGGTTATGACCTCGTGATTGCCGGTAGGGAGTCTATCGATTATAACGGTGGTATGGTTCCCGGCATTCTTGCGTCGCTCTTGGGATACAATTTTATTAATACCTGTATTGGGCTTGAAGTGGAAGGGGATACGGCTACTGCCACCCGTGAAATTGATGGTGGAAAGGAAAAAGTTGAGGCGGCGCTACCTGCGGTAATAGGTGGCCAAAAAGGACTTGTAGAAGAAAGCGACCTTAAAATTCCAAATATGAGAGGAATTATGATGGCCCGTAAAAAAGCCCTTAACGTAGTGGAGCCTGTGGACGCCACAAAAGCCACAGTGGACAGTAAATTTGAAAAACCTGCTCCTAAAGGCGCAGTTAAACTTACAGATTCCGTAGATGAACTCGTGTCCTTGTTGCACAATGAGGCCAAGGTTATCTAAAGCGTTTTTCAAACTCAATTTCAATTAAAACATTACAACATGTCTATTCTAGTATATACAGAATCAGAAAACGGAAAATATAAAAAGAGCGCCTTTGAGGTAGCTTCTTATGCCAAAACGGTAGCAGACCAAATGGGAACTACCGCCACCGCTATTTCCTTTAACGCCTCGGAAGGCGAATCTTTAGGCAACTACGGCGTTTCAAAAGTACTGAACATTGCCGGGGACCAGTTTAATACCTTTAACGCGGAGGCTTACGCCAAGACTATAGCCCAAGCTGTAGAAAAGGAAGGTGCAACGACCGTCATTGTGAGTTCAAGCGCCAATGCCAAATACTTGGCCCCTCTTTTAGCGGCCAAATTAAAAGCAGGCTATGCCCCCAATGTAGTAGAGGCTCCTAGTTGTACTGCTCCTTTAACCGTAAAGAGAACAGCCTTCAGTAATAAGGGTTTTGCCCATACCGAAATTACGACCGATAAAAAGATTATAGGTGTAAGTAATAATGCTTATGGCATTAACGAGATTGGAGGTTCCGCATCCGTTGAGGAATTTTCGGCACAAATCGAAGATGGGGATTTCGCAGTAAAATCACTGGAGGTCGATAAAGTAGCCGGAAAAGTATCCATTGCTGATGCCGATATCGTAGTTTCTGGCGGAAGAGGACTCAAAGGACCCGAAAACTGGGGAATGATTGAGGAACTTGCCGAAGTTTTAGGAGCGGCTACCGCCTGTTCCAAACCGGTTAGCGACATGGGCTGGAGACCCCACGGAGAACACGTTGGGCAAACCGGAAAGCCGGTAGCATCCAACCTATACATTGCCATTGGTATCTCTGGAGCCATACAGCATTTGGCAGGAGTTAGTGCCAGTAAGACCAAAGTGGTCATTAACAATGATGCCGAGGCTCCTTTCTTTAAGGCTGCCGACTATGGTATTGTTGGGGACGCTTTTGAGGTGGTACCGCAACTCGTCGAAAAATTAAAGGAATTTAAAGCTCAAAACGCTTAAATTTTGTTAATTTGCGCCCCGGAAAGGGCTGTTTAAATAAAGGTTACGCCCATATTTAAACAGCCTTTTTGTATTTTTAAGATACTATGAGTTTAGTCAGGTTAAAAATAAAAGGTATAAGCTACAGTCAAACCCAAAATGGGGCCTACGCCCTTATTTTGAATGAAGTGGAAGGAGACAGAAAGCTGCCGATCGTTATTGGTGCTTTTGAGGCGCAGTCCATTGCCATTGCCTTGGAAAAGGAAATTAAACCTCCCAGACCCCTGACCCATGACCTGTTCAAAAATTTTGCAGACCGTTTTGATATTGTTATCAAACAAGTTATCATTCATAAATTGGTAGACGGCGTCTTTTACTCGAGTATCATTTGCGAACGTGATAAAATCGAAGAGATTATCGATGCCCGCACCAGCGATGCCATTGCTTTGGCATTGCGATTCAATGCCCCCATCTTCACCTACAAGACCATTTTGGACAAGGCCGGAATTTACCTCAAATTTTCTTCCAAAGAATCTGAAAAAGACGATTCCGACGATAGTATCGTTGTAGATGAAATTCTACAGGAAGGAGAAACCGTGGAAATCGATTCTGGCGCTACCGATGGTTTTACAGAACTCACCGTAGAAGAACTCAACAAAGAATTGGATAAGGCCGTTGCCAACGAAGACTATGAGAAGGCGGCTAAATTGCGTGACGAGATTTCAAAGCGCAACTAAAGATAACGTCAAACCTTTAATTTGCAAGCGACTATATGAACACCAAACTCTGGATACTTCTGCTTGCACTTAGTGCCTTTTTTCCAACTTTTGCCCAAGATACCGTAGCTCCCGTAATCGAGTCCGCTACCATCAATGATATTACCGAAACTTCCCCTGAAATTGTTCCCAATCAAGGTTTTGGCATCGATAGTCTATGGCGCGGAATTTTGGGGATGGCGGTTTTACTGATAATCGCCTTTGTTTTTAGTGCCAATCGAAAAGCTATTAACTGGAAGACCGTAGGTATAGGACTGGGATTACAATTGCTCATTGCCGTAGGGGTATTGAAAGTGTCGTGGGTACAACAAGTTTTTGAGGCCATTGGCGAAATATTTATAAGTATTCTAGGGTTTACCCGTGCGGGAAGCAAATTTCTTTTTGAAGGATTGGTAGTGGATACCAATACATTCGGGTACATTTTTGCTTTTCAGGTATTGCCGACGATTATTTTCTTCTCGGCCCTTACCTCCCTCCTTTTTTACTTGGGCGTCATTCAGAAAGTCGTTCGGGTTATGGCTTGGTTACTTTCCAAAAGTCTAGGCATTTCCGGACCGGAAAGTCTTTCGGTTGCCGGAAACATCTTTTTGGGTCAAACGGAAGCCCCACTTTTGATCAAGGCCTATTTGGAGAAAATGAACCGTTCAGAAATCCTTTTGGTAATGATCGGAGGAATGGCCACTGTGGCAGGAGCTGTTTTAGCGGCCTATATTGGCTTTTTAGGCGGGGAAGACGAAGCATTGCAACTGGTATTTGCAAAGCATCTTTTGGCGGCCTCTGTAATGGCAGCACCTGGAGCGATCGTGATTTCTAAAATGCTATACCCCCAGACCGAAGAAGTGAATACAGAGGTAGAAGTTTCTTCGGAAAAAATAGGAAGCAATATGCTAGACGCCATAGCCAATGGTACTACCGAAGGCCTTAAATTGGCGGTCAACGTGGGGGCCATGCTTTTGGTTTTTGTAGCCCTCATAGCGATGATCAACGGTATTCTGGATTGGACGGGCGATTTGACCACCCTAAACGAATGGGTGGCCAACCATACGGCCTATGACAAACTTTCTTTGGAGGCCATTTTAGGTACCATTTTTGCGCCCCTGATGTGGTTGATAGGGGTCAACAATGAAGATGTAATGCTTATGGGGCAACTACTGGGCATCAAACTTGCCGCGAGTGAGTTTGTAGGCTATATTCAATTGGCCGAACTTAAAGATTTGACCACCGGAGCCAACCTTACCTACAACAAATCGGTTATCATGGCTACGTATATGCTTTGTGGCTTTGCAAATTTCGCTTCTATTGGAATTCAAATCGGGGGAATCGGCTCTTTAGCTCCCGGTCAACGCAAAACCCTTTCAGAATTTGGTATGCGTGCCGTTTTAGGCGGCTCTATCGCCTCCCTTCTTTCCGCCACAATTGCAGGAATGATTTTAGGGTAATTGATGGTTGATGGTTGATGGTTGATGGTTGATGGTTGATGGTTGATGGTTGATGGTTGATGGTTGATGGTTGATGGTTGATGGTTGATGTAAAATAATTTTCTTTCAATTATATTATCATAATGAAAACCTTTAAATCCAAATTCGGATATACTCTACTTTGGTTTGTAACCATCCTTTTCATAGGTATTCTAGGATTTATGATTTACCAAGAAGAACCTATTGAAGCTATTTTAACTACTGGCGTCATTAACTTTCTAATTATATTATTCGTACTCTATTTGAACTTGGCCACTACCTATACATTCACAAGTAAACATATTTTAAATGTCAAATGTGGCCTTTTGTTTAATAAAAATTACGACATTAAAAAGTTTAAGTCTATCAGGAAAAGTAATAATCTAATGTCTTCGCCAGCACCATCTTTAAAAAGATTAGAACTGCGCTACGGTGAATTCGGGATACTGATAATATCCCCTGAAAATCAGATTGCCTTTACTAAGGAACTAATTACAAGAAACCCTAAAATTGTGAACGAGGTTTATCTTTCAGAATCTTAATCATATTTCATACAACCAAGTAACAATCCTTCCCTTTCCGTCTCTTGGAATCACTTCTAAAAGTTTTTTAGCGGATGTCACATGCAAACTAAAAGGAGGTTGTAATACATCTACCCCACTTCCTTTTTTAAGCCGGATTCCCTGACCTGAGATGATATCGACATTCGCTTCAAATTCACCTTCCGGTAGGTGTTCGGTGATAATCACATACTTGTACTGAACAAGTTTTTGGGTAATCGCTAAAATTTCCGCATTGGATAAATGTTGTAAAACTTGGCGTAAAATGGCACAATCCGCCACTGGAAGTGCATCCTTGGCAATATCAAGACATTGAAAAATTAAATTCGCCGCGATATTTTCTTCCCGGTGATGAGCTATCAAATCGGGCACGATATCCACAGCCGTATAACTACTGCAGTACGGTAGAAGTTGTTTGCCAACATTAAAATCGCCGCAGCCCAAATCACAAACGGAAATAGGGCTTTTAAAACTGCTTAAACAATCTTGAACCACTTGCAGCCAAGGGGCAACCAAATGCTCCTCATGTGATCCATCGCCAGAATAAAATAAATGCTCCGGACCGCCCCACAAATGGTTTTCGTAAATCTGAATCATAGCGTCTTTGGTGGGCCAAGGTGTTTTTGGTTTCTTAGTTTTATTGGTCACAACTGCAATTAACTTCCGTTTTTAAACTACCCAAGGTACATAATTAAGTTCGGTGAAACTCTTTTCTTTCTCCTGATCAAAGATTTCTCCGATAAATGAGTACGGCCTACAAATATTATTATTGCAACCCATTCGCATTAACAAACAATTTACTAGCTTTGCCTAGCTAAAATCAAAAACGATGGAACAGTCAAATGCATTTGATGTTATTATAATAGGTGGAAGTTATTCCGGACTTTCAGCGGCTATGGCCTTAGGACGTTCTTTAAGAAAGGTATTGATCATAGATAGTGGCCGACCCTGCAACCGCCAAACCCCACATTCCCACAATTTTATCACTCAAGATGGTCAAACTCCAGCAGCAATATCCTCCGTTGCCAAAGAACAGGTGCTACAATATAAAACGGTCTCGTTTATAGAAGACAAGGCGATTCGTGGTCAAAAGATAGACGACCGTTTTGTCATCACTACCGAATCACAAAAGGAGTACACCGCTAAAAAACTGATTTTTGCCACCGGTGTAAAAGACCTAATGCCCAATATTAAAGGTTTTTCGGATTGTTGGGGAATTTCCGTAATCCACTGTCCTTACTGCCACGGTTACGAAGTCCGCCAACAAAAAACGGGAATTATGACGAACCTCGAAGTGGCTTTGCATATGACCCCTTTAATAAAAAATTTGACAACCGACTTAACTGTATTTACCAATGGGGAATATCAATTAGACGAACAACAGCTTCAAATGCTGACAGCCAATAACATTTTAGTGGTAGATACGCCCGTTAAAGAAATCATACATCAAAAGGGTTACTTGAACAAGCTCGTTTTCGAAGATGGTAGTGATTTTGAACTGACCGCTCTTTACGCTCCCGTACCCTTTGAACAGCATAGCGATATTCCCCAGCAACTTGGCTGCGAACTAACTGATATGGGGCATCTCTCCGTAGACCCATTTCAAAAAACGAACATAGACGGAATTTTTGCCTGTGGGGACAGTACGGTTCGCCTTCGCTCCGTTGCCTATGCCGTGAGCAGCGGAAATATTGCCGGAGCCGTTGCCAATATGGAACTTTCGCATGAAACATTTTTACAACCTGCCTTATAATCGAAATATTCACGGTGGGCCTCAACAAGTAGCTAAAGACAGTATCGATCTGCAAAACGCTATGACAAAAATTTTATGGCTCCAAAATCAATTAATATGAGCAATTTTTGGGAAGAAAGCTTTAAACAGAAAAAAGAAATGTGGGGAGCAGCACCTTGCCATTCCGCAAAATTGACCGCTGAACTTTTTTCAAAAAAAGAATTGAAGAACATTTTGATTCCCGGTATAGGCTACGGAAGAAACGTCCAACCTTTTTTAGAGAGCGGAATGAATATTACAGGAATTGAAATCTCCGAATCTGCCATTTCCATGGCATCCAAGTATTTGGGCGACAAAGCCACCATTTACCATGGCAGCGTAAACGCAATGCCCTACGATTCAAAAACTTATGATGGAATTTATAGCCACGCTCTTATACATCTATTAGACCATCCTACCCGACTACAGTTTATAAAAAATTGTTTTAAACAGCTTTCACCAAACGGACGGATGGTCTTTACCGCAATTTCTAAAAATGCAGATTCTTACGGAAAAGGAACCCTATTGGAAAAAGACCGTTACGAAATACATAAAGGAGCGCCCATAATTTTTATGATGAGGAAACTATCAAAAACGATTTTAGTTCTTATGGACGTTTAGAAATTACCGAAATTCAAGAAGACCAACCTATGTATTTGATCAGCTGCGGAAGGAACTAGTCCTCATATTCAATTTCACGAAGCTGAAGTACTTTAGTGTCAAATCCAATTCTATTCATACTTTAATTCATGCTTGACTGGTAATTTTTTCGCTTATGCAAAAACATAAGAACAAATAAGGCAGTTAATAAATGCTGAATAACTAGCCGTTAAATTCTATTGAAAGTACTTGGCTGATCTCATACTTTTACCGTTACCATGAAACAGTATCACGATTTACTCAAGCACGTATTGGAAACCGGCAACCAGAAAGGTGACCGTACCGGTACAGGAACAAAAAGTGTTTTTGGCTATCAAATGCGGTTTGACCTCAGCGAGGGTTTCCCGATGGTGACCACCAAAAAATTGCATCTAAAGTCCATTATTTATGAACTACTCTGGTTTTTAAAGGGCGATACCAATATTGCTTATCTTCAGGAAAACGGAGTAAGAATCTGGAACGAATGGGCGGATGAAAATGGGGATTTAGGCCCAGTTTATGGTCATCAATGGCGCAATTGGAACAATGATGAGATCGACCAGATCAAGGAAGTCATTTCCTCCCTAAAAAATAATCCCAACAGCAGAAGAATGTTAGTTTCTGCTTGGAACCCCAGTGTGCTTCCGGATACATCTAAATCGTTTAGTGAAAACGTTGCGAACGGAAAAGCCGCATTGCCACCTTGCCATGCTTTTTTTCAGTTTTATGTAGCCGATGGAAAACTTTCTTGCCAGCTATACCAGCGCAGTGCCGATATTTTTTTGGGCGTACCCTTCAATATCGCTTCCTATGCTTTGTTCACTATGATGATGGCCCAGGTTTGCGGATATGAAGCAGGAGATTTCATTCACACTTTTGGGGATGCCCATATTTACAATAACCATATGGAACAAGTGGAATTGCAATTAAGCCGCGAACCTAGACCACTGCCAAGCATGGTACTGAATGCGGAGGTAAAAGATATTTTTGACTTCAAGTTTGAAGACTTCACCCTGTTGAATTACGACCCACACCCTCATATTAAAGGTGTAGTGGCCGTTTAAATTTGATCATACAGAAAATAAAAATCCGGATAGTTCGCACCATCCGGATTTTTTATGGTTGTACCTTTCTTCTACTTCACGAAATCTTCGTGCATGGTGTTTATTTCTTCAGAGGAAACATCTCCGTTCGCTATTACAATTCGGTGCTTGAAAGTAGTGCTCTCGCCCTTTTTAAGCTCAAAATTGAGAGTTTCTTTGCCCTTGCTAAAGACATTCTGACCCAGCGGATTGGCAGCGAAAAGCCCGTAGCCACGCGAATGCCAGTAGGTTGGATACCCAACATTGTCTTTATGGTCCATTACCACCAAGGCAATTTTTTCATCGCCGATAGTTGAATGCAGATTCACCCATTTAGAACGTTTGGCCCAAGTATCCAAACCTTCAATACCATCGGCATTAATGTAATTACCGTTCACACCCTCATTATTAAGAACTGCCACAGGCGTGGGATTGCCACTGGCGTCGGTAAAGACTACAGGCTCATCAGAAGGCAATTCCAAAGCTCTTGTCACCCTAATACCCAACATTCCTTCTTTGTTATCCTTAAACAGAACGTCTTCCTTGTTTGCCGTTAGCTTGGTAATTCGGTCAATGGTGTACACATTATCCTTTCCCCTAAAAACAAAAGTGGTGTTTTCATTTAAAAGTACATCTCCATTTGGTGCCTGCCATTCCATGGAAACTTTAAGTTGGGCCTCATCATCCCCATCCTCAGTTGCCTCAATAGTTTTGTGGATAATGGTACCATAGTCCTCTCGCTTTTCAACGGCTATTGAATCGCTATTGTTCCAAAAATCAAGTCCGTTTACATCTCCGTAATTGAACCATACTCCCACGTGGTGCGGATGGTCTACCCGCTCCCCGACGGAAGGCTCTAATGGAAACTTACGGGTAATTTTGGTGCCCTTAGGGGTTACGAGGGGGTACAGTACCGGTTTTTTGATGTTTGTTGGATATCGATAGGAAGTAAACAAGTTACCATCAATCATTACGTCTACCTTTCTACCTGCCTCATCGGTGACTAGTTGAATTCTTTTTTCAGTTTCTTCCGGCATAACGGTTTCTTCTTTTTTAGGTTCACCCTTGCACGCTATCATACTTAAGGCCAACGAAAATGTAATCGTTTGCACAATGGAGCGAAAATTAAAAATTCTTGATTTCATTTTATACGAATTATGTTGGTAGTTAAGTTTCATCGGTTATTTTATTTCTCCAATTTTTATGTTTCTAAAACTAGCGGTCATATCTCTTCCGGGGTGCAACTGTAATCCTATAGGTCCCTCTTCCGGAACATTTTCAGAAGTATAGGTCACTACTTCCTTTCCATTAAGCCATACGGTGTACACATTGTCAACTGCCTTTATTTTGATAGTATTCCAGTCATTGGGCTTTAGTATTTCAGCGACACCTTCGGCCTCTACCGGATATCCCTTTCCTACTATATAGGGTGAACCGGTCATATCTCTTTTTAAAGAACCTGAGATACCCATCTGAATTTGCTGTGTTTCCTCGCGCAAGAATATACCGGTATCTACGGTACCCTCACCGTAAAGGAACTCTGTTTCCACAACGAAGTCGTTATAGTTCTTATCTGTCCAAAGAATAGATCCGGTTTGTTCAGGGTCGCTTTTTGTCTTTAGAACACCGTCATTGATGGTCCACCAAACGTTATTTTCAGGTTCTACCCACCCCTTAAAATTTTTGCCGTTAAAGGCCTTCTTTAACTTTACTTCTTGGGCCATGCCCCATTGAGATACTCCAAAAACCAAGAGCATCCCAAAGCAAACTTTTCTTAACATTTTAGTAGTTTTAGTTGTGATTAAGGCATGAAAATAGGGAATAATTACCAATTCCTTAATGCTATGATGTTGTTTATTTGAACTAACCTTAAACTTTTATGGGCTAATTTTAAAAAGTCCATTATCCGTACCTTTAGTTGAAATCCTATTTTGATGATACTTACCGATTCTCTACTTGACTTTTTTATAGAAACACGAGACTATACCGAGACAATTTGCAAACCTTTGGAAACGGAGGATTACGTGGTACAACCTATTGTTGATGTATCTCCGCCCAAATGGCATTTGGGGCATACCACTTGGTTTTTTGAAGAGTTTATTCTTAAACCCCATAGCAAGGAATATCAATTATATAATGAGGATTTTGCCTTTGTATTCAATAGCTATTACGAATCGGTAGGAAAGAGAGTAGTTCGTTCCAATAGGGGTAATTTGTCCCGCCCTTCCGTAAAGAAAGTCTATGAATACCGAGCGTATGTTACAAGGGCCATCAATGAAATGTTTCAAGAACCGCAGGAAAAATTCTTGAACGATTTATTGGAAATTGGTATCCACCATGAAAAACAGCATCAGGAGTTATTGGTTACGGACATCAAATACATTTTGGGAAACAATCCATTACTCCCAGTATATTCTAAGGACTTTTTGGAACATGAACCTGAAAACCACTTGCAGGAATGGCTAACTATGGAGGAGGGAATCCACCCCATAGGTCACAGTACGGACTCCTTTTCTTATGACAATGAGTTGGGCAGGCACCAAGTATTTTTGCAATCCTATCTAATTTCCAACAAATTGGTGACCAACGGTGAATTCTTAGAATTCATTTATCATGGGGGCTATGAAAATTTTGAAAATTGGCATTCAGAAGGTCTCGATTGGATCAAAACGAATAATATCAGTTCCCCCTTGTACTGGCATTTGGTAGATGGAAATTGGTTCCATTATACTTTACAGGGTCTTATTCCAATTGATATGGCCGCTCCTGTCACCCATATATCCTATTATGAAGCCTATGCCTATGCCCAGTGGAAAGGATGCAGGCTACCCACTGAATTTGAATGGGAAACAGCACAGAACTTTTTTCCGTGGGGCAAAAGATGGGAATGGACGGAAAGTGCCTACCTGCCCTACCCTAACTATCAAAAAGCACCCGGTGCCTTAGGCGAGTATAACGGAAAGTTTATGGTCAACCAGAAGGTGCTCAGGGGAGCTTCGGTGGCAACACCCAGCAATCATTCAAGGCCCACCTATAGAAATTTCTTTCAACCGCCCTTACGTTGGCAGTTTACCGGATTTAGATTAGCAAAATAATACATATTTATCATCGCCTATTATGCAAGAAACCATTGTTGATATAAAAGAGACCCAATTTGAAAAGGATGTACGAAAAGGACTGACCGATTTTCCTAAACACCTTTCTTCCAAATATTTTTACGACCAAAAGGGAGATGCTATTTTTCAGCAAATCATGCATCTGCCCGAATATTATCTCACCGGATGTGAGTATCAAATTTTCAAAGAGAAAAAATACGAGATAGCCCAAATGTTCGCAAAAGATGGGCAACCCTTTAAGTTGATCGAACTGGGTGCAGGGGACGGCAAGAAAACCAAAGTTTTACTTAAAGAGTTTGTTCACCAAAATCTAGCTTTTAAATATCAACCCATAGACATTAGTCACCATGTGCTGCAAGGGCTTGAGAAATCACTTTTGGAAGAAATACCCCAAGTAAACGTGGTGCCAAAGCAAGGAACTTATTTTGAAGCCCTTAAAGAGCTAAGTGATGAAAACGGCATGCGTAAAATAATTATGTTCTTAGGAAGCAATATTGGCAATCTTTTACACCATCAGGCCATTCTTTTCCTTAAGGATGTTCAAAATTTGATGAATAAAAATGATTTGCTTTTTATAGGCTGTGACCTTAAAAAGAACCCTCAGACCGTTTTGGACGCCTACAATGATGCTTCCGGAATTACAGAAGCGTTCAACAAGAATTTATTATCAAGAATAAATACTGAAATGGATGCTGATTTTGACTTGGACGAGTTTAAACATTGGGAAGTCTACAATCCTGAAAGCGGTACCGCAAAAAGTTACTTAGTTTCCAAAAAAGCTCAAAAAGTTCATATAGGCTTGTTGGATCTAACCGTTAACTTTGAGCCTTGGGAAACCATTCATACGGAAATATCACAGAAATATGACGACGCTTCCATGAAACGCCTGGCGCAAGAATCTGGTTTGGAAATCTGTGATGAGTTCACAGATAAAAAACACTTCTTTAAAAACTATGTATTAAAAACTGTTAGGTAAGTTTTTAATCCCTAAAGCCACTACCAATGTAAATTGAAGGATATGAAAGCAATTTGGAACAATGCTGTACTAGCGGAAAGTGAGGACACCAAAGTGGTTGAAAACAATCACTATTTCCCTGCGGATAGTATAAAGAGCCAATATTTTAAAAAAAGTAATACCCGCACCACCTGCCCATGGAAGGGTGTAGCGTTCTATTACTCCATAGTGGTAGAGGGCAAAATCAATGAGGATGCCGCTTGGTATTACCCTGAAGTTAGTGAACTTGCAAGGGATATTAAAGGAAGAATAGCCTTTTGGAAAGGTGTAAAAATAGAGCCCTAAACATAAAAAGCCGGAACGAGTTTTCGTTACCGGCTTTTTAATTAGTTCTTTCTTGAAAAACTATACTTCAAGAATGGCGTTTTCTCCACCGGCGTAATCGTTCCATTTGTAACCGTCAGCTTCCGCTTCGTTTACATAATCCCCGTCAATGATATATTTGAACTCGTAGGATGATTCTTTTGGAAATTCCAAAGTACCCTTGAAGTTTCCATTCTTCAACTTTTTTAACGAACTATCCTTACTTGCTTTCCAATTGTTGAAATCCCCAACAACCGCTACTTTTTTTGCATCTTCTGCAGGTACTGTAAAGGTTACTTTACAAACCGGTCTTGACTTTAAATACTGTTTAGTAATTGCCATGGTAAAAAATTTTTATTTGCTAATTGTTTTTCTGTTAAGTTTGAGCAAAACTAACATATTAATATCCTCACATACAAGGCTTAAGATATTTTTGTCATTTTCGCAATTATTAGATAACATTTAATTATTACGTTTAAAAAACACGCTAAGTATTTTCCTATAATTTAAGAACTAACTAGTTGATTGTAAAATTTTTAACGTTTCCTCAACATCTTCCTCCGTGTTATAAAAATGAAAACTTAATCTAATACCATTTCCCCGGTGTGAACAAACTAAATCTTTACTTTCCAATTTCTTTAAATAGGCCTCATTTCCAGGGATATTAAAAATGGTGCTTTGTTCTTTTCGAGAAACTATTTCAGTTGATAATAGGTTCATTTCCTTTAACCCCTCCATGCTTTTTAAACTCAATTTCTTTAGATGGCTTTCAATAGTTTCCAAACCAATTTTTTCTAAATACTCTAGCGAAAATTTGAGGCTACCAAAATTTAGGGTGTCCAAATGACCAGGTTCAAAGTGTTTGCAAAATGGAATAGTATTTTTCCCTTCCAAATTTCCATTGGAGGCATAAAAACCTAGGGTTTTTAAATGAAATCTTTCTTCTATGCCATCTTTAAACAACATAAACCCATTGCCATAACCGGAAATAAGCCATTTATAGGCACTGGCTCCCAATACATCAATGGGAGCCGCCTCAAAATTAAAATCAGCTGTTCCACAAAACTGGGTTCCATCAACTATTATCAATAAATTTGGATATGCTTTTTTCACCTCTCTAAGAAATGGAAGGCCTATCTTAATCCCGCTGGCCCATTGCACTAAGCTCAAAGCCAAAACACCAAAGCTTCCGGTTTCTAGTTTCTTTAGGATATGGTCTTCTACATTAGCATCCAAAATGGCATAATCAATAGTAAAATCCCTACTTTCAAAAGGCCAATTAACAGAAGGATAATCATCCTTTACCAACAGTACCTTTTCATTTTTTGAAAGACCTTCCAACAAAATATTAAGGGCCAATGAAAAACTTTGTACCAAGGCTGTGTTCTCCAATTTACTACCAAAGAAAGAAGCCACGGTTTCTTTAACTTGCGGTAATAATTCTTGTGTAGCTTTTGTTTTAAAATTGCTTCCGCCAATTAAAAAATCCAAATCATGTTCCTGCCTCCAGGTCATTAACGGTTCGCTTAACAGTCCTGCAGAAGCCGTATTCGCATATAGGTATCTTTGTAAAACCGGAAAATCTTTGCGTACTTGTTTCATCTCTCTATTTTGAAACTAACTAATTGCCGTATCTTTGAAATACGCACTGTTGTAAAGATAACCATATACATGTTTTCAAAAAGCAATAAAAAAACCGAAGTGGAATTGGAACAGCATGAATTGCTGGAAAATGCGCAGACCCGAATCAAACAAAAAAAGCGGCTTTATGTTCACTTTGTTATCTTTCTTATAGGAAGTGTTTTTCTTGTTTTCATCAACAAGATATTGAACTACTGGGAAACGTATGATTGGTTTATTTGGGCCATTACTTTTTGGGGGTTTATTTTTGCCATACACGTATTCAATGTCTTTGTTACCCAAAAATTTATGGGTAAGGAGTGGGAACGGCAGCAACGTGAAAAATTGGTTGCCAAGCAGAAGAGGCGTATTGCAGAGCTTCAGAAAGAAATTGAAACCGACTTTCCAGTGTCTAAAGTCAATAAAAAACCTTTGGAACCCTAGTCCTTCTAAATTTTAATTTTATTATTTCGGTTAACTTACTTAAACCATTTTTGTGAAAACCATTTGTATGATAGCGGCGGCAGCCGAAGATAACTCCTTAGGAAAGGACAAGGATTTGCTTTGGCACCTTCCTGATGATTTTAAGCGCTTTAAAAAGTTAACATCTGGCAATCCCATCATCATGGGCAGAAAGACTTTTGAGAGCTTTCCAAAACCGCTTCCCAATAGAAAACACATTGTCATAACCCGAGATACCAATTATTCAATACAACATAATAGCTGTATTGTGGTTCATTCATTGGAAGAGGCGTTGGAGCTTGAAAAACATACTGAACTTATTTTTATCATTGGGGGCGGTGAAATTTATAAGCTTGCCGAACCGTTCAGTACGAAAATTGAACTTACCCGGGTACATGCTACATTTAAGTATGCAGATACTTTTTTTCCCGAAATTAAGGAAGATACTTGGCAATTGATATCCGATGAATTTCACCCTAAAGATGAAAAGCACAAATTTGCTTTCACCTATCTTACGTACGAGCGAAAACTGAATTAAAAATCGCTTTTTTCAGTTTTATAGTTCACTGAGGACCTTTTTATAAAACCATCCAAAACCGAAAGGTTTCCGTTTGTGTAGAATTGATGAAATCCCTTTGTAGGGGAATCATTTAGAAGTTGGTTCCTTTCAAGAATTGATTTGGTCTGTCTGGCAACAGCCTCACCAGAATCAATGATTTGTACCGTCTCCGGAAGCAATTCCTTCAAAACAGGTATTAAATAAGGATAGTGGGTACAACCCAATACCAGATAATCGATTCCCTTTTCAATCATAGGTTCTAAATAAGAACGCAAAAGTTCCCTCGTTTCAAAAGAATCAACTTTACCCTGCTCTATTAAAGGTACCAAACCCTTTCCCTCACGTTCCATAACCGTTATTCCACGAGCATGATTTTCAGATGTGCTATGAAAAAGGCTACTGGCCAAGGTTCCTTTGGTAGCCAAAACGCCTACGGTTTTAGACCTGGATTGTAAAGCTGCAGGTTTTATGGCAGGCTCTATACCAATAAAGGGAACATCAAAATTTTTCCGTAAATATCCAATAGCGTTCGTGGTAGCGGTATTGCAGGCAACTACGATTATCTTTGCTCCCTTATCGAGAAGTAGCTTAGTGTTTTTAATACTTAGCTGAAGTATTTCTGCGGATGATTTTTCGCCGTAAGGAGCATTTTTGCTATCGGCCAAATAAACCGTATCCTCTTGGGGTAACAATTTTTGGATTTCGTTCCAAATGGATGTACCTCCTACCCCTGAATCAAATATGCCTATGGGACCATTTTTCATCGTGCCTATTCCAGTACTTGATGGACGGGGCTTCCTGTGGCTCCATTAGGGAACGCAATGCCCAATAGCGCCGATATGGTAGGTGCTATATCATCAATTTCGGTCCTTTCAACGGTACTTCCTCTTTTCACACCCTTTCCAAAAAACAGTAGGGGTACATGGGTATCGTAAATTTGGGGAGACCCGTGGGTAGAACCGGTTTTTCCGTAACTAATAGTCCCGGGCTTGAGTACTACCAACACATCACCGGAACGTTTTTGATTGTAGCCGTTTTGAAGTATATAAGGAATTCCGTGGGTATAATTGTTCTGCCACATTTGATAGGCCGTATAAGTTCTGTCCACGCCATCATAATTCAATAGTTCTTTGGCTATCATCTCCTGTACCTCCCTAACATTTAAATCCAAATTTTTAATCACATCGTGGTCCAGAAAATATTGGTAGTTAGAAAAGTTTTTGATGATATCCGTGGTACCAAAGGTAAAATCCAAAAACTGTTCAAAGTTTTCTTTGAAGCTATCCCATTCTATATAGTTAGCTGGTATTTTTTGGTCCTTTATGTAAGATGGAACCTCTATTGCAGCGTGATCGGCGCTTAAAAAAACGGTATACGCTCCCTTACCCACTTCTTTATCAAGAGCCTTGAACAACCGTGCTAAATCCGCATCCAACCTTAAATAGGTATCTTGAATTTCTTTGGAATTTACACCAAACATATGCCCCACATAATCCGTACTGGAATAGCTTACGGCCAAGAAATCCGTATCGTCATCTTTTCCAAGATTTTCAGCTTCCAAGGCCTGCAAAGCAAAATCTGTGGTAACACTGTTTCCAAATGGGGTAGCTTTCAACAGGTTGTATTCTCCGTTGGCAGCCCAAAGTTTAGGCAAATCATGAGGGAAAACAGGAGCCGTCTCTCCATCAAAAAGTCCTTCGTACTTATTATTATCCGTACCGCTTTCTACATAGGTAGAAATTTTCTTTAAGGTTTCCCACGGCTTTTTATAATCATTAAGGTAATTACTGCTATTAAAATTATCAACCCACTTAGGAAGCGAATTCATATAATACGAACTTGTAATCCATTTACCATCTGCAAACCAATAGGCCGCATTGGCGGTATGCCCTCCAGGAAGTACGGCACCTCTGTCCTTCAAGGCAATGGCAATTGTCTTTCCTCTCATTTGTGTACTTAAGCGCACTTCATCTGTAATGGTAGTCACATTCATTCTATGCGGTGACATTTTACCATCATCCGTGGTGGTCCCAACAGAACTATAAGTATCATCAGAAGCACAATAAACAGATTCGCCGCTTTCCTTATCATACCAGTTGTTACCAATAATACCGTGCGTTGCAGGGGTTGTCCCCGTATAAACGGAGGTATGACCGGGCCCGGTACTTGTTGGCGCATAATTGTAATGGTTATTTTTACAGTTAAAACCCTCCTCAACCATTCTTTTAAAACCGTCGTCTCCATAGTGGTCCCAAAAACGGGTCAGGTAATCATATCTCATTTGATCAACGATGATACCAACTACCAATTTTGGCTTCTCATTTAACTGTACAGGTTCTTCTTTTCCCCTTTTCTGAGCAGTGAGCGAAAGGGTAAAAACGCTGGAAAAAGCAAGTGATAATAGGGTGGAAAATGTCTTGGGCATATGTTTGATTTAATTGTGGCAAAAGTAAATAAATTCCCCCTTTAAAGTTTAAATGCAGGTTAAATCAATTCCTAATTGCTATTTTTACCAATAGAAACCAAATTTTGCATGAACTACGTAGCATCTATTGGCAGCTACGCCATTATGATAAAAGAGGTCTTTAAAAAACCTACTAAATGGCGTATAATGAAGTCGTTGATATTAAAGGAAATAGACGAGCTGATTTTTGGTTCCTTAGGTATTTTAATTTTCATTTCCTTTTTTATTGGGGCGGTAGTAGCCATACAAACCGCCCTCAACATGACCAGTGAGCTTATCCCAAAGAATCTTGTTGGTTTTGCCACAAGACAATCTATTATTCTTGAATTTGCCCCTACCTTTTGTTCCATCATCATGGCAGGGAAAGTTGGTTCCTACATTACCTCGAGTATAGGAACTATGAGGGTTACAGAACAAATAGATGCTTTGGAGGTTATGGGTGTGAATGCGCTTAACTATCTAGTATTTCCTAAAATAGTCGCTCTTTTAATGTACCCCTTTATCATAGCGGTCTCCATGTTCGTTGGTATTTTAGGCGGTTGGGTAGCCGCTACTTTTGGCGGACATAGTACCAGTGCCGATTTCACTGAGGGACTTACATTAGATTTCATCCCCTTTCATGTTACTTACGCCTTCATAAAAACATTGGTCTTTGCTTTTATTTTGGCAACCATACCTTCATTTCATGGGTTTTACTTAAAAGGAGGCGCTCTGGATGTAGGCAAGGCCAGTACCACTTCATTTATTTGGACAAGTATTGTCATTGTCATTTTAAACGGAATATTAACCCAACTCCTGTTAGGCTAATGATTGAAGTAGACAACATTCATAAATCTTTTGGAGACGCACATATCCTAAAGGGAGTTTCCACCACGTTTCACAAAGGGCAGACCAACCTCATTATTGGCCAAAGCGGATCGGGAAAAACCGTTTTTCTTAAATGCTTGTTAGGTCTTCATAGCCCTGAGAAAGGTACCATTAGCTATGACGGAAAGGCGTATAGCAAGCTGAATACTGACGAAAGAAGAAACCTAAGACAGGAAATGGGGATGGTATTTCAAGGAAGTGCCCTTTTTGATAGTATGACGGTTGAAGGTAATGTTAGGTTCCCTCTTGAAATGTTTACCAAACAAGCAAAATCAGAAATGCAAGATCGTATCGATTTTGTTCTTAAGAGGGTGAATTTGGTAGACGCCCATCATAAGTACCCTTCCGAAATTTCCGGAGGGATGCAAAAAAGGGTAGCCATTGCAAGGGCCATTGTAATGAACCCAAAATACCTCTTTTGTGATGAACCAAATTCAGGACTCGACCCTAAAACGGCCATTGTCATAGACAATTTAATTCAGGAAATTACCGAAGAATACGAAATTACCACCGTTATCAATACGCACGATATGAATTCCGTAATGGAAATTGGCAAGAAAATTATCTTCCTCAAAGATGGCCTTAAAGCTTGGGAGGGCACTAATAAAGACATCTTTAGAACGGATAATGAAGCAGTTACCAATTTTGTATACTCTTCAGACCTATTTAAAAAGGTACGGCAAATGTATTTGGAAGAACGCAATTAATTTATTGCGCATTACGCACCTGTACCGTTGTATCCTTTAACCTAACTTGTAACCACTGAAGCATTTTTTTGTTCTCGGCAGCTCTTTTTGAAGGTGACAAACCTTCTTTCCAAACCGGCTCAAAAATAGAAAGGGTATCCATTTTTTTAAAATCGCTTCTTATTGCTTTCCCATATTGAAGTGAAACCAAATTCTCATAATTGGCCTTTGCCTCCTTTGTGATATCCAAAAAAGGTATTTGTTTGGTTTGTATTCTTTTTAAACGCCCCACTTCGGCCTCCAATAAAGCTATTTTTTCGTCCTTATTAGAAATTTGATTTTTCTGGGATTCATAAAGCTCATTAATATATTTCAATTGGTCCACTTGTTCATTTTGCCCACCTTGAATAACATGTAATTCCGTATTCCTAAGACGAGGGAAATCATCATCTTCCTTTAACATGGTATTCCATGAGGCGATAATATTGGGCGGAATATTTTCATTCCCCATACATACTACTTCGATCAATGGATTTTCGCCTTCATTATATTCAACAGTGGTGAAGTTGTTCAAAAACCTGCCTCCGCCTGTGAACTGATACTTGGCAATGGTGGCATCAACAAACTCAGCTGCCTGCTTTTTAAAAATAGACTCTTGAAATACCTTGTAAAAAGTATATCCTGCGGGTACCATGACCAGAACGGCTACCACGGAAGCAATTCTAGCTATACTCCTGCGTCTGGCAGAGTTGGCATACCTCACCATAGGGAATTTCAACAACTTTATGGTCAAGAAAGTTGCCAAGGCAATAAATATGGTATTGATAATGAAAAGGTACATGGCACCAAAAGCATAGCCCAAATTTCCAATGGCCAGTCCAAAACCAACCGTACAAAGTGGCGGCATCAACGCCGTTGCAATAGCCACACCAAAAATAACACTGGCAATGGTACCCTTTTTCGCCCGTGCAATTACCAAGGCCAGACCACCAAAAAAAGCGATAAGAACATCCCGAATATCAGGAGCAGTACGCGCTAAAAGCTCAGAAGATTCATCCTGTAACGGAAAAAACTCAAAGAATAGATAAGCGGTAAGCACACTTAACCCAACCATTACCCCAAAGTTCTTGAGAGACCTCCTTAGTGTATCTATATCATTGATTGCCAAGGACATTCCCAATCCCAAGATAGGGCCCATAAGAGGAGAAATTAACATGGCCCCAATAACCACGGCAGTAGAATTGGCATTTAATCCAATAGATGCAATGAAGATGGAGCAGATAAGAATCCAAGAGGTATGGCCTTTAAATGGTATATCTGCAATAATCGCTTGTTTGGTAGCATCTTGGTCCGTATTGGTCCTGATGTCCAACAGCTCCCTAAAAAATTTACGCAAATTCTCCCAAAGTCCCTTGGCGTCTTTCTTTATAGCCTCTGCACTTTCTTTTGGCTGCTCTGTAGGGGTAATATTATCCTGATTTAATTTTTCGCTCATATTACGCGTAAGAATCGCCAAAAGTATCCTTCACCTTGGCCAGCACCTTTTTAATATCCTGTTCTTTTTCCTTTGGATAAATTAGTAAAACTTCCTCTTTATCCACTATAATATAATCCTTTAACCCGTCTACGACCACCACCTTATCCTTGGGAGATCGAATCATATTGCCCGACGCATCCTGCGCCAACACCTGACTATTTACCACTGCATTATTGGAGGTATCTTTATCCAATTTATCGTATAGAGAGCCCCAAGTTCCTAAATCATTCCAATCAAAAGTTGCAGGTAACACATAAATGGACTTAGAATTCTCTAATATGGCATAATCAATGGAAATATTTTCTGCCTTTGGATAATTCTCCTTTATATATTCCCTTTCCTCAGGAGTATTATAACAACTCATTCCAGAATCGAACAACTCAAACTGTTGTGGCTGGTACTTTTTAAAGGCGTTGACAATTGTCTTTACACTCCACATAAATATACCTGCATTCCATAAAAAATTACCTTGTGCGAGAAACTCCTTTGCGGTTTCATAATCCGGTTTTTCCCTAAATTGATGTACCTTTTTAAGACCCTCACCGCTATTTTTATCAAACTCGATATATCCAAAACCCGTATTGGGAAAGGATGGTTTAATACCTAACGTACATAGAACTTCTTCCTTTTCACATTTGTCAAAGCAGGTGGTTACATCCTTAGCAAAGGCTTCTTCATCTTCTATCCAATGGTCACTTGGAGCTACGATCATAACCCCATTTGGATTCATCTTCTGAATTTTTAGTGCCGCATATAGGATACAGGGTGCCGTATTACGCATGGCAGGCTCCAATACTACTTGAGATTGGTCTACCATTGGTAATTGCTCCAACACTAAATCATTGTAACGCTCGTTGGTAAGAATAAGAATGTTCTCCGTAGGTACGAATCTATTAAGGCGCTTAAAAGTTTTTTGAATAAGCGTATCTCCCGTACCAAGCATATCATGAAATTGTTTGGGATAAGAGGAGGTACTAATGGGCCAAAATCTGGACCCCACACCCCCGGCCATTAAAACTGCGTAATAATTCTTATTCATAGTTGTTTGGATTTAGGGCATGTTTGATGAGTGATACCTTTTTAATTGCCCCAAGGTTCATATTTATTAATAGTACGTTCAAATATAACTTTATGTTACATTTAGAAATTATTTAATGGGATTCATTTAAGAATCCACCAACTCTACTTCAGCATTGGGCTGAAAAAGATACATTCTTCCTGTAGAAATCTCCACACATTCGTATCTCTTTACCCTTCTATTCCCTTTTTTATATAATTTACCGTTGTATAGTCTAAAAATACTTCCGGTAGGTAATTCAAAAACGTAGGATTTATCTGATTGTTGTGTATCAAACTGTTTCAACGCAATAGACAGTTTTGCATCTGTACTACTACTTGCCTTTGGATTTTTAAAATGATTGGCCAACAAGGGCAAAAGTTGTGTAGGAAATACTTCTGGCCGTATGAAAGGAAGCATTAAATATTGAAAAGTACGTTTCCATTCCATACCATGGGGCTTTATTCCTCTCCCATATTTCTCAAATGCCACTAGGTGAGCAATCTCATGAACAAGGGTAATCAAAAACCGGTATTTGTTTAAGGTAGCATTGACGGTAATCTGATGCTTTCCATTAGACATTCTTCGGTAATCACCGTGTCTGGTAACCCGTTCGTTGACAATCTTTAGGTGCACTCCGGTTTTCTGAATCAGCTCAAAACAGGAAGGCACGGCCCTTTCGGGCAAATATTTATTTAAAATGTGATGCACTGCTCACAAAAATAACAGAAGAACTTTAAATAATGGTTATATCAATGCAAGGCTTCAATAAAAATCTTTAACTTGTGGAGACTCAGCTTATCATAACCCATTAATCTATATTCCTATGGATCATATAAGCCGTAAAGATTTTTTAAACAAGATGGGACTATTAGGCGCAGGAACCTTCCTTTGGCCACAAACGCAAGTTCCTTCAAAGAACTTTTCACCGCTACATACCTACGGTGTTACTATTGATACTATCCAACCCAAGGAAACCATTTTTGAATACATAAAGAGAAAACACGGAAGCTTTGATCTTACTGCATACCAACAAATAATTGGAGCTGCCAATGAATTCAAGGAAGGAGACGCCAGTTTGGGAGTTGCGGCTAAGGATATACTATCTAGAGAACGAGCCAGACAACTGCTGAGTAACACTTCCATTTCAGAATTGGACCATCATAGTGTTTACACGGATGATTTATACCACTTAATCAAAGCAACCACCAAAGAATCAACATCTATAGGTAATTGGACGCTATCCGAACTTAAAGCGTTTATTTTAAGTAAGGATGAAGCGGAAATTAAGGCAATCATGCCCGCACTTACGAGTGATTGTATAGGTTGCTTGGTAAAACTCATGACCAATGACGAACTTATTGATGTTGGACAAAAAGTATTTAATCCGCTAGAGAACAGTAAAATTGGAAGTAAAGGATATTTGAGTGCCAGGGTACAACCCAACTCACCAACGGATAACCCCGAAGATATAATTTGGCAGGTATTTAATGCATGGTCCTATGCCGTGGGCGATTTGGTTTTAGGAACCAATCCCGTTAGTAGTGAGGTGGACTCGGTAGCCAATATCGAAAAAACCTTATTTGAGGTTTTAACGGTATTTGGTTTAGAAAAAACCATGTCCAATTGTGTTCTTTCCCATATTGATGTTCAGGCAGAAGTTGAAAAAATTCAACCTGGAACGACCGGAATTTGGTTTCAAAGTTTAGCAGGCACGGTTAATGCCAACCACACCTTTGACCTCAGCATTGAAAAAATGCAAAATCACGTAAAAAATCGGACAGGCCTGTATGGGCTATATGCCGAAACTGGCCAAGGCGCTGATTTTACCAATGGTCATGGGGCCGGTTTTGACATAGTGTTACATGAATCAAGAAAATATGGTTTTTTGCGCGCCCTTGATTTACAATTCAAGCAACAGAACAAGGACACTCAAAAACCTTGGGTGCACGTAAACGACGTTGCAGGATTTATTGGTCCAGAGGTTTTTAAAAGCAAGGAACAACTGGTGAGATGCTGTTTGGAAGATATCGTCATGGGAAAACTACATGGTCTTACCATTGGTCTAGATGTGTGCTCCACCTTGCACATGGATGTAAGTTTAGAGGACCTAGATTGGTGTATAGACCAAATAATGCCGGCAAACCCTGCCTATTTAATGGCCCTACCTACCAAAAACGACCCCATGCTCAGCTATTTGACCACCTCTTTTAGTGACCATGTTAGGGTAAGGGAAAAATTTGGTTATAAGATTAATGACGCCATATGGCAATTTTTCAAAGACATAGAAATTATTGATCACAACGGTCAACCAACAGATAATTTTGGAAACCCTACATGGGTTTATTATAAATATTGCCAAGCAAAAGGAGACCAAAGAGATTATAACGAAATAAAAAAGGAAGGGAAAAATTGTATTGAAAGAATTAGGGAACGTGGTGTTCCGATTTCGGAAGGTTACGGAAAGCATATTTGGAACCTAGAACCAGAATTAGAAAAGCAAGTTAGGTGGCTTTATGAGGATGCCAAGAAAAGTTTATGGACCAATATGACAGACACTTTTGTAAAATCGATTCCAGCAGCTATGCCCATTATCACTAGCTCTAAGGACAGGAAAGACTATGTGTACCACCCAGAATCAGGAGAGAAACTCACTCCTGATGCCATATCTGTTTTGACAGATCTAAAAGCAAAATGGAAAAATAATGTTCCAGATATTCAATTTATAATTTCAGACGGACTCAATCCTTTGGCACTAATGGATGAAGATCATTTATTGCCCTACCTATCCAAACTAAAAAAACAGCTTTCAAACAAGGGCTATTCGGTAAACAGAGAGAATATTGTCATTAAACATGGTCGCGTACGCGCGGGTTATGCATGTGGCGAAATATTGTATGGAGAAGACCAAAACTCTTCTCTTAACAAGGCCATAGTACATATAATTGGAGAAAGGCCAGGATCTGGCCACCACAACTTTTCTGCCTACCTAACCGCAGCACCTAGAAGCTCTTGGTCAAAACCCGGCACAATCGACCATAATATCACTAAAGTAGTTTCCGGAATTTCGGACACCTCGCTTACCCCAGATAGAGCCACGGAGCAAACCATGGCAATTTTGGACCGTTTATTTACCGTAATTTAAGGTGTACTATTACTCACTTGAAGCATCTTGCCGTTATATAGCTCATTTCCGGTAAGTGCAAAAGATTTGATGTATGAAGCCATTTGTAGGGCGGTAACCGGAGCTTTGTAGCCCGGAAAAGCCTCTTCCAACATTTCTGTCTGTACAGCGCCTAATGCCAATACATTGAATGAAGGACCGGAATCCTTAAACTCCTCTGCCCATAACTCAGTTAGGGTAATAACGGCACCTTTGCTAGAACTATATGCTGAAAGTCCGGGAAATTTCATACTACCTTGTACTCCGCCCATGGAACTAACGGTCACCACATGTCCATTTTTTAGCATTTTTGGAAGAACTGCCTGAGTCACTGAGGCAACCCCAAAGACATTTACCCTATACACTAGTTCAAATTCTTCGGCAGAGGTTTTTAAGAAAGGTTTATTAAGCAAACTGCCGGCATTATTAATAAGAATATCTACCTGCTCCCATTCATCACTAACGAAAGCCGTAAGCTTTGCTAAATCTGAGGTTTTTGCCAAATCGAATGAAAAAGAGGTGACATTATCAAGTTTTAAATCAGCTACAGGCTGGTGGTTTCTTGATAAAGCCAATACCTGATGTCCTTCTGCAGCAAATAGCTTTACCAACTCAAATCCTATTCCCCTACTCGTTCCAGTTATAATAACATTTGCCATTAGTTGTACTTTATTTCTTTCTGTGCAGAATTGGCAACTCCTTCAACAACGGGAATGCTCTGGTTAATCAATTTAGCCATATGATTAAAATCCATTTCGGATACTTCATCACCTACTTTGTGGTAATAATTATAATTAGTAAAATCAAAAGTGCAAAATGTTTGGGAAGGCACTCCAAATACTTCATGAAAAGGATAATTATCAGACCTTTTAAAAAGCCCGAATTCCTTGGCCTTTGGTAAAAATCCGGTATAAGTGCCAGCGGAATAACTATTGACTACATCCGCTAGGTTAGATTGTTCGTAACCGGTTAGATAGGTGAGATATTCTTTACCAACCAAGGGAACACCCACCATTTCATAATTGAGTAGCACATACAGGTTTAAAGAGCTATCCTTTAATTTTTGAGCTAAGTGTTTAGACCCAAGTAATCCTCTTTCTTCCGCACTAAATAGGACAAACAGCAAACTCCTTTTATTGGTTCTATTCTTTCCAAAGTAACGGGCCAATTCCATTACCGTGGTAGTACCTGAAGCATTATCATTGGCCCCATTGGCTATTTTATCACCGTTTTCTGGTTCAATCAAACCTATATGATCATAATGTGCCCCAATAATTATATACTCGTTTTTCAGCTGCTGGTCGTTTCCCTCTACCCAACCAACAACATTAAATGCCGGCTTTTCAAAATTGGATAGCGTATCTCTGTAGCTGGTAAAAAAGGGCTTTACCCCATTATTTTTAAAATTGGTCTCAATGTATTCTGCCGCTTTGGTAATTCCTGCGGTGCCAGAGTCTCTCCCTTCAAGCTCATCTGAAGCCAAAAAATTCATAATGGTAGAAACCTCCGTTTCACTTGTAAAATTTACTTGAGAAATTGAAGCTTGGGCAATTCCCTCCAAATCACTGGCCTTTTTAGGAACATCCATGAGGGCACGATCAAATTTTACGGCATCCCCGCTTTGCAAAGTGACGGATTCTTCCACTTTGGTTGAACCACATGCTATGGCCAAAAGACACGCCATCAAAAGAATTCCATTTTTCATATAAAAGATTTTGCTACAATTTAGAAATTAAAAAAGGCATCTCGAAAAAAACGAGATGCCCAATTTTAAAAAATTTATAATTCGTCTAAGCCAGCATGGTTACCGGATTCTCTAGATACGAACGTAAGGTTGCCAAAAATTGAGCTCCAGTGGCACCATCAACCGTTCTATGGTCACATGCCAAAGTTACTTTCATAGTATTACCTACTACAATTTGCCCGTCTTTCACAACTGGTTTTTGTACGATAGCGCCCACCGAAAGTATGGCAGAATTAGGTTGATTGATAATAGAAGTAAATTCTGAAATACCGAACATACCTAAATTAGACACTGTAAAAGTACTGCCTTCCATTTCTGCAGGGGTAAGCTTTTTAGTTCTTGCCCTACCCGCCAAATCTTTTACCGAAGCACCAATTTGGGAAAGAGACATTTGATCGGTAAACTTCAATACCGGCACCACCAATCCATCTTCGACAGCAACCGCTACACCAACATGAACATGGTGGTTATATTTAGTAGTATCACCGTTCCAAGTCGTATTTACCTGAGGATGTTTTTTAAGTGCCATGGCACAAGCCTTTACTACCATATCATTAAAGGACACCTTGGTTTCTGGCAACTCATTTATTTGCTTTCTGGAAGCCATGGCATTGTCCATGCTTACTTCTATAGTAAGGTAATAATGGGGAGCACTGAATTTGGATTCTGAAAGGCGCTTTGCAATAACCTTACGCATTTGAGAATTCTTCACCTCCTCTACGCTCTCCTCACCTACCGGTAGATTTATAGGAGTAACAGATTTACTGGGGGCTGCCCCAGAATCGCTAGCTGCTTTTGGCTCGGCCTTAGCTTCAGGCTTGTAATTTTCTATATCTTTTTTAATGATTCTACCATTGTCCCCAGAACCGGATACGCTTGCCAAATCTATACCCTTATCAGCAGCAATTTTCTTGGCCAAGGGCGATGCAAAAATTCTTTTACCATCTCCAACTGGTTTGGAAGCTTCTTCTTTTGAAGGCTTTGAAGCTTCTTCTTTTTTAGGAGCATCTGCTTTAGCTTTCTTCTTGCCTGATGAAGGTTTACTGTTAAGCACGGCATCCACATCGGTACCTTCAGGACCGATAACTGCCAAAACAGCATCCACTGGAGAGGATTCTCCTTCCTGGATACCTATGTGCAACAAAGTACCGGAATAAAATGATTCAAATTCCATAGTGGCCTTGTCGGTTTCAATCTCCGCCAAGATATCCCCTTCTTCAACAGTATCGCCCACTTTTTTCAACCAGGAAGCCACAGTACCCTCTTCCATAGTGTCGCTTAAACGTGGCATTTTTATAATTTCGACCCCTTCAGGGATTTCCGCACCACCTTCTTCTTCCGTTTCGTCCTCATCTGCCGAAGATTCCTCCGAAGCACTTTCAACTTCCGATTCCTCTGAAGTACTTCCATCTTCACCATTCAACAAACCGGAAATATCCTCGCCTTCTTCGCCAATAATGGCCAAAAGCGAATCTACCGGAGCTCCATCTCCCTCTTCAATACCAATATGTAGCAATGTTCCTTCATAAAAGGACTCAAATTCCATAGTGGCCTTGTCCGTTTCAATTTCAGCCAGTATATCGCCCTCTTCAACTTTATCGCCAACGCTTTTTAACCACTTGGCCACGGTACCTTCTTCCATGGTATCGCTCAATCGGGGCATGCTTATAATTTCTGCCATTTAACTACTTATTATTTATGTTGAACAAATGGAGTATCTTCCTCTTCGTAGACCATATCATACAACTGCTGTACTGGTGGAAAATCTGACTCTTCGGCAAATTTCTCACACTCGGCTACGCGTTTTTTAACTTCGCCATCAATCTTCTTGATCTCCTCGTCAGTTGCGTATTTATTCTCTTTGATTATATCCAATACTTGGGTAATGGGATCGATCTTTTGATATTCCTGCACTTCTTCCTTGGTACGGTAGTGCTGGGCATCAGACATTGAGTGACCTCTGTAACGGTACGTTTTCATTTCCAAGAAAGTAGGTCCGCCGCCTGTACGTGCACGGTCAATAGCCTTACTCACTTCTTGGGCCACTGTAACCGGATTCATTCCATCAACCGGGCCACATGGCATTTCATAACCAAGACCCAGTTTCCAAATTTCTGTTGAATGAGAGGTTCTAGCAACCGAGGTACCCATGGCATATCCGTTGTTTTCACAAATAAATACTACAGGTAACTGCCAAAGCATTGCCAAGTTCATAGCTTCGTGAAAGGAACCTTGTCTTACAGCGCCATCGCCCATATAACATAGGGTCACATTATCCCTTTTAAAATATTTGTCTCCAAATGCCATTCCGGCTCCCAAAGGAATTTGACCACCTACAATACCGTGTCCACCGTGAAAACGATGTTCCTTTGAAAATATATGCATGGAACCGCCCATACCTTTAGATGTACCGGTTACTTTACCATATAACTCTGCCATGACAGCTTTTGGGTCCACTCCCATACCTATTGGCTGAACGTGGTTACGGTAAGCAGTGATCATACGATCCTTAGTGAGGTCCATTGCATGCAAAGAACCGGCCAAAACGGCTTCTTGTCCATTATATAAATGCAAAAACCCTCTTACTTTTTGCTGAATGTAAACTTGCGCCAGTTTGTCTTCAAACTTACGCCAAAACAACATATCCTCGTACCACTTTAGATATACTTCCTTGGTAATTTTTTTCATTGATGCTTTTTAAATTGGATTCCGATACATCTTGAAGTTCCTAAGCTCCCCGGAACGGACAAGAAAAGCAAAAATACATATTAAATTATTAGATGAAAAAAATTGCGATAAAAGGTTACCTAGAATTTACAATGATTCAAATACTTGGAAAAAAGTTCAGGCTAAAAACTCAGAAAACACTTTCAAAAAAAGCGGATCAGCAGATTCAACCCAAATAGGAACTATCAAAACCTAAGGGGAGTATATCCGCTACGGAACTGCATTTATAGACGGCCCCGCTTTCACCCATTAACAGCAGGCTAATGGGAGCATCTTGTTTTACCTCATACTCTTTTATTGATTGCCTGCAATTACCACAGGGAGCTACAGGATTTTCTACTTTTATATTTTTTGAAGCGGCAGTAATTGCAACAGCCTTAATTTTTACATTGGGAAAATTTGCGCCGGCATGGAATATGGCCACTCTTTCAGCGCACAAGCCGGAAGGGTATGAGGCATTTTCTTGGTTATTTCCACATACAACCTCTCCATTTTCCAAAAGAACCGCAGCCCCTACAAAAAAATTTGAATAAGGTGCATAGGCATTTTCTCTTGCTATAAGGGCCTGTTTCATCAAGGATGCATCCTCCTCACTCAATTCTTTCCGAGAATCATACACCTCTAGTTCAAACGCTATCTTATGTTTACGCATAATAATTAAAGTATCCTTTAAAACTACGAAAACCTGCAAACTGCAGGCTTTCTTTATTATTTTATAAAAGTATTGTCTTTTTAATCATTATAAAATTCTTCCCCTAAATTAAAGGTTAAGGAAAACCTTAAGGTATTTTCCACAGGGTTGGTAATTTGGGAAGTAGAGAAAAGATAGGACAAATCAATCTGGGCAGACTTAAATCTAAATCCGGCACCCAAGGTAAAATATTTTCTAAATCCTTTAACATCACTTTCATTAAAGTAACCAGTACGGAACATAAACGCATCTTGATACGTATACTCCGCCCCCAAAGCCCAAGTCATCTCTTTTAACTCCTCACTAAAGCCATCTGGAGCATCACCGAATGATTTAAATACGCCGTTTAGAAATCCAATATCCTGGTATTCGTCATTATCGGCAGCATCCAAATCCCCGTCACCATCAAAATCTTGAGGGGTTGGCACCAACAATTTATTAAACTCAGTAGTTAGACCAATAACATTATCTTGATCAAGAATAAAGTCAAACCCAAGACCTAACCTCATATTTGCTGGGATGAAGTTCTTCTGACCATTTTCGTCATATGAAATTTTACCCCCTAAATTTGAAATGTTGAATCCACCTCTCCAACGACCGTCAAAACTGTTGTAAGCAATTTCCCGTGAGCGATAAAACCCTGCCACATCAACCGCAAACGTGCTACCAGGTTTTGAATCTATATTGGCATCTGCTTGAAATTTAAGGTTAGATCGAATGTAACGCCCTCCTACGGCCATGGAAAATGTAGGACTTAATTTTAAGGAATAAGAACCGTCCAAAGCCAATTCATTTGGCTTAACTATACTTCCTTGATCGTCAAAAGTTTGTCTTAATTCAATATCTCCCAATGTAAAGTAACGCAAACCAACGGCAAATGCACTTTGTTCATTTATCTTATTAAAATAGCTTGCATTTAATAAGCCAATACCCGAAACTGTGTTACTTAGATAAGGTGTATATCCGAGCCCTACGCCCATTTTTCTTTCGGCAAATGCAAATTTTGCGGGATTCCATTGTTGGGCAAAAGCATCGGAAGAAGTAGCCACTCCCATATCGCCCATTCCTGCAGCCCTAGCATCGGCAGCTATATTTAAAAAAGGTACCGCCGTTGTGATTACACGATCACTTGCCTCCTGTGCGGATAATTTGCTGGCTAAAAGCAGCAAAATAAGTACTGAAAATTTTTTCATTTTTTTAGGCTAAATTAAAGTCGGTCATTTTTAGAATAAGTCAACATCCAACTATTGCTATTAAACGCAAACATATAGACGTCGTACATGTAAACGGGCAAATAAGACATATCTTATATGACATCCCTAAAATATTTTAAATTATAGGCAAGACGCAAATAAATTAGATGAACCACTAACTTTGCACCCCACACATTAATAAAAATCAATTTTCACAACAAAGAAAGTATTTAAGAAATAAAGAAATGATTATACCTATACTATATCTTAAAATGCTCCGTTATGCTTTTTAGAGAAGCCTGACTAACAATGGTAATAAGCTTCCAAACAGATTTAAAATATTTTATTTGGCTATAAAATATAATGGTTAAAACCCCGTTTTATATGCCGAAAGTTAAGACTAATAATTAATCAAAATACAAATTTCGCCTCATATCATTACGTAAGCGAACCATTTGAACTCAAGTCCTAATTATGAAGAAACAGTTTATCAAAGTTGTACTTTCTTGTGCAGTGGTTGCAGGAGGTTTTACGGTCACCAGCTGTAAAAATTCCGGATCTTCCAAAAACGTGTCGAGAGCCACAGGATGGAAAATAAACGCCAACGAAGGTGGTTTCCAATACAATACGGATTTTAAGGAGCAAGAAACCGCTCCCGGTCTTGTATTTATTGAAGGCGGAACTTTCACAAAAGGTAAGGTACAGGATGATGTAATGCACGATTGGAACAATACCCCAACTGCACAGCATGTTCAATCCTTTTACATGGACGAGACGGAAGTCACCAACGTAATGTATTTGGAATACTTGGACTACCTTAAAAGTGTCTACCCTCCGGAAAATCCTCAATATGCCAATATTTACAAAGGTGCTTTACCAGATACCTTAGTTTGGCGTAATCGTTTAGGGTTTAACGAAACCATGACCAACAACTACTTAAGACATCCTGCTTACGCAGAATATCCTGTTGTAGGCGTCAACTGGATTCAGGCAACACAATTTGCCGAATGGAGAACTGACCGTGTGAACGAAATTTATTTGGAGCGTGAAGGTTATTTGGCAAAGGATGCCAAATATAAAGCCGCCACTGGTGAAGTTGCCGGAACTTTTAGCACGGAGGCGTACCTAAACAGACCAGAATCCGTTTATAATGGACAGATAGATTCCTTACAAGGTAAGATGAAAAAGGACAGTGTTAGCAGTTTTGCAAAAAGAAGTAGCGGTGTGATTATGCCAGAATACCGTTTGCCAACTGAAACAGAATGGGAATATGCTGCACAGGCTAACCAAGGCAATAGGGAATACAATAACTACAGAGGTAGAAAGAAATATCCATGGGATGGTGATTACACCAGAAATGGACAACGTGTAGGACGCGGTGACCAATTGGCCAACTTTAAGCAAGGAAAAGGAGATTACGGTGGTATTGCTGGGTGGTCCGATGACGGTGCGGATATCACTGCACAAGTTATGTCCTATAAACCAAACGACCTAGGTCTTTATGACATGGCCGGTAATGTTGCAGAATGGGTTGCAGATGTATATAGACCTATTGTTGATGATGAAATTAGTGACTTCAACTACTATAGAGGAAACATTTATATGAAGACCGCTATAGGAGAGGATGGAAAAGTAAATGTACTTAGGGATTCTATTGTATATGACACATTGCCTAACGGAAAAGTAGTTGCGGTAAACCTTCCTGGCGAGATTGCAATGGTGCCTGTAGGAGAAGAAGAAACTTATTTGAGAACCAATTTCTCAACTAGTGATAACAGGGGATACAGAGATGGTGACCCGGGCTCTTCAAGGTTCTATGACAGATTTAGTGATGAAGAAGAGGAAGACCAAACCAAAATGTACAACTCCCCTACCCATAAAGTGGAAAGGGATGAGGAAGGTAACCTAATTCGCCAATATGACAAATCCAACAACAGAACTACTTTGATCAATGACGAGGTAAGAGTTTACAAAGGTGGATCCTGGAGAGATAGAGCTTATTGGTTAGACCCCGCACAAAGAAGATATTTGCCACAATACATGGCAACGGATTATATCGGATTTAGATGTGCCATGTCTAGAGTTGGTTCTAAGTCAAAAACCAAGAACAAAACTCCTAGAGGAAAAAAGGTGAGATAAGCCTAATATACAAGAAAAATGAAAGTCCCGGAACAATTTGCTCCGGGACTTTTTTTATACATTTACTTCCATGGAAATACAGCAAATTCACAAGCATTATTTAGCAAACCCTATAGTCTGCACAGACACGAGAAAGATTACGAAAGGATGTATTTTTTTCGCCCTTAAAGGAGACAATTTCAATGGCAATAAATACGCATCTGAAGCTTTGGAAAAAGGAGCCCGTCTGGCTATTGTTGATGAACAGGAATTTGCCAAATCCAATCAATACATTCTTGTAGATGATGTATTAAACACACTACAGGAACTTGCCCAATTCCATAGAAAACAATCCAAGGCACAAATTATTGGTCTCACGGGAAGCAATGGAAAAACCACCACCAAGGAATTGATACATTCCGTCATTTCTAAAAAATACAAAACTATTGCCACCAAAGGCAATCTTAACAACCACATTGGTGTACCATTAACGCTATTATCCATAAAGGCCGATACCGAAATGGCCATTATAGAAATGGGAGCCAATCATCAAAAAGAAATTGAATTTCTCTGTTCCATAGCCCAACCAGATTTTGGATACATCACCAATTTTGGAAAGGCACACTTAGAGGGTTTTGGCGGCGTAGAAGGTATTATCAAAGGTAAAAGTGAGCTCTATCATTATTTAACGGAAAACAAGAAAGCTGTTTTTTTAAATGCTGATGACCCCATCCAACTTAACAAGTTAGGTTCATATATAAAAAAATATGGGTTTAGTACACAAAATAAGGATTACTACATTATCGATTTCTTAGGTGCCACGCCTTTTGTTCAACTGCAACTTGAAAATCTTAAAATCCACACCAATTTAATAGGTAGTTACAATTTTACTAATTGTGCGGCAGCCGCCCTTATTGGCAAATATTTCAATGTTCCCCTAGAGAAAATCAAAGAAGCACTAGAGGAATACACCCCAAATAATAACCGCTCACAAATTCTTGAAAAAGGAAGTCATCAAATTATACTTGATGCCTACAATGCGAACCCTACTAGTATGAAAGCTGCACTGGAAAACTTTCAACAAATGGAAGGGAATACCAAAATAGTTTTTTTAGGTGATATGTTCGAGTTAGGTGAATCAGCCAAAAAAGAGCACCAAGAAATTGCGGATTTGGTCAAAGAAATGAATTATCAACAGTCATTTTTGGTAGGTGAAAATTTTGCGGCCACAAATACCACTATTCATCAATTTAAAACTTTCGATTCACTTTCAGAAAACTGGACTACATTAAAACTGGAGGAGAATTGCCTAATACTCATAAAAGGTTCTCGCGGAATGGCCCTGGAGAGAATTTTGGACCTATTATAGTTTAAGGAAATAAAAAATGTGGGTTATACTGGATTCGAACCAGTGACCTCTGCCCTGTCAAGGCAGCGCTCTAAACCAACTGAGCTAATAACCCAAAAAGCTGGGCAAAGGTAAAATTAATTTCCGATTCTAAAAATGAAAAATAAAGAGGGGCTCTTTCACTGAAACCCTCTTTCCAAGATGTTTCCACAGCTATAATTCTATAACAAATGGTCTTATCTGTTGTAGACTCGAAAAGATTGGGCAAAAAAAGGTATTTTTAAAAACCCTTTATACCAAACCATGCTCAAACATTTTACCATATTTATCTGCTCGTTGTTAGCACTAACTTCCTGCACCTTTGAAATGCCTGAAGAAGTTGAAGTAGCTTACAACGATTTGCCAGAGGATATAGATTTCAATTTTCACATCAAACCTATTCTCTCCGATAGGTGTTTTTCATGTCATGGGCCCGATCCTGGAACAAGACATGCCGATTTAAGGTTAGATGTCGAAGAAAATGCCTTTGGATCCTTAAGTAGCGGCAACCGCGCGTTTGTAGCTGGAAAACCAACCAAAAGTGAAAGTGTTGCTAGAATTCTAAGTGACGACCCCGAAACGCTAATGCCGCCACCCGAGTCCAACCTCTCTCTTTCGGCAAGGGAAAAAGCCATGATTGTCAAATGGATTGAACAAGGTGCCGAATGGAAACCTCATTGGGCCTTTGCCAAACCCGAAAAACCTACTCCACCGAAATTGAACAATGTTGATTTGGTTAAAAACGAGATTGATTATTTTGTTCAAGACCAATTAATTCAAAGAGGGTTTGAACCCTCACCAGAAACCGGCAAGGAAAGATTGCTTAGGCGGGTAACTATGGATTTAACGAGCCTCCCCCTACCATTGAGGAACTTGACAATTTTCTGAACGATTCAAGTTCCGGCGCATACGAAAAGGTAGTTGATGAGTTGCTCACTAGGGACTCCAATGCGGAAAAACTAGCATTAGACTGGATGGATGTTTCAAGATATGCCGATTCCCATGGCCTGCATGCAGATGGTTGGCGATCAATGTGGCCTTGGAGAGACTGGGTCATAAATGCTTTTCAGAAAAACATGCCTTACGACCAATTTATAACGTGGCAGCTGGCCGGAGATTTAATGCCCAATCCTACCACGGCGCATAAATTGGCCACCGCCTTCAATAGAAATCACCCAATGACAGCTGAAGGTGGGGCTATTGAAGAAGAGTTTCGGCTCAATTACGTTTGGGACCGTTCTGAAACCGTAGGTACCGCACTAATGGGTCTTACAGTAGCCTGTGCTCGCTGCCATGACCATAAGTTCGACCCCATCTCCCAAAAAGACTATTTTCAAATGGCGGCCTTCTTCAATAATGTAAAGGAATTGGGTATGACCGGAGATGATGGAAACTACGGACCAATTTTAGCGCTTCCTAATGAAGAGGAATCAAAAGTATTGACACAACTTGAAAAATCTATCGAACAAAAAGAAAAAGAACTGGCACTGACAAAAAAAGAGCTAAATGATTTAGATAAATACATCAAACAACTCCCCAGTTCCGCAAAGCAAAAGAGCTTGATAGGTCATTATCCATTAGACCACCTCAACAAAACCGGAAAGGGCGTATCTGCCGATGGAAACAAAACAGCCACTGCGGCTAAACCCCCTGAATTAATTGATGGAAAAAAGGGAAAGGCTTTTGTTTTCACTGGTGAATACGATGAACTCAACCTTGATGAAGTCCCCAATTTTGAGTGGATGGATAAATTCTCCGCAGCCCTTTGGGTTAACACTACCAAACGTGAAAAAGACAAAACACAACAATTATTGGGTACTTCGGGACAGAAAAACAATTTCTGGAGCGGTTGGGATTTTTACTTAGATAGCCTCAATCGTCTAAATGTTCGCTTGATCCATTCGTTACCGCACAATTACATTCATTTACGCTCTAAGGATTCTATACGAAAAAATGAGTGGAGACACGCTGCCTTCACCTATGACGGCTCAGGAAAAGCATCCGGTTTGCAGATTTTTCTAGACGGAAAAAAAGCCAATAGTGAAATTGCCTACGACCGGCTAACCAAATCCATAAAAACCCTTCAGTCCGCTATTCATGGCATTGAAAGAAGACCTGTAAAAGTCGCCAAAAGTTACCGAGCATTTACGGGCGAATATGGTATTTTTAAAGGTGCTCTGGATGATATCTGGCTGTATGCAAGAACCCTAACCCCCGAAGAAATTCAAAGCTTTGCCAATGATTCAGAAGAAACGGGAGCCTCTCCAGATACTTCTAGTGACTATTGGGCCTCTCTTGACCCCAAGATACAAGGTTTCGAAAAAGAACTGAAAGAACTCCGTAACCAATGGATAAAACAAATGAAGCCTGTTATGGAAGTAATGGTCATGGAAGATATGCCCGAAAAAAGAAAAGCCTACGCTTATTCTCGTGGAGAATATGACCAACCCATGTATGAAGTAGAGGCCAGTACACCCGAAGTGCTACCTGATTTTCCTGAAGACTTGCCTAAAAACAGGTTAGGATTGGCCCAATGGTTATTTTCAGATGAAAATCCCCTAACTGCCAGGGTCACGGTCAATCGGTATTGGCAAATGCTTTTTGGAAAAGGTTTGGTGACCACGCCCCATGACTTTGGGGTTCAAGGGTCTCTTCCTACACACCCGAAATTACTCGATTGGCTCGCGGTATACTTTGTTGAAAACGGGTGGGACGTAAAAAAACTATTAAAAAAAATAGTTATGTCCCACACCTATCGCCAAAGCTCAATTACCACTCCGGAAATGCGTGAAAAAGACCCTACCAACATTTATCTTGCCCGGACCAATAGTTACCGGCTACCGGCCGAACTGATTCGTGACAATGCCTTAGCAGCAAGTGGCCTGCTTTCCAAAACTGTAGATGGCAAAAGTGTACAGCCCTACCAGCCCAAGGGACTATGGATAGAAAAAAACAGTTTCTCGCACAAACTATTGCATTATAAGGAATCAGGAGGCGACAGTATTTACCGAAGAGGCCTATACACTTTTGTAAGGCGAACCTCTCCGCATCCGGCAATGACCGCATTTGACGCACCTTCCAGGGAAGTCTGCACGGTTAAACGGGAAAATACCAATACCCCTTTACAGGCTTTGGTACTCATGAACGACCCCCAATTTGTGGAAGCCTCCAAAGTTTTGGCTACCCGTATGATTTCAGAAGGAGGAAAGAATATTGAGGATCAAATCGCTTATGGCTTCAGGCTGGCGGTAAGTAGAAAACCAAAAACCGAGGAAAGTAAAATTTTCAAAGAGCTCTTTGAGAGTCAAGCGGAAAGGTTTAATGAAAATCCCCAAGAAGCAAAAGAGCTACTATCCGTGGGCCAAAAAGAAATTGCTAAATCCTATGACCAGACGCAGGTTGCGGCTCTTACCATGGTGGCCAATACCATGCTAAATCATGACGAAGCGTATATGAAGCGATGATTACCAAACCAGATTAAAAACTAACCCAAAAATGTGTACACACCACGAAAATAAAAATTACTCGAGAAGAGACTTTCTCACCAAAACAAGTTTGGGTATGGGAGCACTTTCATTGGCATCGATGCTCGACCCTATGAATTTGTTCGGTAACCAAACATCGTTCACTTCCCCGTCGCTGAAAGGCGGAGCCCAAGGCACTCCGCATTTTCCGCCTAAAGTGAAACGGGTGATCTATCTTTTTCAAAGCGGAGCGCCTTCTCAACTAGACCTGTTTGATTACAAACCCCTTTTGAACAAAATGCAAGGGCAAGATTTACCAAAAAGTATACAAGGGGAACAACGACTTACAGGGATGTCATCCGGCCAAGCTACATTGCCATTGGCAGGCACCATTTTCAACTTTAAACAACACGGCGACAGCGGTGCTTGGATGAGTGATTTGATGCCGCACACCTCCAAAATCGTAGATGAGCTCTGTTTTATAAAATCAATGTATACCGAAGCTATCAACCATGATCCGGCCATTACATTTTTACAAACAGGATCACAGCTTCCGGGTAGGCCTTCTATTGGATCGTGGGTGAGTTACGGTCTAGGCACCGACAATAAAAACCTTCCGGAGTTTGTAGTATTGGTCACAAAAGATAAATACGGTCAACCCCTTTATTCCCGTTTATGGGGTAACGGTTTTTTGCCTTCCCAACACCAAGGAGTGCAGTTTAGGGCAGGTAAAGCTCCAGTACTCTATTTAAATAATCCCCCCGGTATCACCGAAAAAAGCAGACGCGAACAACTTGACCAGCTGCAAAAGTTGGAACAAATGAATCACCAAGATATTGGAGACCCCGAAATTTTGGCCAGAATGTCCCAGTATGAAATGGCCTTTAGAATGCAAACGTCGGTTCCGGAAATAATGGATACCAAAGACGAGCCCGATTATATTTATGACATGTACGGTGAAGACAGCAGAAAGCCCGGCACTTTTGCCGCCAACTGTATTTTAGCTCGCCGTTTGGCCGAAAGGGATGTAAAATTTATTCAGCTTTATCATCAAGGCTGGGACCAACATGGTAACCTGCCCAATGCCATCAAAGTGCAGTGTAAAGATACCGACCAGGCTACCGTTGCCTTGATCAAAGATTTAAAACAACGGGGAATGTTAGAGGACACCCTTGTTATTTGGGGAGGAGAGTTTGGCAGAACCAACTACTCGCAAGGCAAGCTTACACCAGATAATTTTGGTCGTGACCACCACCCCAAGTGTTTTACTATTTTTATGGCCGGGGCCGGAATCAAAAAAGGCTTCACTCTTGGCGCTACAGATGATTTTGGCTACAACGTAACCGAACGCCCAGTGCATGTTCATGACTTTCAGGCCACCCTTATGCATTTATTGGGCATTGATCATAAAAAATTAACCTTTAAATTTCAAGGTCGTAGATTTAGACTCACAGATGTACACGGCCATGTCGTAAAAGAAATATTAGCTTAATCCAAACTATAATAAAAATGAAATCCGCTAAAAACTCAAGAAGAAATTTTATAAAAGCTACTGGTATTGTTTCCGGTGCTAGCCTAATAGCTCCCTCCTATACTTTTGGTATCATTCATAAAAAGAAAAAAGGTGCTCTGGTCGGTCATGGAGATTTTCAATATAGGGTAGACCAAGAATGGGGTATTCAAGACCCCACCAAAATTCCTGTGAACGATTGCCATGAAATGGTCATGGACAGTAAAGGTAGAATTTTAATGACTACCACAGGAGCCAATAACAACAACGTGCTTGTTTATGACAAATCAGGTAAAGTTTTGGAATCATGGGGAACTACCTTTCCAGGTGCCCACGGCTTATCGATTATGGGAGAAAACAGTGACCAATTTTTGTTCATTACCGACCCCGACACACATCGGGTGACCAAAACCAGTATTGACGGCAAGACCATTATGACTTTAGACCGCCCTAAAGAAGTAGAAGGTTACACTTCTGACGATCAATTCAAACCCACCGAAACCACTATTTTGCCGAATGGGGAATTTTATATTGCTGACGGGTATGGCGAAAATTATATTATTCACTACGATGCCGATGGAAATTATTTGAACCATTTTGGCGGCAAAGGCAGTGGAGAAGACAAATTTAATTGCTGCCATGGTATCACCCTAGACACGCGTGATGCCTCTAATCCAACGCTGTTGATTACCTCTCGTGCCAGTCAAGAATTCAAAAGATTTACACTAGATGGCAAACATTTGGAGACCATCAAACTACCAGGATGCTCAATATGTAGGCCGGTCATTCACGGAGAAAACATCTATTTCGCGGTAATCGTCACTAAAACTTGGGATACATATGACGGTATGATTGCCGTTCTCGATTCGAACAACAAAATCGTTTCGCTACCCGGAGGGAGTGTCCCCGATTATAGTTCAGGAATTCTTGCAGAGCCTACCTACGATGGAAAAACCTTTAAAAACCCTCATGATGTGCTGGTAGATAACGATGGCAACCTCTATGTACCTCAATGGAACTCTGGTAAAACCTACCCTATTAAACTAAATAGGGTTTAATTCGGAAACAACCATTTTATGATTGCATTAGAGTTTACTACGTTCCTGGGCAGGTTCCACCCTCTATTTGTTCATCTACCCATCGGGTTTTTAATTCTAGCTATAGCACTTGAGTGGTATAAGCGCTTTACAAAGAAAGACTTGGGAGGAAGTTCAATCCCGTTGGCTTGGCTATTGGGCGCCCTGAGTGCTTTGGGTGCTGCCGTAACGGGGTGGTATTTGGGGGAAACAGGGCTTTATGAAGAAGAGTTATTATTTTCTCACAGGTGGTTGGGTATTGCCCTTATTTTTATCGCCTTAGTAGGATGGTGGATCAAAAGAAAACCAAAAATAATACCCACTTGGACACATCACAACTTTAATGTAATACTCTTGGTACTTTTATCCATTGAAGGCCATAAAGGAGGGAATCTTACACATGGGGAGACCTATTTGACGGAGTACGCTCCAGCCCCTTTAAAAAGTATTTTACAAAAGGAAGCCCCAGACAAAAACTTGCTGCTAAGCTCAAATACGGATTCGATAAAGGTATATGCCGATTTGATAGAACCTATTTTTAAGGAAAAATGCTTTGCTTGTCATAATGACGATATCAAAAGAGGTGGTCTCAATATGAGCCACCCTGATTCCATGATGCAAATTGGCAATAACGAAGTGGTCATTAAAGGTGGAAATGTTTCACAAAGCGAATTTTTTAGAAGAATTACGTTGCCTCAAAGTAGTGTAAAATTCATGCCCCCTAGCAACAAAGTGTTGTCCTACGACGAGATTAAAACAGTGGAATGGTGGATTGAGCAAGGGGCAGATTTTGATGAAAGACTGAGCCAATTGAACCTTTCCGAAGATATAGCTGCAATTCTTTTACGCACCTACGGAATTGACACCGGCCTAAACCCTATTATGAAAAGGTAGGCATTGCACCAGCAGACAGCCTTGCCATAGTTGATATTATGAAAAAAGGGTTTACCGTGAAATCTTTGGGTGGCGATAACAACCTTTTGGATGTTAAGTACTCAGGAAACGAACTAAGTTCGGAATTAATTAACTCGTTAAAACCCATAAAAGACCATATTACGTGGCTATCGTTGGGCAACAGCAACATCTCTAATGAAATGCTCTCAGAAGTGGGAAAATTTAAAAATTTGACCCGTCTTCAGTTAGAAAAAACAGCGGTTGGTGATGCCGGAGTAAAGCAATTAAAAAACCTTAACCACTTAGAAGCATTAAACCTCTATAATAATGAGGGTGTTAGCGATAGCAGTATTGAGACCTTAAAACAAATGGCTGGCTTAAAAAGGGTGTATCTCTGGGGAACCCGGGTATCCAAAGAAAAAGCTACAGAACTATCGGAAGCTAAAGAAAATATAGAAGTTATTTTGGGAGAAAACTAAAAAAAAGAAGCCCTAAAAATAAAAAAACCGGACTTAAAAAAGACCGGTTTTTTGGTGGGCAATGAGGGATTCGAACCCCCGACCCCCTCGGTGTAAACGAGGTGCTCTGAACCAACTGAGCTAATTGCCCTAAAAAGGTGTGCAAATATAAAATGCTTTTATTGATTCCCAAAGAAAAAATTGAATAAAATTTAAAGAATTTCAGCCACCGTAAAAGTGCTTCCTCCAACGTACACAAAATCAGTGTTTTTTGCAGAAGCTATTGCTTCTTTATAAGCCTGCTCTACTGATGAAAATTTCTTCCCTCTTAAGTTAAATTCCAAAGATTTCACCAACAATTCATCCACAGGAAGTCCCCTTTCCAAATTAGGGCGACACCAATAATAGGTAGCATATTTTGGCAGTAAAGGAAGAATGCCATCTAAATCCTTCCCCTTTACAAAACCGAGTACCATATGTAAATGATTGTAAGGGCATTTTGCAAGCTGCTTCATGATGATGCTAAGGCCTTCTTTATTATGCGCAGTATCACATACGACCATAGGCTCTTGCGAAAGAACCTGCCAGCGCCCCATTAATCCGGTATTCTCGGTTACTCTTGCGAGTCCGTTTTTAATATGCGCTTCGGATATTCTAAAAGTATCCTTTAGATTCTTAACTACGGCCAACACACCCTTAACGTTTTTAGCCTGATAGTTTCCAAGCAGCGAAGTACGGTAATCCGGCAACTTTAACTCTTCCGCAAAAACAATAGAAGAATTTCGGTCTCTGGCTACCTTCTCAAAAACAGCTTGGGTTTCCTCTTGCAGCTCACTGATAACCACGGGAACCCCCTCCTTAATGATACCCGCTTTTTCGTATGCTATCTTTTCCAAGGTATCGCCCAGCATATCTATATGATCATAGCCAATATTGGTAATGAGCGACACTAAAGGGGTAATGATATTGGTAGAGTCCAGCCTACCCCCTAATCCCACTTCAATGACGGCCACATCTACCTTTTCTTGGGCAAAATAATCAAAGGCCATACCCACGGTCATTTCAAAAAAGGATAAGTGCCTTTTTTCAAAAAATGGCTGGTTGCGTTCAATAAAATCAATAACAAATTTCTTTGAAATTGACTTCCCGTTAATTCGAATACGTTCTCTAAAATCCTTTAAGTGCGGCGATGTGTACAAACCTACTTTATAGCCTGCTTCCTGAAGTATGGAGGCAATCATGTGGCTGCTAGAACCCTTGCCATTAGTACCGGCCACATGGATGCTTTTGAAAGCTGTGTGGGGATTACCAAGGTAATCGGCAAAGGATAAAATTCCCTCAAGTTTAACATTAAAAGCTTTCGCTCCCTGATTTTGATACATTGGAAGTTGGGCAAACATCCAATCTAGGGTTTCCTGATAGGTCACTCTCCCAATTTAAAGTTCACCACCACAAAACCGACCTGTTGACTAGGTGCATTGGAGTCAAGGTTCCACTTATGCTTAAAGGCCGTTTTTTTGGCGGGATCCAAAAGACACGGGCTGTTATTGGTGGTACCTTTGACACCCGGAGTGGCGCTAACCACGTTTCCATTACGGTCTACCACAATTTTAACCACGACCCTGCCCTCTTCGTTACATTCTTGTTTTACTTGGCCCTTACTTACTAGGGAACGGCCATTTAATCCGTAACCACCTGTTCCGCTACCGGAACCCGGTGCTCCATAGTAACTAGTCGCATAGGGGTCACCGCCTGGCCGCCCTTTATCTCCGGCCCTACTATCATCCCCTTCACTACCAGAAGCAGTTCCTTCAGATTTACTGATACCGCCTATAAGAGCATCCAATTTTTTCTTTTTAGCTTCTTGTTCTTGCCTGGCCTTTTCTTCTGCTTCCCTTTTCTCACGAGCTTTTCTTTCCGCTTCTGCCTTTTTACGTGCCTCCGCTTCGGCTGCCTTCTTTTTAGCTTGCTTTTCTGCCTCTTCGGCTTTTCTTTTGGCTTCCTCCGCTATTTTCATACGGATAGCTTCCTCGTTATCTTGCGTCAAGACTTTTTCTGAAGGTGCTTCCTTTGCAACGGCCTCCTCCGGTACTTCTTCGGCGACCTCTTCAATTACCTCTTCTTCCACAACCTGTTCTTGCTCCGTTGGTTCAACGGGAGGCGTATCCAAAGGTTCGGAACGAATGGGCTCTTTTGGCTGTACGTTTCCGCTGCCAAATTCCATGGTACCAAAATTTACGGTAATACCATTCTCCTCAGGAGGATCCATATAGGTAAGACCAATATAAAACAAAACAAGTAGGAGTACGCTTAGCAGAAAAGTGGTAAGCGTAAAGGATTTCTTTTTGTGTCTCGTATCTAGAAAGGACATTAATTGGGTCGCACGGCCAAGATTACCTTATAATTGTTCCTATTGGCAATATCCATAACGTTTACGGCCTCTTTAATAGCCACGCTTTCTTCTGCCCGCAGGATAATTGTAGGTTTATCTTGTCCTTCAAGTGCTTTTTTTAATTCAATTTCAATGTATTCTCCGTTGATCCGCTCATTATTGACAAAATACTGTAAGTTCTTGTCTATACTTACGGAAACATTCTGTGTGTTGGTAGATTTCCCTTTTGCCTTTGGCAGTAATAAATCCAAAGCATTAGGGGAATTTGCGGTTAGCATAAAGAATATCAATAACAGAAATACAATATCTGTCATTGAAGACATACTAAAATCTGGACTCACCTTATTTCTACCCCTTAATTTCATACTGCTGAATTATAAAGGTTCGTTCAACAAATCCAAGAATTCTACCGCATTGGCCTCCATTTTATGAACTACTTTATCAGTACGGTTCACCAAGTGATTGTATCCAATGTACGCTATAATACCAACTATAAGACCCGCAACCGTAGTGGTCATGGCCGTATAAATACCTGACGCCAAAGAACCCATTTCTGCCTGCCCGCCACTGGTGGCCATTTCATGGAAAGCCAAAATCATACCAATTACCGTACCCAAGAAACCAATCATGGGAGCCGCACCGGCAACAGTTGCAAGAATACTTACGTTTTTTTCCAACTTATAAACCTCCAAGGTACCGGCATTTTCAATGGCCGTATTGATATCATCCAAGGGTTTTCCAATCCTAGAAACCCCTTTTTCGGTTAGTCTTGCTACCGGTGAATCTGTCTGGGCACATAGCAGTTTAGCCGCTTCCAACTTTCCATTGGTTACATGGTCTCTGATTTGATTCATGAAATTCTTATCTATTTTGGATGCCGCCTTAATCGCAAACAATCGTTCAAAATAAATGTACAATGCAACAAAGAGAAGAATAAACAGCACAGTGATAATCAACACACTACCCGTACCTCCATTAAAGATCAAATCTATCACAGACAAGGTCTTCTCCTCAGACATAGCATCACCAATTGCGGGGTCTTGTGCCGCATCTTGAAATAGCATCATAGAATTCTTAGTTATTACAGTTGCCTCTATAACGATGTTTTGTCGATTAAATTATGCGTGTAGCACAAAATTTCTTATCAGTACGAAAACGATAGCTCCTGAGATAAATCCGACAAATGCCAACCAAGCAATCTTCTTCAAATACCAGAAGAAATCGATTTTTTCCATTCCCATGGCAACAACTCCAGCAGCAGATCCAATAATCAACATACTACCACCTGTACCTGCAGAGTAAGCGATAAAGTGCCAAACAGGGTCATCTACAGGAACTGAGAACATTCCCATACTAGCTGCCACCAAAGGAACATTATCAATCACGGCAGAACCTATACCTAGTATAAGTACTACTAGATCGGATACCAACTCACCTTTAGATTCGGTTCCCATCATTGGCAAGTTCGCTTCCAAGCTTTCCGCAAAATGGAATAACATACCTAGTGACTCCAATGCCGCAACAGCCATTAAAATCCCTAAGAAAAACAGAATACTTGGCATCTCAATTTTGGACAAGGATGCATGAACGGGACTGTGATGCCCTTGGGTATCGTGCCCCTCACCATCTACTGTAGAAAGACTGAACTTAGAATTACTATATATCTCCGCAAAGGTCGCTACAACGGCTAAAGAAAGCATCATACCAACGTAGGGAGGCAAATGTGTAATGGTTTTAAAGAATGGCACAAACACGATGGCGCCCAACCCTAAATACAACATAGTTGAACCATATTTGGACTTCGGCTCTTCCTCTGCTTCAACATCGGTTACAATTTCTCCGCTAAAAGCTTTGAATCTACTCGCAAGAAAAACAGGTACCACCATACAAACGATAGATGGTATTAATACATGTTCTACCAATAAAGGAGCAGTTACCTTATTACCGATCCAAAGCATGGTTGTAGTAACATCACCAATTGGCGACCATGCACCACCTGCATTGGCCGCGATGATTACTAAACCGGTAAACCACAATCTGGCATCACGTTCCTTAATTACTTTTTGCAAGATGGTAACCAATACAATAGTAGCCGTAAGGTTATCTATAATAGCGGATAAAATAAATGCCAAAATAGCGAACAACCATAATAATTTACGTTTGCTTTTTGTTCTTATGTATCCTTTAATCGTGGCGAAACCGTCAAAATAATCAATGATTTCCACAATGGTCATGGCCCCTAAGAGGAACACCAGAATTTCGGCGGTTTTACCTAAATGATGCAATAATATTTCATCTATATGTGTAGGCTCCAATTCTTTTAGCGCCGTGTTCACCTCAAACACGTCCATGTGTGTCAAAGCGATTATCGCCCATAACAGGGCCATCATTGCCAAAGCGGGTATGAGTTTATCAATTTTTAGGTTATGTTCCATGGTTATCGCCAGATAACCCACAATAAATACAATGATGAGAATTGTTTCCATTTTCTATTTGGTTTATATTAGTTGTTTTAGTGCAATTTCAAATGCCGTTCTACTTATATTTTTTGGTGAAGGATTTTGGCTAAAGATATTTAAAATTGCCTTCCTAATGGTATTGGAAGTATCATTAAATATCATTTCATCATCCATAGCTACACGTTTTTCCATAAAGTAGGCAAAAACCCGGGCCATACCACAGTTAGAGATAAAATCGGGAATAAGACTTACTCTGCTATCTGCATATTCCATAATAGGACCAAAGAATATTTCCTTGTCTGCAAATGGTACGTTGGCTCCACAGGAGACTACTTCCAAGCCACTCTGAATCATAGATTCTATCTGTTGCTTGGTTATGAGGCGTGAGGCCGCACAAGGTGCAAATATCTCCGTTGACAAGTTCCAAATTCTTTCGTTAATCTCTTCAAAAGGAAGAAGTTCACCCGCTACCGGGTTTAAGATATTGCCCTTTTTATTCAAATAAAGGGCTCTAATTTCCTCAAAAGAAAAGCCGTCTTCCTTAATGATACCACCGGCGCGGTCAATAATTCCAACCACTTTGACTCCCATTTGGGCCAAATAATAGGCTGCCGCAGCGCCCACGTTGCCAAAACCTTGCACAACGGCACGTTTTCCCTCTACTTTACCTCCGTAAATATCATAATAATGACGTACCGCTTCTGCTACACCAAAACCGGTTATCATATCGGCCACCGTATATTTTCTTGATGTATCTGGAGAATACGTATTATTTTCTATAGGTTTTATAACACCTAGCCGCAATTGGCCAATACGGTTAATTTTATCCGCTTCAGTAGGTTTAAAGTGCCCATTAAAAACACCTTCCTGAGGATGCCACACCCCTGCATCTTCGGTAATTGGGATCACTTCGTGAATTTCATCCACATTTAAATCCCCTCCAGTTCCGTAATAACTTTTCAGAAGTGGGGAAACCGCGTGGTACCACCTTTCCAAAACTCCTTTTTTTCGAGGGTCGTTAGGATCAAAATTTATGCCCGACTTGGCCCCACCAATGGGCGGGCCCGATACCGTAAACTTGACTTCCATGGTCTTAGCAAGAGAGAGCACCTCGTTCATATTCAAACCTTCCCGCATTCTTGTACCTCCGCCGGCGGCACCGCCGCGTAGGGAATTAATAACCGTCCACCCCTCGGCTTCCGTCAAGGAATCCTTCCAGTTAAAGACAATTTCAGGTGATTTATTTTCGTAGGTTTGAAGTAATTCTTTCATTTAATTGATTTAAAATTATAAGACAATGTATATTGATTATCAACGTGCGAAACCAAAATTTAAATTCCCCCTTGCGGGGCTAATGCTGTCTCATAATTTTTCTTTTAATCAATTTCTTATTGATGCCCGACAAATATAAAAATTTGCCAGCGTATTCCGTATATTTAACAAATACTGTTAAAAAAGCAGTATATTTCAAAGTAGGGTAAAAAATACCCGCAATACCAGTATCTCAACACAAGTTTTACAACCCCCTAAAACTCAACAACAACTATGGATTTTTCACTTTCCGAAGAACATGAAATGATTCGTCAAGCAGCAAGGGATTTTGCTCAAAATGAACTTTTGCCCGGCGTAATCGAACGGGACGAAAATCAAATTTTTCCCAAAGAACAAATCAAAAAATTAGGCGAGCTTGGATTTATGGGAATGATGACAGACCCAGAATACAACGGCAGCGGAATGGACACTCTTTCTTATGTAATTGCCATGGAAGAATTATCAAAAATTGACGCCTCTACCTCGGTAGTGGTTTCCGTAAATAACTCTTTGGTTTGCTGGGGACTGGAAACTTTTGGCTCCAAGAAACAAAAAGAAAAGTATTTAAGCAGACTGGCTTCCGGTGAAATTATAGGGGCTTTTTGCCTTTCTGAACCCGAAGCCGGCAGTGACGCCACTTCTCAAAAGACAACGGCCATAGACCATGGCGACTATTATATCTTGAACGGTACCAAAAATTGGATTACCAACGGTGGTACTGCCGAGGTTTATTTGGTCATTGCGCAAACGGATAGGGAAAAAGGTCACAAGGGCATCAACGCGCTAATTGTTGAAAAGGGCATGCCCGGGTTTGAGATTGGCCCTAAAGAAAACAAACTAGGTATTAGGGGAAGCGACACGCATTCCTTAAACTTCAATGATGTTAAGGTCCCTAAAGAAAATAGAATAGGTGATGACGGTTTTGGTTTCAAATTTGCCATGAAAACCCTCTCCGGCGGACGCATTGGCATTGCAGCCCAAGCACTTGGTATAGCCGCAGGAGCTTATGAACTTGCACTTAAATACTCCAAAGAAAGAAAGGCTTTTGGCACTGAAATAGCCAATCACCAAGCCATTGCCTTTAAACTAGCAGATATGCATACCCAAATAGAAGCAGCAAGACACTTGGTACACAAAGCCGCTTGGGACAAAGACCAAGGAAAAAACTATGATTTGTCAGGTGCAATGGCCAAACTTTACGCATCTCAAGTAGCCATGGAAACTTCGGTTGAGGCCGTTCAAATCCATGGAGGAAACGGATTTGTAAAAGATTACCATGTGGAAAGACTTATGCGAGACGCAAAAATTACACAAATCTACGAAGGCACTTCAGAGATACAGAAAATTGTAATTTCTAGGTCAATTCTAAGGAATTAACAGCGATTTAAACTGAATATTTATTACCCACCCTCCCATTAGGAGGGTGTTCTGTTTGTTAAATAGCCATTTTCTACACTAAAACCCTAATAATTTAAGGGCATTATGTTACAAAAGCACAGTTTGAGAAAAGCAAACCCCTTAAAAACTTTAAAAGCCAACTCTTTTGAGCTAAATTTACCATTCTGATAATTTTAGGGGGTGGATAATCCATATTTAAACATTATTTAACGTTTAATTCAAAACGTTGGATTTTTATTCGATTCCCCCAAAATCACTATTAATAATGCATCAAAAAAGTTATTTTTGAGGAAATACGATAATATATGACGATGAAGAGACAAGGTATGTACCTACCGGAATTTGAGCACGAAAACTGCGGTGCCGGATTCATTTGTAATTTAAAGGGAGAAAAGTCTAACCAGATTATTCACGATGCCCTTGAAATTCTTGTGAAATTGGAACACCGTGGAGGGGTAAGTGCAGATGGAAGAACGGGTGATGGTGCAGGATTGTTAATTGATATACCACATGATTATTTCAAAAGAGTCTGTGAATTTCAATTACCTGAACAACGCCAATATGCCGTAGGTATGGTTTTCTTTCCAAAAAACGAAAACCAATTTATTTACTGTAAGGACACTTTTGAAAAGGAAATCAAAAATCAAGGCTTAAAAATTCTGGGCTGGAGAACAGTACCAGTGGACCCTTCTCAATTAGGGGAAATTGCCGCTGCTTCCGAACCTCTCATCCAACAAGTTTTTATCGCTCAAGAAAATCTTGAGGAAAACGTTTTTAAGGCCAAGCTCTACGCTGCCAGAAAAATAGCCGAACACAACATTAGAAAATCTAAAATCTCTTTGGCAGATTATTTCTATGTGTGCAGTCTCTCCAATACAACATTAATATATAAGGGTATCATCATGCCCGAAGATATAGGGCCCTATTTTACGGATTTACAACAGCCAGACCTAGTAACTAGGCTGGCGTTGGTACACCAAAGGTTCTCAACCAACACCATGCCTTCATGGGAACTGGCTCAACCTTTTAGGTTTCTTTGTCAAAATGGGGAAATCAACACTTTGAGAGGAAACGTTTCCAGAATGCGGGTTCGCGAAGAAATTATGAAGTCTGAAATTTTTGGTGAGGATATGGAAAAACTATTTCCGATCATCCTTCCCGGAAAATCAGATTCGGCCTCCATGGATATGTCAGTGGAGTTATTGACCCTTACAGGACGCTCGCTACCAGAGGTAATGATGATGACCATTCCGGAAGCTTGGGAGAAACATGCCACCATGTCCGATGAAAGAAAGGCTTTCTATGAATACAATTCCTGTATCATGGAACCTTGGGACGGACCAGCTTCCGTACCATTTACAGATGGTGATTACATAGGGGCGCTACTAGACCGTAACGGACTTAGACCCTCAAGATATACTGTTACCAAAAGCGGAAAGTTGATTATGTCTTCCGAAGTAGGTGTAGTAGACCTGGACCCTTCAGATATAGCGTATCATGGTAGACTGGAACCAGGAAAAATGTTCTTGGTAGACATGAATGAGGGCCGCATCATAGACGATGAAGAAATTAAAGCAAAAATTGTTTCTGAGAGACCATATCGTAAATGGTTAAAGGAAAAAAGTTTGCAACTTAAAGATGTAGATTACACCAATGATACCTGCCCTATTGAGACCATTGATGTAAATACAAGACAAAGACTTTACAATTACACTATTGAAGATATTCAAGAAGTAATTGTGCCCATGGCCCAAAATGGTAAGGAAGCTTTGGGATCTATGGGTATTGACACTCCTATTGCTGTTCTTTCGGATTTACCACAATTACTTCCCAATTACTTCAAGCAATTGTTTGCCCAGGTTACCAACCCACCTTTAGATGGTATCAGGGAAGAAGTGGTTACAGATATCAGTCTAGCCCTAGGACACGATAAGAATATTTTTGACATTACTCCAGAGCAATGTTCCAAACTTAGAATCCAAAATCCGGTTATTTCCAATGACGATTTGGAGAAAATAAGGAGTATAGGAATTAGCGGTTTTAAGGCGGAAACCATTGGTATGCTCTATGAAGTAGAACGTGGAATGAACGGTTTGGAAGAAGGTCTGGACCAAATTATTGAGAAAGTTACCAATGCCGTTGAAAAAGGAGTGAATATTATCATTCTTTCTGATAGGGGAGCCAAAAAAGGTTTAGCCCCCATCCCTTGTTTGCTGGCATGCTCATTTGTTCATCACCAGATGAACAGGTTAAGAAAGCGTTCGTACTTTGATATTATTATAGAATCTGCTGAACCTCGGGAACCTCATCATTTTGCTACCTTGTTCGGTTATGGAGCCTCGGCCATCAATCCGTACATGGTTAATGAAATCATTAGACAACAGGTGAAGGATGGCTTTATAGAGCTGGAGGAGCAGGTTGCCGTAAATAATTTCAACAAAGCTATAGGAAAAGGTCTTCTTAAGATCATGAATAAAATTGGTATTTCTACCTTGCATTCCTATAGAGGGTCGCAAATTTTTGAAATTGTAGGATTCAACTCAGATTTCGTAGAGAAATATTTCCCTTATACCACCTCAAGAATTGAGGGTGTGGGATTGTACGAAATCGAAAAAGAAATTAACCATAGGTACAAAAATGCCTATCCAGAGACTAAAATTGACAAAAACCTCGCCTTAAATATTGGAGGGGATTATAGATGGAGGCGTCATGGAGAAAGACATATGTTTAACCCAACAACCGTTGCCAAACTACAGCAATCCGTTAGGTTAAGTGACCAAAAATCATATGATATCTATGCCCAGGCCATTAATGACCAATCCAAGCGAATGCTTACCATTAGAGGTCTGTTCGAGTTTAGCAATTTGGACCCCATTCCTTTGGAGGAGGTAGAACCATGGACTGAAATTGTGAAGCGCTTTAAAACAGGCGCTATGTCATACGGTTCCATCTCTAGGGAAGCACATGAAAATTTAGCCATTGCCATGAACCGTTTGGGCGGTAAGTCCAACTCCGGTGAAGGTGGGGAAGACAGAAAACGTTTTCAACCAGATGCCAATGGTGATAACAAGAACTCTGCAATTAAGCAGGTAGCCTCTGGTAGATTTGGTGTAACATCGCACTATTTAACTTCTGCAAAGGAAATTCAGATAAAAATGGCACAAGGGGCCAAGCCCGGAGAAGGAGGGCAACTTCCTGGCCATAAGGTATTGCCTTGGATAGCCTCCGCAAGAAACTCCACTCCTTTTGTAGGATTGGTTTCACCTCCACCTCATCATGACATTTATTCTATTGAGGATTTGGCCCAATTAATTTATGACCTTAAAAATGCCAACAGGGAAGCTAGAATCAATGTAAAATTGGTTTCCGAAGTTGGTGTTGGCACTATTGCAGCTGGTGTTGCAAAAGCCAAGGCAGATGTTGTTCTGATCTCCGGATACGATGGGGGAACGGGAGCTTCTCCCCTCACCTCCTTAAAACATGCAGGCCTACCTTGGGAACTTGGCCTTGCCGAAGCACAACAAACCCTAGTACTCAATAACCTAAGGTCTAGAATTGTTGTAGAGTGTGATGGCCAAATGAAAACAGGTAGAGATGTGGCGATCGCTGCACTTCTGGGTGCAGAAGAATTTGGTTTTGCAACGGCGCCTCTAGTAGCTTCTGGTTGTATTATGATGCGTAAATGTCATCTAAATACGTGTCCCGTTGGTATTGCTACACAGGATAAAGAATTAAGAAAGAACTTTAAGGGTACGCCAGAACACGTAATCAACTTCTTTTATTTTGTTGCAAATGAGCTTAGGTCTATTATGGCGCAACTTGGTTTCAGAACCATGGACGAAATGGTCGGTCAGGCCAACAAGTTGAACGCAAGAAAGGTATTGGACCATTACAAGGCTAAAGGACTTGATCTTTCCGGAATTTTGTATCAACCGGAAGGTTACGAAAACCTTGTTTTAAGAAATACGGAAAAACAAGACCATAATCTAGACGAGGTAATTGATTTTCAAATTTTAAAAGATGCCCACATGGCCATCTTCAGAAAGGTGGTTACTTCTTTAGATTATAAGATAAACAATACGGACCGTTCCGTTGGAGCAATCGTTTCAAATGAAATATCCAAGATTTATGGACATTTAGGATTGCCGGATGACACGCTCAACTTAACGTTTACCGGGTCTGCAGGTCAAAGTTTTGGGGTTTTTGGAGCCAATGGCATTACATACACCATCCATGGAAACTCAAACGACTACTTGGGCAAAGGTCTTTCTGGAGCAAAGATTATAGTTAAAAAACCAGAAGCCGCAGATTTCAAGGCGGAGGAAAATATAATTGTAGGTAACGTTTGTCTTTTTGGGGCGGTTAAAGGTCAGGCATACATAAACGGTATTGCCGGAGAACGTTTTGCCGTTAGAAACTCAGGAGCCATTGCCGTAGTAGAAGGCGTTGGAGACCATGGTTGTGAGTACATGACCGGTGGTAAAGTGGTAATTCTAGGTAAAACGGGAAGAAACTTTGCAGCCGGAATGAGCGGAGGTTATGCCTATGTCTTTGATGAAAAGGGATTGTTCAAAAACGGACTTTGCAACGAAGAAACGGTGGACTTTGATCCGCTTACCGAAGAAGATAAAGAAGAACTGAAGGGATTGATTGAAAATCATGTTCTTTACACAAATAGTAACAGAGGAAAAGAGGTTCTTGAAAATTGGGAAGAAAGTTTGAAAAAATTTGTGAAAGTAATGCCAAGAGAGTACAAGGCAGCACTTGAGCGTATTGCCAATGAAGAACCAATGGTTGAAGAATTACAGATAGCATAATTATGGGAAAGATTACCGGATTTAAAGAATACGAAAGACAGGATGAGGCCTATACTCCTGTAAAAGAAAGAGTAGGCCACTACAAGGAGTTTACCATACCTATGAATGAAAAAGAAATAGGTTTGCAAGGCTCCAGATGTATGGATTGCGGTATTCCTTTTTGCCATAGTGGATGCCCGCTGGGGAATCTGATTCCAGACTTTAACCATATGGTTCACCAAGGAGAATGGCATAAGGCATCCCTTATTCTTCATTCCACCAATAATTTTCCAGAGTTTACGGGAAGATTATGTCCAGCACCGTGCGAACAGTCTTGTGTATTGGGGATTATTGAAGACCCTGTATCCATAGAAAACATAGAGAAAAACATTGTTGAAAAGGCCTTTGCCGAAGGTTGGATCAAAGCAGTTCCTCCAAAGAAACGTACCGGCAAAACAGTGGCCGTTGTAGGCTCAGGACCTGCTGGTTTGGCGGCCGCACAGCAGTTGAACAGAGCTGGGCATTTAGTAACCGTGTACGAAAGGGACGATGAAATCGGTGGACTTTTGCGTTATGGAATTCCAAATTTTAAAATGGAAAAGAACATTATTGACCGAAGGGTAGACATTTTAAAGGAAGAAGGGATTCAATTCAAGGTCAACTCCCATGTTGGTGAAAATGTTCCAGTAGAGGAAATTAAGGAGTATGATGCCGTAGTCTTGGCAGGAGGTGCCACCAAAAGGAGGTCATTACCTATTCCAGGTATTGATGCTGATGGTGTGGTCCAGGCAATGGATTTTCTAACCCAGCAGACCAAAGTGGTTCTAGGAAAAAAAGTAGAAAACCAAGTAATGGCAACTGATAAGAATGTGATTGTCATTGGTGGTGGTGATACTGGTTCAGATTGTATTGGAACCTCAAATAGACATGGTGCAAAATCCGTGGTGAATTTTGAAATTATGCCTAAACCACCGGGAGACAGGTCTCCAAGCACACCATGGCCCTATTGGCCTTTGCAATTAAAAACTTCTAGCTCCCATAAAGAAGGGGTAGAACGTAATTGGCTGATCAATACCAAGGAGTTTGTTACGGATGAGAACGGTAAGCTAACGGCCCTAAAAACGGTTCGTGTGGAATGGAAAACAGTTCCCGGCCAAAGACCGCAATTAATTGAAGTTGAAGGCACGGAAAAAGAGTGGAAATGTGAATTGGCCTTATTGGCCCTTGGTTTTACAGGTTCTGAAACTACTATTTCTGACCAATTGGGTATTAAGCATGATGCTAGAACCAATATTGAGGCATCTGAAAATGATTACAAGACAAATGTACCGGGTGTTTTTGCCGCTGGAGACCAAAGAAGAGGACAATCCCTTATTGTTTGGGCCATTTCCGAAGGAAGGCAAGCAGCTCATCACGTGGATAAATATTTAATGGGCAGCTCATCTCTTCCTTTAAAAGGAGAGGGAGATCTACCAGGGGTGTAGTCTTTTAAATATTCATTAGCAATATTAGATATCCAACCCGTACCTCGGGTTGGATTTTTTTATTTTTCAAATGCCTTAGAATATTGATGATTTTAAAAAAAGTCTTATTGTACATGACACTAGGTGCCTTGGCGTTTACGCTAATGAATACCTTGGTGAAGCAACTTGTGGAATACAACGTTTATGAAATAGTTTTTTTCAGGGGATTTGGGTCGCTCCTCATAACCATGGCCCTAGTGAAAAAATTAAGGTTGAATATATTGGGGAACGAAAGAAAACTTCTTGTGCTTAGAGCCATAACGGGTACATCCTCTATGACTCTTTTTTTCGCATCCATGAAATACCTATCCGCTGCTACTGCCGTGTCCTTACGCTACCTTGCACCCATTTTTTCCGCCATATTTGCTATTTTTTTTCTTAAAGAAAAAATCAAGGCTCCCCAATGGTTATTCTTCATTGTATCATTTGCCGGAGTTGTAATTCTTAAAGGATTTGATAGCAATGTAAATAATATTGGGCTTACCCTCATTTTATCGGCCGCTGTGCTGAGTGGTTTGGTGTATATCTGCATTAGTAAAATTGGTCAAAAAGATCATCCAATTATCATTATCAATTACTTTATGTTTACAGCTACCTCCTTTGGCCTGGTAATGGCCATTCCCGTATGGCAAATGCCCCAAGGGCTGGACTGGGCCATCTTTTTGGCTTTGGGTTTATTTGGCTTTGTTGGGCAGTTTTTTATGACGAAAGCGTTTCAGATTGCCGCCAACAATTTAGTAGCTCCCTTGAAGTACCTAGAAGTTTTGTTTACCGGTATTTTAGGTTTTCTGTGGTTGGGGGAAGTCTACACTATGTACAGTCTTATAGGAATTCTCCTGATAGTATCGGGGTTGGTAGCCAATGTTGTTTATAAATCAAAATTGGATAAATCAAGTTAAACTTTGGACAGCTTTTCATATATATGTTGCAAAGATAGAGGGTCCTCATATTTCTCTTGAAGTTTCAATAATTCTGAAAACATAGTCTTCACCTTATCGGAATAGGCTTTCTCTTCAGCCAAATCGTTCATTTCATAAGGATCTTTTTTCATATCGAATAGAAGCACCTTTTCCATCGTGGGAAATACCAATAACTTATAACCATCTTTTCTGATCATACGCTGAACTTGGGTGTATGCGCCATAGACACCATCTGAATAATGGCCTTCTGTATTATTTCCCTCGAGCACGTCCATAAAACTATGGAACTGTACATAATCCGGTTTTTCAACCTCTGCCAATTCTAGAGTAGTGGCCATGATATCCTGTAGGTAAACATCTTGACCAAACACCTTTCCCTTGGGCACATTGGGCCCCATAACCATCATGGGAATACGTACGCTATGATCGAACATACTTTGTTTACCGATCAAACCATGATGCCCTACGGATAGTCCATGATCGGCTCCAAAAAAGATATAGGTATTATCCATTTTTCCGCTTGCCTCCAGAGCATCCAAAATTTTTCCTATTTGTTCATCCATATGGCTGATAAGAGCATAGTATTCTTGACGGTGCACTTTTACGGCATATTTTGTTCTTGGGAAAGGGGCCAGCGCCTCATCCCTAAGACCGGGCTCGTTTCCTATTTCTTCTTTCCAGGGATATTCTGGCAGGAAATTCTCGGGAACCCTGATATTTTCCAATGGGTACATGTCCATAAAACGTTGTGGAGCCTGCCTTGGATCATGGGTGGCATTAAAAGCCAGGTACATGAAAAACGGATTGTCTTTGTCCTTGGCAATATCCAAAAAGGAAAGCGCATCGTTCTTTACGACTTCACTCCAATGGGTACCACCTTCCCAAAACCCACCTTGAAGGGTATCCGTAGGGGACCAATCCCGGTCTTCCGGACCAGTTGGCCTGCCATAACCAATGGGCATATAATCGTTCCAATCTTTCATGTCCCCCGATTCCTCTTTCCATTTCTTAATTGCCGCTCCTAGTTCACCTCTTTTATCCCCTGGCATTCCCGGCCTAATATGCCGTGCATCGTTGAAAATAGTCTTTGCCGGAGCTTCTACATGCCATTTACCGGTCATGTAAGTATCATATCCCTCTTTTTCCAATAAACGGCTCCATGTTTGGTTCAGGGCAAGGGAATCACCTTGTCTCCATTTCTGGCTTTTCTTTTGGGCGTTCCAGATATAGGAACCAGAAATAATCATTGCTCTAGAAGCTACGCATATAGCCCCGTTCCAACCGCCCATATTATAGGCATGGCTAAAGGATGAGCCATTGTTCACCAATCGATCCAGATTGGGCGTATGTACTTCATCGAACCCCAAGGCATGGATACTCTCAAAAGTTTGGTCATCCGCAAAAAGGAATACAAAATTGGGTTTGGACACCTCTTTTGAACCAGTTGATGGTTTAGATTCCTCTTTACAACTTAGAAATAGTAGAGGTAAAACGGTGATTAAGTAAAAAAACGATTTCAAAGTTTTGGATATTTAATGATTGAAAAATTAATCTTCTGTAATCATGCTTCCCCACCAATCCTTATTTGGCAGAAAATCTTCGGACAAGAAATCCATTCGCTGATTCTCCAATGCCGGCATTTTTTCATTCACCATATATTGATGGCGCTTGGCCGCCAAATTCGCATTATATTCTTCGTCTTTCTCAGGAAGTCGAGCGCCTACCTCTTTCAACCAGTTTAAGAGTTGACTGCTCAACTTTTGTGCAACTTGCTTGTGTTGCCCAATGACATTGTTTTGTTCGCTAGGATCTTCCCCCAAATTATAAAGTTCTTCAAAATCGTTTTCCCAGTAATGAATCAACTTCCAATCTCCCAACCTTATGATGGAGGATGGGTTTCCTCCTTGATTGCCATAATGGGGATAATGCCAATATAGGGGACGTTCTAGGTTGAGTGTTTTTCCTTCTAAAATAGGTTTAAGGCTCACCCCGTCTTTGTGCTGATCAGGCAACTGTTCCAATTGAGCTAAATCCAATAGGGTTGGGAAAAAATCGGCTCCGGTAACAGGGAAATCACTTTTCTTGCTTTTGATTGCCAACCACGGTACCCTTATGAAAAAAGGCTCTCTAATCCCTCCTTCCCACTGGTACCCCTTACCCCCTCTTAGCGGTAAATTTGAAGTGGAGAAGGCATCTCCTGAAGCCACCCCTCCATTGTCTGAAGTGAAAACCACAATAGTATTATCAGCTACACCGCTAGTTTTGAGTGATTCCAAAACCACTCCCACGGCATCATCCATACTTTCAACCAAGCCTGCATAAATGGGGTTATCTTGAACTGTTCTAATGGGCAAAACCCTTTCCATTTCGTACCCCTCCTTAGCTATCCCCTGCTTATGGGCCTTATCCCTATATTTTTTCCATTTTGGTTGCGTAGTTTGAATTGGCCCGTGGACCGCATAGAAGGATAGAAATGCAAAAAATGGGACGTCTTTATTTTGCTCTATGAAATCCGCTGTCTCCTGTGCCAGTCTCATCGAAAGATTTTCGCCATCCTTTTTAATGGGGAGCTTAGGGTTGTTCCAAGGAGAAAAGTAGCCTCCCATTGGGCTTCCTTTGTCCCAACCTGCAATATTGATATCAAAACCGTGGTCTTCAGGATAGTTTCCTTCATCGCCCAAATGCCATTTGCCTGAAAAAAAAGTTTTGTAGCCATTGACCTTAAAAGCTTCTGCGATGGAAATATCTTCTTTTGGCAGCGCATGAACATATTCGGCAGGCAATAATTGATCATGGTGCCCGTGCTCCCTCCAGTCGGTACCGGTTTTGGCACCGATCCAATCTGTAATGCCATGCCTTGCCGTAAATTTACCTGTCATGATACTTGCCCGTGACGGGCTACAAACCCTACTTGCAGCATACCCCTGTGTGAACTGCATTCCCTCCTTTGCTATAGAATCAACATTTGGGGTTTCGTAAAAAGAACTGCCTGTAGCACTAAGGTCTTTGAAACCCAAATCGTCAACCAAAATGAAAAGTACATTAGGTTTCACCGCTTCTACCTCCTTCTCCTTTTTTTCACTACAGGAGAAAGTGAAAATTAGGCAATTAAGTATCAGAAAACGATTTGCAAAATTGAGCTTGACACCCATACGTGCTTCTTATTTTAGATCTTCTACCCTTAAGTTGGTTTGTGGCCAATATTCATCCTTTCTAAACTCAAACTGTGTTGGCTTATAACTGCCCACTATATCCACTTTAGCATTACTTGGAACCAGAAGGTCAAGGGTCCAATAGGCGGCGTTTACTACCAGTCTTCGTGTGCCCTCAATGGTTAAATCAACTGCAGAAAAAGCTGTTGAAGTAAAGGATTTACCTTTCTTGCCTCCCGGAAGTTGATAACTTTTAGTCCACGCAACGGGCATGAGCGGGGCACTTACATCGTCTCCGTTATTATTGGTTTTGGCTACCTCATCATCCGAAGGTTTCATCCCAAAAAACATATCATTTTCATCAAATTCTCCCTTGCGGTTCATTACCTTTCCCAAGACCACAGGTTGGGAATCTCCCGGCAAGGGCAATCGAACACCATATACATCTGCGGAGGCCCAAACGTCCCCGTCAGAAATTCCGTTGAGAAGACCTGTGGATTTAGCCTCCTCCACAACAACACCCAATGTACTTTGATGTTTATGATGACCATGGTGAAACCTCCAGTTTTCACCTAACACCAACCTTCCAAAACCGCCTTCCCATTCTGTTTTCTCTCCCTCATAATAGTTGCCATAGTGCTTATAGGAAGACACGTCCTCCTCCTTAAAATTAAAGGCGTGGGTGGCCGTTCTTAGACCTATAACCGGCTTACCAGCCATTAAGTAATTATCAATATGTTTCATTTGCTCATCTGGAAGAGCTCTAAAACGGGTCGAAATTATCATTAAATCGGCTTTATCAAGAGCTTCCAGCCCCGGAATATGATTCACATAATTGGCATTGACCAACCCTGGCTGTTCAGGGTCTTGAGCAAAAAGGACCGTACAATTAAAACCATGATGTTCAGCCAAAATTTTTGCCAATTGTGGCATAGACTCCTCTGACCTATATTCTTCATCCCCTGAAATGAGAACTACATTTTTTCCATTAGTTTCCCCATTAAATGTGAGCCATTGAATAGGACCATCATTTACCTCTTCCTGTTCATCTACTTGGGCCTGTTCTTTTTTTTCCTCCTTACAGGCGAACATAAGAATGCATATAAAAAGGGGCAATATCTTTTTCATGGTATGTTTTTGGTTTTGGTTTGTATTATTTTTTCATTCCTTCCTTAATCAGTTGGAAGCCCTTGGTGTAAATTTCCTCTGAAGGGGAATAATCCCTCCAAACATTGATAGCATTGGCAAATTCTGGAATAACGGTACTAAACGCTTCTATGGTAAGCCAACCGTCATAATCAATATCTCGTAATCCTTTGAATGCCGAATTAAAATCAACTTGACCACTGCCAGGAGTACCTCTATCATTTTCACTTATGTGAACATGTTTGAGGTAGGGTGCAATGGTCTTTATAGCCTGTTCTTGATTTTTTTCTTCAATATTGGAGTGATGTGTATCATACATAGCTCCCAAATTGGGATGATCCACCAATTCTACCATGGTCTTTAAATCTTGCATGGTATTATACAGGTAACACTCAAATCTATTGACGGCCTCCGGCGCCAAAATTATGTTTGACCCAGATGCATATTCGGCTGCTTTACGAAGCATCTCTGCACTCCACTTCTTTTCATCCATGGTAGGCGGCTTTCTTGTAAAGAATGCAAAAGTAGAATGAAAAGGACCGCATATGACCTCCACATTCGCGGCCGCCGCAACATCTATGGTCCATTTTAGCCTTTCCAGGCCGGCTTCACGGTAGTCTTTGTTTTCACTTGCAATATTCTGCTCAGGGGATAAGGACCCTACAGCGGTCACTCCCATGCCAATATCCGTAAAATGATTGCCCAGCTTGGTATAGTGCGACTCGTCACCCTCCCCTAAAAATAGCTCTATGCCATTAAAACCTGTTTCTTTTAAAGTATCTATTATTCCAAAATGCTCTTCGGTTACGTGGTTGGTCCAAAGAAGCATGTTCATTCCTATTTTCATAAAAAATTACATTTGTTAGGTCTCAGTTTCTTCAATCTCCCTTTGACTGAAATCACGAACCTTGACTATACAAGAATTAATGGTTATTTTATATAAAGGGAATTTTACAAATCTAAAGTTTAACTATTTTACAGAGTTCCTATATTTTATCAAAGACCACCCCTATTTTTCATCTCAATCGTTTTCGTTATTTTGCATATTTAGGAACATTTGTCTGTATTCATGGGGGCTCAAGCCCGTAATTGCCTTAAATTGCCTGTTAAAATTAGACAGGGCATTAAAACCACATTCATAGCTTATCTGAGAAATATTAAAATTGTCTTCCAAGAGTAATTTTCGGGCATGTCCGATTCGTATTTCGTTCACAAATCTTGTAAAGGTTTTGTTGGCTCTTGGCTTAAAATACCTACAAAAGGAAGAGGTGGTCATGTTCAACATTTCCGCTACTTCGTCCAAAGCAATCTTTTCCCTAAAATTGCTCATTACATAATCGTACACCATACTCATTTTTTCGGAATCGCCTCCTTTAAATGAGTTTACGTAACTAGGACTGGACAATAATGAGAAATCGGGACAGTGGGCCAAAATATCCAATATTTCAAGTAGTTTCAAAATTCTCTTAAACCCCTTCTCTTGGGAGATTTCCATCAAGAGTTTATAAATTTTACCAGGAGTAGCTCCATAAAACTCTATACCCCTAAAAGAGTTTTCAACAAGTTTGTTAATGGTATAAAATTCTTCCCTCCCCAATAGCGATTTGCTAAATAAATCATGATCAAAATAAATTACTAGACCCCTTGTTGTTAGGTTGCTATCCGGCTCAAAATAAGGGTCATAACTCCTCCATAAATGAGGAAGGTTTGGACCTGTCATTACCAAATCTCCTTCCACAAAATTGTGCACATGATCACCAACAAACCGAGTTCCTTGACCTTTGGCGATATAAGAAATTTGAAACTCAGGATGAAAATGCCAAATAGGGTTAAAATGAGGCCCTACCAAATCTTTAAATATAAAAGTCTCTTTTGCCGTAAGTGTTTTTTCAATACTTGGAGTACTCATAAATTTCTCTTAAAATTGAAATTTGGATAAATATATGACAAAAAAATACCACCTTTTAGCAAAAAAAGGCAAATCTTTTTTGAAAAAGTGTTTTAAATTTACAACTTGAATCAATAATATGGTGATTTTTAAAGCTTTTGATTGCGAATTTGACAACTACAACGTTTGAAAATTTATCGTTTTTAAGAATATTCCAATTCAAGTTCAGGACAGCACCTGATTTAATCGAAAACCGCATTACCGAACGAAACCAAACTAACCAAAAACCTAATTCTAACCTCTTTACCGTTACCGTACAATAATGAAAATTTTAAGTAGATTCCTTACCGCGAGATTACTCCCAATTTTAGTGTTGTCCCTTGTTTTTTTACAAAGTTGCGAGACTGACAAAGGCCCTAGGCTTCATGTTGAACCCAACTCTCACATTGTTTTAATAGGAAACAACCTTGCATCCAGAATGATTCATTTTGGTCATTTTGAAACGGAAATGCAATTGCGATACCCAAATGACTCCTTGTTCATTAGAAATATGGGAGATGGCGGTAATACCCCTGGTTTTAGACCACACTCTTCCAGAAAATCACCTTGGGCATTCCCAGGAGCGGAAAAATTCCATCAAAATGAACTTGCTAATAACTCGAATAGTGTGGGGCATTTTCCAACCGAAGATGAATGGCTTACGGAGCTGGAAGCCGATATTATCATTGCTTTTTTTGGATACAGTGAGTCTTTTAACGGTCCAGATGGGTTGGAAAATTACAAAAATGAATTAAGGGCTTTTATTGAGCATACCAAAAACCAGAAATACAATGGTAAAAGCGCACCCCAACTAGCCCTAGTATCCCCTATTGCTTTTGAAGATTTATCAAATGAAATGGACCTCCCTAATGGCATAGAGGAGAATAAAAACCTAAAGCTTTACACAGATGCCATGAGAGAGGTAGCCGCACAAGATAGTGTATTGTTTGTAGACGCTTTTGAGCCAAGTAAAAATTGGATGGCTACCGGAGAACAGCATATTACAAATGACGGATTTCAGCTAAATGATTATGGTTATAAAAAATTGGCTGATTTATTGGCCGATGAAATTTTTGGAGCGGATAAAACTTCCAATGTCAATGAAGAATTAGTTCAAGAAGCTGTCAACGAAAAAAACTGGTTCTGGCATAATGATTTTAAGATTCCAAATGGGGTTCACGCCTATGGAAGACGTTATGACCCCTTTGGCCCCGACAATTACCCTTATGAAATTGAGAAGATAAAGCAAATGACCGCTATTAGGGATACTGCTATTTGGCAAGCACTTAATGGCAAAAAAATGGATTTGGCAGCAGCAGATTCCAAAACAAGGGAACTTCCGCCAGTAAAAACCAACTATAAAGTAAGCGATAAAAATGGCACCCCTGAATATCTATATGGGGATGATGCCCTCGCCAAAATTAATGTAGCTCCCGGCTATAAGGTAGAAATGTTTGCCTCTGAGCAAGATTTTCCCGATTTGGCCAATCCAGTTCAAATTTCTTTTGACAACAAAGGAAGACTTTGGGTGGGGGTCATGCCCAGCTACCCCCATTATAAACCAGGAGATTCCAAACCGGATGATAAGCTTTTGATCCTTGAGGATACGGATGGTGACAATAAAGCGGACAAACAAACGGTTTTTGCAGATGGACTACACTTGACCATCGGTTTTGAATTTGCTCCGGAGGGGGTTTATGTCTCCCAAGGCACCAATTTGGTACTTCTAAAAGACACGGACGGGGATGACAAAGCAGATGAAACCGAAGTTATCCTTAGCGGGTTCGATGATCATGACACCCATCACGCAATCAGCGCGTTTACGACGGACCCGTCCGGCGCCATCTACATGGGAGAAGGGGTTTTTCTACATACCAATGTAGAAACCGCATACGGTCCGGTAAGGGCCACCAACGGTGGTTTTTACCGCTATAGCCCCCAACAACATCGTTTGGAAAGAACGGCACAATTGTCTATTCCCAACCCATGGGGTATAGCCTTTGATGACTGGGGGCAATACTTTTTTGCACACACCAGTGGTCCCGATATGACATGGATGATGCCCGGGTCTATCTTACCTAGATATGGCCAAGCCTCACCTAACCCTCAAAACCTTATTGAGGATAAGCATAGGGTAAGACCAACTTCGGGTTTAGAGTTTGTTTCCAGCAGTCATTTTCCAGAGAATATTCAAGGAGACCTTTTAATCAACAATACCATAGGTTTCTTGGGAACAAAGCAACATACCATGGTTGATGACCCCAATTCCGCAGGTTATTTAAGCAAGCACAGACAAGACTTGATTTTCTCTGACGATAAGAATTTTAGACCGGTGGATATGGAGTTTGCCCCAGATGGCTCACTTTACTTTATTGACTGGAGCAATGTACTTATCGGGCACATGCAACACAATGCCCGGGATCCACTTAGAGATCATGCTCACGGTAGGGTATACCGAGTGACCTATCCTTCCAAGCCTTTAGTTACTCCTGCAAAGGTTGACGGGGCCACCATAGACGAACTTTTGGAAAATCTTAAACTTCCGGAATATAGGACAAGGTATAGAACCCGAAGGGAATTGAGGGCTAGGGATAAAAACGAAGTGCTTACGAAATTAGGAGAATGGGTGAGCAAGCTTGATAAAGAGGATGAAAAATATGAGCATCATCTTTTAGAGGCCCTTTGGGTTACTTGGGGCTTGAACGATATTGACCAAAACCTGTTGGAGACTCTTTTAGAGGCCGACGATTTTAAAGCAAGGGCAGCAGCTGTGGGCGTTTTAAGATTTAGTGGAAACCAAGTACCCAACAAAGCCAAATTATTAATGGAATCTGCAAAGGATAATCATCCTAGGGTACGGTTGGCTACTCTTGTTGCCGCCTCATGGATGGATAAGGAAGATGGAATTCCTATTGTGACCGAAGCCGGTAAGAAAGGCTTGGACCAATGGATGAAAAGACCCTATGAAGCAGCATTAGCCCACTTAAACGACCATAACTTAGGTGAAGAACCTAAGGAAACCATTGAAACCAGTTTAAAAGGTAAAGAGTTGGAACTGTTGCTCGCAGGTCAAGAGATTTATGAGCGGGAAGGATTTTGTGCCACTTGCCATCAACCAGATGGTAAAGGCTTGGAAAGTTCAGGTTTCCCTCCATTAGCCTCATCAGAATGGGTAACCGGCAACCAAGACAGGTTGATAAAACTGACACTTAAAGGAATGATAGGACCTATTGAGGTAAACGGAAAAAAATTTCCGGGACAGGTTCCTATGACCCCATTTGGTGGAATGCTCAATGATGAAGAAATGGCATCGGTACTTACGTTTGTTAGAAACTCATTTGGTAACGAAGCATCGGTAATCACTCCCGATATGGTGAAAAAAGTACGGGAAAAGATAAAGGATAAACAAGGATTCTATACCTCTGATGAATTGTTAAAAGAACATCCTTTTAAATAATACCATAATTTTTTGCTCCTATTTTTACAAACAACACTTTTTTGTCATTCAAATTTTAACATTCCTGCAATTCAATGACAAAAAAATAGAACTATTTGCAATGTAAGAGGTAGACTCAGGTAGTGTATGAATATAACTTTGGGATTGTCATTATTATTTGACAAAGTCATTTAACTCAATCCTAAACATTATGAAGAGACTACTATTAAAAAAGCATTACCTGAGCCTATATACGTTGGCCCTGTGTACTGCCTCTTATGGAAACTCCCCGTCTTTGAACGAGGCCTCCATAAGCGAGAAAAAGAATTCGGAGACCTCCGTTCTTTATCAAGAAAGCACGATTACGGGTACCATTCTTGACAATAACGGGCAGCCACTCCCCGGCGCAAGCGTTATCGAAAAGGGAACCTCCAACGGAACCCAAACAGATTTTGACGGAAATTTTGAGCTGGAAATCAGCACTGCCAACGCCACCTTAGTGATATCCTATATTGGCTTTGCCAGTCAAGAAATAGCCTTGGACGGACAAACATCCATAAATGTATCATTACAAGAAGATGCCGCACACTTAGATGAAGTAGTGGTCATTGGTTATGGAACCCAAAAGAAAAGTGATTTAACAGGAGCTGTTGGTTCTGTCAAGTCAGAAGAACTGGCAGAAAGACCTGCGGCTTCCCTAAACCAAGCAATGGCCGGTAAAGTAGCCGGTGTCAACATTACCTCGGGATCTGGTAGACCAGGTGGTAGAACGGTGGTTCGTATTCGTGGTAATACTTCTGTAAGTATCGCCAACACGCCCCTATATGTAATCGATGGGGTTATCTTAAATGCCGTGGATCTCCCTAATGGCAGTACCCCCATAGACTATATGAACCCTAATGACATTGAAAGCATCGAAGTACTAAAAGATGCTTCGGCTACAGCAATTTACGGAGCTAGAGGGGCTAACGGTGTTATCTTGGTCACCACTAAACGCGGTACTTCAACTGGGTCTACCCGTTTAAATTATGATGTAGATTTTAGCATAGGTACACTTCCTAAAAAGTTAGACCTATTGAATTCTGAAGAATTCTTAAGAGTGGAGGAGATTGCTTACGCCAATGCCGAAAAATACGATCCCGCAGGTTGGGCTGGCGGTGCTTATACCGATCCAACCACCAAAAGAACAGACCCAAGGTTGTTCGATTCGGAAGGAAATCCCCTTTACGATACTGATTGGCAAGACGAAGCCATTAGAACTTCTTTTACCCAAAACCACCAACTATCCTTTACCGGCGGAACCCAAAAAGGCAATTACGGATTGTTCATGGGTTTCAGGGATGAAGAAGGCCTTATTGTAGAATCTTGGTTGAAAAGATATTCTGGTAGATTCACCTTGGACACCGAAGTTACCGATTGGCTAAAAGTAGGCGGTAGCTTAAGTTACAACGACCAAAACGAAAAACAAATTGACCAATTAGGTGGTGGCGGTATTACTACCATGCGTCAAGTTTTTGAAGCTTTACCTATTATACCAGTTCGATACGAAGATGGTTCTTGGGGCTCTAACATAGACTACCCAGGTATGGAAGGCGGCGGTAGCCCCGTTGCCGTTGCCAACGACCGTAGGTATTTTTTGAAAACCCAAACAGTATTGGGAAATTTCTATAGCAATATCTCCCTTCACAAAAACTTACAGTTAAGAACCACCATAGGTACCAATATTATTAATCAAAGAAATGATTACTATGGGGGAAGGGAGCTGCGTTACATTGCAAGACCTGATGGTGCCGCTCATGTTGAAAACAGCAGATATAACTCTTGGCAGTTTGAAAATTACCTAACCTATAATAAGGACTTTAATGCCGATAATTCCTTAACGGCCATGCTCGGTCTTTCTTGGCAGCATATTGATGAATTCACAGCGCGTGCAACGACCCGTGGATTCGCAGATGATTTTTACGGCTTTAATAACTTGGGAGCAGGGTCCAACCCTCAAACACCAACCTCAAGTAAAATTGCTTACGGACTTAATTCTTATTTTGGTCGTGTTAATTATAATTACAAGAATAAATACCTGCTTACATTGACTGGTAGGGCCGACGGTTCCTCAAAGTTTGGTCCCGAAAATCAATTTGCCTTTTTCCCATCGGCAGCATTGGCATGGAGGGTTTCCGGGGAAGATTTTCTTTCTCAAAACGAAACCATTTCCAATCTTAAGGTAAGGGCAAGTTATGGGGCGACCGGAAACTCGGAGATTCCCGCCTACCGAGCGTTGGCAGGTTTAACCAATGGAACCGTAATTTTTAGCGGAGACCGAGCCTCCTATACCATTCCACAACGTATGGCCAATCCAGACCTTAAATGGGAACGTACGGAACAAGTAGATGCCGGACTGGAATTGGGACTTTTTCAAAATAGGATAGCCCTTGAAATCGATTTGTACAGAAAACTGACAACGGACATGCTTTTAAATGCTCCGGTACCTTCAACTAGTGGGTTTAGCAATGTTTTTAGAAACGTTGGAAGTATGGAGAACAAGGGTATTGAAATCAACTTAAATACCATTAATGTAGACAACGAACTTTTTGGATGGAATACTAATTTTAATATTTCAATCAACAAAAATGAAGTGATTGCCCTTTCCGGTGGATCCGATATTTTCTTAGGATCTACTTTAATACGTGAGGGTGAATCGTTAAGTACCTTCTTTGGGTATATTGATGAGGGAACCTGGAATACCGATGAAGCAGACCAAGCGGCTATTTATGACCGTTTACCTGGTGATATCAAATATCGTGACCTGAACAACGACGGTGCAATCAATAGTGAAGATCGGGCCATTATCGGCAAAGGTATTCCGGATGGCTTTGGTACGTTCTCCAATACTTTTAGATATGGTAATTTGGAATTATTGGTAGACCTTCAGTTCCAATATGGCAACAGTATTATGTATAGGGACGAGCACTCTGCAGAAGATCGCCAGACCATAGCCAATAGTTTTGCTACCGTTCTGAACGCCTGGACGCCGGACAATCAAGATACGGACATTGCACAAATAAGGCCTATTGCCGCTGGATACGACACCAACAATGACTCTGGCAAATTAAAGGATGCTTCTTTCTTAAGAGGTAGAAACCTAATGTTGTCGTACGTATTTCAACCAGAACTGGTAAAACGCCTACACCTAAACCGTCTAAGACTTTACACATCTGTTCAGAACTTTTTTGTATCCACCAAATTTCCTGGTTATGACCCAGAAAGTTCCAATGGAGGTGGTGCCTTTGACCAAGGATTCTCTCTATATGATTATCCAAGACCAAGAACATTTATGGTAGGACTAAATGTTGGACTATAATTTATTAAAAGAAAAAACAATGAAAATCTATAGAAATCTCATAAAAACTATGGCCGTACTTACCGCTGTTTCCAGCTTTGTGGCCTGTAGTGACTTTTTAGATGAAGAAGACGAATCTAACTTCACCAGTGATACTTATTTTACAAAGGCAGAGCATGCCGAAAGTGCCGTAAACGGTATTTATGAACCATTGGTTCCCATTACCAGTAGTGGCTTTGGAGGAGGCACATGGATGATGTTAGAGTTTGCCACTGGTTTGGCCAATACGGCGTTAGGGCAAGCCACCAATATTTATTTGGTGAAAGATTTGATCAACACTTCTGATAATGGCTACGGGAATAGCTTTTGGAACGAATATTACACCGGTATCTCCAGGGCCAATTTGGCCATTGAGAAAATTCCGGAAATTAATATGGATGAGGCGCAAAAACAGAACTATCTAGCAGAAGCTAAATTCTTTAGGGCTTACTATTACTTTGGTTTGGTTAGAATGTTTGGCAATATTCCTATTATAACAAGCTCAGTAGATTTAACTTCAGAAGACCTATATCCAGAACAAGCAACGGCTGAAGCTGTTTACGATTTAATCGTGGCAGACCTTACCGAGGCAGAAAACTCTACTTTACCTTGGAGGGATGAATCTGGCAGGGTTTCCATGGGAGCGGTCAAAACACTTTTAGCCGATGTGTACCTTACTATGGCAGGCTATCCATTGCAACAGACTGAAAATTATCAGCTTGCTGCAAATAAAGCGAAAGAAGTAATCGATTCTGGAGTATTTTCTCTTTTCGATTCTTACGATGACCTTCATAATCCGGCAACAAAGAATACTGGAGAATACATATTTATGACTCAATTCGCTGCCAACATCCAGTCCGGTAACTGGCAACCGGGTATTTTACCCTATAACCTGGGCATTTCTGCCTATTCCGCACAAACCGGAGGAATATTTTCCACCAACGAATTTGCGGATTCCTATGAAGACGGTGACAAAAGAGCGAACGAAAAGGAATTCTATTTTAGGAGCTATTCTTTAGAGGCCGATAGAAACGACAGCATCAATTTGGGAGCTCCCTATTTATTCAAACATTTTGATATTGCAGCCAATGAAGAATCGGCTCAATCTGATTTAAATTGGTGTATTTATCGTTATGCCGATGTGCTTTTGATGTATGCCGAAGCTTCCAATGAAGCCGGTTCCGGCCCAAGTGCCGATGCCTATGAGGCTGTTAATTTAATCAGGCAACGTGCGGAAGTTCCGGACTTGGCCGGTTTAACTCAAGAAACCTTCAGGGAAGCTGTTCGTATTGAGAGAATTCATGAACTCAGCTTTGAAAACAAGACTTGGTTTGACATGGCCCGATGGAGAAAAGCATACAACCCTGTTACCAATATGCTGGAAGATTTTGTAGGTCACACCTATACCTACCTACCCAACAAAGCATTATCTGAACGCGAACTGTTATTCCCGATACCAACCTCAGAGATGCAGAACAATCCTAATCTAGAGCAGAATTCTGGATACTAAGTTCCAATGGAATTTAGAAAAACACTCATCTACACATGAGTAGTTAGTTAATAGTGAAGACAACCTTCGGTTACGACCGAGGGTTGTTTTTTAATAATCAGGAGCGAACTTTTTTACCAAACACCAAATTTTCAAGAACTACCGCCAAAACTAAAATACCAAATAGGACAAGTTCCATTTGAAGACCTAAAACTGAACTAGGCAGCCATCCCAACTTGGAAAAAACAAAGAATAATAATGCCGCAAAGGTGGATATTGGCATCAGAAGAGACAGCTTTTTAGAACTTAGGATACCCGTTAGAATCATAGGCGCCATCATTGCGGTTCCTGTAAAGCTAGTACGCGCCAACAAAACTAGATGTTCTGTGCTTACAATACTAAAAATCAGTGCCAAGACGCCAAATACCACAATAAAAACCCTTGTAATGGAAATTGCCTTTTTGTCTTCTATGTGTATAAGCGACCTTAATTCACTACCCAAGGCAAAAATTTGGGAATCAGACGTAGATATCGCAGCTGCCACTAATCCAATGAGTCCTAAAGCGGCGATTCCTGCCGCTTGATCATGAAGCAGTACATGACCAATAAAATCTTGTGTTGAAGTTTCAGGGTAAAGCACTGCCCCGTACATGCCCATAAATAAGGTCGGCAATATTACCAATATGGCCACTACACCCAGACCAATGGCCATTTTTCGTAAGGAAGAGCTGCTTTTCATTATAACTACCCGGGTTGAAATCTGGGGTTGTGTAAAGGGAAGACAGATAATCGCCAATGCCGAAATAATAAAAAACTGGGCTGAGAACAACCCTTTAGGTCCGGGAACGGATAAAAGTTCTTTATTGACACTTTCCACCTTTGCAAACATCGATTCAATACTTCCAAAATGTTCAATACAGTTATAACCTACAATCCAGATAGTAAAAAAAAGCATGATTCCCTGTAGCGTATCGTTATACATAATAGCCCTCAAACCACCGGTTTCACTATAAATAATCATCACAGCTACAATGGAAAGACTCCATACCCAAACAGGCACCACATCAGGAAATGCCGCATTCAAGAAAATGGATATGCCACTTATTTGAACCGCTATATAAGGAATCAAGAAGACGACTGCCCCACCAAAAGCTACATAACCGGCAAGCTTAGAATCGTATGTAGAGACCATTAACCCAGACATTCCTTTAAAATCAAGATGTCTTGCTTTTTTTCTAAGAATTTCCCCTACCCTAATCAATCCATAGACCATCATGGTATCGGAAACTGCTAAAAATATCCATGCTCCCACACCATGTGTTCTGAAAAAATCGGGCATACCTACTACCGTAAAAGCACTGAACAAGGTTGCGGCGGTAGTAAAAAGTCCCATGACAAAACCAATATTCCCGCCTCCCAGTAAATAGTTTGAAGTAGTTTTATCCTTGATCCGGGTTCTTCTTACCAAGAAAATCAAGACCACCAAATAGATGGCACTGGCAATTAAAAAATTAGTCAGCATGGTCATTTCTTTTTTGTATTCTGGAAACCCCATAGGCCAATAGCACGAAAAGAACACTCACCACAAAACCCATCCACATCGTGTAGGGTATGCCCATAAAGTTTGGCTCATTTTTACCCATGGGAATGACCATCGGCGTAAAAGAGCCTACAAAAAGTAAGCCCGCCAAAATATCTAAAATCAAAAGTGATCGTTTGCGGTTAGTAGCCATAGTTATAACGTAGGTATAGACATTCCTCCATCAATTTTTATCGTTTCCCCGGTAGCGTAAGGTATATTACCTTCCACCAATGCTTTTACGGCTATGGCCACATCGCCGGGTTGGCCCAACCTAGGGACCAAAGTAAAACCCTCATGTACCATTTTCTGGTATTTCTCCAAAACAGCAGCCGTCATATCCGTTTCAATTACTCCCGGCTGCACTTCATAAACTGGAATACCTTCCTTTCCCAATCGTACTGCAAACAATTTGGTCATCATACTCATACCCGCCTTGGATATGCAGTATTCCCCACGAAACACGGAAGCTGTGTGGGCACTGACAGAAGACACATTAACAATACAGCCCTTAAAATCTGACCTCTCGTTTTTCCTCTGCAGCATTTGCTTGGCTACTTCTTGCGTAAGAAAAAAAGGGCCTTTAAGATTAATGTCCATTACCCGATCATAACTATCGGCAGACATATCTAAAATATCTTTTCGTTCCCTTGGGGCAACACCTGCATTATTAATTAGCACGTGCAATACACCTAAACCTTTTTTAATTTGTTGCAGAATTTTTATTCGATCTTCATTTGATGAAATATCGCCCTGGCAGTAAATTATTTTGCTTCCATATTGCTTTAAATCTTCTAACACTTCAATTACTGAATGTTCATCCCTAACCCCATTGATTGCCAAGTGATACCCATTTTTGGCAAGTTCTTTGGCGATGGCAAGCCCAATACCACGGGAACCTCCTGTAATAAGGACATTTCTGCTCATAACCTTACTTCTTTTTTAATTTCCTTTAAAGTTTTGGCTTCGGGCATTTTCTTATAATAGGCATCCAACGGAAAACATCCGGAAATCATTCCACTTCTTGGTGCGGTTGTACAATCAGAAAAAGTTCTACATATTTTTCCTTTAACCAAAGGTTTTCCCTGTAGAATATCCTCGGGCATATTAGGATAGCTAAGAACCATTCTCCCCAGGCCTATAAAATCTGCCATGCCATTATCAATAACAGACTCGGCTACGTTAGGCAACCATTCCTGTAAATAGGAATAGGCAGAGCCGATGATAACCATATTGGGGAATTTCTTTTTTAGTTCTGCAGTTACTTTAATTTGTCTGGCCACCCCAACCAATGGATCTTCTGGTGGTAAATATCCATCAGAAGGAGGAAATATAGCCGGCCGAGTGATATGTGGCGTATAATAAGGGCTACCGGCGGTTATACAGACCATTTCAATTCCCATTTTTTCAAACTCCTCCAGTAACTCGAATACTTCTGTAAGGTCAATATGCGTACCGTCCCCATTAACGCCAAAGCCTTCTTTATACGTACTTTCAATTGTTTTAGGGATTCCAATATTACCTTTATCCTTCTCAAAGGGAATGAAATCAAAAGCACTTAGTCGCACGCCCACTGGAATATTAGAGGTTTCTTTTATGCCTTCTACAATGCTCCGTAAAAATCGCAATCGATTGTGCAACGAGCCACCGAATTTACCCTTCCTTGTTTTGGCACTTAAAAACTCGTGTCCCAAATATCCATGACAATGTTTAATATCTACAAATTGGAAACCGGCTTCCTTGGCCAGTTGTGCCGCTTTTATAAAATCTTGGATCAGTTTTTCAATTTCATCATCCGTCATTGGAAGATGGGTTTTGGACAAATTGAATTTGTCATTCAAAATGGAGTGATCATACAAAATCCATGGCTTCCTAGCCCTATCTTCATTAGGAACTGCAAATCTGCCCGAGTGGGTTAGTTGCAATCCGATAACCAAATCCGAATCATCACCAAATTTCTCTCGATGGTCATTGCGAAGATTTTTGCAAAGTTCTTTGAACGCGGGAAGATTTTGGGAGTTAATTATTAACTGATTAGGATTTGCCCTACCGTCTGGCCTAACGGCGACCGCTTCACATCCCCATAATAATTTAGCCCCGCTGATGGCAAAGTTGTGCCATCTTCTTTTGGTATGATCGGTGGGCAGACCATTTTTAGTTCCGTCCCAGCCTTCCATAGGAAGAATACAGAATCTATTGCCTATATTGAATCCCGTAGCTGTCTTTATTGATTCTCCCAAGGAAGACGTTCCGCTTGAGGCTAATGTCTCTTTAAACGGAAGTTCTGCCTTTATTTTTTTTGCATGTCCAAGGAAGTCATTGGTAGTCTTAAGCTGGGCTATTCTTGTTATTTTTTGTGCCATTTAAATTATATCCTTGTAAAAAGTGTAGTAATATGATTCAGTGGCCATTCCTTGAATATAATAAGCCAACTCTCTAGCATGATAATCTCCCCACATACATGCCTCTCCATTAGGTATTTTACTCCCTTCGGGAATGTGGTCCCAGCCATTAGGCCTATGATAAATGGTATGTAGTAATAAACCCTGATGGTCGGTATCTGAACTCAAATAAGGATTACCGAATAACGTATTAGCAACTGTTAATCCTGCGGAAAAATACTTTTTCGAGTTCTCTTTATCTATATCTTTTAGATAGTTGCCCAACCGTAGGAGGCCCTGAGCACCAATAGCTGCCGCAGAACTATCTACAGGTTCAAAGTCATTAAAAGGTTGGGAATTCACATTTCGCCAATCATTCAAATTAGAAAGACCAGGTGCACCGGTATCCCAATATGGGATTCCATCTTTTGCTGTATTTTCAATATAAAAATCACAAGTAGCCTTGGCCGCCCTAAGGTACGTTTTCATAATTAGGTCCTTACCGCCAATATCATCGAGCTCTGCCAATTGACCTACACTCTGCAAAAACTCCAACTGCTCTGCAAAACCGAGCATTGCCCAACTCAGACCCCTTGTCCAAGTAGAGTAACCACTATATCCCTGCTGTGTAGAAGGGGACCTAAAATTCCCATCATTGGTATTGAATATAGCTTCATGCGCCGTTCTACCCCACTCATCATAGCCATCTCTTCCTTCACCATAAAAAATAGAATATTTGGCAGTTACCATACCATGCATACAAGCACGCTCCAACAAATTAATGTGAATATCATTTTCTGAAGAAGATTCGTGTCCTAACATTCTACCCGCCACTAAAATCCGAATGGTCCTCACCGTATCAACAAACAAGGAATGTGGTCCATTAAAAGAATAAATAAATCCCCCAACCGGAAGATGGGTCCATCTTTGGGCCTGTACCGATGCAGATAGTTTTAATGCCAATTGACAATAATCCTTAAGCCAATCATTCTTATCTACCTTCCCTTCATTGATTAGGCGCAATAAATTACCATAAGTACTGAGATTGTTAAAACCATGGTCATGAACTCCAAAATGGCTAACGTGTGAAGTCATTTGGTTTTTAATATTATCTATAGCAATATTGAGAAAGAAACTATCTCCGGTTGAATCAAACTGAAACAGTTCAGACCCATACTGAAAGCCTTGTGTCCAATCTGTCCAACTTCTGGGCTCATAAATACCATTTACGGTAACTACAGGGGAACCTTTCTTTCCCTGTAACCCTGCATGCATGCTTTTGATCTTTTGTGAAGAGTGTGACCAAAGGTTATTACACTTATCCAATAAGTCCTTTGGGGTTAATTCAAAATTGATATTCATTGGTTGTGTGTTCTTCTTTAAAACTAAGTATAAATTGAATTATATTCAATACACTTTAGTTAAAAATAAGAAAAAACCACTTTTTGGTACCAAATAATAGATAAAGAAGAAAGAAGTTTAGTTCTGATTGGACACTTAAGACTAATCTATAACAATTTCTTAGTAAGTACACCCCATAAAAAAAGCCCCTTCACATTTTGTGAAGGGGCTTTTGTAAGAAAGGCGGCGACCTACTCTCCCACTTGGTGTAGCAGTACCATCGGCGCTGGCGGGCTTAACTTCCCTGTTCGGA
>NZ_JACYFJ010000007.1 GCF_014855495.1 Euzebyella saccharophila | reverse complement strand
TCGACCTGCTGGACAACACTGAGTTTAAAGCCCAGATTGTAATCGCGTTGGCTGCGCTTCTTCCTTGATTTCTCTGAATCCTTCATAAATAAGTCGAATTTGTGTCAACTTATTTCAGGACGGGACATACAAAACAAAAAAGCCGCAATACAGATATTGCGGCTTTTTGGTTTATGCCTCTCCCGTTGGCCCAAAATTGATTGGGATGGGAGGTTGCTCATAATCCTTAATGGTACCGTGTGCCTTCTCAAAACGAGCCACATTATCATTTAAGGCCTTTAAAAATTTCTTTGCATGTTGGGGCGTTAAAACGATTCTACTTTTAACTTTAGCCTTTGGAGCCCCTGGCATAACGCTAATAAAATCTACCACAAATTCAGATACTGAATGGTTGATGATAGCCAAATTGGAATAGGTTCCCTCCGCTATTTTTTCATCTAATTCAATATTGAGTTGCTTTTGTTTCTGCTCTTTATCGCTCATATCTAAAAAAGAAACCCCCAATAAAATTATTGAGGGCTTATCTATTTATTATTAGAATTTCAGGGCTTCCTTACGGGCCATGATTTCATCGTACTCCTCTTTGGAACCTACAATGATATTATCGTAATCACGCATACCGGTACCGGCAGGAATCTTATGACCTACAATAACATTCTCCTTAAGACCTTCTAAGGTATCAATCTTACCGCTTACCGCAGCCTCGTTCAATACTTTAGTCGTTTCTTGGAAGGATGCCGCAGAGATAAACGATTTGGTTTGAAGCGAAGCTCTTGTAATACCTTGAAGTATTGGAGTAGCCGTAGCCGCAACCGCATCATTTGCCTGAACCAAGTTTTTATCCGATCTTCTCAAGACGGAATTCTCATCACGTAGCTCACGCGCCGTAATAATCTGACCTTCTTTTAGATTATCGGAATCACCTTTATCTACAACAACTTTCTTGCCGTAAATCTCATCGTTCTCTCGGATGAAATCATCCTTATGAACCAACTGGTTTTCAAGGAAGATAGTATCTCCTGGGTCTTGAATCCTAACTTTACGCATCATCTGTCTTACAACAACTTCAAAATGCTTATCGTTAATTTTCACTCCCTGTAAACGGTAAACTTCCTGTACTTCATTTACCAAGTATTGCTGTACTGCTGATGGGCCTTTAATTGCCAAGATATCCTCTGGCGTAATGGAACCATCGGACAATGGCATACCTGCACGAACGTAATCATTTTCCTGAACTAGAATCTGATTAGATAGCTTTACCAAGTACTTCTTGATTTCCCCAAGTTTGGACTCAATGATAATTTCACGGTTACCTCTTTTGATTTTTCCAAAAGAAACTACCCCATCAATGGCTGAAACTACAGCAGGGTTAGAAGGGTTACGTGCTTCAAAAAGCTCGGTTACCCTTGGAAGACCACCGGTAATATCACCCGCCTTGGCAGATTTACGAGGTATCTTCACTAAGATTTTACCCTCTTTGATATCCTCACCGTTGTCTACCATAAGGTGGGAACCAACAGGAAGGTTATAAGAACGTAGCGTTTCTCCTTTGTCATTCTGAATCAATAAAGTTGGAATCAACTTTTTGTTCCTAGATTCAGAAATAACTTTTTCCTGGAAACCTGTTTGCTCATCTATTTCAACTTGGTATGTAACCCCTTGCTCAATATTCTCATAAGCAATCTTACCTGGAAACTCAGAAACAATTACACCGTTGTATGGATCCCACGTACAGATTACATCTCCTTTTTTGACTTCAGCACCATCCTTTACCATCAGCTGTGAACCATAAGGAATATTGTTGGTACTCAAGTTAATTCCTGTCTTACCATCAACTATTTTGATTTCTGTAGTACGGGAAATAACAATTTCACTTGGGTTACCCTCTGCGTCTGTTCCGGTTACTGTACGCAAATCTTCAATTTCTGCCTTACCGTTAAATTTGGCAACCAACTTATTATCCTCAGAAATGTTACCGGCAATACCACCCACGTGGAAGGTACGTAACGTAAGCTGTGTACCAGGCTCACCAATGGATTGGGCCGCAACAACTCCTACAGCTTCACCTCTCTGTACCATTTTGTTGGTAGAAAGGTTTCTTCCATAACATTTGCTACAAATACCTTTTGGCGCTTCACAAGTAAGTGCAGAACGCACTTCAACTTTCTCGATTGGCGAATTATTGATTTTCTTTATGTCTGACTCCATAATTTCCTGGCCAGCACTTAAAAGAAGTTCTTCCGTAAGTGGGTCAAAAACATCATGAAGCGAAACCCTACCAAGAATGCGTTCCCCGAGGGATTCTACTACCTCTTCATTTTTCTTCAAGGCCTCTACCTCAATTCCACGAAGGGTACCACAATCTTCAATATTGATGATAACATCTTGGGAAACGTCCACCAAACGACGGGTTAGATAACCAGCATCCGCCGTTTTCAATGCGGTATCCGCAAGACCTTTACGTGCACCGTGGGTAGAGATAAAGTATTCAAGAATTGATAAACCTTCCTTAAAGTTAGAAAGAATCGGGTTTTCAATAATTTCACCTCCACCTGCGGTAGATTTCTTAGGCTTGGCCATCAAACCACGCATACCGGTCAACTGTCGAATCTGCTCTTTAGAACCCCTTGCACCGGAATCCAACATCATGTATACAGAGTTGAATCCTTGCTGATCCTCTCTAATTCGCTTCATTGCCAGTTCCGTTAACATGGCATTGGTAGAAGTCCAAACATCAATTACCTGGTTGTAACGCTCATTGTTGGTGATAAGACCCATGTTATAGTTGGCCATAATACCATCAACTTGATCATTGGCACCAGCAATCATATCCAATTTTTCAGCAGGAATAATAATATCACCCAAACTGAAGGACAATCCACCTTTAAAGGCGAACTCATACCCCATTGTTTTGATTTTATCCAAGAACTCCGCGGTAGCTGGAACGCTAGTAACCGCCAAGATATCTCCAATGATATTTCTTAGCGCCTTTTTGTTCAAAACTTGGTTGATGTAACCTGCTTGTTCCGGTACGTTTTTGTTGAACAATACACGACCTACCGTTGTTGGGATAATTTGATATACCAACTCGCCCTCTTCATTGAAGTCTTTTGCTCGAACTTTGATACCGGCATTCAAATCAACTTTACCCTCGTTGAAGGCAATCTCTACCTCTTCCGAAGAATAGAAAGTTAAACCTTCCCCTTTTACCGGAACCTCTGGAGTGGACTTGCGCTCTTTGGTCATATAGTAAAGACCTAGCACCATATCCTGAGAAGGTACTGTAATTGGTGAACCATTTGCCGGGTTCAATATATTTTGTGAAGCCAACATTAACAATTGAGCCTCCAAAATAGCCTCTGGGCCTAATGGAAGGTGAACCGCCATCTGGTCACCATCAAAATCCGCGTTAAATGCGGTACAAGCCAACGGGTGAAGACGAATAGCCTTACCTTCAATAAGTTTAGGTTGGAATGCTTGAATACCCAAACGGTGCAATGTAGGAGCACGGTTCAAAAGAACAGGGTGCCCTTTCAATACGTTTTCCAAAATATCCCAAACTACAGGCTCTTTTTTATCTATTATTTTCTTGGCAGACTTAACGGTCTTAACAATACCCCTTTCAATCAATTTTCTAATAACGAAAGGCTTGTACAGCTCTGCGGCCATGTCTTTTGGAAGACCACATTCATACAGGTTCATTTCTGGACCAACGACGATTACCGAACGTGCCGAATAATCCACACGTTTACCTAGAAGGTTTTGACGGAAACGTCCTTGCTTACCTTTTAATGAATCTGAAAGTGATTTTAAAGGTCTGTTAGATTCGGTTTTAACGGCCGAAGCTTTTCTTGTGTTATCGAAAAGAGAATCTACCGCTTCTTGAAGCATACGTTTCTCATTCCTCAAGATAACCTCAGGAGCCTTTATTTCCACCAATCTCTTTAAACGGTTGTTACGGATAATAACCCTTCTATAAAGATCATTTAAATCCGATGTTGCAAAACGACCGCCATCCAGTGGTACCAAAGGACGCAATTCTGGTGGAATTACCGGAATTACCTTCATGATCATCCATTCCGGATTGTTCTCACGATTGTCCTGAGATTCACGCAAGGCCTCAACAACCTGAAGTCTTTTTAAGGCTTCTGTTTTTCTCTGCTTGGAAGTTTCAGTATTGGCCTTGTGACGCAACTCATAAGAAAGTTCTTTTAAGTCAATTCTTGCCAAAAGGTCGATAAGACATTCCGCACCCATTTTAGCGATAAACTTATTTGGGTCGGACTCTTCCAAATATTGATTCTCTACCGGAATAGACTCCATAATGGTCAAATACTCTTCCTCGGTCAAGAAATCCATTTTCTTGATTTCTTCACCTTCGGGACCTTTGGCAATACCTGGTTGAATAACCACATAACGCTCATAGTAGATGATCATATCCAATTTCTTGGATGGAAGACCTAACAAATAACCAATTTTGTTAGGCAAGGAACGGAAGTACCAAATGTGAGCTACAGGAACTACCAAGTTAATGTGCCCTACTCTATCTCTACGTACTTTCTTTTCCGTAACCTCTACACCACAACGGTCACATACGATACCGCGGTAGCGAATTCTCTTGTATTTACCACAAGCACACTCATAATCCTTAACAGGTCCAAAGATACGCTCACAAAAAAGCCCGTCACGTTCCGGTTTATGGGTACGGTAGTTAATAGTTTCAGGTTTAAGGACCTCCCCGCGAGACTCGGCCAGGATAGCTTCTGGAGAAGCTAATCCAATGGAAATCTTATCAAACCTTTTTACTGGATTATTATCTTTAATTCTAGCCATAATGTACTATGCTACTGTATTATAATGTATGTTAAATCTATTCTTCCAAACGTATATCCAAGCCCAAACCTTTAAGTTCGTGCATTAATACATTGAAAGATTCCGGTAAACCGGGTTCTGGCATGGTTTCACCCTTAACAATGGATTCATAGGTCTTGGCCCTACCGATAACGTCATCTGACTTAACCGTCAAAATTTCACGTAACGTGGCCGAAGCACCATACGCTTCCAAGGCCCAAACTTCCATCTCACCAAATCTTTGACCACCAAATTGTGCTTTACCACCAAGAGGTTGCTGCGTAATAAGTGAGTATGGTCCAATGGAACGGGCGTGCATTTTATCATCTACCATGTGACCTAATTTCAACATGTAGATTACACCAACCGTTGCTGCTTGGTCAAAACGCTGTCCAGTACCTCCATCAAATAAGTAGGTATGCCCAAATCTTGGAATACCTGCCTCATCCGTATACTTATTGATTTCATCCAATGAAGCCCCGTCAAAAATTGGAGTAGCGAACTTTTTGCCCAATTTTAAACCTGCCCAACCTAGAACGGTCTCGTAAATCTGACCAATGTTCATACGGGAAGGTACACCCAATGGATTCAATACGATGTCTACAGGAGTACCATCCTCTAGGAAAGGCATATCCTCTTGACGTACAATACGGGAAACAATACCCTTGTTACCATGACGACCGGCCATTTTATCACCAACTTTTAACTTACGTTTTTTAGCGATATAGACTTTAGCCAATTTCATAATTCCAGCAGGAAGCTCATCACCAACGGAGATAGTAAACTTGTCCCTTCTTAGGTTACCTTGAAGGTCGTTCAACTTGATCTTATAATTGTGTAGCAAATCTGCAACAGAAGTATTGGTATCCTTATCCGTTGTCCAGCTTCCGCCTACCAAGTGGGCAAAATCATCAACAGCATTCAACATCTTCAAAGTATACTTCTTCCCTTTTGGCAGAACTTCCTCTCCCAAATCGTTCAATACACCTTGAGAAGTTTTACCATTCACCAAAGTGAACAATTTCTCGATCAAAATATCCTTAAGCTCCTGGAATTTTACTTCATATTCAAGCTCAAGCTTGTTCAGCTCTTCTTTATCCTCAGAACGTTTACGCTTGTCCTTAACGGAACGAGAGAACAGTTTTTTATCGATAACCACACCTCGTAATGAAGGAGAAGCCTTTAAAGAAGCATCTTTAACATCACCTGCCTTATCACCAAAAATGGCTCTAAGTAATTTTTCTTCAGGGGTTGGATCAGATTCACCCTTCGGTGTAATCTTACCAATTAAGATGTCCCCAGGCTTAACTTCGGCACCAATTCTAATCATACCGTTTTCATCCAAGTCCTTAGTGGCCTCTTCTGAAACGTTAGGAATATCATGGGTAAGCTCTTCTGCTCCCAGTTTGGTATCCCTTACCTCTAAAGAATACTCATCTACGTGAATAGAGGTAAAGATATCCTCTCTTACTACTTTCTCAGAGATTACGATGGCATCCTCAAAGTTGTATCCTTTCCATGGCATGAACGCTACGGTAAGGTTACGACCAAGGGCCAATTCTCCTTTTTCAGTTGCATAACCTTCACAAAGAACTTGACCTTTTTTAACCCTATCACCTCTTCTTACAATCGGTTTTAGGTTAATGCTCGTACCTTGGTTGGTCTTTCTAAATTTAACCAACTCGTAGGTCTTTGAGTCTTCATCAAAACTAATGAGACGCTCATCATCCGTTCTATCATATTTTACGGTAATCTTCTTTGCATCAACGTACTCTACAGTACCATCTCCCTCAGCATTTACCAATACTCTAGAATCTGAAGCCACCTGACGTTCCAGACCCGTACCCACAATTGGTGAATCTGGTCTTAACAACGGTACAGCCTGGCGCATCATGTTCGATCCCATCAATGCACGGTTTGCATCATCATGTTCCAAGAAAGGAATTAAGGATGCAGATATAGATGCAATTTGGTTAGGGGCAACATCCGTATAATTAACTTCTATTGGATCCACTACCGGGAAATCTCCCTCTTCCCTTGCAATTACTTTTTCCGTATCAATAGTGCCATCTTCTTTTAATGGAATGTTTGCCTGGGCAATCTTCATTCCTTCCTCTTCTTCAGCACTTAAATAGGTATATTCCGCAACATCAACTTTTCCATTCTCCACCTTGCGGTAAGGAGTCTCCAAAAAGCCCATAGGGTTAACTTTAGAGAATACAGAAAGGGAAGATATCAAACCAATGTTTGGACCTTCAGGAGTTTCGATTGGACAAAGTCTACCGTAATGTGTATAGTGAACGTCGCGTACCTCAAATCCAGCTCTTTCCCTTGAAAGTCCACCAGGACCCAATGCAGATAATCTACGCTTGTGCGTAATCTCCGCCAAGGGATTCGTTTGGTCCATGAACTGAGACAACTGGTTGGTACCAAAGAATGAGTTGATAACAGAAGACAAGGTCTTTGCGTTGATCAAATCAATTGGAGTAAACACCTCGTTATCCCGAACGTTCATACGCTCACGAATGGTACGTGCCATACGAGCCAAACCAACACCAAATTGAGATGACAATTGTTCACCTACCGTTCTAACACGACGGTTAGACAAGTGATCGATATCATCAATCTCCGCTTTTGAGTTAATAAGCTCGATCAAATATTTAATAATGGTAATGATATCCTCTTTGGTCAAGACTTGCTTGTCCATTCCTATATCAAGACCTAATTTTTTGTTCATTCTATAACGACCAACCTCACCTAAGTTGTAGCGTTGATCGGAAAAGAACAATTTATCAATAATACCCCTAGCCGTTTCCTCATCTGGCGGTTCAGCATTTCTCAATTGACGATAGATATGCTCAACAGCTTCTTTTTCAGAATTGGTTGGATCCTTCTGAAGGGTGTTGTGAATAATGGCATAATCAGATTGGCTATTGTTCTCTTTATGTAAAAGAATAGTTTTTACATCGGCATCAATAATCTCATCAATATGGTCTTTTTCAAGTACCGTATCACGATCCAAAATGATTTCATTTCGTTCGATGGAAACCACCTCACCGGTATCCTCATCAACGAAATCCTCATGCCAAGTATTCAAAACCCTAGCCGCCAATTTACGACCCAATACTTTTTTAAGTCCGGCTTTAGACACCTTAACCTCTTCTGAAAGGTCAAAAATCTCCAAAATATCCTTATCCCTCTCAAAACCAATAGCCCTGAACAAGGTTGTTACCGGTAATTTTTTCTTTCTATCAATATAAGCGTACATAACGCTATTGATATCTGTTGCAAACTCTATCCAAGAACCTTTAAAAGGAATGACTCTGGCAGAATATAACTTGGTTCCGTTTGCGTGAAAAGATTGCCCAAAGAAAACACCTGGAGAACGGTGTAACTGCGAAACAACAACTCTTTCCGCCCCATTGATTACGAAAGTTCCACTGGGGGTCATGTAGGGTATGGTACCTAAATACACATCTTGTACTATTGTCTCAAAATCCTCATGCTCAGGATCGGTACAATACAATTTAAGACGGGCCTTTAATGGTACACTGTAAGTTAACCCACGCTCTATACATTCTTGAATGGAATATCTAGGCGGGTCAATAAAATAATCTAAAAATTCTAGTACGAACTGATTTCTGGTGTCCGTAATTGGGAAATTTTCTTGGAAGGTGTTGTACAAACCTTCATCACCCCTTTCGTCAGATTTGGTCTCAAGTTGAAAGAAATCTTGAAAAGACTTAATCTGAATATCCAAGAAATCCGGATAATCCGGTGTATTCTTAGAGGATGCAAAGTTAATTCTCTCAGTCTGTTGTGTAAACATCTATGGACAGTGTTTTGAACGTGAATACTCTAAAATGCGTAAGCTGTACATGGGGTCGTATGTGGCTTCACATACGTATTGAATATAAAAACAAGTTTAGGTCCAGTTCCGTCCGGAGACGAAAAAAGACCTAAACAAGGTGCTATAGTTGCCGCTATTATTTAAGCTCAACTTCTGCTCCTGCTTCTTCCAAAGATTTTTTGATACCTTCAGCCTCGTCTTTAGCAACACCTTCTTTTACAGCTTTAGGTGCACTATCAACAATGTCTTTTGCGTCTTTCAATCCAAGACCGGTCAATTCTTTAACCAACTTAACAACAGCTAGTTTAGAACCACCTGGAGCTTTAAGGATTACATCAAACTCAGACTTTTCTTCAGCAGCCTCACCAGCGTCTCCACCAGCAGCAGCACCAGCCACAGCTACTGCAGCAGCAGCAGGCTCGATACCATACTCTTCTTTTAATATATCAGCCAACTCGTTTACCTCTTTTACGGTCAAGTTAACCAACTGTTCTGCGAAATCTTTTAAATCTGCCATTTTTCTATCGTTTAATAAAAATTTTTAAAATATACTTAGTTTAGTGCGTACTTATTTTTCTGATAATGTTTTAAGGATACCGGCCAATTTGCCACCACCGGACTTAAGACCGGAAATAACATTTTTAGCAGGCGATTGCAATAGTGCGATAACTTCTGCAACCATTTCTTCCTTAGACTTGATGCTAACAAGAGCATCAAGGTTATTATCACCTATATAAATTGCTTCTTCAACGAAAGCACCCTTCAACAAAGGCTTATCAGACTTTTTTCTGAAGTTTTTGATAAGTTTTGCAGGTGCGTTCCCTACTTCGGAAAACATCAACGAAGTGTTACCTTTCAACACTTCAGGAAGTTCTCCAAACTCCTTATCGGAAGCTTCCATTGCTTTTGCAAGCAAAGTATTCTTAACTACCGCAAGCTTAATGTTCGCTTTAAAAGCAGCTCTTCTTAAATCAGAAGTCTGTGTAGCGTTCAATCCCGAAATATCGGCCAAGTAAATACTTGGGCTTTCGGCCAACTGCGAAGTCAAATCCTGTATTACGATTGCTTTTTCTTCTCTTGTCATACTGTAAATTTTGAACTACCCAGTTCTGTTAAACTGTCTTTGGATCTAATTGAACACTAGGGCTCATAGTGCTGGACATAAAAATAGATTTCATGTAAACACCTTTTGCCGCAGCTGGCTTCATTTTTACCAAAGTTTCAATAAGTTCCTTGGCATTCTCTGCAATTTTATCAGCGGAAAAAGACACCTTACCAATTGCTGCATGAACAATACCTGTCTTATCCACTTTAAAATCGATTTTACCAGCCTTCACATCTGATACTGCCTTGGCAACATCCATAGTTACCGTACCGGTCTTTGGATTTGGCATTAACCCCCTAGGACCTAAAATCCTACCTAAGGGACCTAATTTACCCATAACGCTTGGCATGGTGATGATAACATCAACATCTGTCCAACCGCCTTTAATTTTATCCAAATATTCGTCCAAACCAACAAAATCAGCACCGGCCTCTTTAGCCTCTGCCTCTTTATCTGGAGTAACCAATGCAAGAACCTTCACATCTTTACCAGTACCATGAGGAAGTGTCACAACACCACGAACCATTTGATTGGCTTTTCTAGGGTCCACGCCTAAACGAACCGCTAAATCAACAGATGCATCAAACTTAACATTGGTAATTTCTTTTACCAAAGCGGCCCCATCGTTGATAGAGTATAATTTATCACTATCAATTTTAGCTCTGGCCTCTTTTTGTTTTTTTGTCAACTTTGCCATTTAAATTGCTTTATAAGATTTTAAAAAGGTCTTTTACCAGCTACTTTAAGACCCATAGACCTTGCGGTACCGGCCACCATACTCATGGCAGACTCTATGGTAAAGGCATTTAAATCCGCCATTTTGTCTTCAGCGATAGCCTTTACTTGATCCCAAGTAACATTACCTGATTTTACTCTGTTAGGTTCGCCAGATCCTTTTTTAATCTTAGCTGCTTCCATCAATTGAACGGCCGCCGGAGGTGTCTTTACAACAAAGTCGAACGACTTGTCTTTATACACGGTGATAACAACAGGCAATACCTTACCTTGTTTGTCCTGAGTTCTAGCATTAAACTGCTTACAGAACTCCATGATGTTAACACCGGCAGCACCTAAGGCGGGTCCAACCGGTGGCGATGGATTCGCAGCACCTCCCCTAACTTGTAGCTTAACTACTTTACCTACTTCTTTTGCCATTGTATTAAATTAAATTGAAGTTGTATTATTTTGGAAGCAACACAACTTAAATATGTAACACTTACTTATATTTTCTCTACTTGCATATAGCTGAGCTCCAACGGTGTCTTTCTACCGAAAATTTTAACCATTACCTCCAGCTTGCGTTTTTCCTCATTGATTTTCTCAACCGTTCCATTGAAACCGTTAAAAGGACCATCGATCACCTTTACCGTTTCACCATGAACGAAAGGAATAGCTACTGTATCCGTATTTACCGCAAGCTCATCCGCCTTGCCTAACATACGATTAACTTCTGCTTTCCTTAAAGGAACAGGGTCTCCACCTTTTGTTTCCCCCAAAAAGCCAATAACGTTGGTAATGGAACGAATGATGTGAATCATTTCTCCACCCAAATTGGCCTTTATCATTATATAACCCGGAAAATAAACTCTTTCTTTGTTTATTTTCTTACCATTTCGAATCTGTACTACCTTTTCGGTAGGCACCAAAACGTCCTCCAAATAATCAGAAAAGCCATGACGCTCTACCTCGGACTCAATATAACCTTTGATTTTATTCTCTTGGCCACTGACCGCGCGCACCACATACCATTTCTTTTCCAATACTTCTGACATTGCCCTTGACTAGTTTAAGACGTTGTTGAAATACAATTGCACCAATTTACTGAAGACCGTATCGACACCCCAAGTTGCCAAAGCAAATAAAACAGAAAAAACAGCTACCACAACCATAAGATTGGAAGCCTCTGCTCTTGTAGGCCACGTAACATTATTACGCAACTCTTCTATCGATTCCTTAATATATGTCAACATGCTATTATATTTGGCACGGGAGGAGAGACTCGAACTCCCGACACCTGGTTTTGGAGACCAGTGCTCTACCAACTGAGCTACACCCGTATATAATTGCACTTAAAGGTGCCCAACAAAAGAAGGACACCCTTAAGAACAATTTTATGACTTTATCTATAAGATATTAATCTAGAATTTTGGTAACCTGTCCAGCACCTACAGTTCTACCACCCTCACGGATAGCGAAACGTAGACCTACGCTCAATGCGATTGGCTGAATCAAATCTACAGTAATTGTCAAGTTATCACCTGGCATTACCATTTCAACACCATCAGGAAGACTAATGTTACCAGTAACATCCGTAGTTCTTACATAAAACTGAGGACGATAGTTATTATGGAATGGAGTGTGACGACCACCTTCTTCTTTCTTCAAGATATAAACCTCTGCCTCAAATTTAGCGTGTGGCTTAACAGAACCTGGCTTACAGATAACCATACCTCTTTTGATATCGGACTTTTCAATACCTCTCAAAAGGATACCAACGTTATCACCCGCTTCACCTCTATCCAAAATCTTACGGAACATCTCAACACCAGTGATAGTAGAAGCTAATTTCTCAGCACCCATACCAATAATATCAACCGCATCACCAGTATTTGCAACACCTGTTTCAATACGACCGGTAGCAACAGTACCACGACCAGTAATAGTGAATACATCTTCAACAGGCATCAAGAAATCCTTATCAACATCTCTCTGTGGCAACTCGATCCACTCATCAACAGCCTCCATAAGGCTCATTACCGTATCAACCCATTTTTGTTCACCATTAAGTGCGCCCAAAGCTGAACCAGAGATTACAGGACCATTGTCACCATCGTACTCATAGAAAGAAAGCAATTCTCTCACTTCCATTTCCACCAATTCCAAAAGCTCCTCATCGTCAACCATATCAACCTTGTTCAAGAAAACAACGATTCTAGGAATACCTACCTGACGACCTAAAAGGATGTGCTCACGAGTCTGTGGCATTGGACCATCTGTAGCAGCAACAACCAAGATAGCTCCATCCATCTGAGCGGCACCAGTAACCATGTTCTTTACGTAATCCGCGTGACCAGGACAGTCAACGTGAGCGTAGTGACGATTGGCAGTTTGGTACTCAACGTGTGAAGTATTGATAGTAATACCCCTTTCCTTCTCTTCAGGAGCGTTATCAATAGAATCAAAGCTTCTTAGCTCAGAAAGACCGGCATTTGCCAATACAGTAGTAATAGCAGCGGTCAAAGTTGTTTTACCGTGGTCAACGTGTCCAATAGTACCTATATTTAAGTGCGGTTTGGAACGATCAAAAGTTTCCTTTGCCATTTTAAATGAATTTTAATCTTAGTTTATATATTAGTGTACAAATAATGCCTTAATTGAGCCAACGACGGGAATTGAACCCGTGACCTCTTCCTTACCAAGGAAACGCTCTACCCCTGAGCTACGTCGGCGTAAAGTGTTTAGTATCTTCATCCCTAAATAAAAAGGAAGAGATGCCTGCCTTCGCAGAATTGGCACGACTGCCAATTTAGAGCGGGAGACCGGGTTCGAACCGGCGACATTCAGCTTGGAAGGCTGACGCTCTACCAACTGAGCTACTCCCGCGTTACTTACTTTTCAATATTTCAAAAAAATTGACCGCAAAAGTAACGATTTTCAGTCAATCTACGGAATTTAATTTCCGATTTTTAGTGGGGAGAGCAGGATTCGAACCTGCGAAGACATAGTCAGCAGATTTACAGTCTGCCCTCGTTGGCCGCTTGAGTATCTCCCCGCCTTATTTTTTCCAGTATTTCAGAGCCGATGGAGGGACTCGAACCCACGACCTGCTGATTACAAATCAGCTGCTCTAGCCAGCTGAGCTACATCGGCTTTTTGCCCATTTCCACACCTCTTTTGAGGCATAAAAAAGTCCGCTATTTCTAACGGACTGCAAATGTAGAGATATTTTTATTTATTCAAAACAAAATCGAAAAAATTTTCATCATGCATGCACACGAAGTTTTTCTTTTCGCTTGATTAATTTCCTTTCAAGAGATCCACGGGCAGAATCTATGGCCTCTTCAAAAGTTTTACATTGTTTCTTTACCATGAACTTATCGCCTGGCACATTGAGCATTATCTCAACAATCTTGTTTTCCTTTGCACTTGTGTTCTGTACTTTTAAGTAAACATCAGAACTTATGACCTTGTCATAAAAAGTTTCCAACTTGTCCATCCGATTTTGTAGAAAATCTATCAATTTTCTGTCGGCATTGAAATTTACTGATTGCACATTTACCTTCATAGGTCGTAATTTTTAGGTTAAACAATGTAAGCGTATCCTCATTTCTTTCCTCTGGGATGAGCCTTGGCATGCACCTTTTTTAACTCGGCAATACTATTGTGCGTATAAACCTGGGTAGAGGCCAAGCTTGAATGCCCAAGTAATTCCTTCACTGAATTCATATCCGCACCTTTATTTAGTAAGTGGGTAGCGAAGGTGTGTCTCAAGATATGAGGACTCTTTTTTACTTTAAGCGACACCTTACTAAGGTACCTATTTATTGTTCTATAAACAAGGGTTTCATATAATTTATAACCCGATTTTAACACCATTACATAATTTGAATCTTCCGTTTCAGGCATTTGCCTACGCTGGTCAAGATATACCCTCATTAATTCACAGGTATCTGGAAGCAAGGGAATTATACGTTCTTTATTCCTTTTTCCCAGCACTTTGACTAGTCCATTATTTAAATCGACACCGGAAAGTTTCATATGAATCAACTCTGCACGCCTCATGCCGGTTTCGTACATTAATTGAATCATTAATCGATCTCTGGTTCCTTCAAAAGTATCTGGGTATTGTATATTGGACAACAAGGAATCCATTTCAGATTCAGAAAAAGGAATTTGAACTTTTTTAGAGGTTTTCAACGCCCTATGTTTTAGCAAGGGATTAGAATCATTAAGCCCTACACCTTGCAAAAATTTATAATAGGCCTTTAGAGAAGCTGTTTTTCTATTAATAGACCTGTTGGAAACACCGTTCTCCACCAAACATACCACCCAACTCCTTATCACAGGGTAAGAAACTGTGTTAATATTCTGCTCGTCAAGCTCGTTTTTACAAAAGATTGAGAATTCTTCAACATCTTTAATATACGCCTTTACAGTATGTGCAGAATACTTTTTTTCAAGTGCTAGATAATTGGAAAAGGCTTTTAGCTCCATGTAAGCTAAATTATAAAGATTTAATGGTACATCTTAAACGTGAAAAAGGAAGAAAAAATTACAGAAAAGCCAGAAATAAAAAATCCCATCACAAGGATGGGATTTGATAATTATATTTGTACACCGTTTTTAGGGATTTTAGATTTCCTCTTTGTCCCTTAAGCTCTGAATGTATTGTGCTTTTTGAATTTGAGCTCTACGCTCAACGGAGGGTTTTGTGAACTGCTGACGCTTACGCAATCTTCTCATCGTTCCCGTTTTATCGAATTTTCTCTTGAAACGCTTTAAAGCCCTATCGATGTTTTCTCCTTCTTTTACTGGTATAATTAACATTGGCTACAACCTCCTTTCTTTAAAATTAAGGTTGCAAATATATAACTAATTTACAAACCCTAACAAATAATTTCATTTAAATTTTGAAGCTTTTACGATCAGCTTCCTCAAAGCTATTTTTTAGGTGCTTTATATTCTTTCTTATCAATTATTATTTTAGAAAGAATCTCTTTTAATATCTCGGAGGTCCCCCCTCCTATGGGCCCCAACCTACTGTCTCGAACTAAACGGGCCATTGGATAATCTTCAATATAACCGTACCCCCCTAAAAATTGTAGGCAGTTATAAATGACCTCGTCTGCCATTTTTGTAGATTTTAGCTTAGAGATAGTGGCTTCTTTAACCACATATTCACCTTTATCCAATTTATATGTTACGCCGTAATTGTAACTTTTACAAAGTTCCATGTCTGCATAGAGGTCTACCAACCTATGCCTCAAGGCCTGATATTGGCTAATGGGTTTGCCAAAAGTCTCTCTTTCATCCATATATTGCAAAGCGTATTCCAATGCATATTCTGCTCTTGCATGTGCATTGACGCCCATAATCAATCGTTCCAAGGCAAAAGCTTCCATGATGAAGCCAAAACCCATACCTTCTTCCCCAATGATATTTGCTGCAGGTACTTCTACATTATCAAAAGCAAGTTCTCCGGTATCTGAGGCCCTCCATCCCAATTTGTTCAATTTATTAGCAGAAACCCCCTTACTTCCCAGGTCTACTATGAATAAACTAATTCCTTTGTTTCCTGCCTTGGGGTCCGTTTTTGCGGCTAAGACAATATAATCCCCATAAACACCATTAGTAATAAAGGTTTTGGAGCCATTAATAACATAATTGCCCCCTTTTTTCTCCGCAGTGGTCCTTATACCTGCCACATCACTACCCCCAAAAGGTTCGGTGACTCCTAAACAACCGATTTTCTCACCCAAAACACTAGGTTCCAAATATTGCTGTTTTTGCTGGTGACTGGCATTCTTGTTAAGATGGGTCATGGCCAGATACGCATGAGCCCACATGGCGGCGGCAAATCCTCCGGAATTAATTTTTTGAAGTTCTTCAACAAAAATGATGGTATAAAAAAGGTCCAATCCTAAACCTCCATACTCCTCGGGAGTGGCAAGCCCAAAATAACCCATTTCGCCAAATTTTCTCCAAATAAAGGATTCTATTTGACCCGTTTCTTCCCACTTTTCTATATGTGGGACTACTTCTTTCTTTAAAAAATCTTTAAGGCTTTCTCTAAATAATTGATGTTCTTCAGTGAAGCACATACCATGCATAGCTCATTTTTTTATAAGGACAAATATAAAGCTATTCTATCTATCTTATCCGATGGAAAACCATCAATATGCTTTAATTCATCAAAGGATTTAATGTTGCCGTTCTCCATCCTATGCCGCACTATAGCTTCCGCGACATTATATCTTATATATACCAATTTGGAAAGTTCTTCTGCTGTGGATGCGTTAATGTTGATTTTATTTACCACTGGCTTATCCAACACCCTAAATCGCTCTAATACCCTGGCCGCAACTTCTGGTTCTAAATAATAAACATCATATAATTGTTCATCTACCAAAAAGCCACCTAAACGGTCCCTAAACTTAATTATTCTTGCTGAAAGCTTTTCTCCTATTCCATTCACTATGCGCAAATCCTGGGCTGTAGCTTTATTTAAATCCCTTAGTACCTCAGAAGCCCCTTGATTTTCTTCCTTTGAAACACCAACCTTTTTAGAAGTACTATTGTTTTCTGTTTTTACCCAATCCGGAAACTTAAAATACGGAGAAATAATGTTTAATAAGGAATCAGAAATTTGGGTCACCTTTTTAAATTCCAAAACTGAATTGACAAACTTGCCTTTGGACCTAAAATCATGAAGCCGGTCTATTTCTGCGTTGGACATCCCCAGTGTATATCCTTTATAATCGGTTATATAGTTAGGGTTAAAAGGATACATTTTAGATTCTTCTTTTGAGTCCAGGTTTTGAAGACTATCAATTTGAGATTGCCATTCCTTGTTTTTGATAAAACTTGGCTCCTTTTCCCCTACAGGTAAATAGTCAAGAGCTACATAGGTCAATTGAAGAAAGACTATAACGAGCAGCAAATAAAAAATCCCACTTCGTTCCTGTTTATTGAACCTGAAGTGGGACTTAAATTTGTTCATTTATTTTACAAAGAGTTACTTGGCCAAGCGCTGCTTTTTAAATAACTGGTTGGCCTTTAATTTTCTCCAGTATTCCCCTAAGTCCTCTTTTACTTCTCCAGACATTATATACAGCCCTATAATATTAGGAAAGGACATTGCTAGAATCATCATATCTGAAAAATCAAGAACTGCTCCTAAACTTACCGAAGCTCCAATAACAACAAAAACCAAAAATAAAATTTTATAGATCATTTCCGATTTTTTGCTTTTCCCAAATAAATAGGTCCAAGCCCTCATTCCATAGTATGACCAGGAAATCATGGTAGAAAAGGCGAATAGGAAAACCGCCAATGCCAGTACATAAGGGAACCAAGAAATCTGACTCCCAAAAGCATCGGAAGTTAACTGGGCACCGGCCATTCCTTCTACCTCGTGCATACCAGTAAAAATTAAAACAAGAGCGGTTAGGGTACAAACTACTACCGTATCAATGAAAGGTTCCAAAAGTGCCACAAAACCCTCAGAAGGTGGATGCTTTGTTTTGGCCGTACTATGTGCAATAGCCGCAGAACCTACACCTGCTTCATTGGAGAAAGCTGCTCTCTGGAAGCCGACCACTAACACACCAATGACACCTCCTTTTAATGCCGAGGGGCTAAAAGCACCATCTACTATGGCTGCAAATGCCGGACCAATATTCTGTATATTCATGATAATAACCGCCAAGGCAGCAACAATATAGATGGAAGCCATAATTGGCACTACCCGCCCTGTTACTTTTGCGATACTATTGATTCCCCCGATAATTACCACACCTACCAAAATAGCCGTAATAACACCGAACCAGAAACCGTTACCCGCCAATGCCGGAAATTGACCTGCCAATTGTTCAAATGATTGGTTTGCCTGAAACATGTTTCCCCCGCCAAAGGAAGCTCCAATAGCCAGAACGGCAAATAAACCTGCCAGAACTTTCCCAAAACCTTTCAGGTTTCTTTTTTCAAGTCCGTAACGTAAGTAGTTCATTGGACCACCAAACACACGGCCATCGGGTAGTATATCCCTATACTTAACCCCTAAGGTACATTCCACAAATTTGGAAGACATCCCCAATAGACCACAAACAATCATCCAGAAAGTAGCTCCTGCCCCACCCAATGAAACCGCAACTGCCACTCCTGCAATATTTCCAAGACCTACGGTACCGGAAACGGCTGTAGCCAATGCTTGGAAATGGGTAACCTGACCCGGGGCATCAGGGTCATCATATTTTCCTTTCGCCAAATCGATAGAATGACGGAACCCCCTAATATTGATAAAGCCCATTCTTATGGTAAAGAACAAAGCCCCCAACACCAACCAGATTACAATAAACGGAATATCCTTGGTTAACGGATCACCATTTGGGTGCGTCATAACTACTGGATCATCATATACAATTTCCGCAAGAAAATGAGCTCCCTGCTCGATTACATGCTCCGCATTGTCCGAATTATAAATGACATTGCCTTCTTTTACCAAATAATTTAAGGTACCGGAAGCCGAAGCCACTACGGTTCTCTCTCCATTCTTATCACTGGAGATAATTGCTATCTGATCACCCTTAACTACTTTGGCATCCTCTCCTTTTAGCCATTTCTTAAGTACAAATTTGTCTTGGACTTCCGCAGACCAACCAGGGGTACTTATGAGCTTTTTGTCTGCATAGGCAACGGGGTCATAAATACCAATAGCGGCAAAAGGGTCCCAAAACAAAACGGAACCAAGCGCCTGTACTGCAGGTGTCATGGTTCCGTTGAAAACTTCGGCGATGGCATTTGTTTCCACCTTATATACTTTGGTTACCGAATTACCTTGAGAGTCCGAGACAACTACCGTATACGGTATACCCTCTATTAACCCGGTTGCTTTATTAGAGCTAAGCGGGGTACTTTGGTTGCTCCATTTGTAACTATATGGGGGCGTACCGCCAAGCACTTGTAAATCTATAACCCCATCGTTTATTTGCTTGGATGGATTAAAAATTGCCGGTTTAACAGTAAGATCTTGGGAATTTGCCACTATACCTAGCAGCACAAAAAATAAACTTAAAAGTTTCTTCATATTTTGTTTTATAGGGTTTGGTATCTAAGTTGTCCTATTTTATGATGGGTGCCAATATCTTAAAAAATAGCAACACAATCAAATAATAACCTTGAATTAACGCAAGAATGAACTAATCAATATGGAACATTTCGTTCAACTTTCTTATTTGTTCCGGCCTTCCTAGGACAATTACTTTACCCCTAGACTGCAACTTTAAATCCGCTTCCGGATTAATGATATAATTACCACCTGGTTCCACATAACCAATTATAGTGCATCCGGTTTTTCTTCTCAAATCCAGGTCGCGAAGGGAGCTTCCTTCTCTCTGGTCTCCAAAATCCTCAATGGCTACTTCTTCCAAGTTGGTCGTATTTTCTCCTTCGGTGCTTAGCTTGTCCATAAAATCTATCAAATCTGGCATAACCACCAAGGAGGCCATATGGTCTCCCCCAATGCGATCAGGCATGATAACCTTATCCGCCCCCGCTAATTTCAGTTTCTTTTGAGAAGTTGCAAGGGAGGCCCTACTGATGATAAACAATTTTTTATTCAATTGCCTGGCCGATAGTACCACAAAAAGGTTCACGGCATCATCAGGAAGCGCCGCTATAAGGTATTTAGCCCGTTCGATACCCGCACTCACCAAAACCTCATCTTCGTTGGCATCACCTTCTACAAAAAGAGCTTCCTCCTCATGCTTTTCAATAACCTCCCGATCTCTTTCTATAATTACAAATGGCCTTTCATATGCTCTGAGCCTTTCTGCGGCTTGCATTCCGTTTCTCCCAAAACCACAAACTATAATATGGTTTTGGAGTTGGTCTATTTGATTTTTCACTTTTTTCTTTTTTAATAGTTGTAGCGAGTTTCTACTTAAAATGTATTCTGAAATAACCGAAATAGCAAAGGCAAAAATAAATACACTAAGAACAATTAAAAATGCCGTAAATATTTTCCCTTCGGTACTTAAGGGTCTAATTTCCCCAAAACCAACGGTTGTCACGGTAATGATGGTCATGTAGAAGGCTTCTACCAAGGTGTAATCCGCTATAAACCAATAACCAAAAATTCCCAGTAACAGAACTGCCAACATTAAAGTGATGGCTAAGTAAATCCTGGAACGAAAGAGATTCAGCATATTTAGAGATCAAAAACGGAGGTACGTTTGGTATAGAGCAAGTCTTTTATTTTTAGCCAGAATGCCAGGAATAAATAAAGTGCAAAACCAAAACCTAAAGTTACGAAGGTGAGATAAATAAATGACGTGCGCACCACACGAGCCCTTATCCCTAGTCGATCCGCAATTCTACCACAAACTTCAAAACCCCTCTTTTGCAGATAATATAGTAGTTGGTAAAAGAGGTTCATAATTATTTTGGTTTAAAGGAAGAAATTGAAACAATACCCAAAATTAATCATTTCCGGATAATAAGAGCGATCCAATCTTGCATTGCAGGCATTCGTTCTTGGAGCAATAATTCTGGTACAATTCTATGAGGGATTGACTCTGCCAGGCATTAGTGGCTTTAATCCCTGCATTCTCAAAATTGCTTATAATGGTATTCTTTTCTGACTTTATCTTGGTGAGAAAGGAAAAAAATTCATCATTGTCCGTTTTACCAATTACCTTAAGATAGGTAAATTTTAAAGGTATAATGGCATTAACTATCAACAGGTCCATGAAATTCTTGGATAATTTTTTTACCCTTTTTGCGGATTGCTTTCCAAAAGTATAATGATCAATCCAATAGGGATGGGTCGAAACATTCAAAAATTCATACACTTGACCCACATCCTCTAAATCCATGAGAGTACTAAAAAGGCGGTCTTCTTTGTGATAAAGATGCGCTAATTGGGAAAGTCTTATTGTTGGAAAATTGACAGGTCTTAATTTGAAAAAATCAGGTTTTAAGACCACTTCATCCTGTATATTGAATTTTGATTTTTGATACGTATACTCTTCTCTTAAAGCAAGGAAATATTCATCTGTAATCGTATCATTTTCCAACAATTTTAGCACCCCATAAAAAACACTCTCCAAAGACAAAATATTGCCTCGTAATTTTCTAACGGTTTTAAAGCTCACAACTTTTGAAAGACCAACAAAAGCTTCACCATTTATATTGGACCCAAAGCTTTTGAGCAATAAAACAAACAAAACTTGTTCCCAATTATTTTGGGATATTTTGAGTAATCTTTCAATTTCCTTGGATTTTCTCCTTAGCCGCTCTAAATATAAGCGCTCCATCCAGTTATCTAAATGAAACTGATCTACGGCACTTATGGATTTCTCACAATTGATAAATTTTACATTACGTCTATCAAATAGGTTTTGATAATTTGCCAGTAAATTTTTTGAAATAAAATGCCTGAGCTCTAAGGTCGGTAAAGGCATATTTGCACTTCCAAACACTTCGGTATCATGATCCCATACCACATGTAATATCACATTTTGATAATTGGAATCTTTTTCATGACTGTGGGCGTACCAATCCGAAGACTTCAAATGTATTTCCAAATTTCCCGCCCAGAGTTGCTGGCCAATCTTCACCTGGGCATTTAAAAAGTCGGGACCAGCCAAATGATTATGGGTACCCGTTTTAATAATTTCAATTTGCTCCCCATCTGTGGTAACAAGATTGTCTAAACCAAGCTTTTTGTACTTCCAGATAAAATGGAGCAAATCTTCCTTCATAAAGCAATTAGTAAAACAAAAAAAGTTCAAATACGGGTTGTATTTGAACTTCTTAAGATATAAAAAATTTGTCTTTTATTCTGCGACCTCTCCTTCCCAATTCATGAAACCACCTTCCAAATTGTAGGCTTTTTCAAAGCCTACACTGTTCATGATAGAACAAGCTTGGGCACTTCTGGCTCCCGATCGGCAATAAACATAGTATGATTTGCTCTTATCCAGTTTATCCAATTCATCTAAGAACCCTTGCCCTAAATGAATGTCAATATTTTTTGCCCCAGGAATATACCCATCCTCAACCTCTTCAGGAGTTCGTACATCCAAAATAAAGGAATTGTCATCATTCTCCAGTTGCTCTTCCCACTCTTGTTGTGATAAATCCATATTATTTAAAATTAAAACCAGACCAATAATAGATTGGTTTCTTGTTGTTGTTTCTATTTACTCTCCAAAAATACATTTTTTTAAAAAAGGCAACACCCCGTCCTTAACAAAAGTTTATGACCTACTACAAGGAAAACAACTTTAAAACACTTTATATTTGTATATACAATTGTTGTAGAGACATGAATGTAGAACAGATTATCAAAACCGAAAAGGAAATTCCCTTGGCAAGCAGGACAATTATTCATTTAAGTTTGGTAATGAACAAAATTAATGAGATCGTAAGCTCTGCATTGAAACCGTTTGAAATGTCTCCGGAACAATTCAACGTTCTAAGAATACTACGCGGTCAAAAAGATAAGCCTGCCAATCTTTCTACCCTAAATGAAAGAATGGTTCATAAAATGAGTAATACTACGCGCCTAGTGGATAAATTGATTAAGAAGGGGTATGTTAAACGTTCTGTTTGTCCTAGCAATAGAAGAAAGGTAGAAATACGCATAACTATTGAAGGCAAGTCTATTTTAAAAGAGTTAGACGAAGCCATGGCGCTCGCTGAAGAAGAAATCTTAAAAAATTTTGATGGTAAGCAACTTAAAGAATTGAATACACTTTTAAACAAGTTTTAAATCTTAATACTAAATTTATTACATGAGTACGTATATCGAAAACCTCAACTGGCGCTATGCCACTAAAAAATTTGACAAGGATAAGTCCATTTCGGAAGAAGACCTAGTTGCATTATTGGAAGCAACTTCTTTAAGCGCTTCTTCCTATGGTTTACAGCCTTATAAGATATTAGTCCTAAAAGATGCGGAGATAAGGGAAAAGCTGCAGCCGTTTGCCTGGAACCAATCGCAAATCACGGAAGCCTCCCATCTTATTGTTATTGCCAATCAAACATCATTTGGTGAGGAATTGGTAGATGATTATTTACAAAACGTAAGTGAAACTAGAGACATTCCCCTAAAGAATCTGGAAAGCTACGCAGAGATGATGAAAGCCAACCTTATTCCTTTAACAGATGAGCAAAAAGCCCATTGGACTGCTAAACAGGCCTATATTGCTTTGGGAAATCTACTTTCGGCAGCGGCAGACCTAAAAATAGATACATGCCCCATGGAAGGGTTTGATGCTACCAAATTCAATGAAATATTAGGACTGAACGAATTAAACCTAAATGCCGTAGTTTTGGCAGCAGTGGGTTATAGGTCAGAAGAAGACCAAACCCAACATTTTAAGAAGGTAAGAAAATCCAATGAAGATTTAATCACGCATATATAACAAATACATTAACTAAATTTATTACAATTATGAAAAAAGGAGTATTTAGCTTGGCTTTGGCCTTGGTTTTTGGTGTAGCAACTGCAACAGAACCAATTGCAGAAGAAAAAAAAGAAGTAAAGACTGAGGCCAGTACCGTAACTTGGAAGGCTTACAAAGTAACCGGATCACATGAAGGAACTGTAGCTTTAAAATCAGGATCTTTGACTTTTGATGGGGATAAGTTAACCGGAGGAGAATTTGTTGCCGATATGACCAGCCTGATTTCTACCGACATGGAAGGCGATGGCAAAGCAAAATTAGAAGGTCACTTAAAAGCGGATGATTTTTTTGGAGTTGAAAAGCATGAGACTTCAAAACTGGTTTTCACCAATGTAAAGTCGACTGGAAAAAACTCATACGAAGTTACTGGAGACCTAACGATTAAAGGAATCACCAAACCGGTTGTTTTTGATGTTTCTGTGTATGGTAGCAAGGCTACCGCCAACGTAAAGGTTGATAGAACCAAATATGATATTAAATATGGTTCTGGAAGCTTTTTTGAAAATCTTGGTGATAAAACTATCTACGATGAGTTTGATCTTGTTGTAGACTTGGAATTCTAGGAATTGATTGATAACGCATAATAAACTTCACCTCACAAGTTTCTCCCGGCTTAAGGAATTTAAATTCTTAAGCCGGGATTTTTTTTCCTTCCATCTACCAATACCCACCTAAATTGTGAGTAGTTTCACCAAGCGTTTATTTTCTTCGTTTTTTGATTTGGGGTTTAAAAAAATGATTTTTATATTTGGACCTATGTACAGAAATAACGTAAATACTTGGTGGTGGAAAAACTCGCAAATCAATTCGTGAGCAGACCCCGTTGTAGTAAAACAATATAAAAGGCTTGTCAATCACGACAAGCCTTTTGCTTTTCAACCCAATCAAAATGAAGTACGAACTAAAGACACATTACAAAAAAATACTTGCGGATACCATTACACCGGTAAGCGTATATCTAAAGATTAGGGACAAATTTCCCAATAGTATTCTTTTAGAAAGTAGTGATTATCATGCCAATGACAACAGCTTTTCCTATATCTGCTGTAACCCTATTGCCTCCATAAAAATTGAAAATGAACAAATTAGCTGTTCTTTTCCAGATGGTTCAAAATCTTCAAAAGTTATCGACCCTAGTACGGATGTAGTGGAGGAAATACATCAATTTGGTCAAAATTTTATAACGGAGGATAACAATTTCAAATTCATTAATAATGGGCTTTTTGGCTACATGGCCTATGATGCCGTGCGTTATTTTGAAGACGTTGAAATTTCTAAAAAAGATAATTCCGTAGCTATTCCTGATGTGTACTATGCCGTTTACCAGAACATCATAGCCATCAATCACTTTAAGAATGAAGCTTACCTCTTTGCGCATAGCTATGAAAAAGAAGAGAACATAGCGGAAATAGAGCAACTATTGAATGTAAGGAACTTCGCCACCTATAATTTTTCATTGCAAGGTGAAGCCACCAGTAATCTGGAAGATGAAGAATACAAGGAGCATGTGCGTTTGGCAAAAAAACACTGTCACCGCGGAGACGTTTTCCAACTGGTACTTTCAAGAAGATTTTCCCAAGGTTTTAAAGGGGATGAATTTAACGTCTATAGGGCACTTCGTTCCATTAATCCATCGCCTTACTTATTTTATTTTGATTATGGCGATTTTAAGATTTTTGGAAGTTCTCCCGAAGCACAACTGATCGTTAAGGACGGAAAAGCCGAAATCCATCCCATTGCCGGCACCTTTAAACGTACCGGAAACGATGAACAGGATGCCATTTTGGCCCGTAAACTTTCTGAGGACGATAAGGAAAACAGCGAGCATGTCATGCTCGTTGACCTCGCCAGGAACGACCTTAGCCGAAACGGCAATATGGTAGAGGTAACCAACTACAGGGAAGTTCAGTTCTTTTCGCACGTCATACATTTGGTATCCAAGGTAACCGGAAAGAAGAAAGAGAATATCACCACCATGAAGGTAGTGGCAGACACTTTTCCTGCCGGTACATTAAGCGGCGCACCAAAACACATGGCCATGCAGCTCATTGAGAAGTATGAGAAAACAAGTAGGGGATACTACGGGGGTGCCATTGGTTTTATGGACTTTAACGGTAATTTTAACCATGCCATTATGATCCGTACTTTTTTAAGTAAAAACCATGCCCTACATTATCAGGCCGGCGCCGGATTGGTTGCCGCCTCCAACCCAGATGATGAATTACAAGAAACCTATAACAAACTAGGCGCCCTTACCAAGGCTTTGGAAATAGCCAAAACCATTTAAGATGAAGAAGATTTTAGTAATAGATAATTACGACAGTTTCACCTATAATTTGGTTCACTATCTAGAAGATTTGGATTGTGAAGTGGTCGTTAAAAGAAACGACCAGCTAACGTTGGAAGAGGTGGAAGCCTTTGATAAAATAGTGCTTTCCCCGGGACCGGGTATTCCTGATGAAGCCGGTTTATTAAAGCCGATTATAGAAAAATACGCCCCTACCAAAAGTATTTTTGGGGTTTGCCTAGGACAACAGGCCATTGGGGAGGTATTTGGTGGTAGCTTGATCAATCTGGATGAAGTGTATCACGGTATCGCTACAAAAATAAAGCTGACAAAAGAGGATGCGAATTTTGAAGGCTTGCCAGAAGAAATTGAGGTTGGACGATACCATTCTTGGGTAGTTGCCCCAGATTTACCGGAAAGCTTGGAAGCTACTTCCGTAGATGAAAATGGCCAAATTATGAGCCTGAGGCACAAAGAATACGATGTTTCTGCGGTGCAGTTTCACCCAGAATCAGTTTTAACACCAGAGGGAAAACAAATTCTAAAAAATTGGTTGAATAGCTAAATCGATTTCCGCCTTTGCGGGAATAAGAGAAAGACATACGCAAATGAAAGAGATACTCAACAAACTGATCAATCATGATTTCCTCTCCAAGGAAGATGCCAAACAGGTTTTGGTCAATATTGCCAAAGGGGAATACAATAGCAGTCAAATAGCCGCTTTTATTACGGTTTATATGATGCGTAGCATCACCATTGAAGAATTGGAAGGCTTTCGCGATGCCCTGCTGGAACTTTGTCTAGCGGTAGATTTAAGCGAATATGACCCCATTGACCTTTGTGGTACGGGTGGCGATGGTAAGGATACCTTTAATATTTCTACCTTGGCCTCTTTTGTAACAGCGGGTGCCGGAGTAAATGTAACCAAACACGGTAATTACGGGGTCTCCTCTAAATGCGGAAGTAGTAATGTGATGGAATTCTTGGGAATCAAGTTCAGCAACGAGGCCGATTTCCTTAAAAAATCCATTGATGAAGCGGGTATTTGTGTTTTGCACGCCCCGCTATTCCATCCTGCCATGAAAAATGTAGCGCCCATTAGAAGAGAATTGGCCGTAAAGACCTTCTTTAATATGCTGGGCCCTATGGTGAATCCGGCATTTCCTAAAAATCAAATGGTGGGCGTTTTTAATCTGGAACTGGCCCGAATGTACGGCTATCTCTATCAGAATACCGATAAGAAATTTACGGTTTTGCACGCGCTGGACGGATACGATGAAATATCATTGACCGGAAATACCAAAACCATCAGTAACCATACGGAAAGCATGCTGAAGCCTCAAGATTTTGGGGTGGAACCAATTTTGCAATCCCAGATTGTGGGAGGTGACTCCATTGAAGAATCCGCTCAAATTTTCCTCAACGTTTTACAAGGAAAAGGTACGGAAGCCCAAAACAATGTGGTGTGCGCCAATGCCGGTGTGGCCATTGCAACGGTTAAAAATTTAAGTCCGAAAGAAGGCTTTGAAAAAGCCAAGGATTCTCTTTTAAACGGCAGCGGATTAAAAGCTTTAAAAAAGTTGCAGGAGTTGAGCAGGTGATTGGTTGATGGTTGATGGTTGATGGTTGATGGTTGATGGTTGATGGTTGATGGTTGATGGTTGATGGTTGATGGTTGATGGTTGATGGTAAGCTAACATAATTGGTTTTTTTCATCCATGGAAAAAGAAAAAGCTATTATAATAAGAAATGAACATATTAGATAAAATAGTTGCCGATAAACGTAAGGAAGTTGATTTGCGCAAAGCGCTAATTCCCGTAAAGCAATTGGAAAATTCGGTGCTTTTTAATCGGGTTTCGCCTTCATTGGCGTCAGCGCTCCGTGCTAGTCAAACAGGAATTATCGCGGAACACAAAAGACGTTCCCCCTCCAAATCGGTCATCAATCAAAATGAAAATGTACAGGATGTGGCCCTAGGTTATGCCAAGGCTGGTGTTTGTGGCATGTCCGTACTTACAGACGGAAAGTATTTTGGCGGTTCTTTGGATGATTTGCTTCTCGCTCGCGCTTCGGTAGATATTCCGCTTTTGAGAAAGGAATTTGTAATTGACGAATACCAAATTTTGGAAGCCAAGGCCTACGGTGCTGATGTTATCCTGCTCATTGCGGCCATCCTTTCAAAAGAAGAAATCAGGCAACTTTCGGAATTTGCCAAAAGCCTGAATTTAGATGTACTTTTGGAGGTGCATAATTTGGAGGAACTACAAAAGTCCATTATGCCCAGTTTGGATATGTTGGGTGTTAACAACCGAAACTTAAAAACATTCGAGGTCAGTTTAGAAACCAGTAAATCGCTTTCCGCGGAAATCCCAGAGGAATTCGTAAAGGTTTCCGAGAGCGGAATCAGTAATACATCGGCCATAAAGGAATTAAAAAAGTATGGCTACCAAGGCTTTTTGATCGGTGAGAATTTTATGAAAACTGACAACCCGGGGAAAAACGCCAAAATATTCATAGAGGAGTTAAAAAGTCTATAAACGGTCGTTTTATGAATTATCATTACAGCACACCCAAAGAAGAGCCAAGCACCCTCGCCAATGGGCGTTTGCATTTAAAGGTATGCGGTATGAAGCACAACACCGCAGAAATTGCTTCTTTACAGCCAGATTATTTGGGCTTTATTTTTTATGATAAAAGTGAACGTAACTTTAAAGGAGACCTAGCGCCCGTACCCCATAAGATTAAAAAAGTTGGAGTGTTCGTTAATGCCGGTATTCAAACGGTATTGCAAAGAATAGAGGATTATAATTTGCTTTTGGTACAGCTGCATGGCAATGAAAGTCCGGAGTATTGCAATGAACTAAAATCAAAAGCCAAACAAATACAAATTATAAAAGTGTTTTCTGTTAAGGATGCATTTGACTTTGCCGTTCTTGAACCTTATGAATCCGTATGTGATTTTTTCCTGTTTGATACGAAAGGAAAATTACCGGGTGGAAATGGCTACGCTTTCGACTGGTCCGTTCTTAAAAACTATCCTTCTACCAAGCCCTATTTTTTAAGTGGAGGCATTGGTCTGGAAGATATCGATAACATAAAAGAATTCACGCAACGCCCGGAAGCCAAATACTGCCACGCCATTGATGTGAACAGTAAATTTGAAATAGAACCGGGACTTAAAAATACGGCCGATGTAAAGGCCTTTAAAGAATTGCTCAATAAAATACATATACAATAATGTCTTACAACGCAGATAGCAGAGGGTATTACGGCGAATTTGGGGGCGCTTTCATTCCCGAAATGCTCTACCCCAATTGTGAAGAATTACGGCAAAATTACGTTCAGGTAATGCAAGAGGATTTCTTTAAAAAGGAGTTTCAGCAATTGCTAAAAGATTATGTGGGCCGCCCTACCCCACTTTATTTTGCGGAGCGGTTATCCAACAAATACAACACTAAAATTTACCTGAAACGTGAAGACCTTTGCCACACTGGCGCCCATAAGGTCAATAATACCATCGGTCAAATTTTAATGGCCAAGCGCTTGGGAAAAAACCGCATTATTGCCGAAACAGGTGCCGGACAACACGGCGTAGCTACGGCAACGGTCTGTGCTTTAATGGGCCTTGAATGTGTGGTGTACATGGGTGAAATTGATATTGAACGTCAGGCCCCCAACGTGGCGCGCATGAAAATGTTGGGTGCAGAAGTACGCCCAGCAAAATCGGGTAGCCGAACCTTAAAAGATGCGACCAACGAAGCCATTAGGGACTGGATCAACAATCCGGTGGATACCCATTACATTATCGGTTCTGTGGTGGGGCCACACCCCTACCCTGATATGGTAGCACGGTTTCAGTCGGTTATTTCGGAGGAAATCAAATGGCAACTAAAGGAAAAGGAAGGCAAGGAAAACCCTGACTATGTGGTGGCCTGTGTGGGTGGAGGAAGCAATGCCGCAGGTGCCTACTATCACTTTCTGGATAATCCCAAGGTGGGTATCATCGCCGTGGAAGCTGCCGGAAAAGGCATTGACTCCGGTGAAAGTGCCGCTACGTCTGCCTTGGGAAAAGTGGGTATCATTCACGGAAGCAAAACCTTGTTGATGCAAACTACAGACGGACAAATTACAGAGCCCTACTCCATAAGTGCGGGATTGGATTACCCCGGTGTAGGCCCTATGCATGCCCACCTGTTTAAATCTGGCCGTGGAGAATTTATTTCCATTACCGATGTGGATGCCATGAAAGCGGGACTGGAACTTTCTAAATTAGAAGGCATCATTCCCGCTATAGAATCATCGCACGCCTTTGCCATTCTGGAAACCCGAAAATTTGAATCCGATGATGTGGTGGTCATCAACCTTTCAGGGCGTGGAGATAAGGATCTCAATACATACATTGATTATTTTAAGTTATGACAAACAGAATTTCCCAAAAACTTCAAGAAGACAAAAAGCTCCTTTCCATCTATTTTACGGCAGGGTACCCTTCCTTGAACGATACCGTAAGCGTTATTGAAGGATTGGAAAAAAACGGGGTTGATATGATTGAAATAGGTCTGCCATTCAGCGACCCTCTAGCCGATGGCCCCACCATTCAAGAAAGTTCTACAAAAGCCCTTAAGAACGGAATGACCACCGAAGTTCTTTTTAACCAATTAAAGGATATTAGAAAAACGGTTTCCATTCCGCTGATTATTATGGGCTATTTCAATCCCATGTTGCAATATGGCGTGGAGGCGTTCTGCCAAAAATGCCAGGAAATTGGTATTGACGGGCTCATTATCCCCGACTTACCAGTAGATGTTTACAATGAAGAATACAAGTCCATTTTCGAGAAGCACGGCCTTGTCAACGTATTTTTGATTACGCCCCAAACCTCGGACGAGCGTATTCGCTTTATCGATTCCGTTTCCAACGGGTTTATCTATATGGTAAGTTCTGCCAGTGTTACCGGTGCCAAAAGTGGCTTTGGTGACGAACAGACCCAATATTTTGATAGAATAGCGGCCATGGAGCTTAAAAATCCACAAATCGTAGGATTTGGAATTAGTAATAAGGAAACTTTTATCGCTGCCACGGAGAAGGCTAAAGGAGCGATTATTGGTTCGGCCTTCATCAAGCACTTAACGGCTTTTGGTGCCGATAAGTTTGACACCTTTGTAAATAACATTCGGTAACTAATGTCATCTAATTCCAATCCGCAACATGAAGTGTGGCTAAGGGGCCCGGTAGAGGGAATTCCGGCATTACTTCAACCTGCGGCCCATGCCCTGCTGCAAACATCGGAAGAACTAAAAAAATATACCGAGGGAATATCCCCTGAGCAACTTTGGAAAAAGCCTGTGGGTAGAGCTTCCATCGGGTTTCATTTACAACATATCACCGGGGTTTTAGACCGAATGATGACCTACTCCAAAGGCGAAAATTTGACCGAAAGTCAATTTGAATACTTAAAGGCCGAAGGAAAAGAAAGTAGTGCCATCCGCATAGAAAACCTCATCAGCGATTTTGATAATAAACTTGCCGAGGCCCTCGCCTATTTTAAGACCTTACCGGAGGAGATTCTCACTGAAAAACGGACCGTAGGCAGAAAGAAACTCCCCAGTACTGTTATCGGTTTGCTATTTCATGCCGCAGAGCACTCACAACGGCATACCGGACAACTTTTGGTTACTGCAAGCCTTCTAAAAGGTGTGGAATAAATACCATTTTTGCCGCTTTAACAGAGGCTAACAAAGACTTACAAAGCCCTTAACGCCCTTTTGCCCATGTGTTTCTTACATTAACGTGAATCAAAAAAAAAAAAAGAAATAGAAATGGGAATAATAAAAGATAAAAAGTTAAGAAGAAAAACGGAGCAAACGAATCCAACGAACCCCACGGGTAATACCCAAGTGGATATCAATAAGTTTGATATTGATGAAAAGACCATCAAAAATCAGCAGAACAAAAAATAATGGATTCTAAATAATTTAAAAACAAAAATCCCCGAAGAGCAAATCTTCGGGGATTTTTTTTTGACCTATGAAATTCTTAAGCCGAGTTTCTACTGGCATTGATATTACCATATAAAGATCGGGTAACAATTTTCTCGTATAATTCATTGTACTCAGTCTCTTGGCCTATTTTCTGCAAGGCATATTGTTGGATTACCAGCAACGGCAATACAATATTCTCACGTATTCTAATGGACTCACGTGAAACCGCCTCGTTCTCCATTAAAATCTTGCTTCCAGAAATCATTAGCAACATCTTTTTGGAAAGCTCGTATTCTTCATGTAAAATATTCCAGAACGCTCCGTACTTTTTATCCTCCTTCATATAGCTTGTCAATTCAAAATAACATTTTGAGAGCGACATCATACTATTGAGCATTAAAGCCTTAAAGAACGGAACCTCTTTATAGAGTTTTTTAATCTCACTTAGGCGACCTTCATCCTTTAATTTTTTTATTGCCGTACCCAAACCAAAGTATCCGGGAACGTTCTGCTTCAACTGGCTCCAGGAACCCACAAAAGAAATGGCACGCAGATCGGAGAGTTCCAATTGCTTTTTATTTCCTCTTTTCCCCGGTCTACTGCCAATATTCGCCTTCTGGTAGTACTTAAGCGTACTTCTGTTCTCCAAATACGGTATGAACATTTCATGCTGTTTAAGGGCATCGTATTTATCAAAACTCAACTCTGAAAGTTCTTCGATTAACTTGCGTTGTTGTCTTGAAATCACGTTCTCTTTACCGAAAAGGTTGTTGGACAAGCCCGCAGTCAATAGCTGCTCACTATTATGGATAAAGTGTTCCTTGGTACCGTAGGTACTGGTAATGGTCTGCCCTTGAATGGTCAATTGAATCTCATTATTAGCCACCTCTTTGGTCTGGGCAGCATAGAAACGGTGCGTTTTACCACCACCTCTTGCTGGCGGTCCACCACGTCCATCAAAAAATATGGCTTTAATACCGTTTTTACTACAAACTTTGGAAAGGGTTTCCTTGGTTTTAAGGATATTCCAGTTGGCTTTTAAATAACCACCGTCTTTAGTACCGTCCGAGAAGCCCAACATTATGGTCTGATCATTGTTTCTTCTCTCGAGGTGCTCACGATAGATAGGTAAATCGAACAAGGTCTGCATGGTTTCCTCTGAACTATCCATTCCCTTCATCGTTTCGAACAGAGGAATGATATCGAATGTTATTTCATCGCTTTTCCAACCACACCATCTGAACAATCCGAAAACAAATAACACTGAGAAAATATCCTCCGAATTACTGATGATGTAACGGTTACAACCCTCTTCCCCGTTGGCAGCCTGTATATCCTGCAATTGGGAAATATTCTCAATGGTATCCTTTATAATCGGTTCCTGGTAATCTTTGGAATCCAATTTAATGTTTTTATTGATCAGAATATCTACCAATTCATCCTGTGATAACTCATCCAAGGACTCTTTTATTAAACTATTGGTTTTTAAAATGGTCTCAACAGCCAAATAATGCTTGCTATGATCTTGGCGAATATCAAGCGTTGCAAAATGGGTCTTAAAGATTTTTACCTTGTCCAAGAAATAATCCAGCTCCTTTAGGTATAAACTGTGGTAGTTGTTAATTAATAATTCCCTAATGTCCAACAAAGGCTGAAGAATATCATTGTAACCAATAGTCTTGGAGCTATCGAACATAGCGGTGTACAAATTGCTTCTTAGCTTCCCAATTGGCTCTTGTACTCCTTTAAATGTTAGTTTCTTTTGAATCTTCTTAAGGTCGTTATAATAACATTTCATCAAAGTGATACGAAGCTCATCAGCCACATCTTTTGTAATAGGTGCTGTTACGTAAGGATTACCGTCCCTATCACCCCCTGGCCAAAAACCAAGTTTCATGATTTTATGGTTATCAAACTCGGTATTCTTTATATTCGATTTGATATAGTGGTACAACTCCCCTATTGCCTCATAATAGGTATGCCTAAGAATATAGATGATATTTTTGGCCTCATCCAAAGGAGTGGGTTTTTTTGAGTTCAACAACGAGGTAAGTCCCAATTGTTGTAGTGTAACATCAATATCATCAATACGGTCTTCTAAAATCAATGATCGCAAATCATCAATAATATCGAGTACTGCCGGAGTATAAAATTGCGTTGGGTGTGCCGTTAGCACGATACGTGCACTAAAGGTGGACAGTTTTTTAGAAACCTTGTCCCAGCTTTTGTTCTTGTCTACCAATTCAAAGTAATCCTTAATACTTAGAGACCTTCTATGTGCCTGCATTTTTGGGAAAGCTGCATCTTCCACACTATCATATAGAACTACTTGCCTTTCTACATACTGAATAATTCGGAACATAAAGTCAATACGCTCTTGTTCCGATTCAATATCTACATAGCTATCAAAAAACGCTTCTAATATCTCCTGTGGATTTTGTCCAGAATCCAAGCCTTTTTGGCATTGATCCAAAAGAAGTGGTATCAAAATACCCACATTTTCAATATTGCGGTATGGTAGGTTTAAGAAAAGGCTATTATAGACGTTGAACTTATTATTGACAGATTTTTTAAACTCATTTAGTTTTTCATCTTGCTGTTGCATAGGCTGTTTTAATAAAAAGTTGTTTTTCAAGCTATTTTTTTTGTACTGGCAATTCTCGTAAGCACCATAAATATCGCTATTCTTGAGAGATTGCCAACGTTGGAAATTGACTTATAACAAAAATAACTGGCTACACTACAAAAACAACATAGTTCACAACAATAATTTCAATAGTGCAGAGCTTACGGGTACTTTTACAATGTAATTAAATCAGAAGTAAATTTTTTCATTTTCATATAGTGTTCTCGTAAAAGAGCTTTATCAAAACTTGATAAGGCTCTTTTTAGTTTTAAACATAATACTTCCGGTTAAAACATTTCATTTGCCGGGCGGGAACATACTAATTTGAAGGGTAAAAATAAAGTTCTAAGGAATAAAAAATTGCCTGTATTGATCCACTCTAAAATCTAGAGTGTTGTAAGAAGGGTTTTTTACCTTTCTTGCCTTGTATTCTAGTAGACTTCCCACAGCTCTGTTCGCAGCACCGGATGGTGCTGTTAATGAAACCGTCCTAACCTCCCTTTTTGATCGGGGCAACTGAAATTTATAAATTCTTGGAACAACATCCGTTATGGTCTCCAGGCTAATTTTTTTAGGTTTGATCAGCTTTCTAAAAAAATACTCAGGACCATTTTTACTGTTCCCTCCCATAAACAGAATGGTATCTATCTTTTCATATTCTTCCAAATAGGAAATCATGGGCCGTAGTTGTACATTTTGCATTCCCAAATCAGAAGCGTCTATTTTCTCTCTTTCGGCACTTTCCACAATATCACAAACACCAATTTTATGCTTAACCAAAAAGTCTTTACGCTGATTTATAGCAAATTCCGTAGTTTCATATACCAATCCAAGACCAAATAATCGGTCCAAAATAGGCCACAGCATTCCACTTCTACTTCCGTAGCAAAAATCTACATCATCAGGTTTTAACTGTCCTTCCGTAAACCGAGGTGGTGGCAAAGTACCTACTACTAACTTAGTAGCTTCAGGAAATAAAAAGGACTTATAGGGGTGGGTGTGTAAAAACAAAATAGCATATTTTGATTACAAACTTACAAGTTTGAAGTGATGCAAACCCTGTCAAAGAAGCTAACATCTTATTTAATACCATTTGACTTGAATCTGTTAATTAACTACTTTCCCAAAAATTAAGAATTATGGGGAAAGGAGACAAAAAATCAAGAAGAGGGAAAATTGCCAACAGGTCTTATGGCTCAAAAAGGCCCAGAAAAATAAAAAGGAAGCCCACGGTAGAGGAAAAAATAAGCCTGAGCAAGAAAAAATAATTATCTCACAAAAACTGGCTCCAACTCTTTTTGGGTATATTCTTCACTAAATTTATACCCATCGTAGTCAAAACCTTTTATATCGTCTACGGTACTGGCACCGGTATCTATAATATAACGTACCATGGAGCCCCTTGCTTTTTTAGCAAAAAAACTAATGACTTTTAGCTTGTCATTCTTCCAATCTTTAAAAACTGGCGCTACAACTGGAACTTTGAGCGACTTTTTATCCACAGCTTTGAAATACTCATTACTTGCCAAATTGATGAACAACTCGTCATCTTTTAGCTCATTGTTCAAGGCCGCTGTTATATCCTTTTTCCAGAACTGATAAAGATTTTCTTTTCTACCTACTTCTAGTTTGGTTCCCATTTCCAAACGATAGGCCTGCATTAAATCCAACGGTTTTAATATTCCGTATAAGCCCGAAAGAATTCTTAGCGTATCTTGAAGTACACCAATTTTTTCCGTAGTTATGCTAAAAGCATCCAAGCCTTGGTACACATCTCCACTAAAAGTATAAATAGCTGGTCGGGCATTTTCCTTATTGAAAGGAGTAGAAAAATTTTGATTTCGTTCCCAATTAAGTTCTGCCAAATTATCTGAAATTGACATCAGGTCTTTTAAGGCTTTAGGCTTTTTCTTGGCCAAAACCTTATTTAGCTTTACAGCCTGATCTAAAAAAATGGGTTGTGTGGATTGTATTTGAGGGAATTCTGTTTCAAAATCCAAAGACTTTGCAGGAGAAACTACTATTTTCATTATTCTTCGTTCTTTAAAAGATAAAGCAAATTTACTGATGTTACTTTAGATCATCAACCAAGAAAAAAAAGACTTTTCAATAGGAATATTGAGTAAAACTATGATTTACTGACTATGCTTGGAATAGTGTCTCCACTTTTCAATACACTGCACCATATCCGCCGGAATTTCAGAGTCAAATCGCATTTGCTCCCCTGTAACTGGGTGAACGAACCCTAAGGTTTTTGCATGCAATGCCTGTCTTGGCAATAATTTGAAGGCATTATCTACAAATTGCTTGTACTTTGTAAAAGTGGTCCCCTTAAGTATTTTATCGCCCCCATAACGTTCATCATTGAACAAGGTGTGGCCAATATACTTCATATGCACCCTTATTTGGTGGGTACGGCCGGTCTCTAGTTTACATGACACCAAAGTAACATAGCCCAAACGCTCCAAAACCTTATAATGTGTAACGGCCTCCTTGCCTTCATCTCCTTCCGGAAAAACCTGCATTTGCAATCGGTTTTTAGGATTTCTGGCGATGTTACCTTCGATGGTTCCTTCTTCATCCTCTACATTTCCCCAAACCATTGCAACATATTCTCTTTCTGAAGTCTTATCAAAAAATTGTTTGGCCAAATGGGTCATTGCTGCTTCTGTTTTTGCAACAACCAACAATCCTGAAGTATCTTTATCTATTCTGTGTACAAGACCAGGTCTTTCATTACTGTTTACAGGCAAATCCTGTATGTGATGAAGTAGGGCGTTGATAAGGGTACCGGAATAATTTCCATGTCCCGGATGTACCACCATGCCAGCTGGTTTGTTCACTACTAACAACACATCGTCCTCATAGACAATATCCAAAGGAATATCTTCCGGCACCAAGAGAAACTCATGCGGCGGGTGTTCTAACAATACCTTTACCTCATCTCCCGGTTTTACCTTATAGTTCTGCTTTACAATGCTACCATTTACCCAAATATGCCCACTTTTTGCGGCCTGTTGTATTTTGTTTCGGGTGGCATACTCTATAAAGTTCAATAAAAACTTATCTACCCTTAAAGGGTCTTGGCCTTTGGAAGCAATAAAACTATGATGTTCAAAAAGTTCATCATCGCTCCAATCAGCAGTATCATTAGATTGCATAGGCTATTCAGAATCTGCTTGAACCCTGGCTTGATCCGTTACGGTACCGTTACCACATACGAGTTCAATCTTAGAAGTTTTAGGTAATTTATCACCCGGCTTAACGTATTTGCCCTTATATTTTAAATGGTAGACCATGTTCTTACCAAGTTCGTCTATATAAGTTACACGCTGAACGTCCAAACCAACCGCTTTAAGCATAGAGGCCGCATTACGTTGGGTCACTTGAATGATATTAGGGATAGAAACCTTTTTGTAGCCTGATGGATTTACAGTAAAATAAATTTTTCTGTTTTCTTTTACTTTATTTCCAGCTGGCGGATTTTGCTCAATAATTGAAAACCTTGGAAAATCGGGATTATAATTGGCAGAATCCAAGACCTCATAGCGCAAACTGGCATCCTCAACAGCTTTTCTCATTTCCGGAACGGACATTTTGGAAAAATCCGGTACTTCCACAAATTCTCCATGATTGGTGCTGCTATCCAACCATCTTAGAACAACAAAAACTAAAATTATGGATATCAATAGGGCCAATCCCAATTGAATTAAAAATACCTTACTCCTAAGAAAATTAAAGAAATTTCGCATATGAGGTGTTTTGACCTAACAAATATAAGTAATGATGTTGGTTGTTAATTAGCTTTTAAATCAAAGTTGGAAATACCTGCCTTTTTCCAATTAAACTATAAAAACTACTAGAGATACGTCTTGTAATACGCAATAGGATTTCCATCAGTAAAAAATTAAACGCATTGTTACTTTTTTCTTTTCTTTGAACTAAGCTAAAAACGGGCAGATGAAAAAAAATATTGCCATCATTATGGGTGGCTACTCCAGTGAAGTTGAAATTTCCCTGAAAAGTGGAAATGTGGTTTATGAATCTATGAACAAGGATAATTTCAATTTATACCGTATCCATATTTTAGAGGAAAAATGGGTATATGTGGATGATGACAATAAAGAGTTTCCGGTAAACAAAGATGATTTTTCGGTAGAAAAAAATGGAGTGAAAGTTCATTTTGACTGCGTTTTTAATGCTATACACGGTACTCCTGGAGAAGATGGGCTCATGCAGGCCTATTTTGAACTTTTAGGAATAACACATACATCCAGCGATTATTACCAATCCGCGCTTACATTTAACAAAAGGGACCTTTTAAGCACCTTGAAGCCGTATGGCATAAAAGCAGCGGAATCCTATTATTTAAATCTGGGAGACGTAATTGATACAGTTGAAATTGAAAAAAAGGTGGGGTTTCCGTGCTTTGTAAAAGCGAACAAGGCGGGTAGCAGTTTTGGTATATCTAAAGTTTACACTAAGGAAGAGTTGATACCGGCCATTGAAAAAGCGTATAAAGAGGATGATGAAATCATTATTGAATCCTTTTTAGACGGAACGGAAGTATCCGTTGGAGTTATTACATATAATGGAGAAATAAAGGTGTTACCGATCACCGAAATTGTAAGTGACAACGACTTTTTTGACTACCAGGCAAAATATGAGGGAAAATCACAAGAAATCACTCCTGCTAGACTTACAAAAAAGCAAGAAAAAAACGTCATCATCACTGCAAAAAAGGCCTACGAAGTTCTTAAAATGAGCGGTTATACCCGAAGCGAGTTTATTTTCAGGGGAGACGAACCCTACATGTTGGAAATGAATACCACCCCTGGTCTTACAAGAGAGAGTATTTTACCTCAACAGGCAAAAGTTGCAGGTATATCAATTTCAGAATTATTTGAAAGCGCCGTACAGGAGGCAATTAACAAAAAAGGGTAATTTTAATAAAAAGGACTTTTTGCTAAATAGAATGGTTAAATTACAACTGAAAATTTAGCAGACAACCAACCCCTCATAATATGAAACGTGCAATTTTTCCTGGCTCTTTTGATCCGTTGACTTTAGGTCACTATGATATTATTACTAGAGGTATTACCCTTTTTGATGAAATTATAATTGCTATTGGGGTGAATGCGGACAAGAAATATATGTTTTCCTTAGAGCAACGAATGGACTTTATAACCAAGGCTTTCAAGGAGGAACCAAAAGTGCTCGTACACACCTACGAGGGGCTTACCGTGGATTTTTGTAGGAAGATGAACGCTAGTTTCATTTTAAGGGGATTAAGGAATCCCGGAGATTTTGAGTTTGAAAAAGCAATTGCCCATACCAATCGGAAACTATCGGAGATAGAAACGGTATTTTTGCTTACATCGTCAGGTAAATCTTACATTAGCTCCTCAATTGTTAGGGACGTTATCAGAAATGGAGGAGACTATACAGGGTTGGTCCCAGAGACGGTCAGAGTGCCTTAGCCTGAATTTTTCACTAAGTCAGGTAATTTTTAGCCATATTTCCACGTTTTAATTGATGATTTCCATCAATAGAGGACTTACGAATAAAATTTTTAACATATATTCGTAAGAAATAACCTTCAAGTGAAAAATGTTCTCGAGCAAACCACTTGAAATGGAACTCAAACCACGGGTTTTTTAATGTTCACAACAAACCTTTAACCAAGAACATTAATCGCTCTACATTAGTACGAAATTTCGTTAGTATGCCGAAAGGATCTGAAATAGCCGACCATAAATACCTCATTAAACAGCTGCCAACGGCAACTGCCTTTGTGAATACAGACTTTGAGTTGGTATATGCATCTGACAAGTGGCTGTCTCAACATAATCAAAACCCCTGCGAAGCTTTTGGCAAAAGAATTGATTATCTATACCACATCAACAACCAATTGGTAAATACTTTAGGTGATTGTATAATTGATAAGATAGATCGCACTTTTGAAGAATGTAAATACGATCCTTCCGGAAAGAAATGGTTTGAATGGCATTGCAATCCTTGGTTAGACTCCAAAGAAAATGTTATCGGCTTAATTATTAGGACGGAAGATGTTACACAGCTTAAACTGTCAGAAATTAATCTAGGTAGATTGCGCTCCAAGTTGGATATTATTTCAGAAATTGGAAAAATAGGAAGCTGGGAATATGACCTTATTGCAGACAAGGTTATTTGGTGTGGTGTCACTCGAAAAATTCACGAAGTTGAGAATAATTTTGAACCTACCCTTGAACAAGGAGTTGCTTTTTACAAAGAAGGTTACAGTAAAAATCTAATTTCCATGGCTGTTCACGATGCCTTGACCAAGGGCAAACCCTACAGTGAAAAGTTGCAGATCATAACAGCCAAAGGAAACGAAATTTGGGTGCAGGCCAACGGCACGCCTGTTTATGAAGACAATAGGATCGTAGCCCTCCGAGGTACTTTTCAAGATATTAACGATAAGGTAAAATCTGAACACAAAACAAAGGCAAACGAAACTTTGTTACGAACCCTTATTGATAATTTACCTTTAAACATCTATATAAAAGATAAAGAGTCCAGAAAAATTTTGGTCAATAAAGCGGAATGTGAATATTTAGGCATTAGCGACGTGAATGAAATTCTGGGAAAAAACAATTTTGAGCTTTACGATAAGGATATTGCAGAGACTTTGAACAGGGAGGACCAGCAAGTTATGGACACTCTCGTTCCTATCCTAAACAAGGAAAGTAGAATCCGAAATAAGAATGGAGAAACAACTACTTTTCTTATCTCCAAAATTCCATTAAAAGATGAGTTTGGCAAGGCCAATGGTATTGTAGGTATCAGTCATGATATTACAAAACTTAAACAAAATGAGGCCAAACTAAGGGATTTGGTGAATGTTGCCTCTCTTCAGAATAAGAAATTAATTAATTTTGCGCATATTGTTTCACACAACCTTCGTTCCCATACGGCGAATTTTTCCATGTTGTTGGAATTTCTGGTGGATGAAAAAGATGAAAAAGAGAAACAAAATATTATGGGCATGCTCACCAATGCCTCCAACAATCTAATGGAGACCTTGGAAAATTTAAATGAGGTTGTTGCTATCAATACCAATATAGGGCTGGAAAAAAAGCCTATAGCGCTTTATGATAAAATTCAGGTAGTAGAGCAAAACCTAACCGCCTTTCTCAAAAGTCACAATGCTACAATTATCAATGATGTTCCAATAGATGCTATCATTCAAGTGGTACCCCCTTATATAGAAAGCATTTTAATGAATTTCATAACCAATGCGGTTAAGTATAGTGACCCCAAGAGACCCCCCTTAGTAAAATTAAGTTGCAGAAAAACCTCTGGCTCGACCATATTGTCCATTGAGGATAACGGACTAGGCATCGACTTAAAAAAATATGGGGACAAATTGTTTGGAATGTACAAAACCTTCCATAACCACAAGGATTCCAGAGGAATAGGGCTATATATTACAAAAAACCAAATAGAATCAATGAATGGTCGTGTCGTTGTCTGTAGCGAAGTAGGGACTGGCACTACCTTCAACATTTATTTTAATGAAGAAGATTGATAGCATTTGTATTATTGATGATGACCCTATTACGGTCTTTGGCATGCAAAAAATGCTCAGTCTTGCGGTGGATTGCCCTCAAGTAGAATCATTCGTAAATGGCAAAACGGCCATTGAAGAGATCAAAAAGAATTTTAAGAATACCGGCAAACTACCAGAGGTTATCTTTTTGGACCTCAACATGCCCATTATGGACGGATGGCAATTTTTAGATGAATTCGTTAAAATACCCACTTCGGAAAAAATTAGGGTAAATATTATTACCTCTTCTATTGACCGTCACGACAAAGAGAAGTGGAAACTCTATCAAAAAAAGACCCACCACGTTATTGATTACAACGAAAAACCGCTATATAAAGCCGAGGTAGCCAGAATTACAAAAAAGGCTTAGTAACATTCATTCTATTGGTGACACAATAACGTAACTTTAACTACACTTCTATCAACTTGTTATAAAGAAGAAAAGGCTTTTGATTAATTTTGTGGCATGATAAAAATACGGCCACTTACCAAAATCCCATTTCTTACCAAACTGGCTATTGCAGTTACCTTTTTTGCTATTTCATGTGAATCTGAAAAAGAAGATAATAGCAAGGAGTACGAAACGCATTTTGAGGCTTCCCAAGGAACAGAAACGGCAACCTACCTTCAGGTTATAGATTTCTACATTCAATTGGCTAAGGAATTTCCTGAGATTAATATGCAAACCGTTGGTCAAACAGATAGCGGTTTCCCCCTTCACATAATTACCTACAACCCGGATGGGGACTTTAATTTCCAAAAAATCAACGATAAAAAAACAATTGTACTTATCAATAATGGCATTCACCCTGGGGAAAGCGATGGAATTGACGCTACAATGTTATTGTACAGAGATTTGGCCATTGGTAAACTAAGAGCACCGGAAAAAACGATATTGGTGACTATTCCAATTTATAATATTGGTGGGGCACTAAACAGAAACTCCACCACTAGGGTAAACCAAAACGGTCCTGTTTCCTATGGTTTTAGAGGAAACACCCTTAATTATGACCTTAATCGTGATTTTATAAAAGCGGACACCAAAAATACAAGGTCTTTCTACGAGATTTTTCATTTGGTAAATCCCGATATTTTTATCGATAACCACGTTAGCAATGGGGCCGATTATCAATATACGCTAACACATCTATTTACCCAACATAATAAACTAGGTGGCGATTTAGGAAATTACCTCCATCAAAAATTTATGCCAGAATTGGAAGGAAAACTTAAAAAGGAAGATTGGGATATTACACCGTACGTAAACGTTTTTAACAAGGTGCCCGAGAGTGGTTTTTCGCAGTTTATGGATCATCCCCGCTATTCCACGGGTTACACCACCCTATGGAACGTTCTTGGACTCATGGTAGAAACACACATGCTCAAACCCTATAAGCAAAGGGTAGAAGGCACCTATGCACTTATGAAAAACACCATGGACATAGCCGAAGAAAATTTTGATCAAATAAAACAACTACGAACAGAAGCATTGCACCGTCATAAAAACTGGGACTACTACCCTACTCAATGGGCAGTTGACACCACCAGGACAACAGAATTAAAATTTTTAGGTTTTGAGGCGGACACACTAACGAGTGAGGTTACGAACTTGCAAAGACTTAAATACGATAGAAATAGACCCTTTGAAAAAAAGGTTGATTATCAGAATTTTTACAAACCCGTTGATTCCGTGAAGATTCCCGAGTCCTATATATTGAAAAGGGGATGGTCTAAGGTTACAGAACTCTTGGATTTAAACAATATAGACTATACTACCTTCCAAAAAGATACTATCATTACCGTAGAAAGCTATTCCATATCAAGTTTTTCTACCCGAAACACTCCATATGAAGGTCACTATTTACATGACGATACAGAACTGAAGACTACGACCAAGAAGATAAAATTTCAGCAGGGCGATATCAATATCCCTACAGACCAGAAAGGAATAAGGTATCTTATGGAAGTTTTGGAACCCACCACCGCAGATTCCTTTTTTAACTGGAATTTCTTCGATTCCATTTTACAACAAAAAGAAGGTTTTTCCCCTTACGTCTTTGAGGACTTGGCATTAAAAATTTTGGAAGAGAACCCAACATTGAAAGACAGTCTTTTTTCTAAAAAAGAAGATGATCCTACATTTGCTCAAAATTGGTACGCACAGCTAGATTACATTTATAAGAATTCCAGATATAACGAACAGGCCCATAACCAATACCCAGTATACAGAGTACTAAAAAAAGAGTAGGGTGTTAATCCCCGAACAAGAGTTTTATATTGGGATAAGAATTTTGTAGTGCCTTTTGAATTTTCTGTGGCCCCTTCCATTTAACCTTAAAGATACCTTCCTTTTTTTCAGGCTTTAATTTGCCATCGTATTCGGTTTTCATGGCATACCAATGAACTTCCTTCAAAGTATATTTGCCATTGTTGCTAAAAACGTGATAGGTAGTCCTAAGGAAATTTTCAATTCGCAAATCCTTAACTCCAGTTTCTTCCATAACCTCTCTAACGGCGCAATCTTCAATAGATTCCCCTTTATCTAGCTTGCCTTTTGGCAAATCCCACTTTTCGTTCCTATAAATAAAAAGAACCTCACCCATCTTATTGGTTACAACGCCTCCCGCTGCAACTACCAATGGTATCTCCTTGGTAAATTTCTTTAGAATTTCTTCGTGGTTGGGGTGATAGATATAAGCAGCTTCTAGCTTTTTTTTCTTAAGTGCCTTAATGGCAGTCTGTATAGAACTTTCGTTGAGGGGAAAATATTCTCCATTACCAGTTTCGGAGAGTTTATTTGTTAGAATCAACGGTAATTCGTTCACAAAAACTTTATACATTTGCGCTATGGTTTTAGACAAAAACACCGCTAAAAAAACAGCCGAGCTTCTGTTGCAAATTAATGCAATAAAGTTGAAACCGGAAAATCCTTTTACATGGGCTTCCGGATGGAAATCCCCCATCTATTGTGACAACAGAATTTTATTGTCCTATCCTGCCATTCGTAACTTTATTAAGGAAGAAATGGCGAAACAGGTGGAAAGCCTGTATGGAAAACCGGATATTATTGCCGGCGTTGCCACTGGCGCCATTGGTATTGGTGCCCTGGTGGCAGACGTTTTAGGTCTTCCTTTCATTTATGTACGCCCAGAACCAAAAAAGCACGGCAGACAGAATCAGATTGAAGGAAAGCTTGAAAGTGACCAAACCGTGGTTGTTATTGAAGATTTGATCAGTACCGGCAAAAGTAGTTTAAATGCCGTTGAAGCTTTAAAAAGTGCCGGTGCCAATGTAAAAGGAATGATTGCGGTTTTCACCTATGGTTTTCAGGTAGCTGATGAGAATTTCGCTGAAAAAGCAATTGAATTACATACACTTAGTGATTATGAACATCTGATTCAACAAGCTTCGGAAACGCATTTCATAAAAGAAGAACAATTAAATACGCTAAGGGAATGGCGCACTAATCCTTCCCAATGGAAAAAATAGACGAATGCATATAGAAACTCCAAACACAATTGTACCTAAAGGGGATAAAGAAGTATTTGAATTTCTTACCGATTTGAAAAATTTCGAAAAATTAATGCCTGAAAACATTGACAAATTTCAAGTGATCAATGAAGATAGATTTCTATTTGCACTTAAGGGTATGCCAGAAATTGTGCTTCAAAGAAAGCAACAGACTCCAAATAGTCAAATTGTATTAGGGGCCGCTAGTGAAAAATTACCTTTTTCACTTACAGCTAATATCATATCAATTACTGATGAATCAAGTGAAGTCAGCCTAAGTTTTGAAGGTGAATTCAATGCAATGATGGCCATGATGATTAAAAAACCCATCACTAATTTTATGGGTACCCTATCTGAAAATTTAGGTAAGATATAATTCCTTTAATAAAGCAGTTTCACTTCTTTAAGACCAAACTCTTTGAGAATACGGTCTTCAAGTTCTATTTGTAACTTGCCCTGCGGAGACACTCCTTTTATAAAGCCCATAAACATTTGGTCTTTTACATTTTTAAAAGTGGAAGGTTTGTTTAACCGAAAAAGAAGCTGGTTATATTCTTGCCAGATTCCTTGGTCCCCATCCTTTTCAAGCTTTTGGAAATACTTTTTTAATTGTTCTACCAAGGAGAAGAGCAGTTCCTCCAGTACCAAAGTTCTTCCTAACAACAATTTTAATGAAGATGCGTTTACTAAAGTACCAAATTCGGTTTGGTTTACGTTCAGTCCAATTCCCAAGATGGCCGATTTCAATTTGGGCCCGGATAGTTGAGATTCAATAAGGATGCCACATATTTTAAAACTGCCTGACAGAATGTCGTTAGGCCATTTTACTCTTAAATCAGGCACACCAATAGATTTTAAAGTTGAATGAACAGCTAGGGAAACAATGACATTTAATAAAAATAAGGAATCTGAAGTTAGCGATAAATTGCTTTTCAACACACTGAAAGTTAGGTTTTTACCAGATTCAACCTGCCAAGAAGAGCCCATTTGGCCTTTACCTTTGGTTTGGTTGTTAGCCGTAACCACGGTAAAATCCGTAAGTACTGTACGGAGCGCCATTTCCTTTAAATAATCGTTAGTGGACTCCGTGGCATTAAGTTTGATTAAATACATAAACTATGGTTTCGGTAAATTATACGTCTATTGTACGAAAAACTGAACCGTAAAGAGCAAAAAAATAAATAACTTTGTAGAAACTAAAATTTTTGAATGCAAGAAAGCAAAGCCAGCGCAGATGAATTGATTGCAGTAATCCTACAGGGGATTGAAGAAGTCAAAGGACAAGATATTAGTTTACTCGACCTAAGAGATATAGAAAATACAGTTTGTGACTACTTTATTATATGTAACGGTACTTCTAACACACATGTGAACGCAATAGTAGGATCAATCCGAAAAACCGTAAGCAAAGCTATTAAAGACAAACCTTGGCATGTAGAAGGAGAAGATAATGCCGAGTGGATCCTTATGGACTATGTGAACGTTGTTGTGCATGTTTTCCAAAAACAAATTAGGGAGTTTTATGACATAGAAGGACTTTGGGGAGATGCCAAAGTTACCTCTGTAGAAAGTAGTTTAAACCAGTAAAAGACAAGAATGGCCAAAGATAATAACAGTACGAACCCTAAAAAACCTAAATTCAGCTCATGGTGGATTTACGGTATAATAGCGGTATTTTTAATAGGTTTCCAATTTTTGGGTAGTGGTAATTTTGCCAGTACAAAGAAGACCACCACCTCTGAATTACAGGAGTATTTAAGAAATGGTGATGTAAAGGAAATCATGATCATCACCAATACGAGACAGGCAAAGGTCTTTCTAACAGAAGAAGCTTTGGCCAAAGATGTACATAAGGAGGTAAATGACCAGCCCTTTCTACCATCTACGGGGGCTACGCCACAATATGTCTTGGATTATGGTGATCTTCAGAATTTTGAGAACGAAATCAAAAACATTAAGAAGGAAAACAATTTAGATACGATTGTTGACTATGATACGGACAACAATTATCTAATGGACCTTCTACTTGGTATCCTACCTTTTGTTTTAATTATTGGTATATGGATATATCTAATGCGAAGGATGTCTGGCGGAGGTGCCGGAGGTGCAGGTGGTCAGATATTTAACATTGGAAAATCAAAAGCCAAACTCTTTGACGAAAAGACAGATACCAGAACGTCCTTTAAGGATGTTGCCGGTTTGGAAGGCGCAAAAGAAGAGGTAGAAGAAATAGTAGAGTTCCTGAAGAACCCGGACAAATACACCTCTTTAGGGGGTAAAATTCCTAAAGGAGCATTACTTGTAGGACCTCCGGGAACTGGTAAGACCCTTTTGGCAAAAGCAGTTGCCGGAGAGGCCAAAGTACCTTTCTTCTCGCTGTCCGGTTCAGATTTTGTTGAAATGTTTGTTGGTGTGGGAGCTTCTCGTGTACGTGACCTTTTTAAACAAGCCAAAGACAAATCGCCGGCAATTATCTTCATTGATGAAATTGATGCGATTGGTAGGGCCCGTGGTAAAAATAATTTTACTGGAAGCAATGATGAGCGCGAAAACACCTTGAACCAGCTTTTAACGGAGATGGATGGTTTTGGAACCAATACCAATGTAATTGTATTGGCAGCCACCAACCGTGCAGATGTTTTGGACAAGGCTCTAATGCGTGCCGGCCGTTTTGATAGACAGATTTATGTGGATCTGCCCGATATTAGGGAGCGTAAGGAAATTTTTGAGGTTCATTTAAGACCAATTAAGACTGCGGAAGCGCTAGACCTAGAATTTTTGGCAAGACAAACTCCCGGATTCTCTGGGGCGGATATTGCCAATGTTTGTAATGAAGCTGCTCTAATTGCCGCTAGAAAAGAAAGGAAAGCCGTGACCAAGCAAGACTTCTTGGACGCTGTTGATAGAATTGTAGGTGGCCTTGAGAAGAAAAATAAAATTATAACTCCAGGTGAAAAGAAGACCATCGCCTTTCACGAAGCGGGTCATGCTACGGTTAGCTGGATGCTTGAACACGCCGCGCCATTGGTTAAGGTGACCATTGTTCCAAGAGGTCAGTCCCTAGGAGCTGCATGGTACTTGCCAGAGGAGCGTTTAATTGTTCGTCCGGAACAGATGCTGGATGAAATGTGCGCCACAATGGGAGGTCGAGCTGCAGAAAAGGTAATTTTCGATAAAATATCTACCGGAGCACTAAGTGATTTGGAAAAAGTGACCAAACAGGCAAGAGCCATGGTAACCATTTATGGTCTCAATGATGAAATAGGCAACCTCACCTATTACGATTCTTCCGGTCAGGATTCCTACGGTTTCAGCAAACCTTACAGTGAGGATACCGCTAAAAAAATAGATGAGGAAATCTCTAAGATCATTGAGGAGCAATACCAGCGAGCTATCACGGTACTTACTGAGAACAAGGATAAGTTGACAACCTTAGCAGAAAGACTTTTGGACAAAGAAGTAATCTTCAAAGAAGACTTGGAGAAGATTTTTGGAAAACGCCCTTTTGATAAGGAGTTTGACGAAAAAGGCCAAGAAAAGCTAGGGGATGTCAGTACTTCAGATTCAGAAACATCCGGAACTTTGACGCAAGAGGGAGAAGAAAAATAATTCATTTAAATTAACGTTTTCTTTATCTTCGGGAAACGAAATTTTATACAGAGGTTAAAAGACTAAATGGGGCTATTTGACAAATTATTCGGCGGTGGCAACAAAAAGAAAGTTTCAAAGGAAACTGCGGAAACTAGAGGAGCCCATATGCCGGACTTGAACATTCCCGTTGATGAAAAGTTTACCATCCACTTTAAAAAGAACGGTGGTAAATTTCTCTATTGTGATTCTTTCTCCGAAATATCACAGGCTTTAAAGAATATCATTAATGAGAATAGTTGGCAAGACCAATCCTTCTTTGCCTTAAGCCCTACCTTAAAAGAGAAATTCTCCAAAGAAAAGGTGAAGTTTACTGATAAAAGCTCACAAAGTGAGGTTTTCTTTACTACGTGTGAGCATTTGGTGGCGCAGAATGGATCTATTCTAGTTTGCTCTAATCAATTGATGGACAAAAAGCTTAATGAGATTCCCTATAATGTTATTGTATTCGCTACTACTAGCCAACTGGTGGAATCCATAGGGGAAGGGCTAAAAGTCATTAAGAAAAAATATGCAGGAAGCATACCTGCCAATATTACTACCTTAAAACATTTTCAGGCAACCGAGGAAAACTCAGATGATTTTCTAACTTACGGGAGTAGTTCCAAAAATCTGTATCTTTTACTTTTGGAAGACCTGTAAATTATGAGTGAAATTTTAAGGCGTTCCTTAACCGGCGCTGTTTATATTGTTTTATTATTATCCGTTGTTTTTCTAAGCTCAGATGCATTTGATTTTCTTTTCATGGTATTTGGACTGGCCTGCCTCAATGAATACAAAAAATTAGTTGGCCTAAAAGGATTACATATATACTTTGCCTATCTAGTACTTTGGTGGGCATTTATATATTTTGTTACGGATATGTGGCCTATTTACACCCTACTTCTTTGTACGTTGGCTACTAACTTCGCCCTTTTATTTTATCTTTTTTATAAGAAAGAACGTCTTTTCAACACGCTTCAAAAATGGCTTATAGGGCTGTTTTATATTGGTGGCGGTTTTATTTTCCTAACAATGATTCCTTATACCAATGATGACTTTGTGAAGTTCCTTATAATAGGTATTTTTATCTTGATTTGGGTGAACGACTCATTTGCCTATATAACAGGTAAAGCTTTTGGACGTCATAAATTATTTAGCAGAGTTTCTCCTAAAAAGACCATTGAAGGTGCATTGGGTGGATTGCTTTTTGCCATGGGAACCGCTTACTTTTTGGGAAAATATGAACCTATAATTACCCCGGTACAATGGGTGTTAATAGCTGTCGTTATTGTAGTGGCAGGTAGCCTTGGGGATTTAGTGGAATCAAAATTAAAAAGGGCTGCTGGCGTAAAAGACAGTGGGGCCCTATTGCCAGGACATGGTGGTATGCTTGACCGATTGGATAGTTTGGTCTTTGCGGCACCTTTTGCTTTTTTAACTTTAAAGATTATTGACTATGTTTCATAGAGAGGGCCAGAAAATTATATTGATCACTTTTTTTATTGTCTGCGCCATTATTCTGGTATCTCAATTTTATATAGACCTGCCATGGCTACGGTGGATATTGCAAATTGCCGCGATTATTTTTCTTATTCTCATTTTACAGTTTTTTAGGAACCCTACCAGAAGGGCCAATAAAACTTTTGATGAAATTTTAGCTCCCGTAGATGGTAAGGTAGTTGTTATTGAAGAAGTAGAAGAAACGGAATACTTCAAGGACAAGAGAAGACAAGTATCCATATTTATGTCTCCTACCAATGTACATGTTACCCGCTATCCTGCTAGTGGAAGTGTAAAATTTTCCAAATATCACCCTGGCAAATACCTTGTGGCATGGCACCCCAAATCAAGTACGGAAAATGAACGTACTACAGTAGTCATAAGGACCCCTAAGTTTGGAGATATCCTTTACAGACAGATAGCCGGTGCTTTGGCTAGAAGGATCGTTAATTATGCCGAAGAAGGTGAAAGCGTGCAACAAGGGGAAGACGCAGGGTTTATAAAATTTGGCTCAAGAGTAGACTTGTTTTTACCATTGGACTGTGCTGTTACCGTTAAACTGAATCAAAAAGTGGTAGGCGCAAAAACTTGTATAGCTGCAGTTGTAAAAAAGGATGAAGAAGGAGAAATTACATACTGATTTTGCGAAGGCCGTTGAATTTATCAACAGTTACACCAATCCTTTACCAGCAGATTTGTTGTTAAAACTCTACGCCTACTACAAGATTGCCAATAAAAACTTTCGAAGTCCGGACAGTAAAGTTCCTTTAATTAATGCCTTTAAGGCGAACGCTCTTATCCAAGCAAAAAATATGAAACGTGAGGAGGCAATGAAAGCTTATATTAAATTGGTGAATACCGAAGTACGTAAAATTTAAGTATATCATTCATACAAATCCTCAATATCTGCCTTACAAATATCCAGTACCAATTGTGACATTTTTTCCGTAACGTCCTTAAAAAAACGTTCGCCTTTTTCTGCAGTTGCCTTTTCCGGATTACCCACTCCTGTATCTTCGCTCACCTGAGACCATTTTCTTTCGGCCCAAGCCCAACCTTCATTAAATCCGTTTATCTTCCATTTTTTCACAGTTCCTCTACCCCATTTTTCTTTGCCCAAGACCAAATCCGGTCGTAAATAAAGCATTAAACTAGTCTCCATCTCGTCTGCGTGATCTCCTTCCTCCTCAAAATATAACGTCTTATCTACCACCGATGGAAAAAAACAAAAGCTGATGAACATTTTCGGAAATTTTAATCCCAACTCGCGTACCAACGGCTTAAAATTATTACCTCCATGTCCATTAAAAATTAGTAGTTTATGAATACCCTGTCTATTAAGTACTTCTACAATATCTGTAAGGATGGCTAGTTGAGTACTTGGATTGAGATTGATATCCAAGTAAATATCAGACTGACCGGTGTTTACCCCAAATGGAATAATCGGTAAGACAATAGGTTTACCTCCTTTTTTATGGGCCAATCGAGCCATTTCGGCTACCATATGCTCGGCTTGAATATTATCCGTAGCATAAGGCAAATGATAGTTATGGGCTTCGGTAGCTCCCCATGGCAAAATAGCCATATCATATGTAGCTCCTTTAAGCTCTTCCCAATTGGATTCAGCTAAAATATAGGGTCTCATAAATTAAATTTAGTTATAAAAATAAGATTGAAAACTGTCAAAACCTACAAAACCAAATCCTTAGATATGGATGACCTTTCAAAGTACGTAAAGTAGATGGTGAGGAAAAGGGTAATCATGAAATACAAGGCAACCAATAGGCTACCAGAAGTCAAATATTGGTCTAAGCCAAACCAATCTCCCATTAAATAAATATAGGCAAGCCCTACAATAGACCGAACAGACTCAACCAATACGGCGATTGGATTGCGGTCCATAAGACTCGTATAACCATAGATTCCTATGAAAACGAAAGCTCCAAAGATTAGCAATCCATCTACACCAATAGTAGAATAATTAAAAAACATAAACCACAACATTAGTAATGTCGCTATCAACTGAAAAATAATGTAACTATTTAACCATACGGAAGTTTGGGTTTTATAGCGTTCAAAATTATATACGTCCTCAATAATTTCAATAGGATATAAATCCTTCACATCCCTAGGACGCCAACCAGTGGGCATTACCCAAATTTTAAATTTATCAGCAATATTTTTAGTTCGCCAAGCATCTTGAACCATTCGCCATAAGTGTTGAAAATTTATAAGGATAGGATTCCATGTCCTGACCGGTTTCAATACACCATATTGAGGTCGCACATCTTCCAATTCTTCTTGGAAGGTTCCAAACCATCTATCCCACACACAAAGTATCTGACCTAAATTTTTATCAATATATTCTGGATTTATGGCATGATGTACCCTATGCTGACTGGGCGTTACAAGAACATATTCTAACCACCCTAATTTACCAATATGCTGTGTATGATACCAAAACTGGGCAAACAAATGTACAGGTGCAAGAATGGCTATGACCTTATTTGGCACACCTAAGAGGGCCGCAGGCACTAAAAACAAAGCAAAGAAACCCAATAAATTTGAGATGGGTTGCCTTAAGGCACAGGCCAAATTAAACTCTTCGCTACTATGGTGAATGACGTGTTGGTTCCAGAAAAAATTCACCTTGTGGCTTAACAGATGATTCAAATAACCGGCAAAGTCTATAGCAATAAATGCCGCTAACCAAACCAGCCAAGTCTGTTCTATGTGTACCAAGGATAAGTGCTCTACCAAAAAAGGATAGGATACCAAAATTAAACCTAAACCAAGGGTATCCTTTATAATATTGGTAAAGCCCGAGCTTATACTTGAAACGGAATCCAAAACATTATGCTTTTGATTTTTAATGAGGTAACCATACCCAATTTCTATTACCAGAAGTACTACAAAAAATGGAATGGCATACAAAAGAGCGTTTGCATAGGTTTCCATAGTTTCCAAAATTTTCCACTTAAGATAATAAATTAAGCAGAAACGTGATCTAATCTTCCTTATGTCTTAAAATATAGCCCTTATTATGAACGTTTTCTATTTTAATTGCAGGATCACGTTCCAAATACTTTCTAAGCCTAGTGATAAAAACGTTCAAACTCTTTTTATTAAAATAATCGTTTTTTCCCCAAATCTTGATTAAAATATCCTTGTGATTGGAAAGTTTATTTTTTCGTTCTAACAAAAAGGAAAGCAACTCACTTTCTTTCACGGTAAGCGTAATGGTTTCTTCTTTAAAGGACAGTTCTTGGTTAATGGTATTAAAACTAAAATTACCAATTTGAATTAGTTCTGGAGCGTTTTCGTTTTTCACTGAAGGCGTTAGTCTATTTAATAAATTTTCTATTCTTATGACCAACTCTTCTTCATCAATGGGCTTCTTAAGATAATCTACGGCACCTAAGTAAAATCCTTTTAACACATCTACCTTAAGCGACTTTGCGGAAAGAAATATAAATGGAAAATTAGGGAAGTCCTTTTTAATCTTCTCGGCAAGACTAAAACCATCCCTTTTGGGCATCATAATATCGAATATCCCTAAATCAAAAGATGAACTTTGGGAATGCTTTAGGCCCTCTTCCCCGTTCTTGGCCCAAGTGACATCAAAATTTTTCATTTTTAAATACTCAGAAAGTAAGTACCCTAAGGCCTCATCATCTTCCACTAATAAAATTCTTCTTTTCTTGTCCATTATTCTAAAATAGGAATTACCATTGTAACCTTGGCTCCTTGCCCCTTCTCACTATCTATTAAGACCTTTCCCTTATGCCTCTTTATAACTTTGTATACGTAACTCAATCCCAACCCATGCCCTTTTACAGTATGTAAATTGCCATTAGTGCCCCGGTAAAATTTTTTAAACACGTTTTTTCTTTCCTCATGGGACATTCCCCTTCCGTTGTCCGTTACTTCAATAAACAACTTAGATTTTTCTGTATATGCTTCTAATTTAATTACAGGGTCTTCGGCATATTTTTTAGCGTTATCGAGGATGTTGTTAATAGCATTTTCGAGATGAAATACTTCTGCGTTCAAAAGAAGAGACTCCCCACTAATTTCATAACTAAATTGCGCATTTTCTATGGAGACCAATGTTCTAAAATTGGAACATAACCGTTCTAAATTCGGTTTAAAATCTACCGGCTCCAATTCCATGACGGCCTTTCCGGATTCCAAACTTGCCAATTGCAAAACTTTATCTATATGTGTAGATAATCGTTCTACCTGTTGCCTAACAATTGAGAGTACAGGTTTTTGCTTTTCGGAAGCTGTTTCACCCAATAGTTTAGTGGCCAAACCAATGGAGAAAACAGGGGTTTTTAATTCATGTGTTAGATTATTGATGAATTCATTGGTGGTGGTAATAATATTACTTTGCCAGTAATAGGTTCGTAACACCCAAATAACGGTGACACAAATACCCAAAAGAAACAAGATACTGGGAAACGTTAGGCCGTTAAGTTTTGCTAAAAAATAGTTGTTAAGATTCTGAAATTGAAGTTCCAGTACAACTGGAGCATCAAAAGTTTCGTTAAAATATCCTTCTAACATTAAAGGATAGTGATCTGAATCTTCAGTGGTTTTTTGAAAAGAGGGAGAATTTAACTCGTAATCCGTGCCCTTTACTTGCAAATTGTATCCAAATTCCGATTCAATTCCTTGGTTAAAAAGTTGTTCTTCTATAAAATCCCTCAGAAAATGATTGGCTACTTTTTCTAAACTATCGGTGCTCACCTTAAAAAACGAAGTATCCTTTTCAATGGCATTACGTACCAAATAAGTCAGTTTATTATCTACTTCCAAACCACTTTTAATAACTACAGAAGCCTTCTCAATTTTAGACTCAAATTGCACTTTGGCCAAGTTTAGTCCTATTCTTAGGTATTGATATTGTACAAAGGCCAAACCAATAATGGATGCAATGAACAGTATTATATAAAAGTTTCTCCTTTTCAAAATCATTACTAATTAACCAAAACAATTAGACTGTTTAATCTACTTTAATATTTCATTAAGCACCTTAAACTTTCATTAAGCTTTCTTACTATCTGCTTAAACCTTATTCTGGGCCATTTCTTCTAAGTTTACCAATGTAAATGATTTAATCATGAGTTCAGTTAATGTGTAAAAACATTTTTTCAGTGCCAGCTCCTCTCCTACGGGGAGTTGGTTTTTTCCAACCAACCTCTAATTACCTGACCAATGTTAAGAAAATCAATTTTCTTTGGCCTTCTATTTCTTGCGGCCACTTTTCAATTACAAGCCCAAGGGTGTGTAGCTATTAGACATTTTTCCTCTTGTGTTGGAAATAGTCTAGAAAACAACCTTTTGAATAAAGGTGATTTTCAAATCGGTACCAATTATAGATATTTTAAATCCTTTAGACACTTTAGGGGCACTGAAGAAGAACCAGATCGCTTAAGCAATAACACTGAAGTAATCAACCACTCCCATTCTTGGGATTTCTTTGCCACCTATGCCATTAGCAACAGATTGTTCACCAGTTTGACAATCCCTACGGTAATTAATACACGTTCATCACTGTATGAACATGGTAGGGAAGAAAGGAATACAACGTATTCTAGAGGGCTTGCAGATATCAGATTTGGTTTTGGGTATTGGCTTTTTGACCTTGAAAAATATCCAAATGGCAACCTAGCTTTAGGCTTGGGCGTAAAATTACCGACGGGAGATTTTAATGCATCCGATATTTTTTACAACGTGGGGCCGGAAGGGGAACCTCAAACGAGACCTGTTGACCAATCCATACAGCCGGGTGATGGAGGGTTTGGCCTCACCCTCGACTTTCAGTTATACCAAAAACTTGCCAATAATTTGTTTAGCTACGCAAGTGGATTTTATCTCATTAACCCGAGGGAAACCAACGGCACACGAACCTTTAGGGAAACCCTTAGTCCTATTCTGCAGAACGAGGCCATTATGGCAGTACCTGATCAATATTCGGCTCGCGTGGGGGTTAGTTATACCATTTCCCCTACAATTTCCGCCTCTTTGGGAGGTAGGTTCGATTGTGTTCCTGTAAAGGATTTTATTGGTGGAAATGAAGGTTTTAGAAGACCTGGCAATGTTCTTTCCGTTGATCCCGGGCTAAGCTACATGAAAAGCAACTTTACGGTAAACCTCAATGTTCCCTTTGCCGTTAGGCGTGACAGACCCCAAAGTATTACCGATAGACAAACAGAAGAACTAACGGGCGAACCACGAAATGGAGATGCGGCATTTTCAGATTACGTAGTGAACTTAGGTATATCCTATCGATTTTCCAATAATAAAATAAAGCTCAACCCGGAACTAAAAAACACCTTTAACCGAGAAGAAAGCAAATAGTAACGTATGCAACTGGAAAAAAATAAAAATAGATACCTACAAATTGCCATTGGATTGGTCTATTTATGGTTTGGAGGACTTAAGTTTTTCTCCAAGCATAGCCCTGCAGAAGACTTGGCAATAGACACCATCAATCAACTTACTCATTTTTTGATTCCTATGGAGATATCAATATATCTTTTGGCCATTTGGGAAACAGGGGTTGGTCTGTGCTTGCTCTTTAATCTATTTAAAAAGAATACCATCAGAATTACGGCAGTCCATATGATTTTGACCTTCTCACCGTTAATTTTTTTCCCTCAGTTGATTTTTGAGGAAAATGTGTTTTCACTTACGCTATTAGGTCAATATATCATTAAAAACATAATCATTCTTGCAGCACTTGGGGTGCTATGGTCTGAAGTTAGGGAAGAAGAAAAAAAACTTGTATCGGATACAAGAAAAGAAGAGGAAGAGCATTCCGTTTTGGGTTTGATCAAACTTTTTAAACTAAGATAGAATTCATTAATTGGGACCTATCATAATATGGGCCCTAAATGTTCCGGGATCCATTAACCAAGGCATACCTTTGTCATGAGGTTTGGTAGGCAGTCCCGTTGAAGCCGCAGTAGCGAAAGGTGTGTATATTACATACCTGAATTTACCATCTAAAAGTTCACCTGTTTCCGTATTGTAAGCTTCGTCACTACCATAATAAACGTACATCATGCTAGGTACAATGGGCATTTGCCATTTTCCAGCGGCTACCTCTGCCCCTTGAATTTCACGCTTTTCCTTTGTATTCTTTCCCTCAGCGGTCAATTCCCTACCTCGTTTCATGAACGGCTCCAATTCCTTGGAATAGCATGCAACGCTAATCCCTTCGTTTTTTGGATTATCTGCCAGACATATCATGTTATTCGTCCCCTCCTGAAGTACCGTTAGATTTCCACTTTTGTCATAACCATAGACCATGGCGCCCGCCTTTTCACTTTCCGGCAGCGGTAAAGTGGCCGTTATAATTTGAATTTCAGGATCCACTATGCTTATTTCTTGTCCATAATTTATAGCAAAAGATAGTATACAGATGAAGGTTACAAAAGATTTCATAGGCCTCGCTTTTTTTAAAGATACGAAAAACGTGGAAGCATTTTGTAAAGACCTATAAAAGCAGAAACCCCTTGACGAAATGACGCGGGGGAAATGTCAAAACGTACTCTCGGGGTTTCCATCAACTTAAGAAGAACAAGTCTTAACAAATAAGACTTGGGGCTACAACTTAAACTCTACAAACAATTCAACCAATTGAACTTGGCACAAATGTAATTAAAGATACGTTATAAATGAATACATATTCATTTATATTGTTAAAATTTATGCCTTGATGGCATCCCAACAGATAATGAAAGTCTGTCTAACAATTTCAGGGGTGAGCTTTATTCCCTTGTGAGTCAAATGCCTGGCCAAATTATCTACGTAACCATACATAAGGGGGATAAGAATATCATCGCTTAAATTTTTAACAATTAATTCTTCCCTTCCAGCTTCAAGAAGTCGGCGAATGTGGTCAACAAATAGGGAGTCTATTTTTTTGGTGTCATCATCCAACAGAGGTGAATACCTAAATTCATGCATAAAGGCCACCTCGGCTGCATTGGAGGTGCGAAATTCAAGTACATTGGACCAAATGGTAGACAACTGTTGTTTGATCGGCAAGTGTTCTACTGCCGGAAGAATGGCCAATGTACCTTCTGAAATAAGTCGTTTATAAAGCTCATTGAATAGCTGTTCTTTGCTATTAAAATAGATATAGAGGGTTCCACTGGCAACTTGAGCTTTCTCGGCAATGGCAGACATGGTAATCTTATTTAGACCTAGTTCCCCTGTTAGCTCAATTGCCGCATTAAAAATAGCTTCCTTTTTCTTATTGTCCTTTAGTCTCACACGACTAAAATAGGGAATTAACTGAATATAGATTCGGTTTTAAGAGTAAGTACATGATTTATAGATGCAATACCTTAACCGATGCTTATGACACATAAGGTAACTTAGAAATCCCCAATTTCAGGGATGTACATTTCTTTTGCCTCAATTAATTTTGTCTTATTCCGATATTTATTAAACCAAACCTTAAATTTTAAACATGTTACTTCTCTTTGGTATTCGTGCATCTGTTCTTAAAGAAGATTATCTAAAAAACACCACATGTCCACATTGCAAATCCAAGGATTCTACTAAGCTGATAGTAAAAGGAAACTATTTCCACTTTTTTTAGATTCCAATTTTACCATTGAACAAGATCATCACAGCCGAATGCAGTCACTGCCGTAGACATTTTAAAAGGAGAGAGTTTACAGCAGATATGGAACATAGCAAAAATGCACTATTACGAGTATCACCAGCCAAAAGACCTCTCTGGCAGGGTTGCGGCTGTCTTGCACTTACGGTACTTTTCGCCATTGTAATGTCTCTATCGCTCTATGGGGTTTACACAAGATCGAAGGATACCAATGAAAAAACCAATATTCAAGACCCAAATTACAACCTGTTACTTTCGGATTTTAAAAAATTAGATGATAAAATGCTGGTTGCTGAAAACGACTCCATTTCTGGTCTTCTTAGAAATAGTATGAACAAGGAAATCGTGAACGGTATTTCCATGAAGGATATCGCTTACTTTTCCAAAAGTAACGGTGAAAAGCTTTTAATACTCTTAAAAATCAAGGATATTAAGAAAATTACTCCCAAGTATCGTAAAGATATTTTAGATGTGGTAGAGGACTGTTTAATTGAGACCCAATTGAACACTACCTTCAATAAACATTACATTGGTATTGAAGGCAGATGGAACACCGTTTTGGTTCGTACACCAATAGAGGAAAACGCAACCGGTAGATTTGCGGACAAAAAGCTACTTCTACCCTTTTACAATCAACAATACCAATAAAAACCGTTGCAAACCAAATTTCCTATTTGTAAGAAATACAATTTACAACGGTCAATCTATAATGTAATAAAGTTGCTATCCCAAACTGGCCAAACTTTTTTCCAAGGTTTCAATTTTAGCCTCGGCATCAGCTTGTTTTTTGCGCTCATTGGCAATTACCTGTTCTGGCGCATTATTTACAAAACGCTCATTTTCAAGTTTCTTTTGAACGGACTTTAAGAATCCACGAGTGTATTTTAACTCCTCTTGAATTTTCTTTACTTCCGCCTCTACATCAATAGCTCCTGAGATGGGTATAAAATATTCATTACTTTTCACCCTAAACGATAAGGAGCCATCTACCCCATTCTCTACGTAAGACACCTCAGAAACGTTGGTAAGTTTTTGAATGACCACATCCCATTTAGCAGAAATATTGCCCTCATTTAAAACGGATAATTGCAACGCCTCCTTGTTAGGGATGTTTTTTTCTTTACGAATGTTGCGTACCCCTGAAACTACCTCTGAAGCAAATTCAAATTCTTGGATCAAATTTTGATCTACCGTTGCAGTACTTGGCCACTTTGCTACAACCAAGGCTTCATCTGGAGTTCTTTCCGTAATATGCTGCCAAACCTCCTCCGTTAAAAATGGCATGAAGGGGTGCAACAATTTTAGGTTATCCTCAAAAAGTGCGATTACCGAATCAAAGGTGGTCTTATCTATCGGTTTTTGGTAGTCTGGCTTAATTATTTCCAATAACCATGAACTATAATCATCCCAAACCAGTTTATAAATGGCCATCAAGGCATCTGAAATTCTATACTTGGAAAAATGGTCCTCAATCTCTGCCAAGGTCTGATTGAATTTGGCCTTATACCATTCTATACCAATTTGCGAAGATACAGGTTGAGCAATATCGGCCACCTCCCAGCTTTTCAGCAACCTAAATCCGTTCCAAATCTTGTTGGCAAAGTTTTTTCCTTGCTGGCATAGATCCTCATCGAACATTAAATCATTTCCTGCAGCAGAACTTAACAACAGTCCTACCCTAACTCCATCTGCACCATAATTTTCAATGAGCTTTAAGGCATCAGGTGAATTACCTAGGGATTTGGACATTTTTCTTCGTTGCTTATCCCGAACCAAGCCCGTAAAATACACATTCTTGAAAGGTCTTTCATCCCGATATTCATAACCGGAAATAATCATTCTGGCTACCCAAAAGAAAATTATATCCGGTCCTGTAACCAAATCACTAGTAGGGTAATAATAATTCACCTCTTTATTATCAGGCTCTATAATACCATTAAAAACACTTATAGGCCACAACCACGATGAAAACCAGGTATCAAGTGCATCTTCGTCCTGCCTTAAGTCTTCTAGGGCCAATGACGTATTCCCAGATTTGTCCTGTGCCAATTTTAGTGCTTCCTCTTTGGTTTCCGCCACTACAAAATCTTCTTGGCCATCCCCAAAATAATAGGCTGGAATCTGTTGCCCCCACCAAAGCTGTCTGGAGATATTCCAATCACGAATATTTTCCATCCAATGGCGGTAGGTGTTCTCAAATTTTTTAGGGAAAAATTTTACCTCATCGGTCTCAAGTACAGCTTTTAAGGCAGGTTTTACCAAATCTTCCATTTTTAGGAACCATTGATCGCTCAAACGTGGCTCAATGACAGCCTTGGTCCTTTCTGAGGTACCTACCTTGTTTACATAGTTTTCCTTCTTAACCAAAAAACCATTTTCTTCCAGTTCTTTGCTTATTTCCTTTCTAACCACAAAACGATCTTTTCCTTCATAATGTAACCCGAAGGAATTTAAGGTTGCGTTGGCATTAAAAATATCTATGGTTTCCAGACCATGTTTTTCCCCAAGGGCTTTGTCATTTATATCATGGGCCGGAGTTATTTTTAAACATCCCGTACCAAATTCAATATCCACATACTCATCTTCAATGATGGGAATAACCCTATTGCAAATAGGCACCACTACCTTTTTTCCTTTCAAGTGAGAGTACCTTTCATCATTGGGATTGATACAAATAGCCGTATCACCTAAAATGGTTTCTGGACGTGTTGTTGCAATGGTAACCGTTTCTTCACTACCTTCAATCGGGTATGACAAATAGTACAATAGACCTTGGCGTTCCTCATAAATAACTTCTTCATCAGAAAGTGTGGTCAAGGCCTCTGGGTCCCAATTGACCATACGATGTCCGCGATAAATCAATCCTTTATTGAACAAATCAACAAACACTTTGATAACGGATTGATACATATCCTCATCCATGGTGAACTTGGTACGGCCCCAATCACATGAACATCCCAATTTCTTCAATTGCTCTAGTATAACCCCTCCATATTCGTTGGTCCAGTCCCAAGCGTGCTTTAAAAACTCATCCCGTGTCAAGTCAGACTTTTCAATGCCTTCCGCTTTAAGTTTGGCAACCACCTTTGCTTCCGTAGCAATGGAGGCATGGTCCATACCTGGTACCCAACACGCATTTTTACCCATGAGTCTTGCCCTTCGGATAAGCACGTCCTGCAATGTATTGTTCAGCATATGCCCCATATGCAGAACCCCTGTTACGTTTGGCGGTGGAATAACGATAGTATATGGTTCTCTTTCATCTGGAGTTGAAAAAAAATAGTTATTCTGCATCCAGTAGTCATACCAATGATTTTCCGCTTTGCGGGGGTCGTATTTTGATGGGATATCCATATTTTGGAATGGTTTTTGACAAGTATGTGTCGGTCCAAAAACAAAAGACCGCCAATGAAGTTTCTGTGTTAATTAATAATGGCAAAAATGCCACTTTATAAATACGAAACAAAAATAAGTAACGTTAACAGATAACAAAAGAATTTTGGAGGTTCATCTGAAAAGATTTATTTTTGAGATTCCCTAAATTTAACAAGATGAAAAAAATAGTACTCGTATTATTTGTTGGCCTACTGGGTTTTACATTAACCGCCCAGGAAAAAGCCGCTAAAATTGAATTTAAGACGGAGACCGTAGATTACGGAGAAATCACCAAAGGTTCAGATGGTGTTCGTGTGTTTGAATTTACCAACACCGGCAAAGCTCCTTTGATTATAAGTAAAGTAAGTTCTAGCTGTGGGTGTACCATCCCTAAAAAGCCAGAAGAGCCTATTTTACCTGGTAAGACCGGTGAAATTCAGGTTAAATACGATACCAATCGTGTTGGGCCTATCAGAAAAGCTATTACCGTAATTTCAAACGCAGATACACCTACCAAGGTGTTAAAGATAAAAGGAGAAGTTAAAGCCTCTGAAGGCAAATAAAATTCTTCTTAAAGAATATTTAAAAACCTCGGCCTACACCGAGGTTTTTTATTGGAATAATTTGGTAAGTTTAAAAGTGAACAACAAATCTGAATTATAACGATCTACCAATAATTTGATTCTTTTACCCTCCTTTTCATTTACCATTTTTACCACATCTTGCAGTTGGTATTTATGAACCCTTTTACCGTTAACGGCCAAAATGACATCTCCCTGGCGCAATCCCGCTTCATGAGCAGGGCTTCCATCCCTAATAGCCGAAATGACAATTTCAGGAACTAGGCTTAATTTTGTCTTATTCTCAAAGATGAGCTGTACATCTCCAAATTGTTTTTCATCTTCCTTGACAATACCCCTATTGTCTGCAATACTCTCCGCAATATAGCGCATACCGTTATGCTGTAGATTCAAACCGCTCAAGTTATAATAAAAGGGCTCCTTAAAAAATTTGTTCCTTTTAAAGGCCATTTGATTTTTAGAATAATCAAAAACGATATCAAATCTTTTCAAAATCTCTCCCCCAAGACTTCCATTTCTATTACCAAAACTATTTATTTCGCTATAGGATAACTCATCAGGAAAGGCTGCTTTAGCATCGGAAATCAAAAAATCTCCTAAGCTTATACCCTTAATTTTTGTCCGTTTCCCATACACTAACCCATTAAGCCCCTTGCCCAAAAAAACATCAAAATGTTTTTCGGGTACCTTGATATGTTCATTCTCAAATAGCCAAACAGCGTCACTACTACCCGTATCTACCAACATGGTAACCGGCAACCCTTTGATTCCGTCCAAAAACAAAGTGCTTTGTACATAAGCCTTTTTATTTCTGATGGCCAATGGCATGGTTTCCATTTTTTTTGATTTCTTGTATTCATACTTCTCCGGGTCAAAAAATTTGATGGTCCTCTTTGCGTAGCTTATATCCACAACAAAATCCCTAAACAACTCATAACCCATTATGCCGTGTATGGTAATACCTAAGGAAGGTGAAAGGTTGATTCCTTTATCCATGACCACATACAACTTCTGACTTTGGTTTACTATATGGTCAATTTTAAAAGTATTGCCCGAAGAACTTAAAGCTTTAATAGGCTCCCCATGACCTACTCCCCGTATGGTAATTTCCGTCACATTATTGATCTGTACAGAATCCTTGCTACTGATATTAAAAAGTATGGGTTGGCTAACCCCGGAATCCAAAAGAAAGTGAAGCTTTGTGCCGTTTACTTCAACGGGAACCACAATAAGATTGTTTACCAACTGAAATTTTAGCTTCTGAAAGCTTTTATCCTGTGGTAATTTAAAGTGCTGACTACAAACCAGCAAAGGTGCTAGCAGTAACAACAATGTCATATTTAGGCTCCAAGTCTTCAATTTTCCTAATATTAATCGCCCTACCTCTAACAATTTAGGAATTTTAAGCCAAATATGCTTGATTTTTAACAATTTACAGTAATTGAATTGAGATGGTAGAATTTAGTTTTATCCGATTGGTTTTAGCATTTTTGTGTAAAATTTAGATTTATGCCAAAAGTGTCCCAGAAGGGAATCTCCATGCCAGAATCCCCTATTAGAAAATTAGTTCCATATGCCGAAGCAGCCAAAAAGAGAGGAATTAATGTAATACATCTCAACATAGGTCAGCCAGATATTAAAACGCCACAAGTGGCTTTGGACGCGGTAAAGAACCACAATTTGGAAGTTGTAGAATACAGCAGAACGGAAGGTTCAGAAGAATACAGAACCAAATTAGCAGCCTACTACGCAAAGTATGACATTCATGTGGATGCCAATGACATTATTGTAACCACCGGTGGATCGGAGGCACTTTCTTTTACCATTGGCAGCATTACAGATTTTGGCGATGAAATTATCATTCCAGAACCCTTTTATGCCAACTATAACGGATTTTCGACGGCCGCGGGAGTAAATGTAGTACCCATTATCTCAAAGATTGATGATAATTTTGCCCTTCCTCCAATTGAAGAATTTGAAAAACTTATTACTGAGAAAACAAAGGCAATTCTAATTTGTAATCCTGGGAACCCTACTGGCTACCTTTACACTCCCGAAGAAATTGCCAAGTTAGCGGCCATTGTTAAAAAGCATGACATTTTTCTTATTGCAGACGAGGTGTATAGGGAGTTTACCTATGACAATCGTTCGCATTATTCTATTTTACAGGAGCCCGATTTAGAGGAAAATGCCATAGTTGTTGATTCTGTTTCCAAAAGATATAGTATGTGCGGTGCACGAATAGGCTGCATGGTTAGCAAGAACAAAGCACTTATAAAGACAGCCATAAAGTTTGCACAAGCACGATTATCACCTCCAACTTTTGCCCAAATTGCAAGCGAAGCAGCATTGGAAACGCCTCAAAGTTATTTTGATGAGGTAAAAGAAGAATATGTTGGCAGACGTGAACTATTGATTCATGAACTGGAAAAAATTGAGGGTGTTACCATTGGAAGACCTCAAGGAGCCTTTTACTGCATTGCACAATTGCCTATAGAAGATTCAGACCATTTCGCCCAATGGCTTTTAAACGATTTTTCAATAAACGGCGAAACGGTCATGGTTGCACCTGCTGCAGGTTTTTACGCTAGCGAAGGCTACGGAAAAAATCAAGTAAGGATTGCCTACGTGCTAGAAAAAGAAAGTCTTAAAAGGGCAGTTGGCATACTAAAGGAAGCTTTGAAGAGTTATAAAGGCTAATGAACATACAATCAAATTTTTCGCTTAAAGCCTACAATACCTTTGGAATAGATGCCAAAGCCAGTTACTTTCTGGAAATTAACAGTATAGAGGATTTAAGAAAGGCTTTTCAACAAGAAACCCATCCAAAAAAATTCATAATAAGCGGTGGGAGCAATATGCTGATAACGCAAGATATAGATGCACTTGTTCTTCATATCAATTTAAAAGGCATTGAAGTAGTGCATGAAACCGAAGAGGACGTAACCTTAAAAATCATGGCGGGGGAAAATTGGCACCAAATGGTCATGTATACTTTGGAAAAAGGTTATGGAGGTTTGGAAAATATGTCATTAATTCCCGGGAATACGGGTACCGCGCCAATTCAGAACATTGGCGCATATGGAGTTGAACTAAAAGATACTTTCGTTAGTTGCGAGGCTATGGACGTGCAAACGCAAACCTTAAAAACTTTTACAAAGGAAGATTGCAAATTTGGTTATAGGGATTCCATTTTTAAAAATGTGGTAAAGGGCAGATATGTAATTACATCCGTCACGCTTCAACTTACAAAAAGAAACCACAAAAAAAATACCTCCTACGGCGCTATAGAAGCAAAATTAAAGGAGAATAACATTTTAGACCCTAGTATTAAGGATATTTCCAACGCGGTTATCGCTATAAGACAGGAAAAACTTCCAGATCCTAAAGTTTTGGGTAATAGCGGTAGTTTTTTTAAGAACCCTGTTATAGACAAAGAAACCTTTACATCCTTTTTGGAGAAGAACCCCAATGCTCCCTTTTACAAGGTATCGGAATCAGAATATAAAATACCTGCGGGTTGGCTTATTGAACAATGCGGGTTCAAAGGTAAAAGATTTGATGATGCCGGGGTGCATAAAAACCAGGCGCTTGTTCTGGTCAATTACGGCAATGCCACAGGAGAAGAAATATTGAAATTGGCCAGAAGGATTATTAAAGAGGTTAAGGAGGTATATGGGATAGACATTGTTCCAGAAGTGAATATCATAAAATAACCCCTGAAGAAAATCTCCAGGGGTTATACCAAACCAAACTAACCAAAAATTAAATGTGCAGTTACCAAGTGCACATTTATTCATTAAAATTTTTGCAAAACACTTATATAAAAATCAATTTTATATTTTAGCGTTTTAACATATACGGGCTAAACTACCACATTGGATGCCGATAATCAAATTTTTTTTTGAGACCTTCCAAAATTTATGAGCACCTTACTTGAAAAACACATAGTTGAATTGCTTCAAGAACGCAATGAAAAAGCCATTTCCCTTCTGTACGAACATTATGGAGATACACTGTTAGGTGTTGCAAATAAGGTAGTTAGAAACGAAGAATTAGCGCAAGATGTATTGCAGGAAAGCTTCGTTAAGATTTGGAAAAAGTCAGATTCCTATGATGCATCAAAGGCAAAACTTTTTACATGGCTTTTTAGGATTACACGAAATACGGCCATAGACAAGTTACGTAGCGTGAATACAAAAAGCGATAAGGAAATCCAAATTGATGTTTCAGACGTATATAATTTAGGCGTCAATAGCACCAGACCGGAGTTTATGGACGTACGTGAGAATCTTGACAAGATAGAACCAAAATACCAGATTGTGCTAGATGCCTTGTTTTTTCAAGGAATGACGCAACAAGAGGCCAGTGATGAACTGGATATTCCGTTAGGAACCATTAAATCACGTTTAAAAATAGGCCTAAGGGAATTAAGAAAGATATATGGCCCAACACTTATTTTGGTTTTATCAATGAACCTGATACCTTAAGACATGAAAGACAAAATAAAACAATTTTTAGACTCGGATATCTTGGAGAAGTACCTCGTTGGCACAGCAAACCAAGAAGAAACCTTGCAAACAGAACGGTACATATCCATGTACCCAGAAGTTAGGGATGCCTACAATGAGCTGCAGGAAAATTTAGAAACCTACGCTAAACTTTACGCTATCAAAGCTCCTGCAGAACTTAAAGATCAAATCCTTAACAGGGTTCGTAAAGAACATGTAGGCCGTAAGAAGTATTATAGATTGGCCATTGCCGCCAGTGTAGCGGTTTTAGTATCCTTTGGGGCCAGCTTTTTCTTTTGGGACCAAAATCAAAGTTTACAGGAAGAGAATAGCATTGTAAATAATAAAATAGATGACCTGGAGGAAACCATGAGGCAGCAGTTGGAAGATGTTAGAAACCAATTTATAGTGCTCCAAAATCCGCAAACTAAAAAGGTTGCAGTCAAAGGAAATAAGAAGGCAAAAGAATTAAAGGCAGTTGCCTATATTAATCCGGTAAAAAGGCTTTCATACATTAACGTAAGTAAATTGCCCAATTTACCGGAAGACCAATGTTATCAAATGTGGGCCGAGGTAAACGGAGAAATGGTCAACCTAGGAATCATACATGAGGCAGATAGCCAAGAAAAACTTTTAGCCCTTCCCTATGCAGACAAGGCCATTAGTTACATCACTATTGAACCAAAAGGCGGAAACCAGACTCCAACAGTAGAAAATATTGTTGCCAATCTGGCCTATTAAAAATCAACTATAGACACTTTTATTTCCTAAGCCTCGAAACTTTTGTTTCGGGGCTTATTTTGTATCTTTGCACAAAAGAAACAATATGAAGTTGCTATTATTGACCGTTGGATTAATGGCAGTGGCCTTTGCCGGGATAGCTATTAAAATATGGGCCAAGAAAGACGGTAAATTTGCAGGCACCTGCGCCAGCCAAAGCCCGTTCCTGAACAAGGAAGGCGAAGCATGCGGTATGTGCGGTAAGATGCCAGATGAGCAGGAATGCCGCAAAGACAATAACCAAGAACTTCAGACTCAGCTATAACTTTCCCAATAAACCGCTTCCCGTTTGGCAGAAACAAATGACACACAAGCCACTATCAAAAAGGCGCTAGCAGGAAGCCAAATTGCTTTTAGTAATTTACTTGATACATTTTGGAACGGTGTTTACGGCTTTCAATTAAAACGCACCGAGAATGAGAACGATGCCGAGGACATCACCATACAGACGTTCTCCAAAGCTTTTGATAAACTTCACACTTACGATAGTAAATACGAGTTTAAAACATGGCTTATAGCCATTTCCAAAAACATTCATGTAGACCTTATACGAAAGCGAAAAAAAAGCCTTGAGACAGGTGAAAACCAAGAGTCAGTAAAAAAAGTGCTGGATGACGCCCCTACCGCCGAAGATGTTCTGATAACGGAACAAAATCTAGCCACCCTACTTTCCCATATTAAAAAGCTTAAACCTCACTACCAAGAGGTAATCAACCTTAGGTATTTTAAAGAATTGAGTTATGCAGAAATTGCGGAACAACTCAATGAACCTATCAACAACGTTAAAGTAAAGATTTTACGGGCCAAAAAACTTTTAGCGCAGGTTATCAAGGGTAAAAAATAGCATAAAAAGAATACCTTGTCCACCTAATTTAGCAACCTTCTTTTTCGGAATCCAGTTCTTATCAGCTGGCTTCTTCCAGTGCGAGAAAACCTTTAATTGTTCGTATATTTGTACAAAATAAATGAACGTATGAGTACAGATACCGTAGCAAGTGTAGCACCTCCAAAAGGGAAACCGAAATGGCTTAGGGTCAAGCTTCCAACCGGAAAGAAATACACGCAGCTTAGAGGTTTGGTAGACAAATATGACTTACACACCATTTGCACTTCTGGGAGTTGTCCCAATATGGGCGAATGTTGGGGAGAAGGTACGGCTACCTTTATGATTTTGGGGAATATTTGTACCCGTTCTTGCGGTTTTTGCGGTGTTAAGACCGGTAGGCCTACTACGGTAGATTGGGCAGAACCGGAGAAGGTGGCCCGTTCCATTAAAATTATGGGTATTAAGCACGCGGTTATCACTTCGGTAGATAGAGATGATTTAAAGGACATGGGGTCTATCATTTGGGCAGAGACCGTAAAGGCAATCCGTAGAATGAACCCTTCCACTACACTGGAAACGTTAATTCCCGATTTTCAAGGCATAGAAACCCATCTGGATAGAATTGTAAAGGTGGCTCCAGAAGTGGTCTCGCACAATATGGAAACCGTAAAAAGGCTTACCAGGGAAGTGCGTATACAAGCCAAATACGAGCGCAGCCTAGAAGTACTCAGGTATCTTCGCGAAAGTGGTGTAAACAGGACCAAATCTGGGATTATGCTTGGTTTGGGGGAATTGGAAGAAGAGGTTATTGAGACCATGGAAGATTTGAGAAATGCCAAGGTAGATGTAGTTACCATTGGTCAGTACCTTCAACCTTCAAAAAGACATTTGCCCGTTAAAGAATTCATACTCCCAGAACAATTTAAAAAATATGAGGAAATAGGGTTGAAAATGGGCTTTAGACATGTGGAAAGCGGTGCCTTGGTAAGATCGTCTTACAAAGCACATAAACACATCGACTAACTTTACCTCAAACGGAAACCTAGTTTTTCCCTCCAGTTACCTTATGAAAACTACCAAAATAGGCATTAATGGTTTTGGCCGAATTGGTCGTACCCTATTCAGGTTGTTAAATGAACATCCAGAATTGGAGGTCGTGGCAATCAACGATCTTGCAGATGCCAGAACCTTATCACATTTACTAAAGTTTGACAGTATTCACGGTATTTTTAATGCTGAGGTAGCTTACCGGGATAAAAAAATCTTGGTAGACGAAAAGGAAATCCACCTTTTTAATTGTACCGAACCAAAGGATATCATGTGGTCCGATTTTGCTGTGGATATTGTAGTTGAAAGTACAGGTAAGTTCAAAACAAAAGATCAGTTGGAGGCCCATTTTACAAATGGGGCCAAAAAAGTAATTTTATCGGCTCCCCCATCCGATGAAAATATTCCTATGATAGTCATGGGGGTGAACGAGGAAATCCTGGAATCTGGCGATGCTGTTATTTCCAACGCCTCCTGTACAACGAACAATGCAGCTCCTATGATCAAAGTGATAGATGAGCTTTGCGGTATTGAACAGGCCTACATTACCACCATACATTCATATACCAGTGACCAAAGTTTGCATGATCAACCACATAAAGACCTGAGAAGAGCCCGCGCCGCAGGTCAATCCATTGTTCCCACCACCACTGGAGCCGCCAAAGCTCTCACCAAAATTTTCCCCCATTTGGCAGATGTCATAGGAGGATGCGGGATTAGAGTACCCGTACCCAACGGCTCTTTAACAGATATCACCTTTAACGTAAAAAGGGAAACTACCATAGAAGAAGTAAATACATCTTTTAAAAAAAATTCGCTTAGTGGATTGAAAAACATACTTTTATATAGCGAACACCCATTAGTTTCCATTGACATAAACAATAGTTGTCATTCTTGTACGTTTGATTCTGAGATGACCTCTGTAATAGGAAAGATGGTAAAAATAATTGGTTGGTATGACAACGAGACCGGTTATAGTAGTAGGATTATAGATTTAATTCAGTTGTTGAGACGCAAAAATTACGTTTGAAGTTCGACTTAATAAATAGAAACAATTATAACGTTTTAGTATTTTTTGCCCTGCTCCTATTTTCTTTCGGGGGCGTGGCCCAAGAAGCTATTACACAGAAACAGGATACGGTAGAACTGTTAGACCCGAAGATTCATTTTGAAAGGGCGAGGGAGTATAGTAATCGCAATGAAACCGATCTTGCCTTAGAAGAACTTGAAAAAGCTTCCAAATCTGCAGAAGAAAGGGAAGACGTAAAAGCACTTATAGACAGCTACCAAGCTCATGCCTTACTTTATTTAAAACTTTATAAAGAAGAAACTACCTATTTCTTTTGGGATCGGGCCAAAGCACTTCTAAAGGATATTGAATATCCCTCGGGAGATGCCATGCAAAAATACATAGAGGCCATTTTGCTCTTTCACGATGGTAAAAATTTTCAGGCCATTTTTCTGTTAAATGAAGCCAAACAGCTAAATAACGACCGTAATTTCTTTAACAACATACTTTTAGCGGAAGCTCAGATTTATATGAAGCTTGAAAAGTATGAGAGCGCAGCAAAGAACTTCAATTCCCTTATTGTAAATACTGATATTTACGAAAGTGACTTTCTGGCCGCCAGAGCCTTTTTAGGTTTGGCAGAGCTGAATTTTAAGACCAACAAATGGGAAGAAGCGGCAAAGAACGGTGAGGAAGCTCTTAAAATAGCTAAAAGGAATGCCTTCTCACAAGAGATTTGGGAAGCAAACGAAATGCTTAGCAGAATTTATGAGTCTTTAGGTAAATATAATCTATCACTGGCGAACAACAAAAATCTTCTTTATATACGCGACTCTTTGTTCAACATAGCAAAAATGAAAACGGAGAGTAAAACGGCCGAAAAAATTCAGTTTGATTTTATGAGTGACGAAATTAGGCGTCAAGAACAGAAAATAGAAGAATTAAACGAATCCAAGAACCAATCGGATATTGCGGCCATTCTAACCTCTGCCCTCCTCATTATCATTACGCTATTAGCAGTTTCCTTATTTAGGAACAATCAAATAAAACTAAAGACCAACGACCTTCTACAAACAAAAAACACAGAACTCAAGGCAGCCAGAGATGCGGCGGTCACCGCCATGGAAGCTAAAACCAACTTCCTTTCAACTGTAAGTCATGAGTTGAGAACTCCTTTATATGCCGTAACCGGTCTTACGCATCTACTGCTGGAAGAGAATCCGAGTGAGAACCAAAAAGAACATCTAAAGGCCTTAAAATTTTCTGGAGACTATTTACTTAATTTCATCAATGATATTTTACAAATAAATAAAATTGATGCCGATAAACTGGAGCCGCTCCATGTGGAGTTCAATCTTAAAAAGGTACTTCAAGAAACCATAGATTCGCTTCACCAAAGCGCACAAAACAACAAAACCAAACTCATACTTGAATATGATGAAAACATTCCTTCCCATTTACTTAGTGACCCAATAAAACTATCGCAAATCTTCATCAACTTGGTGGGTAACGCCCTTAAGTTCACTAAAAATGGAGAGGTGAAGGTAATGGCCAAAATGCTGAGTAAGGACGAGGAAAATGTACGTTTGTATTTTGAGGTACAAGACAACGGCATTGGCATCTCCAAGGATCAACAGGAGAACATATTTGAAGGTTTTGAACAGGGTTCCATCCAAATTAATCGTGAATATGGTGGTTCTGGTCTTGGTTTAACCATTGTAAAAAGTTTATTAGGCTTATTTGACAGTAAAATTCAACTAGAAAGCGAATTAGGTAAAGGGAGTCGCTTCTTTTTTGAGCTGGACGTGAAGAGCAAGGATGCTTTGGTAGATGAGGTTTCATTTGAATTGACAGAGGAAGATTTTGATTTTAAAGGACTTCATATTCTCATCGTTGAAGACAATAAAATCAATCAGGTAATCACTAAAAAAATGCTTACCAAAAAAGAAATTACCAGTGATATTGCCAATCACGGTGGGGAAGCCATTGATCTTGCCAAGGAAAATACCTATGATGCCATTTTAATGGATATTCATATGCCTGGAATTGGAGGGGAAGAAGCCACTATTGAAATTAGGAAGTTTGATCAAAAAACGCCTATTGTGGCTTTGACAGCAATTTCTTTGGATGACAGTTTGGAAAGCTTTTATGCCGCTGGTTGCAATGATGTAATCACCAAACCTTTTAAACCGGAAGTTTTTTATCAAAAAATTGGGGAGAACATTTTTAACAACAAGAATCTTAAGAATTCTGTTGTATAACCGCTGTAATCTCATTTAGGAGCACACCTTCATCCTCTTCATAAAACTTGTGTTCCACAGAAATGTACCAAAGATTGGCTACCTTATCCTTTAATCTAACATAATCCTTTTCAGTAGTAAGGACAAATTCCTTGGAGTTCAATTCCCTTATTTCATCCCCAGAAAAATAATGATGGTCGGCAAAGCATAGATGCTCAAAAGTAAGGCCACGCCCCTTTAAATAACTTACCAAGGGTTTAGGGTTGGCAATGCCGGTAACCAGCGTTATATCTTTAAAGTTAATCTCTTGTAACGAAATTTCATTTTTGCCCAACAACATCGTACCATATTCAAAATAACAAAATAGAACAATCTGATTGGCTTTTGGTTTCAATTTGCCCCTAATTGCCTTCCGCTTTTCTAAACTTAGATTCTTTGGGCATTTGGTCACAACAATCACTTGCGCCCTCTGCGCTTGATTCCTTGCATCCCTTAAATCGCCAGTTGGCAAATACCAGTCATTTACGTACAGATTATCATAAGGAGTTAGCAAGATATAAGAGTGGCAGCTCACCTTTCTATGCTGAAAAGCATCATCCAATAATATGACTTCGGGAGAAATTAAAGATTGTAACTTCGCTATCCCGTTTTGCCTATCAGCGTCTACGGCCACAGAAATATTCCGGAATTTGGAATATATCTGAAATGGCTCATCGCCCATTTCTTCAACAGAAGTGTTTTCATTCGCCAATAAAAACCCAGAAGATTTTCTTTTATATCCACGGCTTAACAACGCTACTTTATACTGCTCCCTTAACCTCTTAATTATAAACTCGGCCATAGGTGTTTTTCCGGTACCCCCAACGCTCAGGTTACCAATACAAATTGTAGGTGTGGTAAATTTCTTGGAAGAAAGCCAACCCCTATCATAAAAATAATTGCGTACATATACCACCAAGGCATATATAAGTGAAACCGGGAAAAGGATTTTTCTAAGCAGTTGCATTTAGGCGAAATTATAATATTTTATCTTTAGACGATAGAAATTGAATAATGACAATAAAAGAAATAACCTCAATTCTCGAAGAATTGGCGCCTTTGGGCAATGCTGAAGATTTTGATAATGTAGGTCTGTTGGTGGGTGACAAAAACATGACTGTTAGTAGAGTTCTAGTAACCTTGGATACCTTGGAAAAGGTCGTTGATGAAGCCATAGAAAACAATTGCAATCTGATTGTAAGCTTTCACCCTATTATTTTTAGCGGACTTAAAAAAATTACGGGTTCCAATTATGTGGAAAGGGTGGTCCTAAAAGCAATTAAGAATGATATTGCCATTTATAGCATGCATACGGCACTGGACAATGTACAGCAAGGGGTAAATGCCAAAATTTGCGAAGTATTAGGCATACGAGACCCAAAAATCTTGATTCCTAAAAAAAATACGTTACAAAAACTGACCACCTATGTCCCCAAAGCGCAAGCACAGAAAATTCTTGAGGCACTTTTTAAGGCAGGTGCGGGACATATAGGCAACTACAACAATTGTAGCTTTAGCGTAAATGGTCTTGGAAGTTACGAGGCTAAGGAAGGTGCCAACCCAACAATTGGTAAAATAGGCGAAACCCATTACGAGGAGGAAACCATGGTAAGTGTCGTATTTCCATCGATTGTAAAAAATAATGTAGTAAGCGCACTCATGGAGGCTCATCCCTATGAGGAAGTTGCCTATGATATTTCCATCATGGAAAATACCAATCAACATGTGGGAATGGGGATGATCGGTTCTTTGGATACGGCAAAAGAGGAAGAAGCCTTTTTACAATTTGTAAAAGACCAAATGAATGCCAAAGTGGTCAGACACTCTGCCCTAAGGGGTAAAAAGGTAAAAAAAGTGGCCGTTTTGGGCGGTAGTGGGGCCTTTGCCATAAATGCCGCCAAGGCTGCCGGGGCAGATGTATATATTACTGCCGATGTTAAATACCACGAGTTTTATCAAGCTGAAAACCAGTTGGTGATTGCAGATATTGGCCACTATGAGACCGAACAGTTTACAAAAAATTTATTAGTTGACTATCTTACAAAAAAAATTCCTAATTTTGCAGTCCGTTTATCGGAAAGTAAAACCAATCCCATCAAGTATTTATAAAAATTTATGGCAAAAAAAGAAGACGCTACAGTAGAACAAAAACTTAGGGCTTTGTATGACCTGCAATTGATCGATTCAAGGGTGGATGAAATACGCAACGTTCGAGGAGAGTTGCCACTGGAAGTTGAGGATTTGGAAGATGAAGTAACTGGACTCAAAACCAGGATAGACAAATTAAAGACTGATGTGGAAACCATCAACTTTGAAATTGGTGCTAAGAAAAACTTGATCGAGGAAGCCAAAGCATTGATCAAAAAATACGGCGAACAACAAAAAAATGTTCGTAACAGTAGAGAATTCAACTCTATAAGCAAGGAATTGGAGTACCAAGAACTTGAAATTCAATTGGCCGAAAAGAACATCAAGGAATTTAAGGCACAGATTGAACAAAAGAAAGTGGTTATCTCTGAAACCAAAGAGCGTCTTTCTGAGCGTGAGGCACACCTAAAGCATAAAAAAGGTGAATTGGATGCTATTCTCGCGGAAACCGAAAAGGAAGAGCAGGCGCTTTTAGAAGAATCAGAAAAGTACCAGAACAATATAGAGGAACGCTTAGTAAAAGCATATGCCCGTATACGTAACAATGTGAAAAACGGTCTTGCGGTTGTTCCAATTGAAAGAGGAGCTTCTGGTGGTTCTTTCTTCACTATCCCTCCGCAGGTTCAAGTAGAGATTGCTTCCCGCAAAAAAATCATCACAGATGAGCACAGTGGTAGAATTTTGGTAGACCCCGTTCTAGCAGAAGAAGAACAGGAAAAAATGCAAAAGCTTTTTACGAAACTTTAATTCGTAAAACAACTAAATAAAAAACCGCTCCAAAAGAGCGGTTTTTTTATGTCTAGACTTTAGGGCTTACAGAAGGGATAACATCTTTTCCTCTACTTCTATACTGTTCCACTTCTCCTCAATTTCAGGCATTTTCATAACTTCCTGCATTATGTTTTCTTGGGCATCCCCTTCTGCAAGAGCTTCCGCATAGGGTCTGGATGAAAATGTGACCCTACTATAGGCAGGAACCCATTTATCTGGATGCTTGGAGGCAAAATGCTTTTCTATCTTTTTCTGTAACAGGAATTTTGGGTCGGCCGTTTTACTGCTCATTTCAATAAAATTACGGTAACTCAATTCCGCAATGGCATCGGCATTAGGCTTTCTCTTTTCTTGGTAATTCTTAAAAATAGCATGCCAATCATCTCCATGAACTTTTATAAGCTCGTTCAGAACAAAGATATCCTCAAAACCGGCATTCATTCCCTGACCATAAAATGGCACTACGGCATGGGCAGAATCGCCCACCAAAGCCACCTTGTCCCAATAGGTCCACGGATAACACTTCATGGTTACCAAAGCACTGGTTGGGTTTTTGAAAAAATCACCTAAAAGGTCATCTATTACCTGCCTTACGTTAGGAAAATACTCTTTAAAGAAGTTTTTCGCATCCTCCTCTGTCTGCAGGCTTTCAAAAGAAATTTCGCCTTCAAAGGGCAAAAACAAGGTACATGTAAAACTTCCGTCCAAGTTGGGCATAGCAATTAACATAAACTTTCCTCGGGGCCAAATATGAAAAGAATGTTTATCCAATTGATGGGTTCCGTCCGCATTGGGAGGGATGGAAAGTTCCTTGTAACCTACATCTATAAAATCTTGGGAATAGTCAAATCTACTGCGTCTTTGCATTTTATGGCGAACACGGGAGAAAGCTCCATCACAACCAAAAATAAGGTCATACTTATATTCTTTCCACTCCCCTTTTTCACTTTCACCTGTGAAAACTTTTGCTTCCGGAAGGTCTACGTCCCAAACCTTTTCCTCAAAGCGGAATTCTACTCCCTGTTCTTCCGCAAGGTCAATCATTTTTTTGTTGAGTACCCCACGCGAAATAGACCAAATGGCTTCCCCTTCCTTCCCATATTTTTGAAAATATAAAGGCTGGTCAATAACGTGCATGGCTCGCTTATCCAAAGGAATGGCAATTTTCCTTATTTCATCATCAATACCAACATGTTCCAAAGCGTTCCAACCTCTATTGCTCATAGCCAAATTAATGGAACGGCCAGAAAAGGTTATATTCCTGATATCGGGTCTGCGATCAAAAACAGTAATACTATGCCCTAATTTTTTAAGATAAATTGCCAATAGTGATCCTACAAGTCCGGAGCCTATTATGGCAATGTTTTTAGGAGTTTGAGTCATAAATATGTAAATGCCGCCCTTTTTAAGAGTAAGGGTATCAAAAGCTTACCTAATTAAAAGGTATTGAAAACTTTTTAATCATACGGCAGAAAGCCCTTATTCATGGCTAGCGGACGTATGGAGTTGAGTGATTAAACAAATCAATAAAAACAAATATAGTGCTAAAAGCGGTTCATATAAAATTTGAAAGGGTCAACCGTATTCTCGTTTACCTATTTACTTGCAACTGAAACCTAGGCCGTACGAAATGAAAACGCTAAGATTGATTTTGGGCGATCAGCTCAACCAAAAACATAGTTGGTTCCAAAAAGTGGACGATGATGTAGTTTACCTCATGGCAGAAATGCGCCAAGAAACGGACTATGTAAAACACCATATTCAAAAGGTTGTAGCCTTTTTTAGTGCCATGCGCCATTTTAAGGATGAAATGTCTGATAAAGGACATCAGTTCATCTATTTTAAATTAACGGACGCTAACAATCCACAAAAGCTGGATGACATCATTAAAAAAGCTCTAAAACAAACAAAGGCCGAAAAATTTGAATATCTACTTCCAGATGAATATCGATTGGACGAGCAGCTTACATCCATTTGCAATAATTTAGATGTAGACACCAACTTTGAAGACACAGAACATTTTTACACTATCAGATACGAGGTAAAGAACTTTTTTTCCAATAGAAAAACCTTGGTCATGGAAAGTTTCTACCGGATGATGCGCAAAAAACACGGTGTAATGATGAACAATGACCAACCGGAAGGCGGTAAATGGAACTTTGACCAGAGTAACAGAAAAAAGTGGAGCGGAGAGCCTGAAATTCCACATGAGAGAGGGTTTAGAAAGGATGTGACGGACATTGTTGACGATTTGGAGAAGGCGGAGGTAATCACATTTGGGAATATTGAACCTAAAAATTTCAATTGGCCGGTATCTAGGGCAGATGGCCTATCAGTCTTAAATTATTTTTGCAAAAACTTACTAGAACACTTTGGAGACTATCAAGATGCCATGCATACAACGGAGAAATTTCTTTTCCACTCTCGCTTGTCTTTTGTCATGAACAGCAAATTAATTTCCCCAAAAGAAGTGATAGATAAAGTGCTCGTTTTCTATTATGAGCACAAAGAACAAATAGACATTAGCCAAGTAGAAGGATTTGTGAGGCAGATTTTAGGATGGCGCGAGTATATGCGTGGCATTTATTGGAAGGAGATGCCGGGTTACGCCCAACTCAACAAACTGGAAAACATGAACCAATTACCGGATTTTTATTGGACAGCGAACACTAAAATGAACTGTCTCAAAAACAGTATTCAGCAAAGTCTGGATGAGGCCTACGCACACCATATTCAACGTTTGATGATTACTGGAAACTATGCCTTGCTAACCATGATTGATCCGCAAGAGGTAGATGATTGGTATCTGGGCATATATATAGACGCAATTGAATGGGTAGAAATTACCAATACCAGGGGTATGAGTCAATTTGCGGACGGAGGCATTGTAGGTACCAAACCCTATGTAAGCAGCGCCAACTACATCAACAAAATGAGTAATTATTGTAAAGAATGCTCCTACTCCCACACTAAAAAGTTAGGTGAAAAGGCCTGCCCCTTTAACGCGTTGTATTGGAATTTTTTGGATGAAAAAAGAGCCCATTTTAAGGATAACAATCGCATGGCCATGATGATGAACTTGCTGAACAAAAAAGATAACAAAGAGCTATTGGAATTAAAGAAACGAGCACAGGAAGTAATTGACCATCCGGAGCGATTTTAAATCTTAGTATTTATTTAACGGACGCGTGTAAGCCATTTACAATGAACAAAACGTATATAATTTAAACTTCCGCGAGAGCGTCTATATATATCCAAAAAAAAGTCCTTCACAATACAGTTGCGAAGGACTTTTTTATGAGGTGATTCTGTGTTTAGATTTACTCCAAAATACCGTCCACTATACCATATTCTATGGATTCTTGAGCGTTCATCCAATAATCCCTATCAAAATCCTTGAGTACTTTCTCATAGTCTTGACCACAATTATCGGCCAAAATTCTAGCACTCAATTCTTTCGTTTTAATAATTTCCTTTGCCTGAATCTCAATATTGGAAGCTTGGCCTCTTGCCCCACCACTTGGCTGATGAATCATAACCTGTGCATGTGGCTGTATAAAACGTCTTCCCTTTTTTCCTACGGAAAGCAAAATAGATCCCATACTTGCCGCCAAACCGGTGCAAATAGTTGAAACCGGACTCTTTAATGACTTTATAGTATCATACATGGCAAAACCAGAAGTAACGTATCCACCAGGGCTATTGATGAACAGCTGTATCTCTTTATTATTCTGCATGTCAAGGTACATTAAGCGATCAATTACGTGCTTGGCAGAATCGTCATCTACCATGCCCCATAGGAATACTTTTCTTTCTTCCAATAATTTTTCATCTATAGCTTCTTGTACTTTTCCTTTTTTAGAACTCATTTTATCTTTTTTGATATAGTCAAAATTACGCAAATTATTTCAATGCCTAACCAGCACTTTTTCCTCATAATAGCAAAAAAAAGCTACCGGTATACCATCCAATACTTAGTTACAAAATACTGTATCTTTGAAAAAAACCAATGATTATGAAAAACTTTTTTATCCTTTCTTTAATGGCCTCCGTCTTAACTATTTCTTGTAAAGAAGCCCCAAAAAAGGAAGTTGAAGGCCCAGTTAAGGAACTTTCCATACTTGAAAAAATTGCCTACGCCAACGGCTATGAAAATTGGAAAAACGTACAAGAACTTAAATTTACGTTTAACGTAGATAGAGACACTACCCATTACGAAAGATCTTGGATATGGAAACCAAAAGCCAATGAAGTAACTGCCATTTCCGGTGATGAAAGCCTTACCTATAATCGCAGTGATATGGATAGCCTTGCCTACGAGAAAAATGGTGGTTTTATAAATGACAAATATTGGCTCATGGCACCTATAAATATTCTTTGGGACCAAAATAGCATCAGCACGGAACATTCAGAAAATGTGGAAGCACCTATCAGCAAAAAGAACATGCAAAAGCTAACCATCGTTTATGGGCAAGAAGGAGGTTACACCCCTGGGGATGCCTATGATTTCTATTTTACGGACGATTTTATGGTAAAGGAATGGGTCTTTAGAAAGGGCAACCAAGAAGAGCCTTCCATGACCACCACTTGGGAGGACTATCAAGACAAGGGCGGATTAAAACTGGCGCACATGCACCAAAATGAAGAAGGGAACTTTAAGCTGTATTTTACAGGGGTAGAGGTCAATTAGAAGACTTTTTTTGAAGAATTACAGTAGATAGCAATATAGCGCTTGAGCAGACCAACAAAACTATAAAGCAGGTAAACAAGGAAGAAGTATCCGCAATAAAACCAATTATAGGCGGTGCCGCCAAAAAGCCGGCATAACCTGTTCCGGCTATAAAGGAAACACCCTTGGAGGAATCAACGCCCTTTACATTTCCTCCAATTCTAAAAACTTCCGGTACTATAACCGAGAAGCCAAGTCCGCTAAGGGCAAATCCTGCAATAGCCATATGTGTTTGAGTCGTAAGCACCAAACCGTACCCAAGCATGACCAAAATGGAGGCCAATGCCACCATTTTTATCGAACCCAATTTAGAACTGATGCCATCGCCTAAAAATCTACCTACGGTCATGGTCACCTGAAAACCTAAAAAACCAGCACCCCATAAAAATTCCGGGGCCAAACTCACTTCCTTTAAGTATAGACCGCTCCAATCCACTATAGCACCCTCGCTTCCCATTGAAAAAAAAGAAATAAGTCCCAGTAATATCAAAGGTTTGAACAAAGACCAATTAAAGCCATCGTTTTCTTCACTGGGAGCGACCACATTCTTATATCGATTAAAAAAAGTCAAATTCACCACCAAAACCAACAAAATAGCTAATAGCATGTGAAGAGGAGGGTTCCCAAGGGGACCAATCAAAAAACTACCTAGACCGGCCAAAACCCCGCCCAAACTGAAAAAACCGTGGGAGGCGGACATAAATTTTTCCTTATCTTCTTTTTCTATCTCGGTAACCAAGGTGTTCATTGAAATATCCGTGAATCCGTTACAAATACCAAAAAGGAACAACGAAGCAGCCAGTGAGTAATAATTAGGCACCAGTAACGGCAAAATTGCGGTAAGACAACTAAGAAGTACACCTGCCCTAGTGGCTTTCCCAACGCCCATTTTATCAATGATTTTTGAGGCAAATGGAAATATGGTAAAAACCCCGAGGGCCAGAAAGAACAGGGCAATTCCTAGTTGAGACTTGTCTATCCCCAATTTATCCTTTACCGTAGGGATATAAATGGCCCATGTTCCAAAAAGAATATTAATACTGGCAAAAACCCATGAGGGACCAAAATAGCGCGGATTGGTTAGAATTAATAAAAGTGATTTCATGTTGGTTGTGGAATAGACCAACGAATATAATGGATTATACCAAAGGAAATCTTCTTCATTCTAACGGAAATTTAACCTACATCTAGGTCCGGACAAACTAACCCATTGACTAATAACAACTTACAAAATCCAATTAATTAAGTAAGTATTTTCTGAAAAATTTAAGAATATGTTAATTAAATATCAATAATTTTATATTATCCGTTAGACGCTTCCAACCCCTATACAGCTAACCTAACTAAAAAAGTTGCCAACCCATGAAACTCAAGTTAACATCCGTTAATCTGATTATAATTTCTTTGGTTCTGTTCATCATTACCAATCTTATTATATGGACTTCCGCGTCATATAGGATTGAAACTTTTACCACCAATATTCTTGAATTGGAACAAGTACGGGCAAACAATAGAATTGACCGAGCTCAAAACCAATTCTTGAATCTTTACGACATCAGTAAAAAGAACATTTCCATGATGCGCAATATGGTACAAGTGGAAATGATCAATAAGGATGAGGTGGAACTTATCGCCTTTAAAATGTCCAAATTCATTGAAATGGACTCCAACTATTTTCAGGCGAGAATTATTGATTCCACGGGGGCGGAGCTCATTAAAGTTGAAACCGTTAATAATGGTGTAAGGATAGTTCCTAGCAAAGAACTGCAGTCCAAAGCCAATAGATATTATGTAAAGGAAGCACTTAAGCTTAAGGAAGGAGAATTGTACGTCTCCAAGTTAGACTTAAATATGGAAAACGGGGAAATCGAAAAACCTTATAGACCTACAATTCGGTTTTTAACCCCATTAGTTGTAAAGGGTGAAAAAATAGGGATTATAGGTTTGAACCTCAATATTAAAAATTGGTTCGACTCCTTTGCCGGTAAAAACATCGGCTTGTTGAATGGCGACAATGTGGTATTTTTTGACGAACAAAAGCAACTTTACCAACCCTTTGATGAAGATTTAAATGTTCTTGATAAACATGCGCATCCTAAGTTTTACCATAAAATATTAAGCTTGGAAGGGAACCAATCCTGGACATTGTATACTAGGGCCAACACAGATTTGGTGGACGCTAGATTGGCTCATTTTAAGAGAACAACTTATCGTAATTGCCTCCTACTATCCGCAGGCGTTCTATTTCTTTTGATAATTACCTATACGCTACTAAAAAAGAATTCCAAGATTTCCACACTCAATAAAAACATTGAATCTCAATTGAGAGAGCGAGATACCTTGATCAAGGAAATCCATCATAGGGTAAAAAACAATTTACAAGTAGTGGCCAGCCTTCTCAGCTTGCAATCCAGCTTTATTGAAGATGAAAGCATAAAGGTACTTTTTAGATATAGCCAGTACCGAATCAACTCCATGGGTATGGTTCATGAAATGTTGTACAAAAGTGGTGACCTTAGTAGAATTGACTATAAGGAGTATGTTACGGAGTTGGTGAATGCCCTAATACAGTCCATGAAGGGTAGAGGAACAAATATTAAATTAAAAACCGAAATTGATAATATTCACCTAAACCTTGATACCTCCATTCCCTTAGGTTTAATTGTCAATGAAATTGTAACCAACTCATTAAAGTATGGTTTTGCTAATGAGAACGAAGGAACAATTTTTATAAAACTTAAAAGGATAGAAAGTTCCAATCATAATTATAAATTGATTGTTAGCGATGATGGCGTTGGTTTTCCAGATACTATCAATTTCAGAAATACCAAATCCCTTGGACTTAAATTGATTCACAAATTGACTTTACAGCTAAGGGGAAATATAGAAAAGGACAATTCCAAAAAAGGGACCTATTATATAATCACATTCAAAGAGATAGAACAAATTTCATAGAAAGCAGAAAGGCAATACAAAGTTTGAACCAATAAAATGTAGAAGATATGGATTTAAAAGTATTAATTGTAGAGGACAATTTTATTATTCAGATGTTTTTGGAATCTGGCATAGAGTCAATGGGGCACCAAGTGGTTGGTGCGGTAGACAATGGTGTTGACGCAATTGATTTGATTGAAACGAAAAGCCCTAATCTCATACTATTGGATATTGGTCTGGCCGGTAAGCTAAGTGGTATTGAGGTAGGCGAGCAAATCAAAGAAAAGTATCATATTCCATTCGTGTACCTAACTGGCAATTCCGATAAGCCTACTTTGGAGAGGGCTTCGCATACAGAACCGCTTCACATCATCAAAAAACCCATTGATGAGGACAAACTACGAAATGAAATAAGTTATATCATAGAAAAGTTAGAGGCGCCTATCGATATGTAATCAGTTTTTTAAAATGCCTTCCTTAAGAATCTGTCCAAACCTATACATATCTTCATAGGAGCAATAAAATGGAGCTGGCGCTAACCGAATCACATTGGGTTCTCTCCAGTCTGTAATTACCCCATTTTCCATAAGGTAATCGAACAATTGCCTTCCTTGCCCGTGCAAGAAAACGGATAATTGACATCCCCTATCCTCTGGGGTAATAATTTCGAAAGAACCGGTAGTTTCCTTATCAATTTCCTTTAAAATAAATTCCAAATAAGATACGATGCGATTTCGTTTTTCAATTAGGGCGGCCATCCCAACCTCTTCAAACATTTCTAAAGATGCTAAATACGGTGCCAAGGATAATACCGGGGGATTGCTTAATTGCCAAGAGTCTGCTGTTCCGGTAGGTTCAAATTCCGGTTTCATTAAAAACCTGGTTTCTTTTTTTGTTCCCCACCATCCTTCAAACCGAGGTATTTCCTGATTCTTCAGATGAGTTTGATGAATAAAGATTCCCGAAGCATTTCCAGGACCACTATTCATGTATTTATAACTGCACCAAGCGGCAAAATCCACTCCCCAATCGTGTAATTGAAGTTCTATGTTACCGGCCGCATGGGCCAAATCCCAACCCACGTAAGCACCCACTTTTTTACCGGCCTTTGTAATGGCCTCCATGTCAAAAACCTGGCCGTTGTAATAGTTGACACCTCCAATTAGGACCAAGGCCAACTCATCTCCTACCTCTTCAATTTTAGAAAGTACATCTTCAGTTCTCCAAAAATGTTCTCCTTCGCGTTTTTTAATCTCAACCAGGGTCTCATCAGGATCGAGGCCATGATGCCTTACTTGACTTTGAAGCATATACTGGTCCGAAGGAAATGCCTTTTCTTCACAAATAATCTTGGTTCTTTTCCCTTGAGGTCTATAAAAGGAAACCATTAAGAGGTGTAGGTTAACGGTTAAAGTGTTCATTACGCAAACCTCTTCCTCCCTTGCCCCTACTACTTTGGCCATAGGTTTAGCCAAGCGCTCATGGTAATCCCACCATGGTTTTTCTGCATGAAAATGTCCCTCTACCGCCAAATTGGCCCAATCTTCCATTATATCGTTCACGAAGGAAGGAGCATTTTTAGGTTGCAGGCCCAAAGAGTTTCCAGTAAAGTAAATTACCTGCTTACCCTTTACTTTTGGAAAATGAAATTGCTCACGGTATTTAGAAAGACGGTCCTCCTTATCCAAGGATTGGGAAAAGCCCAAGGTATTTTCAAACTGCATAAAATGAGGTTTTTTCAAAAGTACGACTTCATCCCCAATTAAAAGGAACCTTCCTCCCTTGGCAAACGCATTTCAATAATGTGTTTTTTAAACCCGGCCTTTTCATAAGCCTTCACTGCCGGAAGGTTGTCGCTATATACCGTCAATCTAATTTCCATAATCCCTCTCTGGTAAGACCATTTCTTTAACGCTTCCACTATTTGCGCATTCAAGCCTTTACCACGGTGATCCGGATGTGTATACATAAAACCCAAATACCCATAATTTTTATGGTCGAGATAATGCCTAGCCGACCTTAATCTCACATAGCCAGAAGCCACTAAAGTTCCCTCCCATTCAATGACCATTACTTCGGATTCATCCCCTAAAATCAACTCATTTAGGTCATAGTAACTTATTTTCCCTTTTTGTATGGTTGGATCAAAAGGTCTTTCGGCCTTGATAATTTCGTGTTCAAAGGACAATAACAAATCTAAATCGGCCACTTTTGCTGTCCGTAGGGAATACTCGCTCATAATAGTCCTATTACATTTCCTAACAAGATTACAAAGTACTTTATATTTGCACAAAATTTGAAGCATGCATTTTTTATCTGCAGTTCTGGAAAATTACATACAGGATAATTCTCAAGAGGAACCAAATTTATTACAGGAACTCACTCGCGAGACGCATTTAAAAATTCTTAGGCCCAGAATGCTTACCGGTCATTTTCAGGGCAGGGTTCTAAGCATGCTTTCCAAAATAATAGCACCCAAGAATATTCTTGAAATTGGAACCTATACGGGCTACTCGGCACTATGTTTGGCAGAGGGCATGCAAAAAGATGGTAAGCTCCATACCATTGACATTAATGAAGAACTGGAGCCTATTCAAAAAAAGTACTTTCAAAAGAGTAATTGGGCATCCCAAATAGTTCAACACATTGGAGACGCCAAGGAAATCATTCTAAATTTAGATGTAGTCTTTGACCTTGTTTTTATTGATGCGGAAAAAAAAGACTATCCGGTTTACTTTGAAAAGATACTGGAAAAAACAACTTCTGGCAGTGTTATACTTTCTGATAATGTACTTTGGTCCGGAAAGGTCATAGAACCCTTGCAGAAAAAAGATAAGGTGACGCCTATACTTTTAGAGTATAATAAAATGCTGAAAGAAGACCCTAGGGTAGAAACCGTATTACTTCCCATTAGGGACGGTCTAACCCTAACGAGGGTCCTATAAACCTAGCATACAGGAAATAGAAAAAAATGGCGGAAACAATTCCTACGGTAGCTCCCACAAGAATATCTACAGGAAAGTGCACCCCAACAAAGATTCTGCTCATTACAAAGAGCACCGGCCAGATATAAAACAGCCAACTCCATTTAAAACGGTCTCTTAAAAATAAGACCACCAACGTAGTAATGGAGAAAGAACTTGCGGAATGCCCACTAAAAAAACTATACGTTGTAGGGTTCTTTAAAATACGTATCAAGGTATTGATTTCCGTGTTGTTGTTAGGCCTTAGTCGAGCCACGGAGTGTTTGGTCAAATCCGTTAGCGTGTCCACAAAAAAGGATAGTAACAAAATGGTAATAATTACGAAGATGGCTTCCCGTTTGGGATACTTTTTAAAAATCAAAAAGATAAAAAGTAGAAAGAGGGGAATCCAAGTACTGAAGCTGGTAACGGTGGTCCAAAAGGCATCATATTCGTCAATGCCCAGGTTGTTTAAGTAGATAAATGTTTGTCTGTCCCATTCTAGAATTCTTTCTAGCAAGACTAACTTCTTTTAATGGTTCCGGTTACTTCGTCCACACTTTTTTTTACCTGATCCACCTCTTTTTTGATATCAGTTCCAATACCATCGGTAAGATTGCTTTTTACATCATCAATATCATTTTTGATGTCATTTACAAAGCTGGTATCTATCCCTTGCTTTTCGGCACTTTTCTGAATCTCCCTTTTTATATCTTCCGTAGCATCCTTCAATTGACGCATACCACTACCCAGACCTTTGGCAATTCCCGGAATCTTATCCGCTCCAAAGACCATGACCACGATGAACATGATAAAAAATATCTCACCGCCGCTAATAAATAATAAATGCATACCGTACATACAGCAAATATAGTGAAGATTAGGTTCGAAACTAAAAAGACCTGTCAGGATTTTTAGCAAGCAACTTAAATTGCTTTAACCTAACAGGTCTTTGTTATAAATGGGAAAAATTACTTCCCTTTAATATTTTCCTTCATTTTATCAAAGTCCGAAGGTCCGTTCTGGGCCGGCCATGAATTGTTGGTGGTATCAATATCCGCAGTTTCCATTTTTGGATCAACCACAATACCCGTCAATTCTGTTTGTGAGGAAATAACAACGCTTACCTCCTTATCACTTTTTCTCCAAATTTCAGGAGGATAGGTAATATTCTTGGTACTGCCATCAGCATAGGTATACTCCACAATCAATGGCATTGGAATACCTCCTGGTTTATCAAAAGTAACTTCATAGAAATACTTTGGCTCCTTTACCGCAGCTCTTTCGCTCTCGGTCATATTGTCCATCATAAATTCCTTAAGGGATTTAGAATTATCCGAAGGTGCCTTCCCTTTTAAGTTGGGGTCCGCATCCTCACTATCTTCCTCTGCCAAATATACCAATGGAGGTAAATCTGCTTCGGTAATGTTTCTGGCCGCCATATATTCTTGCATTTTCTTGCTAGGCTTATCGGACACATAATATTTCTTGATTCCTTTTACACCTATATCCACATAATCCGTAGTATAGAACCAAGCTCTCCAATACCAATCCAAATCTACCGCAGAGGCATCTTCCATAGTCCTAAAGAAATCTTCCGGGGTTGGGTGCTTAAACTTCCAACGTTGGGAATACGTTTTGAAAGCATGGTCAAAAAGCTCACGTCCCATGACCGTTTCACGAAGAATATTCAAAGCGGTAGCCGGCTTCCCGTAGGCATTGGGTCCTAATTGGTAAACGTTCTCCGGATTGCTCATAATTGGAGCGATGGTACTTTGGTCCCCACTCATGTATGGTACAATTTTAGAAGGCGCTCCCCTTCTAGATGGATATGTACTGTTTGGAGCAATCGCTTCTGGATAGGCTTCACCAAATTCCTGTTCTGCCATAAATTGCATAAAAGTGTCCAAACCTTCATCCATCCAACCCCATTGACGCTCATCGGAGTTGACGATCATAGGAAAGAAGTTATGACCCACTTCATGGATAATAACACTTATCATCCCATATTTTACACGATCGGAATACGAACCGTCCTCATTAGGCCTTCCGTAGTTCCAACAAATCATAGGATACTCCATTCCTTGGTTTTTGGCATGTACCGAAATAGCCTTCGGATAAGGGTAATCAAATGTATGTGCAGAATACGAACGTAACGTATGGGCCACCGCTTTGGTAGAATACTCTTCCCAAAGTGGATTCCCTTCTTTTGGGTACATAGAAACGGCCATTACATCGCGATTGCCCAATTTAACGGCCTGCATATCCCAAATAAACTTTCTGGAAGTGGCAAAACCGTAATCACGAACGTTCTCTGCCTTAAATTTCCATGTTTTCTTTTTAGTACTGAAATTTTTCTCAGCGGCCTCAGCCTCTTCTTGGGTTACAATAATTACCGGCTTGTCATACGACTTTTTGGCTTTCTCGTAACGCTTCATCATCTCTTTGGAAAATACTTCCTTTCTATTTTGAAGTGTTCCCGTGGCATCCAACACATGGTCTGCAGGAACCGTTATGTTCACTTCATAATCCCCAAAAGGAAGCGCAAATTCTCCACTACCCCAGAATTGATGGTTTTGCCAGCCTTCTACATCACTATAAACGGCCATTCTTGGGAAGAACTGGGCAATTACGTAAGCCCTGTTCCCATCGGCTGGAAAATATTCAAATCCGGAACGGGCCCTGTTCACGGTATGATCAGGAATGTTGTAGTTCCATTTGATGGAAAAAGAAATTTGTTCCTTGCTTTTTAAAGGTTGCGGAATGTTCACCCGCATCATGGTCTGGTTAATGGTATAAGACAGGTCTTTGCCATTGGCATCCTTTACAAATTCAATGTTAAAACCACCATCAAAAGGTTCCGTGATATACTTTTGGACAAAGGAACCGGCCTGTTCTGCCATGGGAACGCCGCCACCGTTCCTAAGAGGGGATTTAGACGTTTTAGCGCGTACATTTTGATCCAACTGAACCCATAGATACTCTAAATCATCAGGGGAATTATTGGTGTACGTAATGGTTTCCTCCCCATAAATCTTGGCATTCTTGTCATCCAGTTCTATGTCCATTACATAATCTGCTTGTTGCTGATAGTAATCGGGACCAGGGGCTCCAGATGCCGAACGGTAGTTGTTGGGAGTGGCAAACTCCTCGTACATTTGTTTGAACTTGCTTTGGTTGTAGTGTCCCGGTTCTTTTTCTTTTTTTTGCTCCTCTTGAGCTGTCGCCAAAGCTGCGAACAGGAAAAGAGCGGACAAAAGGTGATACTTGAATCTTGTCATTTGCTTCTTTAGTTATTAATCCGTGAAAAATAAAATTTTTTAAGGAATCGTTAATCTAATGTTACAAGTTTAACATTCCTTTAGGATGCGATTTGATAAGTACGAAACTTTTCTTGGTATCTTTTATCTTTATGTGAACCACATTTTGCTGATCATCGAACAGATCCGTGAGAATTTCATTTTCGATTTGTACAGATTCCGTCTTATTTAAATCCACTTTAGGCACTTCCAGATAAAGCACTACTACATCCGCATCGTATTTCTTCCCTATAAAGTCGTATTCTACAGGTGAACCATTTACCGATACCACAAACTTGGATCGTAGGTATTTTTCAATGTAGGCATCGGCCATTTTGTTCTCTTCTTTAGAGGCCAATTTCGCTTCCAAGTCATACCTGGCCATTAGGAGCCGGTCCAAATCATCAATAAAAACCCTACTGGTAATCTGTAAAGCTTGGTCCTTTTCGGAATAGTTAACGTTCGTTACGCTCACATAAAATTTGTGAGCTACGGAAAACGCCAGTAAAGGGAGTACGAAAAGGGGAATAAAGCGGAGTATCATTGGCATACCTATAGTATTTAGGAGCAAATTTAAACAAAACCTGTGCCATAATACGGATTTCTATAGTCCGTTGTTGTCGCGGTAAATAGCACTTCTTTTTTTGAGGTATTCCCATATCTTGAGTCGGTCATGGGTATCTACGGTTACTTGAAAAACGGGATCTACCTCACAGAAATACATAAAGTCATCTATTTTTTCTTCCGGAATTTTAAATTGCTTTACATAGACAGAATCTGGGTAAAATGCCTTCACCCTATTGGTCCTTGCATAGGTTTCATTTCTTCTCACCCGGTTTTTCAACATTTTTGTGCGACCGGAAATTCCGTTCAAAATAGGGTTTAAGGGAAGAAAACCGCCCCCGGTGGTTGCCTCGTTCAGCAACCGTTCCGCTTGGGTGGGGAATATGGCGTAGGCATTTGGTAGTCCTAGCGTAGAAGCCGTTACCACAGGTTCAATTGTTAACCTGTTTAAATCCCTGTCCATGGCACCCGAAAGATTATAGGGCATGACCACCACTTCTTCAAGTTCGGTTACTCCTTCCTCCAGCGGAACAAGTAACAATTTGGAATCCAACACATTCAAGGTTACTGTTATTTCCTTCCTTTTATACTGTACTGCGGAAAACACCAAAGTATCGTTCAAGCTTACCGGAATGGAAAAAAACCCTTGCAAATCGGTTATGGTAGCTCTTTGGGTGGTGGTATTGAGCACATGGGTAGCGGCAACATCACCGTCTTTACTGTAGACCCTGCCTTCCTGCTTTTTTTGAAAAAGGTCTTGGGAATAAATCTTAGGAAGGAAAAAAAGAAATAAAATAAAAAAAGACATTCGTTTTAGACAAAAAGAAAAAGCCAGCGGTTGCTTACAACCTACTTTTTCCCTCATTGGCCAAAACGGATGCTTCAATTTATTCATCTACCTGCTTACGGTATGCCTTGCTTTCGGTGACCAAAAAATCTATCAGCTCAAATTCATTTTGCTTCAATAGCAAATTGTATTCGGGAGCACGCGTATCCACGTAACTTAAAAAGTCCAATATTTGGTCTTGAGATAGTTTTAAATCCACCACAAAGAACTCATCATCATATACTTGCCTAAGCACTTCGCTCATTTTTAACCTGGGTCGCTCCACATTGTCCTTTTGGGCCGCTTTTGCCAAGGCTTTGAAAATGTTCACAAAATTGAGTCCGTTTTCCATACCTCGTTCAGTCTGGCTTAAAGCTGTATTCTCCACTTCGGTAGAACGGTCTATTTCATATTCTATCTCCTTGAACTCTTGGTTCTTTACCGCTAAAAAATGTTCTTGGTTTTCCGGGCTCACCACAACTTCGTCCAGTTCCGTAATCTTTTCCTTTACTTCCACCACCAGTCTACCGTTATCGATCATGGCTTGGGTAAGCTTCACTACCTTTAGCTGGTAATTAACGGCGGAAAAAGCCAATTCATCCCCCACTTTCGCTTCAATGGCAAATTGTCCGCCATCATTGGAAATTACCGCATCTTCCGTTGTAATATTGATGACATTCTCGTTGGGTACGGGTACATTTCTGTATAGCACGGTACCTCTCACCATTGCCCTATCTTCGTCTTGGGCTTGTGCAAACAGGGATAAAAAAAGTATAAAAATTAAGGTAGGGATATTCCTCATTGGGTTGTTTTATTACATAATTTAGAAATGGATAAGTGTATTTTACAAAGTGCTTATCCTCGCATTGTTTTGAAAATAAAGGTCGGTTAAAATTACCGGAATCAACTTAAAAAGTTCATAAAGAAACTACATGTTAAGGTCTTATAAAAAAACCGGTCTCTAAACTTTTGTTAATTCGTTCTGTGCCTAAATGTAGGCCGAAACCTGACTCTTGTAGGAAAAACTTTAACCCGTTCAACTGTGCTTCGTGGTAGTTCATCCTTAAATATTAGCAAACTAAGCGGATAATTTTATTTTTGTTGACCCTAATAGCTTAAATCTTGATCTATGCTGAATAGAATTGCGTTACCACTTCTTTTTATGGGTCTCTTAACCACTACTTTGGCTACGGCCCAGGTAAAGATTGGAGACAACCCTCAGAACATTAATGCCACTTCCTTATTGGAATTGCAGAGCAATGACAAGGTATTGGTCATTACCCGTGTAGATGCAGCCCAAATGGCAACCATTGTGCCCACCCGAGGCGCCTTGGTCTATAATACCACGGAAAATTGTGTATTCTATTACGATGGCTCCCAGTGGGTGAACCTGTGCGAAGGTGGCGCAGCGGCAGGCAACCTTACCGCTGATCCCATAGTGAATGACATTAGCACTATCGTCATAACGCAATCTGCGGATGGAAGCAATTTTGAAATAGCTCCCAACAGCATCAATAGCGAGCAAATTGTCAATGGAGGCATCAACGGTATTGATATACAGGACGGTTCTATAGGTCAAGGAAAGTTACAGAACAACTCTGTAACCCAAGATAAGCTTTCTGAAAACTCCGTAGGGGCATTTGCTTTGGACAATGACAATATCAATTTGTCCGATTTTACCAATGACCAAGGTTTTATCACCAATGCGGACATCATAAGCAATGATGCCGGCAACAGCATACAGCCGGGTAGCGATAATGGCGCTTTTTATGACGATTCACTCTTAGTGGCTGAAGTAGCGGCCAATACCACGGCCAATGCCGCGGATACCGATCAAAGCCCAACCAATGAATTTCAAAACCTGTCCCTTACAGGTGATCAGTTGACCATAACGGATGGAAATACCATTACCCTTCCCACTTTTAGTGGATCAGACACAAAAATTGAGAACGGAGCCAATACCACAGTTGCTGGAAACGGTACAACCGGAACTCCATATCAGATCAACGTTACCGGGGTAGATACCGATATTACCAATGAGCTAACGGATTTAGCTTACAATCCCACGACGAACATTTTAACCCTTACCAACCCCGCTACAGCCACTAATGAAATAGACCTAAGTGGATTGGCCGGGGGTGGTACTGCCGATGGTGTAATTTCAAATGTAACATGGAATGAAACAACTAGTGAACTTACATTTACTGGTACTCCTGGTGCTTTTAATAATGTAATTGACCTTAGTTCATTAGAAGGAGGTACAGGTACCAATCAAAATGCTGCCGAGGTACCGGTAGCGGCTACACCTGCCAACTACACGGCAGCCACGGCCGATGTGGAAGCCCATCTGATTGGTATAGATGCAGCTCTGGCATCAGCGGGAGTTGGAGCACAGGATATAAGTGAAGTACTGACCGAAGGCAACGATGCCGGAGCTGCCGGAATCACCAATTTGACCACTGACGGTACTGATAATACCGCAGCGGCCACCGTAGGTTTTGTAAACGCTCAAATTGCTGCTGGCGGACAGCCATTGAACGATGGCCTAATTTTAGTGGGGGATGCTACCGACAATGCACAATCGGTCGCTATTAGCGGCGATGCCACCATGGATAATGCCGGAGTTCTAACTATTCAAAATGACTCTATCACTTCATTAAAAATTAAAGATGCTACCATTGCCTTGGAAGATTTAAGCGATATGGGGGCCACTGCAGATGGTGAAATTTTACAATGGAACACCGCTGCCAATAGTGGTGCTGGCGGATGGGAAATAGGTACCAGTACAGAACCCACTGGAACCGCCAAATCTATCTTTTTTGCTGATACAGACGGTACACCTACAACAACCGAGGACAATACAAACCCCAATGATGATTTTGGACTAATTTGGGACACCAACGCAAGACCAGTTAGTTCTAACACTTATGGTGCTCTGTATGTTGGTAGACAAGCAGGAAGTCCTGCTCCTGGTAATAATTCAAAAGTTGTTATAAGTGAGCGAATTGGCCCATCACATCCACAACAAGGACTGTCCTATCCATTACAATTGCAAAACGAAAACGGTACTGATACGGGTAGTGGCGCCGCAGGTATTCTATTTGCCGTTGAATCGCTAGGAAGTTTTGGAAAAGGTGGTTTGGTGTATGAGAGAATTGGACCTTGGGGTATTGGGGATTTCCATTTTTTACAGAATCAAGTGGGCGATAACTCAATCCCGACACTTACCGACAAAGCCTTTACCATTCAAAATGATGGGGACATTCAATTATACGGAAATCTTATTGCTCAAAATGGAGCCGGAAGCCCAAGTAATGTTCTTACCATAAATTCAGCAGGAGAAACCGTTTGGGGAACTGGGGGGGGTGGACTCAGCACCGTAACCACGGATGGTACAACTATTACCGGAAATGGCACCGACGTTGCCAACGCTATCGCATTGGCGGACAATGCCGTTTCAACAGCAAAACTGCAAGACGGCTCTGTAAACTCTTTAAAAATAGTAGATGACGCCGTCACCTCTGCAAAAATTTTAGATGGTGAAATTCAAACAGCCGATATTTTAAACGGTACCATTCTTGCCGAAGACCTTGCGGACATGGGCGCAGCAAATGACCAAGTTCTTAAATGGAATGGCACCGCATGGGCTCCGGCAGCCGATGCTGGTGGAGTTGCTTATACGGCGGGGAGTGGCCTTACCCTTTCAGGCGCCAACGAATTTAGTGTTGATAATTTAGCTGGGGAGGTTAACGGACCAACAACTGCCACTGTAATTGCGGACAATACCATTAATTCTGCAAAAATTGTAGATGGCGAAGTACAAACAGCCGATATTTTAAACGGTACCATTCTTGCCGAAGACCTTGCGGACATGGGTGCAGCAAATGACCAAGTTCTTAAATGGAACGGTACCATCTGGGCACCTGCGAACGACGCTGGTGGAGTTGCTTATACAGCAGGGACAGGACTTACCCTTTCAGGTGCAAACGAATTTAGTGTTGATGATTTAGCTGGGGAAGTTACCGGACCAACAACTGCCACTGTTATTGCGAACAATACGATCAATTCTGCAAAAATTGTTGATGGCGAAGTACAAACAGCTGACATATTAAACGGCACCATTCTTGCCGAAGACCTTGCAGACATGGGCGCCGCAAACGACCAAGTTCTTAAATGGAACGGTACCGCCTGGGCACCTGCAAACGACGCTGGTGGAGTTGCTTATACAGCTGGGGCAGGATTAACACTGACAGGTTCTAACTTCAGCGTAAATGTGGACGACGCCTCTATTGAAATTGCCAGTGGAAATCTTCAAATAAAAGATGGAGGAATCACAAATGTTAAACTAGACAAAGTCAATATTCCTTTATCCGGATTTGGTAATCCAACTGCTGATATCAATTTAAATTCTCAAAAAATTATAAACCTAGCGGTACCTACTTTGGACACTGACGCAGCAACCAAAAAGTATGTTGATGACAACGCCGGAAGTAATCTTTCTAATGCTAATTTAACTCAAACAGCTGCTGTCAGAACATATGAAATCGGATCAGGTCAGTCCTTAACTTTTACCGGAGCTGGTTTTTTAGGTTTTGGTAATGGTGCAAATCCACCTTTGGATAAGTTTCATTTTGCGGGTGAAGTTCGTGTTGAGGGTATCAATTCTTCAGCTGGCACCGAGGGGTCACCCGCCTATAGTTTCAGTACAAGCAGCGATACTGATACTGGAATGTATCGACCCGCAGCAGATGAAATTGGCTTTAGCGTAGGTGGAAATGAAGCTCTTCATATCGACGAACCTACAAAAGGTGAGACAAATGTTACTGTAAGAGGTTCTTTTTCTACTAACATAAGAACCGACAATAGTGGAGGTACTGTCACAATTGAGGGTAACGACTACACAGTTATATTTAATAACGCATCAGACATTACCTTACCCGCTCCAGCTACAACAGGTACTGGAATTAATGTAGGCAAAATATACATATTAAAGAATGTCACTGGCGCTCCAATAACCATCGACCAATATTCTGATTCCGATGGAGTAAGCACAACAACACTAGATACAGGTGTCACCCAACTACAAAGCGACGGTACAACTTGGCATCAAATAAATTAATGATGAAAAACACCCTATACATACCTTTTCTGCTGCTAAGTGCCGGTCTTTGTGCGCAAACCGCCTTGTACAATACGGGCAACCTACGTATTCATGACGGTGGCGAAATGGGCTTTCATACCGATCTGATCAATGACGGCTCTTTTGATGAAAACCAAGGTCTGGCCGGTTTTTATAGTACAGATAGCCGCTCCATCAATGGTAGCCTCCCCCCTACTTTTCAGGATGTGGAGTTTCTTACCCAAACGGGTACTTTTTTAAACAATCCCGTAAATGTGAGCAACAATGCCAATTTTATTTCCGGAGATGTCATTACCATCCCGGCGCAACCCGGCATTACCCTTAACTTTTTAGATACAGCGTTCCCTTCCGGGGAAAACAATGCCAGTAAGGTCAACGGGTATGCCAGTGTGAGCGGTCAGCAAGACTTTACCTTTCCGGTAGGCGATTCAGAACAACTACGTCAACTAAGTTTAAACTCCGAAGGAATCAACAATCTCGCAAAAGCGGCCTATTTTTTTGAAGACCCTAACAGCCCCAGTGAATTTCCGGCTTTTAGCACCAATAGCCGGGCCAACGGCATAAACGAAATAAGTACCAGCGAATTTTGGAGACTGGAAGGTTCCGTGCCCTCCTCCGTGCAATTAACCTGGAACAATCGCAGTGATATTGCTTCCTTAAGTGAGGATGTGGAAGAAATAGTGGTGGTAGGTTGGAGCAAGATTACCAACCAATGGGAAATGTTGGGCGGACCGGCCTCTGTGGGAGATTTGATCAACGGAGTGGCCATTTCCGGTTCCTTTATACCGGATGATTATGAAGTACTTACGTTTGGGGCTTTTGGGGAACCCAGGGATTTTCTGGATTTGGAGAATTATTTTGTTTCGCCCAATGGCGACGGTATCAATGATTTCTTGGAAATACCGGAACTGGCGCTTTCCCCTAACAACCATATGATGATTTTTGACAGGCAGGGAAGCAAGGTGTTTGAAAAGACCAATTACACCAATGAATTCAACGGCCTATCCAATCAAAATAACTTTGTCATCAATCGCGAGGGCGGATTGCCATCCGGGGTGTATTTCTACATCGTGTCTTTGGACGATTTAAATCTAGAATTTCAAGGATTTTTGTATTTAGCAAACGACTAGAAAAAATAACCAAGACCACAGTGATGATTGCTCCCCAGCTCCGATGTCCAATCGGATTCACCACCATGGCTTGGCCATTCCTAACTAAATTCTCCTTTTCAATATTTAGGTTGTCATAGGCTTAGGGTACTCAGAGAGTGTAACTCCATATCCTGCAGGTAACTCCTGACTACCCTTTTGTATTTTAAATTTTATCTATTGACATACAAGTAACCGGATACCGATTTATGCTCATTGTTATTGACATACTTAATAATGTAGAAGTAAACACCTACCGGTAATTCCTCTTCTTTATTAATGGTCACCCTTCCATTGGAAACTCCTTTAAAGGCCCTGTCGGCGTTGTTATAGCCTTCAGTATCAAAAACCTTTACGCCCCATCTATTGTATACTTCCACCGTATTGTTCGGGAAACTTTCAATGTTATTGATGATAAAGCGTCCGTCATTGATGCCCGGAGCTACCAAATCGGTTTCTATATCAATATCACAAGGGGTGCCCGCAGGTGGAGTACCTCCTCTATTGCTACAAGGATTTAATGGGTCCGTTCCATCTTCAACTTCTTGACCATCAGGAATCAAATCCCCATCGGTATCTTCCAGTGTAGGATCGGTGCCTAAATTTGACTCTTCCGCTGTGGTAAGACCATCGGCATCACAATCACTGTCATCAAGAGCAGTTCCACCAATAGAATCGCAATCATCCAAAGGATTGGTGGCATCCAAAACCTCCTGCTCATCATTGATGCCATCGCCATCGGTATCGGCATTTAAAGGATTGGTTCCCAAGGTTACCTCTTCCCCATCCAACAGACCATCATTGTCCGTATCCGGATTGTTCGGATCCGTACCTAAATCGGCCTCTTCCGTGTTGGTCAAGCCATCAGTATCGCAATCACTTGAGCCTAGTGGTGCACCGTCTACTGAATCACAATCATCTAAAGGATTGGTTCCTTCCAACACTTCTTGACCGTCATTAATACCATCTCCATCGGAATCTGGATTATTAGGATCGGTGCCAAGAGTAATCTCTTCGTTATTGTTCAATCCATCACCATCCGTATCTACAGAAAGGGTAACTGTTCCCGTATTACTGTTTCCAGCAATATCTGTGGCAGTGATGTCAATTACATCCTGATCACCAAGGGATGGGAAGCTACCACTTATTGGAGTAGCGCTACCTGTATCAATATTCCAATTACCAGAATTGTCTGTTGTTACTTGGTAGGTAACATCAACAGTACCGTCACTATCAGTATCCAATTCAATAGTTAATTGTTCGTTGGCATCTCCTTGACCGGTTAAGATAGGGGTAGTATCAATAGTACTAAAACTATCTACTTCTGGAGTGTTATTGTCCAAAATAACCGAGTCGTTATCGGTAGCCGGGTTGCCCGCTACATCGGCTACGTCCGCTGTTACGGTAACGGTACCGTTGTCCAATCCTGAGATATCGGCGTCTGCCGCTGTCCATGCATTACCTGTAACGGTAGCCGTTGTGGTAATCGTATTGGTACCATCGGAGAAGGTAACGGTTATGGTCTGTCCATCTTCCACATCGGTGGTGGTACCGGAGATGGTCACGTCACCATCCTCATTGGCATTTACTATGTTATCGCCTTCGATAGGTAAATCAATATCGATAGTCGGTAGGGTATTGTCCAAAGTAACCGGGTCGTTATCGGTGGCCGGGTTGCCGGCTACGTCCGTAACATCAGCCGTCACTGTAATGGTACCGTTGTCCAATCCGGAGATATCGGCATCTGCCGCCGTCCACGTATTACCGGTAACGGTAGCCGTTGTGGTAACCGTATTGGTACCATCGGAGAAGGTAACGGTCACGGTTTGCCCGTCCTCCACATCGGTAGTGGTTCCGGAGATGGTCACATCGTTATCCTCACTAGCGTTCACGATATTGTCACCTTCTATAGGTGTTGCAATATCGATAGTCGGTAATGTGGTATCCACCGTATATGCTTGGGTATCCGTGGCGGTACCTTGGTTGCCCGCAGTATCTGTTGTAGTTACGCTGCCATCGACGGTCGTATCGCCATCGGCGGCCAGTTCGCTGCCCGGTACGGATATGCTGTATGCGCCAAGCGCATCCACGGTGCCGGTATAATCGGTGCCGTTCACCGTCAGGGTCACGGTATCGCCCGCATTGAAGTCGCCGCTGACAGTTCCGGTCACGTCTACGTTCCCGCCCGCTTCCGCTGCGTTCAATACATTATCCGCTGTGATATCATCGATTGATAGTACTGGTACTGGATTTACGGTATCCACCGTATAGGCCTTTGTTCCCGTGGTCGTGCCTTGGTTGCCCGCCGCATCGGTGGTCGTTACACTGCCGTCAACGGTCGTATCGCCATCGGAGGCCAGTTCGCTTCCCGGTACGGATATGCTGTAGGCGCCAAGTGCATCAACGGTGCCCGTATAATCGGTGCCGTTCACCGTCAGGGTCACGGTATCGCCCGCATTGAAGTCGCCGCTGACCGTTCCGGTCACGTCTACGTTCCCGCCCGCTTCCGCTGCGTTCAATACATTGTCCGCAGTAATGTCGTCGATTGATAGTACTGGTACTGGATTTACGGTATCCACCGTATATGTTTGGGTGTCCGTGGCAGTACCTTGGTTGCCCGCCGCATCGGTGGTCGTTACACTGCCATCGACGGTCGTATCGCCATCGGCGGCCAATTCGCTGCCCGGTACGGATATGCTGTATGCGCCCAGTGCATCAACGGTGCCCGTATAATCGGTGCCGTTCACCGTCAGGGTCACGGTATCGCCCGCATTGAAGTCGCCGCTGACCGTTCCGGTCACGTCTACGTTCCCGCCCGCTTCCGCTGCGTTCAATACATTGTCCGCAGTAATGTCGTCTATCTCTAAAATTGGAACGGGCAAAGTTGTTATATGCTGAATGCCCCTAGAAGCTTGAACGGCATCTGTTCCAAAAACATTTGCGACATCTGCAGTAATTGTTGCATTAACAGGAAGTGCCTGTGCATTTGTTGCAGAAATATCCAAACTCCATGTATTCGAAGCAACCGTAGTGGTATACGTTTGCCCGTTCAAAACAACGGTAACCGTCTGTCCATCTTCCACATTGGTGGTTGTTCCGCTAATGGTTACCGGACTATCATCTTCGGTTGCATTGATAATATCATCAATGGCCACTACATCAATGGCAATCGTTGGGGTAGCTACCACCGTAATAGTCGCTGTAGCGGTTGAAGTATCATTGTTAGCATCGGTGATGGTATAATCGAACGTATCCGTTCCCACAAAATCAGTTGCAGGAGTATATACGATAGTGTCATCGGTAGGGTCCGCTGGCGTTCCGCTATTATCCACAGCTATTACCCCTCCATTTACAGTAGTTGCGGTTGGTAGGGTTATGGAACCAGCGTTAGGCCCGTCGGCTCCAAAATCATCTACTCCATTTCCATTATCCGCCAAAACGTTTAGACTATTATTGGAGCTATCTTCAGCCACTGTAAATGAATCATCCTCTGCAGTGGGTAGGCTATTCGCTCCCACCGATACGGTAGCAATACCCGTATCACAATTGGTGGGATTCGCAGTTTCGCATATCTGATAGTTGATGGTATATACCCCGGAAGTCGTATTACTTGCGACATCAATGGAACCATTGGAGTTTACCGTTAGTGGTCCATCGGTTACAGGTGTTAAGGTAACCTCTGCCGGGTTGACAAAGACGCCATTAATTTCATCGTTATCCAACACATTTGCCACATTAGTTACGCCCAAAAACCCTTCTACAGCGGATATATTGACATTGTCATTTACCGCATCAATATGGTTATTGACGGCCAGAACAGCCTGCGCCTCCATGGGGCACGGGTTGTTTGTATGAACCACCAGCACTTTATATATATTTCCATCCATGGAAAGATCCACAGCCGTTAAGTTTAAGGTGGAAGAATTTTCACTCGACAGATTGGAAAAGCTAGTTCCCCCATCTGAACTTACCTGCCATTGATAGGTAAGCCCACCATTCGCGTTGGTATCATAATTTGGAGTGCCGCCCGAATAAGATGATGCGGCTAGTGCTGAAGCAACTACACTAAAGGTTGCGTCCGACCCATTACTCACCTCTTGATTTACCGGTGCCGTATCAATCGATTTTTGTACAGCATTGGTAACCGCTAAAGTTGTACCCGTATAAGAAGTGGTAGCTCCTGTAACTTGACCATGGAGTCATAACCGGTACCATCTACTTCCCCATCTGAATCCTCGTCTAAATGGCCAGCTTCCACAGCATCAAAACATCCGTCACCATCAGAATCTGTATCTAAATGATCGGGAGTACCGTCACTATCTGCGTCATAAACATCAGGAATAGAATCACCATTTGAATCTATATAGGAAGTGTTTGTGACGTCTCCTGCATTTCCATCATCCTGGATATCTAAATAATTAAATATTCCATCACCATCTTCATCCCCAAAAGCATCATAGGTTGTATTTTCGGCAGTATCCAAAATACCATCGTTATCATCATCCAAATCAACGGAGTCCACAATTCCATCATCATCAGAATCCGTTTGTGTTCCCCTAAGAGTAATAATCAGGTTGGCCGTATCTGAATTTGCTCCGTCCGTCAGCCTATACTCAAAAGTTTCGGTCAATGTTTCGCCGACCAAAAGTCTGGAAACATCCGGATTCCCGGTATCCGGGGTATACGTATAACTTCCATCCGCATTTACTACAATGGTTCCGTAGGTACCAGTATACAAGCTACCCACGTTGGCCGCATTCGCATCAATCTCAGAAATAACAATATTTGGGTCAACACCTTGCCAATAAATATCGGATATACCGGCAATTTGCCCACCTTGATCGGCATCCGTAGCATTAGGTCCATAATTATAGCTTAAAACCAATTGATCGATCGCCTCTTCAAAGAAGACATTGACATTGCCCGTAGCATCACTGGCAATGGCGTTGCCAACACCGTAGTAAGTTCCATTCCCGGCATCAATAACCCCGCCGGTAGTTGTTATGTTAAAAGCTGAGGAAACCCCACCTAGAGTTCCAGAAATAGTCATTTGATCTTGCCAAGAAGTGGACTGGGCAAAATCTATATCGGCTACCAAAAACCCTAGATTATAGACCGGTTCACTAAAATCAATAATCAATTGGGTATCGCTGGATGGATTTGAAGCAGCATTAATTGCAAACAAAAGATAGCCTGTATGACCTCCATTGGTCCCCGTTTGAAATACCGTCTGGTTTTGATCCGGAATTCCAATATTTGATGGATCGGTCGAAGAAAAATTTAAATCTACTCCTGAAATGGTCCTAGTTTGTCCATTGACCGGTGCGGAAAGCCCGCCGAAAACGCCCCCTGGGGCACTAAATTCATTTTCCCATACTAAAGTAGACAGGCCCCTATCTACAAAATCGGCGCCATCTACCCCAATATCCGTTATAATATTTCCTGAAACGGAGGATTCAGTTATAACGTAAATTTCATCGGTATTGTCCAAAGCTACGGGAGCTTCATCCACACCATTGATGGTAATACTAAGAATTCCATAATCAGTAATGTCGTTGGCATCCTTTACCGTATAGGATACGATATCTTGTATACTCTCTCCATTCTTAAGCCCCGTTACAGCGGAATTCGATTCATCCACATCATAGCTATAGCTTCCATTTGAATTTATGGTGAACGTGCCATAAAGTGTTTTATAGGGAACCCCTACTTGAGGTGCGTAAACATCTATTTCAGAAACGGAAAGACCTGTTCCTGAATCTGGGGTACCATCCGTTAAAACATTACCAGTTACGGAACCTGTATTATTTGCGGCAATTGAATTGGTATCATCAACTGCTACCGGACCATTATTATAAACCCTAATGGTGGTTGTTGCAGAAGCTGTATCGGAATTCGTATCGGTCACCGATAAATTAGCCGTTCTTACTCCGTCCGTTGGTGTGTTCGTATTGTTTCTATAGTATAAACTGTTTAAAAATTCTATAAATATATCGTTAGCAATCGGGTTTCCAGAAAGTTCCGTAAAGGTAAAAGTGCCAAAGTTCTGCACCATTCTGATAATAGTGCCATTTACCGTAAAGTCGTAGGTGTTTGAGGCCGCCGTAAAAGCAAATTGAACGGGTCCGTTGGTAACATACAAATATTCGGTGGCATCCACATTTCCACCAAAAGTGAGTGTAGCACTGGTAATGGTATTATCAACCGAAGTTAAGGTAGGGGATACGGATATAGCAGCTATATTTCCTGTTGTTGGCCTAAACTGCTGATCATGATCAACGCCTGCGGTTATCCCGTTTAAGTCAATAACCGGTGAAGCCCCTCCAGAAGCTGTCCAAGGGGAAAAAGAGGTGACATTATTTACTGTAAGGGAGTTACTTGCTGCATCGTACAAGGTAGCCCCTTGGTATTGCCATCTATCGGAATTGGTATCGTACCTGTAGGCCGCTATATTGTTTTCCCCATCAACGGGGGTTTCTGCATCGGCATAAGTAAAAGAAAGATTTGCCGATCCAGTTCCGGATTTATCAAGTTGCCAAAACCTGTTGACCGTACCAGTAGTTAAATCGTTTCCGTTGGTGTTTACCATACTCGTGGCCGTCTCCGGTACGGTTGGCAAGGGTAGCATATCTGCACCTACGGGATAGGTAGATACCGTAATGGTTCCCAAATCTCCTGATGATCTTTCTATACCCATTGGGATGACCTCACCTGACACAGTACCAAAGGGGATGGTGTAAGCACCACCGTCAACAGAGGTTTCCCAAATAACCTTACTTTCGTTTAAAACGTCTTCACTTACGACAAAGCCTCCATTCTCTATCAACGCACCTACAACTGAGTTCGTTATTTGTAGCGTATGGGAATTTAAGTTAAGCTGTGCATTGTCCAAATCCAAAACTCCTAGGTTGGCCCCAGAAATATGCCCACCTACAATGGTATTCACATCCAAGGTGGCCTGATCTACCTGTAGTACCAGATTGTAGAAAAGTGTAGATGTTGTACCACCAATGGTTACCGGAGCAGTTGAATTTAAAATTACGGTACCTTCAGAGTCGGTCGTAAAGATTTGGCCGGTAGTATTGTTATTGATCCAATCTCCCCCAACGCTTATCAGGGAAGAATTCTTTATTTGACCTTCATCGGAAACATTTATATCTCCTCCTTTTACTCGAATGGATCCTCCATCTACAATTGACACGGAACTGCCAATCAAATTAAGTCCATCTTGAGCCGAAAGTACAAATAGGTTAAAAAATAGCAGGAAACTTAGGTAATATGCTGTTTTCATCATCTGGGGAGCTACATTATTAAAAAGGATTAAAGGGAGAAAGGTTTTTTACCTTACCTCCACCTGAACAAGCCCAAGACCTACTTGGGTAACAATCCCTCCGTTGGCCTGACCAACCAATCGAAGCTGAACATCATTCTGGGCGCCGGCATCAATATCTACCCAAGGAGTAGTTAACAAACCGTTTACAGTAATGGATAGACCAGGTCCAAAAGTGGCCGAGTTTAATGGGAGCCAGGTAGACCCATCTGTGGAATATTGAAGGGACAAGGTAAGTCCAGAACCCAAGCCCAAAGTTAAACCGGTTACATTGGCAACAACCCTGGCCTGTCTGGCATTGGTGAGGTCCATTCTAAAGCGATGAACGGATAATCCCAATATTTCCGTAGGATTCAAGAACCCAACGTTTAACCAAATCGCGGGCTCCAATCCAGATAATACGGCCATAGTATTGGTTGCGGTACGGTTAAATAATTCATAAGCACTACCCTGCACGAACATCATGGTATTTTCTTCATCGGTATTATAAACCAACAACCCGTCTGGAGGGCTACTTAGAGCATTCATTTGAGTAGTGGTCATTCTAGGTATGAGAAGACCACCTGTAGTAGATTCAATATCCAATGCGGCAGCGGCATTAGGGGTTAATGTATTAATACCAACAGATTGCGCAGATGCAACTGTAAGTGCCAAGCTGGTCAACATTAGAAAAAGAATGAGACCATAAACACGCTTGGGTTCTGTGGGGAGCACGAAATTGTTTTTCATCACTTTTGAATTATTTGTCTTATAATAACGATTAATATTTTTGTAGGAATAAACAACATTTATATAAAGACAAATATATTTTTAAGATTAACCCACAAGAACAAAATGTTGTAATTACTTACATTTTGTACATGAAACGAAGAAAATATGTAGTTTACCGATTAAATACTATTTTAATTGAACGTATACGACTATAAACTATAACGTTTTCGTTCATTCATGTAAGTATTTTTAAAGTAATCAACACGGAAGTGGTAATTACTAAAGTGTAAGAAATTATCTAGCCAGTCTAAAATGAAAAAAACAGACTATTCCTACAAATTTGTAAAGAAGAGACTAGGAAAGACCTCTGACAAGAATGTAAATTGAAGCATCAAACAAAATTGAAATCTCAACTCCCTTTTATTTTCAGTTTTGGCCTTCCTAACTTTTGGCAGCATCTTTGATATTTATGGAGTAAATTGCAAAAGGTTTATGTTCTATATGATAACATTTACCCTACCCGAGCGTTTATAAATAGTATAAGCAACAAGATTTTCACCGACTAAATTCAAGATAGCATATGCAGCGAAGGAAATTTATAAAAACATCTGCCATAGGTGCATTGGCTTTAAGCCATTTTCCACTTTTGGCCAACGGTAAAGAATTTGAATTTTCCATTCTGGAACTCATGGGCAAGACAGATATTAAACTGTACGGTAAGGACATCAACCTTAGGAAAGAAGCCCATGACGCCTTTGTTGAAATGAAAAAGGCAGCATATAGCGATGGAATCGATATAAAAATAGTTTCTAGTTACCGAAGTTTTGAACGTCAAAGAGGAATTTGGGAGCGCAAATACCTTAAGTATACAGATGATAATCAAATGAAGCCTATTGAGGCCATTGACAAAATCATTGAATATTCTACCATACCGGGCACGAGTAGACATCATTGGGGAACGGATATTGATATTATCGATGGGTATCAAAAAGTACAAGGCGATGTTCTGGACCCCGATAAATTTAGTGAAGGGCAGCCATTTAACAATTTAAAAAAATGGATGGATGAAAATGCCAACAAATACCATTTTTATCTTGTATACACGGATACTCCCGGAAGAAGAGGTTTTAAATATGAGCCCTGGCATTTTAGTTACGCCCCTATTTCCAAACCTATGCTCAAGGAATTTAGAAGCAAGAATATAATGCAGTTACTGTCCAAAGAAGATTTTTATGGTAGTGAACATTTTACTGAAGGCTTCCTTACCAACTATATAGAAGATAATATCTTGGATATCAACACAGAACTTTTATAACTCTTTTGTACCTTGGCTTGCAATAGATTATCATAATTATGAGAAGAGGCAGTTGGAAAATACGCATATTTATTGGGTTGGCCATTGTTGCCTTTGCTTTTATAAAGCGTTGCAACAGTAAGGAGGAAAATCCCTATACGGGTAGAATACAGACCATTAATATGTCTTCTGACCAAGAAATTGCCATTGGTCTCCAAAGTGCACCTCAAATAGCGCAGCAATATGGCGGACTCTACCCCGATGAGCAAATGCAAGCGTATGTTGACAAAATAGGCAACCGACTTGTTAAGAATAGTATCGCCAGCGAAACGCCCTACCAGTATGACTTTCACCTTTTGGCAGATGACCAAACAATCAATGCTTTTGCCTTACCTGGTGGACCAATTTTTATTACCTACGCTCTTTTTAAACAATTGAACGAAGCACAATTGGCAGGCGTACTAGGACATGAAATAGGACACGTCATCGGGCGGCATTCTGCAGAACGAATTGCTGAAGGTGAATTTTGGCAAACTGTATCCACCGGAGCTTCCGTAGGTGGAGATTTAGGCGACTTGGTGGGAGGAATTGGCCAGAACACCCTATTGAGTAACGGTAGGGATGATGAGTTGGAAAGTGATGATCTAGGGGTACTCTTTATGATGCAATCCGGATATGAACCCGAAGAAATGATCACGGTTATGAAAATTTTAAAGGAGGCAGCGGGCCCCAATCGTGTACCTGAATTTCAGAGCACGCATCCCGATCCCGAAAATAGAATTGAAAAAATTAGGGAATCCATTCAAAAGTATAGAAACCAGTAATTCTCGCAATTGCACTTCGTATCGTATTTATCTTGTAAAATTCTTCTTTCAAAGGATGTTTTCTAGTATGTTTTTCCTTTGAAATACTGTTAATTTCGATGAACCGCTACTTAAGCCTCTACCCTGCTTTTACTAATTGCCTATCTTTACCATTCCCAAATTTGCTTAGATAAGCTACCTTTTATTTAACCCTTATAGCTCTGATTTGCTAATATACCGGCTTGAGAACCCGGTTTGAAAATGAAACTATATGGGAACAATTACACATTTTAAAAATCTTTATGTTGAGGCATTTGATAATTGCAAACCGGAAATTTTAGTAGTGCTTTTAAAGGCCTATTCCGTTTTTAGTGCAATTATGATTTTAATGGCAGTATATGCTTTCATGTACCGAGCCATTAACGGATTTGAGTTTTAAGACAGTCTTTCTGTCGCTCTTTTATGTAGACACACTATTTTTTTTGAAAATGAAAAAACCCGGGCCAAATGGTCCGGGTTTTGTTTGGATTGGAGTTGACTATTTAGCTACCCATAGCTGTTTCAATTACTTGCAAAGCTTCCGTGGCGTTTGAAAGTTCTGCATACTTCTTAACGGAATACCCCTTATCACTTTTAATTTTTAAGTTGGCACCGTTATCTATCAACAACTGTAAAATCTCAGCCTTGTTATACCTTGCGGCATAAATGGCCGGGGTCATACCTAGGGATTTTTGATTGATATCCTCGCCTAAGTCAATAAGCTTCTTCACGGTATCTATATCACCCTGCATAATTGCTTTGCAGAAAGAACTTACCTCTAAATTTTTAATGTTTTCAATGACAACACCTTCATTTCCCTTGTCGGATGCGTTGGCCTCAAGACCAGTAGAAAATGCTAGGCAAACTAAAGCGGCGGAAAGAATCGTTTTTTTCATGATGATTGATTTTTGATTGATGAATGAATATTTTGATTGTACTATTATAGACGACCCTTTTTGCATATTGTTTCAACTTTATGCAAAAAAATTTCATTTTTAACAAAACCTCACTTTTACTTAACTTCAATTTAAGAAACACCGTTTAGAGAAAAGTACTATCCAAGGTTCAAAGTTGATTCGTTTAAATAAAGGTCGTGAACAGGTTAAACCCCTTCAAAAAACAGCTAATATAATTGCCTAGTGGCCCATTTAACAGTACATTTGAAACTCAGTAAAAGTCAATAAAGAATGAACAAAAAAGTAATTTTAATGATCCTTGACGGATGGGGCAAGTCTCCAGACCCAAAAGTTTCTGCTATAGCCAACGCAAACACTCCTTTTGTAGATTCCCTTTATGGGAAATACCCAAATGCCAATCTTTTGACCGATGGTATGAACGTGGGTCTGCCAGAAGGGCAAATGGGAAACAGTGAAGTAGGTCATATGAACTTAGGTGCGGGTAGGATTGTTTACCAAGATTTGGCAAAAATCAACCTTGCCGTGGAAGAAAATACTTTAAAGGATGAAAAGGTACTTCAAGAAGCGTTCGACTATGCAAAGAAAAACGATAAGGATGTTCACTTTTTAGGGCTTTTAAGTAATGGAGGCGTCCATAGTCATATTTCCCACCTAAAAGGACTCATAGACGCCGGTCATGGTTTTGGACTTAAGAACATGTACGTGCATGCCTTTACAGACGGTAGGGACGTGGACCCTAAGAGCGGTAAAGGCTTTTTAGAAGATTTGGTATCCTACTCTAAAGATAAGAATGCCCAATTGGCAACCGTTATTGGACGTTATTTTGCCATGGACCGTGATAAACGCTGGGAAAGGGTAAAAAAGGCATACGATGTAATGGTAAAAAATGTGGGCGAAAAATCTACTGAAATAGGCCCTACATTACAAAAAAGTTATGATGCCGGAACTACCGATGAGTTTATTGAACCCATAGTAATGACCGATTACTCTGGCAGTCCAGTAGCCCAAATAAAGAAAGATGATGTGGTTATCTTTTTCAACTTTAGAACCGATCGAGGGCGCGAACTCACACAAGTACTAAGTCAAGAAGATATGCCTGAATTTCAAATGAAGAAATTAGGCCTTTATTATGTTACTTTGACCAATTACGACGATTCCTTCAAGGGGGTCAACGTTGTTTACGATAAGGAAAACATTAAAGATACCTTAGGAGAGGTACTTGAAAGAGCCGGTAAGAAGCAAATACGAATTGCCGAAACGGAAAAGTACCCTCATGTTACCTTTTTCTTCAATGGAGGAAGAGAAACTCCCTTTGAAGGCGAGGAAAGATTACTTTGTCCTTCCCCAAAAGTAGCCACTTACGATCTTAAACCGGAAATGAGTGCCTATGAAATCAAAGATTCCATTATCCCTGAACTGCAAAAAGGAGAGGTGGATTTTGTATGCTTAAATTTTGCCAATCCAGACATGGTGGGGCATACTGGAGATATGAACGCGGCAATTAAAGCTTGTGAGGTAGTTGATGAATGTGCGAATGCAGTCGTAAGTACCGGTTTGGAAAACGGATATTCTACTATTGTAATTGCAGACCATGGAAATTGTGATACCATGATCAATCCAGATGGCAGCCCTAATACTGCCCACACTACCAATCCCGTTCCGCTTATCTTGGTAGACAACGAAATTAAAGCCATTAAGGATGGTGTTTTAGGGGATATTGCACCTACTATTCTGAAAATGATGGGTGTGGCCCAACCTGAATTAATGACTAGGGAAGCTTTGGTATAAAATACTAGCAATTACGTACCTTTGCCGCTATGGTAAAATTAAAGACTCCAGAAGAAATAGAACTAATGCGCGAAAGCGCATTAGTTGTTTCCAAAACCTTGGGACTCATCGCCTCTGAATTAAAACCAGGCGTTGATGCACTCTATTTAGATAAGTTGGCCGAAGATTTTATTCGGTCCCAAGGTGCAGAACCCGGTTTCTTGGGAATGTACGGCTTTCCCAACACCCTAAATATGAGTCCTAACGCGCAAGTGGTCCATGGCATACCCACCAAAGAACCATTTAAGGATGGGGATATAATTTCTGTAGATTGCGGTGCTCTTAAAAATGGGTATTACGGTGATCACGCCTATACCTTTCAAGTAGGTGAAGTGGCTCCTCAGACGAAAAAGTTGTTACAGGTAACCAAAGAGTCTCTTTATATAGGTATTAGGGAGTTCAAAGTAGGTAATCGAGTAGGCGATGTGGCTTTTGCCATTCAAAATTACTGTGAAAACCATGGATATGGCGTGGTACGGGAACTCGTAGGTCATGGATTGGGAACAAAACTACATGAAGGGCCCGAAATGCCCAACTACGGAAAACGTGGTAGGGGCAAAAAATTTGCCGAAGGAATGGTAGTTGCCATTGAACCCATGATCAATATGGGTACTCGTAGAATTAAGCAATTAAAAGATGGATGGACCATTCTCACCGCAGATGGTCAACCCAGCGCTCATTTTGAGCATAATGTTGCAATAGTAAACGGTAAACCGGAACTACTTTCAACCTATCAATATATTTATGAAGCTTTGGGTATAAAAAGTGAGGAGGAAGATGAATTTCGTCAAAAGAAACTAGTTCTCTAATCCCGAAGCTCGTAGCTTTGGTACTAATTAATTGCCTTTGTGTCCAGAATTTTCAAGTTTTTCCTCAATCTCATTCCTAGGCCATGGCTCATTAGCTTAAGTTATTTGGTTAGGCCTATTTTTGCTTTTTGGATGAAGGGCTCAAAATATACGGACCCCATAGACGGCAGGAGTTTCAGAAAATTTTTACCCTATGGCTATGAGGACCCCCGGGAAAATGTTCTTTCCCCCTCCACTCTTTCATTGGAAAGACATAGACTGTTATGGCTGTATCTCAAAGGAGAGTCCAATTTCTTTAATGCCTCTCTCAAGGTATTGCATTTTGCTCCAGAACAACCTTTTTACAAACGTTTTAGAAAGCTTAAGAACCTTCAATACATCACTACAGACCTTAACTCGCCCTTAGCCGATGTAAAGGCAGATATCTGCCACCTCCCTTTTGACAATGATAGTTTTGATGTCATTCTTTGCAATCATGTCTTGGAGCATATACCCAATGATACAAAGGCAATGAAGGAGCTTTACAGAGTACTAAAACCCGGTGGATGGGGTGTTTTTCAAATTCCTCAAGATTTGACCAGAGACCGTACATTTGAGGACAATTCCATAACCGATAAAAGAGAGCGTACTAAAATTTTTGGCCAATATGACCATGTTCGTGTTTATGGCTGGGACTATTTTGACAAACTAAGGGCCATAGGTTTTGATGTGGAAGAAGTTGATTACACCTCCATACTAAGCGAGGAAGAATTGGATAAATATAGATTGGCTCCCAATGAAATCATTCCCGTGGTGAGAAAACTAGACTACTAGTTGAGTACTACCTCTTCAAAACCCGGACTCATGAATTCTTGGGTATTTCCCTCCTCATCCACATAAATAATGTAAGCATCCAAATCCTTTTGAGAGGTCAAAAGCTTTAGGGCATCATCTAAATCCATAGCCATAAATGCAGTTGCATAAGCGTCTGCCGTTGCACAATTTTCCGCCAAAATAGTTACTGCAAGCGTATTGCCGTTTTTTGTAAATCCAGTAGTAGGGTCAATGGTGTGAACATATTTTTTGCCCGTTTCCTCGTCTATTCTAAAATGCCTATAATTACCAGAAGAAGCCAGTGCCCTATTTGTAAGTGCTAACGTTGCCTTTAATTCCCTGCCATCTATGACCTGGGGGTCATCTATACCTACCACCCATTGTTTCTGCCTTTGAATATTTGTACCCTTTGCGACCAATTCCCCACCAACTTCGAGTAAATAGTCCTGAATCCCTTTTTCATCCATCAATGCAGCAAGACGGTCCACAGCATATCCTTTGGCAATGGCATTGAACTCCAAGTACATATTGGGAACCTGCTTTTCAATTACATTTCTCCCATTGAGTTTCATCTTATCAAATCCTACTCGTTTCATCAAAGAATCTACAGAGGCGCTATCCATTTGTATTCCTTTTTCCGAACCAAATCCCCATGCATTTACCAAAAGGCCCACAGTAGGGTCAAAATACCCGTTAGTTGCTTCATGGATTGTCTTTGATAGATTAAAAACCTCTTGGAACATCTTGTCCACAACTAAATCCTCCGCACCATCATTAATTTTAGATATATCAGAATCCGGTATATAGGTCGATAACGATTGATTGATAGTGGCAAAAGTAGAATCAATTTCCTTTTGTACATCAATACGCTTGTGAAGCGAAAAATAAATTAAATTATAGGTAGTCCCTAAGGCAGACCCGTGACTTTCATTTCGTATAATTTCGGGTTCGCCATCGCCACAAGTAAAAAAAAGAAACCCGAATAGTACTGCTAAAATCCTTTTCATTTAAATTTCTATCAACCCTCTATAATCAACTATATACTCCTCATTTAAGTAAACTGGCAAATTTCTATCTTGAGCATTGGACAAGCCCACTCCGGCGAAGTATGTTTTAGCCTCGTGCTTATCTGCATGATCTTTCATTTTAGCCATTAAAGTCTTATCATAGTCCCTAGGGTTCTTTGGATACGATACATATCTCACTACTATAAAATGAAGTATTTTATCCTTTAAGCAGACGAATTGTGGATTTCTTTTAGGCTTACTATTCACACCCATAAATTCAAAACCGTTCGCTTCTAATTCCCTGCCAACAATATTCATTGCCAGATTGTGCAATTCCTGTTCCGTTAATTCCTTTCCCATAACCTATCTAGCCAAAAAAACCGATGCAAAGCACACCGGTTTTTATTTTTGTCATTTGATTTACACCTGAAGTACGATTATCCTCCAAAGTCATCAAAACGAATGTGTTCATCCGGAATTCCAAAATCCTCACCCATTTTTTGAACCGCTTTGTTCATCAATGGGGGACCACAGAAGTAAAGCTCAATATCCTCGGGAGCTTCGTGCTTGCTCAAATAGTTGTCGATTACACAATTATGGATAAACCCAACAAAACCATCACCTGGGGCATCAAGATCTTCCTTCACCTTCCAGTTGTCTTCTTCCAAAGGCTCTGAAAGTGCCAAGTAGAATTTAAAATTAGGGAAGTTTCTCTCCAACTCCCTAAAATGCTCTAAATAGAACAATTCCCTCTTAGAACGACCTCCATACCAGTAAGTCACTTTTCTATTAGTCTGTAACGTCTTAAACAAGTGGTACAAGTGTGAACGCATTGGCGCCATACCGGCCCCACCACCTACGTACAACATCTCCGAATCTGACTCATTGATGAAAAATTCTCCGTAAGGTCCTGAAATAACCACATCGTCTCCTTTCTTCAACGAGAAAATATAAGAAGAAGCTACACCAGGGTTTACATCCATCCAACCATTCTTAGCACGGTCCCATGGTGGGGTAGCAATACGCACATTCAACATGATTTCCCTTCCCTCTGCAGGATAGGAAGCCATAGAATACGCTCTTTCTACCAACTCCGGATTCTTCATTACCAAAGGCCATAGGTTGAATTTATCCCACTCAGCCTGAAATTTATCCGGTGTTTCATGTTCCTCCGGGTGAGCCGTGATATCAATATCAGCATATTTAATTTCACATTTAGGAACCTCAATTTGAATATAACCTCCAGCTTTGTAGTTCATATCCTCAGGAATCTCAACTACAAATTCCTTAATGAAAGAAGCCACATTATAGTTACGAACTACTTTGGCGTTCCATTTTTTAATACCGAAAACCTCCTCCGGAATTTCGATTTCCATGTCTTGCTTCACCTTCACCTGACACGCCAACCGCGCACCTGCGTTCAACTCCTTTTTTGAGAAATGCGGCGTTTCTGTTGGTAATGCCTCACCACCGCCTGAAAGCACATGGCACTCACATTGAATACAGGTACCCCCTCCCCCACAAGCTGAAGGCAAGAAGACTTTCTGGTTACCTAATGTAGAAAGCAATGAACTTCCTGAGGCCACCTCAACCTTTTTCTCCCCATTGATAGTTATGGTCACGGGACCAGAAGGCGATAGTTTTTCTTTGGTAAACAACAGAAGTGCTACCAAAACCATTAATAAGATCAAAAATGCGACAACGGTAATTAATATTGTTCCGCCCGTACTTGCTGCTAATAGCATATCTATTCGTTTATTGCGTCGTTATATGAAATTTCCTTTTCGTCTATGTCTTCCTTATCAAGATTTTCTTTCTTGATTTCAGAAACTTTATCATAGTCCATTCTTTGCTCATCCTCTACAGGAGCCGCATCATCACCGCCAGTCAACATTCCTCCAAAACTTTGGAAACCAATTCCCATTAAACCGGTAATGATAAAGGTAATACCCAAACCACGTAAAGGCGCAGGCACATTGGAATACCTAATTTTTTCACGAATGGCGGCAATGGCCAAAATAGCCAAGAACCAACCAATACCAGAACTTACACCATAATTGAAGGCCAAGCCTAAACTTTGTATATCCCTAGATTGCATAAACAGGGAACCTCCAAGGATGGCACAGTTTACAGCTATCAAAGGCAGGAATATCCCCAAAGAGTTATATAAGGAGGGGGAAAATTTCTCTACTACGATCTCTACCAATTGCACCATGGTTGCAATGGTGGCGATAAAAAGGATAAAAGATAGGAAGCTCAGGTTATAATCCGCGTACTCAGGCCCTAACCAAACCAATGCCCCATCACGAAGCAAATACTGGTCCAACAACCAGTTTAAGGGTACGGTAACCGCCAATACGAATATAACGGCAGCCCCAAGACCTACAGCTGTAGACACCTTTTTAGAAACCGCAAGGTAAGAACACATTCCCAAGAACACGGCAAATACCATGTTGTCTATGAAAATGGATTTGAAAAATAATTCAATATGCTCTAACATAATTTTTCTTTTAAATCTTTATTAATGATCCTCGATCAGTGCTTTGTTTCTAGAACGTTGTACCCAGATGATAATACCCACAACTATCAGGGCAGCGGGAGGAATGATCATAAATCCATTGTTCTCGTATCCCGTAGCATATAATCCTGTTTTGGCAATTGGGTCTCCCAAAACTTTGTACCCCAATAAGGTTCCTGAACCCAAAAGTTCCCTAAAGAAACCAACAATGATCAAAATAACACCGTAACCCAAGGCGTTACCGATACCATCTAGAAAGGATCTCCACGGACCATTACCTAATGCAAAGGCTTCAAAACGCCCCATAATAATACAGTTGGTAATAATAAGGCCAATGAATACCGATAAGGTTTTACTCAACTCATAGGCAAATGCCTTTAAAACCTGATCCACCACGATTACCAGGGTGGCTACAACTATCAACTGAACAATAATCCTAATTTTAGAAGGAATGATATTCCTCATAAGAGAAATAACAACGTTACCTACACCTAAAACGAATATCACCGCTACGGACATTACAATAGATGCCTTTAACTCTGCAGTAATTGCCAATGCGGAACAGATACCCAATACCTGAATAGTAATGGGGTTATTGTCCGCTAATGGGTCAGAAATAAGTTTCGCGTCCTTTTTTGTCAATAATGCCATTTTATTCTGCGCTAATAGTTTGTAAATAATCTTTGTACAGGTCTATACTCTCCTTGATCATGGCTGCAATTCCATTTCCGGTAATGGTAGCACCGGCAATGGCATCCACTTCATTATCATCCTTATCCTCGTTCAATGGATCGTTGTTACCCTTGGCCACATTGATGCCTGCATATCTAGTACCGTCTAGGATAGATTCCCCTGAAAAGTCATCCATAAAATATCTTTGGTTGATATTGGCACCTAGACCAGGAGTTTCCCCTTTATGATCAAAAAACACCCCTTGAACAACCATTTTTTCATCTAAAGCAATATAGCCCCAAATAGCATCCCATAAGCCTTTACCGTACATAGGGATGATGTAAGACTTCTTTCCGTCTTTTTCACCTATGAAAACCGGTAATTCTGGAGTTTCCCCCTTTTTATAATTGGCTAGTTGCTTTTTCATATCAATTAGATAAGCTTCCGGATTCTCGGTAACCTCACCTCCCTTAACAACTATTTGTTCCTTAATGTACTTTGAAAATTCCGCTTCTACCTTGTCCGTAGGAACAAAGGCAACACTACCTTCATCCGGGTTTTCATTAACCCCCATGGCATAAAGTATGTTCTGCTGCTTTTCAAAGCGTTCGTTTTCTTGGATTCTACTCTTTAAACCTGAGGCCATAAAAGCCAAGAGTGAACCCACTACTATAACCATAACCGCGGCAAACACTACGGTGTATACGTTCTTATCTGTATTAATTGCCATAATTAAGCTGTTTCTACTTGAAGTTCTTTTTCCTTGCCTTCTGAGTCCTCTGGCAAGATGGTAGCATTTTTCAATCGTTTCATCCTTCTGTTTACATTACCTCGTACCACATAATGGTCAATGGTAGGTGCGAATACGTTCATCAAAAGAATGGCCAAGAAAACACCTTCTGGATAAGCAGGATTGAACACCCTAATCAACACAGAAATAAACCCGATAAAAAAACCATAAAACCATTTTCCCCTATTGGTTTGAGCTCCGGTTACAGGATCAGTTGCCATGTAAACAATACCGAAGGCCAAACCTCCAACAATTAAATGCTTCCAGAAATCAAAACTCATCAAACCGTAGAACTTACTGGTTTCACCTATCCAACCTGCATCTACAACACCATTAAAGATCAAGCCCATAACCAAAGAACCGATAACAGCGCTCAACATAATCCTCCAGCTTGCAATCTTGGAGAAAATTAAGAACAATCCCCCCAAGAGAATTAAGAAAGTAGGGGTTTCACCAACTGAACCGGGAATAAAACCCCAGAACATATCAGAAACCGAATAAGACATTTCAGCGGCCTTGTTCTGTGCCAAGTATCCCAAAATAGTTTCTCCAGAAATAGCATCCGGACCACCGGCCCTTTCAACAGCTTCATACACCCAAACTTTGTCACCGCTCATCCAAGTAGGATATGCAAAGAACAAGAAAGCCCTAATAGTCAATGCCGGATTCAAAATATTCATTCCGGTACCACCAAAAACCTCTTTCCCTATGACCACCCCGAAGACTACGGCTACGGCCAACATCCAAAGAGGTGTATCTATTGGTACGATCAGAGGCACCAACATACCGGTTACCAAGTATCCTTCCTCTACCTCGTGACCTTTAATTACCGCAAAGATAAATTCCACAGTAAGACCCACTATGTAAGATACCGCCACTAACGGCAATACTTTAATAATACCGATCCAGAAGTTATCCCAAGTAAGGAAATGCTCGATTACCGAGAAGTTTTCCGGAAAACCATTGACTGCCGAGTAATGCTGGTATCCCGCATTGAACATGGAAAAAAGCAAAACGGGAACCAAGGCCATAATAACCGTGTTCATCGTTCTTTTTAAATCATCCGCAGCCCTAACGTGACTACCACTATGGGTAGTTTCATCCGGGGTAAACAAAAAGGTATGAAACGCATTAAAAGCCGGGGCCATTTTCTTTCCACGAAAATGGTGCTTAATAATGTGCAGCCTTTTTTTCAATGTTAATTTTTTATCACTCATCTCTATCCTATTTCTTTATGTAACAAATCAAGACCCTCCCTAATTATTTGCTGATGTGGTTGTTTGGATACACACACAAATTCCGTAAGTGAAAAATCTTCCGGGGCCACCTCGTAAAGACCAAGTTGTTCCATCTCATCCAAATCCTGAACCATACAAGCCTTTAACAACTGTAGCGGATAGATGTCCATGGGAAATACTTTTTCATACATTCCGGTAACCACAAAAGCTCTGTGCTCCCCGTTGGTATTGGTATCTAAATCATATTTCTTATTTGGCTGCATCCAAGAAAAGGTAAGCGCCCTTGTTGCCGATATTTTATTGAAGATAGGTTTGTTCCATCCAAAAAGGTCATAATCATCACCCTCTGGAATCACGGAAACCGTATTGTTATAAAAACCTAGATGGCCATCTGGTCTACTCTTTCTACCTGTTAGCACATCACCATTTATTACCCTAAAGTTTTCATTGGTAACCCCACTACTATACAGGAAAGTAGAAATTTCGGCACCTATCTTTGTGGTGTAATATTTAGGAGCCTTCACACAAGAGCCTGCAAGCGCAATCACTCTTTCCGCATTGAACTTTCCTGTTAACAAAAGCTCACCTATGATTACCAAATCCTGAGGTGTTACCGTCCAAACGGTTTCCCCTTTATTGATTGGGTCAATTTTATTAATTTGGGTACCTACCAACCCTGAAGGGTGCGGACCAGAAACTTTATGCAACTCAACCCCATTCACACCGGACAACGGTGAGTTGGACTGGGCCCCAACGGAGACATGTACCTTACCTGGCGTAAATTTACCCAAAGCAGTTATGGCCGCCTGCAACTCCGCCTCCTTGCCTTGTAACACATATTCATAATTGGCTGCCAAAGGAGCACTGGCATAGGCGGAAACAAAAATCGCCTTTGGAGTAGCATCAGGATTCGCCACTATATCATAGGGCCTCTGCTTTATAAATGGCCAAACACCACCTTTTAGCATATAAGCTTTTAATTCCTCTTTAGAGGCGGTTTCCACCTGTAAAGGCGTATGGGCTAATTGTGATTGTTCTTTATCCGCTAAAATTTTTAGGGATAGAATTCTTCTTCTTGCTCCTCTATTGATTTCCACCAATTCCCCGCTCACGGGAGAAACAAAAAGCATATTCTCCCTGTTCTTATTGAAGAAAAGAGGCTCACCGGCTTTTACCTCGGCTCCTTGCTTCACCAACATTTTAGGGGTTATTCCGTGAAAATCGTCAAGATTTATGGCGTAAACATTGCTTAGAACAGCTTTAGAAGTAGATTGCTCTGCAGCACCAACAAGATTAATGTTCAAGCCCTTTTTAATCCGAATGTCTTTAGACATATTATTGTAGACCTTAGGTTAACTGAAATATTGCGCAAAAATAGTACTTAAAGGATAGTTTTCATAATAAATGCCTATAAATTTGGATCCTATATCGATCTTAATTTATTGGGCACGCATTTTGTTTAACTTTACCACAAAAAAATAGCAGATTCATGCTAAGAAAATTTACATTCCTATTATCCCTATTCTTTTTTACACAACTCATTGCCCAGGTACAAGAAGAAATTAATCCACCTCCCCATATCAAGACCGTGATTTTTGGAGGTCCAACGGAAGACCAATTTCCGGTAGTAGAACTGGGGGAAACCATACAATTGGAATTTGATGACCTCACCGCTTCGGAAAGTGATTATTACTATAAAATAATTCATTGTGATTATGATTGGACGCCTTCGCAATTGCTAAAATCCCAATATTTGAACGGAGTTGACAACCAACGGATCATTGATTATGAAAATAGTTATTCCACCCTTCAGCCCTATTCCAATTATAGATTGATCATACCCAATGAAAATGTTAGCCTAAAAGTAAGCGGCAACTATGTATTGGAAATCTATGACGACAATTACGAGCTTCAATTTTCAAGAAAATTTGTTGTTTATACAGATGCCGTTCAAGTAGGCGCCACCGTAAAGCGCTCAAGAGACTTTAACTTTTTAATGGAAAAACAGGTAGTACAATTTACCATAAACGCCGGTAGCTTTAAACTTGTAAACCCAAAGAAAGAAGTGAAGGTGGCAATCATACAAAACTACCAATGGAATACGGCCCTTTATAACATTAAACCTCAATATACCATAGGCAACGAACTAGTTTACAAGTACGACCAAGAGACCAGCTTTTTTGCCGGCAACGAATATCTCAATTTTGACACTAGCGACCTTAGGGCACCAAGTTCGCAAATAGGAAAAATTGAAATAGGGGATCTCTATCACCATTATTTATTTGCAGACGGATTTAGATCTATGGACGCTTATACTTATTTCCCGGATATTAACGGGGATTTTGTTGTTAGAACCTTGCAGGGCGAGGACCATTCCCGAGAAGCGGAATATAGTATGGTACACTTTTCCCTACCCTATGACCCCTTACTTAATTTGGATACCGTTTATATCTACGGAAAGTTTAACAATTATGCCCTTACAGACGAAAATAAGCTTACTTATAACGAGGACAACGGTATGATGGAGGGAACAATAAAACTTAAACAAGGGTTCTACAACTATAAATATGTAGTACAAAAAGAAGACACTACTATTGATAACAGTCTAGTTGGCGGAAATTTTCATTTTACCGAGAACAACTATCTAATCCTGGTGTACTACAGAAATTTTGGAGACCTTTACGATAGCATCATAGGCATTGGTAACGCCAATTCTCGAAATATCAGCAATTAACCTATATTTATTTCCGTATTAGCAGTGCTTAATGGAAGACAAACCAGCCATTAAGGAAAAAGGGCGCTATCAAATGTATTTTAGGGGAACGGAATGCCTTAACTGTGGTCACCCCTTAAAACTAAGCGATAGGTATTGCCCTAATTGTTCACAGGCCAATAGCACAAAGAAGTTATCCATAAAGGATTTTGTGGATGAATTTTTTGCCAATTACTTCGCTTATGACTCCAAACTTTTAAGAACCTTATCAGCATTGCTGTTAAAACCAGGGAGAATTACTCGGGATTATATAGACGGCAAGCGGGTTTCTTACACCAACCCCTTTCGATTTTTACTGAGTTTGGCCATTGTTTATTTCTTGATTTTAGGCCTTACCGGAGATTTTGACCAAATAGACCTAAAACCAAATACAGCCGAAATTGCGGATTTTGACCTTAAAAAAACGTTGGATACCATTCAATACGAAAATGAAAACGAAAAGCGAAGATTCCTAGTGCTTGCAGATTCATTGCCTATTAGCAACTACATTGATTTTGTTTCAAAAAAAGATTCTGTCCTTAAAGCTGACCCGGCCACCTATTTTAGCTCTTTAACAGACGAATCCAAGACATTAAGAATTTTGCGAAAACAGGATTTTTTTAATACCGTAATCAAAAACGGGAGCATTCGCACTTACACGGATGCACTTAAAAAATATCAATTTATAGACTCTCAAGAAAATCAATTTGTATTTACCGCAGGAAGAAGTTTTGCTAAAATAAGCGCTAACCCCGGAGATTTTTTACGTACAATGATTTCTAGGCTACCCTTTGCAGTGTTTTTCTTTCTACCCCTCTTCACCCTGTTCATTTGGCTGGTTTACATCAGAAAAAGGTTCAATTATACCGATCATTTAATCTTTAGCTTTCACAACACCTCGCTATTGTTTATCTTGCTCATTATTAGCTATTTGTTCGATACGCTTTTTGATTTTAACAGTAATTGGCTGTTTTTGAGTGTTTTTTCGGTTTACTTGTTTCAGGCAATGCGAAAATTTTATGGCCAAAACGTTTTTAAAACTATTGTTAAGTATCTATTTTTAAATGCAATTTTTATTATTTTAGCTACGGTCTCGACTCTTACACTAATAACGGGAAACATTATTACCTATTAGCCCCAGATTATAAAATGATTACACAGGTTACCAAAGGCATTAAAATTTCAGTGAACACTAGTTTTGAAGGTACTTTTTTCAAAAACTATAAAATGCACTTCGCTTTCGCCTACACCATAACTATCGAAAATCAAAGCAAGGATTCCGTTCAGCTAACTTCCAGACATTGGAAGATTCATGATGCCCTAAACGAATTGGAAATTCTTGATGGCGAAGGTGTTATTGGTAAAAAACCTGTTATTAAGCCCGGGGAATCCCACACCTATACTTCAGGATGTTTATTGGCATCGCCTATCGGCGCCATGAGAGGTCATTACAACATGGTGAATTTTGCCTCAACAGAAAAATTCAGGGTCTATGTACCCACCTTTAAGTTCCATGCTCCTTTTGCCCTCAATTAAAAGATGGCAACTAAGTAGTTTTCACAAATTGAAATCAGAGGTAAAGCCCGTCATTGCATTCAGAATACTATAGCCTTTCTTTTTTATTTCAAATTAGTCCTCCTACCTTTGCGTATTAGTAATTTTAAAAAAATATACGCTATATGGGCAAAGGATTTTTCCAAGTACCAACAGCTGTAAACGAGCCAATTAAAAGCTACGCGCCAGGCACTCCAGAACGCGAGGAAGTTTTAGCTGCTTATAAAGAATTTTACAACGGACATGTTGAAGTTCCCCTATACATTGGGAGTAAAGAAGTAAAAACGGGCAACACCAAACCCATGTCACCCCCACATGACCATCAACATATTGTGGGTAACTACCATTTGGCCGAAAAAAAGAATGTACAAGAAGCAATAGATAATTGCTTAACATCTAGAACAGCTTGGGCCAATCTTACTTGGGAACAACGTGCTGCGGTTTTTTTAAAGGCAGCCGACCTTATTGCGGGACCGTACCGCGCTAAGATAAACGCGGCCACAATGATTGCTCAATCCAAAAATATACACCAGGCTGAGATTGATTCGGCATGTGAGCTTATTGATTTCCTTCGATTCAATGTGGAATACATGTCGCAAATCTATGAGGAACAACCGGAATCTGCACCTGGAACCTGGAACCGAGTAGAATATAGACCCTTGGAGGGTTTTGTATATGCCATTACCCCCTTCAACTTTACGGCAATAGCAGGTAACCTGCCAGCCAGTGCTGCCATGATGGGCAACGTTGTGCTTTGGAAGCCCAGCGATTCCCAAATTTTTTCCGCCAAAGTAATTGTTGATATCTTCAAAGAAGCTGGTTTGCCGGATGGTGTGATCAACGTAGTTTACGGAGACCCCGTTATGGTAACCGAAACGGTTTTGGGAAGTCCAGATTTCTCTGGATTACATTTTACAGGTTCTACAAATGTGTTCAAAGAACTGTGGAAGCAAATAGGTAACAACATTCATAACTATAAGACCTACCCAAGAATTGTTGGTGAAACCGGCGGAAAGGATTTTATTATCGCCCACCCAACGGCCAATCCTCAACAGGTAGCGACGGCTATTGCCAGAGGGGCTTTTGAATTTCAGGGACAAAAGTGTAGTGCTGCCTCGAGAGTGTACTTACCAAAATCTATCTCCGAAGATGTTCTGGAAAGGGTTAAAAACGATGTGGGAACTTTCAACAAGCCCGGCAGTCCAGAAGATATGAGCAATTTTATTACTGCTGTTATCCATGAGGGATCTTTTGACAAATTGGCCAAGTATATTGACCAGGCCAAAAAGGACGAAAATGCGGAAGTTATCATTGGCGGTAATTACGATAAATCCAGAGGGTACTTTGTAGAGCCCACAGTAATCTTGACTACAGACCCGAAATACACTACCATGGAAACCGAACTTTTTGGACCTGTGGTAACTATTTATGTGTATGAAGACAAGGATTGGTCCAATACCCTAAAACTGGTAGATGAAACTTCAGAATATGCCTTAACGGGTGCTGTTTTATCCGGAGATCGCTATGCCATTGACGAAGCCACCAAAGCATTGCAAAATTGTGCCGGGAATTTCTACATCAATGACAAACCTACAGGAGCGGTTGTTGGTCAACAGCCATTTGGAGGAGCAAGAGCATCTGGCACCAATGATAAGGCAGGTTCAGCCCAAAACCTTTTGAGGTGGGTATCACCTAGATTGATCAAGGAAACGTTTGTTACACCAACGGACTATAGATATCCATTCTTAGGGTAAATATATTCCAGAATTAAGTAGGAAGGGGATGGATAACATCCCCTTTTTTTATGAACCAATATTTATATTTCTCGTTTGACGAGGATTTTTTTAATTGATTTCATACCTTGTAAGGGAGGTAATGAATTCACTTACATCAGATTAACAACATCAACTAAAACATTGAACAAATGAAAAAATTAGTCTTTTTACTATTTTTCTCTTGCTGCCTTATGTCTTTCGCCCAAGAGAAATTAACCCAAAACACCATACAAGGAGTTTTGAAAGGAAATCAAGAACAGGTTCTTAGTCTAGCACAGGCCTTTTCTGAAGAACAATACAATTGGCGCCCCATGGAAGGAGTCAATTCAGTAGGAGAAGCATTATTGCATGTGGCTGGTGCCAATTATTTTTTAGCATCCAAATTGGGTTTCCCACCACCAGAAGATGTGGATATGATGAATATGGCAAAAATAACAGGCAAGGATAATATTATCGAAGTCCTTAAAAAGTCCAATGAATTTGTCCTAGAAAACGTAACCAAAATAGAAGACGGCAATCTAAACGATGAAGTTGATTTTGGTTTTGCCCAGATGAATAAATTATCCGGTTTGCTTATAATAATGGAGCATAATGGAGAACACAAAGGTCAACTTATAGCATATGCTAGATCTAATGGGGTTGTACCACCTTGGAGCAAATAAGCATAAACATAACATTTATTCTGTTCGCCCCTCTAATTAGTTTTAGAGGGGTTTTTATTTAAGATAACCAACCAAAACTTCACGTTATCTACATTCTAAACCCGTAAAAAGTACCGGCCAACACAATTCTAATGTAAATTTAACGTTAATTAATTGTAAATTAAAGGTAATTAACCCACCTTTGTACAATGATAAATGCGCTGGATTATGAAAAGAACGATGTTTGCCCAAAGAACAAGAATGATTCTCACCTGTCTCCAAATCCATATTTGGGGACACATGAAAATTTATGCGAGAAAGTATAGGAAGACCTATTACAGGATGTTGAGCTTATAACTTAGCCCTTATATTTAAGAGGTAGGTACACTACTTTTTTAGTTTGGAAGAAGTCCTCTTCAAAAAAGTTGGGAAGGTCATAAATTTGAACTGTTTTATACTCCTTAAGTTCCTCACTCAAATCGCCCCCCTTCAAGTATAAAATTCCATTCCTCCTTTCGTGTACGGAATCCTTTTTAATTTTACCCTTCACCCAATGGGTGAAAGTAGGCATGGCGGCCACCGCCCTACTAACAATAAAATCAAACTGCCCCTTTAATTCCTCAACCCTAGAATTAACAGTATTGATATTGTCAAGTTCTAACCCTTGTACCACTTCATCCACAACCTTGATTTTTTTACCAATCGAATCTACAAGGGTAAAATCCGTTTCCGGAAAAAGAATTGCTAAGGGCACTCCAGGAAAACCGCCTCCCGTTCCAACATCTAGAACTTTGCTTCCGGGATTAAACTCTTGTACTTTGGCAATTCCCAAAGAATGCAGCACATGTCTCAAATAGAGTTCATCAATATCTTTCCTTGAAACCACATTTATCTTTTGATTCCAATCTTTGTACAGGTGCTCCAACTTTATAAAATTTTGCTGTTGTACATCGGATAAATTGGGAAAATATTTAAAAACTATTTCGGCTGTCATGCGTATATTTGTATGTCGGCTAAATTACTATATATACCGGTTACATAATAACTTCAATACAATTTATAAGGATAAAAGGTTACTATTATCCACAAAAGCTTAAACTATAATGAATCGAACAACCGTAAGATTTCAACGTAAAGATCCCGCTCAGTTTTTTAAGACACTTAACAAAAGGGTCAATGAGTATTTCAAAGAAAATCAATTAAAGAAGACGGGCAATTGGCGGCTTCACCTTAAGACCGTCATCATGTTCGCTATTTTCTTGACACCCTATTTTGCCATTTTAACCATGGGGTTACCAAACTGGGCCAATTTATTGCTGACTATAGTTATGGGTGTTGGCATGGCAGGTGTTGGCATGAACGTAATGCACGATGGAAACCATGGGGCCTACAGCAACAAAAAATGGGTAAATAAGCTTATGGGAAGCAGTATTTACATTTTGGCAGGTAATGTATACAACTGGCAAGTACAGCACAACGTACTACACCACACCTACACCAATATTCATGAACATGATGAAGATATGGAGGCTGGACGCATCCTTAGGTTCTCGAAGCATGCCGAGTGGAGAAAACACCACAGGTTTCAACACTTTTATTCCGTATTACTTTATGGACTGCTTACTTTCAATTGGGCCATTACCACAGACTTTTTACAAATGTACCGCTATATGAAGCGGAAACTTTCTTATGGGAAGCTTCCAAGCCCTGTTAAAAATTGGAGTACCTTGGTTATAACCAAACTGCTTTACATTACCATCTGGATCGTACTTCCATTGATATTTGTTGATGTGGCATGGTGGGAAGTTTTGCTGGGCTTTTTTATCATGCACTATGTAGCCGGAGTTATTTTAAGCGTTGTATTTCAACTGGCGCACATAGTTCACGACGCCCAGACCCCTTTACCGGATGAAAGCGGTACTATGAAGAACACTTGGGCCATTCACCAATTGTTCACTACGGTTAATTTCAGCACAAAAAATAGAATAGTCAATTGGTTTACCGGAGGGCTTAACCATCAGGTCGAGCACCATATCTTCCCTAACATCAGCCATATACATTACACAAAAATTTCCAAAATTGTGAAAGAAACCGCAAGGGAGTTTAATTTACCCTATCACGAGTATGAAACTACTAGAAAAGCTATAATTTCGCACTTTAAACACCTGAAGGAACTAGGAAAAAGACCTAGCATTCAGTTGCAATAATTTAAACCCTAAAATGGTGAAAGGAAGAATTTTCCATATCACTTCAACAGCTAAACATTACAGATGACTTCAACACTAGCTACGTCTAACGGACTATCTGAAAGAATTAACAGCTTAACCCCCTCGGCCACATTGGAGATGGCGGCAAAGGCTCGCGAACTTAGGGCCGCCGGCAAGGATATTATAGGCCTTAGTTTGGGCGAACCGGATTTCAATACCCCTGATTACATTAAGGAGGCGGCCATACAGGCCATTAATGATGACTACAATTCCTATACTCCGGTAGATGGGTACGGTGAATTAAAAGAGGCTATCATTACCAAATTTAAAAGAGATAACCAAATTGCCTATGAGCCTGCTCAAATTGTGGTTTCAACAGGAGCAAAACAAGCTTTGTACAATGTGGCGCAAGTGGTACTCAACAAAGGCGAAGAGGTTATTTTACCATGTCCATATTGGGTGAGCTATAGTGATATCGTAAAATTGGCAGATGGTGTTCCGGTAGAGGTTGAAACGACCATTGAAAACGATTTTAAAATGACGCCGGAGCAGTTGGAAGCCGCTATTACGCCAAAAACCAGAATGCTTTGGTACAGCTCTCCTTGCAACCCCAGCGGGTCTATCTATAGCGAAGAAGAACTTAGGGCTTTGGCAGATGTACTGCAAAAGCATCCACAAATTATCGTAGTTAGTGATGAAATTTACGAGCATATCAACTACGGAGTTACCAAGCACGCTTCCATGGCGGCATTTGAAGACATGTATGACAGGACTGTTACCGTTAATGGTGTAGCCAAGGCTTTTGCCATGACGGGATGGAGAATAGGTTATATTGGCGCTCCTACGTTCATAGCTCGCGCTTGTAACAAGCTACAAGGGCAAGTTACCAGTGGTGCCAATTGTATCGCACAAAGAGCTGTCATTACCGCGCTGAACGAATCCCCTAGCAGAATTCAATACATGGTGGATAAATTTCAGGAAAGAAGACAATTGATACTTGGCCTATTAAACGAAATTGAAGGTTTTCGTTGCAACGAACCGGAAGGTGCATTTTATGTGTATCCAGATGTGAGTGCTTATTTTGGTAAAACCTTGAACGGAGTTACCATTAACAATGCTTCAGATTTGGCCATGTACATTTTGGAACACGCCAATGTTGCCACTGTTACAGGTGACGCTTTCGGGAATGGAAACAGCATTCGAATATCTTATGCCGCTTCTGAGAACGAAATCAAAGAGGCCGTTGCTAGAATCAAGAAGGCCCTTAACTAAAACAAATTCCTTTACTCATAAAAAATGCCCCATCTTAGGGGCATTTTTTATATGTTCAAACTCTTAAAGGAGAGCAAGACTTATGTTTTCTTCCAGAAATAGGGAGATAAGAGAATTAACACCGTAAATAATTCCAATCTGCCCGCCAGCATTAAAAAGCCGCACCACCACTTACCAATATCTGGTAGTCCGTTAAAATTACTCACCGGATTTAAGGTACCAAATGCGGGCCCTACGTTACCTAATGAAGAAGCAGCTCCGCCAATGGCCGTCACAAAATCTATCCCCATAGCTCCCAACCCCAATGCTCCTATGATAAACAGAAGCATATAAAGCACAAAAAAACCGATTATATTATAAACAATATGTTCCTTTACAGTTCTACCATTATAGCGTACAGGAATGACCGCACTGGTATGCAGTGACCTTTTAAATTCAAGCAAGCCATTTTTTATAATCAATAAATGGCGCATTACCTTAATACCACCTGCAGTGGAACCGGCCGATCCGCCCAAAAACATTAAACCAAAAAAGAATACGGTCAAAAAGGGTGTCCAACTTGTAAAATCAGCAGTAACAAATCCCGTTGTAGTCACTACTGCAATTACTTGAAACAAGGTATGTCTAAAGGCACTTTCGGCATTGCCCAAAACCATAGGATGGTAATCGTTCACCACGGGGCTCGCCTTAAAGTATACCACCAAGGCGGCAACTATTGTAAAAAACAGGATAAAGCCCGTATAGAATTTTAACTCCTCGTCCTTTATAATTCGCTGCACCTTTCCTTTAAAAGCAAAATAGCTCAATACAAAGTTGGTACCCGCCAAAAACATGAATAAAATTACAATATATTGAATCAGCGGCTGGTCATTCCAATAGGCGAGACTCAGGTTTTTTGTTGAAAAGCCACCTGTTGACAATGTTGCCAGCGAATGGTTAATAGCATCAAAAAAAGACATCCCGGCGAGCCTCAAAAGAATGGTTTCCGCAATGGTATACCCCACATAGATAAGCCAAAGTCTTTTGGCGGTATCGGTAATTCTAGGATGCAGTTTATCTGCGCTAGGCCCCGGAGCTTCAGCAGCAAAGAGCTGCATCCCCCCTATTCCCAATAATGGAAGGATGGCAATTGCTAAAACGATAATTCCCATTCCTCCTATCCAGTGGGTAAGACTACGCCAAAACAAGAGTCCTTCGGGCAGGGCCTCAATATCATCCAAAATGGATGCCCCAGTTGTGGTATAACCCGAAATGGTTTCAAAAAAGGCATTGGTTACAGAGGGTATGGCATCCGAAAATAAATAAGGCAACATACCACTGGCGGACATTACAATCCAACCGAAAGTAACAATAATGTACCCCTCTTTTTTCTTCACCTCTTTCTTATGCCCCCTTGTATAGAACATAGCAAAAGTTCCCACAAACATGGTGGTAATGGCCGCCAAACCTATGCCCAAGGTAGCACCGTCCTTGTATATACCGCTTAAAAGCGCAGCCAATAACATAAAGGCCCCATTGCAAAGCAATAACAGCCCCATAATATGGAATATGATTTTGGTATTAAGACGCATTAGAGAAATAAACGTTCAATTTTTGGAATGGCTTCTGGAAGGCAACAAACCACTACACGGTCCCCCGCCTTTATCTCAAACCCCCCTAGCGCGATTATACCCTCATCATCCCTAATGACTCCTCCAATGGTTGCAGATCTAGGAAAATCCAACTCTCTAATAATAGTTCCGGTTACTCTAGAACTTGGTTTTACCACAAATTCCAAAATTTCGGCATTTAGATTATTCAATCTCATAAGGGCAACAACCTCCCCTTTACGGATATGACGGAAAATGTTATTCGCCGCCAAAAGTTTTTTATTGATAAGGGTATCGATACCTATAGAATGGGAAAGTTGAAAGTAATCCATATTTTCAACTAGAGCAATGGTCTTTTTTATTCTTTTGGACTTGGCAACCAGACAGGACATAATATTGGTTTCCGAGTTACCGGTTACCGCAATAAAAGCATCCATGGACTCCAAGCTTTCCTCTTCCAGCAACTCCACATTTCTACCATCGCCATTAATGACCAAGGCATTGGGAAGATCATCTGCCAAATCAAAAGCCTTCTCCTTATCTTTTTCTATCAATTTTACATTGAAGCGATTCTGGCAAAGGTCACGAGCAGATTTGAAACCTACCTTGCTACCCCCCAAAATCATCACATTCTTAATTTCCTCCTTTTTCTTACCTGTAAGCTTGTACAGTTCATCTACCCCTTCCTTGGTGGTAATGAAATATACCTGGTCACCATCCTTAAAAATGGTATCACCACGAGGCACCACTGTATATTGGGTTCCTGTTCGCTGAAGGGCGATGGGCATAAAATGCAGCTCCGGAAAAATTTTTGCAGCTTCCTTCACCATTTTACCCACAAAGGGTGCAGAAGGCGGAAGGGATACGCCCACCATGATCAATTTACCATCTTCAAATTCATAGGTGTCGTTGAAGGCGCTCTTATTAAGCAATAACTTAATTTCCGTTGCTGCCAGCTCCTCCGGGGAAATAAGCTCATCTATACCCAATTCTGAAAAACGAATGGTTTCCCGGTCATCTATAAATTCGGTATTGGAAATTCTGGCAATGGTACGCTCACACCCCAATTGCTTGGCAAGCATGCAAAGGGTGAGGTTGGTAGTTTCAGAAGCCGTAACCCCGATCATTAGATTGGAATCTTGAACGTTGGCATCCTTAAGCACCGATATAGAAGTGGCATCACCACGTAAAACCCGTATATCCAAATGGGTATCCGCGTATGCGAGACTCTCCTTATTGGTATCGATTAAAGTGATGTCCTGAGATTCGTAAGATAGCAGTTTAGCAAGGTGAAATCCTACCTCACCGGCACCTGCAATAATAATTTTCATCTACTAACAACTTTGTGTGGTCTGCAATTTAATTGACTAAGCAACAAAAAGTAAGCCTTCTTAGGTCGTTAATTGCGTCGCAAAATTACACATTTAATCCGTAGCCCCTTTTATTTTGATGCTTAATTGATATTTACCTCCCTTGTAATTACCAAAATGCTAAACGCATAGTGCAGGCTATATTGTATCTTTGCCACAAAAATTGCCACATGGCCAATAAGGTGACCCCCTATAAAAACTCCCAAATGGGAAAAAAAGCCCAAGTGACCCAGATGTTCGATACCATTTCTGAGGACTACGATGGGCTTAACCGCGTTATTTCTTTTGGAATTGATATTAAATGGAGAAAAAGAGTGGTTTCCATTATACAAAAAACCCACCCTGAATCCGTCTTGGATATCGCAACAGGAACAGGGGACCTTGCTATTAATTTAACCCAAACGGGCGCCAAAAATATTGTAGGCCTGGACATTTCCCCAGGTATGCTGGAGGTAGGAAAGAAAAAGGTGGCACAAAAGAAATTGGAGAACACCATTGAAATGGTAGTAGGAGACAGTGAAAACCTACCCTTTGAAAATGATAGTTTTGATGCGGTCACCGTAGCCTTTGGAGTGCGTAATTTTGAAAATCTTGATAAAGGACTATCGGAAATCTATAGGGTGTTGGCCAAAGGAGGCACATTTGTAGTGTTGGAAACATCCGTACCTACAAAGTTTCCATTTAAACAAGGGTATACATTTTACACCAAGTATATTCTACCCGCTATAGGCAAAATCTTTTCCAAGGACCGCTCTGCTTATTCATATCTAAGCGAATCTGCATCCGTTTTCCCCCATGGAGAAGCCTTCAACAATATTTTACGTAAAATTGGGTTTATAGAGGTAGAGAACAAGCCCCAAACACTTGGGGTGGCATCTATTTACGTTGCAAAGAAATAAATAAAACAGGGCTTGATAAAGCCTATAGACACCCGCACCCCCTTTCAACAAAAGGATACGGCACAAACGGGATAATTTTTTTTGAATGAAAAGATTTTTTCTGCTTTTGGCAAGTATGCTGTTTCTAGGAGTTACAGTTCATGCTCAATTCAATTCCAACCCAGTCCTAAATCTAGAGAATAAGGATAAAAAGTTTCTTAATTACGGATATTTTTTAGGTTTTAACCGATATGGTTTTAAGTTCGATTATAAAAATGACCGAGGCAACCAAAATACGGAAGTCCTAGTTCTAGAGTCCACAGGGTTTAATGTGGGACTTATTGGCGAAATGAACCTTCACGAGTTTTTAGATATACGAATGGAACCCGGCCTATATTATAATTCCCGTACATTGGGTTTCCCTGGTTTTCAAGCAACGGAAGAAGGAGAGCGAAATGCCATTAGGGAAGTAAAGTCTACCTACATCAATTTTCCAATATTGGCTAAAATTAGTACCCGAAGATTAGGAAACTGGAAGCCATTTTTAGTTGCCGGACCATCTGCTTCCCTTAACTTGGGCAGCAATGAAGCCAGCCCGGATGACAACAGTAGTGGAACTTTTCGAATGAAAAAATGGACCTACAATTACGAACTTGGTTTTGGTATCGACTTTTATTTGGAATATTTCAAATTTACCCCATCCATACGTGGGGTTTTTGGACTTACCGATGAATTGGTACGGGATGTAGACCCTAACAGCCCTTGGACCGGCAACATTGAAAAAATGAGCACCAGGGGTATTTTTGTTAACTTTACGTTTGAATAAAAAAAGCTAGCACCTTCTAATTTCACTGAGCAAAATGGCCGTGGCCGTGGCCACATTTAAACTTTCGGTCTGTTGCCTGCCAAATTGTGGAATACTTATTTTTTCATCGACCACCTTTTCTATCTCGCTTGATATGCCATTGGCCTCATTGCCCATTACCAAAATTCCTTTGGAAGGCAAATTACTTGAATATATATTGGTGCCGTTCATAAAAGCTCCGTAAATAGGTAATTGCGCATCCCTTAAAAACCTTTCTAAATTAGTATACCCCACATGAACCCGAGCCAAGGAACCCATGGTTGCCTGTATGGTTTTAGGATTGTAACAATCCACCGTCCGAGCAGAACATAGCAGATTCTTTATTCCAAACCAGTCGCATAACCTAATAATGGTCCCTAAATTTCCAGGATCCCGCACATCATCAACCGCAACAATCCAATCATCAAAAACAAGAGGTGCTGCCTTTGGAATTTTAAAGACTCCCAACACCTTGTTCGGAGTAGTCAAAGCGCTTATTTTTTTAAGATCCAACTCCGAAATTATATGAACTATAGACTCTGTGGAATGTACCAAGTTCTCTTCCGTGGCATAAACACTATCCACTTCAAAATGGGAATCTAAAATTTCCTGTACCGCCTTTACCCCTTCTACAAAAAAAAGCCCGTGCTGGTTACGGTACTTTTTTTGATGTAGGCTTTTTATAAGTTTTATTTGACTTTTAACAATCATAAAAAGATGTAATTTTGGTGGCTATGTGTAAATCGTCGCGCTTTAAAGAAATCGGTGCTAAAATAAGCCTATTATTCCTAGCGGTTGCGATCAATGCATGCAACACTCTAAAACGGGTAGACGAAGATGAGCTATTACTTAGGGAAAACACCATTTTTGCAGACGGTGAAGAAATAAAGAATGAGGACATCAACAGTCTTATTTTACAAAAGCCCAACACACGAATTTTAGGGTACCCTTTAAGACTTAATCTTTACAATCTGGCAAAAAAAGACCCTGACTCTTCCTATCAGGCTTGGCTACATAAAAAAGAACATAGAGAAGAGCGTTTGGAGAAACTTCTCTCCAAAAAACAGGTAAACCGGCTTGGAGAATCATTTGTAGTGAAGGGACTGAGCGAATGGCTCAAAAAAATTGGGGAATCTCCCATAATTGTCGATACCACAAAGGCCCGAAGAACATTGGAGCGTTTAAGTGCTTACTACGGCAGCAAAGGATATTTTAATAATAATACCACCTATACTATAGATTCGCTTGATAAAAAACAACGTGCTAGCCTAGAATACAAAATAGAGCTGGGCAAACCTTTTTTCATTGATACCGTAAGCCACCGGATTAGCTCTAAAGCCATTGATTCCATTTATGAGGAACACCAAGAACTATCATTTGTTAAAGCAGGCACACAATTTGATTTGGCCGAATTTGCTCGGGAACGGGAACGATTAAGTACCATTTTTAGAAACAATGGAGTCTACAACTTTCAGGAAAGTTCTATTTCCTACGATATTGCAACGGATACAACCAAGGTAGCAGATGACCAACAAATGAATATTGAGTTGAATATTGACAACTTTAAAAGAAGGGGGGATTCTACCGTTACCTCCTCGGAATATAAAGTGTACAAATTTGACAAAATCAATATTTATACAGATTACCTTTTTAATGGTGAAGATGCTGAACAACAGTCCATTGAGTACGAAGACTATACCATTTATTACAAAAACAAACTGAGGTTTAAACCAAAGACGCTTGCCAATGCCGTGTTTTTTAAAAAGGACAGCATTTATAGAGAAATAGATCGGACCAGAACTTATAGACAAATAACCAACCTCGGGGTTTTTAAATATCCTACTATTACCTCCCAGCCTAGTCCAAATGGCGAAACCCTTGATGCCAATATTTATCTAGCCGCGAGGCCAAGGTACTCCCTAGGAACCTCTTTTGAGGTAACCCGTTCCAATATTCAGCAAGTAGGCTTGGCCTTAAGTCCCTCCCTTCAGGCCCGAAATTTATTTGGAGGTGCAGAAAACCTTGGTTTAGCAGGCAGGGTTAGCATTGGATCATCTAACGACCCCAGTATTATAGACAGCAGGTTTTTCAACATTCAAGAATACGGGGCAGATATTAATTTGGACATCCCAAGAATCTGGTTTCCCTTTTTAAACACTACAAAGCTTATTCCCAGCTATACCCTTCCCAAAACGCGGATATCCCTAGGAACCAGTTTTCAGAAAAATATTGGATTGGACAAGCAGACCTTTAATACCGTTTTAGGCTACAATTGGGTTCCTTCAGACTTTATAAAACACAATGTAGAACTTCTAAATGTACAATTTGTACGCAATGTAAATATTGATCGTTTTTTTAATGTTTACCGAAACTCCTATGAACAGCTTGACAACATCGCCAATAATTTTGACAGCTACTTGGACGAAGTCCAGTATCCTGAGTTGGAGGATTTTTTTGAATTAAACGGAGATTCCAGCAATCCAAGTTTAATTATTCCAGATGGAACTACCGGATTTACCCAGGCCATCTTGAATAGAGATGTCAACGCGACCGATGCCATTTATCAGTCCGTAAGTAGAATTGAGGAAAGAAGACAGCGATTGACCGAAAACAACCTGATCTTTGCCAGCAACTATACCCTTAACCTCAACAACAGGGAAGGCATTACGGATAATAATTTTTATCAGTTTCGTTTTAAATTGGAAAGTGCGGGCAACCTATTATCCACAATTTCACAGATTATCCCATTTGAAGAAAATGCCAATGAAGACAGATTGGTATTTGGGGTTCCCTATAGCCAATATATAAAAACCGAGTTCGATTATATAAAATATTGGAACGTATCACGAAATAACGTCATTGCTTTTAGAAGCTTTTTCGGAATTGCGATTCCCTATGGAAATTCTGATAACATTCCTTTCGTACGTAGTTATTTTGCTGGTGGGGCCAATGATATTAGGGCATGGTCTCCCTACTCTTTGGGTCCGGGCCGTACAGATGCCGTAAACGATTTTAACGAGGCCAACTTAAAAATAGGGCTTAATCTAGAATACCGGTTTCCCCTCATTGGAAATCTCAAAGGCGCTCTCTTTGCAGACGCAGGTAACATCTGGAATGTCTTTGATAACGTAGAAGACCCCGAAGCCACCTTTACCGGAATAAGCTCCTTAGAAGATATCGCCCTGGGTACCGGTTTTGGTTTGCGGTATGATTTTACCTATTTTGTATTAAGGGCCGATCTGGGTTTTAAGACCTATAATCCTGCAAATGATATATCGGATAGATGGTTGAACGATTTTAACTTCTCCAACGCGGTACTTCAAATTGGTATTAACTATCCATTCTAGCCCAAAAGAAATTCATTATTTATAGCTGGTACAACAAGGTAACTTCTTGTTACATCTGACCATCACAATCTTAAGTGAGCTTGGTCTTTAGAGATAATATTTTATTACTTTTGTTGCATTAAAATAGAAACCTAGAAAATTATGGCCCACAATATTAAACCCGGGGTTGCCACCGGAGAGGAAGTTCAAGAAATTTTTAATTACGCAAAAGAGAAAGGTTTTGCCCTTCCCGCAGTAAACGTAATAGGCTCCAATACGATTAATGGAGTTCTGGAGACTGCCGCAAGTCTAAACGCTCCCGTAATTATTCAATTCTCCAATGGAGGTGCCCAGTTTAATGCTGGTAAAGGTCTTTCCAATGAAGATCAAAAGGCTGCCGTCTTAGGTGCTGTTGCTGGCGCAAAGCATGTACATCAATTGGCAGAAGCCTACGGTGCCACTGTAATTTTGCACACGGATCACTGTGCCAAAAAATTATTGCCATGGATAGATGGTATGCTGGATGCCAGTGAAAAGCATTATGCCGAAACGGGAAAATCCCTTTTTAGCTCTCATATGATCGATTTATCCGAAGAGCCTATTGAAGAGAATATTGAAATCTGTAAGGGTTATTTGGAGCGAATGGCCAAAATGGACATGACCTTGGAAATAGAACTTGGTATTACAGGTGGTGAAGAAGATGGTGTGGACAATTCTGATGTGGACGACTCTAAATTGTACACCCAACCTGAAGAAGTTGCATATGCCTACGAAGAACTTTCTAAAGTAAGCCATAGATTTACTATTGCTGCGGCTTTTGGAAATGTTCACGGAGTTTACAAACCTGGCAATGTTAAACTAACACCAAAAATCCTTAAAAACTCACAAGAATTCATTTCCGAAAAGTATGGAGTAGAGCACAACCATATAGATTTTGTTTTCCATGGTGGTTCTGGTTCAACTGTAGAAGAAATTAGGGAAGGCATAAGCTATGGAGTGATCAAAATGAACATAGATACAGATTTGCAATATGCTTTTCTATCTGGAGTTCGTGATTATGTTCAAGGCAAAAAAGACTATTTACAGTCGCAAATAGGTAACCCAGACGGTCCTGATGAGCCTAACAAAAAAGTTTATGACCCAAGGGTTTGGCTAAGGGAAGGAGAAAAAGCGTTTACAGAGCGTTTAAAAAAGGCTTTTGAAGACTTAAACAACGTAAACACCCTATAGTAAGAATAATCCGCTAACGATAATATGGAGAATATGACGGCTTGGTTCAGAAGAAAGGAGAAGGGCATTCAAACGGCTACCGAAGAAAAAAAAGACACCCCAAAAGGCCTTTGGTACAAATCGCCTACCGGGAAGATTGTTGAGTCTGAGGAGCTAGCCAAAAATTTCTATGTTAGTCCAGAAGATGACTACCATGTTAGAATAGGCAGTAAGGAATATTTTGAAATAATTTTTGATGACAATAAGTTTAAGGAATTAGATACCAAACTTACATCTAAGGACCCCTTAAAATTTGAGGACACCAAAAAATACGCAGACCGTTTAAAGGACGCCCAAAAGAAAACCAGCCTTAAGGATGCCGTTCGCACAGCGGTTGGTAAATCTTTAGGTAAAGATTTGGTGGTGGCCTGTATGGATTTCAGCTTTATAGGTGGATCCATGGGAAGCGTTGTTGGAGAGAAAATTGCACGTGCCATTGACCACTCCATCAAGAAAAAGATTCCTTTTTTAATGATTTCAAAATCTGGGGGTGCCCGTATGATGGAAGCGGCCCTATCATTGATGCAATTGGCCAAAACATCGGCTAAATTAGCGCAATTGGCAGATGCCAAAATTCCGTACATTTCTTTATGTACAGACCCTACAACGGGTGGCACCACCGCATCTTACGCCATGTTAGGAGATATAAATATTTCTGAGCCCGGTGCCTTGATCGGTTTTGCCGGTCCAAGGGTAGTCAAAGATCTTACCGGTCAAGATTTACCGGAAGGGTTTCAAACTGCAGAATTTCTTCAAGAACATGGGTTCTTGGATTTTATTTCGCACAGAAGGGACCTTAAGAAAAAAGTGAATCTATATTTAGACCTCATACAGAACAATCCGGTGAGAAGTTAATTTTATATTTCGCCTAGGCGGATAAAAAATTAGCCATCAGATGATTAAATCCCGCTACTTCAAATAAGTAGCGGGATTTATTTTATATTGCAGTCTGTTCCGTTCCCCTTTTGTTTAATTTTAATTCTACTTAAATGAAAGTGGTCTATTTACTTACCATTGCTTTACTGTTCACCCTCTCAGCCTGTAAAATTGATAAAGAGCCAAAAAAAGAGTTGCCCCAAATGGTCTCTATTGGATGTAAGCCTATAACTACAGATGCAGATTGGTATAAAACAAATCAGAAAGCTCCTATAATTGAAGGACTGAATGTACTTCATGTTCCAACAAGTACAAATGACAGCTTGGCCCAAGTGTATTTTAACCAAGGTTTGGTGTTGGCTTACGGCTTCAACCATGCCGAAGCTGCTCGATCCTTCTATTACGCCACCAAGCTAGACCCCCAATTTGCTATGGGCTATTGGGGCTACGCCTATGTTTTGGGCCCTAATTATAATGCCGGAATGGAAGCGGACAACTATTCTCGAGCATTTGAAGCCGTAAACCAAGCTAAAAATTTGTCCACCAACCTAACTGAAAAAGAAAAAGGACTTATTAATGCTTTAGCAAAAAGGTATTCAAAAGAACCTCCTGAAGACCGATCAGATCTTGACCAAGCCTATTCAGAAGCTCTGAAGGAACTATCAAAACAATTTCCAGATGATGCTAATATACAAACACTGTATGCCGAAAGCATCATGGACCAACACCCCTGGGATCTATGGGAGAGTAATGGAGATCCTAAGAATTGGACATCGGAAATTATTTCACATTTGGATAAGGCCCTGAAAATTAACCCTGATCACCCTGGTGCGCACCACTTTTACATTCATGCCGTAGAAGCCTCAAAAAATCCAGAAAAAGCACTCTCTAGCGCACAAGCATTTGATGAAGACCTAGTTCCTGGGGCGGGACATTTAGTTCATATGCCTTCGCACATTTATATTAGAACCGGGGATTACCACAAAGGCACGGTATCCAATTTAAGAGCGGTAAAAGTAGATAGCTCTTACGTTTCTGCCTGTAATGCCCAAGGGGCCTACCCCTTGGCCCTATACCCTCACAACTATCATTTTATGGCCGCAACGGCCACTTTGGAAGGGAATAAAAAAATAGCACTGAAAGCTGCCAACAAAGTAGCTTCCCAAGCCAATTTACAATTAATGAAAGAACCTGGCTGGAGCACTATTCAACATTTTTATACCATTCCCTACCATATAAATGTAAAGTTTGCGGAATGGGAGGCAATTTTAAAAATACCCGATTTGGACCCCAGTTTAAAATATCCCGCCGCCATAAGAAATTATGCCCGCGGCTTGGCATTCATAGGCCTCCATGACCTTGAGAAAGCCAAATTGGAACTAGACAAGTTAAAAAGTTTGGCCATAGATCCAGAACTTAAGGAAGTAACCATTTGGGACATTAATTCCGTAGATGTTTTGGTTAAAATTGCGGAGCGTATTTTAGAGGCTGAAATATGGGCAAAGGAACTTAACTTTGAAAGAAGTATAGAATTACTTTCGGAAGCTGTAATCCTTGAAGACCAGCTCAATTATAATGAACCCCCGGATTGGTTCTTTTCAGTAAGACATCACCTAGGGGCTGTGCAATTAGAAGGAAAAAAATATGAGGATGCCATTGTCACTTACATGCAAGACTTAAAAAAGTTCCCAAAAAATGGGTGGGCACTTCACGGCCTGCAAACGGCCTATAAAGCATTACAGTTTGAGGAGGAAATTCAAGAAACAAACAACCTATTGAAACAAATATGGGCCACCGCAGACATTGAATTATCTTCCTCCAGAATATGGTAACCAAACTCTTCACACAAGGTATTTCAATAAAACTGCTTTTTTCACCATGGAATAACTAAATAATAGTATCTTTGCGCCCTGATTGAAAATCAATCGGATACATAATAATCATTAAAAACAATATTGGCATGTATTTAGACAAAGAAAAGAAAGCCGAAATTTTTAAGCAATACGGCGGCAAAGAAGAGAACACAGGTTCTACTGAAGGTCAGATTGCATTGTTCACGTACAGAATCAACCACTTGACAGAGCATTTGAAAAGAAATCAAAAAGACTATAATACAGAGCGTTCCTTGGTTCGTTTGGTAGGTAAAAGAAGAAGTCTTTTAGATTATATGATCAAGAATGATATTGTAAAATATCGTGAACTGATCAAAGAATTAGGTATCAGAAAATAAAGTTATAAAGGGACTGATTTTTTTCAGTCCCTTTTTTATTTACATAAAGTCCTCTATCTTAGAGGCAAATTCAAAAAGCTTCACATAGTTTTTCATTGGTCAACACAACACAACAACTCCGGCCTATTAAATTGTCCGGTAAGACCATTGTTTAACAGTTCGCACAAATGCGAACGTAAATCACATTTATGATTCCAAAAGTATTTAAAGAGGTCATAGACCTTGGTGACGGTAGGGAAATTACTATCGAAACCGGAAAATTAGCGAAGCAGGCGCACGGTTCCGTGGTGGTGAGCTCCGGAAAATGTATGTTATTATGTACCGTAGTTTCCAACTATAAGGCCTCTGATGTAGACTTCCTTCCCCTAACGGTAGATTACAGGGAAAAATTTGCAGCTGCAGGACGTTATCCCGGCGGTTTCTTTAAAAGGGAAGCACGACCAAGTGACGGGGAAGTTCTTACAATGCGCCTAGTAGACCGCGTTTTACGCCCATTGTTTCCAAAAGATTATCATTCTGAAACCCAGGTGATGATCCAATTAATGTCTCATGACGAAAACGTAATGCCAGATGCTATGGCCGGTTTGGCCGCATCTGCAGCTATTCAACTTTCAGATTTCCCTTTTGAATGTCCAATTTCAGAAGTGCGAGTGGGTAGAATCAATGGTGAATTTATCATTAACCCAACTTTTAAGCAGTTAGAAGAATCTGATATTGACATGGTTATTGGTGCTTCTGCCGATTCTGTTATGATGGTTGAGGGTGAAATGAAAGAGATTTCCGAAGAGGAAATGACAGAGGCTATCAAATTTGCCCATGAAGCCATTAAGGTACAATGTGAGGCACAAGTAAAATTGGCCGAAGCTTTTGGTAAAAAGGAAGTTAGGGAGTACGAGCCAGAAAGAGAAGATGCAGATCTCGAGAAAAAGGTGCACAGTCTAACCTATGACAAAGTGTATGAGATTGCTAAGGCAGGTTCGGCCAAACATGAAAGAAGTGCTGCTTTTCAGGCTATTAAAGAAGAAGTAATCGCTTCTTTCTCAGAAGAAGAACAAGAAGAATACAACGGTTTGATCAGTAAGTATTTTTACAAAGCTGAAAAAGCTGCTGTTAGAGATCTAACGTTAAATGAAGGATTACGTTTAGATGGCCGTAAGACAGATGAAATTCGTCCAATCTGGTGTGAGGTCGATTATCTTCCTTCTACCCACGGTTCAGCTATCTTTACGAGAGGAGAAACACAGGCTTTGGCAACGGTAACTTTAGGAACTTCTAGAGATGCCAACCAGATAGATATGCCCTCTTATGAAGGAGAAGAGCGTTTTTACCTGCACTATAATTTCCCTCCTTTTTCAACAGGAGAAGCTAGACCCATAAGAGGAACCTCTAGAAGGGAAGTAGGTCACGGTAACTTGGCGCAAAGAGCTTTGAAAGGAATGGTTCCTGAAGATTGCCCGTACACGGTAAGAGTTGTTTCCGAAATATTGGAATCCAATGGTTCCTCTTCCATGGCAACCGTTTGTTCAGGTACTATGGCTATGATGGATGCCGGTGTTCAATTGAAGAAACCAGTTTCAGGAATCGCCATGGGGTTGATTACCGATACGGAAAGCGGTAAATATGCCGTACTTTCGGATATTTTAGGTGATGAGGATCATTTGGGAGACATGGACTTTAAGGTAACCGGTACAGCAGACGGTATCACCGCTTGCCAGATGGATATTAAAGTTAAAGGCCTTTCCTATGAAATTTTGGTAAACGCCCTTAATCAAGCCAAGGATGGAAGGTTACATATCTTGGAGAAATTGACTGACACCATTGCCACTCCAAACGGAGACGTTAAACCACACGCTCCTAAAATGGTTACCAGAATTATACCTAATGAATTTATCGGAGCGCTGATCGGCCCAGGCGGTAAAGTCATTCAAGAACTTCAGAAAGAAACGGATACTACTATTGTTATTAATGAAGATCCTGTTACAGAAGAAGGAATTGTTGAGATTCTTGGTACCAATCAAGATGGCATAGACGCAGTGTTGAGAAAAATTGATTCTTTAATGTTCTCCCCTGAAGAAGGAAGCGTTTATGAGGTGAAAGTAATAAAAATGCTAGATTTTGGTGCCGTGGTAGAATACCAAGAAGCGCCTGGAAACGAAGTATTACTGCACGTTTCAGAATTGGCATGGGAACGCACTGAAAATGTGAGCGATGTAGTAAACATGGGAGATGTCTTTGATGTTAAGTACATGGGTATAGATTCGCGTACCAAAAAGGATAAGGTTTCAAGAAAAATTCTTCTTCCTAAACCTGAGGGCTACAAAGAAAGACCTCCACGTAATAACAACGACCGTAATCGCGGTAGGGACAACAATCGTGGCAGGGATAACAATCGCGGTAGAGATAACAGGGACCGAAAGCCTAGAAGGGACTAATTCTCTGTATTTTAAATATTTAAAAGCCTCGAAATTTTCCTTTCGAGGCTTTTTTATGCCATTTAGCTAAAATTTCAAGTTTTTTTTACCCTCATGTAACATTTCTATGTTTTTTACGTATAAGTATATGCAACTATGCATAACGCACGTAACAGAAAGGAAATTTAGATGAGACAGCTTAAGATTACAAAACAGGTAACCAACCGTGAAACGGCGTCTTTGGACAAGTACTTGCAAGAAATTGGCAAGGTAGATTTGATTACTGCAGATGAAGAAGTAGAATTGGCACAACGAATCAAGGCAGGCGACCAGATCGCTCTTGAAAAACTTACAAAAGCCAACCTTAGATTCGTAGTATCCGTTGCCAAGCAGTACCAAAACCAAGGATTGACCCTACCTGATTTGATCAATGAAGGTAACTTAGGTCTTATTAAAGCAGCTCAAAGATTTGATGAAACCAGAGGTTTTAAATTCATATCTTACGCTGTTTGGTGGATTAGACAATCTATTTTACAAGCTTTGGCAGAGCAATCAAGAATTGTTCGTTTGCCATTGAACAAGATTGGTTCCATCAACAAAATCAACAAGACATTTGCATTTTTGGAGCAAGCCCACGAGCGTGTTCCTTCAGCAGAAGAGATTGCAAAGGAATTGGACATGACCGTGGAGGATGTAAAACAATCCTTAAAAAACTCAGGTCGTCATGTTTCTATGGATGCCCCATTAATTGACGGTGAGGATTCCAATCTTTATGATGTACTTAGAAGTGGTGAGTCTCCAAATCCCGATAAAGAGCTTTTACACGAATCTTTAAGAACGGAAATTGAAAGAGCCTTGGAAACTTTGACCCCTAGGGAAGCGGATGTTATCCGTCTTTATTTTGGATTGGCAGGACAACATTCCATGACTTTAGAAGAAATTGGAGAAACGTTTGACCTTACAAGAGAAAGGGTTCGCCAAATCAAGGAAAAGGCAATCAGAAGATTGAAGCATACTTCTAGAAGTAAAATACTTAAAACCTATCTAGGTTAGAAAATACCATTTGTGAATTACACGTTAAATTATCCTTAAATTGGAAATTTGGCATATTAGTTGTAATTTTGAAAGTAACAACAGTTATCATGACTGTTCGTTTTTTGATTGATGAATAAACTCCGGCTGATTACCGGAGTTTTTTCATTTTAGGACATTACTCAACTATGTCAAAAAACTGTACAGTTACGTGCTTTATATTTAAAACTAAAAACCCACCTATCACCATGAAAAAAGAATCTCAACCGAACAATCCGTTACATGGTGTAAAATTGGCAGATATTCTAGTGTATCTTTCCCAGAAATACACATGGGAAGAATTGGCTTCGCTAATTGACATTAACAGCTTTAAAAATAATCCCTCTATAAAATCCTCGCTTAAATTTCTACGAAGAACACCTTGGGCACGAGAAAAAGTGGAGCGCTTGTACCTCAATTCGATAAGAAAGGAAAAGAATTAAAATATCTGCAAACGAGGTAACAAGATTTTTTCAAAAAATTATAGAGTTTTCTTCCCAACACAAAAATAGATTTGATAATACCAAAGAAATTTGAGCTTTCTAAAATAGTACTGAAAAGAGCCAGTTGGAATATCGGCACTATAACAAATTAAATCCCTATAATATTTACCTGCCATCTCTATAAAACAGTCTACGCATCCTTCCTACTAAAAAAATAAGTTTTCAACCCTTTGGAAGACTAGAATAGTTACCATTTACATTTCTAATGGTCATATAAAACTAAACAAGGAAACAGAGAACCCAACAAATACCATTTCCTTACTTTTGTATAAGAATTGAAGCAGTACGCAATGAATAAATCTAAAATAGCCCCTTCCCTACTGGCAGCAGATTTTGGCAATCTACAACGAGATGTAGAAATGGTGAACCAAAGCGAAGCAGATTGGCACCATATAGATGTTATGGACGGTATGTTCGTGCCTAACATTTCATATGGAATGCCCGTTATAAAAGCCATTGCCAAACATGCCACCAAACCTTTGGATGTTCATTTAATGATTGTAGATCCGGACAGGTACATACAAACATTTGCAGATTTAGGTGCTACCTACCTCACGGTGCATTATGAAGCATGTACACACTTGCACAGGACCGTTCAAGCCATAAAAGATGCGGGAATGAAGGCTGGGGTGGCCTTAAATCCACATACCAATGTAAACCTGCTTAAAAATATTATCAAAGATTTGGATTTGGTGCTTATCATGAGCGTAAATCCAGGGTTTGGTGGTCAGAGTTTTATAGAGAACAGTTATGAAAAGATAACGGACGCCAAGGAACTTATTAAAATGAACGATTCCAAGGCGGTGGTAGAGGTAGACGGCGGTGTTACGGCTAAAAATGCTAAGGCTCTTATAAAGGCAGGTGCCGATGTTCTGGTTGCCGGAAGTTTCATCTTTAAGAGCGACGAGCCACAAAAAACTATTAAGGACCTAAAAGCAGCAACAGATAAATGGAGCATTTTCGAATTGTAATTATTGGCGGAGGTCCCATAGGTATTGCATGTGGATTGGAAGCTCAAAAAAAAGGATTGAGTTATGTAATCCTTGAAAAAGGCCCTATAGTCAACTCCCTTTTCAATTACCCTATAAACATGCAATTTTTCTCTTCCTCGGAAAAATTGGAAATTGACAACATTCCATTTATTAGCAAGGAAGCCAAACCTAAGCGAAACGAAGCCTTGGAATATTACAGAAGAATTGTCACCTCAAATAACCTCAACATTCGGCTATTTGAAAAAGTGGCCCATGTTGAAAAGCAAAACGAACAATTTTCCATTACCACCAACAAAACAAACTACACGGCAGACAAGGTAATTATAGCAACAGGTTTCTATGATATCCCAAATACCATTGATGTTCCCGGAGAAAACTTACCAAAGGTTTCCCACTACTACAAAGACCCTCATTTCTATGCAAGTCAGAAATTAGCAGTCATTGGAGCAAGTAATTCCGCTATTGATGCCGCATTGGAATGCTACCGAAAAGGATCGGAAGTTTCTCTTATCATCAGAGGCCCGGAAGTGGGTAAGCGCGTAAAGTATTGGGTAAGGCCAGATATCATCAATCGCATAGAAGAAGGTAGTATTAAAGCCTATTATGATACTACCGTAAAAGAAATAAAAGAACATTCATTGGTTTTGAACACTCCGGAGGGCGATAAAGAAATAGAAAATGATTTTGTGCTGGCTTTGACCGGCTACAAACCTAATTTTAAATTTCTGGAGGCGGTGGGAATCGAACTCACTAACGATGAAAAAAAGCTACCAAAATACAATCCGGATACCATGGAGACCAATATAGGCGGTCTTTATCTTGCAGGAGTAATTTGTGGGGGCATGGAAACCCATAAATGGTTTATTGAAAACTCAAGAGTACATGCCCAAATGATTGTATCATCTATACTCAAGGAGCAGGTCATTACCAACCAGTAATTTGCCACCCCTGTTTTCAGGGGTACACAAAAGGCTGAAACAAGTGTATTTCTAAGCGCGGCAAATTTTCACATTTGTTGTGAACAAAAAGCCTATAGAAATGAAATACATGTACCCCAAGTTGTTAGCCGTTTGTCTAGTTGTAGCTATTTATTGTAACAATCGTTCCGTAAAAAATTACCAGTCCGCAAGAGATGGCCATGGTTATCATCTCATTGTAAAAAGAGGCGCTTTCCACGATGACAGGTTTGACCTATATAAGAACAAAATAAGGTATACCCCAGATACTTTTGAAAGTAAAGCCGATGCCAAATACAATCACTATACAGAAACCTATTTAGACTCATTACCGACCTTAGGATTCTTTAAAAAATTGGAGGTGGAAGGATTCTGGGAGCTAGATGACCATTATCCTACCGAAACTTCCTGCCCTAGCCAACTGATTGTCACATTAAAACACGACAAAAAATCAAAAACCGTAATTTGCGATGATTTTTCAAATGACTGTCCTGATTTGATTAAATATATTGACAAAAAAGTGGTTGAGATGGAAGGTAATGACTTACATCGAATTTACACCCCAGGTTAATATACATCCAATAGATAGTCTTAAACTGATTAGTTTTAATAGCCATACAGTTGAACAACCAAACATTAAAAGTCTTACTTATATTCTCCCTTACCATTGTTCTGGGAAAGGGAGTATGCGCACAAAACAATAGCGAAGAGCAACAAATAAGCTTTTCCACGGAACCCAATGAGCGCGACACTTCTTTGAACCGCTATTACCGGACTTTAACAGATTCGGTATATGGTCCCAATAGGTTTTTGGCGATTATGAAGTTGGCCGGACACCATATAGATAAGGCCAACTCAGACAGTATTATTCAATATGGGAACAAGTACCTTATAGAGATACGCCATTGGAATGCAGACAGCCTAGCCAAATCAAGACACTTTTCTAAGGCCTACTATATTTTAGGCATTGGAAGTAGATTTAACGGTCTATTGGACAATGCCACCAAATGGCATATTCAGGGAATTAAGGAAGCCGAAAGCTCCTTACAAAAAGAGTTTTTATTTAGAAACAAAATAGGGTTGGCCAACACCTACAATCTTAAACAAGAACCACAGAAGGCCATAGAAATTCTGGAACCCATTATTGATGATTTAGTTGGCGAGTATCAAATCCTATTACCAAAAGCAATTACTTTTTTAGGAGATGCCTATTACGTACAAAAAAAGTATACTAGAGCCCAGGAAATATACAACAATGGGCTACAGAAGGCACGGGAGCAGAAAGATGATAGACAAGCGCTAACCCTGGAACTTAAGTTAGGTTCCTTAGCGGAATTGGACGAGGATTATGACAAAGCTTTTGAGCTTTATAACACTGCCCGTGAAAAGGGCATGCAAGAAGGGTTTCTCAATATCTATTTTGAAGGAACCATACGCATGGGAGAACTCTTTTATCGCGAAAAGAACTTTGACGCCGCTAATGCCGCACTTTCGGTCGCCTATTTTAATGCTATTCAAAGAGATAATCTTTATTACCAAAAAGAAATTTTAGACATTCAGAGAAAAGTTTTCAATGCAAAGGAAGACTATAGCAATGCCTATGCTGTCATGACGCAAATGGCGGGTATTAATCAACAGATAGCCCATAGACAACAGCAAAAAGTGATTAAAGAACTGGAAATACAATATGAAACCTTAGAAAAAGACAAGGAAATAAGTGAATTGGAAGAAAACCAGATTTTAAAGGAGGCGGAACTAAAGGCACAACGGACTATTAAAAATGCCATCCTTATAGGATTTCTTGTGGTACTCATACCTGTTCTGGGATTATTATACGTTTACTATCAAAAGATACAAGCACAAACAGAACTTGCAAAAAAGAAAGAGGAAGTCAACATTCAAAAATTACAGGCATTAAAGAAAGATCAGGAACTGGACCTCATTAAAGCATCCATTGAAGCTCAAGACGAAGAGCGAAAGCGAATAGCCCAAGAATTACACGATAGTATTGGAGGTAACCTAGCGGGAATAAAACTTCAAATTTCCGGAGAAGAAAACAATACTGATAATTGGAATACCATCAAGCACCAATTGGATGAAACCTATCAGCTAGTGAGGAATATTTCCCACACGTTAATTCCCAAAAAATTCAAGGAAAAACCTTTTACACAACTCATCTCAGATTATATCGATACCATATCCATCAATGGAAATTTAAAAGTAAGTTTTCATAAGTATCCAAACGAAGAAATCAACGCATTAAAAGATGCTCTACACCTGCAACTATATAAAATAATTCAAGAATTGATGACCAATACCATAAAACATGCCCAGGCAGACCATGTATCCATCAATCTTACCTTGACTGAAAACGAATTATCTCTCTTATTTGAAGATAATGGCGTGGGGTTTGATTCCAAAAATACAACCAATGGTATCGGTCTTGAAAATGTAAATAGTCGCGTACAAGAATTAAACGGTACGCTTCAAATAGATTCAAGCGTTAACAGGGGCACGGTGGCCGTTATAAATATTCCCATCACATGAAAGTTATAGCCCTGCTATTGGTCTTGGCATTTCAGTGGTTTGGATACCAACTTTTCAATCATCTGAGAATCAAAAACGCAAAAACATTCTTGCTTTTGCTGGTAATTGCCAATTACCTTTGGGTTATTCCTTTGTGGTTTTATCCAGAAAGACAGACCATGGATTGCGGTTTAACAACTCTGGGCATACACTTATTTTTCATTTTCACAGGAGTCCCATTAGCCCTGTTCCTACATATCACCCATTATTTTAAAACTAAAAAATTATCCCTAAATGAGTTTTAATATTATTATTGCCGATGATCACCAAATGTTTATTGACGGACTCTTGAGTATCTTACATGAGGACAACGAACTGCATGTGACTACCACGTTTAAAAACGGGGCACAAGTATTGAAGTTTTTGGAAATCAATGGCACTCAAGAACTTCATTTATTGATTACGGACCTTACAATGCCCGAAGTAGATGGTATTGAACTAAACAGCATTGTTAAAGATACCTATCCAACATTAAAAACTTTGGTGGTAAGCATGCATATTGATGGCGGTATGATAGACCGATTAATCAAAAATAATGTGGACGGATATGTTCCTAAAAATGCGGAGAAGGATGAGCTCCTACAGGCCATCCATACTATTTTAAAAGGGGATAAATACTTCTCTTCAGAAATTAAAAAGGCCTACACAGATGCGATGTTTGAAAACAGAAAGCAAGAAGAAGTTCACCTTACCGAAAGGGAAAAAGAAGTTTTGAAGCTTATTGCGGAAGAATACACCACACAAGAAATAGCAGATTCCCTATTTCTTAGCAAACACACGATTGAGAGCTACAGGAAAAACCTAATCTCTAAACTCCAAGTAAAAAATCTTGCGGGCCTTACCAAACACGCTATCAAAATGGGATTGTTGAGGGAGTAAAAAAAAGGCCAAATGCCATGGCTCAAGTCAAAAAAACCATCATTGCATTTGGCCAACCAACAAACTATTTTCGGTTAAAATCTTCTTCGTTGCCCAGAATATTGCATGGCCTCCCCTTTGCCAAAGCCATAGCTAAAACCTAACGCAATAAACCTTCCTCGCAGTCTTCTATTAAAGACTTCATTGGTTATTTGATTGTTGTTTGTTTGGGTCAAAAGACTTTCATTTATTCTGGAAGCAAATAAATCCCTAACACTTAAGTTTAAAACCGCCTTGCCTTTCATAATGTTCTTACGCACTCCCATATCCATGAAAAGAATATCAGCCACTTTACTTTGAACCGTTCTATAACTAGATTGGTAATTTCCAGTCATCTCTAGATCAAAATCAGCCGGCAGCTTTACTTTTGTCATCAGTTTGGAAGTCCATTGGTCTCCAGAAAAGTCAAATTCTTGCTCATTAAAAACCCCATCCCTACTAAAGGAGCTGTAGTTAAAATCCCCATTGAGGGTCAACCAGTTTAAAGGACTATACTTAGCATTGAACTCTATACCCGTAGAATTATTGGTTCCAATATTTTCAGGTCTTACGGTAGTAACATTATCTTCAAAGGTTGATACCCTTTCTATCACATCACTGGTGTAACGGTGGTACACGCCAAAGTTCAGGGAAGCTTTACCCAAAATGTATATGCTGGTAATTTCATAGGAATCTGTGAACTCTGGTTGTAGGTCAGGGTTTCCCTGTCTTATAAAAAAGTTGTTCCTGGGATTAAAGAAAGGATTTAAGTCCCACATTCTTGGTCTATAGATTCTTTTGGAATAGCCTGCCTGTAAAGAAATTTTATTACTGAATTTATAGGAAGTATGTGCACTGGGAAATAGATTTATAAAATCTTGGTCATTTGCCTGCCCTGTAGTGGCCAAAAAGGTGCTCAAATCTGTATGCTCCAGACGGAGTCCCCCCTTCACTCCCCATTTTTCACCCTCGTAGGAGCCCGTACCATACACCCCCAAAACGTTTTGTTGGTAGTCGAAAATGTTGGTAAGATCAGGGTCATTTACATAAGCCCCATTCACCAAATTATTAAGCTCATAATCATTACTCACATCGTTCAGCACATATTGCGCTCCGGTTTCTATGGTAACCTCATCAGTCAAAGGGTTGGTATAATCCAACTTAAATGTAAAGACAGACTCTTTAAAGTCAGTTCTGGTCTGCTGATTTAAATCCCTGTTTTCTCCTGAAACGGTGGCATTGCTAAATTCTGAAGATTGATCTTTTCCAAAAAAATTGCCCAAACCACTAAACAGAAGGGTATGTTCGTCATTTTCCTCATCAAAGTTTTTCTTGTACTGAAGCTCATATTGAAATTTTGGATTTCTAGCATCGGTCACTTCGGTACGTTCCCACTGTGAAACCAATGAGTTAGTGGCATCATACTCAGCAAAATTGGTGGTAGAAGGTTGGTCCTCCATTTCAAGGGCAAAATTACCCGATAAGGTCAACACGTTCATATCGTTGATATGATAATCCGTTCCCAATACCAGGTTATAGTAGTTCTCATTTCTATATTCATCGCCAATACTGGTAATGGTGGTATTATCTATTAGGTTTAGGTTTCTGTTTTCCACCTCGGTAGGTATATCCCGTACCCCCACTCCGATCTGACTGAAAAGATTGAACTTTTCTGTTCTTCTGTTGAGACTTACTCCAACGCTATGACCAGCAGGCGTACCTGTATTTACAGAAATGGAACCATTAAGTCCCTTTCGTTCCTCTTTCTTTAATACAATGTTGATAATTCCAGAAGTACCCTCAGCTTCATATTTAGCAGAAGGATTGGTAATAACTTCCACTCGCTCTATCATATCAGCGGTAATAGTTCCCAAGGCATTGCCTTCTTCACTAGCAATAATCGAGGGCTTACCGTTAATGAGCATTTGCACCCCTTGGCTTCCCCTTAAACTTACCTGACCTTCAATATTTACATTTACCGATGGCACGTTATTTAGCACTTCCAACGCGCTTGCACCCGTACTGCTCAGGTCTTTACCAACATTGAACACACGTTTATCCAACTTAAATTCCGTTCTGCTTATTTCTCCCTCAACAACCACCTCCTGTAGCTGCTCAGCATCCTCTGCCAAGAATATTTCTCCCAAATCCATTACAGTAGTTCGGGTGGCAGGTTGTCCAAAGGTTTTTGATTGAAATCCTAAAAAACCTATCTCCACATAAAAATTATCAGCTGTTGTTTCAATGTTAAAGGCTCCATCATCTCCTGTTGTACCTCCGGTGATAGGTTGTTTAGTTTCACTATCTGCCACCATAACGGTAGCAAAAGCAATTGGAATACCACTACCCTGTTCTATGACTTTTCCTTTAATGGTGATAGGAGGTGCTTCTTGAGATCTGATGGTAGGACTTACAAGAAGTAACAGGGCCGCCAACAGTGGGAGGTAAAATTTATTTTCTGGTATCATTGTAATTTTCTTGTTGATTTGAATAGGTCAAATATGCAATGGATTATAGGATGTAGAAATTCAAATCCGTAAACGACAGAACTAAACCAGTAAACGACAAATGTTAGGCTTGGAGCCAGCTATGCGTCGTTAAGGGTAAAAAACTTGTTGTTTAGGATATTGCATTTGAAGTACTTGGTGCAAATTTTTAGTTTTATAAGATGAATACATCTTTCATTACAAGGGGAGAGCTTTTATTTCAAGCCATTCTTCATATCATAGTTTTCCTTTTTTATTCTTTTGACAGGAACAATCCGGGCATTTCCTATGACCATTTCCTGTTTTTTGCTATCTATACCATTGCTTCCGTAATTATCACCTACTACCTAATGCCCAAATATCTCTATAAAAAGAGATATGGGACATTTACAGGTTTGACCATATGTGTTTTTTTTACCGTAATTATGATTGAAGAACTTCTGGAAACAGTACTTTTTCCTGGTACGATAAGGGCAAGTATTGTTCCCGGTATTTACTACGCGTTTTTTGATATTCTACCGGTCTTGGCCATTTTAGCCGGATTTAAATTTGCGTGGGATGCCATTGGCAGCCAACAGGAAGTAGAAAAACTTAGAAACTACGTGCAGGAAAGCGAGCTGCAGTTTTTAAAGTCACAGATAAATCCACACTTCCTTTTCAACAACTTGAACAATCTCTATTCCTACGCTTTGGAAGGGTCTTCCAAAACCCCTGAAATTATCCTTGAAATGAGTGGTGTTCTAAGATATATGCTCTATGAGTGTAAAGAAAAACTTGTACCCCTAAACAAAGAAATAGAACAACTTAGTAACTTTATAAAGCTATATAAATTACAGATTGAAGAAAGAGGAAAGGTTAACTTTACGGAAGGCACCATGGACTCCGGATTTAAAATTGCGTCTCTTATTCTGGTAGTTTTCATTGAAAACGCATTTAAGCATAGTCAATCTGGACAGTCTAAAGATATTGAGATTGATATTGAGGTAAGCATGGAAGACAACCATTTGACGTTTGTGTGTAAAAATAATTTTGAACAGGTTACCAGTATGGACACCGTGGCGAAAGGAATCGGGTTAAAAAATGTTAGAAAAAGATTGGAACTGTTATACCCCGATAAACATAAGCTTGAAATTAAGGAAACTCACAACCAATTCGCTGTATTCCTTACTATGCAGTTGGAAAAAATGTAATCCCTATGCGATGTATCATCATTGAAGATCAACCGCCTGCTCAACGTATCTTGAAAAAATACATTGATGATATGGGCGCATTGGAACTAAGAGGTGTTTTTTCCGATGCCATACAAGCCATGGAGTTTATTGGCAAGGAACCTATAGACCTCATGTTTTTGGACATTCATCTACCAAAAATTTCGGGGATAGACTTTTTAAAAAGTATGCAAAATCCTCCAAAGGTAATTCTTACCACAGCTTTTCCGGATTACGCTTTAGAGAGTTATGAGTTTAACGTGGTAGATTATTTATTGAAACCTTTTTCTTTTCAACGTTTTGTTAAAGCCGTTTCCAAGGTAAGCCTCAAAACAATTATACCCCAAGGTGATACGGTAGCTGTTTCTTCCAAAGAGCACCCCAAGGAAATCTATATCAAGTCCGGATACGAACATATAAAAGTTGTAATTGCCGATATCATTCATATTGAATCCGATGCCGATTATACCGAAATCATCATCGAACATAAAAAGCACCTTTCCAGTGAATCATTAAAATTCTGGGAAGATACCCTTCCGTCAGATCAATTCTTTCGCATACACCGATCCCATATTATCAACACGGAAAAGATTGAAAAACTTGTAGGCAATCAAGTCTACTTACTCAATGGGAGTATTCTCCCAATTGGCAGGGCCTATAAGGATGAATTTGTAAAGCGAATTTTAAACTAAAAAGAGCACCCTATGAAACCGTTAAAAAAAGAACAGATCCAACAAGAGGTTTTTGATCTCTATGATGCCTACGCCCATAACAAACTGCAAAGACGGGAATTTTTAGAGAAACTATCACTCTATGCCGTAGGTGGCATTACCGTTGCTTCCTTGATGAGTTTCTTAATGCCCAATTATAAGGATACCCTTCTTGTTCCTAAAGACGACCCCCAACTTGACTCCAAGACTATTAGCTATAATTCTCCCAACGGAGGAGGCAAAATTAAGGGCTTGCTCTCCAAACCAAAAGAATTTAAGGGTAAGCTGGGTGGTATTGTCGTAGTACACGAAAACAGGGGACTTAATCCCTATATTGAAGATACTGCCAGGAGAGCGGCCTTATCAGGTTTTATCACATTGGCACCGGACGCCTTGAGTCCCCTGGGAGGATATCCAGGAAACGATGACGAAGGAAGGGAAATGCAACGTAAAAGAGATCGCAATGAAATGTTAGAAGATTTTATTGCCGCTTATAATTATTTAAAGAACCACAAGGATTGTTCTGGTAAAATTGGTGTCGTAGGTTTTTGTTTTGGTGGGTGGATATCAAATATGATGGCGGTAAAAGTAGAGGATTTGGCTGCGGCAGTTCCCTTCTACGGCGGTCAACCTACCGAGGATATTGAAAACATCAATGCTCCCCTAATGCTTCAATTTGCCGGCTTGGACGAAAGGGTAAATGCCGGCTGGCCCGCTTATGAAAAAGCGTTAAAAGAGCATAATAAGGAGTACGTAGCATACACCTACCCAGATGTGAACCACGGTTTTCACAATACATCTACCCCAAGATATGATAAAGAAGCGGCAGAATTGGCATGGGGACGGACCATTGATTTCTTTAAAAAACACCTGCAATAGGATACATCTACCAATGAAGTAACTAAACAGCCTTATAAAGAGCGAAACTAAAATGAACGGACTCATCAAGGTCTCTTTAATTCTATGGTGCATACAGTCAAGCAATACTTTGCTAGGCTACCAACCACCTGAGAACCTGGAAACCACTTTTGATGTGATTATTGATACCGACTTAGGAGGAGACCCAGATGATATACAATCATTGTTCAGGGCCGTACATTATAGTGACATTCTAAAGATAAAGGGGATTATTTCTACCCCCAACAGTGATAAAAACCACCATCCTTGGGATACCATACCTAACGTAAACCTCATTAAGAATTGGGTTAAACGTATTGATGTAGATTACTTAAGAAGGAAAGGATACACTCACCTCATGACCGAAGAGGAACTATTACTTTCAGTAAAGGAAGGTTCCCAATCAAAAGGCGCACCTTCAACTTTGCGTTCATCTGAAGGCTCTAATTGGATTATAGCAACAGCCCGTAATTATACCAGAGACCAACCATTGTGGATTTTGGTTTGGGGTAGTATGACCACCACGGCCCAAGCTCTTCATGACGCCCCGGACATTGCAGATAAAATAAGAATATACTATATAGGCTCCACCAATACCCTACACGATACCGAAAGCAGGAATTTCGTATTTAATTTTATGGAAAAGGAATTTCCGAATTTATGGTGGATCGAAAATGGAGTACTGCCCAAAGGCAGTCATGAAACATTTAGAGGAGTCTACCAATTGGGAAAACAAGAGGGGGAATGGGCATATACCTCATTCATCACTGCCAACATAAGAAAACATGGTTCTTATCATGCCGGAATGTTCAAAGAAAAAAATGGAGATATTTTTCCTACGGCAAATTACCCAAAGAACAGTTTAAAAGAAGGGGACAGCCCTTCCCTACTCTATTTGATTTCTCCTGTCTTAGGAAATGTAGGTAAGGTGAACGACCCCACCCAAGAAAGTTGGGGAGGTCAGTTCAGGCATTTTGACGCCAAAAAATATCCTAATTACTATGTGGACCTAGACCTACCTCCAAAAGAATGCCAAATGACCATTGCCAAATGGCGGCAAGATTTTCTAAATGACTGGAAGCTTAGATGGGACCGATACGAGAAATAGTAAGCTATAATTCTCATTAATTTTAGCTCTTTTTAAAGAATGAGCTAAAAAATCCATCAGAAAAAAGGAGCTACACTCACCCTTCCTCACTAAGCTCCGCTCGAGAAATAAACAACTTCTGGAGGATTGGCTCCCTGCGCTCGCCCTTCCTCTCAAAGCTCCGATTAGGAAATAAGACAACTTTTGGAGGATTGGCTCCCCTTCGCTCGCCCTTCCTCTCAAAGCTCCGATTAGGAAATAAAACAACTTCTGGAGGATTGGCTCCCCTGCGCTCGCCCTTCCTCTCAAAGCTCCGATTAGGAAATAAAACAACTTCTGGAGGATTGGCTCCCTGCGCTCGCCCTTCCTCTCAAAGCTCCGATGAGGAAATAAAACAACTTCTGGAGAATTGGCTCCATGCGCTCGCCCTTCCTCTCAAAGCTCCGATGAGGAAATAAAACAACTTTTGGAGGATTGGCTCCCTGCGCTCGCCCTTCCTCTCAAAGCTCCGCTTTGAAAATAATTCAAACAAAAAAACGCTCAAGCAGGCTTGGCGTTTTTTCTTGTCGAATTATTTATTCGTGACCCAGGGAGGATTCGAACCCCCAACCCTCAGAGCCGAAATCTGATATTCTATCCAGTTGAACTACTGGGCCGTAATTTTATGCTAATTTTTGCTTCACTATGGCAGATATGGTCTTACCATCAGCTTGCCCTGCCAATTCCTTGGAGACAATACCCATGACCTTTCCCATATCCTTCATACCTTCCGCTCCTATAGAATCTATTGTTTGAACTACTACCTTTTCTATTTCCTCCTCGGTCAATTGTTCCGGTAAAAATTGCTCAATTACCGCAACTTGAGCTAATTCAGGTTCTGCCAAATCATCCCTTCCCTGTTCCTTAAAAATAGCGGCACTATCCTTACGTTGCTTCACTAATTTTTGAACTAGCTGTATCTCTTCCTCTTCCGTCATTTCAGCACCTGATCCACTGGTCTGGGCCAAGAGTAAAGCCGATTTTATGGCACGTAATGATTCTAAAGCAACCGAATCCTTGGATTTCATAGCTACTTTCATCTGCTCCATTACTTTTTGCTGTAAGCTCATCTCTTTTATTTTTAAGGACTGCGAAGATAAAAAATAAACCCGAAAAATTGATTATTTTTTCGGGTTTAGGATTGAGTTAGCACAGTAAGTGTAAGGTCCTTCTAAGACCTTGACCTTAATCTACGTTATCGTGTAAAAATGAATTATTAGAACGCAATTGAATATCATCGTTACTATCAGACCCTAAAGTAGTTCTGGAAACCCTACCTTCATTATTTCTAGAATCACTTAGGTCAATTCCCTGTCTTTTATAAGCAGGTTGCTTCTCTATTTCATCTATACTACTTACACTATTTTGAAATTTATAATTAAAGTCCTTAAGTTTTCTTCTTCTCTCATCTGCCCTCTCCTTAAGTAATTCTTCGATAGGACTGTTCATTGGATCCACTTCGGTTTCTTGTACACGTTGGGGAGCTCCGCCTTGGGAAACTGGCTTCACGGCCTTTTTTTCAATCATTAACTCCTCTTCTACCACTTCCTGTTCCGGAGATGGTTTCGCATTGTTCAACCTGTTTTCCAATTCCATATAATCCCCAAGACTATGACGCGTCTCACCCTTGCTGTTATGTTTTGCAGTAGGAACAACTTCTTTGGGGTTTCTTACTTCTATATTCCTAATGTCATCATCAAGATTAAAAGTAATAACGTTCTCCTTGCTCTCTTCCTCTTCTTGCACGCTATTAGGAAGTGGCATATCAAAACTCATGGTAATCTGCTCCTCTTTCAAGCGGTCAAACTCCACGGTAATAGGGTCTACCACCTCAATATCGTGTAAGGACGTTTTTGATTCTATGATGACAAAATCATCATCCAAAACCTCTGGTTTCTTCTCCACCTTTTCAACTACCTCTTCATAGAAAACATTGAAGTTTTTAATGTAATTGGTAGTTTTCACCAAATCCATACCCAACTCCACTTCTTCCTCCTCTTCGATCAAGGTGTGCTTAATAACAGGCTCACGTACCTCTTCCTCCTCTACCAAATGGTGAACGATATTTCTATTATTGCTTAAATCTTGTTGCGCTTTTTGCTCGTCTTCAAGCGTATGGATGATTTTTTTGCTTTCGGTATTTACGATATCATCTTGCTGATCTACATTAAACCCTGTAGCAATTACGGTAACGGCTATTGCTTCTCCCAAATCTTGGTCTTCACCAACACCCATAATAATGTTGGCTCCGTGACCGGCCTCTGTTTGAATATGATCGTTGATTTCTCCGATCTCATCTATGGTAATCTCTTGAGAACCCGAAACAATCAATAAGAGTACGTTCTTGGCCCCTTTGATCTTATTATCGTTCAATAGTGGAGAGTCCAAAGCTTTCATGATCGCTTCGTTGGCCCTTGCGGAACCACTTGCAATGGAAGAGCCCATAATGGCCGTACCACTATTGGAAAGTACCGTTTTGGCATCCCTAAGGTCAATATTCTGGGTATAGTGATGCGTAATTACTTCTGCTATTCCTCTTGCAGCCGTAGAAAGCACCTCATCTGCTTTGGAGAACCCTGCCTTGAATCCAAGGTTTCCGTACACCTCCCTTAATTTATTATTGTTGATGACGATAAGCGAATCTACATTGGAACGCAGCTTTTCTATTCCAATCCTTGCTTGCTCGCATCTCATCTTACCTTCAAACTCAAAAGGCATGGTAACAATGCCCACGGTAAGCACGTCCAATTCTTTTGCCTGCTTTGCGATAACAGGAGCGGCACCAGTACCCGTTCCTCCACCCATTCCTGCAGTGATAAAAATCATTTTTGTTGTTGTGGAAAGCATCTGCTTTATTTCTTCCATACTTTCCATAGCGGCCTGCTCCCCTACTTCAGGGTTGGCACCTGCGCCCAATCCTTCGGTCAAGGAAACGCCCAACTGAATTTTGGTTGGCACCGGGCTATTGCCCAGAGCCTGGGAATCTGTATTACAGATAACAAAATCCACTCCGTTTATTCCCGATTGGAACATGTGGTTAATGGCATTGCTACCACCGCCACCTACTCCAATCACTTTTATTACGTTACTTTGATTCTTGGGGAGATCAAAGGATATTCCATCAAATTCCGTGTTGCTGCTCATAGTTATTTTTTATTACTGGTTAATGTTCTTTTTGCATAGGTTTTATTCTGCATTGTCCAAAAAGTCCTTCAACTTCTCAGACCATACATCAAAAACCGATTTTCTTTCCTTCTTCACTTTGGCCTGTTGTGGAGCCTGAATGGGCTCTTCTTCATGACCGGCCATTACCAACTCCCCTTCATCCTCTATGGTTTCAGTTTTGGGAGCCGATTTTTTCCTGTTCTTATTTTCATTGTTTACGGCGTTCATCAATAGACCTACCGCCGTAGCGTACAATGGACTGGCAATTTCCTCGTCGGAATCACCCGCCAAATGTTCATTGGGATAGCCAATACGGGTATCCATTCCTGTGATGTACTCCACCAACTGCTTTAAATGTTTCAATTGACTTCCACCACCGGTTAGAACAATACCGGCAATGAGTTTCTTTTTCTGTTCATCATGCCCGTAGTTCTTTATTTCCGTATACACCTGTTCAATGATTTCCACGACCCTGGCGTGAATAATTTTTGAAAGGTTCTTAAGGGTAATTTCCTTAGGTTCACGCCCCCTAAGGCCTGGAATGGACACTATCTCATTGTCTTTGTTTTCTCCTGGCCAAGCAGAACCAAATTTTATTTTCAATAGCTCGGCCTGCTTTTCAATAATGGAACATCCTTCCTTGATGTCCTCGGTTATAACTCCGCCACCAAAGGGTATGACCGCCGTATGACGGATAATACCATCCTTGAAAATGGCCAAATCCGTAGTACCGCCACCTATATCTATCAAAGCAACCCCGGCTTCTTTTTCCTCTTTGCTCAAAACGGCATCGGAGGAAGCCAATGGCTCCAACGTAATATTTCCTAAATCAAGACCGGCACTTTTTATACAGCGTCCCACATTTTTTATGGAAGAAACCTGACCTACGACCACATGGAAATTGGCCTCTAAACGACCTCCATACATACCTATGGGTTCCTTGATTTCTGCTTGCCCGTCTACCTTGTATTCCTGCGGAAGCACATGTATGATCTCTTCACCTGGAAGCATTACCAATTTGTACACTTGATTGCACAGCTTGTCCAAGTCCTCTTCATTGATCACTTCCTCAGAATCTGGTCTGGTAATGTAATCGCTGTGGTGCAAACTGCGAATATGTTGTCCGGCAATACCCACTACCACAGAGCCTATTTTAAGCCCTGAGCTGGCCTCTGCACCTTCTACCGCTTGTTGAATGGATTGAATGGTTTGGGTAATATTGTTCACCACACCACGGTGCACACCAAGACTTTTGGATTTTCCAATCCCTAAAACCTCAATTTTACCATATTCGTTTTCACGACCAATAATGGCCACAATTTTGGTGGTTCCAATGTCCAGTCCTACCGAATAATTACCTAATTCCATATCTTAAATTTTAGTGCACACTACTTGATTGTTAAACTCTAAACTCACCATACTATACGCGCCCAAGGCCTTGTCTTTCTTTGCTTTTACGTAAAAGGCCTTGAAATTGCCAAACTTCTTGTTCAAGTCTTCAACTTCTCCCAAGACCACCACAAATTGTTCTGTCCTGAACTTTATTTGGTATTTGGTTTCAGACGCAATATGTATTCCAATGACATTTTTTCGTAAAAAATCATCCTTGTTGATATAGTTCAAAATTTCATAAACATCCGCCAAGCTTTCACCGGAAATCACCCCGGTAATAATCGGCACTCGGGCAGAGTGGCTAGTTGATAATGGCATGCGCTCTCCCTGATCATCAAGATAAAATTGAGAATCCCCTTCTATTCTTCCGATTGGTTTGCGCTGAACGATTTTCGACGCCAATTGCCCATTAACGGTGAGATAAACTTGTGCACTTTTCACCATTTTGTTGGCCTCAAGGACCTTCTCCATAGTATTCAAAACTAATTTTTCTTTAGGCACGTTTTCAAGACTCCCAAATTTTTGTATTAACAATTTATTAACCGCTCCTTGGGTGATATACAAGTTGTCATCCCCCTCAAATTCCACCTCCATTCCGGAAACGGTTTTACCGCTGCTCCTATGGTTAGAAAATGCGTAAAGTCCCGTAATTACAAGCAACAGGACTATCAACTTAAGATAATTATAGTTCATGCGCATGCTCAAATTCTTTTTTTATAATTTTTACCAACAAACCAATATCTCCTGCACCCATACTGATCAAAACCTGAGGCTCTTGCTGTTTGATTTCCGCTAGAAGGTTTGTTTTTTCAATTCTTTTCTTGTAAGGCGACTGTATTTTTTCTAGCAACCAATCTGAGGTAATTCCTTCAATTGGCTTTTCCCTTGCGGGATAGATATCCATCAACAGTACGCTGTCAAATTGCGAAAGGCATTGCGCAAATTCATCAGCAAAATCACGGGTTCTTGAGAATAAATGGGGCTGAAATACCACTACCGTTTTTTTGTTGGGATGCATTTCGCTTACCGCTTCAAACACCGCATTTATTTCTGTTGGGTGATGGGCATAATCGTCAATGAAAACCAAATCATCCCGCTTAATGAGATAACTGAACCTGCGCTGCACGCCTTTGAAAGTGGACAGCCCCTTAGCCAGTTCCTGTACCGGATAATCCGTAAAGCTGGCCATAGCCAAGGCCACCAATCCATTTAAAAGATTGTGCCTACCGGGTTTGCTGAACCTTAAATTTGTTAGTAATTCTTGTGGGGTACGCACATCAAATTGATAACTGCCGCCTTCAACTTTCAGGTTTTCTATACAAAAATCACTTCCGTCTTCTATACCATAAGTCAACCCTTCAAGAGGAAGTCCGTTACGAACCAATAAATGCCCCCCAGGCTGTAGCTGTCCCACAAAATCCCTAAAGGAGGTTCTGAGCGCTTCCACATCCCCATAAATATCCAAATGGTCGGCATCCATAGAAGTAACACAGGCTACGTTTGGGAACAGCCTTAAAAACGAGCGATCGAACTCATCTGCTTCCACCACTGATATATCTGCTCCCCGGAACACAAAATTGCTATCAAAATCTTCTGAAATACCTCCTAAAAATCCGGTAAACGGAGCTTCCACCTCATTTAGCAAATGGGCCAAAATGCTCGTGGTCGTGGTCTTACCATGGGTACCGGCCACCGCCAAACAATAAGAGCTTTTGGTAATCAAGCCTAAAACCTCCGATCGTTTTTTAATATCAAAACCGCGATTTAGAAAATATTGGTACTGTGAATGCTCTATAGGTACGGCGGGCGTATAAACCACCAATGTTTTGGCCGTATCCTTAAATTCCGTACCAATAAGGCTCACATCATCTTCATAGTGGACGGTCACCCCCAACTCTACCAATTCTTGGGTAAGCGGCGTTTCGGTCTTGTCATAACCGGCCACATTCTTGTTTATAAACTTAAAATACCGCGCCAAGGCAGACATACCTATGCCACCTATACCTATAAAAAAGACGTTATGTACGGTTTTTAAATTCACTTTACTTCAACAATTTTTCTATTTCATCCACAATATGCTTTGTGGCATTTGGCAAAGCCATTTTTTTAATATTTGCCGATAATTTTCTCTGGCGGGACGGGTCATTGATCAAACCGGAAAAAACCGATTCAAACTTCTCGTCCAATTCCAATTCCCTTAAAATTAAAGCTGCATCTTCATTGACCAATGCCATGGCATTTTTGGTTTGATGGTCTTCTGCCACATTGGGCGATGGAATAAAAAGTACCGGTTTGCCCACAATGCTCAATTCCGAAACTGCTCCGGCCCCTGATCGGGAAATCATTACATCTGCAGCGGTATAGGCATAATCCATTCGGTTCATAAAGTCGAACACCTTTACGGTATCCGATTCATATTTTTTGTATTCTTCTATGTACAGTTTGCCGCATTGCCATATGACCTGCAACCCTAAGGATTGAATATATTCCAATTTGGCGGCAATCAATTGATTGATCCTTCGAGCACCCAAGCTACCTCCCAATATTAAAAGGGTAGGTTTCTGCAGATCTAACCCAAAATGGGATAAAGCCTCTTTTTTGTCTACCTGCATTTCCACCAAATCCCCACGAACCGGGTTACCGGTCTTCACAATTTTATCGGCCGGAAAAAACTTTTCCATACCGTCATAGGCCACACAAATCTTAGATACTCTATTTTTTAAAAGTTTGTTGGTAATACCCGCAAAGGAATTCTGCTCCTGAAGCACACAGGGAATATTCTTTCCCGAAGCCACCCGGAGCATAGGACCACTGGCAAAGCCGCCCGTACCAATTACGGCATGGGGCTTAAATCTCCTTGCTATCTTACCTGATTTTAACAAACTACTGATCACTTTAAAAGGAAACATTACATTTTTGAGGGTGAGTTTCCGTTGCAACCCTGTAATCCAAAGACCTTCAATTTTATAACCGGCCTGCGGCACTTTTTCCATTTCCATTCTTCCCTGAGCCCCTACAAAAAGGAATTCCGCATTGGGATACCTTCTCTTTAGCTCATTGGCTATGGCTATGGCGGGATAGATATGCCCACCCGTTCCCCCTCCGGATAATATGAATCTATAATTGTCCACTTAAAATCTCTAAAGGGTTTGTTTCATCTATTTTGTCCGATTTTGATTCGGCCGTTTGTTCTTTGTTGCTTGCTCCCAAAATGATTCCGATTGCCAAACAGGTCATCCAACTACTGGTACCACCCCTACTGATCAAGGGTAAATTTTGACCTGTCACCGGAAATAGTTCTACCGCTACCGCCATATTGATCAAGGCCTGGAATATAATAGGCAACCCCACCCCAAGCACCAATAATTTGGAAAAAATGGTCATACTACCGTTGGCAACTACCGTAATCCGGAAAAGTAGAAAGAGGTAGAAAAGCATCAACACCACCCCACCGATCAGACCGTATTCCTCTACGATGATCGCATAGATAAAATCCGAAGAACTCTGGGGCAGAAAATTCTTCTGAATACTTTTTCCAGCTCCTTTGCCTACAATTCCACCTGTGGCTATGGCTATTTTTGCTTTTTCTATCTGATAATTGGCTTCACTATCTTCAGGATTGCTAAAACTTTCAATACGGCTCATCCACGTATCCACGCGATTGGGAAACATACCCGGAGCCGCCTTGGCAGCAAGAATAAAAATGGTGAGACAGACCACTCCCGTTCCTATAATACCCACCAAATACTTGATAGGGTACCCGCCCAAAAAGCAAAGCAACAGCACCATGGTAAAAATGATGGCCGCCGTTGAAAAGTTGGCCGGTAGAATCAATACCACCACCAAGAATACAGGCAACCACAAAGGCACAATACTTTCCTTAAAAGTGACTTTCTTATCGCGCACTTTGCTTAAGTAGCGTGCTACATAGATCATTAGCACCACGGCCGCCAAATTGGAAGGCTGAAACCCACCTACAAAAGGTATACTTATCCAGCGGCTGGCATTGGCCCCATCTATGGTAGTACCTTGTGCCAGGGTAAAGCCCAAAAGCACCAAGACCACTGGCAATGCAATTAGGGAAAGCCCCTTAAAAAAATGCGTGGGTATCTTATGCACCCCATAGATAATTCCGAAACCGAGCACCAAAAGCATGGCATGCTTAAGCAAATGGCCAAAGGTGGTACCATTGCCCACCACATAGACCAAGTTGCTGCTGGCACTATAGACCGGTAAAAAGGAAAACAACGCCAAAAGGGCCACTACGGCCCAAATAGCTTTATCTCCTTTTATATTTTGAAAAAATGACTTCAAATTTTCTACTCTTTCCGGTGAATACTTTTATTTATAAATTCTTTACCGCGTTCTTAAATTGATCTCCACGATCCTCATAATTTTTGAACAGGTCAAAACTGGCACAAGCAGGCGAAAGTAAAACCGTATCTCCCCTTTCGGCAATTTTATAGGCCATCTTTACAGCCTCCTCCATGGAATTGGTCTCTACCATCAAATCCACGGCATTACCAAATTCATCCCTTAATTTCTCATTATCCAGGCCCAAACAAACAATTGCCTTTACCTTTTCCCTTACCAAAGGCATTAGTTCTTTGTAGTTGTTTCCTTTATCCTGACCACCGGCTATCCAAACAATGGAGGTCTTAACACTGTCCAAGGCATAAAATACCGAATTTACGTTGGTAGCCTTGGAATCATTGATGTACTGTACGTGGTGAATTTTCAATACTTTCTCCAATCGATGGGGTGCCCCTTGAAAGCTCGCAATACTCTCCCTAATCGATTGCTTGCGAATGCTTACCAATTTTGCAGCGGTCATTGCCGCCATTGAGTTTTTTACGTTGTGTTTTCCTTCTAATGCCAGTGTTTCTGTTTTCATTTTTAATGTCTCGTTAGTTATTTTTAGTAGTATTTCATCGTCTTTTAAAAAGGCTCCTTCTTCCAACTCCTTCTCCAACGAAAAGGGTATTTTTTTTGATTTGATAGGGTTTTTGTCCAACCATTCCGTAATTACTGGGTCATCGGCATCATAAATGAAATAATCATCCTCCGTTTGGTTTTCCACAATCCTGAATTTGGATGCGATATAATTTTCAAACTTATAATCATACCTATCCAAATGATCCGGGGTAATATTGGTCAAAATGGCTATATGCGGAGCAAAATCCACAATCCCATCCAACTGAAAGCTGCTTATTTCCAGCACGTAGTGGCTATAGTCATTTTCCGCTACCATTTGCGCATAACTATCGCCAATATTTCCTGCCATTCCTACGTGCAAACCGCCCTCCTTTAAAAGGTGGTGGGTAAGCATGGTGGTAGTGGTCTTCCCATTACTTCCGGTTATGCCGATCAAAGTGGCATTGGTAAACTTGGATGCGAACTCGATTTCCGAAATCACCGGAACACCTTGCGCTACCAACTTCTTAACCAAGGGAACCGTATCTGGAATCCCGGGACTTTTCATAACCACATCGGCATTTAAAATCTTGGCTTCGGTATGGCCTTCATCCTCCCAATCAAAATCAAAATGTTCAAGAACTTCTTTATACTTGTCTTTTATTTTTCCTTTATCGGATACAAATACCCCGTATCCTTGTTTCTTCCCCAAAATAGCGGTACCCACACCACTTTCGCCTCCGCCCAAAATCACCAATCGCTTCATCTATCGGATCTTAAGCGTCACAATGGTAAGAATGGCCAATAGGATACCTATGATCCAAAAACGGGTAACAATCTTACTCTCGTGATACCCTTTTACTTGGTAATGGTGGTGTATGGGAGACATGAGAAAAACCCGCTTGCCTTCCCCATATTTTTTACGGGTGTACTTGAAATAGCTTACCTGAATCATTACGGAAAGGGATTCCGCAAAGAAAATTCCGCATAAAAGGGGAATCAAAAGTTCCTTTCGTACAATGATGGCGATGACAGCAATTATCCCCCCAATGGTAAGACTACCGGTATCTCCCATAAACACTTGTGCCGGATAGGCATTGTACCAAAGGAAGCCTACCAAAGCCCCCACAAAGGCGGTGATGAACACTACCAATTCCCCTGAATTGGGGATAAACATGATATCTAAATAATCTGAAAAAATGATGTTACCGGAAACCCATGCAAAAATGCCAAGCGTAAATACGATAATTGCCGATGAGCCTGCCGCAAGACCGTCTATACCGTCCGTAAGGTTAGCACCATTGGAAACGGCGGTAACTATGAGAATGACAATGGGAATAAATATCAACCACGCATATTCCTTGGCGCCATCTCCCGCCCAGCTGATAAAATCACTGTAATCCAACTCATTGTTCTTAAAAAATGGCACGGTGGTGCTGGTTGATTTCACCTCTGCACCTTCTATGGATTTCACCTCAAAATTTTCGGTAATTACGCTATGGTCTTCATCCTTCATGGTCACCCCCGGGTGAAAATAAAGGGTAGCTCCCACCCCTAGGCCCAACACCACTTGACCCATCACCTTGAACCTACCTTTTAAACCTTGCTTGTCCTTTTTAAATACTTTGATGTAATCATCCGCAAAACCAATAAAACCCATCCACAAGGTGGTAACGATCAATAGGATTATGTATATATTCTCGAGTTTGGCAAAAAGCAGTACAGGAATAAGGGTAGCCATGATAATGATCAAACCGCCCATGGTAGGGGTACCGGCCTTTTGTTTTTGACCTTCCAGCCCCAAATCCCTAATACTTTCGCCTATTTGTTGTTTTTGAAGAAAAAGGATAATACGCTTTCCATATGCCGTTGCGATCAATAAAGAACATAGAATGGCCATGGCCGCCCTAAAGGTCATGAACTGAAACAAGCTCGCCCCGGGCAACTGGTATTGTTTTTCCAAAAATTCGAACAAATAATACAACATAACTATTCTGGTTTCACGGTATTAATTGGTAATCTTGTTTGGTACGGTTCTTAATTCTTCTTACTTATTAAGGCCCATCAATTGCGCCTTAACTATTTTGAAATCGTCAAAATCTATTCGTTTGCCATTGGCTTCCTGATAGGTTTCATGGCCTTTACCGGCCACGAGGATAATATCTTGTGCCGATGCCATTTGACAAGCCGCCTTTATGGCCTGTTCCCTATTTTCTATGGAAAGGATTTTTTTAACGTTATGGGCCTCTACGCCGGCCTCCATGTCTTTGATAATGGCACCAGGCGATTCACCTCTTGGATTATCCGAAGTAAAAATCGCCTGATTGCTCATCTCCGAGGCGATATGACCCATAACCGGACGCTTTGAGCTGTCTCGGTCGCCACCACACCCCACAACGGTGATGACGCGTTCATTTCCAGTTCTCAATGTGCCGATTGTCTCAAGCACATTTTTAAGTGCATCCGGTGTATGGGCATAATCCACTATCGCCGTTATCTTCGTTTCAGAAATAAAATATTGAAAGCGGCCGTCCACATTGTCCAGCTCGCTCATTAACCGTAGGGCCTCCAAATTGTCAAGACCCAACTGATCCGCCGTAGCATATATGGCCAAGAGGTTATAGGCATTAAAGTGGCCTATAAGCTTGGTCCAAAATTCATGGTCGTTTACTTTGATCAATTGCCCGCTAAACTGGGCTTCCAATACTTGGCCCCTGTAATCTGCATAGCTTTTTAAGGCATAGGTCAACTTACGGGCCTTGGTATTTTGTAGCATCACATTACCGTTCTTATCATCTAGGTTGGTAAGGGCAAAAGCTGTTTTTGGCAGCTCATCGAACAAAATTTTCTTGGTGTCTCGGTACTCCGCAAAGGTTTTATGGTAGTCCAAATGATCATGGGAGAGATTCGTAAAAATAGCTCCTTCAAAGACCAGCCCTTTGGTTCTTTTTTGATGGATTCCATGGGAACTCACCTCCATAAAGCAATATTCCACTCCTGCATCGTTCATGAAAGACAAATGCTTGTTGATGGTCAAGGCATCTGGAGTAGTGTGCGTTGTGGAATGCACCTCGTCATCTACCATGATCTTAATTGTGGAAAGCAAGCCCACTTTATACCCCGCTTTTTTGAACAATTGGTATAGCAGACTGCTAATAGTGGTTTTACCGTTGGTACCGGTAACGCCCACCAATTTTAAATTTTTAGACGGGTTTCCGTAAAAATTGGAAGCCATAACGGCCAGGGCCGTATTGCCATCCGCTACCTGAACATAGGTAATACCGTTTACCAGCAACTCTGGAAGCTCTTCGCATACAATGGCCTTGGCTCCCAAGTCCACCGCTTTTTGAATATACAAGTGTCCATCCGTTAGCGTACCCTTGATCGCTATAAAAACATCGTCCATGGCCACCTTGCGCGAATCGAACTGAATTTCGTTCACGAGTATGTCCGTAGAGCCGTTAACGGCCGTTAAGCCAGCACCGTACAATATGTCCTTTAGCAGTTTCAAGATAATTCCAGGGTTATTTTTTTGGTTGTACGTAGGTCCGCTCCTTGGGAAACCGACTGTCTTTTTACTTTTCCGTTGCCTTTTACCTCTACCTCAAGGCCTAAATTTTCAAGGATGGAAATGGCATCCATTCCGCTCATACCTTTTACATTGGGCACCTTACTGTATTTCTTTTGGGCTTCGGCATAAAATCTTTGGTAGTTCTTATCCAAATTAGGATCTTCTACCTCATCCATTTCCACTTCATCGATAAGGGGGTTGGATGCATATACTTTCTGTGCGATGGACTTAAAAACGGGTCCGCTTACATCGGCACCATAATAACCCACACTTTTATCCGGCTCGTGAATGACCACGATACAGGAGTATTTTGGATTTTCCGCAGGAAAATAACCTGCAAAGGTGGAGATGTACTTTAGCTTGTCCGGGTCCTTGGAAACGTAATCCTTTTGGGCGGTTCCCGTTTTTCCTGCCATGGAAAAATTAGCGGAATAGAGCCCATGCCCCGTACCTGTCTTTCTTTCCACTACGTTCTTTAAAAGATCCTGCACCTTGGATGCCGTCTCCTTTGAACAGATGGAAGCGTCTATGACTTCCTTATCAAACTTTTCTACGGTACGGTTCCATTCCTTTACCTCCTTGATCAACCTTGGCTTCACCATTTCCCCATCATTGGCAATGGCGTTGTAAAAGGTCAACACCTGCAGTGGCGTCATGGCTACCTCATAGCCATAGGCCATTTGCGCCAAGGAAAGTCCGGACCAACCTTTATCACCCGGGGAACGGAGTACCGGTTTCCCCTCTCCTTTTATGGGCAAATCCAAGGTGCGGTGCACATTCATGGACATCAAGCGGTTGACGAACTTGTCCGGATTATTCTTATAACCCTCATGAATAACTTGGGCAAAAGCCGTATTGGAAGACACCTCAAAGGCCTTGGCAAAGGAAATTTTACCGTAACCGCCCCATTTGGAGTCCTTTACCCGGTGGTTATAAATTTTCCAGGTTCCGTCATGCGTATCAATAATATCCGTAGTATCTGCCACCTCATCTTCCAAGGCCGCTACCATGGTCATTAATTTAAAGGTAGAGCCAGGCTCATGGGATTCCCCCACGGCATAGTTCAAACGCTCGTAATACTTTCCGGCTTCGGTACGGCCTAAATTGGAAATGGCCTTTACCTCGCCGGTTTCGGTTTCCATAACAATGACACAGCCATGGTCCGCTTTATATTTTTCCAACTGCCCTAACAAAGCATGATGGGCAATATCCTGAATATTGATATCAATGGTAGAAATCACGTCATAGCCATCTTTTGGCTCCACAATGTTCTCCCACCCAATAGGCTTCCATTGGCCTTTGGCAATTTTCTGCTTTAAACGCTTTCCTTCCACGCCCCGTAGGTACTCCCCAAAAGCACCTTCCAGCCCTACACGGGTATAGTAGCCGTTTTCATCCACACGCTCATAGCCCACACTGCGCTCCGCAATTTTACCCAACGGATGCTCACGTACGGTTTTTTGCTCAATGACCAAACCACCTTTGTACGGACCTTTGTTAAACAACGGGAACTCCTTGACGGCCATGTATTCCGAATAATCCAAATTCCTAGCTATCAAGGCATAGCGATTTTTGTTCACCCTTGCCTTTCGCAATAGTTGCTGATAGTGGGAAGGCGATTTTCCCAACATACGGGAAAGCGCATTGGACAAAGGCTTCACATTCTCCCTAAAATCATCGTCCTTGACCGTTACGGCATCAAAACGAATGGTATAGCGGGAAACGGAAGTAGCCAACAAACTACCGTCATCCGAATAGAGGTTACCCCTATTGGGCGCGATAGTGAACATCTTCTCCGTACGCTTCATGGCCAGCTCCTGATATTTTTCGCCCTGCACCAACTGTATGTTCACCAATTTGAACAAGATGGCACCGGCAAACAAAAACATGCAAGCCACTACAAAGTAGAGTCTATTTAATATGTTCTTTTCGGTTACGGCCACTATTCCTCTTTCTTAGGGGATTTTATTTTTATCTGTCTGGGCGGCACCTCTGGCGGATACAACCCCTTGGCGGAAACTATCTCGGTTACAGTAGATTCCAATTTTAATTTTTGAACATCCGATCGTACATCCACAAACTCGCTGCGCAATTCCTTCACCTCCTCGTTCAAGGCGGCAATCTGGTGCACTTTTTTATCGGCGCTGTGCGAACTTCCGATCATCACGGTTGCCAAAAAGGACACGAACAATATGAACAGCCAGTGCTTGGGAGCATCGCCGCTCACCAAAAACTTTCCTTTTAATATGTTCAACAGTCCGTCTTTCACCTTTTATATGTTTATTCTTTATTCACCTATTCTTCTTGCAATCCGAAGTTTTGCACTTCGGGCACGGTTATTCTCGGCTATCTCCTTGGCCGTGGGAACTATGAGTCCGCCCACCTTTTTAAAGGGCACGGAAATATTTCCATAAAAATCCTTTTCGGGCTCGCCTTCAAACTGACCGGCCCTGATAAAGCGCTTTACCAAGCGATCTTCCAAGGAATGGTAGCTGATGATGCTCAACCTACCACCCTCTTCCAGCAAATCCGGGGTCTGCAACAGAAACTCCTCGATTACGGCAATCTCTTGGTTCACCTCTATTCGAATGGCTTGGTATATCTGTGCCAACACCTTGTGCTCCTTGCCTTTGGGCAAAAACCGCTGCAACACCCTTTTAAGGTCTGCCGTGGTCTTGATGGGTGTATTTTCACGCTGCTCTACCAAGGTGCGGGCCATGGCGTTGGCGTTGCGAAGGTCCCCGTACTGAAAAAGCACCTTGCGCAGGTCATCATACTCATAACCGTTGACCACTTCATAGGCAGATAGTTCACTCTGCTGGCTCATACGCATGTCCAGATCCGCATCAAAACGAGTGGAAAAACCACGTTCCGCTTTATCAAACTGATGACTGGACACCCCAAAGTCCGCCAGGATACCATCTACCTTCTTTATGCCATAGAACTTTAAATACTGCTTGATGAACCTAAAATTGGCAGCAATCAACGTAAACCGCCCATCATCCAACCTATTTTCAAGCGCATCCTCATCTTGATCAAAAGCGAAGAGTTTTCCTTCACTTCCCAAGCGCTTCAATATTTCCTTGCTGTGACCGCCACCTCCAAAAGTAACATCCACATACACCCCATCTTCTTTGATGGCGAGCCCGTCTACGGACTCTTGTAACAACACTGGATTATGATACATCTTCATCGTCTCCGTCATCTCCCATGACTTCCTCGGCCAATGCGGCAAAATCTTCCGCTGTTTCCTCGAGTACTTGCTCGTAACTATCCTTGTCCCAAATCTCAATGATATTGATAGCGGAACTCAACACCACTTCCTTGGAAATATTGGCCACATCCACCAAATTCTTAGGGATCAACAATCTTCCCGCCGCATCTACTTCCACCACCTTTACACCGGCTTGAAAACGGCGTATAAAATCATTGTTCTTCTTTTTGAACCTGTTCTTCTTGTTCACCTTGGCCATAAGCAAATTCCACTCGTCCATGGGATACAGTTCCAAACAGGGCTGAAAAACCGACCTTTTGATCACAAACCCCTTGTTTAGCACGGGTGCCATCTGATTTTTTAGCGCAACCGGAACCATTATCCTACCTTTGGTATCGGCTTTACAATCGTATGTTCCAATGAAATTAATCACGCTAAATGGCTAGTTTTTCAGTACAATAACTCAAAATTACAAATTTTATTACCACATTTTACCACAAATTACCACTTTGTTGATAAATTGTGGCTTTTGTGCATATCCTAGTCCCATCTCTGTGGGAATTTAAAGAGTGGTAGTTTGTGGGAAAGAGACAAAAATGATTACTTTACGGACCGCCAAAGCGTATGTGCATATATTTGAAATGCCTATCTTTGGCAACGTTGATAAGCATCCTGAATGGAAGAAAACATTATTAAGGAAGGAAAATACCGGTACATGGAGATAGGGGAAGGAACCCCTATCATTATACTGCACGGGCTCATGGGCGGGCTTAGCAACTTTCATGGGGTTACGGACTTTTTCCCGAAAAAAGGGTACAAAATCCTCTTGCCGGAACTGCCCATTTATGACATGCCCATGCTTAAGACCAACGTAAAGCAGTTTGCCAAATTCTTGGAAGGCTTTATCGAGTTCAAAGGCTTAAAAGACGTGATTCTTTTGGGTAATTCATTAGGCGGACATATTGGATTGTTGCATACCAAAATGTACCCCGATATGGTAAAGGCCCTGGTTATTACAGGAAGTTCCGGACTGTACGAAAGTGCCATGGGCGATGGCTATCCGCGCCGGGGCGATTATGAATTTATCAAGAAAAAGGCCGAAGCGGTTTTTTACGATCCCGAAGTGGCCACCAAAGAAATTGTAGACGAGGTCTTTGCTACAGTGAACGATCGCAACAAGATCATCAAGACGCTTGCCATTGCCAAAAGCGCCATTAGGCACAATATGGCCAATGACCTGCCCACCATGGAAACGCCTACCTGTATCATTTGGGGAGAGGATGATAACGTTACCCCACCTGATGTAGCCAATCTGTTTCACGAACTGCTTCCGGATTCCGATCTGTACTGGATCGAGAAATGCGGACACGCACCCATGATGGAGCACCCCGATGCATTCAACGAAATTTTGGATGCCTGGTTGCAAAAAAGAGGGTTTTAGGTCTCGACTGGGCTCAGCCTGACAAATTGAAAACAGAACTACTGAGGTCTCGACTGCGCTCGACCTGACAAAAAAGGGCAAAAACAGCACTGGAGTTTCGACTGCGCTGGACCTGGACAAATCATAAAAACAAGTATTGACGTGCAAATAAAAACGGCCAACTTTATCATTAGCAATACCGAGGTTTCTAAATGCCCCAATGAGCTGTTGCCCGAATATGCCTTTATAGGCCGTAGTAATGTGGGAAAATCTTCCCTCATCAACATGCTTACGGAGCGTAAAAGCTTGGCCAAGACTTCCGGACGGCCGGGAAAGACCCAATTGATCAACCATTTTAAGATCAACGAAAACTGGTTTTTGGTCGATTTGCCCGGTTACGGCTACGCCCGCGTGTCCAAAAAGGATAAAAAAACCTTTCAAAAATACATTACGGATTATTTTACCCAACGCGAGCAACTGGTCTGCGCCTTTGTTCTGGTGGATATTCGCCATAGTCCGCAAAAAATAGATATGGAATTTATGGAGTGGCTGGGAGAGAACCAAGTTCCTTTCTGTATCATTTTCACGAAGGCCGATAAACTCAAACCCGGCGCCATTGAGCGCAACGTGAACGCCTATTTAAACGAAATGGAAAACGGACTTTGGGAAGAAGCCCCCTCCTACTTTATCACTTCTTCTTCCAAAAATATGGGCCGTGAGGAACTCCTCACCTATATAGACGGCATCAATACGGATTTCTTTCAGGCGCTAAAGAATTAAGCGATTCCCTTTTGCACCAAAGCGATCAGTTCTTCTAGGCTCTGCAACTGGTTCAAGGTCTGCGTATCCATAAACAACTGCAAATCGTGAGCTGTAGCTGCCAAAACACAAGGATAGCTGTACTTGGCCGCAAATTTGGAGGCATAGCTTTTTTGAAATTCGTCCTTGTGCAAGAACACCATGTCCACTTCGGCATTTTCCCGAAAATCTTTCCAGCGTTTGTTTTCCGTAAAAACACCGAAGGTAAGCTCACACAACTTACAATCATAGGTTTGGGGGCTCATCACCTTGTGCAGGCTGTCCATCACCGCGTTTTTTAATCCGGCATCGGCATTGTACACAAAAATGAGTTTCTCTATGCGTTGGTTATCCATTATTGAAAGGTAATATGCTATATTTAGACGGAAATGAAACTCCCTACCATGCGTGTCCAAATTCCCGTTTTTCTTTTCCTGCTGCTTTTGACAGGCCTTGCTTGTAAGTCCGCAAAAAACAGCATTGCTTACAGCAGCGAGACCTTAAAAATGATTCCGGTAAGCAAAAATAGCTACATTCATGTTTCTTATTTGCAGACGGATTCCTTTGGCAAGGTAGCCTGCAACGGCTTGGTCTATATGAACGGAAACGAGGCCGTGGTGGTCGATACGCCGGTAGATGCCGAGGTAAGCGAAGAATTAATGCATTGGATCAGCGAAACCCAACAAAAAACCATTACCGCCGTGGTGGCCAACCATTTTCATGATGATTGTGTGGGCGGACTGGAAGCCTTTCACCAAAAGGGAATTCCCTCCTACGGCAATGAACTGACCTTGGAACTGGCCAAAAAAGAAGGCAATCAGGTGCCGCAAAACGCTTTTTCCGAAACCCTGGAAATGAAGGTAGGCGATGGCAAGATCATCCATCAATTTGTGGGTGAAGGGCATACCCGAGACAATATTGTGAGCTATGTACCCGAAGACCAATTGCTTTTTGGTGGCTGCCTGGTAAAGGAAGTGGATGCCAGCAAAGGGTATTTGGGTGATGCGAACGTCAACGAATGGAGCAGTACCGCTGTAAAGGTGAAAGAAGCCTTCCCGGATGCCAAAATTGTCATTCCCGGGCACGGGCAGCATGGCGGAACGGAATTGCTGGATTATACGGCACAACTGTTTAAAGAACCCTAAACGAACCGAGGTCTCGACTGAGTTCGACCTGACAAAATAAAAACTTAAATACAAACCCGACCCAACATGAAAAAACGTTACCTCCTACCCTTGATCGCCCTTTTTGCTTTGGGCTGCGCCGAAAAGAAAACCGCTGAACGCATTCCGCCCGTAAAAGCCCCTTTTGAAAAGGTGGATACCTTGAGTACGAACGATTGGTGGAACCGCGCCGATAACCCCATCATCGATTTAAAAGTGGAACGCGACCAAGTGGTGGCCTTTGGCATCTATACCGTTTCCGGGGGCGTGCTCAAAATGAGCGCCCAGCTGTATCCGCTCTACCCTGAGGAAACCCGGGAGGTACGTTTGGAGTTTCAGCAAGAAGGGGAATGGCAAGAAATTCAGTCCGCCACCGTGAACGACCTCGGCTGGTCGGCCCTTTTTCGGGTGGAGAATTGGGACGATACCGCCAATGTGCCCTACCGCATCCGCCATGGTGAAAAAGCCATGTACGAAGGCCTGATCCGCAGAAATCCGGTGAACAAGAACGAGATTTCCATTGCCGCCCTTAGCTGCAATAGCAACCAAGACCGCGGCATGCGCGAGAACTATGTGCGCAACATCAACCACCAGGATCCGGACCTTATCTTTTTTGCAGGCGACCAATCCTACGACCATACGGAGCATACCGCCGCATGGCTCAAATTTGGGCTGCAGTTCAGGGAGACCTTTAGAAACCGACCTGCCATTAGCATCCCCGATGATCATGATATTGGCCAGGGCAACCTTTGGGGCGAGAACGGTAAAAAGTCCGTCGTAAAAGGTTCCAATGACGGCGGCTACACCTACCACCCCGAATATGTACAAATGGTAGAGCGCTGCCAAACGGCCCATTTGCCGGATCCCTATGACCCTACCCCCATTGAGCAGGGCATTGGCGTTTACTATACCAACCTTAGCTGGGGCGGCGTGGATTTTGCCATTCTGGAAGACCGCAAGTTTAAATCGGGACCCAATGGTAAAATACCGCAGCAAGGGCCGCGACCGGACCATATTCGCAATCCGGAGTACGACCCTGCGAGTATTGACCTACCGGGGCTCACCCTTTTGGGCGAGCGTCAATTGACCTTTTTGGAAGACTGGGGGCAGCAAAACCCCGAGCAGCTAAAAGTGGTACTTTCGCAGACCGGTTTTTGTGGGGGCGCCCATATTCATGGAAAAAAGGACAACCGACTGCATGCCGACCTCGATAGCAACGGATGGCCGCAAACGGGCCGGAACAAGGCACTGCGCCTGATCAAGGCCGCCAAGGCCGTACATATTGCCGGGGACCAGCATTTGGCGACGGTTATACAACAGGGTGTGGACGAATTTGGCGATGGCCCCTGGTCTTTTGTGGTGCCCGCCATTGTAAACGATTATTACAGCCGTTGGTGGTGGCCCGAAGATGAAAAGGCCGGCCCCAACCCCAATACCAATACCAGCCTACCGTGGACCGGGGATTATTTGGATGGTTTTGGCAACAAGATCAGTATGATGGCCTATGTAAACCCTGAAAGCCAGTCTGCCGGTGGCGGCTATGGCCTTACCCGCTTGAACAAAAAAGAAGGCACGGCCACTTTTGAATGCTGGGCCCGCGATGCCGATGTGACCCAAGCCAATGCCCAACAATTTGAGGGCTGGCCCATTACGGTAGCGATGGAATAGAAAAAAATACTATTTTTAAGGCTGTACTTTCCCCCATTTAATTTTTACGGATTACGCTTTTCTGTAAAGAAAGGTCAATAGTTGGTGCTACTTTGCGATGAAAAGTTAGGGTATTGACCTGAGTGTATGCCAATAGCTAGGGGTATATCATTCTATAAGGATAATTGAACTGATATATGTTTTACCGAAGGTTAAATTTTAAAAAGTACTGAAAATAAGACACATATATATGTTGGAGTTCCAGATATTTATGTGTTGGGCATAATACAAAAACAACCATATGGAATATCAGATTAAAGACATCAAAGTATCAAATTTACTTTTGAGTACCGAAAACCCAAGATTTGAAATGGTAAGCAATCAGAGAGAAGCTCTATCTGTTATGATTGAAGAACAAAAAGCTAAACTTGAGAAACTCGGACAGCACATATTAAAGAATGGTACTAATCCCTCAGATATTCCAATTGTAACACCCAACAAATCAGATAGAGGAAAATTCGATGTTCTTGAAGGCAATCGCAGAGTTACTACTTTAAAATTGCTCAATAACCCAAATTTGATAAATGAAAAACACAAAAGCACTTTTAAAAAATTTAAGTCTTATTCAGACACCTTTGCTCAAAATCCAATCGATGAAATTCCTTGTGTAATTTTCAAAAACGAGGATGATGCATATAAATGGATTAAGTTAAAACATACTGGAGAGAACGAAGGTGTAGGGACTGTAACTTGGGACGCGCAACAAAAAGACAGATTTGAAGAACGAAATGAAGGTAAATCAAGTTATGCACTTCAAGTAATTGATTTTCTAAAAAAAGACAAGGATTTCGATGCGAGTTTAAAAAAGAAACTACCAAAAGTTCCATCATCAAGTTTACAAAGATTAATCGGAGACCCAGATATTAGAAAGGTTGTCGGTTTGAAAGTAAGGGATGGTAAACTTACCTCGCAATTAACACCAGACGAGATAAAGAAACCACTTACTAAAATAATCAAAGACCTTACGAGTAAAGACTTTAAAGTCAAGGAAATTTATAGCAAAAGTGACAGATTAAACTATATAGAAACCTTCAAACCAACTGATATTCCTGATAATACGGCTTCAGTTGGTCAATGGGAGATTATTACTTCGACACCACCTAAAAACACTTCCAAAAAAAGTAAAAAGAAGGGCAAACGATTATCGACTGACCGGAATACAATAATTCCAAAGAGCTGTGTTATACCAATAAATCAACCGAGGATAAACAAAATTTACCGTGAATTGAAAGATTTGGATTTAAGATATTTTGAAAATGCTGGCTCAATTCTTTTCAGAGTGTTTATTGAATTGAGCATTGACACTTACATTGAAGAAAAGAAAATAACATATAAGGGTCGAGAAACTTTGGCTAACAAAGTAGGTGCGGTTAGTGCCGACTTGGTTAACAATAAGGTTGTAACAAAACACGAAGCGAAGCCAATAAATACGGCTGTAACTAACCCCAATTCAATTCTTTCAATTAATACTTTTAATGCTTACGTTCACAATAAACATTTTAGCCCTATACCTAAAGATTTGAAAACCACGTGGGATGGATTTGAAAAATTTATAACTAAATTGTGGGAAATAATATAATGGGCTACTATTCACCTCTTCGATATCCTGGCGGTAAAGCTAAAATTGCCGATTACGTCAAAACTATTATTTCAACAAATCATTTGATTGATGGCCACTATATTGAGCCGTATGCAGGCGGAGCATCCGTAGCACTTGATTTAGTTATAAATGAATATGTTTCCAGCGTTCATATTAACGACATCGACAAACGTATTTTTTCCTTTTGGCATTCAGTTATTTTTGACACAGATAATCTGTGCAAAAAAATTCAACAAACAGAAATTAATGTTGATGAATGGAGAAAGCAGAAGGCAATTCAAAAAAAACCATCGGACAACTCTATGTTAGATGTTGGATTTTCAACATTTTTTTTAAATAGGACCAACCGTTCGGGAATTTTAAAGGCAGGTGTGATTGGAGGCTTGGAACAAACTGGAAAATGGAAAATTGATGCTCGGTTCAATAAGCAAGATTTAATCAATCGAATAACAATGATTGCCCGCTATGGTAATCGTATTAATATTTACAATTTAGATGCAATTGATTTTATTAAAAAAACTCAAAAAATTATTCCTCAAAAATCTTTGACGTATTTAGACCCACCGTACTACAATAAAGGAAAACAGCTTTACATCAATTTTTACGAACACAATGACCATATTGAAATAGCCGATTTAATAAAATCAGTAACAAAAGGAAATTGGATTATCTCGTATGACGACCACAGAGAAATTAAAGAAATGTATAAAAATTACAGACAGAAACAGTATTCTCTCAGTTATAGTGCCGGAACAACTGCTAAAGGTTCGGAAGTTATTGTATATGATGATAAGCTAATAATTCCCGAGATTGAAAATCCGACCAACAAAAAAGAAGTGAAAAAGTACTATGCCCAACATTGTGTCCTATGAAAAGCCCTAGTCCAGTTCTCTAAAGTTACTATTTAATTTTTTAATTACTTCATATTGTTGATTTTGGGGTGTTGAATCGTTGATAATTCCGATAGGATTATCAATCATTCAATACCAAT
>NZ_JACYFJ010000006.1 GCF_014855495.1 Euzebyella saccharophila | reverse complement strand
CCGAAGGAAAAAAACGAAAAAAAACAACTTTCAATGAGCGTCCAAAACAACAACCTTCGTTGTTTTTCGGGCTGCAAATGTAACACCATTTCCCATCCCCGCAACTATTTTTTCAAGGTTTTTTTTAGGTTAAATTCAAACTAACTGAAAAGCAACACGTTAATCAGAAAAAAACTTTCTACTATTATGAAAAGAAGTTCCAAACCAAACCAAATCGGATTACAAAATCGCGATAAGGATAATTTGGGGCGGAGTAAAAATCATTGGTTTCTCCCATAGAAGAATTAAAATGTTCTGCCTTTAAATAGATCCGTGTTTGCTGCACGCGGGCATTGATAAAGAAGTCAAGCATAGGATAAGCCCCAAGTTTTTCGATATTCTGAATATAAAATTCACCCAAAAGCGGATTGTATGCATCCATATGATAGGATGAAAAATACTTTAAGGTCACACCTGTTTGCAAGTACATAGCTTTTTTAAATACATCTGAAGAAAAATAAAGTGTATTTCTAGTTACGAGCTGTGGAATGTTCAATACCTGATTGGCTTGTGAGACGTTTTGGTACATGACCGTATTGTTCAGGGCCCATTTACCCAACTTAAACTCCTTTAGATACTTAATTTTAGTGTGATTGAGCACATTTGATTCCTGAAACGGTTTTACGATGGAGGTTTCATTGGTTGTGGCGGCTGTCAAATCTGGCTCCTCGCCAAAATAGGTGTAGTTATCCACCGTGGTATAATCCAAGGTAAGCTGACCCCACTTTCTGGATTTGACCCCAATGTTGACCGAATAAATCTGTTCCTTTTCAAACTCTTCAAGATTGTACCAGTTGTAATTGGAAAAATCACTTTGATTCAATAGAAAATTGAAATTGGGCATTTGAGACGACACTTGCGCCCCTGCATTCAATTCTAACTTATCATTTAAATTATAGCTTGTGGAAGCTCGTAGTAGATTCCCGCCCAGGTACCCTGAAATATTATATTGTCCGGAGGCCCTAAAATCAAAACCCTTTATCCTTTTTTCATATTCAGCCCCTACAGCTACCTCCTCCCCTTTTAAACGATTGGGAATTAAACTTCCGTCTTCCGTAATCAAAAGGCTATTGAAGAAATAATTGTAATTATAAAGAGAAATATTCCCTTCTAACCTACCTAAAGTCTTATTGTAAAATTGTGCATTAACTTGATTATACATTGTTTTTAAATTGGCCCTATCCGATATTGGTGTTACCAGTTCATCACCCAAATAGGAAGAAGCAGCCGTCTTATTAAAACTATGATATTTGGTCTGGTAGGTAAATTCGTGACCAATACCCAAAGAGGTTTTCTCAACCCTGCTGGAGTCATTATTCTTCTTTACCAATTTATATAAATGGTCCAAGTAATACCTTTTACCCAAAATTCTGTTTAGGGCATCCCTAAAACGTACGTCTATGTTATTTCTAGTGGAGAAATCAGGATCTTTACTTTCAAACTGAGTTTCTGCATTGGATAAGCCACCGTTTGCTTGAAGGTCTATATTCTGTGCAGCCACATGCGCCCGTAGACTGTAACGTCCATTTTGGGTCACATAATTGGTGGTGGTTCTAAAATTACCGGACTCCGCCTGGTTATAGGCATACTTACCAAGAGAGCGAAATCCTTTGTAAGCGATGGAAAAATTGAGTCGGCGAGAGGTATTGAAGGCCAGGTTAGCATCCAATAATTGCCCTTGGTCAAAAGTGGTTTTGAACAATAGATCGGACATGGGGGTAGCTACATTATAATAATCAATATCTGCCACTTCCATATAATTATAGTGCAGCGCAGATGCCCCCAAAGAAGGATAAAAGGTCTTCCTCTTCAAATCTACACCCAATTTGTTATAAGGCTGGCCAACATTGGCAAAGGGCATAAGCTCAAAATCATCTTTTCGTAAATAGTTATACTTATATTCTTTCTGAATGGTAAGGGTGGTATCCAGATAGGTAGTATCCCTTTCATAGGAGATAATCTTATAATTCTTAATTGTAATTTCCTTCTGTGTTGAATCTGCCCCAACAGGCATGCGGTCAAAATTTCGTTTAGAACTATCGACTTTTATAGAGTCATTAGAACTTGGTGGAGGACCATTCCTTCTTTGGGAAAATGCATAGGAGCCTAGAAGGCAAAACAAAATTATACTTAGAAATCGACTCATTTATGAAGATTACGGCCGTAAAGTTAATTTTTTTAGTTCGTAATTAAATGTGAAAGTTTAAACTACGGGATTAACGTTTTTTTTAGTTCCATAATAATGGTAAGTTGCTTGCATTTATTTTCAACCACATCCTATGTTGTTACCTTATCATCACCTGAAGAATTTAGAGGCTGGAACCGATGAGGCCGGGCGTGGCTGCCTTGCGGGACCGGTCACCGCAGCCGCTCTTATACTACCGGACACCTTTAAAAATGCTTTACTAAACGACTCCAAGCAACTTTCACACACCAAAAGAGAAATCTTAAGACCTTTAATTGAATCCGAAGCACTCTGTTATGGTGTTGTACATGTATATCCAGAAGAAATAGATCAAATCAATATTTTAAATGCATCCATTTTGGCCATGCACCGGGCGCTAAAAAAACTAATTGTATCTCCGCAGTTTATAATAGTGGATGGCCATAAGTTTAAACCTTTTTCAAATATACCTCATGAATGCATTATCAAAGGAGATGGAAAATATATGAGCATTGCAGCAGCCTCGGTATTGGCCAAAACACATCGAGATGCCTATATGGAAAAAATTCATGAAGAATTTCCCATGTACAATTGGAAAAAGAATAAGGGTTACCCTACTAAAGAACATCGTGAGGCCATCATAAAATATGGAATCTCACCCTATCACCGAAAAAGTTTTAGACTACTTCCTGAGCAATTAAGTCTTGAGCTTTAAAGTTTTCCTACAAAGGCAAAAGTCTAATTCACAACCATTCACACAAAAAAATAGGCCAATTATACAATTATTAGGAGCCGATTGCACAAGATTCCTTTCGACGCCTAGCATAAAACTTAGTTTTGGTGTTAACCTATGAGGTTGATTGTTCATTAACTAGTGAGAGCTGATTGGGATTTTCCCCCTTCGATTCCTCCACGAAAATTTCACAACACTAAAATTATGTAACAATGAAACGCTTGCAACAAATTATCAAATGTACCCTCACCTTATCTCTTTTTGGATGTATGATGCCTCAAGCCAATGGGCAAATTCTTAAAAGGCTGGGGAAGGCAGCGGAAAGAGCTGCGGAAAGGACTGTTGAACGTAGGGTAGAAAAAGAAACGACTGAAAAGACAGACCAAGTTCTTGACAGTATTTTAGAGCCCGGAAGTTCTAAAAAAACCAAGCCTCCAAAACATAAGGCTCCGAGTACGAATTCAGATACAGAATCCGTAGACATCAGGGAAGTTGAAAACGACCCTTCTGCAGTCCTAACTTCCACGGACCCACAATCAATAAAAATCTATAGCAAATTTGATTTCGTTCCCGGTGATGAAACCCTGTTTTTAGACGCCTTTGAAAATGATTTTGTGGGCGACTTCCCCAGTAAATGGAACACCAACAGCAGTGGTGATCTGGTAACGATTGATGGGCATGATGAAAAATGGTTGAAAATTCTACCGGGCTTTAAAACGGCCTATATACCTGATGTAACCGAATTACCCGATGATTTCACCTTGGAATTTGATGTGATTGCCCAAGGGCTCGACAAAAAAACCTCATCCCAATCTTTTTTGGAAGTAATGGTCAGTGACACCAACAGTTTTGATGAGGGTGCTAATTGGGGCTCGGTTTCGTATTCCTTTTGTCAATTTATCGATGTTGGCATTGTGGTAGAAAACCACATTAACGGGGCCCGTGTTATAAGAAACACCATCGCAGCAGATTTAAGACCTACCGTTTTGGATAAACATCATATTTCGGTGGCCGTAAACGGACAAAGATTCCGGTTTTGGATCAATGAAAACAAATATGTAGACGTACCGAGATTGCTTCCGGAAGGGGTACAAATACAGGGAATCAAATTTTCCCTTAGGGGAATTGACACCAATAAAGAAGGAATTTACCTGAGTAATTTCAAAATTGCCAAAGGTGGCGTTGACCTAAGAAGAAAGCTATTGGCAGATGGAAAAATATCCACCAACGGTATTTTATTCGAAAGTGGCTCGGCCAATATTCAACCCATGTCAATGGGCGTTATACGTCAAATCTATCAAGTGCTTCAACAAGATAAGTCATTAAAACTAAGAATTGTAGGCCATACGGATAGTGACGGCGATGACCAGAAAAACATGCAACTTTCCCAAAAGAGGGCAGCATCCGTAAAGAACGCCCTGGTCTCCATTTATAATATATCAAGTGATAGGCTAACTACCGAAGGTAAGGGTGAAACCCAACCGATAGGTGATAACGGTTCTTTTGAAGGGAAAGCGCAAAACAGAAGAGTAGAATTCATCAAAATATAATTATTGAAATACATTATTAAAATGAAAAAGACAATTTTAGGATTTATAGCACTTATCATTACTACCGGACAAATTATAGCTCAAGATAGCTGTAGTAAGTTTTATCCGCTTACAGAAGGCAGTTCTTTTGAATATACCAGCTATAATAAAAAAGGAAAGGAAGACGGTGTCATTAATTATACGATTAGTGAAGTGCGCTCGGAAGGCGCTGCAACGGCGGCCACTTTTGATATGAAATATACGGACAAGAAAGGTAAAGAAGTATTCGCTACCGATTATTCGTTTACCTGTGAAAACGGACTGGTGAAAATTGATTATGAATCGTTATTTCCCTCGCAGATGATGCAGCAATATTCTGAAATGGGTCTTGAAATGGATATTTCAGGCACCGATATTGAATTGCCCAATGATTTGGAAGTAGGTCAAGAACTGTCAGATGCCAACGTAAGCATGGCCATGAACATGTCTGGTATTAAAATGAACGTAAGCGTTGACCAAACTGATAGAAAGGTTGAGAAAAAGGAAACCATCACCACTCCTGCAGGTTCTTTCGAGTGTTATCTTCTAACGGAAAACAGCACCGCAAAAACCATGGGCGCTACCATTGAAACAAAATCTAAATTGTGGCTTGCCGAAGGTATTGGCATGATCAAACAAGAAACCTATAAAAGCAATGGTAACTTGATGAGCAGTACAGAGCTTACGAAATTTACTAAATAACAAACCTTAAAATATCAACACTGATGAAAACCAAGTTAATTTTCTTAACGGCCTTAGTTATCGGCTTATCTTCCTGTGATAAATGGCACTACGGAAACGATGGTGGCGAAGACCCTATTGATAATGATGTTGACCCCGATGCAATTATTGTAGATGAGGGCGCTAGTAGTGAAATGGATAAAATTACCCTTTCACCCAACGAAGTAATAATATCATATGACGGAGTGAGTGAACAAAGAAAAACGGAAATTAGGGATAGTGTATCCACCGAATACCCTGGCTTAGAAATTTTGAAATGTGCTTGTGGCAGTGACGATATTGAAATGTGGCAATTTGACCCCGCTACACCAGATGTGGAGGTCATAATTGAGGGAGTAGTCGACCGGTTACCAAGAAGAAGCCCTAGAAATAGGATAGAAGGTCAGCAATCGTTTATAGTCTCTTTACCCGTGATGCCTTCATATGCGGCACAAGGACAAAGTGGTGGAGAACCTGATTTAATTGCCCCGATTGACGAGAACTCAGTCAACATCGCTATTCTTGATACTGGTGTTGATTATTTTCGACCCGAAATTGTCTCTTCTTCAAGAAACGTTCTTTACCCCAGCAGCACCTATAGTGATTGTATAAGCACCCAATCTGGGTGGAATTTCATCGAAGGCAATCAAGATATTTTAGATGAAAACGGCCATGGCACCTACGTAACTAAAATTATTACTGACATTCTCGATGCTGAAGATGACCCTGTGAATTATCAAATACTACCTCTAAAAGTTTTTGATGCTAGTGGAAATGGTTCTTACTGGAATATATTATGTGCTTTGGCATACGTAAAATCTATCAACGAGAATGGGGGTAATATTGACATTGTAAATGCCAGTTTCGGCGGCGCGGTCGATCGTGAATATTTCAGCTCTGGCAATAATATTTACGCCCACTTGTTAGGTGAGTTGAATGACCTCGGAGTTCTTGTGGTAACTTCGGCAGGCAATGAGGGTACTGATAACGATAGTGGTACTGAAGGTCACTTTCTTTCATCTTACAGAAGTCAAAATATGTTATCTGTAGCCGGTTACAATGATGTTGACGATGATACTTCTGAACCCAAGCTGCATGAAAAATCAAATTTTGGTATTGAAAGCGTTCAGGTCGCTATGGCCTTTAATGGGTATGAAATTTCACTAGGAGACGCTAGTGGTTCGAGTCAAACCATATTATTGGATGGTACATCATATTCTGCTGCTGCCATGACCGCTCTTGCGGCCATTACGCATCGTGAAACCGGTCTGGTATCAGAAAGTTTGAAATCTCAAATTTTAGATTTGCCCATAGTGACCAACTCCTCTGAGCTAGATGGAAAAATAGAAGAAAGTCGCGTTATTGTTCGCGAATAATAATCTTAGCTTATAATTAATTGGAGTCCCTTGGTATATAACCAGGGGACTTTTTATATACAATATGGAAATGCCTTATGCTCTTTTTGCCTGCTCAAATTAACTTATTTCCTTGCAATTATTGTATTTTGTAGGCTACATTATGTTATAAATGTTTAAGCAAGGCCCTCCGTATTTGTTTCTCGTCTTTTGGAGCATCACACTTCAACTATTTTTTTATCCAATAGTAGCGATATCGCAACAAGATGAATTGTTGAAAATCATCAATAGTCAACAACCCCAAGATTCCATTGAAGCCCATCTTACCCTCTTTTTCAATAAATACAAATCAAGGCTTAACAATAATGATCTAGCAGATTGTTATCATGACGTGGCAAGCAAATGGTACTACGAAAATTGGTGGAACGATGGCAATGATACAGACCTTGATAAAGCCATTACATTTACAGAGAAAGCACTAACATTAAAAAAACAAATCGATGAATTACCAATTGGGTCACTTGAAAAAACGGCCTATAACCTTGGTGCTTTTTACCACATAAAAGGGGAAGTTTTTAAGGCCGAAGAAGCCTTTCTCTATCTTGTAAATAACGGACAGGATGTTTCTAAAATAGAAAATGCAAAGGTAGAACTTGGCACAATATATCTTGAAACAGGGGACTTTTACAAAGCCCTAGAGCAATTTGACCAAATTATCATCTCAAATTCCGAAAAAGAAATTTCAGAAAACCTTATCGATGCCCACATCATAAAAGCCGAGATTTTTTCGATAATGGGTATTGCCCAATTTTCAAATCAAATTAGCGCCAATCTTAACACGGCAGATTCTTTATTAAGCAGTTCAGGAATAGAAGATAGCTATTATTATAATAGAATTTACCAAACTGAAGGTAATCGGTTAATTGAGCTTGGCAAGTACGAAAAGGCCTTAGAATACCATAAAAAAGTTTTGTCAGATTCATTGGCCCTCTACCCTAATGAATTGGCCAGAGTATACAACAGTCTCGGTTTTTCGGAAGTGAAGCTCAACCATTATGATATTGGGGAAATCTACCTAAACAAATCAACTAGCTATGACCCTAATTATTCCCTCCCTTATGAAAACTTAGGCGACCTATATTTAGCGAAAAAGGATTTTAAAAGGGCAATGAACAATTACCAAAAAGCCATTTTCTGGCTCATTGACAAATCACCACCGATTGATATTACCATTTTACCTTTGATTAAGGATATTGAAGTAGTACCCGATAAGATTTACCTGTTGAACCATTTGATTACCAAGACCAATGGATGGTTAAGTTACTACGAAGAAGAGTCCAATGAAGACTTTTTGCAATATGCCTTAGAAACGGTACGGCTGTCCGATCAATTGATCGACTTGATTAGAAACGAGAGTTCGGAAAACCGTTCTAAATATTTCTGGAGAGAAAAGGGAGCATCTCTTTATTCAAAAGCTGTGGAAGTCTGTTACATGCTGAACCTGACCGAAGAAGCCTATTATTTTATGGAGCGTAATAAAGCCTTACTGCTCTTAGAAGATATCAGCGAAGAACAGGCAAAGGAACTTGCTCAAATACCTCAAGAGCTTTCACAACGCGAATTTCTTCTTAAAAAGGATATTTTCCTGTTTGAAAATCAGCTTCAGAACGAAACAGATGCGGCTTTAAAAGACTCCCTAAAAAAAATAGTTTATGACGTAAAGCAGGGGTATCACCTTTTTGCCGATTCTTTAAAAAAGGCTTATCCTGAATATGAAAATTTAAAGAGACAAATTCAAATCTTACCTTTTGAAAGCTTCAAATCGAAGTATGTAAAAGAAAACCAGACCGTACTTCAATATATACTGAACAAAAATCAGGGCTATGGGCTATTGAACAGCCACGAATCGACGGCATTCTTTAAAATTGAAAATCCGCAACAACTCGAAAAAGAATTAATCGACCTCTACGGTCAGATGACAGACCTTGAAGTATCCCGACCCAAAATGGAGCGGTATAAAAACAGCTCCCATAAACTATTCACCAAATTGATACCTCCCTCTGTTTTTGAAGAGCTGGTTGATAAAAAAGTAATCATAGTAACCGATTACCTCTTACAACAAATTCCTTTTGAGGCCTTTGTTTCTGACATAGACACTTCTCGCTATTTAATTGAAGACAGTGAAATTTCGTATGCCTACTCCATCTCCTATTTGGATGCCAAGCAGCAGGTAGAAAATAAACCCACCCATGATTTTTTAGGTTTGGCTCCTGTTGAATTTAAAAATCTTGGTCTTCAAAAATTACATTTTAGTCCCTTGGAAATCGATGCCGCCCACGCACATTTTAAAGGCGACACCTACTTAAACGATTCCGCAACTAAAAATATCTTTTTGGAGAACTTACCAGACTACAAAGTAATTCACTTATCTACCCATGCAGATGTCGGAAATGACGGAAACCCTTGGATTGCCTTTAGTGACAAAAAGGTTTATTTAAATGAGTTATACGCAACCACAACAGAGGCCCAAATGGTCGTTTTGAGCGCCTGTAATACTTCTATAGGAGAGTTAAGAAAGGGCGAAGGGGCCATGAGTTTAGCGAGGGGCTTTTTTCATGCAGGAGCCAAAAGTGTTATTTCATCGCTCTGGTCGACCAACGACAAAAGTAGTAAGGAAATCATGGCCCGATTCTATGAAAATCTTGATCAGGGATTTAGCCAGTCGAAAGCTTTACGGGAGGCAAAACTTGACTATTTACACGCGAACAAAGACGCCAATTTCGGACCGGGCTACTGGGCTGCCTTGATTGTAATCGGCGACAATGCCCCATTGGTACAAAGCACAAATAAATGGTGGTTATATGGGGGCTTGCTCTTTGCCCTTTCCATTACACTTGCGGGATTTATTGTAGTACGCAAGCAAAGAAAACATTAATCAATCCAGCTCATTTACAAGACCGGTAGCTTCCGTTTTTTTGTACCTACCATCTTCAACAAGGGCATTCAAGCTTACAAGTGCCTTATCTTTCTTCTTCAATTTTAAATAAGCCAGTGATTTATACCACAGTGCCTGTGGCTTGAATTCCCCATTTACTTGAATAACCTTGTCTAACAAGGTAATGGCTTCTTGGCTTTGGTTTGCTTGCAAATATGATTGTGCTAAGTAAAAGTTGACCGTTTCAGAGTCCTCTTTTTGTTGAAGCCTTGTAAAAAGTGAAATAGCTTCATTGATATTATCGGTTTCATAGGCCACAAAGGCTTCCCGTTTCAATGTATCTTCATCAGTTTCACCTCTGGTGATGGCATATGCGGTATTCGGGTAATTCTGAAAATTCTCCTCGTAAAGTCGATTATAGTTTGGTCCGGATAAATTATCGAATCCCAGATAACCCAATCCCATTAAAAGGGCAATTGAGGCGGCAATCATCCATTTTTTATAACTATTGAAGCTACCCTCTGGCTTTAAAGTAACCACTTTCTCATCTGTATTGATTTCACTTTCAAAACCTTTTAACTTCTTTTTTAAATCAGATGATTTTTGGTCTCGAATTACTTCTTGCACACTCCGCTCAAAATCGAACTGCTCTTTAAATTCAGAATCGGTTTCCAAGAGCGCATCAAAGGCTTCCTGTTCTTTAGGTGTCAATTGATTTGAGAAATATTGATAAAGTAATGTTTCTTTATCCATGGCTAGTAGGTATTAGATTTGATTTTGTCCTTCAACGTTTTCATACATCGCGATTTAGCGGCTTTCACCACATTTTCGCTGTTGTAGTTTTCAGAATCCATTATTTCTTGGATCGTAAAACCCCGGTAATAGAATAGGGTAAGCAACTGCTGGCATTTTTCTCCCAAACTTTTAAAGTGTTGCTGTAAAAGTCGCTGTTCATGGCTAAGTACGGGCGCATTCAATTCAAAGGAATTTACCTGTTCGTCGGCATCACCCACCCTACTTAGGTCGTACGTACCTGAAACCGATTTTTTGTTCTTTCTCATTCGATCAAAGATTAAATGTTTTCCAATAGAGATCAAATAGGTAGAAATACTACTATTTAAACTCTCTAGCTTGCCCGACATTATATTGTTGTAAAAAATGATATAGGCATCTTGATAAATATCTATGACATCGTCATTAGGCAATTGATAGCGTCGCGCAAAGTTTAAAAACTTGGCTCTGTTGTCTTCGTAGATTTTCTTAAGGTCTTTATCTGCACCTTTTCGCAATTGATCTAAAGAAATGTCTACCAGTTCGTTTTTCATTTAATGTATATCTAATGAGAAGGTTAACAGGGTATTTAGCTAAAATAATATTTTTTTGGCACCATCATGCTGTCGATTGGTCCGAATAGCCCTCTGCATAAGGCTTTGTAGTAAACCTACTACACTAAAATTTTCTGGTTTTTTCTTCCAATGTTAACCTTCTACTTCATTCTACATAAAAGATTGAACCCTAAAAATTGAAAATGATGGAAACGTATGAACGATTGGAAATTATTAAGTGGCTGCTCATTATTGCCCTAGTGGCAGTTCTCGCCTTGTATCATAAAATCTTACTTTAGAGTACGCCTCAATTATTTAAAAAACATTCTTCTCAATGTTAACCCTTGGGTGAATAGAACATAAAAAAGCATAAAATAAAAAATACCTCACTATGAAAACATATAAGACCACACTATCAGTTCTACTTATTTTTTGGTGCCTGTGCAGTTTTGGGCAAGAGACCAAAGCCAATAAAAGAGAACAAAGCTACGACTCTGAAAATCTAATGGATATGCAGGCCAATTTTTTAACGGACCTATTCGGTTCAGACCTTTCAGGAACACCAGATGGCCAACGCCTAGGCTATCTAGAAATGTTGGAAAACTCAGATTTGCCCGAAAAAGAAAAACAGGGTTTAAGAAGAATGTATTATCTACAATCTGGGCATCTTACCCAAAAGCAAAAAGATTCTTTTTCCCTTGCACTTCATAAAAAGATGCAAAAGGCAATGATTAACAACCATTAAAACTTAGGACAATGAAAACTTTAAAATTGATAGCCATTAGTATTATACTCCTTTGCATTTGCTATTCTTGTGATAAGGATGAAGTGGAAAAGGAAGAGGCAATTATAGTGGAGACTGAAAACAAAGGCATACCGAAAGGTCCTGCTGCAACAGAAGGCGATTCGGTTGTTCTAGACATTACGGTGGAGACATTTGAGGATCAAATGGGGAGTTTTTGGGATAATGGCATTGTAGAATTTAACGATAAAGTATGGGCCATAGCTGGACACAACGGTTATAGTAAACTGTACAGATGCGGTATGGAATAGTGACGATGGGGTTAATTGGGGAAGTGTGGCCTACAATGGATTTGGAGCAAGACGGGCGCATGCTACCGCCGTTTTTGGCGATAAAATTTGGGTCATAGGTGGCATCAATACCGACGTTGACCCATGGGTGGAATATGACGATGTGTGGTCCTCGACCGATGGTGAAAATTGGATTCGGGAATTAGAGCATGCACCATTTGGGCATATGTTTTACCCAACTTTGACGGTTTTTAACAACAAATTGTTTCTTATTGGGAGAGCACGTTCTTCCACAGTATCACTTTGGCCAATGCAAGTATGGTCCTCGACCGATGGCACGACTTGGACATTAGAAGTTTCCAACCCTTTTCCCGAGAGAGAAGGACATAAAACCTTGGTCTTTCAAAATCAACTTTTTGTTATTGGAGGTACAGCCGCTGGCATTGATTATGCTGATATATGGACTAGCCAAGATGGGAATAGTTGGTCACAACTAACATTAACAGGTGATTTATTTGAAGGTAGGCACCACCATGGAGCCATAGTTTATGATAATAAAATTTGGGTTATGGGCGGGGCACAAATATTAGGTACAGGTGGTTACTCAGATCACTTTTATTCCTCCAATGGCACCGAGTGGTATGAGTATACCGACCTAGGCACCGACCCTGATATTTTAACAAATTTTGGGGTACTTAACTATAATGACGCTATTTGGGTTTTTGGCGGTTATAAAATAGGTGACAGTGGACCTACAGGCGAAATAGTCAGTTTACGCATAAGGGAATAAAAGTCTAGACTTTTAAGAGTTAATCTTTCACCTCAATAGAGATAAATAGAAAATTCACATTCAATAAAAATAACTATTATGAAACCTAACATTTATCTAAGTACAATTTTATTCATATGCTGTTTCTATTTACACGCCCAGCAACTAAAACCTAACGAAATAAAAAAACTCTCCAGCTTAGATTTGCAATATGATATAGCGGCTTGGCATGATAATCAGGTTTACCTAGATTTTAAAAAAATTATGAGGTATGACAAAAAGACTAAAGGAAAGAAAATAGCAGGATTTGTTGTTGGCGGTGTGGGCGCAGCAGCCCTTGCAGGTTCTTTATCCATATTAAACAGTAAGGTCACCAATCGGGATACTGGTGAAGAGGAAACTCCTCTTACCGCCAGTATTATAGGTGCCCCCATGTTAATTGTTGGTGCCGGTTGAATTGGCACCTCAATTCCGCTCTTTATCTCATCGAGCAGGTCAAAAAAGCGAAGGGATAAACTGATAGCATCCTATAATCAATTAGACCTACAAAACACCTGCGAATTCCCTCCAACATTTCAAAAACAATGATTAATAAAACCTCGGCCTAAGTCGAGGTTTATTTTACCCCCATGTTAACCTAAGTGTTTTTCTACCATTAAGTGATATAACTAAAAAATAAGATTATGAAAAATTCAGTCTTTTTAATCGCCTTTGTCATTCTTACTTCTGTAATGTTCACGAATTGTAAAAAGGATGATGATTCACCACAACCCGTAATTGAAAATACCTCTCCGGAAGAAACAACCGAAGAAGAGATACCTGAAGAAGAACCGCCTAAAATTGATGGTACTTGGGCCGTTAGCTCCAGTGACTATTATGGGTATAAAAACACCAGTTACTTTATCATTAACCCAGACAACACCTTAACCATACTTAACGAGAATGAAATGGGCTTTAGAGACCTGAGCAATGCCAACTACACCCATGACGAAGAAAACAGTCAAATTACCATCAATTTTGGTTATGGCTCTTCCTTGGCCAATTATACCTTAACGGAAGAGGAGTTGGTATTAAGTTTTCCAGATGGTTCAGTAACACTAAGTAAAAATGAAACGATTGATGACAGCCAATGGGTAGAGGAGCTTACCATTCTCGAAGAAGGTGATGCTCCGTGGACCGATAGAGTTGATATTGCTTGGAACGGTAGTCAAATTTTGATAGGCAATGGATATCAAGCTGAGGACATAGGCCTCGTAAACCCTGAAACCTTTGCTTTAGATGGCACAATAACTACCACAAGGAGTGCTTTTGCTGTAGAAATCGAAAAATATGACGACCCAGCAAAATACATCTTTCAAACTGACAACGGTAGTTCTAAGTTCTTTATCTATTCAGAATCCGACAACTCTTTTGAAAAGGAGTCCATAAATCTAGGATCTTGGCTTTATGGATTAGCTTCAGTGGATTTTCAGAAAATTTGGGCCGCTAGCGGTAACGAAGATGCCCTATACCTCTACAACTACAATACCGATACCATTGAACAAACCATTGAACTAGATGGCACAAGACCATACGGCCTCGATTATCAAGACAATCATCTCTATATATGCACCGGTTACATGTTATATAAATGTGATGTTAGCGATGGTTTAAAAGTGGTCAATTCATACACCATACCTGATGTTCGAATATACGGTGTGGCCTATGACGGTTCTAATTTCTGGGTCTATGGCGAACGAGGTAATGAAGGCAAGCTTATAAAAGTTGATCTCTCCATTTAAGTGGAAAAGTCTTTTTAAAAGGGCTTTAAAAGCGACTACGATAATTAATTTATAATGTTTAATTAAAAGAAGTACTTATGAAAACAGTTCAAATGATTGTGGCCGTATCGTTATTGATGATAACACAGGCCTGTGAAACAGAAATACCGGAAACCGATGTTGACCCGCCCACTTTCTCCATAAAAATAACCGGAGACGGCTTTGACGAAACTTTTGATCAGGACACTGATTTTGACAGCTTTCAATTAAACCTACGGGAAGGCACGGAATATACCTTTCTTATTTCAGGTGGGGACAGTGGCGGACTCAAACGATTTGAGGTATATTTTGCCCCAGACTACATTCAAATGAACCCCAATCTAGGAGGTAACTGGGCGCGCACCAGCTTAAGTGGCCTTACCGATATGCTTTACTGGACCGGCAATGCGTCATCACCGCTTACTGGCACCTTACTGAACGGAACCTTTATAGCCGATGGAGATTCCGTATCTTCTCCGATAACTTTTTACTTAACCGATTTTGGAGGTAGCGAAGGTAGTTCCAATGCCACAGGAGCCTCTTTAAATGTTTACTCTGGTAATCATACCACAGAGGTAATCTACTTCTAGCCCATAGCAGCCTCTAGAAAGGTATTTTTACCTTCATAGAAGACCTGTTTTCAAACCTCAGTAGCTACTGAGGTTTTTTATGCACATATGTTAACCTTTACTTTCTGTAACCATTAAAGGGAAACTAAAAAAATTTATTATGAAAGCTATAATTAAAAGTTCACTTTTTCTTGTTCTAGGCATCATCCTAATCAATACATCTTGCTCTAAAGATGGTGATGTAGGACCAATTGGACCCGCAGGACCGCAGGGTGAACAAGGTATTCAAGGTATTCAAGGTGAGCAGGGGCCTCAAGGAGAACAAGGACCCGCTGGGGAAGATGGCCAAGACGGATTTGACGGAGAGGATGGGAAAGATGGAGAAGACGGCAACGCAGAAGTGTACTACAGTGAATGGATACCTGCCAATTTTACCGGAGACTCAGAAACTAGTAAGTATATGAGAATCGATTTTCCTTCCCAGATGGAATCCGCTTTTTCGATTAAAAACACCCATATCGTTTTAGTTTACTTCACCGGTTTTGGCGATGGCAATGTTTACCAACTACCTGTTCTCAATTTTAGAGGTGCCCAATTCACTTTTGGTTACGGCTCCGGTGGCGCGGTTTCAAAGGATATCAACATATATGCAAAATCAACAAGTACCAACGCCCTAAGCGAATACGCCATAAGCCCAGATCGGGGCAACAGATTTCGTTATCTTATCATTCCTCCGAACATACTTATCTCTTCAAAAGGAAACAAACCCAATTTTTATGACATGACCTACGAAGAAGTTATACAGTATTTTGGCATGCAATATTAAAGTGTTTTCTAATCAAACAAAAAACTTCGGTTACACCGAGGTTTTTTGTTTTTCTATCATTTCAGCCTCAAAAAGCGCCGCAAAATGTTGAAGCAATTTTCCCTTAACCTCATCCAAATTAACTTCTTGCTGTCCTAACTCTACATTTAAAGACGTAACGGCCTTATCCTTGATTCCACAGGGAATCATTAAATCAAAATACCCCAAATCTGCATTTACGTTCAAAGCAAAACCGTGCATAGTAACCCAACGGCTGGCCCGCACACCCATGGCACAGATTTTTCTAGCAAACGGAGTACCCACATCCAGCCAAACTCCGGTTTCTCCTTCGGAGCGTTCTGCTTTTAAACGATACTCCCCCAAGGTGAGAATCACCATTTCTTCCAATAAACGGAGGTATTTATGAATATCGGTAAAGAAATTATCCAAATCTAAAATGGGGTAGCCTACTATTTGTCCGGGGCCATGATACGTGATATCACCCCCCCTATTAATTTTATAGAATTGGGCATTCTTGGCGGCCAACTCTTCTTCATTGACCAGAAGATTCGATAGGTCGCCACTCTTTCCCAACGTATATACATGTGGGTGCTCTACGAACAAAAAATGGTTGGGGGTGGGTGTATTTTCGCCCTGTCTACGATTGTTGATTTTTAAGTCTACGGTCTGCTTAAAAAGAGCCTCTTGGTAATCCCAAGTTTCCTTATAATCCTTTAGCCCTAAGTCTTCTAGAAATACCGTTTTGTTCATCGTACAAAGATACGAAATCGTAACGGCTATTTTTCTAGCTCTACTTCTATCAAAAATGCTTCTGGGTCTTTGGACATTTCCAAGAAGTTCACCTCATAAATCATGGTCTTTCCATCCATGGAAAAAGTAGCGTCTTCCACATTGGTGGCTTTTACCCGTTTGGGAAAGTGATATTTAAAGGTATAAGTTGAGCTTCCTAAAAACATTTCTGAACCGGCCAAACTGTCCAAACTTTTTTGAAAGGCCTCGCGATCGGTAATTTCAATTTTACGGGTAAACTTATTTCGCTTAAAGGAATAATTTACTTGGGTCCCCTCTCCTGTTGGCCCTGCCTGCATACCGCCCGTATTACTATTGGGCCCTATGGAACTGGCTTCCTGAAAGGCGGAAAAAGCATCGTTTACTTCAGCTACATCCTTAAAATCGGTAAACATATTAAACTTCATTTCCCCTTTTTCGGGGTCCATCAGCATGTGAAGACTAAATGGTTCCAACCTTTTGATGGCAGCTTGCTCCTCGGGTGACAATAAGGCGATACTGTCTTTCTTTTCCCGAATCAAATCCTTAAAAACCATGGTAGAATCCACCTTTTCCTCCGTACGTATGGAATCGGACTCCGGCATCATTTGCATCATTTCGCTCCCATCCATACTTATGCTTAGTTTTCCGCTTCCATTTTTATTAAAATGGATTTCCTCCGTAAAATTGCAGGCGATAAAACAAAAGGTGACCAAGAATACTACCGAGATTTTCAATAACTTCATTACGAGCGAATTATTTGGGATTATTCAAAATGACCAAGGCGGCTATAACACCGGGCACCCAGCCACAGAAGGTCAAAAGTAGTACAATTAAAAAAGAGCCACAACCTTTTCCGATGACCGACAAGGGTGGAAAAATAATGGCCAATAAAACTCTAAAAAAACTCATTTTTGATGATTGATTTAATGATTGATGAATGACTAATACTACTGGTAAGACGCTTTTTTATCAACTTCGTTACAAATACCAAACCAAACCAAGGCAACTTATTTACGTAATTAGGGTATGAAAACATCCATTTTAAAATATATGGGCAGTTTGTTGGTTATTTGCAGCTTATTTTCTTGCAGTAAACGGACCTTGTCCCCAGACCCGGTTGATGATAACAAGGCCTTGGAAGAAACCGATCCAACACCCTCTGGTAATCTTACCTATGTAGCTTTGGGCGATAGCTACACAATTGGCACGAGTGTAGCATACCAAGACAATTATCCCTCTCAATTAAGTGCCGCATTGGAAGGTGAACTAAAACGCCCCATATCACTAAAGATTATTGCAAAAAATGGATGGAGGACCGATAACCTTTTAGAGTCCCTAAAAACGGAACAACTTGAGCCTAACTATGATCTGGTTACTTTATTAATTGGCGTAAATAATCAATACCAGGGCGAACCACTTAAGAAATACGAAAAAGAGTTTACCCAACTTTTGCAACAGGCCCTGGAATTGGCAAATCAAAAAACAGAGCGGGTCTTTGTCATTTCAATTCCCGATTGGGGCTTTACGCCCTATGGTAGCGGGTGGGACCAACAAAAAATCAGCCAAGAAATAGACGCCTACAATTCTTTTGCAAAAGAAACGGCCGAAAAGGAAGGGGTTACCTTCATTGAAGTTACGGATATTACCAGAAAGGGTTTGGATGATATGGAATTGGTTGCCTTAGATGGACTCCACCCCTCAAAAAAAGCCTACAAACTATTTGTGGAAAGGATGTTGCCAATTATCACTTCTTCATTGAAAAATTAACGCATATCAGTTATATTTGCGGGCTTAATTCATATGCACATGCAACTTTCGGAACAAGAACAGATTAGAAGGGAAAAATTGACCAAATTGAGAAGTATGGGTATTGACCCGTATCCGGCAGCATTGTATCCGGTGAATGCCACTTCAAAAAGTATAAAGGCCGATTATTCCGAAGGAAAAAAAGTAATTATTTCCGGAAGATTGATGTCGCGCAGAATTCAAGGAAAGGCCTCCTTTGCAGAACTTCAAGATAGCGAAGGTAGAATACAGGTTTACTTTAACCGCGATGAAATTTGTCCTGGCGATGATAAAACGCTCTATAACGACGTCTATAAAAAGTTGTTGGATATTGGGGACATCATTGGTGTGGAAGGTGAACTTTTCACCACCCAGGTAGGGGAAATAACAGTAATGGTGAAGAATTTTAGCTTGCTGAGCAAATCGCTTCGCCCATTGCCCTTACCTAAAAAGGATGCCGAAGGAAATGTGTTCGACGAATTCAATGACCCCGAGCAGCGGTACCGTCAGCGCTATGTAGATTTGGTAGTGAATCCTAAAGTAAAGGAAAACTTTATCAAGCGTACCAAAATTACGAACACCATTCGCCAGTTTTACAATGAAAAAGGATATTTGGAAGTAGAAACCCCTATTTTACAGCCCATACCCGGGGGTGCTGCGGCAAGACCTTTTTTAACGCACCACAATGCCCTGAACATTCCGTTATACTTACGCATCGCCAACGAGCTTTATCTAAAAAGATTGATCGTAGGTGGTTTTGATGGGGTATATGAATTTGCAAAGGATTTTAGGAACGAGGGTATGGACCGCACCCATAATCCTGAGTTTACCGTAATGGAACTCTATGTAGCCTATAAAGACTACAACTGGATGATGGAAACCACAGAGCAGCTTTTAGAAAAAGTGGCCTTGGAAGCAACCGGAAGTACCAAAGTAACCGTTGGCAAAAACGAAATAGAATTTAAGGCTCCGTATCCCAGAGTGCCTATTTTAGAGGCCATTAAAATTCATACCGGAGTTGATGTTTCTGGTATGGAGGAAGACGAGCTTAGGGAAACCGCCAAAAAATTAGGTATTGAAGTAGATGATACCATGGGCGTTGGTAAGTTGATCGATGAGATTTTTGGCGAAAAATGTGAGCACCACTACATACAACCTACCTTTATTACCGACTACCCGAAAGAAATGAGTCCGCTTACAAAGGCACACCGAAGCAAACCCGGACTCACAGAGCGTTTTGAGTTAATGGCCAACGGAAAGGAATTGGCCAATGCCTATTCTGAGCTGAACGACCCCATCGATCAACGCGAGCGTTTTGAAGACCAATTGAAGCTTTCTGAAAAAGGGGATGATGAGGCTATGTTCATTGACCAAGACTTTTTACGTGCCTTGGAATATGGTATGCCCCCAACTTCTGGTATCGGAATCGGCATCGACCGCTTGGTCATGTTGATGACCAATAATTCTTCCATTCAAGAGGTATTATTCTTCCCGCAAATGAAACCGGAGAAAAACAAAGTAGAACTTACCCCTGAGGAAAAAATCATTCTGGATTTGCTAAAACCGGCCGGAGAGATGGATTTGAACGAGTTGAAATCAAAGGCAGGACTCAGCGGCAAAAAATGGGATAAATCGATGAAAGGCCTTTCAAAAAATGGATTGTTGAAGGTCAATGTAGAAGGTGCTGATAAAACGGTTGTTTTAAATTCGTAATTTAAGAATAATGCATATCTTCAGAGGGGCCAAATGGCCCCTCTACTATTTTATTTGGCATGGATTTTTCAGAAATTATAAAAAATTTAAAACATCCAGGAAAAAGCTCATTCAAGTATAGCCATCAAGAATTTTCCTTCCTAGGGGAAACTTTTAATGCAAAATCCATAGGTAGCATGGTCATTGAAATCGAGTTTCTTAATTGCATATTCAGGGGAGCAGAGTTGTTTTTTGAGAGCATTAAAAATACACGGCTAAGTATTAGGTTTATTGATTGTAGGTTTGAATGTAAGATTGAATTCAATAGTTGCATTCTCTCCTCTCTTAAATTTATTGACACCAAAATAAGCAAGCATCAACTAACAATTACTTGCAATACCATAGACCACTTCTTCCTTAAAAATCGAAACAAAAAAACGGAAGATTCATTGGATGGAGATATCAGCATTACATTAAACACTTTCAAGCAACAAGTGAACCTCGATAACCTTAAACATGTCAATGGTAATTTCGAGTTTCATGACAATGTAATGGAAACAGATGTTCGAAAAAAAGGAAACCATAGAATCATTGTTTCCTTTAAAAACAGCCGATTTAACAATGCAGATTTTTCATTGAATAATTTCGGTGCTGAAGCTAGTTTTGATAACATGCAATTATCTGGGAATTTAGGAGAAAATAGTTTTCAAGATAATACTTTCGGAAATGTCTATTTTAATAATACTAACTTTGGAAAGCATGCTTTTTTTAATGGAAGCATATTTAATGGTCTCACTCTTTTTGTTGGCTGTCGAAATTTGGAAACAGAAACGGATTTCTCCAGTATAACTTTCAATAGCGACGTTTATTTTGACAAATCAAATTTTAAAGACCTAACCATTAAAAACACTGTCTTCAAGCAAAAATCTTCATTTGAAGACACAACATTCGAGAGTGTTAGTTTTAGCCAAGTAATCTTTCAGAGTCAAGCGTTCTTCCAAAACATTAAAATCAAACAAATAAAACTTTGTAGCCGAAAAACAATTCGAGCAATCAAGGCTCAGCTACAAAAAACCGACAATCGAATAGATTACAACAGATTTAAGGCATATGAATTAGACGCTTACCGAAGGGAACTAAAACCAAATCAATGGAAAGAAAAATTTATTCTATGGCTGAATTCTATTTCATCTAATCATGGACTTGATTGGACCAAGAGTGTTGCTTTCACCTTAGGGGTGGCACTCCTATTTTATCTAATATACTTCTATTCCGAACATTATTTATATGACTTGGATTTTACTATAAATTCTATCAATAGATTTGTAGTAGGATACCTTAAGTACCTAATTCCTTCATACAAATCACCTTTCGAGCATGGATTCTCTAAATGGTTTCAGTTATTAATTTATATGGTTGGTAAAATTTTCATTGCCTATGGCATTTATCAAACAATCGTATCCTTTAGAAAATATAGAATTTAACTTTTTCATATCACACCTCTATTGTAAATGGAAAAGAAAATAGGCAAGCGTTGATTTTTAGGGCAAAGGGTTCTTATTTTACCGAGTTCCATTCAGCAAAGTCTTTCAAAAAATACCATTACCAAGCCTTTTTTTATTACCGATATCGGTTTTTACCCAAGAGCCGAAGGTCATTTTATTCATCGTAACCAAGGGTCTAAAGAGTACATTTTCATCTACTGTGTAGAGGGCAGTGGAAGAGTTACCTTTGAAAATCAAGATTTACATCTTCAGCCCAATAGTTTTTGTATAATTCCTATTGCGACGAAGCACGAATACGAGGCTACTAAAAATGACCCGTGGAGTATTTATTGGATGCATTTTAAGGGCCATCTTTGCCCAAGCCTATACGAAAGACATTTAGAAGTAAATGAATACGCCCAGAAGATACCTTTTGATAGTGAGCGTATTGCCATGTTTGACCGTATCTTTCAAATGCTTTCTAACGAATATGCATCCCAGCAATTAGAGTTCGCCAATATACTGGGGCTGCATTTTCTATCTTCCTTTATTTATTTATCCGTGGATGGATTAAATACACATTCCAAAAGTAACCTCATCGAAAACATTATCGCCTATCTGGACCAAAATCTTGATAGTACCTTAAGAACGGAGGACATAGCCCAAAAGTTCAACTACTCTACTTCGTATGTACTCAACCTCTTTAAAAAGCACACAGGATATTCACTTATACAGTTCTTTAACTTAAAAAAAATGCAGAAAGCTTGTGAATATTTAAAATACAGTGATTTGAGCATTAAAGAAATCAGTTTCAAACTTGGCTTTCAAGACCCTTTTTACTTCTCACGGATCTTTAAGAAAACAATAGGGCAATCACCCAGTGAGTATCGGGAAGATGTCTAAATCCGCTCTCTTATTTTATCTAAGTTTCGGAATATATCCTTTCCTCAGTAAATCTGAAAATCCTTTATATTTTTTGTAAATTGAAACATGCATAATTGAAATAACCATACCTGAAAAAGTATTATCCATTATAATTGTAAAATTTACATTTAATTTTAGGTCCAATTTTTCAAGCCATCACCGTTTGTCCCTACCAAGGGACATTAGTTCAAAACCAAGAATGAAGATTAATATTCTCAAAATAGGTCCGTACCCACTTTTCTTTGCTTTGTTGATAGTTCTCCAATCCTGTCAAACAAAAGAGCAAGTAGATTTTAATGCCCAAATAAAACCCATACTTAATAAAAGATGTATCTCGTGCCATGGCGGCGTCAAAAAAAGTGGAGGATTTAGTGTCTTATTCGAAGAAGAAGCATTTGCAGCTACAGAATCTGGAAAACCGGCCATCATTAAAGGCAATGCGTCGGCAAGTGAATTTATAAAAAGGTTGCATTCTGATGACCCTGAGCTTCGCATGCCCTATGAAGCAAAAAAATTACCCGAAGAAGAAATCGAATTGCTGACCAAATGGATAGACCAAGGTGCTGAATGGGGCGAACATTGGGCATATTCACTTCCCGAAAAAGTAGCGGTGCCTGCTATTACTGCAGAGGCCAGTTTTGTTCCCGAGGATGCGTCCGATTTTCTCAAAAATGACATCGACCATTTCATTTTAGCCAAACTAAACACTAAAGATATTTCTCCCAATGGCCCGGCCCCAAAAAACGTTATTGCCAGAAGGGCGGCTCTTGATATTATCGGCCTACCTCCGTCAGAGAAAGAATTACAAGATTTTGAAGCCGGTAACATTTCATACGAAACCTTAATAGATTCTTTATTGAACGATTCTGCATACGGGGAAAAATGGGCGACTTGGTGGTTAGATTTGGCCAGATATGCCGACTCCAAGGGGTATGAAAAAGACCGAGGAAGAGAAATATGGAAGTATCGTGATTGGGTCATTGATGCCTTAAATCAAGATATGCCCTATAATCAATTTACCATTGAGCAACTTGCGGGAGACCTCTTACCAGACCCCTCTGTTGATCAACTAATTGCTACAGCTTTTCATAGAAACACCATGAATAATGATGAGGGAGGTACGGATGATGAGGAATTTAGGGTAGCCGCGGTTATGGACCGTATCAACACTACTTTTTCTGTTTGGCAGAGCACCACCATGGAGTGCGTTCAGTGCCACAGCCACCCCTACGATCCCTTTGTGCATAAAGAGTATTTCAACCTTATGGCATTTTTTAATAATACCAGGGACGAGGATGTTCCTACTGAATCTCCTGTCCTAAAAATGTACACACCGGAACAGCAAGATAAAGTAAATAAGGTAGTTGACTGGATTGCTAATTATGGCGATAAATCTAGAGTCAAAAAAATAAAGGATTTTTTACAGTTTACAGAACCCGTTTACAAATCGCATTTCTTCAAGGAGTTCAAAAACAGTGTATATGATGACCATGCCTCGGTAGTTTATTGGGATGACGGCAGCACCATTATCGAAAATGCCTATACGGAAGAAGCTAGTTTTGTATATCTAAATTATCGCTCTCATTATAATGGTACTAAAATGACCATTAGAAAAGGAGATGCCAACGGACCTATATTGGGTCAGTTTTCGATCAACAAAGCTAAAAACAACACCACTTCCCGATTTCCTATTAAACCGATATCCGAAAAAACGAATATCTACATTGAAACGCAAAATAATTCGGTAGCCAAAGAAGTTAATATCCTAAACCTCTATTGGGTGGGTTTTATTCCTGATATACCGGGAAAAAATGAGTCTGGTTGGAACAACATAAATGCAGACTTCCTAGAACTCTTGAACACAAACCCGCTCACCGTTCCCATTATGGCCGAAAACCCGGAGTATATGAAGCGAACTACGCAGTTGTTCGACCGAGGAAGTTGGCTCACCAAGACCGATACCGTGGAACCCGGTGTGCCAGCAAGCTTAAATGCCTGGAACAATGACTGGCCCGACAATCGACTGGGGCTTTCTAAATGGATGGTAGACAAAAAAAATCCGCTAACGGCCCGTACTTTGGTGAACCGCGTATGGCATCAAATTTATGGCCGGGGAATTGTATCTACGGTAGAAGATATTGGTTCGCAATCCGAACCTCCCTCCCATCCGGAACTTTTAGATTGGCTCTCCCTCCGGTTTATGAACGAAATGAACTGGAGCCTTAAAGCACTTATAAAAGAAATCGTCATGTCCGGAACGTACCGCCAAAGTTCTGAAAGCAGCCCCGAAATGTATCAAATAGACCCGGAAAACGAATTGTACTCCCGTGGACCTAGAATTCGTTTAGGGGCGGAACAAATTAGAGACCAGGCTTTGGCCGTAGCCGGAATTTTAAGTGATAAAATGTACGGTCCAGGGGTTATGCCCCCACAACCTGATGGCGTTTGGCAAACCGTTTACAATGGTGCTAAATGGGTAGAAAGCAAAGGCGAAGACCGTTACAGAAGAGGGGTTTACACCTATTTAAAACGAACAAGCCCCTACCCTTCTTTTCTCACCTTTGATGCAGGCTCACGAGAAGTTTGTACCATTAGAAGAACGGTAACCAATACACCTTTACAAGCACTGGTTACACTCAACGACCCCGTGTATTTAGAGGCTTCCTACCATTTAGCAAAAAATAGTTTTAATGTTGCCGATATTGAAAAAAGTATTGGCACAGCGTACGAAAAAGCTACCCTTTCCAAAATAGAAGCTCAAAAACTAAATGCCCTTGTGGAGCTTTATGAAAGTTCTCTCACAGAGTTTAAAAAAGACCCTACCGCGCACGAACTCTTTTTACATTTTGAGGAAAAGCCAAGCCCAGAACTGAGTGCCCTTACCGTTGTGGCCAATGCCATAATGAATTTGGATGAATTTTTAATTAAAGCCTAAAACTAGAAAAGTGAAACACCATACCGATATCGTAAACAGATTATTACGGGAAAAGCTCGAAAGAGAAACCCAAGCCAAGACCAGAAGGCACTTTATCAAAAGTTGCGCCCAAGGCATGGGTGGTTTGGCCTTGAGTTCTATTTTTATGGGTTGTGATCCGCTGCAAAAACCAAAAGCAATTGCCCAAAACAGTTTCACAGAAAGGGATTTGAATCCACTTGCTACCTTGGCTCCTCATTACGGACCTAAAGTAAAATCGGTAATCTACTTGCACATGGCCGGGGCTCCTTCGCAACTGGAAATGTTCGATTACAAACCGCAACTGCAGAAATACCATGGGCAAGATTGTCCGCAATCCTTACTGGAAGGTAAAAAGTTCGCTTTTATCAAGGGTACCCCCAAACTAATGGGGCCTCAAGCCGAATTTAAACAAGAAGGCGAATCAGGCAATTGGGTGTCCAACTTTCTGCCGCATTTTAAAAAGGTAGTTGATGAAGTAGCATTTTTAAAAGCGGTGCATACAGATCAGTTCAATCACGGTCCCGCACAATTGTTCATGCATACGGGTAGTCCAAGATTGGGCAGGCCTAGCATTGGTGCTTGGGCAACATACGGTTTGGGTTCGGAGAATCAAAATCTGCCGGGTTTTGTGGTGTTAACCTCAGGTGGAAACACCCCGGATGCGGGTAAAAGTGTTTGGGGAAGTGGCTTTCTACCCTCCGTTTATCAAGGCGTGCAATGTCGCTCTAAAGGCGACCCAGTGCTTTATATTGATGACCCGGACGGAATTTCCCGAAACCTAAAGAAAAGCACTATTGATGCCATTAATAAAATCAATAAAGAGGAATATGCAAAATACGCTGATCCGGAAATTTTAGCGCGTATTAATCAATATGAAATGGCCTACCGCATGCAGATTGCGGTTCCAGAGGTCATGAACATTAACAATGAACCCGAGCAAATTAAACAAATGTACGGCGTGGAGCCCGGAAAAGAATCGTTTGCTAATAACTGTTTACTGGCCAGAAAATTGGTTGAAGATGGAGTACGCTTTGTACAATTATTCGATTGGGGATGGGATACCCACGGTAACGTCCGTGAAGGTTCTATTGATTTGGGATTACGCAATAAATGTCGTGAAATTGACCGCCCTATGACGGCTTTAATAATGGATTTAAAGCAACGAGGCCTTTTAGAAGACACCCTTATTGTTTGGGGAGGCGAATTTGGTCGTACGCCAATGCAGGAGAACAGAGGTAACAAAGAAATGGCCTACAAAGGTAGAGACCACCACGGTGATGCTTTTACCATGTGGATGGCCGGCGGAGGCATTAAAAAAGGTGCTTCGCACGGTGCTACGGATGACATTGGGTTTTCTGGAATAGAAGGCCGGGTCTCCGTGCACGATGTACATGCCACCATTCTACATTTACTTGGTTTTAACCATGAAGAATTTACTTTTGATTTTCAAGGCAGACCCTTTAGATTGACCGATGTAGAGGGAGAAATTATTAAAGAAATACTGGCATAGACTACTCACTAAACCAACCAAAACATGATACTTAAAAAGATTTTGACAGCTTTTGCACTGTCGTTTTTTACCCTTTTGGGGATGGCACAGTCCACAAAAAAAGTACGTTTTTTTCAAACGGACTGGGGGCGTTCCGTTTCTTGGGATGCCTTTTGCGAAAGAACAAAAGCCTCTGGTTATGACGGACTGGAAACTTGGTTTCCCAACAACGAAAAAGAGCAAAAAGAGTTAAAAGCCGCTTTAGAAAAATATGACCTGTTGGTTGGTTTTCTAAACGGAACCAATAAGTCCATTCCCTTTGAAGAAAGTTTATCGGCGTACACTAAAAACTTTGAAAAAATTGCGGCTTGGAAACCTGCCTACATCAATTGCCATACGGGCAACGATTTTTATTCTTTTGAACAGAACAGGGCTTTTATTGAAGCTGCAAACGAAGCCGCAAAAAAATATAATATACCCGTATACCACGAAACCCATAGAGGTAGATTTAGTTTTAATTTGGTAGATACCAAGAAATACCTAAAAGCCATCCCTGAACTAAAATTGAATCTTGATATTAGCCACTGGATGGTGGTGCACGAATCCCTCTTAAATGCTCAAGAAGACGAGCTTGAGGATGTGATGAAAAGAACCCATCACATTCATGCCAGAGTTGGCCATGCAGAAGGTCCCCAAGTTAGTGACCCACAAGCCCCGGAATGGAAAAAAGCAGTGGATAGGCATCTAGATATTTGGGAGAAAATCATCCGAAGTAAATGGAAAAACCAAGATACCTTTACGGTAACAACCGAATTTGGACCACCAAACTATATGCCCACTTTGCCCTATTCCCATTTACCGGTTACGGACCAATGGGAGGCAAATGTGTACATGATGCAAGCCCTAAAACAACGTTTAGATTTGGAGTAGCTTGTTTATGGAAATGATGCAACAATTACTCGGGCGCTTGCACCCCTTAATCGTACACCTACCCATTGGGTTTATTATTTTGGCGCTGCTTCTGCAATGGTATGACCGAAAAGCGAATGATTGGTCAAAAATTATTTCTCTCGTTTATTTCTGGGCAGGCATTTCGGCAGTAATGGCTTGTATTTCTGGCTATTTGCAATACCAAAGCGAAGGATATTCCTATGACTCCGTAAAATGGCATTTATGGTCCGGGATTATAACTGCTATTTTTTGTTTCGCCATGCACCTAAAACTCGTCCCGAAGAAAGGAGCTAATTTTTTGGTCGAGGCACCCATTTCTATCTTAAGTGTTGTGGCCTTTATTTTAATTTCCTTTACGGGGCACCAAGGCGGTAACATTACCCATGGCGAAGAATATCTGGTAGAACCATTGCCTAACGCGGTAAAATCTATGTTAGGCTATGAGGTGATTGAAGAAAAAGAATTGGCACTCACCGAAGAAAACTGGGAAAAAGCCCTCGTTTACGAGGAAGTGATTCAACCTATTTTAAGCAGTAAATGCGTTAGCTGCCACAATCCTAAAAAAGACAAAGGTGGCTTGCTGTTACATTCCAAGGAAGGTATTCTAAAAGGTGGTGAAAGCGGAGATGTTTTGGCATCGCATAGCGAAGAGAGCGAACTGTTCGCCCGTATGGTATTGCCCATGAAAGATGATGACCATATGCCGCCAGAAGGCAAAAAACAACCTACCAAGGAAGAAATTAAATTGATAGCCGCTTGGATGGATGCTGGGCATCCGTTTGAAGGAACCGTAAAAGAAAGTGGGTTAAAAAAGGACCTTTTCACCTCCTTTTTTCCTAGTAAAAGCTATAAAGGCCATCCGGAAATGGAAGTTCTTGAAGCATCGCAAGACAGTATTCAGAGCATTGAAAAATTCGGAATTTATGTGGATCCTATCAGCGAGTCTACCCATTTTTTAAGCGTATCCTGCATCAACAAACCTGATTTTAAAGATGAAGATTTTGAAAAATTAATCCCGATTAGACAACAAATTGCCCAACTCGATTTAGGAGGAACACAAGTAACGGATGCCATCTTTGAAAAGTTGGTACAACTCCCTAACCTTTCCACCCTAAAACTGGACAATACTTCACTAACAGGCAATGGTATAGTGGCTTTAAAAAATTTAGAACACCTGCATATCATCAACTTATCCGGCAGTAGTTTTGACCAACCAACGGATATTTTTAACTCCTTTAAAACTTTGGAAAAAGTCTATCTATTTGAAACGAAAGTGGACAAGAACGGACCGAAGTCTTTAAAAGATGGGCAAATTGTCTTGGATTACGGAGGATACGATTTACCGCCTATTCCATCAGATTCTATCATCTATTAAAATCAGGCTTTTATAAGAAAGAGAAAAAAACTAGTTTAGGGGACTTATACTGCCAACTATGGATTTAAGTAAAAGAATCGGCTTATTTATCGGCCCCCTATTGTTTTTCATCATCTTATCACTGCCCTTTGAAATGGTCTCCGAAAATGGTGACCGCGTGATTGCCGTTGCCGTTTGGATGGTCACTTGGTGGATTACGGAGGCTGTAAGCATTTCAGTTACCGCATTATTGCCCCTACTGCTGTTTCCCATCCTTAAAATCATGGAAATCGGGGACGTAGGAGCCAATTATGGGAGTCCCATCATCTTTTTGTTTTTTGGAGGATTTGTACTGGCGTTAGCCCTAGAGAAAGTAAATCTTCATAAACGTATTGCACTCAACATCATCAGAATTACGGGTACCACGCCCAACAAAGTGGTATTGGGCTTTATGATAGCCACGGCATCCTTGAGTATGTGGATCAGTAATACCGCCACCACGGTAGTGATGCTGCCCATCGCCATGTCAGTTATTGGACTGCTAGTTAATGATGCCGACGGGTTTACGAAAGACGATAGAAATTTTGCACTGAGTGTGATGTTGGGCATCGCATTTTCGGCCAATGCCGGTGGCGTTGCCACCGTAATTGGCACTCCGCCCAACTCCGTAATGATCGGACTGTTGGAAAACGAGTACAACATTGAAATATCCTTTCTAAAATGGATGGTCATTGGAGTTCCCTTTTCAGCATTAATGATTTGGATCAGCTATTTGGTATTGGTAAAATGGATGTACTCCAACAAAAATTTAAAATTTTCAGCCTCTAGAGAAGTTATTGATCAAGAGCTAGAGAAATTAGGTCCTATGAGCGGAAAAGAAAAGCAGGTCTTGGCCATTTTTGGCGTAACTGTCTTTCTTTGGATTTTTAGGACCGTGATCAACGGAATATTTCCGGTTTTGAAATTGAACGACACTATGATCAGTATTGCAGCCGCTATCGCCATGTTTGCCATTCCCTTTAACCTGAAGAAAGGGGATTTTATTATCGAATGGAAGGACACCTCAAAATTGGCATGGGGAATTTTAATCCTTTTTGGCGGCGGACTCGCCTTGGCAAAAGGGATGTCGGTAAGTGGTATTGTAGATATGGTTTCGGGTGCCATTGGCGAGAGCCATATCAGCATCTTCTTTACCGCCGTTCTACTTATCACACTCATGTTGTTTATGACCGAACTCATGAGCAATGTAGCGCTCATAGCCGTTTTGGCTCCCGTAGTGGCCGGTATTGCTATTGGCCTAGACCTACCAATTCTTTATCTTTTAATACCAGTGACCATAGCGAGTAGTTGTGCTTTTATGCTGCCCATGGCCACCCCGCCCAATGCAATAGTCTTTGCAAGCGGCTACGTAAAGGTTAGTGAAATGGCCCGTGTGGGTGTCATATTAAATATAATTGCCATCTCTATTTTGGTGGTAATGTTTCAGTTTATATTGCCGATGGTCTTCTAAAAACAAAACCCCCTGCCTTTTAAAGGCAGGGGGTTTTAAGCTTATTCAAATATCGAGACAAATTATCTCTTTATATACGGGTTAAATCCTTCAGGTAGATTTTCTTTGGTGTCAAAATTTAATTTTACCTCATCTAAAGCATCGATATAATTGAAATCGGCCACATGACTAGGATATGCAAAAGCGTCAAAACCTTCCGGAAGGTATTTTGAAGTCTTTATTTTAAAGGCTTCCTCTTCCTCGATAAAATCGATAGCCTGCAAATCCACATACATTTTATAGGGATCAAAATCTTCAGGTAAATAATCGGCAGTATCGAAACCTAAATCAAAATCGGTTTCCTCTTCGATATAATCTACAGAATCGAGTACCAATTCATCTATTTCACTTATTGGGGTACTGGCAAATGCTGCATTCGCCACTAAAAGACCCATTATTAAATTCGTTTTCAAACTCTTGCGTTTCATAACATTGTAGGTTTGTTGTATGAGTTTATATAACGCCCTATTATCTCATTATTGCATTTCTTATTTTCCTTTTAGATAAATAAAAGTGGCAAAGGATGAAAATGTTAAAATAAATGAATTCAGGATATAAAATCTATATTTTAAAGCTTGGGTTATTAGCATTTTAGCACTAAAGTAAGGTTATTTTTATGCCGCCATTTTTCAAAATTTTCAAGCGATTTCTAAGAGGAATGATCTTTAGTGACCATTCATCCGATTTTTCGGGCATTTATTTTCACATAAAAAAAATAAAGCCATTGCAATGCAACGGCTTTATACCCCACTAATCTAAATAGTAATAAATGATAATTACTATTCTATGAGACTTATTAGATGTGATTTTGTTACAATATTACCTACTTGAATTAGTACCTTACTTTCTTTGGAAATCGATTTGAATAGATTAGGTTATGATTTAGTTAACAAAAACTTAAATTAATTTTTCAGTTCTTTGAAAATATCAATTTTATTAAACTAAGACCAAACTTCTTACGCATGTTTAAATACATTATTGCGCCTTTGGCCCTTTTGTTGTTTTTCTCAAATAGTACAACAGCCGAAGCCCAGATTTTCAAAAAAAAGAAAACGGAAAACTCCAATAAAAAAGGAGGTGATAAAGATGAAAAGATAAAACCTTATGATAAGGTTATTACCAAAGAGGCTACCACGGACCAAGGACTTTTTAATGTCCATATGGTCAAGGATGACCATTTTTACGAGATTCCAGATTCTCTTTTTAATAGGGAAATGTTGATGGTCAGTAGAATTAGTAAGACTGCAACAGGAATAGGATTTGGTGGTGGAAAAATAAATACCCAGGTTTTACGATGGGAAAAGAAACCCAAAAAAGTATTGCTGAGGGTGGTTAGCCATGACATTTATGCCGCAGATTCCTTACCCATTCATGAAGCCGTCGTAAATTCTAATTTTGAACCGGTTCTTTATGCTTTCGATATTAAGGCATTCAAAAAAGATTCTGTACATCCAGCGACGGTCATTCAGGTAAACGATTTTTTTGAAAAAGATGTTCCTGCTTTAGGAATGCCGGACGGCTACCGAGAAAATTATAAGGTTTCTCGACTGGATGAACCCAGAAGTTACATTGAAAGCTTAAAAAGCTACCCGCTTAACGTTGAGGCAAGGCACGTAAAAACCTATCTGGCAAAGGAGTCTCCTAGCAACGGCAGTTTGGGTTCTATTTCCATAGAAATTAACAATTCTATGATCCTACTGCCCAGAGAACCAATGAAAAGAAGGTATTTTGATGAGCGCGTTGGGTGGTTCACCAGTGGCCAAACAGATTACGGACTGGATGTACAAGAAAGTAAAACGGTTACTTATTTGGACCGATGGAGATTAGAAGTAAAAGACGAGGATTTAGAAAAATTCAAAAGAGGCGAACTGGTAGAGCCCAAAAAACAAATTGTCTATTATATTGATAGGGCCACTCCCAAAAAATGGGTGCCCTTTATAAAGCAAGGTATTGAAGATTGGCAAGTTGCCTTTGAGGAAGCCGGTTTTAAAAACGCTATTATAGCAAAAGACCCACCCTCTGTGGAAGAAGACCCGGAATGGAGTCCGGAAGATGTTCGTTATTCCGTGGTGAGGTATTTGGCTTCTCCCATACCCAATGCCAACGGACCTCATGTGAGCGACCCAAGAAGCGGGGAAATATTGGAATCGGACATCAATTGGTACCATAATGTGATGACCTTATTACGTAACTGGTTTTTTGTCCAGACTGCGGCAATAAATGACGAAGCTAGAGGTATAGCCTTTAAGGATGAAATTATGGGTAGGTTAATTCGTTTTGTGTCGGCACATGAAGTAGGTCATACTCTGGGTCTTCCCCATAACATGGGGAGTAGCGTTGCTTATCCCGTAGATTCATTGCGTTCGGTGTCCTTCACTAAGAAATATGGCGCTGCGCCCTCCATCATGGACTATGCAAGATTCAATTACATAGCGCAACCTGAAGATGGAGACGTAGCCTTAATGCCAGATATAGGCATTTACGACAAATACGCCATTAAATGGGGCTACAAGCCCATTTTAAATACTTCTGCTGAAGACGAGGAAAAAGTTTTGGACCAATGGATTCTAGAACATGCCGGTGATCCTCTATATAGATTCGGGCACCAGCAAGTGGGCGATGTAGTAGACCCCAGTTCCCAAACAGAAGATTTAGGGGATGATGCCATCAAAGCAAGTGCTTACGGAATTCAAAATTTAAAGCGGATAGTTCCCAATTTAATCACTTGGACACAAGAAGATGGTAAAACATATAAAGACCTTGAAAAACTATATGAGCAAGTAATTGCCCAATTCAACCGCTATATGGGTCATGTTTCCAATAATATTGGAGGGGTTTATGAGCATCATAAAACATACGATCAAGCAGGACCGGTATACACAGCAGTTTCAAAAGAACATCAAGAAAACTGTTTGTCTTTTCTACAAGAGCAACTTTTTGCTACCCCGGAATGGCTTTTGGACCAAAACATTTTTAATAAGGTCCAATATTCCGGATTTGTAGAGGATGTTAGAAAAATGCAAGTTCGTACTTTAAACAATATCCTATCGTTAGGAAAACTACAACGCCTTATTGAAAACGAAACGGCTAATGGTGCCGAGGCATATACATTGGTAGAAATGATGAAAAACCTACGTGACGGAGTGTGGTCTGAATTACGTAATGGTAAAACCATTGACACCTACAGGAGAAACTTGCAGAAAGCGCACGTAGATCGATTGGAATTTTTAATGACAACCGAAAACCAGAACAAGCAACCTGATTTTGGTGGATATCAAAAATCTACTGTAGTAAACACTAGTCAATCTGACATTAGGTCAGTGGCCAGAGCAGAACTAAGCAATCTTCAGCGAAATATAAAAGGTGCCATTAGCAGAACCCGGGACGCTATGAGCAAATACCATTTGCAAGATGTTGAAAAGAGAATTGACTTAATTCTAAACCCAAGATAAACTAAGCATTCACCTTAAAACTAAAGGAAAGCCATGTGAACATATTTATTCACATGGCTTTCTTATTAACTTTCACCACAAAACACCCTACCCAAACTACCGAAATATCGATGAAATACATTTTTTAAGGATGTAAGAAATATCTTAACCACATTTTTGGCATTCTTGACCACACAAATACCTCCCTACACAACAACTTGATATTTTGAGTCTTCCTTTTGCCTAATTTAGTATCAGAATTAAAAAACACATCCCATGTCTGAAAGATTAAAAAGTTCCCTGTACTTAGCCGCATTTATAGTTGCATCCTTAGTTTATTATAACGAAACTACAACTGAACAGCCAGAAGCCACGCAAATGGCTTCCGCAGATATTGAACAGATTACTACCGCAGAAGCAGTAGATTAAAAATACACAGAACAACCTACTTATAGAGGGTGTGAGCAATCACACCCTTTTTTTGTGGTCAAAAACGACCATGAAGTTTTGTTAAACAATTGATAAATAATATATAGCGATTAAACCTAATACCGCATTCAATGTCCTATTGGTGTAAACATTTAAAAATAAACTAATGAAAAGAGCAATTTTAATTTTAATGTGTCTAGTTGGATTCACGGCCATGGCACAAAAAGGAGAAAGACACCAAGGCAAAGGAAAAATGGACTTAACACCTGAGCAAATAGCAACATTACAGACCAAAAAAATGACTTTGGCCTTGGATTTAGATGAAAAACAACAAAAGAAAATCATGTCCATGAATCTGGAGCGCGCAGAAATGAGAAAAGCCAAAATGGAGGAGAGAAAAGCGGCCAGAGATAATGATGAAGCAAAAAGGCCTACGGCGGAAGAGAAATATGTCATGCAGAATGAGCGTTTGGACCAAATGATTGCACATAAGGCAGAAATGAAAGATATATTATCTGAGGAACAATTTCAAAAATGGGAGAAAATGAGGCACCACCAAGGTAGAAAAATGAAAAAGCGAAAAGACGATAGAAAAGAACGTCATTCCAGAAGATAATGAAAACCGCCAAGAAGGCGGTTTTTTTTATTGTGTAAAAATAAAACTAAGGTTTTGGTTTTATTTTTGACCAACATTAGTATGTTTAATGACAAATTAAATTGATTTATGAGAACCTTTGTTCGAATCTTAGTTCTTGGGTTTATAATATCCGTCATCTCTTGTGCCTCGCATTCCAAAAATTCTTCTTCGGCTTTATTTGAAAGCCAATGGGAGCTACAATATATTACGGGACCCAGAATTGCCTTTAACGGACTCTACCCCAATAAAAAACCAAAAATTAGTTTTGACCGAGCCACTAAGATTGTTCAGGGAAACAATAGTTGTAATGGGTATCGTGCCGATTATTCCTTGGATGCCTTTAAAATAAGCTTTGGAGAACCTGGTCCTACCACGATGATGTACTGTGGCGAGGGCGAAAAAGTTTTTCTAAACATGATGAAGAAAGTAAATGCATATGGTTTTGATACTTCCGGGAATTTGGAATTGAAAATGGACGAGGTAGTTTTGATGCGTTTTTCCAAATCACCCAAATAACTGATTGCAAACCTGACAAAGCTTGACTATACATGAAAAACATTCTACTTATTACTGTGCTTGCTATGGCTATTTCCTGTGGAAATATAACTCATTCCCATATTAACTTTGTAATAACCAATGAAACTACAGAGGCGATTCAAGATTTAAAGTTTTATACGTCAGAAAAAGTAGATACAGTTGTAATTGAAATGTTAGAGGAAAGGAATACTCTCTCAGGAAATCTTACTATGGAAAACAATAAAACGGACGGACATTACATTTTGGAATTTAAAAGGGAAAACGGTCAACCAGTTACATTAAACCACGGCTATTACACCAATGGTCAGCCGCAAGAGAATAAAATTGTTTATACCATTCAATCGGATACGGTACTAGTAAAATTTGAATAATTTAGTAGCATCAACCTCAAATTCCTGTTATGCTAATAAGAAGTGCCACCGAAAAGGATCTTTCGGCTATTCTGAAGATTATCAATCACGAAATTCTCTATACCACTTCACTTTACCATTATGACCCTAGAACCGAAGCGCAGCAGTTGCATTGGTTTCGAGAAAAACAGGAAAACAACTTCCCTATTATCGTAGCTGAAATTGAAAACGAGGTAACAGGTTTTGGCTCTTACGGCACCTTTAGACCTTGGGCCGCTTATCGCTTTAGTGTTGAACACTCCATTTATGTTCATAAAAATATTCAGGGTAAAGGAGTGGGAAAAGTTTTAATGGCCCATCTGATAGAGTTGGCGAAAAAAGAAGGCTACCGTACCATGCTGGCAGGTGTAGATGCCTCCAATGCCGCTAGTGTGGCATTTCACAAAAAATTTGGCTTTGAGGAAGTAGGCATATTTAAACAGGTAGGTTACAAATTTGATAAATGGCTAGACCTTAACTTCTTACAACTTATTTTAGAGGAGAAACCAAGTAGTTAATTGTCGATTTTCTTAAAAAACATCTAGTACAATTTGGTAAACTAATTTATTTAATCGTAATATTGCAATGTAATAATAAAGGAATGGGATTAGCCAAAACAGAAATATTTACCGATGAGCAAAACCAAATAGCTCTTTTTGCCAAGGTATTTGGTCATCCTGCCCGTGTAGCCATTTTACAGTATCTATTTAAATTGAACACCTGTATCTGTGGAGATCTAGTAGAGGAAATTGGTTTGGCACAACCGACCATTTCACAACATTTAAAAGAGCTTAAAAACTTGGGGCTAATCAAGGGAAATGTTGAAGGTACCAGTGTTTGCTATTGCATTGACCATGATAATTGGTCTAAAATGAAAGAGACCATGCAAAATTTTCTTGATCAGGATATCTCTGGACAAGGGGATTGCTGCTAAAAAAATTTAAATTCATTCATCGTAAAATTACAATAAAACAAATTATATGAAACTTTCAGAAATCAAAACCCATTTGAACGGCCTTTCTAAAATAGCTTTTCAATTACCTAATGGAGAATTAGTCCCCAATCACTTTCACGTAACGGAAGTTGGCAAGGTTACCAAACATTTTATCGATTGCGGGGGCACCGTAAGAAATGAGGAAGTCGTTAACTTCCAACTCTGGAATGCCGATGATTATGACCACGAGCTGCACCCAGAAAAATTAGTTCATATTATTGAACTATCCGAAGAAAAACTCAACATTGACGACCTTGAAATAGAGGTGGAATATCAAGGTGGAACCATTGAAAAGTTCGCCCTTGATTTTGACGGTACCAACTTTCTTTTGGTCAGTAAAGAAACCGACTGTCTGGCCAAAGACCAATGTGGTGTACCTGAAAGCAAACCGAAACTGAAGTTCGCAGATTTAAGTACGGGCGATTCGTGTACTCCCGGAAGCGGCTGTTGTTAACCTCTAATTTTAAAAAAAATGCCTTTATTCCCAACTATTTCAGACGCTATTTCATCATTTAAAATTGATAGCGTAAGTGAAGAGCGAAAGCAAACCCTTCAACCTCTTGTTGCTTATATTCAAGAAAAAGTGAGCTCAGATAAGCCTATTAGAATCAACTTTATCTGTACGCACAATTCTAGAAGAAGCCATTTATCACAAATTTGGATGCAGGCAATGGCAAGTTATTTTGCCTTGAAAAACGTTACCTGTTATTCTGGTGGTACGGAAAGTACGGCACTTTTTCCCATGGTAGCCGAAACCTTGCACAAAACAGGATTTCAGATTGATAAAATTGCTGAAGGCGACAACCCGATTTACAGCATTAAATTCACTGACAATGAGCATCCAGTCATTGGTTTTTCTAAAAGGCTGGATAGTGATTTTAACCCGAAAAGTGAATTTGCCGCCATCATGACCTGTTCACAGGCCGATGAAGGATGCCCTTTTGTACCCGGTGCCGAAAAACGTATTCCTATCACTTTTGAGGATCCAAAAGCTTTTGACGGCACACCACAACAAGCGGAAAAATACGAAGAGCGGAGTACGCAGATTGCTACCGAAATGTTTTATGTCTTATCACAAATCCAGAAGTAAATGGCAGCAAAAAAACTAGGCTTTTTAGACCGCAACCTCACCCTATGGATTTTTGCCGCCATGGCCATAGGGGTTGGTTTGGGCTACTTTTTCCCAAACTTCCCGAACTTTGTCAATTCATTTAATAGCGGTACCACGAATATTCCGATAGCTATCGGACTAATTCTTATGATGTACCCTCCTTTGGCAAAGGTGAATTACGCATTGCTCCCAAAGGTGTTTAGAAATGTAAAAATCCTCTCTATTTCACTGGTGTTAAACTGGATTATTGGCCCTGTCTTGATGTTCTTTTTGGCCATCACCTTTCTATCGGACTATCCTGAATACATGGTAGGTCTTATCCTAATTGGTCTCGCCCGCTGTATTGCTATGGTTTTGGTTTGGAACGATTTGGCCGAAGGAAGCAGCGAATATGGGGCGGGCTTAGTGGCTTTGAACAGTATTTTTCAAGTTTTTGCTTATAGCTTTTATGCCTACATTTTTATTACGGTGCTGCCTCCCTATTTCGGTTTTGAAGGGGCCATTGTAGATATTTCCATAGCCACCATTGCCGAAAGCGTAGCTATCTATTTAGGGGTGCCATTCGCCTTGGGTATTTTAAGTAGGCTAGTTTTGGTAAAATTAAAAGGTGAAGATTGGTACACCAACAAATTCATCCCAACGGTATCCCCACTCACCTTGATAGCACTATTATTTACCATTGTCATTATGTTCTCGTTGAAAGGCGAATTGATTGTTCAAATTCCGATGGATGTCCTGATTATAGCCGTACCACTACTTATTTATTTTACGTTGATGTTCATTATTGGATTCTTCGTTACAAAAGCCGCGGGAACAGAATATGATAAAACAACTTCTGTAGCCTTTACAGCTGCCGGAAATAATTTTGAACTGGCGATTGCCGTAGCGATTGCTGTATTCGGACTCAATTCTGGGCAAGCATTTGCGGGTGTCATTGGTCCCTTGGTAGAAGTACCGGCACTAATACTTCTGGTAAGAGTAGCCTTTTGGTTGCGAAAAAAATATTATCCAAAGACCGTAAGCGCTCATTAAAATTTAAATACATAATTTTTAATTGCATCCGGCTAATACCCAATAGCCGGATTTTTTTGCTCCAATTGACAAGATTGTACGACAACATCATAAGTCATTAAAAATCTTATCTTTATGTAATCGATTATCTAAAACCACTAAACTCCACTCTATGAAACGAAATTGGGTATTATGGCTCCTAGTAGTTATTTCATCGGGAGTTCATGGCCAAAAAACCATGGGTATTTTCACCAATTCCCAAGATATTGGCGCAGTACATAAAACAGGAACCACAACGTACGATGGAAACGAGCAAATATTTGAAATTTCCGGTGCAGGTGCCAATATTTGGTTCGACAAGGATGAGTTTCAATTTGCTTACAAAAAGACTTCCGGAAACTTTATTCTAAGAACTCGAGCCAAATTTATTGGTGAAGGGGTAAATCCGCATAGAAAAATGGGCTGGATGGTTAGAGAATCCACAGATACCGATGCCGCCATGGTCTGTGCAACAGTTCATGGTGACGGACTCACATCGCTGCAGTACCGAAAGGAAAAAGGGGGACAAGTAGAAGAAATACTTTCTCCTATAAAACATCCTCAGATAATTCAGCTCGAAAGACGAAGCGGAAGTTTTCTAATGAGTGTGGCTAAATCGGGCGACCCTTTTTGGACGGTAGAACTCCCGCATTTACAATTCTCGGAAGAAATGCTTACTGGCCTTTTTGTTTGCTCCCATGAAGAAAATGTGGTGGAAAAGGCACTATTTGAAAACACACGCATTGTCATACCTGCCCCAAAAGAATTGGTTCCTTATCGCGACTATTTAGGAAGCCACCTTGAAATTATGAACGTTAAGACCGGAAAACGAAAAATTCTACATTCGGTAACCAATTCCATTCAAGCTCCTAATTGGACGCCGGACAGTAAAACGTTGATTTACAATTCCGAAGGTCTCCTTTTTAAGTACGACCTGGAATCCGGCGAGATTGAAAAACTAAATACCGATTTTGTACAAAGCAACAATAACGACCATGTACTCTCCTTTGATGGTAAAATGTTAGGAATTAGCAGTGCAAGTGGAGAAGAGGAATACGGCTCCCTTATTTATACAGTTCCTGTGGAGGGCGGAACCCCAAAAAGGATTACTCCCATTGGCCCCAGTTATTTGCACGGTTGGTCTCCCGATGGCAAATGGCTTACCTATACCGGTGGCAGAAACGGGGTTTACGATATATATAAAATTCCTACGGACGGCAGCGGCAAAGAAATTCAACTTACCCAACAAACTACCTTGGACGACGGGTCAGAATACAGCCCCGACGGAAAGTATATCTACTTCAACTCAGCAAGAACAGGCTCCATGGAGCTTTGGCGTATGCTTCCGGATGGCAGTAAACAAGAACAATTGACCCAAGACGCCTATCAAAATTGGTTTCCCCATATTTCACCAAATGGAAAGAGTATCGTCTTTATTTCCTACATGCCAGAAGTACCGGCAGGTGACCATCCTTTTTACAAGCAAGTATATTTAAGAAGTATGCCTATTAACGGAGGTCCCATAAAAGTTATCGCCTATCTCTACGGAGGCCAAGGAACCATTAATGTTCCTAGCTGGTCTCCAGACGGTAAATACATCGCCTTCATCAGCAACACTCAATTATAAAACTACCACAAATGACCCGACCGACATACCTTTTATTGATCCTCCTTTTTATGGCACCCTTCCAACTTATCGCTCAAGACAATATGCTATGTGTAGGCCGCTATTGGACGGAAGATGAGGGCAATCTCATGTTGAAGGAATTCGCTTTAAAATGGAATGACAAAGCATCTTGGGAGGCAAGGGCACAGACCATCAAAAAAGGAATAATCGAAGGCATGCAATTGGATAAGATGCCCAAAATAAAGGGTGATTTCAATGCCATTTTAAGGGATAAAAAGGTAATGGACGGCTACACCATTGAGAATATAGCCATTGAGAGCTTCCCAGGTTTTTACATCACCGGAAATCTATATCGCCCTACCGAGGAGCGAAGTTCCTATGCCGCCATTCTTTCACCACATGGTCATCTGGCCAATAAGAGGTTTACGCATTATATGCAAAAAAGAGCGGGGGTTTTGGCCAAAATGGGCGCTATTGTTTTCGCCTATGATATGGTAGGCTATGGGGAAAGTATACAGGTAGAGCACAAAATGCCTATTGCGCTGTTGCTACAGACCTATAACAGCCAACGGATTTTGGACTACCTATTGTCCTTACCTGAAGTAGACCCTGAACGAATTGGGATGACCGGTGGTTCCGGAGGAGGAACCCAAACTTTTGTTCTAACGGCAATTGACGACCGGATCAAGGCATCGGCACCGGTAGTACAGGTTTCGGCACATTTTTTTGGAGGATGCGTTTGTGAAAGTGGCATGCCCATCCACAAAAGTGAAGATCATCAAACCAGCAATGTAGAGATTGCCGCCCTTTGCGCCCCAAGACCTCTGTTAGTGGTTTCCGATGGAGCGGATTGGACCCGCAATACTCCGAGAGTGGAATTCCCATACATTCAGAGGGTCTACAGCTTGTACGATGCCCAACACAAAGCCGAAAATGTGCATCTTCCCCTTGAAAAACACGATTACGGATATTCCAAAAGGGCCGCCGTTTACAACTTTTTTGGTCACCACCTCAACCTACGTATAGGCAATGTGCCCTATGATGATGGCTACCAAGAAGACTTTATAAAAGTTTTAGAAGCCGACCAACTAAAAGTCTTTTCCGAAGCCAATCCCATGCCATCCAATGCTTTAAATGGCAATCAAGCAGTTATGGACTACCTCAAGATTTCCGGGCCTTATTAGATTATAAATCCAAGGAGTCTAATGCCGCAATGGTGGTATCCAAATCCTCATAGCTAAGGGCATCGTTTAAAAAGTAGCTCTCAAATGCACTTGGAGGCAAATAAATACCTTGGTCCAGCATTCCGTGAAAAAACTTTTTAAAAGTTTCATTGTTTCCCTTTGCCGAAGAGTTGAAATCAACCACAGGTTCATCTGTAAAATGAACGGAAATCATACTCCCGAATCGGTTGATCTGGTAAGCGATGCCTTTTTTATCCAAAACCTTTTGAAAACCTTCATGTAGGTATTCCGTTTTTTTGGCCAAGCTTTCAAATACTTCAGGATGGTTATCAAGCTCCGTTAACATGGCCAAGCCTGCGGCCATGGCCAAAGGATTTCCACTTAGAGTGCCAGCTTGGTACACCGGACCTTCAGGAGCCAAGTGCGACATGATTTCGGCCCTAGAGGCAAAGGCGCCCACCGGCAAACCTCCACCAATTACTTTTCCAAAACAAAGTATATCCGCATCCATTCCCAAGGCCTCTTGAGCCCCACCCTTTCCTAAACGGAAACCGGTCATCACCTCGTCAAAAATGAGGAGAATCCCTTTTTCAGTACACAGCTTCCTCAATCCCTGAATAAATTCATCCGTAGGAACAATACACCCCATATTGCCAGCGACGGGTTCAATTATAATAGCCGCAATTTCCCCTTCATTGGCCTTTACCAATTCTTCAACCCCTACCAAATCATTGTAATTCGCCAACAACGTATCTTTGGCCGTGCCTTGGGTAACACCGGGACTATTAGGTGACCCAAAAGTGACCGCTCCGCTACCTGCTTGAATTAAAAACGAATCAGAATGTCCATGATAACATCCGGCAAATTTGATGATTTTATCCTTTCCCGTGTATCCACGAGCGAGCCTAACTGCACTCATACAAGCCTCGGTACCACTATTTACAAATCGGATTTTATCAATATTAGGAACCATGGAAACGGCCAATTTGGCCAAATGGGTTTCAATTTCCGTAGGCATACCAAAAGAAGTACCTTTTTTCGCCTTAGCAACTACGGCATTGATAACCGGTTCGTAGGCATGACCTAAAATTAAGGGTCCCCAAGAAGCAATAAAATCAATCAATTGGTTACCGTCTTCATCAAACAGATAAGCTCCTTTTGCTTCTTTGACGAAAATAGGGTCTCCTCCTACGGCCTTAAAAGCCCTTACTGGGGAATTCACTCCACCAGGAATTACTTTTTGGGCTTCTTTGAATAGGGCACTACTTCTTTGATAGATCATAAAGGTTTGAGAAATTTTAATGGATTTTTAAATACTTTTTCAACGAGAAAGTATCTTACTATTTATTGTAGGTTTCCGTCTTAACGGTCAATTTTTGCCCCACGGCAAGATCCGTGTTGTACATATAATTCCAACGCATTAAATCATCCACAGAAACGGCGTATTTTTTGCTTAGGGAATACAGAGTATCGCCGGGCTGTACCACATGGTAATCATTTTTAGCCTTAGCAATTACCGGTTCTATACTTTTTTTACCATAACCTTCTGCAATGACGGACTTGTCATAATTGAACAATTGGTGACGCTCAATAAGTGCAATTAGCTTTTCAGGATAGCGTCTGTCCGTTGCATAACCCGCTTTTCGTAGCCCTCTTGCCCATCTTTTATAGTCATCAGAGGCATAATCGAACAAAAAGGCGTAACGAGACCTGTTTTTCAAAAAGATACTGTGGTCGCGATAGGAATACATGGGGTGATTGTATTTGCGAAAACATTCTCCTTTTTCGTCATCGTCATGAAAATCATAATCGCCTTGCCAACCGGTGTGGCACTTGATACCAAAATGGTTATTGGTCTTCATGGCCAATTCCCCTTTTCCAATACCACTTTCCAATAACCCTTGGGCCAACGTAATACTCGCAGGAATACCATATGCCTTCATTTCCATTTGAGCTATTTCAGCGAAAGTTTCCACATATTCTTGGGGCGAATTGATATCAAACCGAATAAACTCCCCGGTATCCTCCGGCATGGGATACAAGCCATCATCCTTCTTTTTTTCTTCCTTCTTACTCGCTACAACCGTTGGGCGGGGTTTTTCACGATGGGTACGTTGTGAAACGGTTCGCTTGGTTTTACATCCAACAAAAAAAATCGCCATTAAGGCCAATGGCAGCAGTCTACGTATTAAACGCATAGCAATGGAAGGTTTTTCTTTTTCAAGTTCTCGTTCATTCCCTTTATACCTTGAAGTCCGCCGGTATGAACGGCCAGTATTCGTGAGTTTTCCCTAAAAAACCCTTTATTGACCATATCTAAAATACCGTACATCATCTTCCCCGTATAAATGGGATCTAGGGGAATTTCAGTCTCCTTTTTGAAATCATTTATAAAGTTTACCAAGTTTTCATCTACTTTGGCGTAGCCCCCAAAATGGTAGTTTTCAATAAGTTTCCAATTTTCCCTTGGCGCAAATTTACAAATATCTTCTTGTAAAAAATTGCCTTTAAGGGCCGGAAACCCTAAAACCTTTTGATGGGAAAATGCCGCGTTGCTCATACCGGAAATAGTGCCCCCAGTGCCAACCGCTACACAGATATAATCGTAATCCCTATCCGCATCGGAAATAATCTCTTCACAACCTTTGATCGCCAAGGGGTTGGTACCGCCTTCTGGAAGCAAATAAAACGCACCGAATTCCGACTTCAATTTCTCAATAAATTCCGGTTCATTTTTTAAACGGAATTGCTGTCTGCTCACAAACTTGAATTCCATTCCATTCTCATATGCCTGCATCAATGTTGGATTTTCCCTCCATGAACTGGCCAATTCTTCACCCCGAATGACCCCAACTGTACTTAAACCATATAACTTTCCGGCATAAGCCGTGGCTGCAATGTGATTGGAAAAAGCCCCTCCAAAAGTCAAAAGTCTCTTAACCCTTTTCTTCTGGGCTTCTAAAATGTTGTATTTAAGCTTTCGGTATTTGTTCCCCGAAATTTGTGGATGTAGTAAGTCTTCCCTTTTAATCCACAGGGATACCTTTGCCTTTTTTAATGGAGGTAAATGTATTTCTTGATTTTCGGCTTTCACTTGGGCGTTTAGGAAGCCCAAAGGTATTTAATAAAACTAAAAGCCCTGCGTTCTGACGTATAGTCTAGATTCTTTTCGTTCTCATACGCCTCTCGCTCAAAACTTATGTTTTGATAGGCTTTATAACTATCAAAATACATAACTGTTCTTATGAGCCATTCGGCGATGTAAAAAATATAGAAGAAAACCACCAACAATTCCAACTGCTGTCTCAAATGAATGCGTTCGTGGTTAATGAGGACCATATCTTCCTTTAAACCATGATGCTTTATAAAAATAAAGGGCCAAAGAGATAGGCCCACGTAATTTTTATAAAAGAAATGTCTAAAGACTAGAATCATATCACTGTTTAAACGAATTCCCCTACCTATAATTGTAAAAGATTCAGTTTTTTACCAAACACAAAACTACGGTCGAAGATTGTAATCATTCGTTAAAATCACCATAAAAAACGATGACCTACCTGTCTATGATGTTAATTTTGGGGCATTTCCATAAAAATCCAGTAACTTAAATTTGCAAAGACGATTGTGGACATTTCCTATTTAAAGGGTTAAGAAATCTTTTTATAAAAGTGCTTTCATCGACTTTATTTGATTAAAATGAAGAAAATAATTCCGGTTGAGGATGGAGATTTCTATTTCTCCAAAGAAGGATATAGGGTATTTACCGAAAAATATCATCTAAAACGGGGGTATTGCTGCGAAAGTGGTTGTAGACACTGCCCTTATGGTTTTGATATTACAAAAGGCGGTTGACTTTTATTTCTTTCGGCATGATTTTTGAGCCTGTTTTAAAAGAAAATTGTTCCTTAACTCCAAACAATTAATGTTATGAAAAAGATTAAATTTTTAGTTGCTCCCTTATTGGTTTTGCTGTTTCTAAGTTCTTGTTCTTCAGTGCAAGTATTATCTGATTATGATAGGGAAGCAGATTTTAATACCTATAAGTCCTATGCGTTTTATAAAACAGGGATAGACAAGGCACAAATTTCAGATTTGGACAAGAAGAGAATTTTAAGAGCTATAGAATCTGAAATGTCCAAAAGAGGATTTGTAAAGTCTGAAAACCCCGATATCCTGGTGAGTATTTTTACAAAGGAAAAAGAACAGGTTGATATTTATAACAATTACTGGGGCGGAGGCTTCGGTTGGGGATGGAGCCCTTATTACTGGGGTGCCGGATGGGGACCTGGCTGGGGAGGCAACAATGTTAGCACCCGCACGGAAGGCTCTTTGTATATTGACCTTATAGATGCGAATAGTAAAGAACTGGTTTGGCAAGGAAAAGGTGTTGGCAATCTAGGTAACATTGCCAATATTGAGAAGAAAGAAGAACGTATTAGAGAATTTGTATCTGAAATCTTGATGCAATATCCACCAAACACAGTGGCCGCAAGATAATTAGAGTTACGTATTTTAAAAATGCCCTTCACTTGAAGGGCATTTTTGTGTGAAAAAAATTCAATAAATAAGTAAATCCGCATTTTGTAAATTTGTGTAAAGACCGTTCATATGACCTATGAAAGCAATCCTGTTTTAGACAAGCTGCCCAAACATTTGAGGCAGTATATCAAACCTCAGAATTATAGCGACTATACGGCCATTAATCAGGCAGTATGGCGTTATGTAATGCGCAAAAATGTCGATTATCTTAGTAAAGTTGCGCACAGCAGTTATTTAGAGGGATTGAAAAAGACAGGTATTTCCATTGACCATATTCCAAATATGTACGGTATGAACCGAATTTTGAAGGAAATTGGTTGGGCGGCGGTGGCTGTAGATGGTTTTATTCCTCCGGCTGCTTTTATGGAATTTCAGGCGTACAATGTGCTTGTGATTGCTTCAGACATTCGCCAGCTTGAACATATAGAATACACCCCTGCACCGGATATTATTCATGAAGGTGCGGGACATGCACCTATTATCGCTAATCCCGAATATTCCGAATATCTCAGACGCTTTGGGGAAATAGGTTGTAAGGCCATTTCAAATGCCAAGGATTATGAACTCTACGAGGCCGTTAGGCATCTATCCATCATAAAGGAAGCTGCCGATACTCAGCAAAAAGAAATTAAGGACGCCGAACAAAAAATTGATAAGCTACAGCAGAATATGGGCGAACCAAGTGAAATGGCCCTTATTCGAAATCTGCATTGGTGGACGGTAGAATATGGTCTCATTGGAGAAGTGGAACGACCTCAAATCTATGGCGCGGGACTACTTTCTTCCATTGGGGAAAGTGCCTGGTGTATGACGGATAAAGTTAAGAAAGTACCCTACTCCATTGAGGCGGCGTATACCTCCTTTGATATCACCCAACCCCAACCCCAACTATTTGTCACCCCCAATTTCGCTTTTTTAAGTCAGGTTTTAGAGGATTTTGCCAATACCATGGCCTTAAGAACGGGAGGGTTATTGGGAATTAAAAAATTGATCGACTCCAAAGAATTGGGTACGATTGAACTGAGCACAGGACTTCAGATATCCGGAAATTTCGAAAGTGTTATTGAGCACAATGGGAAACCGGTTTACTTTCAGACCAAAGGAAAAACAGCCTTATCCTTCCGCGAGAAAGAATTGGTAGGTCACAGTACCAAAAGGCATTACAATGGCTTCGGCTCGCCCTTAGGAAAGTTAAAAGGCATCAATATTGCCATTGAGGACATGAGCCCAAGAGACCTGAAAGCCTATAACATTTTTGAAGGGCAAACAGTTAGTTTAGAGTTTGAAGGTCATATCACTATTTCAGGTGAAATTATCACTGGTACAAGAAACCTTCAGGGTGAAATTATCTTAGTGACCTTTAAAAACTGTATCGTAAAACACGAAGACAGAACACTTTTTGAATCGCAAGATGAACTTTATAGCATGGCCGTGGGCCAAGAAGTCGTTTCTGCCTTTCATGGTATAGCCGATTTGCAAAGTTTTGACCTCAGCAGTCATGAATTATCGGCCACTCCGCCTAAAAACAAAGAAGATCACAAGCAAACGCAGTTAGAATCCTTTTATGAACAAGTAAGACATTTTAGGGAAGGTAAAAACAAAACCATCTCTAGACACAAAGTCTTTGAGGAAGTCAAGGAAAACTTCCCTACCGATTGGCTTTTATCGGTCGAGCTATACGAATTGGCGACTTCCAATGGCGACACAGATTTTGCTGAAGAAATAAAAGCACACCTAGAGAACGTAAAACTTGAAAAACCCACAGTGGGCCATTTAATTGACGATGGTCTCGATTTGGTTGACAAAAGTTTTCAGAAAACAACCAGCTCATAAATTAAAAAACCAACCCTACCCAATAGACCAATGAAAATTCAAATCAGCCTCGTTTTAATAATTATAAGTTGTATGGGCTTTGCGCAAGGAGATGCTAATTACGATGAGACCAAGGTTCCTAAATTTACCTTACCGGATTTAATGACTTCTTTTAGCGGAAACCCGATTACCACTGAAAAAGAATGGGAGGAAAATAGACGCTATGAAATACTGCAGTTTTTTGAAAAACAGGTGTATGGCAAGGTTCCTGGAAGATTGGATGAATACAGCTATAAGCTCATTGAAGAAAATAATAAGGCCTATAACGGCAAAGCTCGCAGAAAGCAGGTAGCAATTACTTTGAAGAAAAACAAAAAGAGCGTTACTTACAACATTTTGATATACCTCCCTAAAAAGAATCCAACAGCGCCTGTTTTCTTGGGATATAACTTTTACGGCAACCATACCGTCACCAATGATCCGGAAGTACCCATCACCAAGGCCTGGGTAGCAAATAATGAAGCCTTCGGTATAACGAACCATAAAGCTTCGGAAAGAACAAGGGGTGTCCGTACGCATCGATGGGCCATTGAAAAAATGCTTGATAATGGTTTTGGATTGGCCACTATCTATTATGGGGAAGTGGACCCGGACAAAAATGACTTTAATGACGGTGTGCATCCATTATTCTACCGCGAAGAACAATCCCAACCCAAAACCAATGAATGGGGCAGTATTTCTGCTTGGGCCTTTGGCTTAAGCAAGGCAATGGATTACTTGGAAAATGATGCCAATATTTCCAATGTAATCGTATTTGGGCATTCCCGCCTAGGAAAGGCTGCCCTTTGGGCAGGTGCAACCGACAAGCGCTTTGCAGGTGTTATTAGTAACAATTCCGGTTGTGGCGGGGCTGCGCTCAGCAAACGTAAATTTGGGGAAACCGTGGAAAGAATCAATACTTCTTTCCCACATTGGTTTGCAGATAGTTTCAAAAAATACAACAACAACGAACGAACCCTTCCGGTAGACCAGCATCAACTATTGGCCTTGATTGCTCCCAGACCGCTTTATGTTGCCAGTGCAGCAGAAGATACTTGGGCCGATCCCAGAGGGGAATTTCTTTCTGCCCACTACGCCTCAAGCGTATATAAATTATATGGAAAAAGCGGAATCGATACAGCGGAATTACCTGCTGTAGACCAGCCCGTTCAACATACCGTTGCCTACCATATCCGAACCGGAAAACATGATGTTACGGATTATGATTGGGAACAATACATGACTTGGGCAAAGACATTTTTGCCTTAAAAATCAATCCTTAAAAATAAGTTCCGGTAGGTTTTCGTTCACTGGTTCGTTTTTATAAACCAGTTTCCAATCCATTGAATTGGTTAGGATGTAAAACTTTTGAAGCTCGCTCAACAAACGGTTTTGAGCATTTTTATTTAATGACGATTGCTCAATTTTATTCAGTAGGGAGGCCCTTACATTATTCCTGATTTTGTTATAATCAGAAGCATCGAACATATTGAGATAGTCCGATGTTACATCGTAGTATTCAAAATCCGGATTGATTTTCACTTCCGGTTCCGGGATAGTTTTGATGAACAAGGTTTTAGAAGCCTCGTCTACTTCAAACTCAATTTTGCTTAGGTCATAAGCCACCGTCACATCGGCATTTACCACTACCAAAGCTTTTTTTTCGGCTGAAATTAGAGGCCCAAACAACATTTTAGAATCCTTGTAATTGTACACTTCGGCAAAATGGCCTTCGGTAACGATTAACTTGGAAACATTTTCAATTTGTTGCTGAATAAGCATGGAGTTTTCTTGAAGAATGGTTTTCTCGTTCTTATCATCGGTACAAGTCCTAAAAACGAAAACACAGGCCAAGGCCAAAAGAGCTCCTAAAAGTATCTTTTTCATAAATTGAAGTTACAATAGATTCCGTTTTTAGAAAACAATATGCGTACCAAAACCGGATATAAGAGGTAGAAATCAGGCAAAATCCATAAAGGGGAATCCTTCCTTTAGCTTGGTTATTTTTTCTTGTAGTTTCTCTTTAAACTTCAGATGTTCTGCAGATAAAGGTTGAAAAGGTTTGTGGGCCAAACCTCTTTGAATTTGAGCAACCTCCTCCATGGTTTTATATACCTCTTCTGCCATCCATACTTCCTTAAATTTATCCCAGATATAGGAAACTGCCATGGCGTTTGGGTGCACCATATCCTCTTTATAAAAACGATAATCCCGTAGCTCATCCATCTGAATTTCATAACTGGAAAAATAAGAAACGCCGCAATTCTCTTCTGCTTTTTTTGAAATCACTTCATGAACGGCCGCAATTAAATGAGATTTGCTTCGCTGATTTTCCACAAAACCATCTTTTAAATGACGTACAGGGGAAACGGTCAGTATTACTTCTACAGCTGGGTTAGCTTCCTGGACCAATCGGATACAATTTTCAAGACTCTGAACTATTTCAGCAACTGAAAGTAACTCCTTATCAAATGCTCGTTGAGGAACTTTATGACAATTGGCCACCACTTTCCCCGAATCTTTATGACGATACACCCAAGCCGTTCCCAAGGTTAGAATTACATGGCTTGCGGTTTTTAGAAAATCATTGGTTTCCTTAACGGCAGTATTGAGTCGACCTAAAACCTTCTCTTTTTTCTCCGAATCAAGGGAAGAATGCGCCTCATACGAGTGCCACAACCCATTATGTTCAAAGAGTTCGTCTGGTGAAAAAGAAACTAGATTTTTTGCCCTATTAAGTAAATTTTCAATCGCCAGCGGGTGAAAAAGAATGCCTAAGGGATTTCTCAAATGCTGAAATTGATGGTAAGCCATCTTTTCTCCCATATTCTCTGAAAAACAGCTTCCCAACAGTAGTGTTTGACTGTAATAGTCAATGGGAACATCTGCTTTTTTTAATGGAATTTGGGTTTGGAGTTTCATTTATTCCTCTTTATACAAATTAGATAACGGACTTAACTTATGAAAAACCTGGTAAGGGTAAACTTCGTAGACCACCTGATCTTCATTGATGGTATTGTCCGATTCTTTCTTGGCCTGGTTTAAAAAAGCCTTGGCTTTTTCCGAATCGCTCAAAGCATAATGGCAAGAAGCTTTATAATACAGAGCATCAGCAAATTTTTCATAAACCATTAGGGCTTTGTCAAAGCTTTCGATGGCCTTCTCAAAATTCTCCATTTCCATAAAAACGACGCCTAAATAAAACCAATCCATATAGTGACATGCTTCATGGGGCGGGTCATTAGGAAAATCTTTGAATTGTTGCTCCTTACTTTTTTCCAGAAACTCCTTAGCTTTTTCAAATTCATTCAATTGCAAGTAATCCAATCCTAAATAAAAATTGTAGGTATGGTCTATTACGTAGCTATCTCCATATTTTCTTTTTACCTCCAAAAATTCGGCTATTGATTCTTTATATTCCTTAGAAAACAGACATTTCATAAATGCACTATATGGAAGCCAACGCAGAGAATCATATTTTACAGCTTTTGCCAAATAGGGTTTTCCTAATGAATATTTTCGAGCTTTGTATAGGGGCATTGCCTTCTGATGCCAGAAATAGGCGGAATCTGGTTTTATATCCAAAATGGAATCTAAAATCAATTGTCTTTTTTGTGAGTACAATGAAACGCGGTTCGCCCGTTTCCAAAGACTATCTATCCTCTTCTTTTCCTCAATGGAGATTTCATCCTTCGCCCTAGATTGATTCCCATGTGAAGAAAAACCATTATATTTTTTGTCCACACAAGACGAAAAAACCAAAAGAAGCAAAATCAATTTTTTCGTCATATGTAATGTTTTTAAGTCTCTAGGAAATATACGTCTTGGCCTGGCTAAGTGCCTCTTCTATCCCTGCCGGATTCTTACCTCCCGCGGTGGCAAAGAAAGGCTGACCACCTCCACCACCTTGAATGAATTTGCCCAATTCACGAACAATGGCCCCGGCATTCAGTTCTTTTTCGGCTACCAAGTTTTTGGAAATGTAGCACGACAATAAGGCCTTGCCATTTTGCTCAGTACCGAACAAAAGGAAAAGGTTCTCCATATTGCTTCCCAATTCAAAAGACAGATCTTTAATACCCGCAGCATCCAAGTCTACTTTTTTGGCCAGGAATTGTACTCCGTTTACTTCTTGTAACTCGTCTTTCAACTCGCCCTTCAGGTTTTTGGCTTTGTCCTTCAACAACTGCTCCACTTCCTTTTTTAATCTGGAGTTCTCCTCTTGTAAAGAAGCAACCGATTTTACAGGATCTTGGGCATTGTTCAACAAATCTTTTATTTCGGTAAGCACCTGATGGTTTTCGGTGTAAAAATCTTTGACCGCATCGGAAGTTATGGCTTCTATTCTTCGAATACCTGCTGCCACCGCACCTTCTGACCTGATTTTAAAATGCCAGATATCCGCCGTGTTTTTAACGTGAGTTCCCCCACATAATTCAATGGATTGACCAAACTTGACCGTACGCACCGTATCACCATATTTTTCTCCGAAGAGGGCCATGGCACCTGACTCCATTGCTTCTTTCATGGGTACATTGCGACGTTCTTCAAAAGGCAATTGACCATCTATACGGGCATTCACAAAGTTTTCGACTTCCCTCAGCTCATCCGACGTTAATTTGGAAAAATGGGAGAAATCAAATCGCAAATATTTAGAATGTACCGCAGAGCCTTTTTGTTCTACATGGGTACCTAAAATTTCGCGTAGTGCCTGATGCAACAAGTGGGTCGCCGTGTGATTAGCTTCGGTTCTTTGTCGCTGTTTTTTATCTACTACGGCCTTTAACCTTTCATTTAAATTTTTGGGAAGGCTTTTACTAAAATGTACAATTTCATTGTTTTCTTTTTTAGTATCAATGATGTAAACTACATCCCCATTAGATTCTTCCAAATAGCCCTTATCCCCTACTTGACCGCCTCCTTCGGCATAAAATGGGGTAAGATTGAAAACCAATTGAAACTGTTCGCCCTGTTTTTTGGAAGTCACCTTACGATACTTCACCAAGCGCACATCGGCTTCGAGCGTATCATAGCCCACAAATTCCTGTTCCACGTCATTGGACAAAACCACCCAATCTTCCTTCGCAACTTCAGAGGCCGATTTTGACCTGTTTTTCTGTTCTTGCATGGCCTCATTGAACCCAGCCTCATCTAAGGAATATCCTTTTTCGGATAAAATTAGAGCTGTTAAATCTATGGGGAATCCGTACGTATCATAGAGCTCAAAAGCCTTGCGCCCATCTACTTCCTTACCCTGAGAATTGGCGATTACTTGATCTAAAAGCACTAGACCTTGTTCCAAGGTATTTAAAAAGGAATGTTCTTCTTCCTTAATGACGTTCTCAATCAGTTGTTTTTGTTCTTTCAACTCCGGAAAGGCTTCTCCCATGGAATCGGTAAGTACATTCACCAAACGGTACATAAACGGACCTTTGGTGTCTAAAAAGGTGAATCCGTACCGAATGGCCCTCCTCAAAATTCTTCTAATGACATAGCCAGCACCTGTGTTACTGGGCAATTGCCCGTCTGCTATGGAAAAGGAAACCGCACGAATATGATCGGCAATCACCCTTATGGCAATATCGGTTTTTTCGTTCTTTCCGTATTTATGATTGGTAATAGTTTCTATTTCCCGAATAATCGGTTTGAAAACATCGGTATCGTAGTTCGATTGAACTCCTTGCAAGACCATGCATAGACGTTCAAAACCCATCCCTGTATCTACGTGTTTGGCAGGTAGGGATTCTAGGGAGCCGTCCGCTTTGCGGTTATACTGCATAAATACCAAATTCCAGATTTCCACCACTTGAGGATGGTCTGCATTTACTAAGGATGCTCCTGAAATTTTCGCCTTTTCTTCCGCTGAGCGGATATCTACGTGAATTTCGGAACAAGGTCCGCACGGCCCTTGATCGCCCATTTCCCAAAAGTTATCCTTCTTATTACCCATGATAATGCGATCTTCGGGCACAATGGTCTTCCAAAGATCAAACGCTTCTTGATCTAGGGAAAGTCCGTCATCATCACTTCCCTCAAAAACCGAAACATAGAGGCTATCCTTATCAATTTTAAAAACTTCGGTAAGCAGTTCCCAAGACCATTTGATGGCTTCAGGCTTAAAGTAATCACCAAAACTCCAGTTGCCCAGCATTTCGAACATGGTATGGTGGTAGGTATCCTTCCCTACTTCCTCCAAATCATTGTGTTTACCACTTACACGCAGACATTTTTGGGTATCGACTACACGGGTATTTTTGGCAATGCTATTCCCTAGAAAAAATTCCTTAAATTGATTCATGCCCGCATTGGTAAACATCAACGTTGGGTCATCTTTGATTACCATGGGCGCTGAAGGCACGATTTTATGTCCTTTATCAACGAAAAAATGAAGAAATCTTTTTCGGGTCTCTTTTGAAGTCATAAGAATTTATAAGGTTTTTGTAATTTTAACGTTATAAACAAAACAATTTTTATATTTGTTTGTTACGCCAAAACGCCACAAAAATAGGATAAAATAGATACATGTCTAAAGTAAAGTATTATTACGATCCCGATACGCTTTCGTACCGGAAAATAGAGCCCAAAAAATCAAGGCGCTACCGTAACATCGCTTTATTTATATTGGGTTCGTTTCTCTTTGGATTGCTCTCCCTTGTGCTTCTAATGAATACCAACCTCATCAACACTCCTAGGGAACTATCCCTGCAGCGTGAGGTAAAGAATTACGAGTTACAGTTTGAACTACTGAATCGTAAAATGGGGCAAATAGAAGAGGTTCTGGCCAATATCGAAGATCGAGACAACAATATTTACCGTCTGTACTTCGAGGCCAACCCTATTCCTGAGGAACAAAGGCGTGCCGGTTTTGGTGGGGTGAACCGCTATAAGTCTTTGGAAGGCTTCAACAACTCAGAAATGATCACTGCCACAACCAAGCGATTGGATATCATCAAAAAACAAATGGCCATACAGTCCAAATCGTTGGATGAGATTACCAAACTGGCCGAAGAAAAGGAAAAACTTTTAATGGCCATACCTGCCATACAACCGGTAAAAAATGAGGACTTAAAAAGAATGGCTTCCGGTTTCGGGTGGCGTTCAGATCCTTTTACGAAGGCGCGAAAAATGCACCGTGGCATGGATTTTTCCGCACCCAAGGGCACCCCTATTTACGCTCCGGGAGACGGTAAAGTGATTAGGGCAGATAATGGTTCTTCCGGTTACGGTAAGCACATTCGTATTGATCACGGTTACGGCTACAAAACGCTGTACGGTCACTTAAGCAAGTACAATGTGAGGAAGGGCCAAAAAGTGAAACGTGGAGACCTGATTGGCTTTGTTGGCAATACGGGCCGTTCAGAAGCACCTCACTTGCACTATGAAGTTTGGAAGGACGAAGAACGCATCAACCCCATTAATTTCTATTACGGAAGTTTAACGGCAGAAGAATTTGAGAACATGCTCAAATACGCCGCACAAGAAAATCAATCTCTCGATTAATGCAGATAGAACTACCTGAAAAAAGATACTATGGAATTGGCGAAGTGGCCAAGGCCTTTGGGGTAAATACTTCTTTGATCCGTTTTTGGGAGAAAGAATTCGACGCCATTAAGCCTAAAAAAAATGCCAAGGGCAATCGCAAGTTTACACCTCAGGATATTGACAATCTTAAGCTGATATACCATTTGGTAAAAGAGCGCGGGTTCACCTTGGAAGGTGCCAAGACACACTTGAAAGAGAACCGTCAAAAAACCCTCGACAATTTTGAAATCATAGACAAATTGGAACGTATAAAGGCAGAGCTCGTTAAAATAAAAGAGCAATTGTAACTTTATCTTTCTTTTGGCGTCCTATGGTTGAAAGAAAAAGTATCCGCATTGCGAAACCTTAACTATTCACTATAATTTTCTAAAACACTAGCAACATGAAAAAAGGATTGATCGCCCTCATTGTATTGGGTGTTATTGCATTTGGTATTTACCAGTGGGCCGTAGGTTTTAACAACACCGCCATAGCCCTTAAAGAAACTTCAACTAAAACTTGGGCCAATGTGGAAAGTGCCTACCAACGCAGAAACGACCTTATTGGCAATTTGGTAAAAACCGTTCAAGGAGCGGCAGATTTTGAGCGAAGCACCTTGACCGAGGTCATTGAGGCCCGCGCCAAGGCCACTTCCATCAATATTGACCCTACCAACATTACACCTGAGCAATTAGCGCAGTTCAATCAGGCGCAAAGCGGACTAAGTGGAGCTTTAAACAAACTTTTGGTCACCGTGGAGCGGTACCCAGATTTAAAAGCGAACCAAAACTTTTTGGAGTTGCAATCGCAGTTAGAAGGAACGGAGAACCGAATTAATGTGGCACGCGACCGTTTCAATGCAACCGTAGAGCCCTACAATCTTCATATCAAGAAATTCCCGAATTCAATACTGGCCGGAATTTTCAACTTTGATGAGTTAGCTTACTTTAAGGCAGAAGCAGGTGCGGAGCAAGCACCGGATGTGAACTTTGAGTTTAACTAGCCTATGTCGCGAGTAGAGGATTTTCTAACGGCAGAAGAGGAAAAAGAGGTGGTGCAGGCCATTATCGAGGCAGAAAACAGAACTTCTGGCGAGATTAGGGTGCATTTGGAAGCCCACACCCGACAGGAAACCATGGAGCGCGCCAAGGAGTTATTTCACCAATTAAAAATGGACAATACCCAAGACCATAATGGTGTGCTCATTTACGTGGCCGTGAATGATCGAAAATTCGCTATTTGTGGGGATAAAGGTATCGACAAGGTGGTACCTAAAGGTTTTTGGGACAGTACCAAAGACACCATTCAATCACACTTTAAAAAGAGGGAGTTTAAACAAGGCCTTGTAGAAGGTATATTAAAAGCCGGCCACGAACTGAAAGTACATTTTCCTTGGCAACAGGATGATAAAAACGAACTTAGTGATGAGATTTCAAAAGGCTAGCTTTTTTCTACTCTTCCTGTGTTGCTTTTCGTGGGTTCAGGCGCAATTTGAAATTCCTGAAAAACCTGCGAAGGAAACCAGCGTTTACGATTATATAGACTTGTTGCAGCAAGGGCAGCAAAAGGCATTGGAACAAAAACTGATTCGGTATTCAGATAGTACCTCAACTCAGATTGTAGTAGCGATTATTAGCAGTACTAAAGGCGAAAACATTAATTATCTGGGTGCCCAATGGGGCCATGAATGGGGTATTGGCCAAGCCGGAAAAGACAATGGTGTACTTATTTTATTGGCCAAAGACGATAGGCGAATTGCCATCAATACGGGGTATGGAGTAGAAGGTAGCCTTACCGATGCGATGTCTAGACGTATCATCGAAAATGTAATCGTACCCCAATTCAAAAATGCCGATTTCTATGGTGGATTGGATAAAGGTGCCGATGCTATTTTTCAAGTGCTGACCGGTGAATTTAAGGAAGACCGAAGCTTTGATAACCAAAGAGGCTTTCCTTTTGAAGCCCTGCTTCCTTTTATCATATTTTTTATCATTTTGGTCATTCTCTCCAACCGAAATAAGCGTGGTGGTGGCCGAAACGGTGGAAAACGTTCTGGTGGACTCGATATTTGGGATATGATTATCCTAAGTAACATGGGCAGAAGTTCAGGTTCTGGCGGGTTTGGCGGAGGTTCCGGTGGTAGTTTCGGAGGTGGATTTAGCGGCGGATTCGGTGGAGGAGGCTTCGGCGGAGGTGGTGCTTCTGGCGGATGGTAACTAGTTTTCCGTTTACGAAAGAGTTACTTTTACGAACATGAGAAAGCGGCTACTTTTATTGCTTTCATTTCTATTATTAATTTTTCTTTCCTGCAAGAATGAAGAGAGAAAAGAAGTTAAAAAACCGACAGATGACATCCTAACGGAGATTCCTTTTCCTGGTGGAAAAAACACCGCATTGCCCCACTTATTTACCGGCAAGGAAAGAACTTTGCTTTCTTGGGTGGAAACCATTAACGATTCTACCAGCAAACTTAAATTTTCCTTCTTTGATAATGGACAATGGAGTCAACCCTCCGAAGTGGTATCCGGAAGCAATTGGTTCGTGAACTGGGCCGATTATCCTATGGTTACCGAAAATAATGGCAACCTACTGGCCCATTACTTAAAGAAATCGGCACCTGCCACTTTTGCTTATGACATCGATCTAAGATTACGTCAGCGAGACGGGCAAAAATGGTTGGTACAAAACGAATTGCATACAGACGGTACCCCTACGGAACATGGTTTTGTTACCGCCCTACCCTATCAAACTGACAGCTTTTTTCTTACTTGGTTAGATGGTAGGGAAACAGCCAAAAAAGGCCATGAAAAAGAACAGGAAGGCCATCAGCACCATGAAGGGAATATGACCCTTCGCTCTGCTATTGTTTCTGCCAATGGAGAAGTATCGGAGCCTACTTTGCTCGATTCAAAAGCTTGTAGTTGTTGCCAGACCACGGCTGCCATGACCGAAAACGGACCGGTAGTGCTGTACCGAGACCGCAGTGATGAAGAAATTAGGGATATCGTCATAACCCGAAGGGTAAACGGTAAATGGACTGAACCAAAACCCATTTTTGATGACCACTGGAAAATTCATGGTTGCCCCGTAAACGGACCAAAAGTATCAGCTTTGAACAATCTTTTGGTAGTTGCATGGTACACAGCTGCCAATGACAAACCGGAAGTCAAAGTAAGCTTTTCACAAAACAACGGGAAAGATTTTGATATGCCCATTATAGTAAGTGGACCCCAACCCTTAGGCCGTGTAGATGTGGTTTTATTAAATGAAGAAAATGCCGTAGTCAGTTGGATGGAAACTTCTAATAACAACACCTATATAAAAGCCACGCGGGTTCACCAAGATGGTAAGAAATCCGCTGCCATGACCATAGCCGCTTTGGACGCCTCACGGAAAACCGGCTTTCCGCAAATGACGCTAGTAGAAGACCAACTTGTTTTTGCTTGGACTAGCCTTTACGAGGATAGTACCATCATCAAAACGGGGAAAGTAGCAGTTGCGATTTTTGATATATTGGATTAATTGATGGTAACACTTCAAACTAACCAATCGACTTTAAATATTCTTCTGCGGTCATTACAGGTAACAACGATTTTTTAAAATCCTTTCCATTCCTAGTCACAATTACGTCGCAACCTGCCTCTGTAGCCCCAAAATATTGCAAAGCGTCTTCAAAGTCTTTAAATGAAGAATTTAGCGCTTTTTCTATAGTTCGCTCACCCAAAGTACAGATTTCGCAGATAATTTTGAATTTCCTCAACTTCTCCTTTGCGATATTCCCATTCTCAAATTTGGATAGAAAATAGTTTACAGTTGCAAAAGAAATTGGAGATACCACCATTTGCAATTTACCTTTCTCAGACAAGGTTGCCATTCTAGCAATCGCGTCATAAAATGGTTGACGTTCCCCTAAAAAATCGAGCATTATATTAGTATCGACAAATACCCTTTTCATCATTTATACTTATCGCTTAAATGATTTGCATAATCCTTTTTGTAATCCAAATCAGATGGAATTTGTGTGCCCGTTGCAATACTTTTTACAAAAGGAGAAATTTCAAAGTCAGCGTTTTCTTTTTCAGATGTCAAATGTTGCAAATATGCCTCAACAATTCTAGAAAGACTCATCTTTTTGTTGGAAGCGTAGGCCTTGGCTCTGGCAATCACCTCCTCATTCAATTTTAAGGTCAATTTTGTATCCATAAAAATTTTTATACGTATAAAAATAATAAAAATATACGTATTGATTAAAGTTTTATGATTCTAATTTTGAAATAACGCCTCCTTTATAAACTCAAATGCAAGTCTTTCGGTTACAGAATGATCAACAGCCACCAAAAAAAAGAGGACAAAAAAAGCGGAAGCTTTCGCCTCCGCTATTATAACTTTTATAAAATATGAATTCTAATATCCTTCGGTCTGTACCATTCCGGAAGCTTCAATTTCACTTGCGGGAATGGGGTAAATAGTTTTGGGAGCAAAGGCTTCTGCATTCAAATTATTGACATTAATACCGGTGTTGACATGGTCGGTCTCTGGTCGAACGATATTTTGGCCTGTTCTAATGAAGTCGTAAACCCCATGACCTTCCAGGGCCAGTTCCTTTCTTCTTTCCAAAGCTATTCGTTCTTTTAGTGCTTCCCCAGTTTCAGTGGCCTCATGGGCTGCAAAATCAGTGGTCCGTTTGGCAATCAGGGTGTTCAAATAGGTCAAGGCTTCGGTATCACCACCTCCCGCGCCATTGGCACAGGCTTCGGCAGCTATCAAATAAATCTCAGACAACCTTATAATCGGAATGTTGTGAATACTAAGTCCGGCCCCACCTTCCCTATTGATATACTTCACAAACTGGGCATTGGTTCCTTCTTTATCTTCGGTGAGCAGCAAGGCCCTTGGGTCCCCTGTATATTCTTGTAGCAAATCCACAAAAGTTTGGGTAGCGATAACATCGCCTTGTCCACCGTCCCTAAAATCAAATTGGGCGCCCAGGCCGTTACTTCCTACTGAATTTTCGCTCTCCACACTCATTTCAAAAAGTGATTCCGATGTATAATCGTTAAAGACATAATTTTCTACATCCATCAAATCATTTTCATCTTTTACCGCCAATACTTCTTGGGCCGCAGCCAAAGCATTGGTAAAATCTTGCTTGTACAAATAGACCCTGGCTAAAAGCGCATTCAACCCTAACTGGGTGATGTATTTGGTACTGCCCTGCGTCTCAGAATCAGCATTGAGCATCTCCAAAGATGCGGTCAGATCAGCTATAATTTGGGCATAGGTCGCTTCTAAATTGCTACGTTCAATGACCACTTCCTCTGAGTTCAATTTTAAGGGAAGCCCCTGGGCATTACCCTGTTCTTTAGCCCAAGGATAGCAAAAGGTACGGGCCAAATCAAAATAGACCATTCCGCGTAATCCCAAAGCCTCCGCTTTCACCTGCTGCCGTACATCATCATTGCCTTCGGCTTCGTCGATATTATCAAGAATCAAATTCAGGTTTCCGATAACTTTGTAGCATTGCAACCACAGTAATTCAGCACTACCATTGTTGTTGCTACTTTCTTCGTAACGATATTCGGTCTGCTCATAATCACGCGGGTCATAAATGGTCTGTACAAACCTAAAATCAGGACTTTTAACCGCAGCGCGCTTATACAGCACCCTACCGATATAATTTCCGGTAGAGATTTCGTTGTAAGACCCGGTTAACAAACTTTGTAGTTTTTCTACGGAATTGGTTACTAAGTCTTCCGATATCACATGGTCCGGAGTTTGTGTAAGCACATCTTCATCACATGCTTGAAAGACAAATACCGCACACATTAAAAGAAGGCTCTTTGTATATTTAGAATATTTCATTTCTTTTTCTTTAAAATTTTAATTGAACCCCTAAAACAACACTGGTAGCTGTTGGTGTTTGAAAGAAGTTAACGCCATTGGAAATTGCTTCCGGATCATAATCGTTGAGCTCGGTGAACAACAACAAATTATCACCCTGCACATAAACGGAACCGCCTTGTAGCAGTCCGTAATTAGGCAGACCATAGCTCAACTTTACGTTTCTAAGCTTCAGGTAATCGCCATTGTACAGATGCCTTGTAGAAACATCGTTGGAAAAGGTAGGGTTACCATTAATTCTAATAGGTACCGTCGCATTGGTGTTGTTCGGATTCCAAGGGTTCAATTGTGCCGTGGTGTTCGTAAATTGAGGAGCAAAACCATCATCATCTCTTTTAAAAGCGGTACGGTCATAGGCCTCTCCGCCAATTCCGAAGGTAAAAAGGAAATCCAAAGAAAGATTTCTGTACGTTAATTGATTGTAGAAACCACCCTGCACATCTTGCAGGGCCTTCCCGAAGACACCAAACCCAGCCTCTTCAGCATTGGTGGTAATAGCACCAGTTCTTTGTCCGTTTTCAAGTACATAATACTGTGCCAATCCATTTTCTGGATTCACCCCGGCATAATCCCTTAAATAAAAAGAGTTTAGACTTTCACCCACCTTTATAATAGTTGGGTCTTGCCCATTGGTAGCATTATAACTCGGTGTCAAATCCCCTTTTAACTTGGTGATTTCGTTGGAGAGCATGGTCAAGTTCAAACGCGTATTCCAAGAAAAATCTTCTTGCGCAATGGCATTTAAGCCTAATGAAACTTCCCAACCCGTATTCTTCATTTCCCCAAAATTCTGCAATTGATTGCTAAATCCAGTAGTAGAGGAAACCGGAATATTCAATAACAAGTCTTCCGTTTGTTTGGAGAAATATTCAACAGTAAGATTGAGCTTATTCCAAACAACGGCGTCCACCCCCACATTAAAATTCTTGCTCTGCTCCCAAGACAGTTCTGGATTTGCGAGTTGCCCGTAGGTCAAACCGGAAGAACCTCCATATCCTAGTCCATCGGAATTAAAGAAGGCCAAATGCGCATAAAAATCAGGTGGAAGATTTCCGTTGGTACCATAACTTCCTCGTAATTTCAAGTAGTTGATCACATCATTCTGTAAAAATTCCTCTTCGGTCAGAATCCATCCCCCGGAAACCGACCAAAAACCACCCCAACGGCTATCTTTCCCAAAACGGGAAGAACCATCACGTCTGTAACTGGCGCTAAGGAAATACTTCTGGTCAAAATCGTAATTAAACCTTGAAAAGTAAGACAAGAGGGAATAATTCTCGGAATAGCCGGACCACGACCAAAGGGAACCCAAACTACTGGAAGAGAGTAAATCGCTATCCAAAACATCATAGCCCGCATTACGAATAGACTTCATTTTAGATTCTTGCTGTTCTACCCCTAAAAGAGCGCCTACGCCATGCTTTCCAAACTGCTTGTTATAGGTTAAAAGATTGGAAGTAGTGTATTGAAATACATCGCCCTGGGCCACATAGAGCACCCCGTTCCAAACACCGCCACCGGCACCAAATTCCTTGTTATCATATAACGACTCTTCGTTGGATTGATGGTCGATACCAAAGGTGGTCTTAAAATTAAGTCCGTCATAAATAAAGAATTCTGCAAAGACATCGCCCCGAACCCTTACTTCGTTGTTATCATATTCCCCCACTTGAATTACCCCAATGGGGTTGGCGTTTTTCTCAATATCGTTAGGAAGATCTGCAATACCCTCATACCCATTTGGGTCGTAGATAGCGGCTGCTTGTGGCAATACCCTCGCCATATACAACGGATTGAGTCCGCCTGCATACGAACCATCATATTGGCCCGTATTTCTTTCTGATTTTGCAACGGATAAATTGGCGCCAATAGTTAGCCAATCCTTCGCTTTGTTTTCCAGATTAAGCCTTCCGGAATAGCGCTTGTAGCCCGAACGGATGATAGTACCTTCTTGATCCAGCACATCGCCCGATATATAGAACTTGGTCTTCTCGTTTCCGCCTCGAGCGGAAAGATTATATTTCTGGATCGAACCCGTTTGATAAATAGCATCCAACCAATCTGAATTCCTTAGTTCGTTGCCATAGACCGCGGTATAATCTGCCTGAGCCATGGCCAAATACTGGTTATAAAGCGTACCATCATTGTACACCCTACTGAACTCCCCGTTCTCATTGTTCTGAATATATTGGTGTAGCTGGCCTTCTTCCCACAAATCCTTAAATTGTTGGTTGCTGATCGTCTCTTCTTTGGTCAGGTTACGAGTGAGTCCGAATTCTGAGCTCAAGGTCAGCTCCGTTTCGCCTTTTTTTCCTTTTTTAGTGGTAATGACCACAACGCCATTAGCAGCTCTAGATCCATAGAGGGAAGCAGCTGCGGCATCCTTCAAAACGGTTATACTCTCAATATCGGAAGTATTCATGGTCGATAAGGGATTCAGGTTATTGACCGCTCCGTTACCGCCAATTCTCGAATTATTATCGGTATTAATGATCACCCCATCGAGTACATACAGCGGTTGGGTAAGACCATTAATGGAGCCAACCCCTCTAATTTGCACGCTAGAACTACCCCCGGGCTGGCCCGTAGTGTACACGTTTACCCCGGTTACACTTCCTTGGAGGGAGGTCTCAAAACTGGCCGCCGCCGTACGGCTCAAAGTTTCGGTGGCTACTTTGGTTGCCGATCCGGTAAAACTCCTTTTATTAGTAGTTCCGTAGGCCGTAACTACCACCTCATCGAGCCCCGTTGCATCTTCTGATAAAGTAATGCTCAGGTTGGTTTGCCCGTTCACTGCAATTTCTTGGGTGGTGAAACCCAGGTATGAAATAATCAAGGTTGCATTATCAGGTACGGAGAGCGTAAAATTTCCGTCAAAATCAGTCAAGGCACCATTGGTAGTACCTTTCTCTACGATATTGGCACCAGCAAGGGGTATGCCCTCTTCAGTAAAAACAGTACCATTTACCTGATTTTGCACTACTGTTCTGGATAACGGATTGATTTCCGGTTTGGCGTGTACCATACCGGTAGTTGCTAATGCCATAATTAGCATAGAGCATAACGAAATGACCTTATCTTTTGAGGCCAAATTAATTGGTATCATATAAAAATTTGTTTTTGGCAATGACATAAGTGTCCCAACCACTCGTAGGATTGTTAAACTTCAATAAGTATTGAACATTTTGCAGTTACAATAAACTGCTCTGAAAAGTTAAACAGACGTGATTTCCGGGGGTCGGGTGAAGTCGAGGGAGTAAAGAATACCGCCGTTCATGACCAAATTTTCGAAGATTCTTTTTTCACTCAGTTCAAATTCAATTTCTAACGATTCACTTTCATGAAGCAATAGCGGAATTTCATATTTAGACAGCTTTTCAGAAAAAGGGTTGCTTTCATCATCTGCTTCTTCTGCCAACAGTTTGGACAAATAACACTTTCCGTTACACTCCAGCATGGGCTTTTCTTTGTTTTCACAAAGCACTTTTACAATGTAATCGTAATTCTGAAAATAATCGACTACCGGCAATAAGGGCTTTGCGAACATCAGCAGCACAATGACCCCCAGAAAGAACTGTGCACTATAATGAGCACCATTTCTTTTCAAATGTTGCAGATATGTTACGTTCTTAGTGCCCATTGAAATACCCGTACATTTGATAAGCAAATAAGCCTACACCCGCTATTATCAGATAAAAGTTGGCTGCCTTATAAAAAGCATCGTAACTTCTTTTTCCTTGCCATTGGGTAATAAGAAAAACAATAGGTATCAAAGCCAGTACCTGCCCTAGTTCTACCCCCACATTAAAGGAGACGATTTTTGCCAAAAACTGTTCTGAACCTACATCAAACGACTGTAATCTTGTAGAAAGGCCAAACCCATGTATCAAACCAAAAAGAAGGACCATCAATAATAGATTGGGCGACTTGATGCCCAATTTCTCTTCAAAGCCTCCTAGATTTTCAAAACCTTTGTACAAAACACTGAGAGCGATTACCGCATCGATTAGATGTTCATCGGCCCTAATACCCAAATAAGTGGCTCCTATCAAGGTAATACTGTGCCCCAAAGTAAAAACGGTAATAAATTTTAGAATGTCTTTAAAACCCTTGAGATAGAAAATAACACCTGCCAAGAAAAGCAAGTGGTCGTAGCCCGTAAGCATGTGTTTGGCGCCCACATAAATATAGGAAAACAAGCCTCCTTCATCTAAAATGGCCTGATCGCCAGAGCTTACCCCGTGTGCCATTAACAACACCGGAAAGAGAAACAGGGAAAGAGATAGAATAAAATTCTGATGGGATTTCATCCTATTCTTTTTTCTTGTTGAACCACCAAAACAATCCGCCGATAATAAGCAAGCTCCCTATCCAAAAAATGTAGGTCGGGAATTCATCTTCTTCTGCATGCGCATGTGCGTGGGTATCTTCTTCGTGACTATGGCCGTGAACTACTTCAAAAGTTAAGGTTGCCCAATTGCTTTCGTGTGTTAGCCCTTCTTCATCGGAGTGTGCCAGATGAATCGTTCTTAAATAATAAATGCCGTCAGTTGACAAATCCACGCTTACAACTCCGTTCACATCCGTTCGTAATTGTTGCCCGTCAGTATGTACGTGGTCGTCTTTGTGCTCTTCTTCTTCGTGCGAGTGTGGTTCACCGCCATCATGACTGTGGGTATGCCCAGCTTCTTCCTTTTTATGGGAATGGGAGTGCTTTTCGCCATTGTCGTGACTATGCACTTCCTCATTATGTGTATGCGCTTTGGCATCCTCATGGGAATGCGCCTCGTCCTCATGACTATGAGCGGAACCCTCATGAGAATGGCCGTGTTCTTCTTCTGAGTGGGAATGATGATTTTCGGTCACTTTATAATTGGCATATACCAATTGGTTCGCCAAAGGTTTTCCACCGAACAATAACTTCACCTCTAATTGATCCCCTGTATGCTTCTCATACGGATTGCTCAAAGGAATAAATTCAATAGGATAACCAAGAGCGGTCTTCCAATCCTCGGAAGTTTTATCTCCCACCTGAAAAATAGCTTTTACATGCTTGGAATATTTCTCAACGGCGTCTTTATCTAGCGCATCATTTTCTTCCCTCCATTTAAGCATATCCAAAACTCCATCATGACGTAAATACCCATTAAAAGCTTCGGCATCCATTTCAATATTTCTAGGCTTGGTAGAAACACCGGCCACCCAAGTGGCAGCTTCCCCGGTCTTAAAATTTAAGAAGGTAATACTGTCCTTCTCGCTCCATTGATTTTCAGCAACTTTAAAGCGCTCCCCATTGCCTAAAAGACTTGCATCGATCATTCGGTCACGATCGATAACGTTTTCACTTTTATCAAAAGTTCCATTAAAAAGTTGAATGGTTGCTGAAGTATTGGGCTCCAAAAAGAATGTATCTAACTTAAGATACATATCATGGCTTAAAAAAAAGGCCGCTAGGACCAAGAGGGCAAAAACTTTCTTTTTCATATGGCTGGTTCTCGTAAAACAAGTCAAAACAGACTCGCCTTCCAAAAATATACAAAAACCTGAATCTAGCCGTCTTCTATCGATTAAGTAACATTAATTCTGGATTTTAACATTATTGCCCTCAATAAGAATTTAGGAAAGTGTGATTTCCCATAAATTAATCAAAAAACGATATCACAAAGCATCAAGTGCTTTTTCCCAGTGGTTTCCCAAACAAATCCAAAATAGGCTTGCCATGACCATCTGGGGTCGTGTAAAACGGTCTACCTTCGATTGTGTACTCCGTCTGAGGGTGAATACCCAGGGCGTGATAAATGGATTGATGTACTTGATCGATGACCACTGGATTTTCAATGGAAGAACAAGGTCTTTCATCGGCGGTCTTTCCATACACCAACCCTTTTTCAATACCACCGCCCCATAAAAGAATAGAGCTGCCGTCCGTGAAATGACGGTGCATTCCGTAGAATTTTTCATCTTCGATGATATCCGGTTGGTCCACTTGATCCTTTACTTTTTCACCCGGTCTTCCTTCTAGAATGGCATCACGGCTAAACTCACTTGCCAAAACAACCAAGGTTCTATCCAAATGCCCGCTTTCATCCAAATCCTTTATCAACTGGGCAATGGGCCTATCGATCAACTCCTTCATTTTCTTGGCTCGGGTATGTCCGTTTTCGTGCGTATCCCATCCTAAGAAAGGCTCGTATTCCGTAGAAACACTGATAAACCTGCCCCCATTTTGGGCCAACCTTTTTGCCAAAAGACAGCCAAGGCCAAATCTGCCGGTATTGTACGTATCGTACACCTCTTTAGATTCTTCTGACAAATCAAAAACTTTTGCCTCCGGGGAGTTCAATAGACGGTATGATTGCTCCATAGAACGCATAAGCGATTCCTTCTGGTAATCACTGCCCTCTTGCATGAAGGAACTTTTATTGGCCAACTCTTTATAAAGCTTATAACGGGCCTCAAAACGTTTCAATGACATACCTTTTGGGGGACGCACGCTATCAAGTCCGCCCGCCGGGTCCGGTATTAAAAACGGACCAAATTCGGTGCCCAAAAACCCTGCCGAATGAAATGCCTTCAATTCTTCCGCTTCGCCCACCGTAAACCGTTGCCCCATGGCTATAAAAGGAGGAATGACAGGATTGACCGGCCCTAATTCTTTCGCTATCCATGCTCCTATATGAGGTGCCTGTACGGATTGGGGCGGTTCATAACAGGTATGCCAGTGATACTGGTGCCGGGTATGCAGAATATGACCCAAATCGGCCGATTTATAAGACCGAATAATGGCACCTTTGTCCATTACGCCACTTATGGATTCCAACCCCTTGGAAAAATCAAGGCCATCCACTGCCGTGGGTATCTTGGGAAATGTACTTAAAACCCTTTTACTCTCTACCCCCTTTTCATAAGGTACATATGCCTTTGGGTCAAATGTTTCGGTGTGGGCCATACCACCTGCCATCCAAAGGAGAATGACCGTATCTGCCGTTGATGGCAGGGAAGAAGGGCTTTTTGAACAAGAGCTCAAAAAACTGGCCAATGGTATACTCGTAGCGGATGCCGCCAAACTGGCTGCGGACATTTTCTTAATGAACTCTCGTCTTGTATTATTCTCTTTCATCTTTCTCAAACTTTATATGCGAAAAACCCATTACTATCTTTAATTGATAAACTGAAACTCTGGTAAGACCAACGTAGACCAAAATACATCTTGCAAACCTTCTTTACTGGCATTCTGACCTAGAATGCCCATCAACAATTCACTTTCTTCTTCAGAGGGATTTCTACCGAAAGATTGTTGATATAGATTGTCTACTATTTTCTGACTATCCTTATTATATGCTTGCAACCACCGTTCGGCACCCTCCTCTAGCACTCCATTGAAAAACTCCCCATTCGTAAGCTCCAAGGCTTGTAATAAAGTGGCATTATCATCCCTCGTTGTAGCGACATTTTCGCGACTTGGCCTTCCCAATGCTTTCATGAACGGGTGCTGCTTTACCAAACTGGCCCGTGCGAACTTTTCACTATTCCCATAGAAATTGAAATTCACCAATTTGCCCCAATTGGCACTACCATAGTTTCTGGCCTCACCCCAGGCCGTATCGTCAAAATTGATAGCGGTCCATTCATCATCAGGAGGTGTACTATAACTTTTCCACGAGGTGTCGGAATCAATTTGAACTTCTGTATTGTTATCGTATTTTACTTTCATAGAGAACAGCACCCCTGCCGGATTGGCAATAGTTCCTTCATTTTCCCCTTCTATAGCGATTACATTTTTACCTGGTTTTAAAAATTGGGCCACATCATATTTTCCAACCCTTTTCCAATCATTTCCTGAACCCATTTTTTCACCATTTACATATAGCGCATAGGAATGGTCGACAGACACTAAAGCAATAGCTTCGGAAATAGCGCCGTCCGACAGACTAAATGTCTTACGAAAATACCTTTTGCCGGGCTCGGGAAGCACGTCGCGGTCAAACTTGACCTCTCTATGCCATACCCGATGCGCTTTCAATTCTGCATTTGTAGGGTCGTACTCTACCGTATGGTATACCGGAAATACGATTTGACTCACCGCATCGGAAAACTGCTCGGCACTTAAGCGTCTAACAATCGGCCCATTAAAGACATAATCAGATTTTACATCCTCTATCTTATCATATTTCGCCGCACGCAATTGGTACGATTTGGAAGTCATGATTCGCTTGATCAAATGCTTCAAATCATAACCTGATTCAATAAAATCGGCGGCAAGCCAATCGAGTAGGTCGCCATTCCATGGTTCATTATCCATTTCATCTAGAGGTTCAATAATACCCCGGCCCATTAGTCTTTGCCAAATTCTGTTGGTTATGGTTCGGTACAAGCGGCCATTATCGGGCTGCACCATTACTTTTGCCAAGTTCAACAACCGTTCTTCTAGGCTTTCGCCCTCTACTTCCCCCAATTCAGGGTACAGAAAGTTAACCTTGGCCATTCTACCCAATGGTTTGTCGCAACGGTTCAATTCTAAAACCGAATCGGCAAATATCGAGGCAAAGCCATAAGATTGCTCCAACGTAAGATTACTCTCAAAACTGTTATGGCAAGAGGCGCATTTTACGTTCACACCCATTAAGGATTGACCTATATTTTGAGCGGCCTGCATTTCGGTACGTTGACTGGCGTTGACCACACCTCGCCATTCAATGCCTTTGATAAAGCCTTCGGAAGCCTCGGACGGGTTTACCAGTTCACTCACCATTTGGTCATAACCCTTATTTGTAAGTAGTGAATTATACAGCCAGTCGGTAATCTGCTTTCTTCCGCCTGTAATAAAACCTGTTCCACTATAGTCATTACGCAATAGATCGTTCCAGAAACTGATCCAGTGCTGGGTATAATTGTGATTATCGTTCAAAAGGGAATCGATTAGAGCTTCCCTTTTATTGGAATCGGAATCATTTACAAACTCCTCCATTTGTTGGGTTGATGGCAACAACCCGACAATATCTAGATACGCCCTACGAACAAATAGGTGATCATTTACTTTTTGGGGCCATTCGGCCCCCTTTTCCTCAAAATACGAGTCAACCAATTTGTCTATCGGGTGGGATTGCTCAGAGGTTGGCAAAGAAGGCATGTTCAATGCCAATTCGGCCTCAGGAAACACTTTTAATGTTTGGTCTGACCAATGGGCCCCGTTCTTGATCCACATTTCAACCAATTTGATTTCACTGGATTTTAAGACTTTTCCCTTTTTTGGCATTACCTCATCATGATCGGGAGTCAACGTAATTCTCCGGAAAAGTTCACTTTCTTCCGGTTTACCGGCCACTACCGATAAGCCGGATTCGCCACCTGCAAAAACTCCTTCTTTACTATCCAAAACCAAACCGCCCTTTTGTTTGTTCTGGCTGTGGCATTGATAGCAGTTATGGGCAAAAATGGCCCTTACCTCTAAATTTAAACGGTCTTGCTGCGCGGTATTCAAGGAATCGACCTGCTTGAGTTCGGCCAATAAAGCGACCCCTTTGCTATCGTCATAACCTTCCTCGTTACCGGGCAAAACACCTGTTAAAAAGTCTTCACCATGGGTGAGGTTGGCACCTAGATGCCCTGTGATGGTCAGTAAAATGACCGTGGTGGTCAAAATCCCTCTGTATAGGCGAAAATCTTTGATTTTTCCTTGAAGGGTTCGTTGTAGCAAAAATGATGCGGCGATGGCAAAAACAGCTGTGGCTATACCTATATATTGGTGGTTATCGACCAAATCTCCGCTGTAGTCATCCTGGGTTTTCAAGAACCACCCAAAGAGGGTGGATAATATAGCCGAAATGGCACCGATAATGACCATCCAACGGATACCTTCACGAAGACCCGGTCTCTTACCGTTTAAAGTAAGTATTTCCAAAAACAGGGCCACTACCAATAAGCCAATAGGAAAATGCACCAATAAAGGGTGTAGTCTACCAAGAAATTGAAGTATCCAATCCATTCTGCTAAAAATTATTCAATTAATAATTATCCATTCGCTGATCCCGATAGATTTGGTAATTGCTTAAACCCCTATCGCTTTGCAGCGATAAGGGCATAATTGTCTTAAGATAAGCAATAGTTCAAAAGATTGTTCAAGTCAAAACTGCATACCTACATTTGAAGGTGTAATCTTTTAAACACTACCTGAGAACTTATCTGTTCCAACCAGGATTTTGCTCCAAAACATTACCGGAGTTTCTATCAATTACGGTTTGGGGAATGGGCCACAAATTATAGTCAAAAGTAAGTGAAGTAGCTACGTGCGGGTGCATAGCATACTCCCTTATCCGATCCACGGCCACCGTACCCCCCATCCTAAGTAGGGTATGCCACCTACTTTCTTCTGTAAGGAGCTCCCTTGCCCGTTCATCCAAAATAAAATCGATATCGATATCCCCGGCAGTTGCCAAGTAATCGCATTGAGCGCGGGACCTTAATTGATTAATATCATTTGCAGCTGCCTGATTATTACCTAACCTATGATAGGCCTCCGCCCGCAATAAAATAGTTTCTGCCAGTCTTATTGCGTATTCGTCCCTAAATAGATTACTCCTATTTTCACCTTGATCCACCCCAACAAAATTATCAGTGGTCAATTTTTCAAAAATGGGGTATATCCAGCCGTTATTCTCGTTCGCTTTTGCAATGGTATCCTGAGGAACAACTTGACCTATAAGGGACCCTGGATCACTTTCGGGATAGGATTCATCATTATAATAGATTGTTCTGCGAATGTTATGTTCTGCATTTCTTTGGTCATTGGAAGAGATGGCCGGGTCCCAAATGAGATCAGTCACATACTCGGTGGGAGCCAAAAAGGCAACACCCCTACCTCCCACATCTTCCGCAACCCCGGTAACGCCAGGAATGGCTCTATAAACGGGCATAAAATTCCTTGGGTAGGGAAGAACGGCAGCACCATCCTCAGCTATATAAGCATCAAAATCTACCTGAATACTCCAAATACATTCCCTGTTACCATCATTATAGTTCACATTATTGGCGCGGAACAAATCCCACCAAACATCTTTGCCCTCTTCGTCCATTCTTTCGCCAAAACGATCGGTCATTAGGGAGAAGGTTCCTCCATCAATCACTTGAGAGGCATAGTCTACAGCTTTCTGATAATCGGCATCACTTCCCGTTAAAATTCCCAGCCCTAGGTAAAATTCGCTTAAAAAGTGCAGGGCTGCCCCTTTAACGACTCTACCATCCTGCGCAGTAGTTTCTGGCAAGCCATCTAAGGACAACTCCAAATCCGCTATTGCAAATTGATAGGTTTCCTCCCTAGTCGCTCTCTCAAAATCAAACTTGGGTTCTTCAAAAATTTCAGTTACTAAAGGCACCCCGCCAAAGACTTCGGCCATAGAACCATAGGCATAGGCCCTAAAAAATTTAGCCTGGGCAACAGCAAAAGCCCTTTCATTTTCAGACGGCCAATTAATATCTTCCCTATTTGCAACTTCAATAACCGTATTGGCCCTAGATATCAGCCGGTAATAAAACTGATAAAAGGTATTGAAAACCCCACTCTCTGGATTTATTCTACTATAATCCGTAAAGCTATCACCCAATCTAAACTGCGGAGAATCAAAAACATCTGTTCCGTGACCTTTACTTTGCCAGTTAAAGACCTTTAGATTTCTATAATCACTGTACAAGGTGATTAGAAGCTGATCCACCTGCGCAGAAGATGTGAAAATGTTATCTACCGTATTAAAGGTTTTGGGGTCCTCAGTCAAAAATTCTTCATCATCACAAGCAGTGAGCAGCACTAATGGTAGGATGAAGAAATAAAGTATTTTATGAATTTTCATCTTTATATCTTTTATTGTTTTAGAAACTAGTTTTTACACCAAGGGTAATGGTGGTAGGTACAGGGTTAATGTTATCAAACGGCCTTATCCCATTTTCAAATTCTGGGTCTCCCCCACCAAACCAATCCGTAAACACATATAGGTTTTTGGCACCTGCAAAAATTTCGAGGTTGCTTACGCCCAAATTATCCAAAACGGTTTGTGGCATGGCATAGGATAGCGAAACATCCTGTATTCTTACAAAACCTCTGGACTGGAGTCCCAAGTATCTATTTCCCACATAATTGGATCGCAAATATTCCTCGCTTTGATTTTCAGGGGTCCACCAATCATGAACTACTTCATTGGTGTCAAATCTACTTCTAAAGGAATTTCTGAACGGATTCTCACGAACATAGAAATTGTCTTTTCCTCCACCGAAAACCCCGGTAAGAAGAGCATATAAAGTGAAGTTCTTATAAGTTAGGGTATTGGAAAAATTCATGCGAAAGTTGGGTTTTCTGAAACCCAAAATGGTTCTGTCATTATCCGCATCTATAACCCCGTCCCCATTTAGATCACGAAACATTGGATCCCCAGGTACAGCACTGTTATTTTCTATATAAGCCGTATCATCTTCCTGTACAACACCCACGTACTCGTATCCGTAGATGGCGCCTAATGACTCTCCTATGAATAAACTATTGGCTACGTCATCATCTTCTACGCCATCACCATCATTGTCATCTCCATAAAGACTTTGAACAATATTTCTATTTTGCCAGAATGAAAAGTCCGATTGCCAACTTAGATTTTCCTTATCTATGTTGATAGTTCTTAAATTGATTTCAATCCCTCTGTTGTCAACTTGTCCTAAACTTGTTATAATGGACGAGAAACCCGTCATGATTGGGATATTTCTAGTAAATATCTGATCTGTAGTCTTTGAGAAATAAAAATCCAAATCCAGAAACGCCCTATTGTTGAACCAAGCTGATGAAAACCCTCCATTAAAAGAGGTGGTTTTTTCCCACCCCAATTCTGAGTTAGCTAAATTTTGCACGGCGATTCCATACAATACTTGGGAAGGATTGTCACCAAACTCATACCGGATTCCTCCATCTTGTCCGCTAATAGCAGCACTAAGTGTTGAATAGGGACCTACACCCTGGTTTCCATTTTGACCGTAGGAAGCTTTAAGTTTCAAATAATTGAGCGTTTCATTTCCTTTTAAGAAATTTTCTTCGGATACGGTCCAAGCAACCCCTAGGGATGAAAAAGTACCCCACTTTCTATTTGCTCCAAATACAGATGCCCCATCCCTTCTTACGGAGCCAGTTAGATTATATCGATCCTTAAATGCGTAATTTAACCTTGCCAGATAACCTACATTCGCTCTTTCTGTAATGTTCTTTGAATAAATAATATTATTGGACTTTTGTAAACCATCTACTCCTAAACTAGTACTTCCTGCAGCAGAAAAATCATTTCCACTAACACGATTATCCTTGATAGAAGTAAAATCCCTTGTGGCTACGAGCGTAGCCCCCAAATAGTGATCTCCAAACCTTCTATTGTAGTTTATGATATTATCGAAGACATAATTAAAATCAACCCTTTTATAATTATAACCATTGGCTTGGGCCAATAGTTTTTGAATTTCGGCATCCTCATATCTCTCGATATAAAAGTTAGTGGCTACTTCGGGAATGTAGTAATCCTCATGATAGAAACGGTCTTGGGTTCTGTCTTCCGTATAAGCGGCATAGTTGATCTTATATGAAAGCCCTTTTATTTGAGGAATCTCCACATTGGCGTATCCTGCAAACCTAAAGAAGTTTCTTTCGTCTACATCGTCCACAGTTCCATCGGTACCCCATAATGGACTTTGTTTGGACTGTCCTAACGGCCATCTCTCCAATAAGGTTTCGGAGTTGGAACTTACATCGTAAGGCATACCTTCATATCTGTAAGGATAACCCAATGGTCCCATGGTAATGGCATCAAAAACATTGGCTTGAATCCCGGAATAATCGGTTCTGTTATAACTCCCACTTACACCAACTTTTAGCCAATCAGTAATATCGGCATCAAGTTTGGAACTTATGGAAATCCTATTGAATTCATCACCAATAATAACCCCTTCCGATTCATTATAGCCTCCAGAAAAATAGTAATTGATTTTATCCGAACTACCTGAAACATCAATCTGATGGTCTTGGAAGAAGCCTTGACGTGAAATGAGGTCTAGCCAATCTGTATTTACGCCCTGTCTTAAATTCTCTGTAGGCGTTAGATCATCAAAAACAACATCACCGGTGGAGTCCAATTCTCGTTGGTCCGCAAATTTCTCAAGCCATTGATCGGTTTCCATTAGATTGAACTTATTGCCCCACCTATTAAAACCAAAGGAAGTAGCATACGTAATCTTTGGTTTACCAATTTTACCTTTTTTTGTGGTTATAACAATAACCCCATTGGCAGCCCTTGATCCATAAACCGCAGTGGCGGATGCGTCTTTTAAAACATCAATTTTAGAAATATCCTGTGGGTTAATGTTGGTCAAGTTACCTAGGTACACTATCCCATCTAAAATAATTAAGGGTGCATTGGAACCATTGATGGAGTTTTGCCCACGTACAATTAAACTTGGGTTGGTACCCGGGGAGTTCTGTATTCCTACGTTCACTCCAGACATACCTCTTAAATTCTGTAAAACGTTTGTGGTAGGCAATTTAGATTCTGGTGAATCTTCCAAGTTTTTGGAAATGACCGAACCGGTAATATCTTTTTTTCTTGCTGTCCCGTAGCCTACGACTACCACCTCTTCTAGACCGGCTGCACTCGCTTCCAAAATAATCTGAATATCCGTTTGTCCGTTAACGGAAATGTTCTTAGTGGCATATCCAATATAGGACACCTCTAAAATGGCATTTTCATCAGCTACGTTTAATTGAAAGTTACCATCAAAATCAGCTGTAACTCCATTAGCAGTTCCTTGTTCCACAATATTGGCTCCAGATAAAGGAATATTGTCATTATCCAATACAGTACCTGAAACGGAATACTGAACCACCTCTTTTGCTTGGGGAGGGCTTTTTCTTAATACAATAGCGTTATTTTCAGTAAAACTATACTCAAAATCTGAGGTTTCTGCGCATCGCTCCAATAGTTCCCCAACCTTAACCCTGCCCTTGTTGACCACCATTTTTGGACTATTGGCAAACAGGTCTGATCGGTAAATAAAATTATAATTTGTCTGTTTTTTTATCTCATCCAATATCTCCTCTACGGTAAGGGAAACATGGGAATCAAACCTAATTCTTTCATTTTGGGAGAAGCCTTTTTCAGAGCCTAAGCCGAACGAAACAAGCGTAAATAATAAAATGTAGATTTTCATAAATAATAACAGGGGCCTGGTCAAAAGGCGAAAATTGCCCCCGAGTGTTGTAGTTTTCATAAATTTGAGTATTGGTTAAAGTTTTAATCAATTAGTTAGGGGATGGAGGTTTAAATTTGTCCGATCTAGACTCCGTCCCTTTTTTTCAATTTGTTTATTTCATAGTTATTGAATTTTGGTTGATTTTATAAGTGACTTCATTGGTTGCCTCAATTATATTCAGAATCTCCTCTATACGCTCTACCCTCCTAAAAACACCATTAAAGGTTATTTTGCCCACATCTCTGTTGTCAAAGGTTATTTGAAAATCATACCATCTAGAAAGTACCTTCATGATTTCTTCCAATGGCATATCCTTAAAACTAAAAAATCCGTTTTTCCAAGAAATTTCATTGAACACATCAACCTTAGAAACTTGCACCTCCTCGGTCTCCTTTGAATAAGCCGATTGTCTACCGGGCTGTAATTTTTTAGAAGTCTCCCCTACAGTTACCGTCACCTTTCCTTCAACCAAAGTGGTGGTTACCTCTTTTTCATCTGCATATGCTTTTACGTTGAACTGTGTTCCAAAAACCTCCACATCATGATTACCGGTACGCACCACAAACCTTGCCCCTTTATGCAATTCACTGGGCGACACTTCAAAATAGGCCTCTCCATGTACCAGCTCTACCGCTCTAGTTTCACCATCTATAAAGGACACGGGATATTTTAGTTTGGTTTCGGCGTTCATCCAAACTTTGGTGCCATCTGCAAGAACAACAAAAAACTGACCTCCCCTAGGAATATTCAAGGTATTGTTCTGAATCTCTACTGCAGCATTTTTCACTGTAGAGCCATAAACAAGTTGCTCTCCATCACTGGAAGCATTGGCAGATTTAAAATCATTTCCTTTTTCCAAAACCACCTCTGAGCCATCTTCCAATGTCAACACCGCTTTATCACTACCGGGTTGAATTGTGGTTATGCTTGTTTTGGATACTATCTTGGGCACACCATCCTTCTCAATATTAGTAGCCTGAAAATAGTATAAGGAAGCCGTTACAGAGATTAACACCAAAAAAATGGCAGCATATTTTAAGAAGAAGAAACGGGGCTTTCCAGGAGAAATTCGGGTTGAAAGTTTTGTCCAGGCAGTTTCAATATCAACCTCCTTTGGGTTTTGAGCATAATCCCGCTCCACACGATGGAAATAAGCGCGGTGCTCTTTGGAAGCTGCGTACCAATCCTTAAAAACTTGCGCTTCAGCTTCTGTTAAGGTGTTGTTGATTTTCTTGATAATAAGCTCAAATTCCATATAAGAACAGCTAATACTTTCTTATAGGACAATCAACTTCACAAAATGGGTGACAAATTTTTAAACTTTTTTTAATTTCTTAACCTCATAAATTTGTTTCCCACAAAATTAAAGGCCAAAAAGTAACAGAATGGCAAGTACTACTTCAGAGAATTTAGCTTTTGCCCTTTGTAGTTGGGTTTTTACGGTGTTGACCGAAAGGTTAAGTTCTTCGGCAATCTCTTTATACCGATATTGATTGATAAAACGCAGTTCAACAATAGCACGCATTTTTTGGGGCAGCTCATTCATGATTGCATGTACCTGCTCCAATGCAACGTCTTTTGAACTTTCTTCCTCCATAAAAATCCTTGGACTGATAATAGGATGAGATTCTTCTAAAACTTTGGAGTAATCCGTAATATGGTACTTTTTTAGATGGTTCAAACAGCTGTTACGGACCATTGCGTACAAATAGGATTTTTTATTTTTCTTTATTTGATATACGGTTGATTTTGTCCATAGTTTCACAAAAACATCCTGAACAACATCTTCACTTTGAGACATATCATACAAGTAAGAATTAGCATAGTTTACCAAATCCCCATAGTACAGATCAAACAAGTTCTTAAAAGTCGCTTGCCTCCCTATGTTATTTTCTTCGTGTTCTAAATCAACAATCCTGAGCATCATATACTTACATACACTGTATATCATCGAAAAATCATTATGAACAAATGACCTTTCATAAAAGATTCATTGGCTATTATTTCAATGATAGAACCTCAATTTAACGTAAAGTTTACACTTATCAATTATAAAAAATACAAATATTTTAAGTATCCTGTACTATGCTGCTCCTTTCGCTAGTAGTTGACCCTTACCCCTCCTTCTATTTTAACTCCATCCAAAAAAAGGATATCCTTAATAGTTAAATTTGTCTAATGTATTACACAAATAGTTAAACGTTTTGTAAATTTAACCTATCTAAAGAAAAAGATATGGCCACAAAAAAGGAGCTTACGGAACAAGGCTTAATTGGTAAGTACATGAACTATGTATTGGAAAACGAACACTTTCCCAGTTCCATTTACAAGTTTTGTAAGGAAGAAAAAATAAAGGAGGAGGAATTTTACAGGTTCTTTGGCTCTTTTGATACTTTAAAAAAGGGGATTTGGAAAGCTTTTCACACACAAACCATTTCCCTCTTGCACAAAAACAAAGATTTCGAGAACTACACCAATAAGAACAAGCTTCTCTCCTACTACTTCACTATGTTTGAAATGCTCACACTTAACAGGAGCTACGTTCTTTTTGTTCTTAATGAACATGATATGATGCTCAAAAATTTGGAGCAACTGAAAGGGCTAAGAAAACATTTTAAGGAGTTTACGGCCCAATTAGTTGAAAATGGCAATGAACAGAAGAATTTAAAAATACTTAAACAACCCAAAGGCGTATTTTCGGAGGCCGCTTGGTTTCAATTTATGTTTCTTTTACGGTTTTGGGTCAAGGATGATTCCCCTGCCTTTGAAAAAACGGATGCTGCCATTGAAAAATCAGTGAATACAGCTTTTGACGTTTTTGATAACACTCCTCTAGAGAGTATTGTAGATTTTGGAAAATTCCTTTGGAAGGAGCAAATGGCCTAGATGAAAACATTAGATAGTATACCTACAGGTAAATTAGAGCGCGCCAGTAAATTGGTGGGCACTGGTGCCAAAATTGGTGTGAATTACCTCAAATATTATGGTAACAAATTAACGGCCAACGAAGGTGCCAGAGAGCAATTAGATCAGGAAAATGCCAAAGATATTTATGACGGCTTAAAGCAACTAAAGGGTAGTGCGCTTAAGGTTGCCCAAATGCTGAGCATGGAAAAAAGTATTCTTCCCCAAGCATATGTAGAAAAATTTTCATTGGCCCAATTTTCCGTTCCGCCACTATCAGCTCCCTTGGTACGGAAAACTTTCAAAAAGAGTTTCGGAAAATATCCGGAAGAATTGTTTGATGAATTTACCTCAGAATCCGTAAATGCCGCTAGTATTGGTCAAGTTCATAGGGCGAAAAAAAGCGGTAAGGAGTTAGCGGTCAAAATCCAATATCCCGGGGTGGCAGATAGTATTTCATCTGATTTGGGCTTGGTTAAACCTATTGCCATTAAAATGTTCAATCTTAAGGGTAAGGATAGTGAAAAATATTTTAAAGAGGTAGAGGGAAAATTACTGGAAGAAACCAATTACGAACTTGAATTGGAGCAAAGTAAGGCTATTACCAAAGCCTGTAAGCACCTGCCCAACCTTAAATTTCCCAATTACTATCCAGAACTATCCAACCAAAGAATTTTGACCATGGATTGGATGAAGGGTATTCACCTTGCGGAGTACACCAAAACGGATTTTAATAGAACCGAGGGAAATAAAATTGGCCAGGCCCTTTGGGATTTTTATATGTTTCAAATCCACGGGCTACGAAGCGTTCACGCAGATCCACATCCGGGGAATTTTTTAGTGAATGGGCAGGGCGAATTAATTGCCATTGACTTTGGTTGCATCAAACAAATACCGGACGACTTTTACAATCCCTATTTTGAGTTGGCCAAAAAAGAGAATATCAATAATCCGGACATCTTTCAAGAAAAAATGATGGAACTTGAAATTCTATTGCCCACAGATTCTCCAGAAGAGCGGGCATTTTTCTCCAAAATATTCCATCAGATGCTCAGTCTGTTTACCAGACCGTTCAACAGCGCAGTTTTTGATTTTTCCGATGAACATTTTTGGACCGAAATAGCTTCGCTTAGCGAGCAGTTCCAAAATGATACACAATTGAGAAAAATGAATGGAAATAGAGGGTCTCGTCACTTTCTCTATATGAACAGAACTTTTTTTGGGCTATATAATCTTTTGCATGACCTAAAGGCAAAAATTGAGGTAACTAATTTTCATAAATACCTACCAAAAGAAAAAAACCTTAGTATAAGTGCATAAGAAATTACACTTGCCTACAAAACTTTGTCCAATTTGTGACCGGCCTTTTACCTGGCGGAAAAAATGGGAGAAGGATTGGGACAACATTAAATATTGCAGTCACAAATGCAGGACCAGCAGAAAACAAGCTTAGTTTGGTTTCAAAACGACTTACGCACCCATGATCAAATTTCCTTAGCCAAGGCCATGGCCAAAGGAAATAGGGTTATTGGAGTCTACTTTTTTATTCCCTCTCAGTTTGAGATTAGCGCCTTTGGATTCAAAAAAAATGAAAAATTCAGGGCGAAGTTCCTATTGGAAACGGTACACCAACTAAAACAAAATTTAGCTCAGCTGAATATTAGCCTTCTAAGCTTTTTCGACACCCCAAAAAAGGTTTTCCCTCACTTGGTAAAGGAATATGGGGTAACCGAAGTGTTTCTTCAAAAAGAATGGACGCAAGAGGAATTGGACCGCCTTAAAAAAGTAAAAGATGCGGTAGCACCAAATGTTACTTTTACAGAAAGTTTCAATCAATTTTTATTTCATCCTGAAGACATTCCCCTTTCGTTCAATCGAATACCACAGATCTTTACGCAGTTCAGAAAAATTTGCGAAAAGAAGGCATCCGTTAGAGAGGTATGTGCAATTCCTAAGGCAATGCCCAAGAAAAATACGATTCATCAGCATACAACCATACCTACTTTAAAAGAATTGGGTTATGAAGCATTTAATACCGATGCCAGAACCGCTTTTCCTTTTCAAGGAGGAGAGAATGAAGCCTTGAACAGACTTGACCACTATTTTTGGGAAAGCAAAAAGCTTTCCGTCTATAAAAAAACCCGAAATGGTCTCATAGGTACAGACTACAGTTCCAAATTTTCACCTTGGTTGGCAAACGGAAGTTTATCTCCCAGAACCGTCTACCACAAAATAAACCAATACGAAAAAGAAGTAGTCAAAAACGACTCCACCTACTGGTTGATTTTTGAACTAATTTGGCGCGATTATTTTAAATACATCTCCCTAAAACATGGCAATGTCATTTTTAAGCAAAAAGGAATTCTTGTAAAGGAATACGAATGGAAAACGGATTTGAAACTGGTCAACAAATGGATCAATGGAGAGACCTCATCTTCCTTCGTCAATGCCAATATGCTGGAAATTAAAAATACCGGGTGGATGAGCAATCGCGGAAGGCAAAATGTAGCCAGCTATTTTGCCAAGGAGATGTTATTGGATTGGCGCATTGGTGCAGCCTATTTTGAAGCCATGCTTTTGGACTACGATGTACACAGTAATTATGGCAATTGGATGTATGTAGCCGGAGTGGGCAACGACCCTAGGGACCGAAAGTTCAATGTTGCCCTACAAGCGGAACGATATGACTCTCAGGGAAAATTTCAGAGATTATGGCTCCAGAACAGCTTATTCTAAAAGGGGAATTTGTCCATCCTTCAATTATAATTTCTCGAACCACTCCCTGGCAATAGGAACCGATTGCCTAAAGGCTTTTTCCTTGCTATACCCATATACCTTGATCATTCCATTGGCCAAAAGAAAAACTTTGTCCACCAATTTAATGGGTTCGTTTTCCAATAGCATTTTTAGCTCACCCTTTGTAAATGTATTCATGCAATAACAATAAGAACGGAATAGTTTAGTTTCGTTCAGATGGGTTAAGTTACCACTTTTAAAAAAAGAGAGAAAACACCGTTTTTTAAATTCGATAAGTGATTCAAAATATACGACTGATAGCACAGCGTACGAGGTAAATCATATGTTTCAATTATCCGTTTACTCCAGACATCATTTCTTGAAACCGCTCAATGAACTGGCCCACATGCAATCCATCCATTAAGGCATGGTGTACATGGACAGATATTGGCATTGTACGCTTTCCATCCATTTCTGTCATCTTCCCGAATGAAATTTTAGGACAGCTATCCATAAATTTAAAATGCCTAGCATGTGATATGGACGTAAAATCTATCCATGGCAATGATGAAAAATGAATTACGTTCTCACCAGAAACCGCCGGCATCAAGCCCGTGGAGTTTCTAACTCGTTCCATTTCTATACGGGCTACCTCACAGAACATCTTAAAATCTTCCTGATATTCAATGTATGAAAAACCAAAGGTTCCGTTCTCCCTATTGATGGTAGGTGATCCGTTCACAAAATCATATTCAAAAACTTTCCCTTCGGATATCCTATATTTAAAAGACGCTATTTCATTGGCCGCCATTAACGCCTTATGCAGGTAGTAGAGAAAAAAAGAATATCCATATTTCTTACTTTCCTCATAAGCTTCCGTACAATCGATACGCACCGTAACCCCAAAAAAGGGTTCATCAAATTGAGAAAAAAACTCAAAGTGATCTTTCCTGTTCCAATTCTTTATTTCAATCTCCCTTTTCATGGCGACTATTGTTTATATGGCTAGACGAAGATAGGTAAAGAAGTAGTCTTACAAGATACACGAGAGAGATTTCAGGTAAGCGCTCCTATGCAATCCATTACATTAAATGGCACCTCCATTTTAAGATGTTACTTAATTAAGAATTTGTAAATTGCTCACCTAATCCATTTCGGTTTTCAGAAAATAATGCTAGAATATTCACATAATATTAAAATTAAATCCTTGCCCCCAATGGGTAATGAAGATGATTTTAATACGATGTATGCATTCTTTAAACCCAAGCTTTTTACCATTACCCATAGCTATATAGGCAATAAGGAAGATGCTGAAGAAATAGTTCATGATGTCTTGATCAAGCTCTGGGAAAAAAGGGAGAAACTTAGGGTTACTTCCAATTTTACGGGATATGTTTATCGCATGACCCGTAATGCCTGTCTAGATTACTTAAGAAGCAAAAAGAACCGCCTCTCCAAAGAATCCACCAGCGATCAACAAGAGCATTGGCTAAATTATAGCGCACTTTCCGATGATGCCTCATCACAAATCATTTACCAAGAATTACAGTCGGTAGTTGAAAGAGCCATTAAGCACCTTCCAGAAAAATGTAAAAATGTCTTTGTAAAAAGTAGAATGGAGGGTATGGCGCACAAAGAAATTTCCGAACAAATGGAAATTTCACCAAAAACCGTAGAAAACCATATTTCACGGGCCCTAAGAGAACTGAAACAAGTTCTGAAAGAGTACCTTCCTATTCTTTTTTTATAATTTTTTCTTTTTGGACTAGGGGATACCTTTAATTCTTTCGTCTTGCTATAAACACTCACCATTTTTTTTAAGAATGAACAAAAGGGATATTATAGCACTGGTAGAAGGCCGGCTTTCGAACGAACGAAAGAAGGAAGTTATCAAGTGGCTCCTAAAAAACCCCAAGCAGCAGCAAAGGTATCATAAGTTGAAGGCGGAGCATGTAGCCCAACTTCTTAAAAATCCACAGTACAATAGTCATCAAAGAGCCATTGCCAAACGCAACCGTCTCTATAAACTAGTGGGGTATGCTGCGCTTATAGCCATTTTGATAGGTTCTGCCCTATTTTTTATACAACCATCCCAAGAACCATCCGTTGAGGAAGCTGCCGTTCTAATGACCGCTACTTCTATAGGTGAAAATAAGGAAATTGTATTACCAGATGGTTCTCAAATTACCCTCAACGCCAATACATCCATCACCTATCCGCAATCGTTTGAGGAAGAAATACGGGAGGTAACCCTTAGCGGAGAAGCTTTTTTTGATGTTACCCACGATGAAGAAAGGCCTTTTATTGTTCATATGGACAATGGCGTAAAAATTCAAGTGTTAGGAACCTCATTTAACATTAAATCCTACCCTGAGGACCAAAATGTGGAGACTACGCTAGTGAGTGGCAAGGTGCGCGTAGTTGAGGAAAAAGACAACAAGACCGTGGTTCTCAACCCTTCCCAAAGAGCAACCTATGTTAAAAATGAGGACAAGATCATCATAGACAAGGTGGAAACCGAGAATCTAACTTCTTGGAGACAAGGAAAGCTTATTTATGACGAAACCCCTATAAGGGAGGTCATAAGCGATCTTAAAAGAAAATACAAGGTGTCTATTTCAGTAGCATCCCCAGAAATCATGAACTACCGTTACACAGGTGTTTTTGACAATTTGACCATTGAACAGATCTTAGACCTCTTTGAGGTATCATCACCTATTTTATCTAAAAAGAACCAATCTAAAATCACGCTCTATATGAATAAATAACATCGTAAAAAAGAAGAGGAAAGTGCTGCAACACCTTCCTCTTTAGAAAATTATTTAACTACCTAGTAATTAAACAACTTAAACTATTCAAATTTATGGAAAAAAAGGATCATTTTTTTTCAAAGATCCCTATTATCAGGATAATGAAAATCTACGTCATATTATTGGCCATTTCTTTAGGGAAACTATTTGCCTCTGAAGTAAAGGCCCAAAGCATTTCGTTAGAAGTGAATAACGTAAGGTTAAAGAAGATACTCAACGAAATAGAACGCAAAAGCGACTATAGCTTTTTTTACAACAACAGTATTATAGATGTTTACAGAAAAGAATCGCTTAGCGTAGAAAACAAGAACCTAACGGAGGTTTTGGAGACCTTGTTCGGTAATTCCAACATAGATTACAGCTTTGTTAGGGACCAAATCATCTTGTTTCCAAAGGACAATCCGGAATTAAAGGAGAAAATTGAAAACCTCCTTAACAGTCAGGTAGAAAAAATGCCTACCGCCCTAAGTCCGCAAAAAATCAATGAACTTATCCAGACCAACGTACAGTTTTCCGTGCAAGGTACGGTTACCGATAATGCGGGAACTCCCATACCAGGTGTGACCGTTTTGGTAAAAGGGACTTCAAAAGGAACCGCAACCGATTTTGATGGAAATTATAGCATTATGGCAGATGCCGGCGATGTACTTTCCTTTAGCTACATTGGTTTCACTACCAAAGAAGTGGAAGTTACCGGGGAAGAAACCCTTAATGTAACTTTGGAAGAGAATGTAGACGCCTTGGAAGAGGTAGTCGTTGTAGGGTATGGTACACAAAGAAAGTCTGACCTTACCGGTGCGGTTAGCGCCGTAAGCAGCGAAGAACTTCTTAAAGCTCCCGTAAACAATGCATTGCAGGGTATGCGCGGGAAGGTTGCCGGTGTAAACGTATTCTTGAACTCCGGTTCTCCAACGGGGTCGCCAAGAATTGTTATTCGTGGTGTGGGTACCATCAACTCCTCTTCAGACCCTCTGTATGTGGTGGATGGAGTTGTAATGGACGATATTAAATTCATCAACCCGAATGATATTGAGCGTATGGAAGTGCTAAAAGATGCTTCCTCTGCTTCTATTTACGGTGCCCGTGGTGCCAACGGGGTGGTTTTGATCACGACCAAAAGAGGTGGTCAAGAAGGAAAAGTGACCATTGGTTATGATGGCTTTATCAGCGTGGGCAGCATCCGTAAGAAAATGGATTTACTAAATGCCGAAGAATGGCTGGAAGTAGTGAGAACCGGTATGGAAAACACTCCAAAATACCGTCCAGATTCGCCAGCTCCGGTATTTACGACCGACGACCCAAGATTGTTCGATGAAAACGGAAATCCGTTATATGATACAGATTGGCAAGATGAGGCTACCAGAACAGCTTTCTCTACCAACCACCAACTTTCGGTTCAGCAAGGAAATGAAAATTCTTCTGTGGGCGTTTTCTTGAACTACTCGCATGTAGAGGGTATAATGTTGAACAACAAATTGGACCGTATCAGTGGTAAGATTGCCTATGACGTAACTCCAAAAGATTGGCTAAAAATTGGTGTCAACCTTATGGTCAACGATGTTAAGGATACTGAATTTGAAGAAGGTGGCGGGGGTCAATCCCCACGTCGTACCATGATTGAGATGCCTCCTATCTTTCCGGTCAAATTCCCTGATGGAACGTGGAGCAATAGTCAGATGATTTCCGATGCCTACAACTTGGAATCTATGGCCAACCCTGTACATGTTCTGGAAACCCAAGAGCGTAAGTGGGAAAGAAACCAGATGTTCGGTAACTTCTATGTTAATTTCAACATCCTTCCCGGATTGGACTTAAGAAGTCAGTTTGGTTTTGATAAGAATATCCGTAACAAAAAGGAATACTCCCCTAGGGATTTGGTCAATATTTCCGCTCCTGATGGTTATGGAAGAATTTTTAACGAAAAGAGCACCTACTGGCAACAAGAAAATTACCTGACCTATACCCAAGATTTTAATAAGCACAGAATCAATGCCATGTTAGGTTTAAGCTGGCAGGAACGCACGTATGAATCGTCCAATATTTACGCTAGAGGATTTAGTGATGATTTCTTTAAATACAACAATATTGGCTCCGCTAGTAATCCAAACGCGCCTGAATCCGCCACCGAAGAATGGGCTTTGAACTCTTACTTTGTTAGGGCAGGTTATACGTTTGATGACAAATATTTATTGACCTTGACCGCTAGGGCAGATGGTTCTTCAAGATTTGGTAAAGACAATAAATACGGATTCTTCCCATCCATCGGTGCCGGTTGGAATATTAGTGAAGAAGAGTTCATGCAAGACGTGGAATTCATTGACCGTTTGAAATTACGCGGTAGCTACGGTATTACCGGTAATACAGAAATTACCCCTTACAGTTCTTTGGCAACGGTATCTGCCGGAACCGTATTGTTAAATGGTACCCGTGTAAGCTCTGCTTCGGTGAACAGATTGGCCAACCCCGGTTTGGAATGGGAAAAAACAAGCCAGTTTGATATTGGTATCGATTTATCGGCCTTTAACCACCGTTTGCGTTTAGAGTTCGACTATTATGATAAGTTGACCAAAGACCTTTTATTGGATAGGCCGGTTCCTTACACTACAGGATTTACTTCTGTAAGAGATAATATCGGTTCGGTTTCCAACAAAGGAATCGAGGCCATGATCAGTGGCGATATTGTACGTGGTGAGAATTTTGGATGGGATTCATCCTTTAATATGAACTACAACAAAAATACCATCGAGAGCTTAGGTGAAAATGATGAGGACATAGAACCAGGTCCGTTCTGGGTTTCGGGTAGCCAGACCATTCTTCGCGTTGGTGAATCTTTAAGTTCTTTCTATGGATATGAAAGATTGGGTACTTGGGGAACCGATGAAGCTGCCGAAGCCGCCGCTGTAGGCGCCGTTCCCGGGGAAGCCAAACGTTCTGCGGACAAGAAGATTCTTGGTAAAGGACTTCCTGATGTTACCGGAAGCTTTATTAACAACTTCCGTTATAAGAATTTCGATTTTACCGCGGATATCCAATTCGTAGCAGGAGTGGAAATTATGCAGCAGTTTTACCACTCTACGGAAGACCGTTCCGGTATTGCCAATGGTCTGGCCACTATTCTTTATGATGGTTGGACGGAGAACAACCAGAACACCATGGTTCAAGAAATTAGAAATCAGGCCTACGCAGGACAGAACAGTCAGGTAGATAGCCGCTGGGTGGTTGACGGTTCTTACATTAGAGGTAACCTGTTCTCTTTTGGTTACAACTTTGACCAACAATTTTTAGACCTTTTTGGTTTTAGCAATCTTAGGGCATATGTAAGCGTTGAAAACGCTTTCGTTATCCATTCCAAAGACTTCCAAGGGTATGACCCTGAAGCTTCTTCTTGGGAAGGAAACCAATGGGGACAGAACATTTTCTTCTTCCAGTACCCAAAACCTAGAACGTTCACTTTGGGTTGTAGCCTTAAATTTTAATGCTTTAAAAAGAAAATAACATGAAAATTAAATATATAGCTTGTTTATTGGGACTCGTATTTCTAGGGTCTTGTGACGATTTCCTTGAGGAAGAACCGTTAAGTGAATTGAGTTCCGATCAGTTCTTTTCAGAACCGGACCAAGCCTTTAGTGCCGTTAATTCACTTTATAGGAACGGAGCCCCACAAATGACAGATGGTGGTGTATATAGTGGTACCCCTTTAATGTTGGGTGCCTATATGAGCGGATTTTTCACCAATGAATATGCCGGTCAGGAATTACACGTAAGCAATACCCAACAATTAACGCTTAACGGCGATAATATTGGAACCTATTTACAAGACCGTTGGAGAGAATTGTATTTGGGGATTTCCAGGGCGAACAATGCCATCAAGTACATTCCGGAAACTCCGGAACTTACAGATGCACAAAGAAACCAACTATTGGCAGAGGCAAAGTTCTTTAGAGCTTTCTCCTACTATTATTTGGTACGATGGTTTGGTCCAGTGCCTTTGACCACGGAACCGTACGAATCGTTGGAAAATCTTTATTTGGAAAGAAGTCCGATTGCCGATATCTATGCTTTGATCGAAGCAGATCTTACGGAAGCCCTTAATCAAGGCAACCTTCCAACAACCAATATGGTTGATAACGGAAAGAGAATTACTGCAGGTGCTGTAGCCACCCTTTTGGCAGATGTATATTTGACCATGAGCGGAAACCCTTTAAATGCAGACAGATATGCCGATGCCGCCACTTTAGCCCAAGATATCATCAATGGTGAATACGGGTCTTATGCATTGGTGCAGCATGATGAAGTAGATGGTGCCGTAGATTTGGAAAATTCAGCCTATAACAAATTGAGAAAGGGCGATGCCTCTGCCACGGAGGATATTTATATCAAGGAGTACGACCCGGAAATTGGTACTGCGGTTTATGCGCGTTACTCTTATCCGGTTGCTTTGGCATCGGAAGTATTGTATGACATTACCAACGGAGCGTACCAACCTAGCGACCAGTTTTTGGATTTCTATGATTCGGCGATGGATTTAAGAGCGCAAGAAAGACAGTTCTTTCATAGCACCTATATCCCAACCGGCCAAACTTTTGAAACGGCTCCGTTTTTCTGGCACGATGATACCGCCATTTTTGAAACTGCACGGTCAGGTAAGGATTTTGCCGTGTACACCTACTCGGATGTGTTGTTGATCGCTGCGGAAGCTATTGCCATGAGCAGCGGAGTGAATGCTGATGCGGTCGATTATTTGGCTCAAGTAAGGGGAAGAGCCTACTGGAATACGGATGCCACCACCATTACTTCCGAGCTTTCCGGTATGGGAGCCACTGCTTTTGTAGAGGAAGTTTGGAAGGAAAGGCACCGGGAATTGGTTTTCGAGTTCAGAAACTGGTTCGATATTGTTCGTACCGGAAAATTCCCTGTATCGAACACTCCGGGAAGCATCACCTTTGTAGATGCGGTTGGACATACCACCGAAAACGGAAAACAAATTGAAAGTAAACATATGTTGTTGCCCCTACCAGGCCCTGAACTTCAGAGAAATCCGAGTTTAGGAAGTGACAACAATGGCTATTAACCAAACGGCCATTTATTTAAAAACCACCAGCAGCAGTTGGTGGTTTTTTTATGGGTTAAGTTTTTGTAATCCTGTCAGATTGAGCAGCTATTTAAGGCTAATAATAAAACTTAAATATTTTGTCAGGTCGAGCGTAGTCGAGACCTAACAAATACCGTTGTCCGTAAAACCTCTCGACTGCGCTCGAGGTGACAACGTAAGTTGCTTTTAAAAACGCAAATGGCGCCCCCTAATACATCGTATTCGGATTTTTTGAAGTTTGGGGAATCTGCTGAATACTGTCCCAATGTTCACAAATCTTGCCCCTGGCGTCGAAGCGGAAGAAATCCATGGTCACATATTGGTCGTCGTCGGGCCAAATCTGATGGGTGTGCAGCGCGACTAAATCGCCTTCGGAAATGCAGCGAACAAATTCGATGGACTTCTGCGGATATTCCAGCTGCATCCGTTCGAAGTAGGAGATAAACCCTTCGAGTCCGTCAGCGACATCGGGATTGTGCTGAATGTACTCCTCCCCTACATATTTTTCCACCGCTTCGCGGGGATTTCCCAAATAGGCCGTTTTATAAAAGGTAATCGCATTTTCTTTGTTGGCTGCTAAGTTCATTCAGTCTTATGATTATAATTGAATATGTTCCTTTGCGAGGTGACCACGGCAAACCCTAATTTTTACTACTGTCAGGTCGAGCGCAGTCGAGACCTAACAAATACCGTTGTCTGTAAAACCTCTCGACTGCGCTCGAGGTGACAACGGTAAACCTTCATTTATCCTCTTGTCAGGTCGAGGGACTATCCAAATTAATTATAAATTAAAAATGGCACAAAAAAAATTCTTAAATTTGTATCCAAATGAATACATTTAAGACAAATGTACGTTCTAGAAAAAACAGTAGCGTTTGACCGATGGTTTAGAAAACTGAAGGATACACGAGCCAAAGCAAAAATCTTGTTTCGCTTACAGAAATTAGAGAAAGATGAACATTTTGGCGATTGCAAACCGGTTGGCGATGGTATTCTAGAATTAAGAATTCATTTCTCGAAGGGATATAGAGTGTATTTTAAGAATGATTGAGGAAGAATTATCGTGCTATTGTTGGGAGGAAACAAATCAACCCAAGAAATGGACATTAAGAAAGCCAAGGAAATTTGGAAAAAATTAAAAAAATAATATGATGGAGGCTTCAAAATTTGAAATTTCGGACTACTTAGACAGCAAAGAAATGATTGCTGAATACCTAAACACCGTTTTAGAAGAAGGAAATCACTCAGACATGATTACCGCTCTCGGTCATGTGGCCAAAGCCATTGGCATGACCAAAATTGCAGAAGAAACCGGTTTAAGTAGACCTAGTCTGTACAAGGCTCTTTCCGATAAATCAAAACCTCAGTTCGCAACCATTATGAAGGTTTTGAAAGCAGTTGGTGGGCAACTCACTATCAAGCCAACAACTACTTAAAAAGTCTTGTGTTTACATAAGAAATAGCGTTCTGCTTTCAAATACACCATTTTATCACTGATACCTCTCGACTGCGCTCCAGGTGACCACGGCAAACCCTAATTTATTCTCCTGTCAGGTCGAGCGCAGTCGAGACCTCAACCTACAAAACGTATTGCCCGCTGTTTAGCAGCCACCGAAACAGGTAATCAAGCGGTCGCAACCTCAATTTATTATCGTTGTCTGTAAAACCTCTCGACTCCGCTCGAGGTGACAACGGTAAACCTTCATTTATTCCCCTGTCAGGTCGAGCGCAGTCGAGACCTCCATAATTAACTTACATTGGAACTGTTACGACCCGCTTCCCGAGCCAGTCGCATCTGTTCACTGTCCCAATGGTTATCATTTTGGTAAATGCCCCGCTTCCAATCTTGCTCCAATACCTTTTCTTGCTGGGCAATGGCTTCCCGGGCCTTAAAAATATATTCCTTTTCATCCTCGGGACGATTTTTGGCAATTTCCCGCAGGCCTTCCTCATCCAACTTTATAAAATTCTGCGCCTGCCGGTACAGCGTATATTTTCTGAATCCTAGTTTGCTCAAAGCGTCACTGGCCATTTTCACCGAAGTATCAAGCGATTCCCTATAAATATGCTCCACCCCCAGCTCCAATAGTTCAAAGGCTTCATACCTATTCTTGGCCCTCACCAACAGTTCCAGATCGGGATACTTTTTTCTTACCATTTTCACCAATTTCCGGGTCGTATCCGGATGGTCCAAGGCACTGATCAGCATATGGGCATCGGCAATTCCGGCAGACTCCAATAAATCCATTCGGGTAGCATCGCCATAATACACCTCAAATCCCATCTTTCTAAGAAAATCCACCCGATTCGAATCAAAATCCAGAATGGTCGCCTCAATACCATGGCTGCGCAAAAATCGGCCTATGGTACTTCCAAAGTGCCCAAAACCAACCAAAATTACTTTGTGCTGCTTAGCAATATGATCTATAGGCCTTTTCTCGGACTCCTTGGTGCCTACTTTTGGTAAAATAAGGCGCTCGTTCAATAAGGCCAATATGGGGGTAAGTGCCATGGTCAATGCCGTGACCACCAATAGGATATCCATTTGATTTTTACTGAGAATATTCAGTTCAAAAGCAAAGGACAACAATACAAAGGCAAATTCCCCAATCTGGGCCAAACCCACCGTCAGTAACAACCGCTGGTCCATTTTTAACTTGAAAAGGGCACCTACCCCGTAAAGGACCACAGCTTTAATAAAAATAATGGCCAATAACATTCCCCCTATACCCAGAGGGTTTTCTTTGATGACGATAAAATTGATGGATGCGCCCACCGCCATAAAGAAGAGTCCCAAGAGGAGGTCCTTAAAAGGCTCAAGGGTACTTTCCAACTCATGTTTGAATTCGCTGGTGGCCAAGACCACTCCTCCCAAAAAAGCGCCCAAGGCTGGACTTAAGCCTACCAATTCCATCAGTAGGGAAATACCGCAAACAATCATAAACGCAGCGGCGGTTGATAACTCCCGCACTCCGGTCGCGGCCACTTTCCGTAGCATGGGCACGAACAGATAACGTCCGGCCACGACAATAAGTACTACTGAAAGAATTATAGCCAACGTCTGTAGCCCTAATGGCAAGTTAGCCAGCAGATTGGCTGCTTCTCCTTGATTTTCATCAGGTAACGTCCCATCTTCCGAAGATAATAGGGGAATAAGACCCAACATAAAGATGACGATGATATCCTGAAAAAGTAAAATTGAAAAAGACGAGGCCCCATAGGTGGTATCAAAAAGACTTTTTTCCTTCAGGGTCTGCAAAGTGATCGCCGTGGAAGAAAGGGACACCACCATAGAAAACGTGAGCGACACTTCGTAAGAAAGGTCCATAGGATAATAAAACAGTAGAAACGAAACGATCATCGTTCCCAATACCTGCGCGCCGCCCATGCCTAAAATGGTCTTGCGCATGCTCCAAAAGTTTTTAGGTTCTATTTCAAGGCCGATCAAAAAAAGCATCATCACCACCCCGAATTCGGCAAAATGCAGGATATCCTCTCCCTCCTCGCCTACAAAGCCCAAGAGGTACGGGCCAATGAGAATACCTGCCAACAGATAGCCTAAAACACTACTAAGTCCCAACCGCTTAGCAAGGGGAACACAAATCAATGCACCTGTAAGAAAAACGATGGCCTGAAATAGAATACTTCCTGTCATAATTTAATTGATTTGAGGAATATCGTTCAGCATGACACAATCTTCTATAACCTGTGGAGAGCAGTCCTTTTGTAAAAAACGCAGCATTTGTACATACTGCTTGCACTTATTCGCAAGTTCCGCATCTGAGAGTTGGTGCGTACCCATCACGGTAAAAGGCGGTAGGTACTCCATGTTGCAAAGACGGGCGGTTTGTTCAAAGGGGCGTAAAAACTCGTTCACCGAATAGTGGTTGCTGCCTTCGGAACAATACAATTCGCGCAATCCTCCGGTGGTAATCACGTTCAGGCATTTTTTTTGTTGCAGGGCCTTGCCTTCGGGGCCGTAGGCCCAATTGTATTCAAGTACTAGATCGATCCACTGCTTCATCAAGGGCGGACAACTGTACCAATAGAGCGGATGGTGCCACACCACAATATCGTGGCGGGCCAGCAGCGCTTTCTCATAAGAAATATTGATATGGAAATCGGGGTAGCTTTCGTAAAGATCATGAAAGGTGACCCCTTCGAGCTGGTCCAATTGCTGTACCAAACGTTTGTTGGTACGGCTTTGCTCGAATTTTGGATGGGCGAAAAGAATCAAGATGGAATTCATGCCCAAATTTAGGGGAAATATTTAGGTTTAACCCCTGGTTCAATTTTTTTCAGAATAGGTCTACTTTATTTCCGTCCCGAAATTTTTAAAATGTATTTCATCGAAAACTAAGTAACTAAACAATAGCTCAAATAAAGGTTCGTTAAAAAAAAATGAGTCGAATTTTAGTCGTTTTTATTTTTTTCATAACATTTCTACAGGTACATGCTCAGGATTCCAAGACCCTTTCTTGGGACTATAGCGAAATACATGCATCCAACGGCAGCATGACCACCAGTAAAGGAACCTTGGATTATGTAGTAGGGGCCTCCATACCGCATGCGAGTATTTTACACAATTCCAACGACTTGCGACCAACAGCCAACAAGGGTATTACTCAGCAAGTGGAAGCCCGTTTTGAGGTGAAAGTATATCCTAACCCTGCCAGCGATTACATCTTTATTGATTTGGAAGACTATAAAGAAAAACAGGCCCAATTTCAATTGTTCGATTATGCAGGCAGAATGATTGAAGCTGGCAACATACAAACGACCACCACCAAAGTGGCGCTTTCCCACCTTAAGAAGTCGTACTACCTCTTAAAAATAACGGTACTCAACCAATTGGAAAAAACCATCCCAATTATTAAAAACTAGTTAGAAGCAAACACGGCTTTTATTTGACATCTTTTACTTACAATACCCGTCTCATTACTTCCTTTTTCTATCCTTTAATCGTCTTTTAGCCATTTATTGGCCCTTTGCAACATCCAATTATTTACCTTTCGTCGTATAAATTGAGCAGTTCATCCCCCAAATGGAACGCTACTTATGAAAAACCCACTACTATGGGCGGTTATTATATGGCTGCCCGGTCTAGTACTTTTTGCCCAATCCGGAAATCTACTCGATGTAGAATCCGTTAATGCCGCGGGTGGAGATGCCATATCCCCTTCCGGGTCCATATCCTATTCTTTGGGCGCTATATTTTGTGCCAGCATTTCCAACACGCAAATGGCGCTGAACGAAGGGGTGCAGCAAGCTATTCAAGATTCCTCAGAAGAAATTATTGCAGAGCAAGAAGAGGAAGAACCCATAGCAGAAGAATCTCCTGAAGTTATTCCAGAGGAACGGCCAGAAGAAGACGAAGTATCTCAAGAACCGCCCGCCCATGAGGAAACACCGGAAGAACTTCCGGAGCAAAAAGACGAAACTGAAGAGGACACGGAAGAAGCGCCAGTCGTAGAGATTCTTATTGAACAGGAAACACCTGATGCTATCCCTGAGGAACAACTTGAGGAAGACCAAGTTTCGCAAGAACCTGTAGTCGAGTTCCCAACCCAACAAGAAGCACTGGACCCTGTCCCGGAAGAAGAAGTTACCGTAGAGCAGCCTGAACAAAAGGAGAATACTGAGGAAAACCTCCATCAAGAACAGGAAAAGGATGAGGCCTCTGCACCTGAAGATCTGAGCGATGTCGTTAGCGAGACGGAAGGTGAAGACTCCCAAGAAGGAGAGCCGGTAGACAGGGTCCAAGACAGTACCAACGCTCCAGAGAACCCTACCTACACCGCTCAGGACCAAATTTTTAACGCAAATAATGGAGCTACAGACAATACGGATGCCATTGACATCGTTACCTATCCAAACCCGGTCATTAACAAATTAAACATCCGCATAAGCTCCTATAACCAGCAGCTGGCATGGTGTGAACTGTATGATTATAATGGCAGAATGATTACACAAAAACCCATACAAGAAAAAAGTACCGTGTTGGCCATGGACCATCTGCCGCAGGCTACCTACTTGCTACGGGTTTTTGTACAGGGAAAAGGATATCAAAAATTTACACTTTTAAAAAAATAACTGAATGAAAAAATACATCTTCTTCCTCTTATGTTGCTTGAGCTGCCCAGAACTCTTGGCACAATCTCCGGAAAAAATAAGTTATCAGGCCATTGTAAGGGCTACGGACAACAGCTTGGTATCAGAAGCGCCTGTGGGGCTACGCATTTTAATACGACAAGGCGGTGCCAATGGCAGCGTTGCCTATGAAGAAAACCATATGGCGGACACCAATACCAATGGTCTGGTAAGTATCGAAATAGGAACTGGTAATCAAATACAAGGCACTTTTAATAAAATAGCTTGGGAAAATGGCCCCTATTTTATTGAAACACAAGTAGACCCTACCGGCGGTAGCAATTACGGCATTATAGGGGTAAGCCAATTATTAAGCGTACCCTATGCTCTCTACGCCAAATATGCACAAAATATTACGGGTACCAGTAAGGTTATTACTTTCAAAAACTCAAGAAATATTGCCCAAGAAGACATTAACAATACCTTGGCTTGTACCCAAACCAGTACCCTAACCCTTTCCTCCAATTTTTCAGGGATGAAAATTGGGGAAACCCTTAACTTAGAAGCGCATAATGGAGCCATCTTAACCGTAAAAGCGGCAAATGGAGTGGATTTAAATTATACTGGTGGCGGAGTCGCTACCTTTGCCAGTGAAAATGGCAATGTTCGTTTTGGATTGCTACGTAAATCTGGTGAGAACGCTTACATCATATCAGGACAATGAAAAACATCCTCATCACCTTTGGTATAATTCTGCATTTGCAACTTACGGCACAGAACTATCATTACGCAGTAGATAGTCCAAAAAAAATAACCACTGCACCAAGTGAAGAAGCTCCTGACGAGGAGGATTTGGCAGTGATCATCCTACCGGTAGACTTTAATTGGCAAACCATTCCTGAAGAGTACCAAAACACTATTTGGCAAATAGAGCATGACTTTGACTTGGCCGGCCAGACCATAGCCTTACCCCCTAAGGTAACCATGAGGTTCAAGGGTGGCTCCTTGCTTAACGGGGAAGTACATGGGAACCAAACCCAAATTGAAGCAAATGGTGACCGTCATATTTTTAAAGAAGTAGACATTACCGGAGATTTCCTTACCGAATATATCAAACCCCAATGGTTTGGAGCTGCTATGAACGGCTCTACAGATGATAGGGAAGCGTTTGTAGAGACCTTGCTTCAAGCACAAAATATTGGAGCGAAGGTATTGGTAGATAGCAATATGCTGTTAGATTTAGAAGAGACAGGTCAGAAGTCCATTTTTCTTGAAGATAATACTTGGCTTGAAGGTGCCAATAATGCTAGTATTATAATCAACAATTTATTGTCACCGGCATTCTATATGGCTTTGACAAAGAACATAACCATTAAGAATCTTACTTTTTTATATGACCAAAAATATGATGCCGCATTCGGATGGTCGGATAATGATAACCTGTATAATGCTAGGCAATTAAAAGAATATTTGATAGGTAAAAAAAATATAGGTTTTACAGCATCTAATCCAATCTCTAGAAGCCCAACCTCTTACCGAGCTATATTTCTTTTAGAAGCTGCCCAAAATATCAATTTTGAAGATGTGAAGCTCATGTCAAAAGGGCAAACTGCAGATAGATTTATTCAAATGGGAATTAAGCTTAAAGAACAATATAAAAAAAACCAAGAAATCCGTAACGATAATGGCATAACGGATATTCCTAGGAATATCAATTTAAAAAATGTAACATTTGATGGTATAATCATGGGTATACAGGGCGTTGTGGATACCTTTACTTCAGAAGGATTAAAATCCTATAGATATTCAGATATTCAATCCGCCGATGGCAAGAACATTGGTGGAAATGTTGGAGGTGTATTCTGGATGCCCCCACCACATCTAATTTATTTGAACAACGATAACTCTCCTACGTACCATAGTGAAGATATAACCTTGAAAAATAGCATTGATTACGGTGAATATGTAGGAAGTGAAAACGTTAGAAGTTCGGTAAGCGGCTATTGTAACTCACTAAAGTTGGTAGATTTTCAAGATGGTGTTTTGGTTGATGGATATGAGTCCTACCGTAGAGATGGTTTTGCGGACTTAGGAAATGTTAACAATGGTGTTTTTAAGAACATATATGTAGAAAGTACGTCATCTATTTTTAACCCGGATTATAAGTTTGTATGCCTGCGGTTTTTAGATAATCTCAATAAAGTCTCCTTTGAAAATGTAACCATTAAAGATATGGCGGATGTAGTAGATCAATATCCTATGGACCAAACATTTGGAGATTATGTTACTATGGATAATGTTCAGATTTACGTAAATGAGTTTAAAGGAGAGTTGGATGGACCTTTTTCCATTTTTGGATCTAATAATAAGGTAGTTAATTCAGCCGTTCATATTGAAAAGCATTCGGCCACTAAGGATTTCTTAGGAGTTGTAGCTCTAGATTCCGATACTAGGGCTAAGGGAAGCAATAACTATTATGATGTACAGGTTGATGGTTGGAGACCTTTTGATGGTACAAATATGGGTCCGTCCGTAAAGTTAATATTGCAAGATGCTTCAAATTCCAATTCTAACTTTGCAAGGGTAACGGATATCTCAAATAATTTTATTGTAGAGAAGACTAAAACCGTTAAAACGGAAATTTGGACGCGCACGGAAGAAGTAAATTTAGGCTCAGGTAAAGATCAGCAATTAAAAATGTTAATTCCTTACAATTTTGCTATAAACAAGGTGCATGTGGTTACTGAGCAAAGTTTAAGTGCTGCTGACGTTTGGGTTGGTGCACGGTCTAGATATGGCGATATTGATATGATGAAAATCAACAGCTCTGTGGGAGAACAAAAAAAGGCCGTTGGCATGGATGCAATGGAAACCAATCGTTACCTTTATTTAAAGTCGGTTAACAATTTTAATAATAAAGGTAAAGTGTCCGTTACCGTAGAACTAATTAGAATTACGGAATAACTCCAAAGACAATAGCATATCGGGCGTTCTACCAGTTTAAGTCTTTAAAACAAGGCCCCTGAGTAGCTTCTGAAAATTTAATGTCATTACCATAACCATTCCATTCCATAACAACGGGCTGGTCTTGGTCATTAATGGCTAAATCCCAACCAATACATTGTACCATTGGCATTTTCATGTGAAGACCTAAAACCAAGTCTATACATTTATGGATACACGGAACTTGTTTATTTGCAAATAAAATATTGGATTGTGGGTGCATGTTAATTTGTTGCCAGTTGGCAAGATAGCCCGTATCAAAAAGTTTCCCGGAACTCAGGTCTATAGGAATTCTTATGTGGTTTTCTGATTTAACGTGTTGGTCATTTTTTTGTCCCAATCGCAAATAGCATGAGCGTAATGAGGGTTTGTTCTGTAAATTCATTACTGTTGTTATTCTAAGATTTCCAACAGAATCCGAAGTGAATTCATCAAAAAATGAATGTTGGTGAATGTATTCTTGTACCGTACCGTCACCATAACGCTCTATGCTTTCAATATTAAAATTCTGAGAGGTAAGCAAAAAGACCCCTCGGCCTTGGTAAGATTGATTGGACTTGAATACTACTTGGCTTGCGCTGAAAATAGCATAGCTTTTAAATCCTGACGATTTATAATGGCAAGGGTTTGTGAAAACCATTTTCCGTTTATAAAATAGGCAATATCAGGCCCGATAGGTACATTGAAAAGGGTATTGTTCAAAGTTTTTAAAAAAGAAAGTTGACCATATTCTCCCTGAATTTCTGGTACAACTATTTTCCGATAATAATTGTCAGGAATCCAACCTTCTTTAAACTCACCGGATAGTGCGGTGTATACGTTAAGCCAAGGTGCATATTTTTTAGAACCCAAAACTTCAATAGCATATTCCTTTGTAGTCACTTTTAATGCCCTACTAAGTTTTCCTTTGTCATTTTCAATATGAAAAAGAGCCTTGGAGGCGTTATTTCTTGAGAGAGAGTCGTATCTAGCAGACTTCATCTCTAAAAGTACTTTTTTAGCTAAAGAGTTCGTGTATAGTGGGGACATAAAGTATAGTTTCCGGAATGAAATTATTTTTAATTGGTTTCTATGAGCTGATTAACACAATCGTTTAATTAAAACGCTAATATAGAATATCTGCCATATTCATTGCTATCTTTTGTATGGTTTAATAATTGTTAAGCTGCTCCCGAGCTATTCGTTAAATTGATATACCTATTTAATTTTGAGTTGTTTTATTAATAATGAATGGATAAAGGAACAGGAACTTATGTTAAGCATTATTGAAAATGGTTCTAGTAAGGGGGATATGCCGGCCTGGAAGGATAAGTTTGCCAATGATGAAATCCGTTGTGTAGAAATCTATGTTTTATCCTTTATACAGTAAATGAATACCTAAAAAGGTGAATATAAAAAAAGTAAATTAAGCTAAATTGCTTATAATAAGGGGTTTTTTGTTGTTTTTTGTGTGTAATTCATCTACCCTATGAGGCGTTATGTTAATTTCGTTTCTTGTTTTAATAACTAGTTCGCGTAAAATATTTTCAATTTCCTGTAGGACACTATCATCTTGAGAATAACAGATGTAACGTAATTCAACTGAATAGTCTTCATTCTGTAATAATTGAACCTCTCGAACGGTGTTTAGGAATTTTTCAAATAATATAGTTAAATGCTCGCTACGTACATTGAGGCCGGACGGCGTTTTTAACATTACGGATTGTCTACCTCTAACATTATCCATTAAGGGTAGCGGAATAGGGCAGGAGCATTTACGGCCTATCAATTTACCCCTATCACCAATTTCATATCTTATGAGAGGAAAAATTTCATTATTTAAATCTGTAATCAAGATTTTTCCAGTTTTTCCCGAAGGGAGTGGTTCATTATTATCGTCTACAATTTCAATGTGCACCGCATCGTGCATAATGTGAAGACCATCTTGATTAGGGCATTCTGCCGCTATGGTGAAAACCTCTGTGTTACCATACTGATCACATACAGGAGCTCCAAAAGCCGCTTCCATGGTTTTTCTCTGGTTTTCAAAAAGAGGAGCGGATGTTACCCATACCATTTTTGGTGGATGAATTTTCAAATCATTGTCCAATAGAAAAAGGGCAAACTCATAGACCACATCAACATATCCTTGTAATAGCGTAGGCTTTAAGTCATTAACTTGTTTTACAAAGTGTTTTACGTTGTTTAAATTCATTTCGGCTCCCGTGAGAAAAATACGCTGGGTAGGCCACCATAATAAATTATTGCCCAGCCTTTTAAGAAAAGATCTCTTATATCGGTAAATAAAAGCTTGATTATCATAGGGTTGTACGCCCCACCAGCTTAATATTCTCCATTGTAAGACGGTATACGGAAAACGAGTATCGTGTAGAACGGAAATAGGTCTACCTGTACTACCCGATGAAGATACTTTGCGTGAAACTTTTTTTGAGGGTGTTCTCCCACCTGAGATAAATTTTTCAAAGTTAGTAGCTAAATCATCTCGTGTAACGGGAGGGAGTTTTTGAAAGTCCTCTTCGTTTAACATTTCAAGTTCCTTCTGAAACGAGTTGTATTTAGTTTGGTAGAATTCAGTGTTTTTAAAGGCGTGATTGACTATATGCTTGCGTTTTTTAAAATTAAGTAGTTCAATTTGCCCCGAACTCAACTCTTTTTCTGCCTCTACATGTGAACGGTATATTACCGGTTTCAAGGCCTTTGTTTTTAAATCAAATAAAAACTTTTTAAAATTTAATATTTTCGTTTGTTTCAATTTATGGTCTTTTGGTAACTGGTAACTGGTATTTTACATGTGGAGGAACTGGTAGTAATAATAAAAGTATGATATAATTAACCTTTTTGCAATTACATATCGATAAGATTCGTTAAATTAGGGCCAATGACACGACTAATTTTTCTAGAGCAAATCTTTATCCAAAGACTGCATTATAGTGTCAATATTTAAGTATTTTTTTGCATACATGTGTGCGTTTTCTTTTATGGAATCCAATTCTTGAGTTTGGGTTAAATGTATGATTCCAGCAGTTAGTGCATCTCTATCTTCGGCCTCTATTAGATGCCCCATTTCATATTTGGACACGATATGGTGTAAATCTGTACCTTCATTTGCTGTTACCAAGGCTGCGCCGCCTACGGCTAATATGGTGGTTAATTTGGATGGCATAACCAAATCGCTGGCGTTCTTTTTTTGGATTACCAAATGAACGTCGGCCATGTTTAGAAAATCGTTAAAGTCTTCTTTAGGTTGCAACGGCATAAAAGAAAGATTTTGCAGGTGCATTTCTTGAGCTTTCAATTTTAACGTTTCTTTATAGGGCCCGGAACCACAAATAATAATTTTTACATGAGGAAAATCAAGTAGAGCTTGGGCAGCGTAAAGAATATTTTCTAACCCTTGTTTTTCCCCAATTCCTCCTGAATATAATACAATTGTATCTTTTGGAGAAAACCCAAATTTTGTTTTTAAGTTCAGCTTATTCGGGATTGGGTAGAATAAATTGGTGTCAGACCAATTAGGTAAAAAAGCTACTTTCCGGTTGGTTTTTTTGGTAATACGATTTATCATGGCATCTGAGATACTACTGATATGATCTGAATTTTTAAAGTTGAAATTTTCAATTTTAAAAAGAATCTTTATTAGTAAGGGCGATTTTATCATCCCTAATTCAACCGCCGCCTCGATCTGCAAATCTTGGATATGATGCAAATGTTTTGCATTTCTTGTTATTTTATATAGGGCACCTAGTACACCTGCTAAAAAAGTTGGCGCTACCGTAATTACATACCCGTGTTTCTTCTTGAAAAAAAACACAATAAGTTGAAGTAGTGCCAATACAAAAAATGAAAAGTCTGATATTATGCGTGTTAAACCACTGGGTTTTTTGGGAACGTACATGGGGCAGCGGTACACCGTAAGTTTGCCACCACTGGAATAATCAATAACTTCTTTTAAAAAACCGAATTTGTTTTTGACATAGGGCTCTTGAACTTCCCATTGAGGATAGTATGGGTAACTGGTTATAACGGAACAATTATGCCCTGATTTAGCAAGCCATTCCATCATTTCACCACTATACTTGCCAATACCGGTTAATTCGGGAGAAAAATTATAACCAATATACAATATTCTTTTTTTCATATATACTATGATTTATTAGAACTAATCTAATAGGTCAATATTTTAATTTTGATTTTGGTTTAAGTGATTGGTTGGCTACTATTAAAACTTCATTTTAATGCAAGGTGTTTTTTTAGTTTCAAATTATCTAAACATCAATAGAATAATCCACTAAAACACCGCAACTATTTTTGCTTCCATCTTAATTTTGTTTTGGTTAATATTGGTCTGGTATGTACTCCATTTTCATCTTGATCCGATACGATTACGGAACCTACGGTTATAACGGTATCTATACCAATTGTCACATTTGGTCCTATAAAACAACATGCGCCAATCCAACAACCGTCTTTCAATGTTATAGGCCCATTGCGGTAAGGCATTGCTGGATTTCTATAATCATGATTTCCTCCACATAAAAAACTTCTCTGTGAAATACATACATTATTCCCTATAGTCAATTTTTCAAAATTCAAGAGAAATGCTTCTTCTCCTATCCACACATAGTTACCAATCTCTAATTTCCATGGAAAATGAATATTTACGCGTGGCTTTATGACAACTCCTTTCCCAACTTGTGCACCAAATAGTCTTAAAATTTTTGATTTTAATCCATTTGGGTAAGGAAGGGCGCTAAGAAAGAAAATGACTTTTGTTAAATACCAGCACAGCTCTTTTAATTTACCCGCACCACGGTCCAAACCTATATTTGGATTAAAATCTTTTAGAGATACTCTAGAGTTTGCTTCTATCATAATAATTGAGATTTAAGAGTCTCCGATAATTTTTTAGCAGCCTGTTTAACGGTAAAGTGCGTTTGGTATACGTTGTAGGCATTCTTGCGCATTTCTTCAATTTCCTCTAAGCTTAATTCTAATCCCTGCCCTAATAACTGACGTGTACCCTCATAAGTGTCTTCTGTAACAACACCGCCATTTCCTTCTACAATCTCACGCCAGATATTAACTTTATTTGAAATTAGGACGGGACAGTGACAAGCGAGTGCTTCCACTACCGCAATTCCAAAATTTTCCTGGTGACTAGGTAGGATAAAGGCTTTGGCCCCAGTAAATGCAGCCCATTTTGCATTCCCAGTAACCATTCCAGCATAAATGATATTATTTTTCAAAAAATTATTGTTCTGTACTAATTGGTCAATATTTTTGCCGAAATCAGAATCCATTCCAGGTCCCGCTATCACTAATTTTGGTAATAAACGATTTGTACCTTCAAAAGAAGCATAAGCTTTTACAAGGTTAAGAAGTCCTTTTTTTGGGTGGATTCTACTTAAAAAGAGGAAGTAATCCTCATTTGGGTCCAAGCCACAGTGTTCTTTAAATGCGATAATATCACTTGCCTGTATCTCAGCGGGAGGTAAGATGCCATATCCTACATTGATCTCTTTTTGTGGACGATATCCTGCAAAGGTCTCACGGGCCAACACTAACTCTTCTTGACAGGTAAATAAAATCCCGTCAGCATCGTTAAGCGTTTTCTTTTCAACTAATTTCCAAAAAAGACTGTTTCTCAAAGCCTTAATTTTGCGGTCAGGTGCTTTTTGGAAATACGGGTCTAGCATGCCGTGGGGCATGATGAAAAATTTAGGGGTCTTTTTATTTTCTTTTTTTAGCAAATTTATAGTTTTTCTAACGGCGTAACCATAGTATTGCCATAGGCCATGCACGATTATCACATCGTATGAAGCTAAATTTTCCTTTAGCCATGCGACGAGATTAGAGGTGTATCCCCAAGGGCCTTTCCCGGGTCCTAGTTTAAAAATTTTAAAATTATCTTGATATGCCCATTCAGTATTCTTATCGTCAATGGAGGCAACATAGTTATCCGTATTCAACTTGTCCATCTCAGGGATAGAATTTCGTATGCCTTGGCATGGACCGCCGTATGAAGGATCCATACTTTCTATTATCCTAAGAATTTTCATAGTGTCCGTATTTTGAATTATATACTTGTGTATAAATTTCATTTATGTCAGCAATAGTTTTATTGCTGTTGAACCTTTTTACATTCTCTAAACCATTTTTCTTTATGAGTTCAGTTTGGTCTACATTTTTAGCGAGAAGGTTTTCTATAACCTTCGCTCCTGCCTTTGCCCATAGTTGGGTGTTTTCAAACGAGGCTACGTTTTCAATATAAATAGCGGCATCGCCACCAACCTCGTTCATCGGAGCACTATTCGTAGTAATAACTGGGGAACCACAGGCCATTGCTTCGGCAATGGGCCACCCAAAACCTTCCGCTAACGATGGAAATACAAACACCGAAGCGCCTTGGTATGCTTGTTTTACCATCTCGTCCGAAAGACCTGAGCAAAAGAGAATATTTTCTGCATATTTTGAGTTGGCCCTAACGTTTTTAGCTTCTTCATTGGGAGGGGAACCTATAAGGATTAACGGGAGGTTTAAAGTCGTGATGTCTCGCCACGCGTCATACATTTTTATTAGACCGATTCGATTTTTGTAAAATTGGTTTCCACCAACATGTAATAAATAGCCATTTGTTAAGGGTGTATTTATTTCTCTTGAAAGGTTTTCTCGAGCAATAATTGAATCACCAGTTGTAAAAAGAGGATTCAGACCATTGTAAACATAAGTGCTTATTTCAGGTTTCTTGTCCAGTAGGTTTTCCAACTCATGCATGGTGTTTTTCGATACAGAAATAAAATTTTTGGCTTTGCTAAACCCTTTGTAAATAATTTTCTGATATAGTTTTCCGGTAGCCTTTACGGGATTAGCACTAATTTTCCCTTGCGCAGATTTTAAAGCAAGAAAATCATGACAGTGTACTACATGTGCTTTTTTAGCAACAATAGGAGCCCAGAATCCCAATGCTTGATCAGAGAGGACATAGAGCGTTTTTTTATCTTTAAATCTGGTTTTGAAGAAAAGGGAGGTGGGAAAAATAATATACTGATCAATGTAACCAAGCCATTTCTTTCCCGTAGCCTTTAAGGGTAATTTATTCAAGTAAGGTTGAGGACGTACTATTTCAACCGAATGACCTAAGTTTTGCATACCCTCAGAAAGATAATTTGCGAACCGTGGCATACTTTTACTTCCAAAAAAAAGAGGATGAGACAATATTATTATTTTCATACAATATAGGGTTGGACTAGATAGTATAGTTTCAAGCTTTTAAATTTAATTTTGATACAGGGTTGTTAAGCATTTTAATAAGATTTGATTTGTGGAGTAAAACTATCAGAAATATAACAAGGGTATAGGTTATAATATCCGCTAGGATACTGTCAAGTTTTTTTTCGGTAGCAAATGCTAACTTAAATACAAAGTAAACTACATAAAGCGACGCAATGGTGTCGCCAAAAAAAATCTCGGAACTATTGGATATAAAAACTAAAATGCGATAGACCGTGAAATAGGCCAGTAGCGTAAAAATGGCACCTAGCATAGAGTAATCAGCCAATCCAAGTAATAGTACGGAATCCGCCGAATCTTTATTCGTATGCTGCCGATCTTCCAAGATAAGTTCCGAGCCTAGACCTTTTGACGGGTTTAGAACTTTGGGTATGGCATGGTCTATTGCTATTAAGGTAAGTTCGCCCCAGGTTATATCCTTATCCGTATCGTTTAGGGCAACCCAATAAATCGCTCTATAAAGATAAATCGCTCTACTAGCAGTCAAATCTGCGGCACGGTCACTTGCGTCATTAGAACTGCCAATACCGTAGTCATAAATTTTTTGAATAGATGTAATGGGGTCTTTAATTTCAAATTCAACAGGAGACCGCCTGACGATATTGTAGAACGGGAAGTAAACAAAGTATAAAAACATGCCAAAGCAACAGGCATAGAATATTAGTTTCTTATTTATCAATTCCCTGTTCAAACTATAAAATATAATTGCCCCGAAAAGAACAAATTCCAAAAGGGTTCTACGTGACAACAATAAAAGATTCACTAAATAGACTAATAGTGATATGACCGTTAATAATTGAAATTTTTTACGGTTTAAATCTTGGAAAAAGAGCGTGATGGAAACAACCAATCCTAAAGAGAAAATAGTTCCAAACAACTTTACCATTGAAGATTCTTCGTAACTGGCCCTAACGCCTGCTTCCCTAATATCTTCAAAAGCAGACATGGTTGACATATGAGGAACATAATAAGTCAAGGCAAAAGCCGGAAGAATTATTAATAGGATTTTAAGAGGTAAACTAGCTTTTAATGCAGGATATTTTTTAATAAAATAGGTGACATTTAAGGGTGAATTAGATGTTGGTTCTACAAAGTAACTGGCAATTAGTAAAGCTAGGAAAAAGATCAGTAAATAAAAGAAAACCATTATAGAGGTTTCCGGGGTAATTTTACCAATAACTTTATAAACCTCTTCGTTGGATTTAAGTGGTATTATTACAAAATATAGGGTATTGAAAATAAGGAGCAGGTCAAAGAAGTTCAAGTCTTTTTTCTTGAACAATTTGAATCCTACGGTTATAGAGGGAATTAATAAAATTACCGAAAGTATTTTAATTAATATCATTTCAACTGTTTCCTTACCTGGTCTAAAATATAGTTTGCAATATCTTCGTTTCCTCTTTTATCATTTAGAACTCTAGCCCTTCCTTGCTCGGCAATCTGGTTCAAAAGTTTTTCGTTATTCAGTAATTCAATACATTTATCCGCACATTCATCAGCATCTTTCCAAAATATTGCCTCAACGTTTTCTTTGAACAAGGCAAGATGTTCTTCGGTCCTTTCAGCACAGAAAAGGCTACCTACATAAGGTATTTCAAAACTACGCCTTGTATACAAATCTCGATTGCCCTTTGATAAAAGGCCAAGGCATATCTTGGCTCCTTGTATTGCCGCTGTGTACTCTTTGCCTTTAAGAGATGGGCCTCTAAAAAAGGGCTTTAGTTCTTTCCAATAAGGAGAACGGTCCCACCTGCCACCCCATATGGATATAGGAACACCTTTTTTAATCAACTTATGTATAAAGACATCTCTATTTTCATTAGGTATGTTTGTTCCAATAAAACTAACCTCTGACCTAAATTTGTCAGGTATATCCGACTCGTTTAATGGCGCATGAATAACTTCGTCATAACTCATATACGACTTAATTACCCGTTTGGCTCCCAGATTTTCATATTCTGCGACATTTATTTCACGCATTACCACACACATGTCATAATAGGGTATGGTTTTAAGTAAAGTATCAAATCTTTTACCGTCACGCCCTCCGGTAGGGTCATCGTTATTATAGAGAATAACTGGCCGATTAATTCTTGATTTAATAAATTTCACACAGTTTACACCTAATAATTCACCACTATTCACCCAAACCAAATCATAGGGTGTATTTGGTACGTTCTTAGTAACCCACTTGCGCATGCGGGATTGTAAAAACCTATATCCGGTAAGATAATGTAATTTGGATATAACCGCATGAGATCTTTCTGACACTTCATATGGGTTTATTATATCCACCGTATGACCAATTCGTTCTAAAGCCTGTGCTCTATGATATGAGGTGCTTGCAGGAGCATTATGTCCGATATATAAAATTTTCATATTATGCTTTTAAATTATTGATCTTAAGGCGTAAGTTTTTGAATATCACCCTAAAATCATCAACTCCATGAACGACTAATTCTTTTGGGGACATACCCATAAGTTTACAGCCTGAGGGAATTACCAGGAATACTAATATTATATCCAATGAAACAGCACCAATAGCAGCTCCTGTAAGTCCGAATTGATGTGATAGTATATAGGTTAACAATACTGATACAATTGATACACCAATACCATATAAGGCCATTTTTTTAGGTTGGTTAACGGCACCAAAAATCATCTCGGTTGTCCACCATAGTGCATTGAACAACATTCCCGAAATGAATAATAACCATATAGTTTGTGAAACTTCAAGTTCATTTTGTGTCCAGATGTTGTAAAACCAGAGTCCAAAAATGGCCAGGAAAATAAATCCCAAAAAAGACATTGAAAAAACTGTTAGCATAGCCATTCTATATATTTTTTTGGCTGTGTCCCAGTTTTGTTTTCCAATTTCAAATTGTAATTCTGGAAATATAGCGGCCTTGACCATGAAAAATAACTGGTTAAGGGACCTACTAAGTGTTCTTACGGTATTAAATATGGCTACGGCTTCAGGACCAAGTACTATACGAACTATGAACGTAGTACCCTGAAAGTATATGGCTTGCCATACGGGGGACATTAAATACCCTAATCCTTTTCTTGTTATTTCTTTTTGTACCAATTTGTCCCTCGTCCCTGAAAAATCGTTAAAAAGACCCAATACCTGCTTACCCTTTATCCAATAATAAAGGTTGAAAACAGAAACTACAAGAAGTTGAGACAATGCAAATTCAACAACCCCGTAACCCAGCACCAAAACCAATAATCCTGCTCCTAAATTTAAAGCCGCATATATGGAAAGTAAATTCATGCTCATTGCTGCTTTTTGCGCTGATCTATAATAAGCTTGAAAAAGTTGGGAGTAAAAATTAAGTAAACGAGCTAAAATTAAAATTGAAACGGCGATTATAGCGTCCGTTTTATTTATCAAGGATTTCTCAAAAACATCAAAATAGTTAAGAACAAAAATTGTTAAGATACTTACTAACATGGCCACGCCAATCATTAATGTGATTATGAACATGCCGGTTTTACTTATGTTTGCGGCTTTTTGTTTGTCACCGGATGCATAACTTAGTACAAAGCTATTTGCGGCTGCCGTGCCGAATCCTAAATCAGAAAAACCTATGACTGTAGGAATGATAGTTAAGGTTAGCCATTCGCCGTAATAGGCTGCACCCCAAGAACTAATAAAAAAAGGAACTAAAAAAAGCTGTTCTAAAACCCTTACACCTTTTTGAAAAATTGAGGCAATACCATTTTTAAAGACTCTCTTTTTCAAACTCATAGCACCAGTATTAATTATAATTTACTTTACTTCATACCCATAAGAATTCCCAATTTCAGTTCCGTTAAGTAATAGCAAAGGATTATTCAATTTATTCGACCTATAAATCCGTTCCAAAATTTTCAAATGGTCCTTTTCAGTTATATCTTTTCTTACCACATAAAGAGTACTATCAATAAACTTATTTAAAGCATAAGCATCGGAAATCAGGCCAACAGGAGGCGTATCGATTATTATTCTATCAAATTCATTTCTCAAATGACTAATCAATTGACCCACCTTTTCGCTTATCATAAGCCTTCCAACATATTGAACCAACTCTCCCGGAGGTATTACATAAAGATTTTCAATGGTCTTATGTTTATGAACAATGTCGTCCACTTCATATTCACGATTAAGGATAAAATCCGTGATACCGGGAGAACGCTTATCCATCATTAAGTTTTCGATTAAATGAGGCTCACGTAGGTCAAATGACAAAACTGCAACCTTCTCCCCATTGAACGCTAAGGTGGCGGCAAGATTGGAAGCTATAAAAGTCTTACCCTCACCTTTAATTGATGAGGTTACCAATACAACTTGATTCTTATCTATTTTGTTAAAATATTCTAAATTAAACCGTAACAGCTGAAATAACTCTGCTGTAGGCGTTCTAGATTCTTGAGAAAAGTCAATCAAACCTTTCTTAGAGTTTTTCGAGATTTCACCTAAAACAGGGGCCGATACCAATGTTTCTAATTCTTCAACACTGGTCACCTTATTACTTAATATTTCTTTCGCATAGATAATTGAGAAAGGAATAAATAACCCCAATAAAAAACCACCTAGATAAAGAGCCGTTTTATTTGGTGCTACAGGGAATCTCCCTGCTTTGGGCAAACTCACTATTCTTGTAGAGGATACTGGAGCCGCCAAGGAAAGTACCTCTTCTTCCCTTTTTTGTAATAAATACAAGTACAGGGCCTCCTTCGTACTTTGCTGTCTACTTATATCCAAAAGTTCTCTTTCCATTCCTGGAACTTTTGCTATCTGAGCATCATATTTATTAGCATTAGCCTGAATATTTCTTCTTGCAATTATTAATCCGTTTTTGGCGCTTCTTACATTATCCAAAATAGAGTTTCTAAGTTCTGTAAGAGTCCGTTCCAAATTTAAAATCATTGGATTGCTACTAGAAGCGGATTGGGCGAGTTGCTTCTTTTCCAATAGGGTTTCATTGTATTGCCCGATTATCCCTACCAAGGCCGGATCGCTAGAACTCAAAGCACCTGGAATAGGAGAATCCGTATTACCATTAGACAGATAAGATTCCAAGGATTCCATAACGTTGATCTGCGTCTGATAATCAGTAATCATACGTTTATAGTCATTGGCCTGTTCTATAAAACTACTCGCGTTACTTCCTACATCCGTAATCTGATTCTTTGTTTTAAATTCCTCAACGGACTTCTCTACTCCTGTAATTTCACCTGATAATACCTTAATGCGTTCATCAATCATTCTAATGGTGGTTTCCGCCAATTCATTCTCGTACTTAATTTTCTCCTCCACATAAGTTTCGATGATACCTGAAAGAATATCTTCTCCTTTATTTTTGTCATTACTTACAAATGACAATTCAAGTAACTCCCCATCATCGTAAATACGGGTCACCGTCAAATTATTGAGCATCTCTTCAATCAAAACGTCAGTATCCCTGATAACAAAATACCATGGTTCTTTGCTCCAATCAGAAGTTATTATTGGGTTTTTCGATACTGTAAAAGTTGCAAAGGGAGTCTGAACCAAATCCCCAAAAGAAAAAACTTCCTCAAATCCTCCATCTTCTAATTCCAATTTAATCTCAAAAGAATTTTCATCCACCGGTTTAATAAAATAAGGTTGGTCATAGAGCACATCAGCTGTTGTCTTATCTACAAGCACCTTGAACGGAATATCATCACCGTAAATTTCCACATCCTTAATACTGCCCTCTATATAATAATTGACATTCAATTCTCTATTTTCAATTACTTTCTCAAGAAGACCAGATGAAGTAATTATTCCTATTTCATCATCTACATTATAATTACTTTTCAACAATCCTAAGCCCTTTATCCCTTCCGCTTGAATACTACCCTGCCCTTCTTCATTGTTTTTAACAAGTATTGTACTCGCTATTTTATATTCAGTAACAGCCCAGTAACGTAAATATAAAAGAACTCCCATTACACAAACTATAACGCCTAACAAAAACAAAGGCCAGTATCGTAAATATCCAGAGAGAATTTTCATAATATTCTTATCCTGCTTTTCCATTTTCAAAAACTATTACTTTTACTTAAAATTTAAACTTCATCTTCATTAATAGGCCTTCTCTTCTCCAGCAAAAATATTGTGTACTGTCATGTAAATAATTCGTAGGTCCAAGCCCAACGTCCATTTTTCTACATACAACACATCTAAGCGAATCCTGTTCAAAATATCACTTTTATTCTCCACCTCACCTCTATAGCCCCTAATTTGGGCCAAGCCGGTTATACCTGGTTTTACAAAATGCCTTACCAAGTACTTATCCACCGTTGTCTGGTAGCCTTCTGTGTGCAATTCCATATGGGGTCTAGGACCTACGACACTCATTTCACCCAAAAACACATTGATAAATTGTGGCAACTCATCTATACTGGTTTTCCTAATAAACTTACCCACTTTGGTAACCCTCATATCGTTCTTTGTGGCCATTTTAGAATTGGACTCCGCATTATTGGCCATAGAGCGAAATTTATAGCACCAAAAAACACGTTTTTTATAGCCGTGCCGCTTTTGCTTAAAGAACAACGGCCCTTTGGATTCTGACTTGATAAGAACAAACATCAAAGGCACCAACCACGATAAAACAAAAATCATGACCATGGAAGAAAAAAACAGGTCAAAAATACGTTTGATGACCCTTGAATAATCCGTATCCAGCGGTACCCTCCTAATATTCAAAACGGGAATATCATCATACAACTCCAAGGTCATGGAGCGCGTGAACACTTCTTTATTATCTGGAATAATCTTTAGCTTGATCAAGTTATTATCTGCAAAAACTATCAAACGTTGTAGTTCAGCTTGCGAAAATTTGGAGGCGAGACAATACACCTCGTCAATTTCATTTTTTACGATATAGTCAAAGCAATTATGAATTTCACCCAAATAGGTGGGGCTCTTAGAAGGGCTATCATCAAAGAAGCCTTTGTATCGATATCCCAAGTAGGGATCATCAAATACTTTTCGAATCTTTTTTAGGTTTTTATCCCTTCCTATAGCAAGCACGTTTACATAGTTACCCCCCATAAAACGGTACTTTCTCAAGGCCCAATAAAAGAATATCCTATAAATAGTTAATAGCAAGAATATGACCAACAACACCCTAATGTGGAAGACCACTGAAATTTCCAAATTGGAGTTAAAACCAAAAATGGCAAAGTAACTCAACCCAAATAAGGTGTAGAGATTGAACATTTTGTGGATGTTCGTAAAGAAATTCTCTTTTCGCTTTGTGGGATAAAAATCCAAGGCATTGGTGATCAACAGCCACGAAAAATTATAGTACAGCGCATTTAAACCAAAAAGATAGGTTTCCGGCGTAAGCAAAAATAGGATACCGTTCACAATCAATAAGTGAATGATAATGGAAGCCGGGATAATTAAGGCAGAACGTTTAATCGCCATTTTCACCTAATTTAGGAGCACATTATACTTTAGCATCAACTAAATATCTATTCATAATTGTAATTGGAGCAAAATTCATTTGCGTACATTTATCCACAAACACCACCTTAAAAGAACTATAAAAATCCAATCCTATTACAAGAGCGAAGATAGATAGCCAAGCATTAAAAAGCTGAAATTATTCTTTAAAAAAACAGATAATCTTTTGAATTTATGTCATATTTGATAGCAATTTCCTCCATTTTTGACAGATATGAGATTTTATTAAAATATGATTTCGTTTGTTTGACTAAAATAAGCTGCCCCGAATTTAAAGTATTGTTTTTCAGCGAGCTAAAATTCAAACTATTCTTAGATAAAGCGCCTTAAAAAATAGGTTATTGGCAAGTGTTGAAGGATTTTCTTACCTTAAGAAATGTCTAATAGTTAAATCAAGTCCCATCGATGAAAAAACCATTTAAAAACCCCTATTCCTTCCCTCCCCTATCAGAAAAACAATGGAAGCAAAAAATTCAGTACGAACTACAAGGAGAAGACTATAATGAAAAAATGGTTTGGGAATCGCCCGAAGGAATAAAGGTCAAACCGTTTTATCATCTTGATAGCCGTACCCAAAACCTACCAGACGCTAAAGAAAAAAGGCTGAATTGGAATATTGCGGCGAACATCTATTGGAAAGACAGTGCACCATCAAGCATTTCCAAAAAACAGAAGCACGGAGTAAATAGCTTTATACTTCACTTAGAAGAAGGGGAATTGTCAATAGACGAGCTATTAGCAAGTGACACCAATTTGTTTCTTCAGGGCTCGCTCACCTCCTTTGAAACCCTACTAAAAGATGCTTCGAAGTTTAAAAGGAACACCTCATCATTTTCCATCTTATTAGACCCCATTTCACAATTGGTCCAAACGGGTAATTGGTTTGAAAACCAGGATAAGGACATAGCAAAAACGATAAGACTAGCGACTGCCTTCAAGGAAATAGGCATAAAAAACACCATCCGTATAGACGCCACCATATACCAGAATGCAGGAGCGAACATTGTTCAGGAATTGGCGTATACTACGGCCCATGCCTTTGAATACTTACAGCAAATAGACCCCAAACTGGTGGAATTTCCCATTTTTAAAATTGCCATCGGCGGAAACTACTTCTTTGAAATTGCCAAACTAAGAGCCATCCGTATTCTTTGGGCGCTAATTGCAAAAGAATATAAGTTGTCCGCAGATTGTCATATCATTGCCCAACCTTCCCGAAGAAACAAGACCCTTTACGGTCACCATAACAACATGGTGCGCACCTCTTTGGAACATTTGGCCGCCATTAACGGAGGTGCCAATACCATCTGTCCGCAACCCTATGATTTTTTATTCCGAAGTAAAAATGACTACTCAGAAGATTTGGCCATCAATCAACTTTTGATGCTACAGCATGAAAGCTACTTAAACGAGGTAAGCCCACCTGCCAACGGAACTTATTATCTGGAAAGCCTCACCGAGCAGCTATCCCAAAAGGCACTACAACTTTTTAAACAGATTGAAGCGGGTGGAGGACTTATTAAACAACTAGTTACAGGCACCCTTCAACGAAAAATAAAAGAAAGTGTCCAAAAGCAACAACGTCTTTTTGACCAGAAAGAACATATTTTGGTAGGAAGCAATGAGTTTATGGATACCACGGAATTGATGTTCGATAAAATGAAAATAAACCCTTTTAGAAACTCCAATCCCAGAAAGACATTGGTAGAACCCTTACTCCCCATAAGACTCGCTGAAAAATGGGAACTCTCCAAATTAAAACAAGAAGGCTGGAAACCTTCCTTTTAAATAGCGCAACCACATTTGAAAAAAAGAAAGAACATACAACATATATCCCTAGACTCCTTAAAAAGTGAGGAAAGTAGCACCGTTAAGAGCCATCAACAATGGCAACATCTAGACTTTGGCGCAGGTTTTCCTCCCTACCTACGGGGCCCCTATACTTCTATGTACTTAACCAAACCTTGGACCATTAGACAGTATGCAGGGTTTTCCACCGCCGAAAAGAGCAATAAATTCTACCTAAATAACCTGAAGGAAGGGCAAAAAGGTCTTTCTATCGCCTTTGACCTTGCGACCCATAGAGGGTATGACAGTGACCACGAGCGTGTGACAGGAGATGTGGGAAAGGCTGGGGTGGCCATAGATACGGTGGAGGACATGAAAATCCTCTTTAACAACATTCCTCTGGACCAAATGTCCGTTTCCATGACCATGAACGGTGCGGTCTTGCCTATATTGGCCTTTTACATCGTAGCTGCTGAAGAACAGGGTGTTTCTCCGGAAAAGTTGAAGGGAACCATCCAAAATGATATTCTTAAAGAATTTATGGTACGCAACACCTACATCTATCCTCCAGGGGCGTCGATGCAAATAGTTGCCGAAATTTTACTCTACACTAGCAAATTGATGCCCAACTATAATGGAATTAGCGTTTCCGGATATCATATGCACGAAGCGGGGGCCACCGCCGAACAGGAATTGGCCTATACCCTGGCAGATGGTCTGGAGTATGTTAAAACTGGAATTGCTGCCGGATTGGATATTGATGAATTCGCTCCGCGGATTTCCTTTTTTTGGGGTATAGGAATGAACCACTTTAAAGAAATTGCGAAAATGCGAGCGGGTCGGTTATTGTGGGCGACCCTCATAAAGAAGTTCAATCCAAAAAATGAAAAGTCCCTGATGTTAAGGGCGCATTGCCAGACTAGCGGATGGAGCCTTACCGAACAAGACCCCTATAATAATATTGCCCGAACCACCATTGAAGCGGCCGCTGCCGTTTTGGGCGGTACCCAAAGCCTGCACACAAATGCCTTGGACGAAGCCATTGCGCTACCAACCGATTTCAGCGCAAAAATTGCTAGGGATACCCAGCTCATTCTTCAACACGAAACAGGATTTACCAAAACAGTGGATCCCTGGGCCGGAAGTTCTTATCTTGAAAAACTAACGCATGAATTAACACAAAAGGCTTGGAAACTTCTGGAGGAAATTGACGCAATGGGTGGTATGACCAAGGCTATTGCATCCGGACTTCCAAAAGGAAAAATTGAGGAAACAGCCGCTCTTAAACAAGCCAGAATCGATAATGGAAAGGATATTATTGTTGGTGTAAACAACTTTCGACTCCACCAAAAAGATGAACTTGAAATCCTCCAAATAGATAACGAGACCGTAAGAAAAAAACAAGTAGCAAGATTACAGGCCGTAAAGCAAAAAAGGGATGCTAAGGAAGTGGAGCACATTTTGAACAGAATTACAGAAAGCGCCGGTAAACTCAACTCAGAAAAACGTAAAGGATTCACCTCGGAGAATTTAGTAGCTTTATCCGTAGAAGCCGCAAGGGCGAGAGCGACCTTAGGAGAGATCAGCATGGCCTTGGAAAAGGCCTTTGGAAGGTATCAGGCACAGCACCTAACTATTACCGGAGTGTATTCAAAAGAAAGCCAAAAGCAAATCAGTTTTCAAAAAGCAAAGCAGTTATCAGACGATTTTGCGTTGCAAGATGGTAGAAGACCACGCATCCTAATCGCAAAAATGGGACAAGACGGTCATGACCGCGGAGCCAGGGTGGTAGCAACCGGTTTTGCCGATTTGGGATTTGATGTGGACATTGCCCCCCTTTTTCAAACCCCTTATGAAGTGGCCAAACAAGCCGTTGAAAATGATGTACACCTTATCGGAATTTCTTCTCTCGCTGGGGGACATACCACTTTAGTGCCAGAACTTATTAAAGAACTCAAAACTTTTGACAGGTCGGATATTAAAGTTGTGGTTGGAGGAATCATCCCCAAGAAAGACCATCCATTTTTAAAAAGTTCCGGAACGACGGCCATTTTTGGGCCCGGTTCCAATATTTCTGAAATAGCGATAACCCTATTGGAAATTTTGTTGAAGGAGAGCGTTTAAATAACTGGGATAATGACATTTCTTCCACAAATAAAAAAGTTATCGGTTTACCCTTTTCAAATCTAGAATTTTTAGTAAGTTTGCACGCACATTTCAAAAACGTCCTTTTTATGACGTTTTTAAATTGAAATTGGGAACAATGGTCGCGTAGCTCAGCTGGATAGAGCATCCCGCACCTTGTTCGGGACGGTCGAAGCGCCCTGATTGCCTTTCAAGGGCACAAAAAAGGCTTCGCAACATAATGGAATTGGGAACAACGGTCGCGTAGCTCAGCTGGATAGAGCATCCCGCACCTTGTTCGGGACGGTCGAAGCGCCCTGATTGCCTTTCAAGGGCACAAAAAAGGCTTCGCAACATAATGGAATTGGGAACAACGGTCGCGTAGCTCAGCTGGATAGAGCATCCCGCACCTTGTTCGGGACGGTCGAAGCGCCCTGATTGCCTTTCAAGGGCACAAAAAAGGCTTCGCAACATAATGGAATTGGGAACAACGGTCGCGTAGCTCAGCTGGATAGAGCATCTGCCTTCTAAGCAGACGGTCGAAGGTTCGAATCCTTCCGCGATCACTCCTTACTTAAAAACCACGCTTTCTGGCGTGGTTTTTTTCGTTATATTACTTTCTATCGGACCCACTCAGTTGCAAAATGATATACTCCGTTTACATTTTATATTCCGAATCACTTGATAAATATTATGTCGGGCATACAGGTGAAACAATAAAAATAAGGTTACGAAAGCATCTGTCCGACCATAGCGGTTTTACCGCTAAAGTGAAAGATTGGAAAATTGTTTTTACTGAGAATTTCAGTACCAAAGCGGAAGCTTACCAAAGAGAAATGAACATTAAAAAAAGAAAATCCAGAAGGTATATAGAATCGATTATTGAACAATCAGCTGGATAGTGCATCCCTATTTATATACTCCTTAGAAAAGTTGCACTATCCAAAACCATTTCCAGCTTCCTGACCCAATAATTTATAAAACACATACCCCACTATATATCTCTTTTATAGTAACTAATTGTTCACACTGTTACTAGATAATGATACTAGCGCTCATTTAGATTTACAGGACTTCATGACATTCTTAATTTACCTTTCATCGAAAAAATAATACTAAGCTCTCTTCTTATCCCGTTATTGAAGGTAAGAAAAATAGTACTATTAACCTATTGTAGCGTTCAAAGCTCCCGCCGCGACAACTCAAAACACAAAAGTTATGGCTTCTACAATCTCAAATTACGCTAAGCAAACCAACCTTCTAAGCACACAAGAAGATCTTCTAAAAACTAAGGCTTCCAAACTATATAAACTTAAGACCAAATTCGAGAAGAAGTATTTTAAATTATCGGGTTGTCGGAAATACGAAAAGGCAAGGGATTTTAATATCAATTTAAATTCTACACTGTACCAGGTGAATCAAATGATTCATGTTTCCTCAAACAAAACCAATTCAAATAACTACCAAAAGATTGATTTTCAAATAAATCAATTGGAGCAGCAATTGGCCAGCCTCATAGCCTAAAAGTCAGGCTTGACACACTTTTTTGCGTATCTTTATACGTCCTATACCAAACCAAATGAAACGTAAGCACTTTAAGATTATTGGGCTGCTTTTGGCTATCCTAATGTTGACCATCTTTTTGTGTAATCTTGTTATCACCAACACAACTGAAGGCAAAACTTTCAACCAAACCTCCCGTATATTTAAAAATAGGGTAGGACTGGTTTTAGGTACTTCGAAGAAGCTTATTGGAGGCTTGCCCAACCCCTATTACACCTACAGAATACAAGCTACCGTCGAGTTGTTTAAAGCCGATAAAATTGAATATGTTTTGGTAAGTGGGGACAATGGAACCCGTTATTACAACGAACCTAATACCATTAAAAAAGATTTAGTGAATGCAGGTATCCCTGAAGAAAAAATTTATTTGGACTTTGCCGGATTTCGTACACTGGATTCTATGGTGCGTGCCAAAGAAGTATTTGGTTTGGATAGCGTAACGGTAATTTCCCAAGAATTTCATAACCAACGTGCTATTTATCTTGCCGAAAAGAAAGGCCTGAATGCCATTGGATTCAACGCCAAAACCGTTACCGGAAATCAGGGCCTAAAAGTACAATTGCGCGAATACTTGGCTAGGGTAAAAGTATTTGTAGATTTAATTTTCAATACCCAACCCAAATTTTACGGGGACTATGTTGAAATAAAGTAAATTGGAATGTGTTCCGCAAAAATGGACTAATTTAGGTCAGCAAAAATACGGACCATGTCCACCCTAAGAACTCTTATAAAAAATTTGGGCCCAGGGCTGTTATTTGCCAGTATGGCCATTGGCACCTCCCACTTGGTCCTTTCTACCAAGGCCGGAGCGCAATATGGTTGGATCATGCTCCTCCCCATTATTCTAGCCAATGTGTTTAAGTATCCATTCTTTGAATTTGGGGTAAGATATACTAATATCACGGAGAAAACCCTTATTGAAGGCTATAAAAACCGAGGCCGGTTTTATCTCTGGTTTTACGCTCTCATAACCTTTATAACTACCTTTACCATATTAGCTGCTTTATACACCGTTACCGCAGGCCTGTTCATCAATCTTTTCAAGGTAGATTTCCTGTCATTGACCTGGGTGGCATTAGGGCTGTTCCTTTTTATTGGGTTTACCTTGATTATTGGGCAATATAGGTTTATGGAACTATCCTTAAAACTTATCATCACCATTCTCTTTTTTGCCCTTTTAGCAACCACGGTAATTGTTCTGTTTAAAGGCACCGTAGCCCATATACCTAACTTTCAACCTCCCACGGTTTTTAATGATGTGGGCATTCTCTTTTTGATTAGCCTAATGGGGTGGATGCCCACCACAGTAGAAGCATCAAGTTGGGTAAGTCTTTGGAGCATTGAAAAATGGAAATCCGATAAGAATAAACCTCTTTTGAAAGATTCCTTAAGTGAGTTTAATACCGGTTATTTCATTACAGCTATACTCGCAATATTTTTCCTAATTATTGGCTGGGCCACACTGTATGGCACCCAAACGGAATTAAGTACCAATGCGGTGACATTTGCTGATCAAGTGGTACAACTATTTACCACCCATATTGGACCTTGGTCTTATATCTTTATAGCCTTATCCGCCTTTGCTACCATGTTTAGTACCTGTATGACGGCCCATGACGCTCTGGCAAGGGTCTGCTTGGATATCCTTCAACAATTAAAACCAAAAAAGAGGAATTTCAAGCATAAAAGTTCATTTTCCATCGCCATTGTATCCCTTGCACTTATCAATTTCTTAGTGGTTTCCATATTTAGGGCCAATATGGGAGATTTGGTAGCGTTAGCAACCTTTGTTTCGTTTGTTGTGGCTCCCATCATAGGGTATATGAACCTAAAAAATGTGACCAGTGCTGAAATACCCCCAAATGACCGACCTCGAAAATGGCTACAAATACTAACATACGCGGGTATTGTATTCCTCTCCTTCTTTTCTATCTACTATTTTTGGCTAATGGTCTTTTAAATAAAGGAATCTAGACTTCAACAAAATCTTAACGCTTGAAGGTTGTTATTGCGTTATAGTTTTATAAGTTTTGTGAATTAACACAAAAAAGACGGGATTTTCATGAAGTTGATTTACATCCAAAGGAATACCAAACAGGAAAAAAGATTTACGGAAAAAATGGGGATGCTTTACACCAACGTAACCTACGTAAAAAAGGCCTTTTTGGGAATACCACTAAAAACGCTACACACCTATAGAAAAACGTATTACGGGGAAGTAAAATCCTGTATGGATTGTAACACGGCCTACTAAAGGCCCAACTCCTCATAATTTTCCACCACAAAAAGGGTTCTTAGGTTCTGCTTGTGCAAGAAATCCAGACAGTAAACCCCATCCTTACAATTATTAAGAATTTTTTCCTCTCCAAACCCCGCGGTCTTTACAATGTTGGACTCAGACAGTCCTTTTTGCAATAAATAAGCTTTGATCGCCTCCGAACGTTTTTCGGAAACCCGCTTATTGGAGCTTCTTCCTCCCCTGCTATCCGTATGGGTTTCTATGGACAACTGAATTTCCGGAAACATTTGAACCATTTCAACCACACGGTCCAAAACAAGATTGATGTCCGGGGTCAATGTACTTTTTCCGCTAGCAAAATAGAAGTCGTTTACATCCAAAACCTTTTTGCCCTCCCTATCTCGCATAATATCTCCAATAGACGACAATTGCACCTGTTTGGGAGCCTTTTGCATCTCTTCCAAGGTTTTAGGGTTATAGGTCTCCGTAAGAGATGAAAAAGATTTTTTGGCTATGGACAAGGTGACCACATCAGTATAGGGTATTTCCATATGATAAGAACCATCCCTTCTGGTTACCGCTTGCTTTAGTAGGTTTCCATTGGCATCTGTCAACGAAATATTCACGTCCTGCAAAGGTTCGTCATACGGTGGCTGAACCACTTTACCCCTAAATATAATGGTTTGCAAACCTGGTTGGCCGCTAACCCTATATCCATATATATCATCAGCTCCTTTACCCCCCGGCCTATTGCTGGAGAAATATCCCATCATGCCGTCCGTAATATCCTTTTTGATGATAAATCCGAATTCATCATATTTGGTATTGATACCAGACCCAAGATTCACCGGAATGCTCAAACTCTGATCAGATAAGATGTTGCTCTTATAAATATCCATCCCTCCCAAACCATAGAATACATCCGAAGAAAAATAAAGGCTGCCTTCAAAAACATAGGGTGCTATCTCATTTCCCGGTGTATTGATTCTTGGCCCCAGATTGATTGGCTGAGACATGACCTGTCCGTTATTGGTTACCACATAATAGATATCCGTGCCGCCGTAACTATCCTCAAAATTGGCAGAGAAATACAATCTTTCGGATTCTTCATCAAAGAAAGGATAGTAAAATGAGGTACTTAAATCCTTTAGCAAAAACCTAAAGAAGCCATTATCATAGGCCATCCCAATGGAAAGGGCATTTTTACCCTTCTCGTCAAACGCAAGGTTTTTACCGTCCATATTGGAAAGAACATAATAGATGCTGCCTGAATTTGCTAAGTAATAAGGGGTAGATTTGTGATAGGGCGAGTCGGGGATACCCTTAAACACACTCGCGTTTTTAAGGTTTCCACCGGTATCGGCCTCCGCTACATAAATATCCAAATAGGATTCCCCTGATGGTCCATAAACTCTCTTGGACTTCGATTTTCTACTGCTACTAAAAAGAACCTTATCATTATAAAAAGAGGGAGAAAAATCTGCCTGACTCCCGTTAATATCCAAGTTAAAAATAAAGAAACCCGAAGCAGGTTCTTTATCCGAATCCAACATCTGATAGTTGAAATCCGCATTTTCGACTAATTCATTGGCCAACCCCTCCTTAGATTTTAGAAATGCACGTACCCTCTCCTTTTCAGAGGTCTTTGCCAAACTCTGTAACATCTTGTTAAATCTATGATCGGACATGATGGTATCGTTCTTGTTGATGTCCAAATAGAGCTTGGTGGCCTTATCATACTGTCGCGTCTTAAAATAGGAATCTGCCAAATTAAGCAGCTGATGATTGGTCATAATTTTTCCATTGGCCATCTGCTTATGGTACTCCCTAATGGCATCTTCGTAATTATAACTATAAAAATACTGGTCGCCCTTGGAAGCAAACTCTTGCGAAATAGCCAAGCTTGCGGTCAAAAGAAAAATCGATATGAAGAGTTTAAATTTCATAATATCCGTTAGAAAAATCTAGGCGTATCTATTTGCTTTGGTTTTCCTTTTAATTTTTTATCATTGGTGTCGGTTCCGTCTCCTTTTCCTAAGTAGAATTTAACGATGACCTCGTGTGATCCACTGCTAAATTCCCCCAAGGGATTGGTATTGTAATCATAAGAGTAGCCAATAAACGTACTACTGGCTACTTGAAAACCAGCAAGACCGCTAACGGCATTGCCAAATCTATATCCGGCTCCTAGCGTAAATCTATCATTGATCAGAAAGTTGGTAGACAAATTGGTACTTACTGGAGCCCCATTGATATAGTTTAATAAAAATGCCGGTTTAAACTTTAAACTTTCCGATAGGTCAAAGACATATCCCCCTATAAAATTAAATTGCATTTTATCTTCTATAATGGTGGCCACCTCATCATTATAAATGCCATCCGTAAGAAAGTTGGGAATGGAAACCCCTAAATACCAATCCTCATCATAAAGGAACATTCCGGCGCCCACCGTTGCATAGAACTTATTGATGTTTTCAGCGTTCAAGATGGGTTCCCCGGGGTTTTCAAAAGTACCCTTAGAAAAATCGACGTTTAAAAAAGACCCGCCTACATCCATACCAAAGGATAGTTTGGTGCTTTCCGTAACATTGAATTGATAGGCATACGCCAATTCTACATAGGTTTGGGCCGAAGGACCTATTTCATCCCGTATGATATTAAAACCTATACCCATTTTCTCATTGGACAAAGGCACATTGGTACCTACACGTATGGTACGTGGAGAACCCGGCACATCTAACCATTGGGCCCTATAAAGACCAGCTATTTCAGGTGTTTCAACAGTATTGGAATAAGCAGGGTTAAAACTGCCTATATTGTACATATACTGTGTATAATGGGGTTCTTTCTGTGCTTGAGCGCCTAGGCCGATCAGTAAACCAAAAAGGGGCAATAAGCGTAAAGAAGCAAATTTTAAAGTTCTGTAAACCATTCTCAGCATTATCTTATGAGCTGTATCCAGCCTTTTTTGGTAGTATTTGTTTCCGCGCCTTCCACTTCTTCTTGCAAGGTAACATCTAACACGTAAAAATAGGTTCCGTCCGGCACTTCATTACCTTCCCTATTTCCATCCCAAATGATATCTCCGGTCATATTGGCTCCTTCAAACATGAGACTACCATATCTATTGAAAATCTTTATGTCATATACAAGGTCGATGATTCGTTCAATACCGTTCTCACCAACAAATCTTCTATTGATTTTCAAATCATCGTTTACCCCATCATTATTAGGGGAAAATTGGTTGAAAATGATTCCGAATTCAGCAGAAGTACGTTCAGACACATTAACCGTTACCTCGTCTATATTGTTATCATAATTGCCTTCACTATCCAAGGGGGATGAGCGTACAATTTCTGCCGTGTTGACAAAAGTACCAGTTTCGGGCACAGAGACTCGAATCTCCAATTCGGCCACTTCGTTTCTTAACAGTTCGGGAATAAGCCATATTCCCGTTCTTCTATTGAATACCCCCAAAGTGGCCTCATTGGAAATATATTCAAACCCATCTGAAATGGTATCCAACACTTGAATATTGGACACCGCATCTTCTTGGGACTTATTAATCACCCTAAGGGTAAAAATGATTTCCTGCCCCACTAAAGGATTCACTTCAGATAAATTTCTGTTATCGCTTAAATTGAGGGTGTCATTTGAATCCACAATTCTGGCCCATTTTTCAAGTACCAGATCGATTCCTTCCGGCAGGTCTACATTTAGGGTTACCTCTGATGTATTGTTACCTTCATTGTCATCCACTGGAAAAGATTGTAACAGTTCTGCTGTATTGGTATAAGGGCCACCTTCCACCACATCTACGGTAATGGTCAAAGTAGCAGTTCCATTTGCCGGAATTTCAAAGATGGTCCACATGCCATCATTTTGATCGTAAGTACCCACCGATGTATTATGCGTTTTGTAGGCAAAACCCATTTCCAACATGTCGCCAACTACAATATTTCGGGCCGTACGTGCTATTAGGTTGGTTACCTCCACTGTAAATATCACCTCATCACCAACTACAGCATCCGGTTTATCCAAGGTTTTTACCACCTGTAAATCAATGGGTGTTGGGTCACAGTTTTCATGGTTGATGTTTGGGCTACAGGCATCAAATGGATCACTGCCGTCCCTAATTTCATCCCCATCTGAAATTCCATCTTCATCCGTATCGCAAAGACCTACGGAATTATCGGGAACACAGGGGTTATCGTTACCAGGATCCAGATAATCTAAAGTACCATCATTGTCAGAATCCAAATTATTGGAATCCAAGGCATCTATGATACCATCCTCATCAGTATCAATAGGATTGGTGAAATCATCCCCTACTTCATTTCCATCTGTAATTCCGTCCCCATCCGTATCCGGATTATTGGGGTCTGTACCAAGGGAAGCTTCAATACCTCCAAGAAGTCCGTCATTATCGTCGTCTGTATCACAACTGCTTACGGAAATCGTAATTTCGGCAACATCGTTTTCACAGGGTGCCTCTGCTTCCGTAGTGGAATAGGAGAATACGTATTGTCCATTGGGCAAGCCTTGAAAATCTATGATGTTACTACCGTCAATTTGAGGGCTTCCAGGACCATCCACAAAAGCCCAAACCCCTGTACTAGGTACAGCGGTAAATAAATCGTCCAGATCCAAAATAGTATTTCCATAACGGCTATCATTACAGGAAGAGCCGTTTTGCGGCGCTCCGGCCAATGGTTGGGCCGCCACCTTTGCTACTACAGCTGCTCTTTCTGTAGTACAGTTGTTGGAAGTTGCCTCAACATAATATGTCCTTGTTATATTAAGATTGGGCGTGGTAAAATTTCTTCCATTGCCTACAGAAGTCCCTCCTGTTTCTTGGGTATACCAAAGAATTGTTGCGTTTTCGCTTGCCGTAGCCCTTAGCGTAAGCGTTCCCGGCCCACACCTCTCCGCACCGGTAGTCGTTAGCAGTTCTGGGGACGGAGTCACCGCAATATTTATCTCCAAAAGGGCCTTACTGGGACAATCATTCGTGGCATCGTAATAAAACCCATAATAGGTGCCTGCTAACGGATTATCAATTCTGTTTTGTGGCACAAAACTACCTGTGGGATCACTATCATCACTGGCCCAACGCAAGACCGTTCCGTTAGGTCCACTGTTGGGTGCATAATCGTTCAAAGAAATGTTGTCGTCAATTTCATCACAAAAGGTGGTGGGTACATTTTGGTTCAATACCGGCGCATCGTTACCTGCCTCGCAAGGATCACAATCATTTACGGTAACGGTAACACTAGAGGTTTCGGAACCACATGGTCCCGAAGGATTGGTTGTATATGTGTATACATACGCTCCGGCAGGTTGCCCACTAAAATCCACCGTACCATTGGCACCTGAAGGTTCTACAGTAGCCGGCCCAGAAGTAAATGCCCATGTACCGGGGTCTTCGCCGGTAAGCTGCGCACTTAAATTTATCTGTATGGGTCCAAATTCATTGGTAGGGTTGTTACAGGCCTGAGCATTTGTTGGATTACCTGCGGACGGCTGGTCCACAAAAGTTATGGTAACATCATCCAATGGACTTGAACAAGAATTGTCATCTGCCCAATAAACGGCATAATACGTACCCCCTTGCGTACTTGTTCGAGTAGAATTAGGTAAAAGCTGACCTGCAGCGGTTGGGTTGGCAACCGTACTCCATCGTAAAGATGCGCCAGCAGGTGCACTTCCTGCACCTCCAACTACATAGTCATCAAGATTTATCTGGTTGTTAGGAGGGTTGCATACAGAGTTGGGCTGCGCATTGATGACCGGTGCCGTATCTCCCGCGGCACAGTCATTATCAGTAATCGTTATGGTCCTATTTTCAGCAGGAACCTGTGTAAAGGTAAAAAGGGTTTGATTACTGGGTTGCCCCAAAGTAAGTACAACAGTTTCCGTGTCTTCCGTTAAGGCATCATCAATAGGGTTTACATTAAAAGCTCTTGTCCGTGCTCCTCCGGAAGGAAAATTAAGTACTCCCGTGGCAGTGGCGCCTCCGCTTCCCGCCAACGCATAATCCGCATTTGCCTGGCCAGGCACTGTAGCCGTACCGCCAAAACTATAGGGAATGGTAATATCCTCTCCCGTTCCATTGGGCTTGTCCAAAGTGATAACAAAGCGCCCCCTTACCGTATTTTCCTCTGCAGCCTCACCTTCCGGCATGGTTAGCGTGAATGTACCGGTGTCATTGTCTGCTATATTTATTGTTAGAGAATTCTGTGGACCTATTGCTGCACCGCCACCACCAGTTAAGGTAAGAATAAGTGTTTCGGGGCCCTCAACCAATTCGTCTTGTATTACATTTACATTAACTGTAACCGATGGATTAATTAAACTCAAAGTAACTGACCCTGATAAAGCCTCGAAATCCACACCATTTTCGGCAGTTCCTCCAATGCTATATGTAACGGTATTGGTAGCAAAACTATTAGGGCTTCTTTCAATTGTGAAACTTGCATTATTAGCAACCCCATTAGTCTCCCCAGCCTCATTATCACCAGACGTAATCGATATTGTTTGTGCTGAGACTTGTTGAAAAAGGCCCATCAATAACACCAATAAAAATGCCTTACCATAACCGTTTAAGCCAGTGGCAAAGCGTAACATTCTTTTTTTCATTTTCATAAACTGTCCTTTGAATTCAATTGAAATTCAATACACAGCACGTTAAGTAGGTTCTCGTAAAATGGGCCTCAATAATACTAAAAAAATAAAAGAGGTCCGTAAATCTGGGGTTAAATAGAACTTTGTATAGATAAAATACAATTTACCTTACAAAAACCCTACTCAGGTATTTCAGCAGAACGTCCTGTTACATCCTTTGCTATCTTTCGTATTAGGCCCTGTAACACTTTTCCGGGTCCCACTTCTATAAATTCCGTTGCTCCGTCCTTCACCATATTTTCCACACTTTGGGTCCATTTTACCGGAGCGGTCAATTGTGAAATCAAATTCTTTTTTATTTCCGATGGGTCATTCACCGCCGTGGTGGTCACATTTTGGTATACCGGGCAATTAGGCTCGTTGAACTCGGTATTCTCAATAGCTGACGCCAACTCTTCCCTTGCCGGCTCCATTAATGGCGAATGAAACGCCCCACCTACCGGTAACACCAAAGCTCTTCTTGCCCCAGCTTCCTTCATCTTTTCGCACGCAGCATCAATAGCCGATACTTCTCCGGAAATCACCAATTGCCCAGGACAATTATAATTGGCAGCAACTACAATTCCCGGCGTTTCTTCACATAACTTTTCAACTACGGCATCTTCCAATCCTAAAACAGCGGCCATGGTACTTGGTTGTAGTTCACAAGCCTTCTGCATGGCCAAGGCTCTTTGAGATACCAATTTTAAACCATCTTCAAAATTCATGGTACCATTGGCAACCAGAGCAGAAAATTCTCCCAAGGAATGACCAGCTACCATATCCGGTTGAAAACTATCTCCCAGCACCTTGCTTAAAATAACGGAATGTAAAAATATGGCCGGCTGGGTAACTTTGGTCTGTTTTAAATCTTCAGGAGTTCCTTCAAACATCGTATCCGTAATACTAAAACCCAAAATTTCATTGGCCTGTTCATACATTTCTTGGGCTATTGGAAATTTTTCATACAGGTCCAATCCCATACCCACAAATTGGGCACCTTGCCCCGGAAAGATATATGCATTCATAGTTGTTCTTCTTTAAGTGCGCACAAAAATAGGAAAATAGTTAGCAGTACCATATCCTAACCGCAGCTAAAACCATAAAGTTCAACAACCAAGGCCACTACTCCTTGAACCAACCGGAGTACGTTACGTAATTATTGGCTATACGATCAATTTCACCTGAACTTAATTCCGGACTTATATCCTTGATTTTTTTCGCTGGCATTCCGGCAAAAACAGTGCCCGTAGGCACATGGGTACCCTTGGTAACGACCGCACCAGCGGCAATTATGCTATTGCTTTCTACCACACAATCATCCATTACAATACTTCCCATACCAATCAACACATTATCTTTTATCGTGCACCCATGAACAATGGCGTTGTGACCAATGGAAACATTATTACCAATGGTGGTGGGCGATTTTTGATAGGTACAATGAACCACTGCCCCATCTTGTACATTTACCTTGTTCCCCATTTTTATGTAATGTACATCTCCGCGTAGTACAGCATTGAACCAAATACTGCACTGGTTTCCCATAGATACTTCCCCAACAATAGTGGCATTTTCGGCTATAAAGCAATCTTCACCAATAATAGGACTCTTGCCATTCACTTCTTTAATCATCTTTACAACTTATATTTCTTTTAAAAATAGGCCAACAAATCTTTCTTTTTGGAAGCGGACACCAGCAATTCCTTGCCATTGGAAATAACCACACTGCCCCCTTTTCCCTTTCGGTATTTCACCACTTCGTTTACATTTACCAAATAGGACTTATGGATTCTGGCAAAATCATAACTTTCCAAAGCTTCCTCAAAATACTTTAGTGTTTTACTTACCAGTATTTTCTTCTTTTCCAGGTATATTTCAGTGTAATTATCATCCGCCTTGCAGTAAAGAATATCAGCTACATTCAAAACTTCAAATCCGTCTTGCTGCGGAAGGGTGATTTTTCCATTCAGCGCTTTGGTTTTTGGTCGCAAAACAGCATCCGCCAAAGAACTTTCTTTTTGACGCACCTCTTGTACATATTCCACTGCCTTTATAAGCTCGTCTATATTAATGGGTTTCATTAAATAATAAGCCGCATGATGGTTCAAGGCATCTTTGGCATAATGATCGTAGGCGGTCACAAAAACGGTCTCAAAAGTACGGTCCGGCAACTGCTCCAATAGGTCGAACGCGTTTCCAAAAGGCATTTCCACATCTAAAAAGACCAAATCCGGTTCTTGGCTTTGCACCAGTTCAAGTCCTGTTTGAATGGAATCTGCCTCGCCCAGAAGTTCCACTTGCGGACAGTACTTAGCCAAATAGTTCCGTAGAATTTCACGACTATTGCTTTCGTCCTCAATTATGATTGCATTCAGTTTCATGGGCTTCAAATCTTAAGCTGCTTTATTTCTAAGGGTAAAAATCACCTTGGTACCCGTGCCATCTTCGTTTAGATCGGAAATTTGCACCTCCAATTTATTCTTGTACATATCATTGAGTATTTCAATACGTTTTTTGATGTTACCCATCCCTTTTGACTTTTGTTTTCGCTGATTTCGGGTTTTTAACTCCGCGGATTTTTTTCTCCCTATACCATTATCTGTTATAGTTATTACAATGGATTCCCTATCTTTTTGTTCTAGCTCGATGTGTAAATATCCCTTTTCCTCTTTGTACCGAAGTCCGTGCCATATAGCATTTTCAATATAGGGTTGTAATAACATGGGCGGAATTTGAAAGGCTGCCACATCTGCCTCTTCTTCTACTTTTACTTCATAATCGAACTTTTCCGGAAATCGGGAATGTTCCAATTTTATATACAACTTTAAAAGCTCCAATTCCTTAGTCAAAGGGATAAAATCCTCTTCGGAATTTTCTAAAACCGAACGCATCAAAGTAGAAAACTCGCTTAAATACCTGTTGGCACTGCGTTCGTCACTTTTAGCAATATAGTTGTTCACAGAATTTAAAGCATTGAATATAAAATGCGGATTCATTTGTGAACGCAAAGATTTTAACGCCAAAAGATTGTTGGCCAATTTTTGTTGTTGGTTGCTTCTGTAGAAAAAGAAGGTGGCGAGCCCCAATAGAACAATACCGCCCAAAAGGGAATAGATGACCCATTTTTGTCTTTTATTGGTTTCCTCTATCAACTGACTTTCAGTACGTGCCAGGTCATATTTGCTTTGGGAAAGTTCCCGCTCCTGCTCCAAACCGGAAATACGGCTTTGCTTAGCCGATATTTCCCTGTTAAAACGGGCCGCACGGGAGATTTCCTGTTCCTTTCTGATGTAGAGCGTATCTACCAATGCCACATAATTTCGGTAGGTTTCGAGGGCTTTGGTGTATTCCCCCTTGTACTCCAAAACCTCCGAGAGCTTACGCGTAGCATCTTTCTGCACCACCAAATCATCTTCGGTATCTGCGCGCTCTATGCTTTCCTTTAAATACGGAATGGCCTCATCATACTTATCTTGGGCAATATAGGCATTGGCAATCTTATAATTGATGCGCTGCGGAGTAATGGAATCCGCCTTTGGCAGGCCTCTACTTTTGGCCACCTTGGAACGCGATAATTGGTTCAATTCACCCAAACTTTCTTTTCGCAGCTGTATTTCTGCTCCGTATTCGTTTTTTTGGTTGTAGTAATCCGCTACTTTTTCCTTTTCCTGCAATGCCCTTTCAGGAGCCAGCTTTTTGGACAGCTGAAGAGAATTATCATAAAAGGCATCGGCCTCAATTAATTTGTTATCGCTGGCATAGGCATCGGCAATCTTGGAGTTTAAATCGGCCAATTTAGGGGTGATTTGGTTCATCTGCGCCAATTTCACTCCTTCTTGATAGAGGGAAACAGCCTTTTCAACTTGACCTTGACCTAAATAGGAGTCGCCCAAAGACTCGTATAAACTCACTTTTTGATACGGAATAAGGGTTTTTACCTTTAGCAAGGGCGTCAATAGGTCTTCCGCTTCGGCATATTGACTATTTAAATTGTAAGCTTCGGCTAATAAGAGAGTTGTTTTTGAAGTTTTATGTGCTTCAAGGGCATCCTTATAGTTGGTAATGGCCAGGTCATATTGCTGATGGTACTGATAAATTTCCCCCAAAGCTGTAAGTGACTTCGCCAAGGCTACCTCATCGGCATTTTTACCCAATACCGCTATGGACTGCGCCACAAAATCAATACTCTTTTCAATATCGGTTTTTTTATACGCATTGGCAGAATCAAGATACGATTCATGTGTATTTCCAGGAGAGCTTCGGCTTTGAGCTCCCGCGGAAAAACATATAAAAAATAGACCGACAATAAGAAAACGAATCGCTTTCATTTCTAAGATTATAAGGTAAACTTAACTCAAATAAACCATTTCAAAAAATAGCCAAGCTCGCTTAAACGACTATTTTTAATGACATTCTTCGAGTTAACGAATGCGTTGGTGCGGTTCACGCATTCAGAAGCCTGTTTGCCTCATTTCAACTATTTATTTTAAGTTTCCAATTCTACATTTACTCCAGAAATTAAAAATTGACAAGATGAAAACCAGACACGTATTAGTAACAGGGGCCCTATTGGCATTCGGACTTACGGCTTACGGCTGTGAAACAAAAAACAAGCCAAAAAAATTGGCCATTAACCAAACGGAAATAAACCTCTCTGACACCCCTTCTTCAAAAACAAAAAACAACACCGTCAAGATTGCCTTGCTTTTGGATACAAGTAACAGCATGGACGGACTTATCAATCAGGCAAAAGCCCAGCTTTGGGATGTGGTGAATAATTTCACCCACGCCAAATGCGGGAACGAGTCAAGACCAGAACTTCAGATTGCACTCTACCAATATGGCAAAGATAATCTCTCAAGCAGTGAAGGTTACGTGCAACAAGTATTGAACTTTACGGACGACCTTGATGAAATTTCGGAAAAGCTTTTTTCCCTTTCCACCAATGGTGGAGAAGAATACTGCGGAAAAGTCATACAAACATCTTTGAACCAACTGGATTGGGGCAATAATCCCGATAATCTAAAAATGATTTTCATTGCCGGAAACGAACCTTTTGATCAAGGCCGAACTCCTTTTAAGGAAGCAGCCTCTAGAGCTAAGAAACAAGATGTTATCATCAACACCATTTTCTGTGGAAATTATGAGCAAGGTATTCATGGCAAATGGAAAGAAGGCGCCCTTTTGGCCAATGGAGATTATATGGCCATAGACCATAATCGCCAAGTTGTGCATATTGAAACTCCTTATGATAATGTCATCATTCAACTGAATAAAAAGCTGAACAAGACCTATATCTCCTACGGAAGTCTAGGAAGTACAAAAAAAGAAAAACAAATCTTACAGGATAGCAACGCCGAAGCCCTGGAAGAGGTAGTAATGGTAAAAAGGGCCATTAGCAAAAGTTCCAGAATGTACAAAAACAGCGATTGGGATTTGGTAGATGCATCGGAGGAAGCTGAATTTGATGCCTCAAAATTGAAGAAAAAAGACCTTCCCCAAGAACTTCAGGACAAAACGAATCAGGAGATTGAAGCATACATCGCCAAGAAAAAAGCCGAACGACAAGAAATACAAAATGAAATAAACGAACTCAATGCCAAGCGTGAAGTCTATATAGCTTCCCAACAAAACGAGGAAAATGGGGAATTGGAAAACGCCATGATCAGTGCCATCAAAAAACAAGCGGCCAAAAAGAACTATCGCTGGGAATAAAGGAATTTTTTATTGTAGAACAGGGCGCCTAGGAAATTTGTTTTTCGGGCGCTCTTTTATTGGGCTGCCGGGCAGTAGCAATCGTACTTTCTATCCGATTGGCCAAAATCATACCCCAAGGTGATTTGATGAAAACCCCCACTATCAAAACGGATATCCCCTGATTGGTAGGAGTAATTATAGCTCACCATAAAATTCTTGATGTTGGCTCCAACAATGGGAGTGAAAAGCTGTAGTTTCTGTTCCCCAAAGCCATCCGCTGTAGCGAAAGGAGTGCCATCTAAGCTTCTACGATAGGAAACTCCTCCCCAAAGCCGACCAAAGTCAACATCGCGGTATATCTTAAAATTCAAGTCTATGGTTTGTTCTGCGTTAAAATCGGTCATTTGAAAAAGAACCGAAGGCTCATACTGCCACTCTTGCTTTCCAAAAATATATCCGGCAGACACCAAGTAGCGTCTTAGGTTATCAACAACGGGGGTAATATCGTTTCCTTTACCATAACGGTACAGGTTTCGGTCACTACTCAAAAGGTTGTTGATGGCAAAATGGGCATAGAAATCCATTAAGCTGTAGGACATTCCAAAATCTACATTAAAATAGCTTTCACTCAATCTTGCTCCGGTAATGGCATCATCCGGTCCGGCCGAAACAAACTCGGACTCATCCAAGCTGGTCTGCAAATAGGTGGGACTTAACCCAAATGAGACCTGATTAAGGTATCTTTCATCGCCACCCAGTTTTAAGTGATGTGCATAGGTTAGTTTTAGTCCGGTTTGGGAATGGTATCCATTGGCATCATTAAAAAAAATGGCTCCCACACCACTGTTGCTCTCTCCTAACCTAAAATTGGCATTCAAGGTTTGTAAGTTAGGCGCATCCTCCACACTAAACCACTGCATCCTTGCGGTAGCCCTTATTTTCCCACCTTCACTAATACCGGCCATTGAAGGATAAACCAAGTAATAGTTATCCGCCAGATAATCAAAATAAACGGGAATTCCTTCCTGCGATTGACCTGTAAAACCAAATAGGAGGGAACAAATTAAAATTAGGAAACGATTTTTCATCTATGTAGGTATGGCGGCAATGTTGAGAATCGATTAAATATATGGTATAACGGATGAAATACCACAATATTATGCATTCAGCTTAGAGCTTAGGGCCGTTTAACTGTAAGTACGTACATGTCATAGTTGAAATCTATAAAACCATAAAAAATATTCCTGGTTCATTTAAAATAGTGGCTCACGTATTTATCGTAATTTTGCACCAAATATTTAGCAATGAAGGAATATACCATTACGGTTGAAAGAACCAATAATCCCAAGATACTCAAGTTTGAGACCAATCACTTGTTAACTAAGGGAAAAAACTACGAGTTCAAAAATATAGACGATGCCAAAAACTCTCCTTTGGCACAGCAACTTTTTTACCTTCCTTTCATTAAAACAGTTTATATCTCAGGCAATTTTATTGGTCTTGAGCGATATGATATAGTGGAGTGGGATGATGTAAAAGGGGAAGTAGCCCAACAGTTGGTAGAATATTTAAATGCGGGCGAACCTATTGTAAATGAAGATGAAGACGGGCAAAAGGAAGTATATACGGTATATGCCGAGGTAACCCCTAATCCGTCCGTAATGAAATTTGTTGCCAACAAGAGGATTGTTCCCGGAATTTTTGAGTTCAAGAATATTGATGAGGCAAAAGATTCCGGTTTGGCCAAAAAGCTATTTCAATTTCCGTTTATCAAAGAAGTTTTTTTTGACCTCAACTACGTTTCCATTACCAAGTACGATGTTGCGGAATGGGAAGATATTACCATGGAACTACGGGAGCTTATCCGCAATTATTTGACCGATGGCAATGAAGTGGTTTCCGTTGGGGCCGAAGCAGCTTCCAAACCTGGTGTTTCACCCAACAAGGAGAAAAGTAATGCACCTACGGATTTGGACGATACCTCGCAGGAAATTGTAGATATCCTTGAAGAATATGTAAAACCGGCAGTGGCCAGCGACGGAGGAAATATTTTGTTTCAGTCCTATGAAGAGGATAGCAAGACCGTAAACGTAATCTTGCAAGGTGCCTGCAGCGGTTGTCCCTCATCAACCTTTACTTTAAAGAACGGAATTGAAACCATGCTTAAAAACATGATGGGCGATAAAATAAACGAGGTAGTGGCCATCAACGGTTAATGCGTTCATTTTTAACGCATTTCAATTAATTATCACTGTCTTAATGCGTATCTTTTGGGAAATCTAAAAAATAAATAGTATGGCAGTTTTAAAAGTAATTGAAGTATTGGCCAATTCTGATAAGAGTTGGGAAGACGCCGCCCACAATGCGGTAGCACAGGCGTCAAAATCGGTAAAGAATATTCGGTCGGTTTATATCAACGAGCAAAGTGCCACCGTAAAAGATGGCAAAATGGATAATTACCGCGTAAACGTTAAGATTACCTTTGAAGTAAAATAAAAACTATTGAAATATTGATGAGCGCCCCTTATGGGGCGTTCTTTTTTTACACCCTTTTTTATATGCCCCAAAAATTCACTAACGAGCTCATTCACGAAAGTAGCCCTTATTTATTGCAGCACGCCCATAATCCTGTAGAATGGGTGGCTTGGAACGACGATACCCTAAAAAGGGCGCAGCAAGAAAATAAACCATTACTTATCAGTATTGGCTATGCCGCCTGTCATTGGTGCCATGTAATGGAACATGAATGTTTTGAAGATGTTGAAGTGGCCAAAGTAATGAACGAGCATTTTGTAAACATAAAAATAGACCGTGAGGAACGGCCCGATGTGGACCACATTTATATGGATGCCTTGCAAATGATGACCGGCAGTGGTGGCTGGCCATTGAACATTGTGGCCTTACCGGATGGGAGACCCTTTTGGGGAGCCACTTATGTGCAAAAAGAAAACTGGAAAAAGGTCTTGTTACAGCTTTCCGATTTACATAAAAAAGAACCCCAACAGGTTTTAGACTATGCGCGTAAAATGGAAGAGGGTATCCAAGCCATAAACTTAGTAGAACTAAACCAAAATAGTAATCTGATTAATTTGAACGAACTTGAAAATGCCGTTCAAACCTGGTCACAATATTTTGATTATGAAAGGGGTGGTTACAACAGAGCCCCTAAATTTATGATGCCCGTCAACCTGAATTTTTTATTGCATTACGCAGTAAAAAGAAAGAATCAAAAGGTATTCGATTACGTCAATACCAGTCTAACCCAAATGGCCTGGGGCGGAATTTTTGACCATGTAGGAGGAGGATTTTCTAGATATTCCGTGGATGCAAAATGGCATGTGCCGCATTTTGAAAAGATGCTGTATGACAATGGTCAACTGGTTTCTTTATATGCTCAGGCCTACGCCCAAACAGGTAAAAAGTTGTACAAGGAGACAGTGGAAAAAACCATCGATTTTGTTAAAACGGAATTGATGCATGTAGAAGGTGGATTTTATTCTTCTTTGGATGCCGATAGTTTAAATGACAATAACAGACTTGAGGAAGGTGCTTTTTATGTTTGGAAGGAAGAAAATCTAAGGATTTTATTAAAGGAAAACTTCGAGATTTTTGCTTCCTATTTCAACGTGAACGATTACGGATATTGGGAGCATGGCAACTACGTACTCATCAGAAACACTGATACATCAGAAATTGTAAAGCTGTTCAAAAAGCCAGAAGCAGAGATAGAGCAAATAATTACTGAATCCCTAGAAATTTTAAAAACCGAGCGTACCAAAAGACAGCGTCCAAGACTTGACGATAAGATCCTGACCTCTTGGAACGGACTTATGCTAAAGGGTCTTGTAGATGCCCATAGATATTTGGAGAAAAAGGATTATCTGACCTTAGCCAAAAAAAATGCGCAGTTTATAGAAACTAATCTTGCCAAAAAAGATGGCGGACTTTACCATAACCATAAAAATGGAAAGAGCACCATTAACGGATATTTAGAAGACTATGCCTCCATTATTGAGGCTTACCTAGGACTGTATGAAATTACATTTGAAGAAAAGTGGTTATTACGCTCCAAAGAACTGGCAGACTACGTCCTGGATAATTTTATGGACGATAAAAGCGGAATGCTCTTTTTCACCTCCGCTAAGGATCGTTTTGTAATCCGAAGAACAGTGGAAACCAATGATAATGTAATACCGGCATCCAACTCAATCATGGCCAAGAATTTCTTTAAATTATCCCGTTTTTTCTCTCAGGATAATTATGAAAAAATAGCCCTGCAGCAATTAAAAAACATACAGGAAAATTTAGAAAAAAATGCCCAAAACCATGCCAACTGGATGGAACTAGCACTTTACTTTAATCTTCCCTTCTTTGAATGTGCCATTGTTGGTCCAGAAGTTGAATTAAAGGCCAAAGAAGTACGCCAGTCCTACCTGCCCAACACTATTTTTGCCGGTACTCCAAAACACTCTTCTTTAAGCATTTTACAAAATAGATTTGCCAAAGACACAACCTCTTATTATGTCTGTGAAAAAGGAGCATGTAAGCTTCCCGTAACCCTATCAAACGAAGTTTTGACCCAATTGAATTAAACCGGCTACATTAACAATAGTTTAAAGAAAGTTGTTTGATGGAGCAATAGATGTTTTGTACGTTGCCGCTTCTTAAAAAAACACATATGAAAGAGTTTACCAATCTGGAAGAACACATTGAAAAAGCCATTGATTTCGCTTGGAAAATTTTGCCCAATCTTATCTTGGCGCTGATCATATTAGTTGTAGGTCTCTACATTATTCGATTCTTAAATAAACTGGTCAGAAAGTTTTTTGAAAAAAAGGACTACGACCTTGCCTTGGAAAGCTTTGCTCAAAGCTTTATTAACATAGCACTAAAAGTACTATTGTTTGTACTGGTGATAACCCAGCTGGGAGTACAATCCTCCTCATTGGTGGCCATGATCGGTGCCGCAGGTTTGGCCATAGGTCTTGCTTTACAGGGTTCCCTATCCAATTTTGCGGGTGGAGTGCTTATTCTTTTATTCAAACCATTTAAGGTGGGCGATTGGATTTCCGCGCAAGGGGTGGATGGTTCCGTTAAGGAAATAAGTATATTTTACACCAAGTTGAACACCTTTGGAAATCAGGTGGCCATAATCCCTAACGGACAACTTTCCAATAACAATGTTATAAATTATAACGCCATGCCTACAAGGAGGGACAACATTAAGGTAGGAATTGGCTATAGCTCCAACATTAAGCAGGCAAAAGATATCATGTTACAAATTTGTGCCGAAAACGAGAATATTTTAAAGGAGCCAGCACCGGAGGTGTATGTGGATGCCTTAGGGGATAGCTCCGTCAACTTGAGTTTGCGATTTTGGGCCGAAAATAGTGTCTTCTGGGCCGCTCACTTTCATGTAATGGAAGAAGTAAAGAGACGGTTTGATGATGCCGGTATTGAAATTCCTTTCCCTCAAAGAGTGGTACATAGCCTACCCCAACAAACGGCAGCTAAGGACTAAATTTAAGATAATAGCAAATAAAAAGGTTGGCGAAATGCCAACCTTTTTATTTTCAGTGATTTATCTTTGCTACTTTTTCTTTTGCTGAAGTATAAAATCCTTTAGATAATAAGGTTCAAAATAGGCTACATCCTCAAAATTCCCAGCTACAAATTTGCCAAAGGAAAGTGGCGCCATCTCCCGAGCGGAAGGAACTACGGTTGTATTGAATGCTATCGCTGAACTTTGGACAACTTCTTTGCATTTTTGCGCACCGGAGCCCACAAGTAAGGTTTTTCCTTTCTTCCAGAACTCGGCAAAGGAATTCTCATCTACAATCTCCGCTCGTGTATTTCTAATCTCTTCTCCTTGCGGATTAAAAACAGCAGAATACACCTCCATTCTACGGGCATCCAAAAGGGGAATAACAAAGTCTACATCCGCATCCTTTGCTTGAAAGGCCATACTTTTAAGCGTTGCTACAGAAATTAGTGGACAATCAAGTGAAAAACAAAGTCCCTTTGCCGCAGAAACCCCTATTCTCAATCCCGTATAGGAACCGGGCCCTTTGCTTACGGCTACAGCATCCAAATCGTTTAGAGAAACTCCTGCCTCCTTCACTACCTCATCTATGAAAACATGTAACTGTTCCGAATGGGAATAGTTGGGGGTGTCATGTTCCTTAATAGCTACTAGTTCGCCATTTTTAGCTAAACTGACCGAACAATTGGTCGTGGCCGTCTCAAGGTTTAAAATCAATGCCATAGAGCGCAAATATACTTTTAATCCACAAAAAAAACCTTCCCAAGTTATCCTTGGGAAGGTTCAATGTATTATTTCTTAAAATCTATTCCAGCCCTAAAGGCAGTCCAAAATAAAACTCCAAAACCTTAATTCTAAAAATATAGTCGTATTTGGTACGTACCAAATCTGCCGCAGCATTGTCTACCCGACTTTGCGCCTGGCTAAAATCAAAGGCATTCATTAAGCCAACTTCATATCTCTCTTTTGAATAGTCATAGGCAAGTTGTCTTGCTTCCAAAGTTTTTTGGGCCGCCTCGTACGCTTTAGCGAAACTTTTGACATCCACATAGGCCTGATTGATATCCGTTTCCAAATTCAACTTATCCTGCTCTAATTGAAGTTCTGCCTTTTTTACATTGATTTCAGACCTTTTAATACTGTTTCTTGTACTAAATCCATTAAATATAGGAATGTTCAATTGGGCACCGTAAGAGATACCGTCATTGATCCACAATTGATTAGTGAAACTTTCTGCAGGTACAAAAGTGCCGGTACTACCATCAAACCCATCCTGATCGGAGTATCGGGTATTGTAATTAAAAAAGGCGGCCAAAGTTGGGTACAACGCCCCTTTACTTAATTTCAGGTCTTCTTTTGCCAGTAAAATATTGGACTCGGAAAATTTAATATCATTTCTAAAGGTGAGGGCCTCTGCAAAAATTTCCTTCGCAGAACTATTTAGTATATCAGAAGGAGGCACCTCATAGTCCACGTCCGCTATATCAAAGTTTTCATAATCCGTAATCTGTAATAATTGTGCTAGCCCAATTCTCGAAATAAGCACCAAATTCTCCGTGTTGACGATTTGCTGCTCCAAACCGGCAGAAGTAGCTTCAATTTCCAACAAATCGCCCTGTGGCAGAACTCCGGCATCTACCAATTCCTTGGTCCTTTTTAAATCCTGCTCCGTAACTGACAATTGTGCGTTCAGTACTTTAAGTGTCTCCTTATTCGATAGGATTTGAAGATAGGAATTGGCCACATTAAGTCGAATATCGTCCTTTAAATCATCCAATCGATATTGATTGGCCACCTCGTTCATTTTTGCCCTATTCAGTCGGTTTATATTACGTAACCCATCAAAAAGTGTCAACGAAGACGTTACACCACCATTAGCCGTCAAAATAGTTGTTGTTACGGGCTGATTGGTAGTAGGGTCAAAAGAAAGACCTGTGTTCCCCGATAGGCTCATAGAACTATTGACATTTGGCAGTAAACCGCCTACGGCATCAGAATAATCTATTTGGGCATTCTCCAAATCCAGTTCAAACTGTTCAATACTAATATTATGTTCAACAGCATATGCTACGCACTCTTCCAAAGTCCACTTCTTATTCTGGGCAGATAAACTTCCTACGACACAGAGGACTAATAAAACTATAAGTTTTAGGTTCATTTTTCGTTTTTTTGATTATGATTGATGATTGATTTATTCGCCTTCCCCTGTTTCGTCTTCCCCTCTTTTAATAGGCTCGGTTTTGTTCCAGACCTTTACATTATCGGATTCCGATAGTCCGGAAACGATTTCAACATTCACCCCGTCTGAAATTCCTGTTTCAATATCACGGCGTTCAAAATTCTGTTCCCCTGTAGACACTTCCACATAAGGCTTGTCCGTTTTACTATCAAATTGCAATAAGGCTTCAGGTATGACCAAAATATCTTCTTTCTTCTCTAAAATCAAGGAGGCGTTGGCACTGTAGCCGGCCCTAATAAAGATATCATCTTGGGTCTCCACATCACCCTCAATTTTGAACTGGACAGCTCCTGTTTCTTCAATTCCTTTGGGTGCTATAAAGCGTAATTTGGCATCCAATTCCTTTCCTTCAACAGCCCCAAGACTTATCTTAAGGGGAGTACCCACTTCCAATTTGGCTACCTCACCTTCGTCTACCTTACCCTCAAAAATCATTTTCCCCAAATCGGCAATGGTAGCAATGGTAGTACCGTCGTTGAAATTATTACTTTGAATTACTTGATCACCTTCCTCCACGGGAATTTCCAATATAGTTCCATCTACAGTGGCCCTAATATTGGTATTGGCACTAGAGGAACCCCCGGCCGATCCCAAACGTATAATCTGATAGTCTGCTTTGGCGTTTTCCAATTCCTGTACCGCTTGATCGTACTGCAGCTTTAAATTATTGAAATCCTGACTTGAAATAACCCCTTTGTCAAAGAGGGATTTATTACGATCGTATTCAATTTTGGTATTGTTCAAAGCCAATTCCGCATTTCTGACCCTTCCCCTTGCTTGGTTCATGGATTGCTCATTGGGTACCACCTTAATGGTTGCAATGAGGTCTCCGGATTTTACCTTTTGCCCTTCCTCCAACATAATTTTTTGGATGATTCCAGAAATTTGAGGTTTAATTTCCACCTCATCCTCCGGAATTACTTTACCCGTGGCAACGGTTTTCTTTTCAATACTAGAAATAAAAGGTTGTTGGGTCTCATAAGTAATGGCCTCCTTACTATTGGATTTAATAAAAAAAGCAGCGGCCCAAAGTGCGCCCAAAACCAGGACTCCAATTAAAATATACTTTACGATCTTATTCATTTCTAAGTTGTGTTTGTCTATTGGTATAGTTGTTCTTGTTTTTGTTACTTAAAAGCTCTTATTCTTCCCTCAAAGCATCTATAGGTTTAATACTTACAGCCCTTTGCGCCGGTATGAGTCCAATAAGGGTCCCTAACACCACCATGATTACCAATGCTCCCAAAACATAGGGAATAGGTACGGTAGGATTGGTGTATGGAAAGTCTATATCTTGGGTAAAACTGTTGATCATGGCCAAAACAGCGGCTCCTAGGATAATTCCCATGATTCCGGCGATTACCGTAAGAAAGACTGATTCCAAAACAATTTGGTTTCTTACTTCGGCCGGAGTGGCCCCCAAGGCTCTCCTCACTCCTAATTCCTTAGTACGTTCCTTAACCGAGATCAAAAGAATATTTCCAATACCGATGACTCCCGCCAAAATGGTAGCAATACCCACTATTAACGATAAAAAGGTAATTCCGTTAGCAAAGCCTACAATTTTATCAAACTGCTCCCCAAGGTTAAATGAACCAAAAGCCCGGTCATCATCTGGGTGTACCTTATGGGTGTTTTTCAATAGGTTCATAATATTTTCCTCTACCTTAACCACGTCTGCATCATCATAGGCAGCAATGGAAAACCATCCTACATTTTCGCCTGTGTTGTACAGTTTCCTAAAGGTTGTAAAGGGAATGAAAATATCACCGTCCCCTCCAAAGCCACCGCTTTGATCGAACTTGTGTACCCCTACTACCTGAAAATAGACATCGTCTATTTTTATATAGCCACCAATGGTTTCTTCATCTTCTTCAAACAATTCCTTCTCAGACCTTTCTCCAATAACTGCCACTTTTCTGGCCTGGGCAATATCCTCATCGTTGATAAAGCGGCCCCCATCATAAATTTTTTTGGGTGCGATCTTTACAAAAGATGGAAAATCCCCAAACAAGGGATAACTCCCCGTTTTATTATTCCTTCCAATACTAGGAGGGGTAGAGCCGAAAAACCCCCTAACGTTTCTTGGGGCTATAAACTCCACTTCGGGTATCCTGTTCTCGATAATGTCCGCATCGCTAAGCTTTAATTGCATCTGTCTACCAGTTTTGTAGCCTTCATAGGGCATACTGGTATTTTGGGCCCAAACGAACATGCTGTTTTTAGCAATGACCTCGAACATACTTTCAAAGCCGTTATCCATGCCTTTTGCAGCACCGGACAAGGCGATATAAATAAAAATTCCCCATAGCACCCCAACTACGGTAATGACCGTTCTAACTTTATTCTTGCTGATAGAGCCAAAAATCTCTTGCCAAGTATTTCTATCAAGTATAAATCTCATATTACTCGTCTCTTAAGGCTACAATGGGTTTTATATTGGCTGCTCGCTTTGCCGGCACATAACCAGCAATACCACCGAAAACAATTAGGATAATGGTAGCTATGACCGCCATGGGCATATCTATATAGGGGTTGGTAATAAAAAAATCTTCAAGACGTTCTCCCATAGAACTAAGGATACCCACCCCTATTAGCATCCCTACAAAACCCGATACCGTGGTAATAAATACGGATTCCAATAGAATTGTTCCGATTACGGATTTTGGCGTAGCCCCCAATGCCTTACGGATACCTAATTCTTTGGTACGCTCCTTAACCACAAAAACCATAATATTACTGATTCCTATGATACCGGCGATTATGGTTCCAAAAGCCACAAAACCCACAATAATCTGAAGCACCCTTGCGAACTGTTGATTCTGCTTTAATTGATCGGCTACGTTTCTTATAAAAATACCGTTGCGATCTTGCGGGTTAATATACTTTTTCTCCCTAATGAACTTGTCCAAACTCTTTTCAAAAGCCATAGCCCCGGCATAACCAATGGAGGGTTTAAAACCAATGACCATGGCGTCTATCTTATCGGTATTCTTTTCCATAAGCTGTCTAGTGGTATAGGGAATAAAAATGTTTCTTTCTTCGTTATCTCCCCCATCGTCCTGAAAAACCCCAACAACTTTAAATGAACTACCACCAACATCTATGTATTTACCAATGCTATTCTTAGCCCCGAACAAATCTTCCTCTACCAACCTACCAATAACCGCATTTTTGGTTTTGTTATTGATATCGTTAACATTCAAGTAGCGACCCTTCATCATAATGGTCATCTCACTAAACTGATGCGCGGGCCCTACCGCCCAAGTAGAATAACTATTACTTTCATTTTTGTAGCTTACCGTATCCTGTCTCGTAATTCTTGGACTTATATACTCCAAGAACAAAGGAAAATTCTTTTCAATATCCTCTAAATCACTATTATCAAATTCAATGGAACGGTTGGCCTTGTAACCTTTATAGGGCATAGTGGTTCTTCCTCTAAAAACCATGAAGACATTGGTGGCATCATTGGAAAAAAATTGATTGAACGTATTGATCAGACCGTTGCCAAAACCGAATAGAACAACAAAGATGAGTATACCTAGGGCTACGGTAAAACCGGATAAAAAGGTACGGAGCTTATTCTTTTGAATAGTCTCAAAAATCTCTTTCCAAATATCCCTACTAAACATATTGTGAGGCCCTAACCTGATCTACTGTTTTATCTTCCACTATAACACCATCTTTAAGGTGAACAATTCTCTTGCACATGTGAGCAATATCCTCCTCATGGGTAACCACCAGAATGGTATTTCCTTGGTCGTTAATATTTTGAATAAGGTCCATAACCTCATAGGATGTTTTACTATCCAAAGCCCCTGTAGGCTCATCTGCCAACAATACTTTTGGCTCGGCCGCCATGGCCCTAGCAATGGCCACCCGTTGCTTTTGACCACCGGAGAGTTCATTGGGCAAATGATGCGCCCATTCCTTTAAACCCACTTGAGACAGATACTTTATTGCCTTTTCTTCTCGTTGCTTTCTGGGTACTTTTTGATAATATAGAGGAAGGGCCACATTCTCCATGGCACTTTTATAATTGATTAAATTAAACGATTGAAATATAAAGCCAAGAAATTTATTACGGTACTTGGCAGCTTTGGTTTCATTCAAATTTTTAATGGGAACCCCGTCCAGAGTATATTCCCCGGAATCTGCCTCATCTAGCATGCCTAGAATATTTAGCAAGGTAGACTTTCCGGACCCGGAGGATCCCATAATGGCTACAAGTTCTCCCTCCTTGATGCTAAAATTCAACCCTTTTAGAACGTGAAGGGAATTGGATCCCATCTTATAGGATTTGTGAAGATTATTTATTTCAATCATTATTGGTTTTGTTTGTAGTTAGTTGTCTACGGGCAACTTAGCAATATGACACTCAAGTTGTTGATTTGTTACGGAATATTGTCAAAATATTCTGTTAAATAATAAGTTTTACATGTTTTCATCCGTAACAATGGCGTTCCAGACCTTTATTTTGTCCGTTTCGGAAACCCCAGATTTTACCTCAACGAAAATTCCATCACTAATTCCCAACTCTATTTCCTTCCGGGTAAAATTTTGCTCTCCGTTGGCTATTTCTACATACGGTTTTTTGGTTTCATCGTCATACTGCACCAATGCTTCCTTAATGGCCAGTACGTTATCTGCTTTGGCCAAGATCACCGATGCATTGGCACTTAAACCGGCCCTAATAAAAACGGAATCCTGCTTATTGAGTGTCCCCTTTATTTCAAATTGTACGGCTCCGTTCTCTTCTTTTCCCTTTGGAGCTATATAATCCAAAACCGCATTAAAAATCTTACCCTCGAGGGCCCCTACGGTTATTTCCAACGGTAAATCCTCCTTTATTCTTCCTACTTCAGATTCATCTACCTTGCCCTCAAATATCATTTTATCCACATCTGCTATGGCAGCAATAGTGGTACCTTCATTAAAATTGTTACTCTCTATCACTTGGTTGCCCACCTCTACGGGCACCTCCAATATCATACCACTCACGGTTGCCTTTATCTCCGTGTTAGCTGCATTACCGTACCCTTTGGCCGTACCCGTTTTTACTATTTCATAACGCTTATTGGCAGCTGCATACGTCTGCTTTGCCTGATCATAAGTTACTTGTGCCCTTTCCAAATCTACTTGGGAAATAACACCTTTAGTAAATAAGGCCTTCTGCCTTTCAAGGTTTCGAAGTTGGTCATCCAAGTTTATTTTGGTTTCATCAATGGTATTTCTCGCATCGTTTAGTGCGCTAAGGTTGGGCACCACTTTGATTCTACAGATAAGGTCTCCGGATTTCACATAGTCGCCTCCCTCTACAAAAATCTCTTCTATTACTCCGGATATATTTGGTTTGATGAGCACCTCTTCTAGCGGCAAGATACTCCCGGTCGCCACTGTTTTCTTTACAATGGTCTTTGTTGATGCCTGTTCGGTTTCATACGTTACAGGATCTTCTGCATTCTTTTGGTAGAGATAATACATGGCACCACCAAAGGTGACTAGAATGAGCAGAAGGATTATTCTGGTTACTGTCTTTTTCATATAGGTTGATGTTTATTTTTTGATTACTATTAACGATGAATGAATTTCTATTCGGTTCTCAAAGCCTCAATCGGTTTTATTTTTATAGCGCTTTGGGCGGGAATAAAACCGGCCAATAACCCAGAAACAATCAGAATAAGAAGGGCCGCAATTACCACTCCCAAACTCACGCTTGGGTTGGCGAACATATCAACCGGACCGTTCATATCCAAAAGGGTATTGATCAGATAGATGACCAAAGCTCCAAAGGAAATACCGGCCATGCCCGAAATGATGGTCAGAAAAATAGATTCTATTAAAATCTGAATTTTTATGGACCAGGGGTCCTCTCCCAAAGCGCGACGGATACCAATTTCCTTGGTTCTTTCCTTCACCACAATAAGCATGATATTACTAACCCCTATGACCCCGGAAAGAAGAACTAGGATTCCAACAAAGTAGGCTACAAACCTTAGCGCCCCAAAGAGGCTCTGAACCCTATTGAACTGTTCGTACAAATCAAAATGCCCAACGGCGCGTTGATCCTCTGGGTGCACCTTGTGGTTTTCCTTCACCACATCCATAATTTGATTTTTTATACTGGTAATGGATGTGCCATCCTTGGCAGTAATAGCCATCCACCCTACATCGTTACCTCTATTGAACGCTTGCGAAAAAGAGGTAAAGGGTACAAAGATCTGTTTCTGTCCCTCTTCCCCATCACCCCCATTACTTTTCTTTTTGTAGACGCCCACTACCATAAAATTTACACCCTGAATCTTGATGTAAGTTCCCAAAACATCTTCGTCTTTGTCATAAAGACCTGTCTTAACACCATCGCCAATGACAGCTATTTTGCGTTTTTCCTCTATATCACTATAATTCAAAAACCTACCTTGGGTAATGCTCATAGGGTCTTGCTTTATAATTTCCGGATAGTCCCCATATACGTTATAAGCCCCTGTTCTAAGGCCCCTAACCACATTATTCGCATCACCAAAACCGCCCAATTGATTACGGGGCGAAATAAATCGTAAGTTGGGCACCTGTTCCTTGATAGAACTTACATCCTCGGTCTTAAAGAGAAAACTTCGGCCTTTTGGCAATCCTTTATGGGCTTTGGTAGTAGCCCTAGACCACATAAACATGGTATTGGTAGCTATATCGCCAAAATCCTTCATGATTCCATTCTCCAATCCTTTTCCGGCAGATAGTAGAACTATCAGAATAAAAATGCCCCAAAAAACTCCAAAAGCGGTCAAAACGGTTCTAAACCAGTTACTGGTAAGCACCTCTAAAATTTCTTTCCAACGGTCCTTATTGAACATGGCCAACGTGATTTAATGGATTCAAACTATTCATCTCTTAAAGCTTCTATGGTATGAATATTGGCCGCCCTCCATGCAGGAAAAAATCCGGCAACGGCGCCGGCAAGGACGAGAACAAATACTGTGGACAGGGCCACATTGAAATTTACCGAGGGATTTACCACATAATCAACCTCTATATTAGGGCCCAAGAGTTCCAACAAGCCCATACTTAAAATAAGGCCTACAAAACCTGAAATGGCCGTAATGAAAATAGACTCGTGAAGTATCATCCCAACAATAGACCAAGGTTTGGCTCCCAAAGCCTTTCTTATTCCAATTTCCTTGGTCCGCTCCCTTACTACAATAAGCATAATGTTGCTCACCCCAACCACTCCGGCAATAATAGTACATACGCCCACAAACCAGAAAAACAGCTTAATATTATCGGTTAGACTGTAAAACCGTTTGGCTTCTTCAAGGGCGCTCCAAACATGAATGGCATTGGTATCATCCGGTGCAACTGTATGTGCCTGCTGCAGGTTACTTAATAGCTGACTTTTGAATTTAACGGAATTGGCAACAGCGTCATCAAAATTTTCTGCCATGGGCAGCGTAAACGCCAAATTGTTGACTTTATCACCTCCATTAAAGACTTTTTGAGCTGTAGTTATAGGAATAAAAATACGTTCCTCCTCCCTATCCTCCGTCTCTTTAAAAGTACCCACAATCTTAAAGGGGATTCCGGAAATATCAATAAACTCGCCAATAGGCGTATCTACCTCATTGAATACATCATGGGCAATTTTATTACCGATAACCGCAATCTTAGCGGTGTTGGTTTCATCTTGATAACTTATAAATCTACCGCGGGACATCTTGGCATTCTCAATTTCCTGAAACTGATAGGAAACTCCTTGCACTCCATACACCAGTGCCTCATTACCATAATTCACTGAAATATTTCGAACAAAAATTCTGGGGGACTTTAAATCGATTTGCTCCGCCAAAAGCTCGGAAGAAAAGTTATAGTCGGAATTACGTAGCTGAATATTTCTACCAGGATTAAGGCCTTTGTATTCCTTTGTAGTTGTACCTGGCCAAACCCAAACGCTAGTAGCGGCATCTTGGGCAAATTCTTGGGCAATCCCATTTTTAAAACCCTGCCCAAATCCTAATAGAATTACAAGAATAAAAATACCAGAGGCCACTGAAAGTCCCGTAAGAAAGGTACGCAACTTATTTTTTCGGATGGCATCAAAGATTTCCTGCCACCTTTCGATGTCTAACATGCGATTGATTTATTGATTGATGAGCTCGATTATAGTAATCGTGCATTTATAAGACTACTTAAAAATCTTATTGTTACACCAATAAACCAAAATAAATGTTAAATAATTAAGACTGCTTGGGGCGCATTTTCTTATAAATAAAGTAGAAAAGACCAGCTACCAGAACATAGGGAATGGCCATAAGGTATACAATACCGTTATTGACCCCCTCTGCCACATCCGTATTCCCATTACTTTCCAGAACCGCCCTGCACATGGCACATTGCGCCCCTACCATATCCGGAAGAAGGAAAAGGATCAAAACGAAGCCTATATGTACAATTTTTCGCAAACTCATTATGTAATTGGATAGTAAGGAGATATCATTAAATACACAATAACCCCCGTTACAGCAACATATAACCAAAGAGGAAAGGTAAACTGGGCCCATTTTCTATGCTTATCATACTTACCTAAATACCCAAAAGAGTACGTTTTAAGAACCAATGGAATAATAACAATGGAAAGAACTATATGGGAAATAAGGACAAAATAGTAAACATATTTCATGGTCCCCGTTCCCCCATAAACCGTTGATTCCGAGGTCATGTGATAGGCAATGTACATCACCAAAAAAGCGAGTGACAACGCAATACAGATATTAATAAGTAATTGATGCAACTTTTTGTTATTTCTTAAAATAGCCAAGACCGCCATACATAACGTCAGGGCGGTAATACCATTCACTGTAGCATATATGGGCGGCAAAAATCCCAATCGTTCTACATCGGGCAGTTTAACGCCAAATAAAAGTGCGACCACTACAGGAACAATAACAGAAACTATGGTTATAAGTTTGTTGAACTTTTTTTCTTTCGCTGATGCCACTTCACTCATTATTCTGCCAATAATTTTTTAATGTCCTGCTCTAAAATAGAAATCTGCTCCTTTTCCCCGTGATCGTTCTCTCCTTGTTCTTGAGTAATGGCGCCCCGATAATATATAATAGGATTACCAAATTGATCCACCCTAGAACGTAAATATCCCTTTTTATCCACTAGAGCAAAAAGACCTGAATGTTCAAAGCCTCCCGGAGCATCTGGCATTTCCGCCGCGAAAATATTGAAGCCTGAATTGGCAAGCTCATAGATATCCTCTTTGTTCCCTGTCATTAAATGCCAATCCAAGGAAGTAATTCCTTTTTTCTCAGCATACGTTTTTAGTACCGTGGGTGTATCGAAGTGGGGTGTAATGGAGAAAGAAGCAATCCCAAAATCTTCTCCCTCAAATTCATTTTGAAGATAAACGAGATTTTCGGTCATAACAGGACAAATGGAGGGGCAACTGGTAAAGAAAAATTCTACTACAAACACTTTGCCCTTATAATCTTTATCTGTGATAAGAAGACTGTCTTGATTAATAAGCTGAAAGGAAGGTACTCTGCGTTTTTTCCCATCCTTTAGGACATAGGCCAATTGCGCTGAATTATCCTTTACATTCATCCTATCGTTCTCCACCACGTCTCCCTCCTTAATCCGGTTAACGATTTTAGGAATGAAAATAATCCCAAAAACCAGAACAATTAAGGAAACCCAAACATATGTGTACTTATTTTTCTTCAACCTAACTCCTATTTATCTATCCGCATTATTCTTTTTGAGTGCCAAGCGATACTCTGCCAAAATGATTTTCACATCATCTTCCATCTTATTGTTCAATTCTGAAACCCTATTGGTGTCATAACCAAACTTGATACCTTCGTCCTCATCATCTTCCCTACCCCTAAGCTTTAAGTCCTTATCTATAATAAATACATAGGAAGTTCCTAAATCATTGTCTAATTGATAACCTGTCTTTAAAGAAGAGAAATAGGTGCCAATATCACCTTTAGGTAAAAAGACAAAGTTCCATTTAGAGGTATCCCCTAAATGTCCGAGTTCACTTTTTAGATTTTGGACAGCCTTTTCTTGCCCTTTTGGCACCACCATTACGAACTGAAAATCCTTGAACTCGTGAAAGCGTTTGTATATTTTCTGATTAAGGTTAAATGCGTTGCCCTGTCTATCAACAACATTAGTACCCATGAAGCCCATTATGGTGATTTTATCTTTTAAACTAACCTCTCCATAAGAGGATATTTCAGCCACATTTTCCGTAAGAACGGGTAATTTACCAAAGTTATTTACCCCTGAAGCAAAAAATAGATAGGCCACAATTGGAAGAACAAATAATGTAAAAAGAACTGCCGTTTTTTTCATCAGCAAAGTGAGTTTCAACTCTAAAAGTTAGCAAATACAAAAATAAAAAAGACGGTTGTGAAACCGTCTTAGTATGCTGTTAATTTATGATAAATTAAGAACTTAGAAGTTCCACTTAATAAATCCTTCTTTGTATACATTGTAGACATAATCCGCCTCGAACAATAAGATAAATACCAAATAGGAAACCAAGAATATAGGTGTCCAAACAATTGCCCTTCTTAAAGCGGTCTTTTCATCGCGTAGGTGCATAAAATCCCAAGCAATGTAATACGCCTTCACCAAGGTTAAAATGATAAAAATCCAGTTCAACAACTTCATTCCCAAGAAATAGGAATGTGTTAGTACACGAGGCTTATAGATACCCAAAACAACCTCGATTGCCGTTACGATAGACAAGAAAATTAAAACACCCCAAATTTTTTGGGTATTGTTCTTAAATTTTAAAAGGCCTCTAAAAATTTCTAGTTTATGTGCGTGTGCCATTATTTTATGCTATTTCTTAATTCCGATGCCGGATAAATGTTAAACCAAGTAGAAAAATGTAAATACGAATACCCAAACAAGGTCTACAAAGTGCCAGTAGAGCCCTACCTTTTCTACCATCTCATAGTGCCCTCTACGCTCGTAAGTACCCAATATCACATTAAAGAAAATGATAATATTGATAACAACCCCTGAGAATACGTGAAATCCATGAAATCCTGTAATAAAGAAGAAAAAGTCTGCAAACAAACGGCTTCCATATTCATTTCTTACTAGATTGGCACCTTCTACGACGATGGTTCCATCCTTTATTTTTTCAAGAGACTCTTCTCTGGTCAGCAATGTTTTTTCCCCTACCTTCTCGCCTTCTTGATGGATTGCTTCCGTACGTATCAAAATACTTGGATTGGCCAAAAAGCCTTCCTTAACTTCATCAATGGAGAAACTTGGCATATAGCCCTCTTCATAGTACCAAATTCCATTTTTACGTTCATGAGCCTCGCGTTCACTTGGAAGTATTTTGGCAAACTCGGATAAGGCAGCCCTCTCACCAGTTTCCGCATTCACGAACTGTAGTATTCTACCACCTTTTGTCTCTACCGCTCCAAAATCACCTTTAATAAATGTTGCCCATTCCCAAGCCTGAGAGCCAACGAAAATAGCACCCCCAATAATGGTAAGGAACATGTACCAAATCACTGCATTCTGCTTCATTTTATGACCCGCATCTACCGCCAATACCATAGTTACGGAAGACATGATCAATATAAAAGTCATAAAGGCCACATAGATCATGGGGTAATTACCATGAAAGAAAGGAACGTGGGTAAAAACCTCGTCCGCAATGGGCCATGTTTCTATAAATTTAAACCTTGAAAAGCCGTAAGCGGCCAAAAAACCAGAAAAGGTCAATGCATCTGAAACGATGAAAAACCACATCATCATCTTTCCATAGCTTGCGCCAAGTGGCTTATTTCCACCTCCCCAGACATTTTCTGAAGCAGCACCAGTAGTTACTGTAGATTCCATTTATTATAAAGTATGGTTAAAATTTGCACAAATTTATAGTTTTCTTAGGTGAAACGAAAGCCGTTTGATAAGGAAAACCGACATATTTTTAAATTATTATCCAACGTAATACATGAAGCCGATTAAATACAGCCATAAAATATCCAAAAAGTGCCAGAAAGTAGCACCCAAGGACAAGCCCAAATATTCCTGTGAAGAATATTTGCCTTTCATTTGTCTATAGATCACAAACAGTAGGGAGATAATGCCCGCTACTACATGAACGATATGCACTGCGGCAATCAGGAATATATAGGACATTTTTATATTACTTGTTGGTCCCGTAAAATAATAGCCTTCTGCCACCATCTGGGAAAAGCCATTAAATTGCATAATAATAAAGATGATGCCTAAACCCAAAGTGGCCCATAACCAACTGGAGGTTAATTTTTGCTGATTCTCCATAATGGCTTTTTTAGCCAGGATATAGGTAAAACTGCTAAGCACGATAACAGCCGTACTTATAAAAAAAGATGATGGAAGTTTAAGTTCTGCCACCCAATCTTCCCTAGCGCTACTAACAATATACGCACTGGTCCAACCTGCAAAACCCATAATCAGACTCACTATACCAAACCAGAGCATCATTTTTTTTGCCCTATCGCTCTTCTCCTTAATCGTTCCTTGAGTTAAATCCATCAGCTTAAATAAACTTATCTATTACGTAAACAATCTGCATTAAAGTAATATAACTTACACTTGCCAACATCAGCTTGCGAGCGGTTACATTATCCCTTTTCTCATATAGTTTAAATGCAAAAACAAGCATTACCATTCCCATTGCGAATATGACAACCGCTGCCGGGATGGAAAGTTCCAATCTTCCCGTAATACCGAAAACAGGTATAATGGAAATGAGCAACATCCAAATGGTATACATAATTATCTGCAAGGCTGTTCCCTTATCCTTTTTTCCAGTGGGAAGCATTTTAAAACCACCCTGCTTGTAATCATCATGTAGCATCCAACCCAAGGCCCAAAAATGGGGGAATTGCCAAAAGAACTGGATCATAAACAAGGTTCCCGGTTCTATACCAAACTCATTGGTAGCAGCCACCCAGCCAAGCATAAAAGGAATGGCCCCAGGAAAGGCACCTACAAATACCGATAACGGTGTAATTGTCTTTAAAGGGGTGTAAACACTGGTATAAAGAAATATGGAAATGGCCCCAAACATAGCCGTTTTTGGATTTAGAAAATACAGGGAGACCACTCCTAAAAGGGTAAGGGTAACCGCTATGAACATCGCAAATCTAACGGACATCCTACCTGCAGGTATCGGTCTATTTTTGGTACGCTTCATAAGCGCATCCAAATCCTTCTCTATAACCTGATTGTACGCATTGGAGGCACCAACCATGCAATAGCCACCAAAAGCAAGCAACAAAAGCGAAGAAATTTCAATTTGGTGGGCTCCTAACAAATAACCGGCCAATGATGAAAAGACCACGCTAATTGCCAATCTAGCCTTGGTAATTTCCTTAAAATCGGCAATCGATAATATCATCGAGGGAGTTGAGGCCGTATTTACAGCAGTTTTCATTCGTCTTTTTTCGAACTGCAAAGATAACCCTCAAAGGCTTTTTTTCCAACCAAATACACATCTTTAATACTTTAGGGCCTACGTAATAAAAAGTGCCGAAGATAAAATGCCCAACACAAATAAAGCTCAAACAAAAAGTCCACCCGAATAACGAATGGACTTTGATATATATTTCAAACTCTAAGAGTTGTGCTTACTGAAGCTTAAAGGTAATAGGAATACTAAATGGAACCCTTACTGGCCTACCCCTTTGCTTTCCTGGAGTCATTTTAGGTAGCTTACTTATAATACGAGCTGCCTCTTTTTCAAGGTTTTTATCCGGACCACGCATTCTTACGTTACCGATGGAACCGTCTTTTTGGATGGTAAACATGACACTTACCCTACCTTGAATACCCATTTCTTGAGCAATCTCTGGATAACGGAAGTTCTTACCAATGTGCTTTTGCATCATTTTCTGGAAACAAGCCCTTTTATCAGATTCGCTCTCACATCCTGGAAAAATCGGCACATCCTCAATTACTGCAAATGGGACGTCCACATCTTCAATTTCCTCCTCTACTTCTACGTCTTCTACTTCAATAATCTCTTCTTCCTGACTAGTTTCAGTAGACTCGATCACCGTTTCCTCAACCTCTTCCTCATCTTCTACAACCTCAATAATTTCAGGAGCTGCTGGAGGTGGTGGAGGTGGTGGGGTTTTTATCTGTTCAGTCATTGGAACTTCTTCGTCCAATTCGTCATCAACATTCATGGAAATATCGTAATCATTGGTTTCATCATACGTTTTCCATTCCAATGCACCGTACACCAATGCCATGGTAAGTGCAAGTCCTATAACAAAGTACAGGCCACTGTTACGGCCTACATCTGCTTTCGGATTCTTTTTAGGTTCCATAAGTCTCGATTTTAATGTTCGCTAAAATAATTAAATATTCCATTAAAAAGCAATTAAATTTCCCATTTTAAGCGGCTATTGCCCGAAAATAGGAATTTAACGGCCATAATACCTGCCAAGGCCCCAATGCTGTTCGCAAACGCGTCCCACACATCACCTTGTCTATCAGTCGTTAATGCATATTGTAAAACCTCAATAATTATACCAAAGGCTATTGCAAATAAAACAGCTATTAAAAATACCTTTTTCTTACTAATTGCACGCCCCGAAAATTCCCTTAAACAAAAGACACCTAAAAAGGACGCTACAAAGTAAAAGGTAAAGTGAACCGCTTTGTCCAAATGCGGAATATTTAGCCCGGGCGTATCTACCCCCTCAAAAGAAGATAAGCTGGAATAGGTAACAAAAACCATCCAGCTTATAAATGCAATTTTATACTTATTTTTTTTAAGCACTAATGAGCGCTTTGTAATCTTCGGCAGACATGAGCCCTTCTATTTCGGAAGCATCGCTCAATTTAATCTTGATCATCCAACCTTCACCATAAGGGTCTGAGTTGACATTCTCAGGAGCATCTTCCAAAGATTCATTAAATTCAATGATTTCTCCGCTAAGGGGAAGAAACAAATCCGAAACCGTCTTTACCGCTTCTACCGTTCCAAAAACTTCTTCTTTCTCCAAAGACTCGTCCATGGTCTCTACTTCTACATAAACAATATCTCCTAGCTCCCCTTGGGCAAAATCAGTGATGCCAACAGTGGCCACATCCCCATCAATTTTTACCCATTCGTGGTCTTTGGTGTACTTAAGTTCTTCTGGAATATTCATTTGCTCCTTTTTTAATTGCAACAAATGTAAAATAATCCCTAAAGGTTTTCAAAAAAATAAAGCGAACGAAGCTTTTTAATTACCGAAATTATATCTCAAGGTAAAACCAGAATTAATGGTAGTTTGAGGAAATGCCGTGGAGACGGCAAATTTGGAGAAGGAGTGATCATAGAAGAACAGTGCGTTCAGGTTTTTGGTCAAAGCATAGTCTGCCGTAAACTTCACCGATAATAGATTTTGACCAGAAGTAACCTGATTATTATCTATATCCAAATTTCGAATTATAGTTACGTTGTCGCGAAGGGTCATATCTGCCTTTAGGTTCAAATCTCCCTTCAAACGTGTCTTATTACCTCCAATATTGGTAACAAACTTGACATCCTTGAACCTATACCCCAACCCAACGGTATACTCGCTGCCATTGGTCTCCGTCATTAAGTTATTGTCAAAGCTCAAGGCCATTATTCTGCTAGTACGCATTTCGGCCAATACGCTTACAGAATTCTTCATTTCAAAATCCAACCGCACCAAGGGGTTGAACTCATCGTTTAAAACTACATTGTTCAAAATTAAATCTGGCATAACATCCCCATTCTCAGGATTGACCGGAGAGTTTCCTTCTTTTATCAACTGCACCTTCTCCAAATTGGTCTGAAAGGAATTGATACTGTAGGCTGCCCTGTAACCATGACTCAAGGAAAATCGTTGGAATTTCTTTTTGAACCACTTATTCCTCATTAGTCCTGTGTACTTCAAGTTCCAATTTGGAATGGGAATTTGACGAAAAGCATCTAGATTTACACGTTCGGCATCTTGTCCGGTATAGGCTGCAAAAAATGCCGGTAACAATACATCTTGCTGGGTCTTTCCATAACGCTGGGGAAATCCTTCCTCGTCCACTTCACCTATGGTCTCACCTCTGTCCGACACCAATCTGTTAGCGATGATGATCCTATTTTCCTTGAATTTTTGAAAGGTTTCCGAATCAAATTCATCGCTTTTACCAAAAACGGTACCTATCATTGAGGTAGAAATACTAAAGTTACCGTATTCGTTACCTAAGGGAAGTCGATTATCGGCCCATAGATCCACATCATAATTTTCCTGATAACTGCTGGAATACTGTCTATCCGCAGACAGGTCAATTGTCAAATCCTTAAAGGGCTGAGCAGTTGCGGTAATATTCAATTGCTTATTTACATTCTCGATGTACTGCTCGTTAAATTCATTAAAATCGATTAACCATCCCTTACGTGCAGCATTGAAACGAACATCTGACTGACTACCAAACACAAACCCTAAAGAAGGCCTCAACGAACCTACAAACCCTACTGACTGAGTATATCCCGGAAGTACCTTACCACTACTTTCATTGTAATTGACATTAAGCCTTTTTACCATGGTAACTACATCCACGAACGTATTGAAAAGCCCACTGGTTTTCTTTGGAGTTTTCTCGCCACCCTTTACCGGATTTCCAGCTTTGTCCTTTCTAACGGGCGCTGCACTGGCTTTGGACTTCCCGTCGCGCTTTTTAAGTCCTATCATATCATAGAACTTTTGCATGTTGAGATTGGCAGTTAAATTATGGGTGCTCGCATTTTGCACAGTATTTACTGATACTACGCCTGCGGCGTTTCTTTGTTCCTGAATTGCCAAGTTCAAAGCGTCCCCACCTCGTTGCCAATCAAAATTACCGGTATAGCTATATTGGGAACTGATGAAATCCAAGATGGGTATTTTTGAAAACGGAAGTTCATAATTAACTTCCAATTGTTGGGCGTGCCTGTTGGGTTGTCCCAAATCCCAAAAACCGTCCCATAGACCTAAAGTTTGGTCAATTTCGGAATTAGGGTCATTGGGGTCCTCCAAATAATTCCTTACAATATGATTGTTACTCGCAGACATATTCAACCTTAAAGACTTAGTAAGGCTATAGTTGACCGCATATTGCCAATTGAACAAGTAATTGCGCTGTCTTAAAGTGGGCAGTTCCAATTTATCCACGCCTTCTTCCACTACGTCACGAAAACGTTGCTGATTGAACTGCCTATCGAAATTAGAATTGACAGAAACACTTGTAGGCAACAAGTTTAGGTTCAACTCTTTTAACCATTGCAAGTATTTACCTGTAAACAAAGAGTCATTTTTTGCAAAAGGGGCCACCTCAACCGGTTCAAAATTATGATTGTACAATAATCCCGCTACAACACTGCGATCTTCCAAAGCCGCGATTTCAAAATCGCGATGATTGGTTTCGTTATAGGAATAGTTAAATGTAAAGTTTTCAATATCATAGAAATTAGCGTCCGCTTCTTCTCCCCTATCTTTTCTAACCCCAATTAGATTTATACTTGTTCTTTTGGTATAATCTTCCGCTTGGGTCTGAATATCATCTGCCGCTTCCTCCGTTTCTGCAGCATCTATTCTGTCCTGCAGTTTTAAATCATCATAAACGGGATCGAATTCTGGAGTAATTAAGGTTTCGGATACCCCATAATTAAATGGAATTTGAATGTTCCAATCTTTGGGAAGTAACTGACCTACATTTACATTGGTTACCAAATCATAAGAAATGGCATCTTCACGGGCCCTTTCATTGGGCATTTGATCGATGGAACCAAAACCGGAAGTACTGGTACTACCTGTAGCACTTACGTTCGCAAAATCTGCAACATTGGCATCAATGGCAGCAATTGCCGCCCAACCTCCATTATTGTCCAATCCGGCCAAACGAAGCTCATTGAACCAAACCTCACCACGGGCAGGGAAATTGCTGGTGTTTTTTACGCCCACCATCATACTTCGAATACTACCTAAAGAAGGATTACCCCTTATTCCAATTCTAAGCCTTCCCGGTGTTCTTGGAGCAAATTCGCCAACAGGCACTACCTCACCGTCCACGACCTCAAAATACCGAATATCATTTAGGTCATCGCCGGCAATCCAAACTGATTTTACTTTGTTTAAATCTGCAAGAATCACCTCCATCTCGTTGTTCTCCGGCCAAATTGCACCCTCGGAATTAGCAGTGAACGGAGTAAATTCCAAAGGAAGTTCTAATTGGTAGAAATTTTCCGAAAAATCCGTACCTATCCTTAAAAACCCTACCAACGGACTATCAATATCATAAATATCGCTTTCCAGAATTTTTTCAGCATGCATAAACATTTTCAGTTTTTCATACTGGCGGATGTCTATATTCAAGTTTTTGAACACCCCTCTTGAATCTTGAGGTTCCAAGTTTTCAACCACTAAAGAAAGTGATTGTTCGTTCTGCTGAATGATGGTATTGTTATTGTTCAATTGCTCCCTTCGCACCCCTGGCGGTAGCACGTAGGGTATGGGCGTTCTATTTTCGTTTTCCTGAATATTAACGGCATTTACATCTACCGTGGTTACATCGTCCCCCACATTTGGGTCATCTGGATCCAAACTTTTAACGTACGTACGCCAATCCCCACGAACCAAATCCATGGTAGCAAAACGAAGCAACACGTCACTATTGAAGCCTGTAAGATACATTCTCATGGTGCTGATGGAGCGAAAATCCGTAATTCCGCCAACGGCATCCGTAAAATCACTTAAAGGTATTTTGTATTGAATCCATCTTGTTCTAACAGTGCTCCCATCTGGAATTCTATTACCGGAAAGCACCAACGAATCTCGAATATCGGTTACATAAAGGTCGTTGATATTGGTATTGGGTTTGATCGGAATGCGATACTCATAATAACTATTGACCGTATTCATGGTCAAATCCCTATCTACATCTTCTACGTCTGGCAAGGTGGTTGAACCACGATTGTCATTAGTGACCTGCACGGGAGAGTTGCCTTGTGGGTTGTTAAAATTTAAATATCTGTTCAACACCCCACCATCTCTTTGCAAGAAATACTCATAGTTGTCCAGAGCTGGATCATCACCGTTGGCGGTACCATAGATGGTAGCTTCATCCTGATCAGCAAGACCATCAAATCCTAAATCCTGTTGTGCCCTGGCACCTTCATTGACATCAAAGGCATAGACCAATGCTTGAGTTGCGGGCACAGGACCCCAAACGGGATCTGCCGGCTTAGTACTTCCTTCGCCATTAACAGGAAGTCCGTTTTCATACTGCTTTAAACCATCGGCTAAAATATCCTCAGAAATATTACCAAAATTCAACACCAACTCCCCTGTACTGGTAGCATCACCGTCCAAATACGGATCCATTACCCAAAACTGGACAAACTCCACATTTGCCTGCTCAAAGTTGGTACTGCTCAATGAACGCATAATACCGCCCCATTTTTCATTGGGGCTTGCCGTGTCAAAGTTATCATTGGCATTATAGGGTCCTTTTTGAGTTGGATAATACGCCAAATCCAAGGTAGTCTGCTGCCTGGTCTGACCTTGGGCAATCTCCACCTTTGGAAAAACCTCATCAACAAAAATCCTACGAGTAGCATTGCTAGAAAGGTCGCTATCGCTCATACCCGCTGGACGCTGATTGGTATAAAAAACCGGATCGATGGTATACCATGCCAATTTTGCCCGGGTGAAGCCTGTTTCCAAACCTTTTTGGGTAGGGTTATCCAAAAATTCCAATGGCACACTAGCCATGGTCCACCCCAAAGCAGACCTAATATCAATTAAGGATTGAGATCCCTCAAAATCATCTAAATAGGTGGTTGTTTCCCCCTGGAAATCGGCATTTTTAGGAGAATTGGGCTTCAACCAAGCCACTTCGCCCCTTACCGAAATATTGGAAGGAACATCTGTATCAATATTGGGAAGTTTATTGACCATGCGAGTTAAAAAGGGAACTTCTGTTGAAAAGTTTCCGTTGAGACCAAAAATGGTGTTGTTTACCGGTTCTACCCCAAAATTTGATTTTTGGGTCAATGGTCTTTCATTCAAATTGAGCAAGGTTGCCCCCAAAACAAAGTTTTCATTGAATTGATGTTCCACATTTACCCCGGTGAACCTTCTAGTCTGTTGGCCAAAAACGGCATTGTTTTCCACGGAAATGTTGATCGGCACATTGGAGGCTTCCAAACTAGGGTCCAATATTTGAACGGTTCCTGCCTGGTAGTTTACCGTATAATCAATTCCTTCTTGCAATTGACGTCCACCAGCGGTCACCCGAACTGAACCCCTAGGAACATTGAACGCCCCAATAGGAATACCATTACTACCTTCGGATTTGTACCTACCTTTTAGTAAAAATTTGTTTTTTTCCGGGTCTTGTAGGGCCGCAGCCTTGGTAAGTTCATACATATCCCTAAAGACATACCTCTCCTGGTTGGGATTGTAACTATTGGCGGTATTATAATCCCCACCTCCCAGTTGCTCAAAAAGATATTCCCCAAAGGGTTCTACCTTGGTAAAAATGATCTGTCCATTTTGGGTATCTACGGTTAAACCGGGAATAAAGTCAAAGAACCCATCCCCTCCCGGCTGCACATCATTATAAGCGTTTAATCGGTCAAAATTGAAGACATTCAAAAGAATTTTATCTTGAAGTCCATCTGGCCAAGTAGATTCATCTATAGGTGTAATATAGTTTCTTGGCGTAGGGTTGCTGTACAGAATATTCATCTTGAAGTCTTCTTGACTTAGACGAAATGCCCCTGTTGCGTAGATGTTCTTCATCATCAAATCCCAAATAGGATCAGATACATTGGTAATATTACTTTTAAGAAGCTTCAACACCAAGGTGTTGTTATCAATAATTTGATTGCCTACCGTACCGGAAACGGTGGTAGCATCCAATCCTCCATTAGCAAACTCACCTACCTGATACACGTTACCATTATAGGTATATTGAAAGGCTACGGCCAATATTTCATCATTGCTCAGACGCTGGTTCAAGGATACGTAACCCAACTGTGTGTTAAAGGTATAGTCCCTTCCCTGCTCCAATTTTCTGGCGTTTTCCAAGAAGGCATAATCAAATCCTTGATTTGGCTGATAACCCGTAATATTGAATCCTTCTTCAACCGTTGCTACATCACGAATATCATCATTCAATGCCGCACCGGCCTGTCCAATTATAGCAGGGTTGTAACCATTGGCGTTATTACGAGGTAATTGGTTAGGCTGCCCACCCGTATTCAAATTGAAAAAACCGCCTGGGGCGTTACTATTAATCCTGGTTTTCCGATCTTCAGGGTTACTTGTCAAGGGGTCATATTCCCCTAAATCCTGAATACCTACAATATTGCGAACGTTAAGAGTTTGCTGGCTTCTATTGGTAACCCAAACCTCAAGACGCGTAATTTGCACTTGACTGCGTATGTAGGGGTAACTTGCCAAAGCGTCATCATAATTATCCCTAAAATACTGCGCTAAAAAGAAGTGGCGGTCCTCATCGTAATCCAACGCCGTTACAGAGAACTCACTTACCGTACCACCTCCCTGTGCTACTACTGTATTATTTTGTGATTGCTGTTGGGAAAAAACTGCCGTAACGGTTGTTTTACCAAACTGCAGCTGAGTCTTTACCCCAAATAAACTTTGCGAACCCTGAATTAGGGAACTGTTCAAGGGCATTGAAATATTACCTACCTCTATAGACCTAATAATATCATCTTCGGTGGGGGTATAATCAAGCTTTACTATATTCTGAAAGTCAAAAGTAGCCTCTGTATCATAATTTGCCGTCACTTGAAGTCTTTCCCCTATTTTACCCAACATACTTAGGCTAATACGCTGATCAAAATCAAAAGAGGTGTTGGTCCTATTTCTAGGAGAAAGAGAGGGATTGTCATTTTTCTGCCAAATAACTCCCAAATCCATGGCAACGGAACCTTGCGGAATAACTTCTATGGTATTGCCACCAAAAACAGACTGAAAAAAATCATTGTTTACATAGAAATTGGGCAACAAGTTTTTTCGGGCTTCTTCGCTACCTTCCTTTTTACCGGAATAGGCATCGGATTTTTCCTTAAAATAATCTTTAATGCCCTGTTCTTGTACTAAATTATAATATTGCTCTGGAGTAAGGATAATGGGATAGCCAATATCAAAATCACCTACCTTTTCAGAATAGATGTACATTTTTAATTGCGGGTCGTAAACGTACTTGGATACAATGCTCTCAGGGTTCTCCATACGGAGTCTTCCCAAAGAAAATCCTGTCTTGACAGAATCTACCTGTTGCTCTTCACCCGGCTCATTTTCCGTTTCCTGTGCCCAAAGAGCACCTGAAGAAAGCAAGAAAATTGAGAATAGGAGAGTAAGCTTAAATGGTAATTTAAGAATTAGTTCGGCCCCTGTTTTCAAACTTGTTACAAATTTTTAAGCGCAAGTTTTATAATGTTCTCCACGCTAAGAGAAGGATCCTGCCCTAGCACTTTGTCCACTACCTTTTCGGCAGCTCTTCTTGCAAAGCCAAGAACCTCTAAAGCAGATAACGCTTCTTCTTTATTTGTATTGTTTGTTGGTGCGGAAACTTCACCAATATCGTAAACTTTAAGAATTTTGTCTTTAAGGTCCAAAATTACCCTTTGAGCCGTTTTCGCACCTATCCCCTTAATAGACTGTATGGTAGCCGCATCTCCATTGGCAATAGCATCCCTAATTTGAGGTGGTTCCATGGAAGACAACATAGTGCGGGCAATACTGGAGCCGATGCCCGAAACCGATATTAGTAAACGAAATATTTCCCTTTCTGATTTTTGGGCAAAACCAAAAAGGGTATGTGCATCTTCCTTAACCTGTAAATGTGTAAAAAGTTGAATACTTTCCGAATCCGATAGATTGGAAAATGTATGTAGCGATATATTCACAAAATAACCTACCCCGCCGCATTCAATAACCACATACGTTGGGGTTTTTTCAACCAGTTTTCCTTTAAGGTGGTGAATCATATTCGCTTTACAATTTTAATTGGTGGTCTTCGCCTTTTTTCTCTTTTCCCTTTCTTGGGCATCTATTACTGCCACAGCCGTCATGTTTACCATTTCATCTACACTGGCACCCAACTGCAAAATATGAACGGACCTTCTCAATCCTACCATGATAGGGCCTATAGAATCTGCCTTGTTCAATTCCTTTAATAGCTTGTAAGTGATATTTGCCGATTCCAGATTAGGGAATATTAGGGTGTTTACCTTTTTTCCCGCAAGCTTGGAGAACGGGAATTGGCTTTGGAGTAATTCTTTGTTTAAGGCGAAATCTGTTTGAATTTCACCATCCACCACCAACTTTGGATTGGTTTCATGCAGGATATGCACCGCATCTCTCACCTTTTTTGCGTTTTGATGTGAAGAAGAGCCATAGTTTGCGTAAGAAAGAAGCGCCATAACCGGGTCAAAGCCAAATGTACTGGCCACGTTGGCGGTGTTCAAGGCAATTTCTGCCAATTCCTCTGCATTGGGGTCTATATTAATGGAGGTATCCGCTAAAAACAAGGGCCCCATATCGGTTATCATAATATTGACCGTTGCAGCTTTTTTTACATTTGCCGCCCTCCCAATAACTTCAAAAATGGGTTTTACTACAGTTGGGTATGCCCGTGAATATCCCGATATCATCCCGTCGGCATCCCCTTCCAAAACCATCATGGCCCCAAAATAATTACGCTCTCGCATTTTTATCTTTGAGCTGTACAAGGTAGTTCCGCTACGCTTTCTACTTTCCCAAAATTTAGTGGCGTACCTTATATGTTTTTCATCAAACTCTTGGGATGTAGGATCAAGAATGGGAATATCCGCATCAAACTCCAATTCTTTTTTAAGTTCAAGAACTACCTCCTTTTTACCTAAAAGAATGGGATCCGCAATACCTTCTTCGTAAACTATCTGTGCCGCCTTGAGCACATCTAAATGATCGGCTTCCGCAAAAACAATACGTTTTTTATTACTTTTTGCCCTGTTGTGCAGTAAGCGTACCACCTTGTTGTCACTCCCTGATCGCTGCAACAGTTCTTCTTTGTACTTTTCCCAATCCTCAACGGGTTGTTGAGCCACACCGCTTTCTATAGCCGCTTTTGCAACTGCTGGTGGAATCTCGGCGATCAGCCTTGGATCAAAAGGCTTTGGAATTATATATTCACGATTGAAAGAAAGCCTTGTTTCCCCATATGCGATGTTTACCTGTTCCGGCACCGGCTGTTTGGCCAACTCTGCCAACGCTTTTACGGCAGCCATTTTCATCGCTTCGTTAATACCTGTAGCACGTACATCCAATGCTCCCCTAAAGATAAAGGGGAAACCTAGAACATTGTTCACCTGGTTTGGGTGATCGGAGCGGCCCGTGGCCATTATAATATCCTTTCGGGTATCCAATGCCAAATCATAGGCAATTTCCGGGTTTGGATTTGCCATGGCAAAAACAATGGGGTTGTCTGCCATGGACAGCAACATTTCTGGTGAAACTATATCTGCTATGGACAGACCAATGAAAACATCACAATCCTTCATTGCCTCCTCCAAGGTTCTAATATCCTTATCGGTTGCAAACTCCAACTTGGCGGCGGACAAGTTTTCGGCATCCTTACGGATAACCCCCTTGCTGTCCAACATCACAATATTCTCTGCTTTAGCACCAAATGCCTTGTACAATTTTGTACAGGAAACGGCAGCTGCACCGGCCCCGCTGATCACAATCTGCACATCTTCCATTTTCTTATCTGCCAATTCCAAGGCATTTAATAAAGCGGCTGCAGATATGATGGCAGTTCCATGCTGATCATCATGCATGACAGGAATATCAAGTTCTTCCTTTAACCTTCTTTCTATCTCAAAGGCTTCTGGCGCCTTTATATCCTCTAAATTGATTCCTCCAAAAGTGGGCGCGATATTTTTTACCGTACGAACAAACTCATCCACATCCTCTGTATCCACTTCAATATCAATTCCATCGATATCCGCAAAAATCTTGAACAAGAGACCCTTTCCTTCCATCACTGGTTTTGACGCCTCAGGTCCTATATTCCCGAGACCTAAAACAGCAGTACCGTTGGAAATGACGGCTACCAAATTTCCTTTGGAGGTATATTTATAAGCATTGGATTTATCCTTTTCAATCTCCAGACAAGGTTCTGCAACCCCAGGTGAATATGCCAACGCCAAGTCTCTTTGTGTAGCATAAGGTTTGGTTGGTACAATCTTTATTTTACCGGGCTGGGGCTTTGCGTGGTATACCAAAGCTTCCCTTCTCTGTTTTTGTTTGCTCATAGTGTTCTCCTTTGTAGACCAAATTTAACAGTATTCTTCTGAAAACATAGAAAAAGATGAAGGACTTATCTTCCCATGATTTAATTTTTAATAAACGCCTTTTGAGAAAAAATCGGAAAGAGCATAAAAAAAGAGCGGGAACAAAAATACTTCCCGCTCTAAACAAACAACTTAACTCTAAATTATTATCTTTTCTTCGTCCTTGGGAATACGCAACCTCATGGCTAAAACTGCTGCTATGATGAAAAATACCCCTCCAAAAAGAATAGCGTTAACAGCACTGTTGCCTAAATAGTTTTTGATAATAAAACCAAATGATACGGTTTGAATGAGCATAGGAATGACAATCATCATATTTACGATGCCCATATAAACACCCCTTCTATCTTCCGGAATCACCTTAGATACCATTGCATATGGAATACCCATCATTGCCGCCCAACCGATACCGAATAATATCATGGGAACCAATAGCCCATATTGGTTGCTAATAAAAGGCATACTCAACATGGCAATACCGGTGAGCACTAAACTACAGACATATACCAATTTTGAACTATATTTTCTAGCGATAGGCACCAACAACAAAGCGACCAGCATTGTAACCAAATTATAGGTACCGTTCATTAAACCTGTTTGCGCCAATGCTTGTTCCGATAGATTTTGAATGTTCTGTGCAAAAGCCATATCCCCTGTTCCTACAACCCCACCAGAGTTACAGGCTGCCATAATGGATTCAAACTTTTCATTGTCTTCCGAACTGATGCCGTACATACTGGAACGTAACATGGGAGTGATAAACTGCCAATAGACAAAGAGGGCGTACCACTGAAAAAGGTAAACTCCGGCCAATCTCCACATTAGCTTTGGCATATCGCCTATGGCATTAAAAATTTCTGCAAAGGGCGCAATCATTCTAGCAACCAGTGATTTCTTGGAGTGTTTTTGAATATGTGCAATTTCTTCTTCGGAAGGTGGAATTTCCGGCGTCTTGTAGACAGACCATAAGATAGTCCCTAAAGAGGCAACCGCTCCCAAAAAGAAGGAGTAATACACCCAAGTAGGAATTGCCGAAACCGTTTCAGTAGTTGTTGAACAAAGACTACCTGCCTCTGAAGCTACTCCAAACCAATCCTGAAATAGGAAAAGTGAAAAGTTGGCCAAGGTAATCCCTGCACCAACGAACAAACTTTGCATTTGAAAGCCATAAGTAAGCTGATGGTCCGGTAACTTATCGCCAACAAAGGCCCTGTACGGTTCCATTGCCGTATTATTGGCGGCATCCAAAATCCAAAGAAGACCTACCGCAAACCATAAATGGGAACTATAAGGAAAAGCAAAAAGACAAATACTGGCTGTAATTGCCCCAATGAGGAAGAAAGGTTTTCTACGTCCCCATCTAGGAGACCATGTTTTGTCCGATATGGCCCCAATTATCGGTTGGATGAGCAATCCGGTTACAGGACCTGCCAAATTTAAAAGAGGCAATTCCTCATGATGAGCCCCTAAAAAGGAGAATATAGGATTGACGGCAGTTTGTTGCAGACCAAAACTGAACTGGATTCCAAAGAAACCCACATTCATATTCCAAATCTGCCAAAAACTTAAGGCTGGCTTTTTAATTTTCATAAGATTGTAATCAAATCAATTAAATATGCCCAACAAGATAGCGTTTTAACAATTACGCAACTAGGCCTTCTACCTTCATACCTTTATTTTCCGGTATGAAGTTCTTTCTTTACTAATTAAGAAAAGGTCAATTTCTGTTCCAATGAAGACTCAGAGTAAATTATTTCAACCTCCATTACATCCAAGTAAACAAACAGCTCCGCCCACTCCTTACCATTAAGCCATTTTAAATGAAGGACATTGGACTTTGTATCCTTCACCTCAAAAATACCTTCAAAAGCGGGATGGGAATTTCTTAAAACTATGAGTTTTTTGAAATTTTGAAAAAAGTAGGAATCAATGCGTTCATCAATTTCCTTTAATGTATAAAAGTGGCGGTTAATATCACGCCCAACATTGGTCTCCTTTAAAAGTGCCATATCATTCTCACCCGCTAGCAACCCTACGTAATAAACCTGAGGCACTCCGGGAACAAAAAACTGAATACACCGCGCAATAAGATACTCCTTTTCATTTCTGCCCAAGGCTTCAAAATACGTACTGTTCACTTGATACAGATCCAAATTGGAAGCAGCGGCACCGGTAGCTTTTCTACTTGTACCACTACTATTTTTATGCATTTTTTCAACAATATCGCTGAGCACATCATCTTTGATCAATCCAGGTTTTCCATCTTCAGATGCCACATCCACGATACCAATCCCGTCATGGGTATCCAACACCGTAACCACATTTCTTGGAGAAATCGCTAACCAGTTTTTTAAATTACCGGCATCTTTGTTGAACAGGGTATCAAGTACCAAAACAGGCAACGCAAAATCATACACATAATCTACTCTTTTGGCAATTTCTATTTGGGTCTGGTAAAAAGAATGAATCTCCACCAATACGGCGATTCCCTTTGCACGGGCCTTTTCCGTAATGGCCGATATAAACTCAAAAGTTTCATCGATCATAAAACAGGAAGTTCCTGCTTTTTTAATGGCATAACCCGCTGCATCTAAGCGAATCATAGTAACACCGGAAGCCTCAAATGTTTGGAGTATGTTATCTAAATACTCCTCCCCTTTTTTTGAAGTAACATCAATATCTATTTGATTGGAAGTAAAGGTGGTCCAAACATTCTTTTCCGCACCATCTGCCAAAGTGAATTTGGTAAAAGGGAGACCGGGTCTGGGTCTATAAATTTTTGTAATTTCTTCCTTGGATGCCCCATTTGGAAAAACCTTATCCTCCGTTAAGATCAACTCATTAAATTCAGACTTTTCCCCCTTTTCAAGATAATTTTGAAATTGTTCCGATTCTGCTGAAATATGGTTTACAATTAAATCGGCCATAATATCCACTTCTTCGCTTAGGGATTTTAGGTCATTCCAATTTCCAAGCCTTGGGTCAATCTGGGCATGGTTTTTTGGATCAAAACCAGCATCTTCCCCGTCTATAGGATTGAAAAATGGAAGAAGGTGTACTCCCCCAAACAATCCTTTAAACTGATTTTGAATCAAGCTTTTTAAATCGGAAATATTCTCGCAGCCTATTCGATCAACATAAGTGATCAATTGCACCTTGTTTTGCATGTATGGAATTCGTAAAAGTTGAGTCTTCTTAAATGGTGTACAGCCAAAAAATCATTGAAAGCCTGTAATTTTCAGCTACTTTAGACCAAGTTAGAAAACTAAAAACGTAAAACGACCAATTAAAAAAAGAAGATATTAACCGAAAACGTTAGAGAATAAAAAAACTTCTTTATTCGTGCATAAGTGGAATAAAATAAGCTTAAGAGGAAATAAAATGGAGGAATTTTAAAATTAATTTGCGATTATTTCAGAAAATCGATATTTCTCTTAAGACCTGAAAATTTAGTACGTTTTACTGCCGATTTTCTAAACACCTTTTTAAAAACATCTTCCGTAATTTCTTCCCAATCGTTTTTGGTCATTTCCAACAAATTTGGATGCGGATTAAAAAGCGGTTCTTGATGCGGTTTTGAAAAACGGTTCCATGGGCAAACATCTTGGCAAACATCACAACCAAAGGCCCAATCATCCAGCTTGCCCTTAAAATGGGTAGGCAATTCATTTTTCAGTTCAATCGTAAGATAAGAAATACATTTACTGCCATCTACCACATAAGGCTCCACAATGGCGCTGGTAGGGCAAGCATCAATACAGGCCGTACAGGTACCGCAATGATCGGTAACAGGGGTATCATAATCCAGTTCAAGGTCAACGATCAGCTCCGCAATAAAATAGAAGGAACCCACTTGCTGAGTCAATAAATTACTGTTCTTACCTATCCAACCCAACCCACTTTTTGCCGCCCACGCCTTATCAAGAACTGGGGCAGAATCTACAAATGCCCTACCGCTCACTTCACCAATTTCCTTTGCAATAAACTCCTGCAGCTGCCTTAGTTTACCTTTTATAATATGATGATAGTCTTGCCCATAGGCATATTTTGAGATTTTATACGTTCCGGACCTTTGTTGTTCTTTCGGATAGTAATTAAGTAAAAGGGATATAACCGATTTTGCTCCGTCTACCAACAAACGAGGGTCCAGACGTTTGTCAAAATGGTTTGCCATATAGCCCATTTCCCCATGCATTTGCTTGTTCAGCCATTTTTCGAGGCGAGGTGCTTCCTCCTCAAGAAATTCTGCTTTGGAAATTCCACAGGAAAGAAAACCCAGACGCTGGGCTTCCTTTTTGATTATATCGGTATAAGTTGATTGGGAATTCAATTGGACTAATTTAAAACGAAGGTACAATTAAACCGAAACCAAAAAAAGCGAGGCTATCGCATCGAAAACTGTAACGGCACGCTTTTTGGCTTTAAGGATATCAATGGGTTGATGGCAACCTCCCTCATTTGGGTGCCAACCTTGTATTTTTTTAAGATCAAGCCTATAACCAAAACCATTTCAAACATGGCAAAGTTATTACCAACACACATTCTGGGGCCGGCACCAAAAGGATAGTAATAGGAAGCGTACCGCTTAGGGTCACCTTTTTGAAATCTGTACGGATCAAACTTTTCAGGGTCTTTCCAACAAGTTTCCGTTCTATGAAGTTCGTACATACTCATGAGCCAGACCGTATCCTTTTCATAGGTTCTTCCTTTTACCTTATCGGTTTCCAAACTCACCCTATCTATTACATACACGGGTGGATAAAGTCTCATGGCTTCCTCAATGCAGTTTTTGGTAAAATTCAATTGCGAAATTGCTTCCATCAAGTCTGCGGAAAAATCTACTTTACTTACTTCCTTAAAAACCTCCTCTTGAAATTTAGGGTTCTTTGCCAACAAAAAAAGCGTAAAACTTAGGGCATTTGCAGTGGTCTCATGGCCCGCCGTAAACAAAATAAGTACTTCATCTATCAATTGTTGCCTAGACATAGGCGTGCCATCCTCATACCGTGCTTGCAATAACATATCCAAAAGGTCATCTTTTTCAGCCCCTGAAGATATCCTCTCGTTGATAATAGTGTCCAATAGTTCCTGGGCTTCCTTGGAAAGTTTCAAATGTTTGCCAATTTCACCTTTTAGATGAAACCACCATTTAAAAAATGGCTGTCTCATTTCTTTAATGAGCATTTTCTGGTTGGTTTCCGTAATTTCTTGAAGCCGTCTCATTCGTTTACGAAGATTGTCCGCACTGAAAAGGGACTGGGCTACCACTTGAAAGGCGATATCTCCCATAAGGGGAAACACATCATAATCTCTATCCTCCTTAATTCTTTTCAATTCCTGTTCAATACTTTTGAACATCACACCCAATAAACCTTGTAATTTCCTTTTATGAAAGGCAGGCTGAACCATACGCCGGTGAACCCTCCAAAAACCACCGTTAGAAGTCAGCAGACCACGACCAATGTATTTTCCTAAGTCTTTGGTCTGCAAAGAGGATTTATGGTAGTTTTTATGATTCTTTTGTAGAATGTATTGAATGGTTTCTGCATCCTTGGTAAAAACCACTTTACCCCCAACACCTATATTTACTTTAAAGGTATCGCCATATTTCTCAAAATTTTCATGATGAAAGGGCAAGGGGTTTTTTAAGATCCTTTTTCTATTCTTAAAAACCTCTATAGGAGATACCGTTACAATTTCATTTACAGCTTTCTCCATTTGTTAAGTATTAAAAAAGTCCTTGCTGGGCTCCAGGTTTGGTTTTTCCCAAATGCCTATAAGCAAGCTCCGTTACCTCCCTACCCCTAGGTGTTCTCATAATAAAGCCCTGTTGAATCAAAAAAGGTTCATAAACCTCCTCAATGGTTTCGGCGCTTTCAGAAACTGCGGTTGCCAGGGTAGTGATTCCCACGGGGCCTCCCTTAAACTTTTCTATGATGGTAGAAAGTATTTTATTATCCATTTCATCCAAACCATGGGCATCCACATTAAGTGCCTTTAAGCTGAATTTTGAAATTTCCAGATCAATCGATCCATTACCCTTTATTTGGGCAAAGTCACGCACCCGGCGTAAAAGTGCATTACAGATACGGGGCGTTCCTCTACTACGGCCCGCAATTTCAATGGAAGCCTCATTGCTAATGGGCACTTTTAATATATCTGCACTACGTTGTACAATCGTGGAAAGCAACTCCGTATCATAATATTGCAATCGGCTGGAAATACCAAAACGGGCTCTCATAGGTGCCGTTAACAATCCGGAGCGCGTTGTGGCTCCAATTAAAGTAAACGGATTCAAATTAATTTGAACCGTACGGGCATTTGGGCCCGATTCTATCATGATATCTATTTTGTAATCTTCCATTGCGGAGTAAAGGTATTCTTCCACAATAGGGCTTAATCTGTGAATCTCATCAATAAAAAGTACGTCCCTTTCATCTAGATTGGTCAATAAGCCAGCCAAATCCCCGGGCTTATCCAATACAGGACCAGAGGTCACCTTTATCCCAACACCTAACTCATTGGCCAAAATGTGGGCCAAGGTAGTCTTACCCAGTCCCGGAGGACCATGAAAAAGAGTGTGATCCAATGCCTCTCCCCTTTGGTTGGCTGCCTGAACAAAAATTTTAAGGTTTTCCAAAACCTGCTGTTGTCCCGTAAAATCATCAAAAGTAACCGGGCGCAAGGCTTTTTCAATATCCATTTCCTCTGAGGAAAAGTGATCACCGGTAGGGTCTAGATACTCATTCATAGAAAAACAAAGATACAGGAAAGAAGGCAGAACTTTTAAATACGGGATTGTCAAAAATGTGGCGTTCTATTTTTTAATTCCCAAAAATCCAGTGGAAAATTAAATCAAAAAAATCGTAAATTCATTTTATGCAAAAACAAGTATACCCTCCGCAAGTATTAAAATACATTCCTCTATTTTATGTGATTTGGTCAGACAATTTGGTAACCGCTTCGGAAATCAACGTGGTTCAAAACACTATTGAACAAGACGAAAAATTATCCCCTTCGGAAAAGGAAGACCTCTTAAATTGGTTGCAGCCCAAAAATCCGCCGGCAGACGATGTCATGAAAAACTGGAAGCTTTTTATCTCCAACTCCAAAGTGAAATTAATTGAGAGCGAAACGCATCCACTGGCATCCTTTAGTGAAAAAATAATACGCCACTACCATACCGCTACGGTGGAAACAACACCCTTAGAACATATTGAAGTTAACCTAGGAATTCAGCCCAATCATTACAATCATTTATTTGATGTTGATGTAGTTCATGAAAGTAGTTCCAATTATTACGACGCTGCCCGTTTAGACCAACTATTAAAAGGAAAACATACTCTACTGATAGACAATTTTAGACAAACGCTGAACCATCCGATTTTTGAGTGGGACATTCACAGAAACAAGGAAAACTTTCGCCAAAAAGTATTGGATCAAGTGACCTTTTTGGCCGAAAAGGGATTTGGGGCATTGGCCTACCCAAATGACTATGGCGGTACGAACAATATGGAAGGCTATGCTTATATGTTTGAAAATATGATGTATGCCGATGGCAGTCTTTGCATAAAATTCGGTGTTCAATTCGGACTTTTTGGAGGTAGTATTCAAAAGCTTGGTACTAAAAAACACCATGACCAGTATTTAACCGATACTGGAAAAGCAAAACTATTAGGATGCTTTGCCATGACGGAAACCGGTCACGGCTCCAACGTTAGGGGAATTAAGACAACGGCAACCTACGACCCAAAAACGGACCATATCATCATACATACACCGGGGAACAATGACAATAAGGAATACATTGGAAATGCCCTTCATTCCAAAATGGCATCTGTATTTGCCCAGCTGATCGTAAATGGCAAGAACGAGGGAGTTCACGCTATTCTAGTACCCTTAAGAGATAAAAACCATGAACTATTGCCCGGTGTAAAAGTAGAGGACAACGGATATAAATTAGGGCTTAATGGGGTTGATAATGGTAAAATATGGTTTCACCAAGTAGCCGTACCAAGGGAAAATCTCCTAAATAAGTATGGAGATATAACGGAAGATGGCAATTACAAATCAGACATCAAAAATCCAAACAAAAGGTTCTTTACCATGTTGGGCACCTTGGTGGGAGGTAGAATTTGTGTGGCTCGCGCCGGATTGGGAGGTGCTAAATATTCCCTAACCGTAGCCATTAAACATGCTTTACAAAGAAGACAGTTTAATGATAGTATTAAAGTACAAGAGGACCTTTTAATGGACTATCCTTCTCATCAAGTTAGATTGACACCTTTGGTAGCTGGCACTTATGTTTATCATTTTGCATTGGACAAAATGATGGAAACCTATTGCGATGAAAGTCAGCCGGACAAACGTGTGGTGGAAACACAAGTGGCCGGACTCAAATCCATAATTACCTGGTATGCCAATAGCACTATTCAGGAATGTAGGGAGGCTTGCGGAGGAAAAGGATATTTATTGGAAAACAGAATTGCAGATTTAAAAGGTGACGTTGATATCTTCACCACATTTGAAGGAGACAATACGGTGCTGCTTCTACTGGCCGCAAAAGGGGTTTTAAGTGATTTTAAAGCAGAATTTAACAGTGCCGGGTTTACAGCAGTATTAAAAATATTGGGAATACAACTTAACAATACCCTCACCACCAGTAATCCCGTTTACTCCAACAAAGTAGACAAAGAGCACTTGTACAATCCTAAATTTCATAAACATGCACTTAATTATAGGACAAGGAGGTTGACCTATACCCTAGCCATGCGCATACGAGACTATATTAAGCAGGGAATGCCTTCCTATCAAGCATTCTTAAAGGTTCAAACACATTTGCTGGCCTTGGGCAAAGCTTACAGCGTTGAATTGGCCTATGAAACCTTTTCCACTTATGTTGTAACTATGGAGGATGACAAGTACAAAAGTCTTTTCGAAAAAATGGCTACCCTATATGCACTTCATGAAATAAGAAAAGACGCAGCTTGGTACTTGGAACAAGGTTATTTGGGCAGCACAAAATCGAAGGCTATTAGACAAAGAGTGGAAAGACTGTGTACAGAGTTACGGCCTCATTTGAACAGTCTTGTGAATGGATTTGGAATTCCGGAACATTGTTTGACCGCCCCAATAGCACAATAAAGAAAAGCTCTATTTTTCCTTATGAAGTTCTGCAGTATCATTAAACTCTAAAAGGGTCACTTGTGGATTACCATATAAATGAGTTCTGGTCGAACCGGTGGCAGTCAACTCTAAATCTTCACTTGCATTAACATCTGCATTTGCGGAATGCTGAATGGTTAAAAAGACTTTTGCAGCCTCCAGCCTTTCCGCTTTCAAACTAGAATTCTCCATAAGATCTGCAAATAATTGATCGGTGGTTCCCTCCAATTTTATAGATGCGTTCTTATACATTTTAATATTGTTTAATTGCGTCATGGTATATACCTTGGCATCTACGCGATCTTTGAGAATAAGACTTATTTCACCACCATTCACATTAAAGTCGCCAAAACTATTTCCTTCCATGTTTACATTGGTAAGGTCTGCGTCCGTACTCAATTCAAGTTTGGAAGAGTTATAGGTGTTTATATATAGCTCTCGAGTACCTATAGGGCCATCAGCAATCATTTTGCCATCCAATAGCGTAATGGCACTTAATTCATTATAATACACCGTGATATCCAATTTTTTCTTACCGGTGATATTATAGAACGAGCTTATGACCAGGGTACTATCCTCCACCTTAAATTTTAGAACATCAATAAGATTATCATCGGCTGTAATGGCATACCCTTCACCTGCGGCTCTCTGTAAATGAATTTCTAAATCATCCTTTAGCTCAATAGCACTATAGGGCGGTAAATCTTCCTGATAATCCACAACTTGTTTGTTCCCTTTTATTTTAGGCTTTCGTTGGGCGCTTACCTGCAGAACGCACAAAAAGGAAAGAAATAAAATTAAATGCTTCATAATGGTTTAGTGTTTATGCCCTAATTCTATTTATTTCAAGACAGAGGGTGGTGAATTTCTATCCTTAAGAATTAAAGCCTATCTCAATATATCAAAAAAAATGCCCAACTATATAAGTCGGGCATTTTTTATTTGAATAAGTATATTTTTAGTGATGTAGTTCCTCTTCGTCTTTCTGAAGCGGAACAATCTGCGGAACAAAATCCTGACCAGGAATAATGTACTCTCCATTTTCATCTACTTTACTGTAATCGTAAGCCCAGCGATGAACTTCAGGTATAGGTCCCTCCCAGTTACCGTGAATATGTTTATTACCGGTAGTCCATTCCAAAGTAGTAGATTTCCAAGGATTTTGTGGGCCCTCTTTTCCATAGAAAACACTATGTATAAAGTTATAAACGAATACCAACTGAGCTGCACCAGCGATTAAGGCAAACACGGTCATTAAGACTTGCACATCGGCCAATTCATCAAACATTGGGAATGCTGTATTCTCATAATATCTCCTAGGAACACCTGCCATTCCCACAAAGTGCATTGGGAAGAATACCCCGTAAGCACAAACTGCGGTTACCCAAAAGTGTACATATCCCAAGTTTTTGTTCATCAATTTACCCTCAAACATTTTAGGGAACCAGTGGTAAACACCTGCAAACATTCCGTATAGGGCAGAAATACCCATTACCAAGTGGAAGTGAGCTACAACAAAATAGGTATCATGAACATTAATATCCAAGGTACTATCCCCTAAAATGATACCTGTAAGACCTCCTGTAATGAAAGTGGAAACTAGTCCTATAGAGAACAACATTGCAGGGTTGAGCTGTAGGTTACCTTTCCAAAGAGTGGTAATGTAATTAAAAGCTTTAACGGCGGAAGGTATAGCAATCAACAAAGTTGTAAAGGTAAATACCGACCCAAGAAATGGGTTCATTCCAGAAATAAACATGTGGTGCCCCCATACTATGGTAGATAAAAAGGCGATAGCCAAAATGGAAGCAATCATAGCCCTATAACCAAAAATTGGCTTTCTTGCATTGGTAGACATAATCTCGGAAGTAATTCCCAATGCCGGAAGCAATACAATGTATACCTCAGGGTGACCCAAGAACCAAAATAAGTGTTCGAACAAAACGGGCGAACCTCCCTGGTAGTGTAATACTTCACCCTGAATGAAGATATCAGAAAGGAAGAAAGAGGTACCAAAACTTCTATCCATTATCAGAAGTAATGCCGCAGATAAAAGAACTGGGAAAGAAATGATACCGATAATAGCCGTTACAAAAAAGGCCCAAATGGTTAATGGCAATCTTGTCATGGCCATTCCCTTTGTTCTCAGATTGATTACCGTAACTACATAATTCAAAGAACCTAAAAGAGAAGAGGCAATGAAAATGGCCATAGAAACCAACCAAAGGGTCATACCTAAACCTGACCCTTGTTGAGCCATTGGCAAGGCACTCAATGGCGGATAGATAGTCCAACCTGCCGCTGCAGGACCTGCTTCAATAAATAAGGAAGCCACCATTACCACACAAGAAACAAAGAACATCCAAAAAGAAAGCATGTTCATAAATCCTGATGCCATATCTCGGGCACCAATCTGTAATGGAATCAGTAGGTTACTAAAGGTACCACTAAGACCTTGGGTAAGTACAAAAAATACCATTAATGTTCCATGGATAGTAACCAACGCTAGATACACATCAGCATCCATAACACCTTCGGGCGCCCATTTTCCGAGAACAGCCTCAAAAATAGAGAAGGACTCCCCTGGCCATGCCAATTGCATACGGAACAGTAGGGACATTGCTATTCCCAAGAATCCCATTATCAATACACCAGTGATAAAATATTGCTTGGCAATCATTTTATGATCCTGGCTAAATATGTACTTGGTTACAAAAGTCTCTTTGTGATGGTGCCCATGATCGTCATGTGCATGGTCATCTACGTGTGCATGTGCTGTAACAGACATAATCTAAATTTTATTAATTTTCTTTTCTAGCTTCTAAATTTGTATCTCCCAACCGAAACTTATTGAACACCGTTCATTGCAGTATCGGAATCTCCCTGATTTAATACCGTCTCCGCAAAAGTACCTTGATCGGCAATCCACTTCTCATACTCCTCTTGTGTTTCTACCACAATTTTCATTTGCATATTATAGTGTGATTTACCACATATTTTATTACATAAAAGGATGTAATCAAACTCCCAAGGATCGGAGTTTGGTTCTCCATTTGCGGCTCTCTCAGAACGTATTTCATTGGTGCGTCTAACCTTATCCTTTATATCCGGATTTTGACGCATTTCCGCGGTAGTATAAATAGGAGTAAAAGAAAACTCCGTAATCATACCCGGTACACAGTTCATCTGGGCTCTAAAATGAGGCATGTAAGCCGAGTGCAAAACATCTTGAGATCTCATTTTAAAATTGACCTTACGACCCACTGGCAAGTGCAACTCTTTAACTACCACATCATCAGCTGCATAAGAATCTCCCTCATCAAGACCTAATATATTGGCCTTGTTAATATCTATCATTCGTACATTAGCATCTCCCAATACATTGTCCTCACCGGCATATCTAGCCGTCCAACCAAATTGCTGTGCATAAAGCTCAACCACAAGTGGGTCATCCTCATCATTCACATCCATGATAGTAGTCCAAGTATAAAGACCCCATAAAATTAAACCTGCCAAAACAACCACAGGGATAATGGTCCAGATAAACTCTAACTTATCGTTATCCGCATAAAATAAAGCCTTATTACCCTTTTTACCTCTGTATTTATATCCAAAGTAATGAAGTAATGCCTGAGTAATTGTTTGAACAAAAAATATAATTACAAAGGATACCAACATTAGGCTATCATACTCGTCACCATGTGCTGAAGCCGCCTCCGGCAATAAAAACTTACCATAGTTATAGAAACTAAAGATGGTAATAGCGTAAATGAAAATCAAGAAAGCGAATAATAAATAACCATTGGTTTGGTTATCACTATCGTTTGCTATTTGGGAGGTCTCGGCCTTTAATTGTGACAATTCAAATATTTTGGTCATTTGCCAAATAGCAATTGCCACTAATACCAAAACCGCTAAAATCAATACTGTAGTCATCGTATGCTCTACTATTATGCGTTAAAATTACTCTAATAATGGAAATGCCTGCTTTCCTCTATAAATGGATTTCTCTTTGGTTGTAAAGGAACTGTTGCTAATGCTCTGAATACAAAGAAAATGAACAGCCCCGCAAAGAACAAAACAGCACCAATCTCAGGAATACCAATAGACCATTGGTCACCCACAGTGGCCGGCATAACCATATTAAATATATCAAGGTAATGCCCAAGAAGGATTACTATACCCCCTAGAACAACAAACCAATTTATACGTTTATAATCACTATTAATCAAAAGCAATACAGGGAACAGGAAGTTCATTGCTATCATTCCAAAGAAAGGTAATTTAAAGTCCTCAATTCTGGTAATATAGTAGGTAACCTCCTCAGGAATATTAGAATACCATATCAACATAAATTGAGAGAACCATAAGTAAGTCCAGAAGATACTTATACCGAACATAAACTTGGCTAAATCATGGATATGGCTGTCATTTACGTCTGGTAACAATCCTTTGGATTTTAAATAAATAGTTACCATGGCTATTACGGTGATGCCCGAAACGAACATACTCGCAAACACATACCATCCAAATAAGGTACTAAACCAATGCGGATCCAAACTCATAATCCAATCCCATGACATCATGGATTCAGACACCAAATAGAAAACCAAAAAGCCTGCAGACCACCTGAAATTCAATTTGAAATTGGCATTATCATTGGCCTCGTCCTGTTGTAAAGACAATTTTCTAGAATACTGTCGATAGAATATCCATCCACCTAAAAAGATAGCCGCTCTAATTAAAAAGAAAGTAGGATTTAAATATCCGGATTTGCCCTGAATTAGTTCATCATGAGCAACGACCTCAGGGTCCATCCAAACAAAAAGATGGTTCATATGCAATACGGACATAACCAATATTACGAATACAATAATACCCCCAGGCACCAAATAAGCCGTAATACCTTCCATCACCCTAAACAACAATGGAGACCATCCTGCTTGTGCGGCTCGTTGAATAGCATAAAATGCCAAAACTCCAAGAGAGATCATGAAGAAAAAGAAAGCTCCCACATAGAGGGCCGCCCAAGGCTTGTTCCGTAATTGATGTAATACATGTTCATCATGAGAAGCGTCATGTTCCCCGCCATGTGCATCAGCACCATGACCACCTGTAGCAGCGTGTGTTTCAGTTGCATGAGCACCATGGCCATCATCATGACTGGCCACAATTGCCTTTGCTTCCTCCACGGTACTTGGCATGCTAATGAAACCTATTGCTATACCTAGGAATCCTACAGCCATTAAAATGAACGAACCTATTTTTAATTTGTTTGAAAACGTATACATATCGCCTCTCTAGGAATTATTTCGTTAAATCTTCTTTAAGTTTCATAACATACTCGGAAACTTGCCACATTTCTTTGGTATTCATTTGCGAAGCATAAGAACCCATGGAATTGAGACCGTATTGAATAGTATGCATGGTGGTACCAACGGTGATATTACGAGCTACATCATCATAGCTAGGTACACCTAATATCTTTTCTCTTTTTACCAAAGTTCCTTGTCCATCACCCTTATCTCCGTGACAAATAGCACAATAGATGGTATATAATTGACCACCCGCCGCTAAATTATCCTCACTCTCAAGAGAATCCAAGGGACTGCTCATTACCCTGGCCAATTCCTTGCCTGAAGGGGAATTTTCATAAGGATAAGGCATCCAACCCCTGGGAATAGTATTGTCCGGAGGTAACATTGCCTCGGAAACTCCCTTGAACAAAGCAATTCTAGTAGTTTCGTCCTCATTAAAACCTTGATACGTCTCGTAACCTACAGGCTCATACATGTTAGGCATGTATTGATAGTTTGGCTCCGTTTGATCACTCCAGCAGGATACCAATAAAAATAGGCTTGAAAACGCTAATGCTATTTTACTAAAACTGTTCATAGTTAGTGACTGTTGTTATTTTCCATTACATTGATTTCTACCGCACCGGTATCCATCAATAATTCGGTAAGCTCCTTCTCATCTCCGTGCACTTCAATCTCCATTAAAAAATGGTCATCTGTAGTTCGCTTATCCGGGTTTTCAGCTTCTTTAAAAGGCCAAAGACGACTTCTAAGATAAAAAGTGATAACCATTAAGTGAGCCGCAAAGAAAACTGTAAGCTCAAACATAATAGGCACAAATGCCGGCATATTCTCCAAAAAGCTAAAGCTCGGCTTACCACCAATATCTTGAGGCCAATCCTCAATCATGATAAAATTCATCATAGTAACGGCTACGGTCAAACCTACACAGCCGTACAAAAAGGAAGTAATAGCCAACCTTGTTGGGGCCAATCCCATTGCCTTGTCCAAACCATGTACGGGAAAAGGACAATAAACCTCTTCAATATGATGTTTTGCAGCCTTTACCTTCTTTACTGCATGCATTAACACATCATCATCGTTATAATATGCATGTATTGTTTTAGACGCCATAGCCTATTTTTTATTATTTAGTAAAACCGCCTGACCGGCCCAATCATCACGTTGCGCCCTACCAGGGAAAGATCCGGTAATAGAGTCCAACAAATCGTACTCCCTTTCGGTCATTCTAGCAACTTGGGCAAAAGTATAAATACCAATCTCATTGAGGGTTGCTTCCATCTGGGGACCTATACCTTTTATTTTCTTTAAATCATCCGGAGTCTGAGTTGCTGCATCAAAGGTACCCAAGCTGCTAAGCAAATCATTTACACCTGTTTTATCCCCCACTGTAGGAACTTCTTCTCCCATCAAAACGTCATCGGTAATAATTTCGCTTTTTAAATTAGCCGCCTGCATCCTTTCAATCTTATACAAAGGCTGACCGGCATCCCTTAATTTCTTGTAGCGATCTCCAGAAGATTTTAAAATAGATTTTACTTCCGCTTGCGCAATCACTGGGAACGTACGAGAATATAATAGGAACAACACGAAGAAGAACCCTATGGTACCTACAAATATTCCAATATCCACAAAAGATGGAGAGAACATTGTCCAAGAAGATGGCAAGTAATCCCTATGTAAGGAAGTAACGATAATCACAAAACGTTCAAACCACATACCAATATTTACCACTATGGATATAAAGAATGAGAACATTATGCTAGTACGTAATTTCTTGAACCACATAAACTGTGGTGAAAATACGTTACAAGTCATCATAGACCAATAAGCCCACCAGTAAGGACCTGTAGCCCTGTTCAAGAATGCATATTGTTCATATTCCACTCCAGAATACCAAGCCACAAACAATTCTGTAATATATGCACAGCCCACTATGGAACCGGTAATCATGATTACAATGTTCATTAATTCAATATGCTGTACCGTAATATAATCTTCCATATGACAAACCTTTCTCATAATGATGAGAAGCGTGTTTACCATAGCAAAACCAGAGAAAATGGCACCTGCAACAAAATACGGTGGAAAAATAGTGGTGTGCCATCCAGGTATTACGGATGTGGCAAAGTCAAAAGATACAATCGTGTGAACAGAAAGTACCAATGGGGTAGCCAAACCAGCCAATACTAAGGACACCTCTTCAAATCGTTGCCAATCCTTGGCACGACCACTCCATCCAAAACTTAATAAACTATATATCTTTTTCTGAAAAGGGAGTATTGCCCTATCCCTCAACATTGCAAAATCCGGTAACAAACCTGTCCACCAGAATACAAGGGAAACAGATAAGTACGTAGAGATCGCAAAAACGTCCCATAGAAGTGGGGAGTTAAAGTTTACCCACAAAGATCCAAACTGGTTTGGTATTGGTAATACCCAGTATGCCAACCATGGTCTACCCATGTGAATAATTGGAAAAAGTCCTGCCTGAACTACAGAGAAAATAGTCATCGCCTCTGCAGAACGGTTAATAGCCATTCTCCATTTTTGACGGAACAATAACAGTACCGCCGAAATCAATGTACCGGCGTGTCCGATACCTACCCACCATACGAAGTTGGTAATATCCCAAGCCCAGTTAACTGTTCTGTTAAGCCCCCAAGTACCAATTCCGGTAGAAATAGTATAAATGATACACCCAATACCCCAAAGGAATGCCACCAAGGCAATGGAAAAAACAATCCACCAGTGTTTGTTGGCCCTTCCCTCTACAGGAGCAGCAATATCCACACTAACATCGTGGTAGCTTTTATCCCCGGTAACTAAGGGTCTTCTTATAGGTGCTTCGTAATGCGACGCCATATAATTCTGTTATAATTGTTTACTTAAAATACGGTTTATACTTCGTTGGTATTTCTCACTTTAACATGGTAGAATACATTTGGTTTAGTACCTACATGCTCCAATAAATGATAAGCTCTGTCATCCTCTTCAAGAGAAGCAATTTCACTTCCTTCCTCGTTTACATCCCCAAACTTTATTGCACCGCTACTACAGGCAGCTGAACAAGCAACAGCGTTATTGAACTCACCTTCCGCAACAGGCCTACCTTCCCGCTTGGCATTCAACACAACCGCTTGGGTAGCTTGGATACAGAAAGAACATTTTTCCATAACCCCTCTAGAACGTACAACCACATCTGGGTTCAATACCATTTTACCAAGGTCATTGTTCATATGGAAATCAAACTCGTCATTGTTATTGTACAAGAACCAATTGAACCTTCTCACTTTATAAGGACAGTTGTTGGCACAATATCTTGTACCCACACAACGGTTATAAGCCATATGATTTTGACCCTGACGACCGTGGGAAGTAGCTGCAACAGGACAAACCGTTTCACATGGAGCGTGGTTACAGTGTTGACACATTACAGGCTGGAAAGCTACTTGAGGGTTAACCGATGGATCTTCCAATTCACCAAAACCTCCCAAAGAACCATTGTCCCCACTTAAACCATCAAATTCATCCTTCTTGATATTATCTTCCTCAAATGTACTCTCCGAAGAATAGTATCTATCGATTCGCAACCAATGCATATCTCTGGAGAGGCGCATTTCTTTTTTACCAACAACAGGAACATTATTCTCTGCATGACAAGCAATCACACAAGCACCGCATCCAGTACATGCGTTCAAATCAATAGACATTTTAAAGTGGTGACCGATAGAACGATCAAAACTTTCCCAGATATCCACTTCTGGGGAGGTCACCAATGTTTCTTGGTGATTCAAGGAAACATGAGGGATTGGGTTCCACTCACTAGATTCTTTTGTATTGAATTCCTCAAGGGTGGTCTCTTTAATAATATCACCTCTACCCATTAAGGTGTTGTGCAACTGAATACAGGCAAATTCATGCGTGCCAGATGCCTTTTCAAGCGTAGCCGCTTGTATGTTATTAAATCCTTGGTAAAGCGGATAAGCATTTACCCCGGTCTGCATTTCTTCTTTAAGACCTACTTTTTTACCGTAACCAAAAGAGAGACCCACAGAGCCAATAGCTTGACCCGGCTGTATGATAACAGGAACATTATTTACGATAACACCATTAACAGTAATATTCACATAACTACCGTCCAAACCACCATTGGCTACATTATAGTTTTCCAAGCCCAATCTTTCGGCATCCGCTTTGGAAACTGTAACATAGTTATCCCACGAAACTCTTGTAATTGGATCAGGAAACTCCTGCAACCAAGGGTTACTGGCCATAGAACCGTTACCCATACCTGTTTTAGGATATAAAGTCAACTCAAGACCTTCACCACTAGTAGCATTGGTCAACGCACTTATTGCAGAAGCAATGGATATTGAACTTGCAGCGGCAACTACGTTATCAGAAGCTGGAACTTCTTCTTTGTCATCCGCATCATCGGCAACATTTTCAGGATCGGCATTCAAAACCGAAGCCGAAAAAGCTCCCCCAACAAAAACTCCATCATGCAAAGCCTTGTTCCAATCAGCACCGTTCAAAATACCATTGGTCCAAGTATCTTTAATATATTCGTAATAATTCTTATCCGAACCCATCCACTTCAACAAAGAAGCTTGGAATTGCCTCGTATCAAATAGCTCTCGTATGGTAGGCTGCATTAAGCCATAATGTCCTTTCTTGATCTGAACATCTCCCCAAGACTCTAAGTAATGGTTGGAAGCAGCCGCGAATTGAGCTACTTCGGTAGTCTCGTTCCAATTGGTTGAGAACACCACTGAAAGACCCACCTTTTCAAGTCCGGTTACAAATTCAGCAGCATTTGGCAAACTATAGGCCGGGTTAACGCCATCCACAAAAAGAGCACCCACTTTTCCACTGTTCATATCAGCTATCAAAGTGTTTACCGCTTCGGCATTACCCTGTCTCGTATATTTAGGAACTGCTGCATCAAAAGCTTTGCTACCCAACATTTCATTAATTGCCAGGACAACAGTCTGGGCATTTACATCATCTAACCCAGTAACTACTACGGCATTACTCGCAGCAGTACGTATTTGGGTAGCCACACTATCAACAGCTGCCTGCACATTTTCAGGCAACTCACCGCCGGCCGATGTACCGTTTAACTTGGCATACAATTTAGCCAAAGCAATTTTTTGCTGCATTGGAGTCAAAGGAATCCTTTTATCAGCATTTGCCCCGGAGAGTGTCATATTCGCCTCAAATTGAACATGACGTGACATTTTACCTTTATTGGGCACACGTCCTTTCGCGTAGCTAGAATCGTATCCACCTCCCTGCCAGTCTCCGAGAAAATCAGCTCCAAAAGAAACTATCAAATCCGATTTTGAGAAATCGTAATCCGCTAACGCCCTCTCACCAAACTTTGCTTCAAAAGCGGCTAAGGCCGCTTCCTCTCCAATCGCGTCATAAACAATATGCTTCACATTGGAATACTCGGCTTGCATTTCAGCTATCAACCTATCGGTAGAAGGACTAGCATATGTTTGCGTAAGCAAGGCTATTTGTTGTCCAGAATTCTTTAATGCGGCCAATTTAGATTTAACCGCAGCATCCAACGCACTCCAATCAACAGGCTCGCCGTTGGCTACCGGACCTTGTAAACGGGTGCTATCATAAAGAGAAAGAACAGAAGCGTTTACACGTGCATTTGCACCACCCCCTACTAAGGCATCCCTATTATTTTCTACTTTTATTGGACGACCCTCGCGAGTTTTTATCAATACACTCGCAAAGTCAAAACCGTCCGCAATGGAAGTTGCATAGTAGTTAGCAACACCAGGAACTATATTCTCTGGCTGAACCACATAAGGAATAGACTTACGAACCGGCCCTTGGCAAGCTGCCAAAGAAGCTGCGGCCGTACTAAAGCCTACATATTTCAAAAAGTCCCTTCTATTGGTATTGGTTGAAGAAAGATTTTCTTTATCCCCTAAAAACTCATCAACAGGAATATCCTCAACAAATTCATTTTGCCTTAGCGTCTCAACAATGGAATCATTCGGATTTAACTCCGCTTCGTTTTTCCAATATTTTTTGTTTGATGCCATACGTCTCTATGTAATTAGCTACTCTTTCTTAATCTATTAATAGTGGCACTTTCCACATTCCAGTCCGCCCATTTGAGCAGCTGTCAACTTCTCAACACCGTACTTTTTGGAAAGCTCATCGTGTATCTTCTCGTAATATTCGTTGCCCTCAATCTTCACATTGGTTTCACGGTGACAATTAATACACCAACCCATGGTCAACGGAGAATGCTGCGAAACAATTTCCATTTCCTCAATAGGACCGTGACACTCCTGACACTGAACTCCCGCAACCGTTACGTGCTGAGAGTGATTGAAATACACAAAATCCGGAAGGTTATGAATTCGAACCCACTCCACCGGTTTTGTATTACCGGTATATCTCTGATTTTCTTCATCCCAACCTACCGCGGCATAAAGCTTTTTAATTTCTTGATTGTAATCTACCCCGTACTCCTGCTTACCTTCTGCCAGAGTTTCTTCTGAAACTTGATAAATGGATTTATGACAGTTCATACACACGTTCAAGGAAGGAATACCGGAGTGCTTGGAAACCCTAGCGGAAGAGTGACAATACTTACACTCAATTTTATTTTCTCCAGCATGAATCCTATGCGAATAATGAATTGGCTGAATAGGCTCATACCCTTGATCAATACCCACTTGCATCATCCAGCCGTAAGCAAAGTAAGCGCTACCCAACAACAGAACTATCACGGACACCAATACTAAAAATTGATTGTCCACAAACGCCTTCCACAAAGGCTTTCTTTTAACCGCTTCCTCCTCGACAAAAACAACACCATTTGCCTCTGCAATTCTCTTAAGTGTACGATTCACCAACACAAGCATCACCACCAACAAAGCAAACACCAAGGCAAGCGCCCCAAGAATAACATTATTGGAAACCCCAGACCCAGAACCGCCCGCAGCACCAGGAGCAGCTTCCGAAGTGGCAGCAACAGCAGGCTTTTTAGGAGGAGCCGCAGTATACGCCAATATATTATCTATGTCCGTATTGGACAACGTTGGAAAAGCGGTCATAGCCGCTTGGTTGTACTCATTATAAATCTTGTTGGCATAAGCATCGCCCGAAGCTATCATTCCTGGACTGTTTTTTATCCAAGAATACAACCACTCACGATCAAGACCTTCATCCTCGGCCAACCTTGCTTCCACATTGGCCAAAGCAGGACCAGTCATCTTACGATCCAATGCATGACAGGCCGCACAGTTTTGATTGAACAAGGTTTTTCCTGCCGCAGGATCACCGTCCGTTTCAGCAGCAGCTTCGGTCTGCTCAGGAGATGCCTCAGCAGAAGCCTCGTCTTGCGCATAGATTGAAGTGGAAATCAGTAGGAAAAATAATACAGTTACACCTAGAATCTTAGAAAATGGATGGAGGTACGGAACCTTTTTCATATGGATTTTATTTCTATCAAATCTTGGCACGATAATTTCTGTTGTATGAAAAATAAGCTTTGCTTTATCAGTGCTAAAATTGATGGCAAAAATACGACATAGACTTTATTTTGTAAATGTTAAAGGATTGATAATTGCTAATTTATATTTATTCTAAATAAATTGCGAACACCAGTGTTTGTTCAATAAAAATCTACTTTTGTATAAAACGGTAAGACCCAATAATTTCCCTTTAATGAAAACAACATTCCTATCATTTATGAGCTTATTCTCCGTAGCCATATGCTCTGCCCAACAGGGTACTATTAACATTTCACAGGACGGAAAAATTACGGAATTGCTGGATATTTATAAGACAGCCAACGAAAGTACGGACTATTATCGCATACAAGTAGGGTTTGGTTCTTACGCTAAAGCCCAAAATATTCAAACCAAAGTCGGTGAAGATTTTCCGGATTTGCCATCAAAAATTGAATTTGATTCCCCTACTTACAGGGTAAGGGTGGGTCGTTTTAAAGATAAACTTGCAGCGGAACGAAAATTTGCGGAGGTAAGAAAAAAGTATCCCGATGCGATGTTACTACAACCAAAAAAATCGACCCGGTAGGTCGATTTTTTTTTGCATTCTTATAAAGTTTTTAACGAAGACCTTTTATTTAGTCTTCAACTTTTTCTTAACGGCCACCTCTTGGAAAGCCTCTACAATATCTCCCTCCTTGATATCATTGTAGTTTTTCACTTGCAGACCACAATCATACCCTTTGGAAACTTCTTTTACATCATCCTTAAATCGTTTTAAAGATGCCAATTCTCCCGTAAACACAACTACACCATCCCTAATGAGACGTATACCTGCATTACGGAATATCTTACCATTGGTCACCATACAACCAGCAATGGTACCCACCTTAGAAATCTTAAATGTTTCCCTAATTTCGGCAGTACCCGTAATTTCTTCCTTAATTTCAGGAGACAACATACCTTCCATCGCATCCTTAAGGTCGTTAATGGCGTCGTAGATAATGGAGTACATTCTGATATCGATTTCCTCCTTATCGGCTACATCGCGCGCATTACCCATTGGCCTAACGTTAAACCCGATGATAATTGCATCGGAGGCCGAAGCCAGTAAAACGTCAGATTCAGTAATCGCACCTACCCCTTTATGGATGATGTTCACTTGGATTTCCTCGGTAGACAGTTTTTGGAAAGAATCCGTTAATGCCTCTACCGAACCATCCACATCACCTTTTAGAATTATATTTAATTCTTTAAACTCACCCAATGCAATACGTCTTCCGATTTCATCAAGCGTAATGTGTCTTTGAGTTCTTACAGATTGCTCACGTTGTAATTGCGAACGCTTAGCAGCTATTTGCTTGGCCTCACGCTCATCTTCCAATACATGAAACTTATCACCTGCTTGTGGCGCTCCATCCAATCCCAAGATTGAAACGGGAGTGGCGGGACCTGCTTTTTTAACTGTCTTACCACGCTCATCTTGCATGGCCTTGATTTTACCACTGTGTGTTCCAGCAAGCACATAATCCCCAATTTGCAAGGTACCACCTTGTACCAAAATAGTGGATACATACCCACGTCCCTTGTCAAGGAACGCCTCCACAACAGTACCGTTTGCAACCTTATCCGGGTTCGCCTTTAATTCAAGCAACTCTGCTTCAAGAAGCACTTTTTCAAGTAATTCCTTTACACCTTGTCCCGTCTTGGCCGAAATATCGTGCGATTGGATCTTACCGCCCCAGTCTTCTACCAATAAATTCATTTGGGCAAGACCTTCTTTAATCTTATCCGGGTTGGCCGTTGGCCTATCTATCTTATTAATTGCAAAAACTATAGGAACTCCAGCAGCTTGCGCATGACTGATTGCCTCTTTTGTTTGAGGCATGATATCATCATCAGCAGCAACAACAATAACCGCAATATCCGTAACCTGGGCACCCCTGGCACGCATGGCGGTAAACGCCTCGTGACCCGGTGTATCCAAGAACGTAATCCTCTGACCATCTTCCAAGGTAACACCGTAAGCACCAATATGCTGGGTTATACCCCCACTTTCACCTGCTATAACATTGGCTTCCCTAACATAATCAAGCAAAGATGTTTTACCGTGATCAACGTGACCCATAACGGTAACGATAGGAGCCCTACTTTTTAAGTCTTCAGGAGCGTCTTCTTGCACCTCTATGGACTCTTCCAATTCTGCAGTAACGAATTCCACTTCGTACCCAAATTCATCCGCTACAATAGAAAGCGTTTCAGCATCTAAACGTTGGTTCATGGTCACCATGATTCCCAATGACATACAAGCGGATATAATATCCGTGGTAGTTACATCCATCATGGTAGCAACCTCACCCACGGTAACGAATTCCGTCACCTTCAACACTTTGCTTTCCAGCTCTTGTTGCTCAAGGTTTTTCTCCGTTTGCTGACGGTGCTGATCCCGCTTATCCCTACGATATTTAGCCCCTTTTCCTTTCTTGGATTTACCTTGGAGCTTCTCTAGGGTCTCACGAATTTGCTTTTGTACATCTTCCTCTGTAGGCTCAACTTTAGGAGTGAAACGATTGTTTCCTGCCCCCCTTCTTTGGTTACCTCCTTGGTTTCTATTACCTCTTTGTTGGCCACCACCGGTATTACTACCCGGTTTAACTATACGTTTTCTACGTTTCTTACGGTCATTACCATCAGAAGAGGACTTGTTCTCTTCTTTCTTTTTCTTTGGCTTATCAAATTTTGATAAGTCAATCTTGGCGGTAATTTTAGGACCTGATAGTTTTTTGTATTTGGTAGTAAGAACATCATCACCTTCTTTAGGCTCAGGCTTAGGCTCTTCTTTTTGTTCCTTCTTTACAGGCTCCTTTTTCACCTCTTTGGCCTCCACCTTTTTCTCCTCTTTTGGAGGTTCTGGTTTAGGCGCTTCCTTTTCAACAACAGGTTCCTCTACCGGCTTTTCCTCCTTCTTAGGTTCTTCTTGTTTTGGCTCCTCCTTTTTCTTTGGATCCAAATCAATTTTGCCAACGGTTTTTGGACCTGTTAGCTCCACTTTGCCCAAGAAAGGTTTTTCAGCGGCAGCACGCTTCTCCCTTGCCAAGCGTTTTTCTTCCTGTTCTTGCTCCAATTGCAGACGCAAAGCTTCTTTTTCTTCACGCTTTTCCTCACCTACTTTTTTAGAAGCAACTTTCTTGCTCTTATCGGTTTGGAACTCCTCTTGAAGCACCTCATAGACCTCATCGGAAATCTTTGTTGTAGGCCTAGCTTCAATCTCATGACCTTTAGAGGCCAAGAAATCCACCGCCCTATCCAAAGAAATATTAAACTCCTTGAGGACTTTGTTGAGTCTTATTTTTGCAACGTCTGCCATAAATTTCTTCTCCTAATTCTTTTAAATTGCTGCTAATATATAGCTAATCTTCCAATTCTTCTTTGAGTATACGCACAACTTCCAAAATTGTTTCCTCTTCCAAATCTGTACGTTTTACAAGATCATCTACGTCTTGCTCCAAGATGCTACGGGCAGTATCCAAGCCAATTTTTTTGAACTCTTCAATAATCCAAGCATCAATTTCATCCGCAAATTCTGTAAGCTCCACATCTTCCTCTACACCCTCACGGAACACATCTATCTCATAACCAGTTAATTGACCAGCCAACCTAATATTATGACCCCCACGACCAATTGCCTTGGAAACTTCTTCTGGTCTTAAATAAACCTGAGCGGTCATTTTTTCATCATCCAACTTTACGGTTGTCACCCTAGCCGGACTCAATGCTCTTGTAACCATTAGCTGCGGATTTGCAGTCCAATTGATTACATCTATATTTTCATTTCCTAATTCACGAACAATACCATGAATCCTAGAACCTTTCATACCTACACAGGCACCAACAGGATCTATACGATCATCATAGGAATCTACTGCCACCTTAGCCTTTTCACCAGGAATACGTACAGCCTTTTTAATAGTAATCAAACCATCATACACTTCCGGAATCTCCTGAAAGAACAATTGCTCCAAAAATTTAGGGGAGCTTCTGGACATTATAATAGAGGGCTTACTTCCTTTAAGCTCAACGCTCTCGATAATTCCTCGAACATTATCTCCTTTTCTAAAGAAATCCGAAGGTATTTGACGGTCCTTGGGAAGGATGATCTCATTACCTTCATCATCCAATAAAATAATGGCCTTATGCCTAATGTGATGCACCTCAGCAGTATAGATTTCACCTTCCAAATCCTTAAACTGCTTGTAAATGGTGGTATTATCATGCTCATGAATCTTAGAAATCAAGTTTTGACGAAGTGCCAATATGGCCCTTCTACCCAAGTCTATAAGCTTTACCTCCTCAGATACATCTTCACCAACCTCAAAATCGGGCTCAATTTTTCTAGCGTCAGTCAAGGAAATCTCTTCATTAGGCTCCTCTACTTCACCATCTTCTACAACCACACGGTTTCTCCAAATCTCCAAATCCCCTTTGTCAGGGTTAATTATGATATCAAAGTTATCGTCAGATCCAAATTTCTTTTTGAGGGCGCTTCTAAAAACTTCCTCTAAAATAGCCATAAGCGTTACCCTGTCAATAAACTTATCGTCCTTAAACTCTGAAAAAGACTCAATTAACGCGATATTTTCCATTACTCTGTTACCATTAAAATGTTATTATGACTTTAGCTTCTTTAATATCAGAAAATTTGATTTCCTCTCTTTTCTGTACTGTTCTTTTTCCTTTGCCCACAGGTTTAGGCTCCCTTGCCTTCCATTCAAGAAAAATTGACTCCTGATTGGTCTCGGCCAAATTACCTTCAAAGGTTTCCGTCTCGGTTTCAATTTTTAATTTCCTCCCTATATTTTTTGCGTACTGTCTTGGCAATATCAAGGGAGAAGTTGCTCCTGCCGAGGTTACTTCCAAGGAAAAATCCTGCTCCTCTCGGTCAAGATTATGCTCAATGGCCCTGCTTATTTTCATGCAATCCTGCAAGGAGACACCGTTATCACCATCAAGGACTACTTTAATGGAATTGTCAGGAGCCACCTTAAAATCAATTAAAAATAATGATTTATCCTCATCCAATGCATCCTGTAATAATGACGCTGCCTTGTCCTTCAACATACCATTTAGAAATAAAAAAGAGGACTTAATTGTCCCCTCATGAATACTTTTATATCCTTTCAGTGCTGCAAATATACAATTTTTTTAATTCTCACAATAGGCCTAAAGCATATCTGGTTTTAAATGACGCAGTTACCTTAAATAACACCAAATCACAAAAGGAAATTGACAGAAAACCTAATAAAATTGCATAAAAAATCCCGAAGCATTTACTTCGGGATTTCTTGTTGGCCTACTAGGACTCGAACCTAGAATGACTGGACCAAAACCAGTAGTGTTGCCAATTACACCATAGGCCAATACCAATTTCTAAAAACGAAATCATCTTCCGTATTAGAGCGTGCAAATTTAAAACAAAGTTTCATTTGCACAAACATTTTTACGAGTAAAATTTACTTTGTCATAAAAACTTCAGGATTTACCCCTACAAACCCGATGAACGCTTTCAAAACGGCCCGCACTTAACAGAAAACACTTGACAAACCACAACACTTCGTGTTTAAAACCTATCAATTTACCTGTTAAACCTTTATAAAAAATACCTCCCTGTATTTATATTAATTAGTAAATTCGCCGCATTGGTTAAACCACTTAGTACATGTTTGCAAAGAACTTCAACAAATGGGACACCCTTTTGGGGTGGGCCGTATTTGCCATAGCCCTCATCACCTATATCATTACCGTTGAGCCTACCAATAGTTTTTGGGATGCGGGCGAATACATTGCCACCTCGGCAAAACTCCAGGTGGGCCACCCTCCGGGAGCCCCTTTACAACAAATGATAGGCGCCTTTTTTGCTATGTTCGCATTTGAACCGGACCAAGTGGCCCGTATGGTCAATTACGTATCTGGTGTATCTAGTGCCTTTACCATTCTATTCATGTTTTGGACCATTACCAATCTTGCCAGAAAATTGGTAAACAAAAAAGATGAAGTTATGACCAATAGCAAGGCTATTGCTATTTTGGGAAGTGGACTTGTAGGCGCTTTGGCCTTTACCTATTCTGATAGTTTTTGGTTCAACGCCGTAGAAACGGAAGTTTATGCCATGGCGAGCCTCATAATGGCCTTGCAATTATGGCTAGGCCTTAAATGGACAGATAATTTGGACGACCCCAGAGGTCACCGTTGGCTCATTTTAATTTGTTTTGTTGTAGGACTAACATTCGGGGTCCAGTTCATGGGCTTTTTAGCAATACCTTCCATCGGGCTTTTATATTACTTTCAAACATACAAGACAACTACGGTCAAGAATTTTCTATTGGCCAACCTTGCTGTCATTGCGGTATTGATGCTCGTCTATAAATTTTCATTGACCTACGTATTAAAACTATTTGGATGGAGCGAGGTGTTTTTTATCAATAGCATTGGCTTGCCATTTAATTCTGGATCTATAATTATGGGGCTTATTTTCATTGCCACGTTTTATTTTGGACTCAGCTATACAAGAAAGAACAATTACAGAACGGCCAACCTCATTGTACTTTGCTCCATGTTTATTTTCCTAGGGTTCTCTACTTGGTTAATGCTCCCCATACGCGCCAACGCCAGAGTTGTAATCAATGAAAATAATCCCGAAGACGCACGGGCACTTTTAGCTTATTACAATAGGGAACAGTATCCTGGCGTAGACAGCCCAGTTTACGGCACGTACTATTCCAACACTTTTGGAGATGCCGGCGAGGACAAGGACGAAGCTCCTAAATATGAAAAGGACGAGAAGTTGGGCAAATATGTTATAACCAATTATTACAAAGGTGCTGTACCTGGGGATGACCCCAAACATGTTGGGCTTTTACCTAGGATGTGGAGCGGTCAACATGCAGAAAACTATATGCGCTATTTTGGCCCATTGGATTTTAAAATGAAACAATCCAACGAAGAGCTCAGAAGAGCGGTTAAACAAGTTAAGGACGGCTTTGCCAATGGCGAAATAGACGCAGAGCAATATATTAGTTTCTTAAGAAGATTTAGTGATTATCTAGAGGTAGAACCTCCATCATTATGGCAAAACATTAAGTACATGGCCCAATTTCAATTTGGCTATATGTACTGGAGGTATTTTATGTGGAATTTCTCCGGAAAGAACAATGACGTGCAGGGCCGTTACAATGGTAATGGCGAATGGATCAGTGGCATTCCGTTCCTTGATAGCATCCGTTTGGGAAGTCAGGATAACCTGCCGGACGAAGTTAAAAACAACAAGGCTAGGAACACGTATTTTCTACTACCCTTGTTATTGGGGATTATTGGGATTTTATTTCAAATTGCAAAAAACCCGAAACAATTCTGGGTATTGTTAATTTTCTTTCTCTTTACGGGTCTGGCAATCCAATTTTACACCAATCCTTCTATATTTCAGCCTAGGGAGCGAGATTATTCTTTAGTAGGCTCTTTCTATATTTTCGCCATTTGGATAGGGCTAGGTGTTTATGGTTTATTTGAGGAACTTAGAAAATACCTTACCCCTAAAATTTTGGCTCCTGCCATAACTATTGTTTGCCTTCTGGCGGTACCTACAGTTATGGCGGTACAAAACTGGGATGACCATGACCGCTCCAATCGTTTCACTGCCAATGCTTCGGCCAGGGCCTATTTAGACTCATGCCAAGAAGATACGGGAGCTATTTTATTTACGATTGGGGACAATGATACCTTCCCCCTATGGTATGCACAAGAAATTGAAGGTTACCGTACGGATGTTCGCATCGTATGTACCAGTCTCTTTGAAACGGATTGGTACATTGACCAAATGAAGCGCAAGGCCTATGAAAGCGACCCGATTCCATCCCAAATTGAACATGATAAGTACCGCTGGGGATCAAGGGACGTGCTCTACTATCAAACCGTTGACCCTTTATTCAACAAAAAGATTTCAGAAAGTAGGTGGTCTATTCATGATTTTATCAAATGGGTAGATAGCGATGAACCACAGACCAAACTTAAATACATTTTGGAAAGGCAGGAAAATATTGATATGGACGCCTATTCTGAAAATGCTCAGAATATTGTCTACTACCCTACCAATAAACTACGCATTCCCGTAAATAAGAAAAACGCTCTGGAAAGCGGTTTGGTCAAGGAAAAAGATAGCGCCCAGATTGTAGACTTTATTGATATTGACCTTCCGCGTAGTGCCATCACCAAAAAGAGTATGATGATGCTGGATATCATTGCCAACAATGACTGGAAAAGACCTATCTATTTCTCTGGAGGAAGTTTTGACGATGCCGAATTCATCTGGATGAAAGATTATCTACAGTTAGATGGAATGGCCTATAAATTGGTCCCAATAAAGACCGAAAGAAAGAATTCCTATGAAATGGGCAGAATAGACAGTGACCTTATGTATGACATTGTCACCAATTGGTATTGGGGAAATTCCGGAAGCCCGGATATCTACCATGATCCGCAAACAAGAATTCAAGGTCTTTCCTATAGAAGCAACCTTGCCCGCTTGGTTGAAACGCTATTGAACGAAGACAAAATTGAAAAGGCAAAGGACATTATCAACATAGCCATGGAAAATATTCCAGTAGATTATTTTGAATACTACACCTTTGTCGAACCATTTGTAGATGGATATTACAAGGTGGGGGAGACCAACAAAGCAAGGGAATTATTTGAAAAGCTAAAATACATCTATCAAGACCGTTTGGACTATTATGCAGGCATTCCCTTAGATGAGCAATATAACCAAATTGATGAAATCATTGCGGATATGGAAGGATACCGTAGAAACATTGATATATTAATTGGCAATAATGACCGTGAGAAAGCTGAAAAGGAAACCCTTATATTCAATGAATATATAGACAAGTTTCAGCACTTTTACAGGGATAACCTTTTGGAGGAAGAGCCATTGAATCCTAACGGTAATCCAGATTTGGAAGACACCATGCCCGTATCTGATACTACGGTAATTGATGCCACTACCACAACTGAAGAAATACCGGATAGTATTCCCGTTCAATAAGAAATGAGCATTCAACAAAAAAGCCCCGTTCCTTTTGAGACGGGGCTTTTTTGTTGAACTTGTCCCGTCCTGAAATAAGTTGACACAAATTCGACTTATTTATGAAGGATTCAGAGAAATCAAGGAAGAAGCGCAGCCAACGCGATTACAATCTGGGCTTTAAACTCAGTGTTGTCCAGCAGGTCGA
>NZ_JACYFJ010000005.1 GCF_014855495.1 Euzebyella saccharophila | reverse complement strand
CGGTGACCTTCATTCCTGAATCGTACTGTTGGAGCATAGATACTATCTGTGCTTCGGTAAATCTGCTTTTCTTCATAATCTAAAAATAGTTGATTTTTAAACTGTTTGAAAAACAGGGAAGCCTTCAAAAACAGGGAAGCCTTCAAAAACAGGGAAGCCTTCATAGTATCCGAATAAATATAGCGATTTAAATTAGGGTCTTGAGATAGTTTTTTATTATCATGCAAAGAGGTCTCAAGTCTATCTGTAAGGTCAATTACTTCTGATGTCAGTCTGTTATTTTGACCATAAAGACAAATCGATATAATTGTCAAAATTGATGTAACTACTTTTCTTCCCATGTTTTAGTTTACCAAAAAGGAATTGTAAGTTATAAATTTAGTCATTTATGGGCAGAAGGCTACAGATATTTACTCATTTACCTTGATTTCAAGAGAAAAGCGAAACTGTATTTACATTTTTGCTCTGAATAATCATTTGTAGAAAATAGGGAAGGCTACAGCTACATTTTTAGGGAAGGCTACAAATCAATATACAACCTAAATTTAATTTTCAATGTTTAAGTGAATGCAACAAAAATTATAATAACACCTATAAAAAGTAAAAATATGCTTCGCTTTAAGTAGTAAAAAGGTGAATTAATAGTTGAATCACTATGTTTGTTTTTATTGACTAATACAGTTATATACTCGCCATGCATCAATAGGGTCTTTTGTTGGTATTTGTCAGTATCAGTAATTACGGTGTTGGAATATGTGGCTCCTTCAATTTGATATGTATAGGTTAGTTCCGCCAACATCATTTTGAATAGTCCATTACCTTGCCTCTTATATGCACCTTTTACTACTGTACCTTTAATCTTGATTCCATTTGAATAAGCGACATACTTACCAATATAAGCTAGACCCCAAAAGGCGAGAGTGATTCCTAAAAGTAATGGTAAAACCATAATCGAATTACAAGTTTTATTACTCTCAACTAATCCCAATAAAGGGTAAGTTCATAAAATATTTTCTTCTTCCTATCGATGCGAGCCCTACCCCAAGGAAAAGAAATAACATTTCTCTTATCCATCTTCAAATTCTCCCGGGTCAAATTCTGCAAAAGTTTTAGATAAAGGCATTTTACTTTTTTGAGCTTTTCACTATATCTTAAACTATCTTTTTTAAAAACTTCATTTTTTAAATACCCTTCAGTAAAATTAACATAGAGGTACAATAGCCTAGGATGTTCATCTTTGGTCCAATCCCATTTATAACAAAAACTAAAATGAATTTTAAACTCATTTTGAATCGTAATTGAATCATGTCTCAAATTAAACCATTGCCAGCGTTGATAATCTCCGGAAGACTTTTGTAGACTTGGTAATACCCTTCTTAAGCCCTCTTCGAAATTTTCATCAAAGAGCTTCGGTGGGGTTATATCAGCTTGGCGACAAGAAAGCTTGCCTGTCTTAAAATCTAAACGCATCGTTTAATTGAACCTTACTTAAGATGTTTTGGAAAATCCATTCGACCGCCCAAAACCCTTACAATGAATATTTGGTTCCCTATTATGTAGTAAAAGATTACGTGTGCCTTGTAACGATAACGTAGTAACATTTTATCCTTTATGGCCACATATCTCCTACCAAGTTCGGGATTTTTGGCCAGTTCGTCCAAAACACTTTTGAGGCCCTCTGCATATTTTAAGGATTGTGCTTCCCCGAATTCTTCAACCGTGTATTTGGCAATGGATTTAAAATCATCCCTTGCCTTTGCACTGATGACATATTTATTTTCCGGCATTGTGCTCATTTATCGCTTCTTCCCAAATACTATCTATAGTAGCATCGGTAGGACCACTCTCGACACCTTCAATAAGAGCTTCGTTCAGGTCCACAATGCGTTTTCTACGCTCTTGATCCTTCCGGATTATGTCCCTGATATATTCACTATCGTTAGTATAGAACCCCTGCTCTATCAAACTTTTTACAAAGGCTTCTTGTTGTTGCGTAAAAGTGATGGATTTTCTAATTACAGCCATATCGAACCAATATTAATAACTATGGTTCAATTTAGGTCTTATTTATGGAATAGGCAAGTATCGATTTTCGAACTTTTCGAAATTACTTCTCTGATTTTTTAATCAATCTAAAAATTAAAACTAATGGAATCAATGTGACTAAACCCCATGAATTTTTAAATACACTCCATGCAATTATTCCAACTAGGAAACCAATTAAAACTGCATCAATTGTCTTTGTCTTTTTCATCGTTTATTAAAACTTTCCTCTAAGTTATGATTTCTAAAATGACAACTGTACAAAGCGGAAAAGCTCCAAAAAGAAGTATGTTTACATAACATTCGGTTAGTAAACTTCAAGCGTTGGACAAAAACATTATTCCCGCTCCTTAGGCTTGGGAACATTAACTAGCACCAAAAATAACATCTATAAAAAAAGCCCCTGTCAGGGGCTTTTTAAGTCTACTGGCGGAGAAAGAGGGATTCGAACCCCCGGAGGTGTGACCCTCAACAGTTTTCAAGACTGCCGCATTCGACCACTCTGCCATTTCTCCAATATGTCTTAGAAGTTTTAGTTTTCAAAATTGCCGCTCCCGATAGCTATCAGGACAACCACTCTGCCATTTCTCCTAAGCGGGTGCAAATATAAGAACCTTTTTTATTAGGTTAAAGTAAAATTGAAATTTATTTTGGCTTAAGGACCCCTCTTTTTATCCATTACACTTTACTAAGCGTTTTATGTAAATTGCATTCATGCAAAATCCGCTGGTCAGTATTCTCATTCCTTTTAAAAATACTTCGGAGTTTCTTCCAGATTGCCTAAACTCCATAATTGAACAAACTTATTCGCATTGGGAAATTTTGGCAGTGGATGATGGTTCCAGTGACTCCAGTTATCAAATAGTAGAAGAATATGCCCATAAAGATGAACGAATAAAACTCTCCAAAAACCCCGGAAGCGGTATTATACAGGCTTTGAGACATGCTTTTAATCAAAGTAAAGGCCAAATGGTAACACGAATGGACTCCGATGATATTATGACATTAAACAAACTTGAAGTTATGGTCAATTCATTACTTCGTGAGGGTAATGGCCATGTAGCGGTAGGTCAGGTGACCTATTTTTCAAGTAGAGGAATCAGTAATGGGTATGCCCGATACGAAAAATGGCTGAACTATCTTACCGAAAACGGTAGTAACTACAATGAAATCTATAAAGAGTGTGTCATTCCTTCGCCTTGTTGGATGACTTACCGCGATGATCTATTAAAAGTAGGCGCATTTGATTCCAACCGGTATCCAGAGGATTATGATCTTACTTTCAGATTCTACCGGAACAATTTAAAATGTATTCCTTGCAATCAGGTCTTACACTATTGGAGGGATTACGATCATAGAACCTCCAGAACCAGTGAACACTACGCCCAAAATTATTTTCTTGGTATTAAGTTGCATTATTTTTTAAATATCGACTACAAGAAAGATAGCGTTTTAACCATTTGGGGTGCGGGATATAAAGGCAAGGAAATTGCCAAAGGTCTACAAAAAGCAGGTCTTAAGTTTATATGGTTGTGTGATAACCCCAACAAAATAGGAAAGGACATCTATGGGGTAGAAATGCAGCATTTTTCTACGCTTAAAAATATTGAAAACCCACAGAGCATCATTACAGTTGCCAATGAGCAAGCCCAAGAATCCATTAAAAAATATCTCGCTAAACTAGGTCATCAAAATATGGAAGATTACTTCTTTTTTTGCTAGCTATCGTTCTAAAGCAATCCTTCTTTTTTATCTATATTTGCTTACTCAACTCAGGATATGCAATTTAAACATCCAGAACTTCTTTGGGCATTATTTCTTCTCCTGATTCCTATTTTTATTCATCTTTTTCAACTTAGAAAATTTCAAAAAACTCCTTTTACGAACGTAAAACTGCTCAAGAAGGTAGTTATTGAATCACGAAAGAGCAATACCCTCAAAAAGTGGTTGTTGCTGGTTACTAGACTTCTATTGTTGGCAGCTTTGGTCACTGCTTTTGCCCAACCCTTTTTTGCCAAAAATCAAGCTTTAAAAGAAAAAGAGAACATTATTTACCTTGATGATTCTTTTAGCATGCAGCTAAAAAAAGAAGGAATCACACTTCTGCAAAATGCAGTTCAAGACTTTATTAAGTCGGCACCTAAAGACCAACGCCTTACACTATTCACCAATACAAGAACTTTTAAGGATGTTCGGGTTCAGGATATACAGAATGAACTATTATCCCTTGAACATAGCTTTAAGCAACTAACTATTAAGGAGGTAGAGTTAAAGGCGCAAACTTTTTTTTCCGCAGATGACCAGACTGACAAAAACCTAATTCTGGTATCGGATTTTCAAAATGCTTTGGGTGAAATTTCATCAGATTCCAGTCAACAAATTCAAAAGCATTGGGTACAGTTAAAAGGTGATAGCGAAAACAATGTATCCATCGACTCTGTTTTTTTGGAGAAAACGGAAGGAGATTATCTAAATCTTTCCGTAAAACTAACAAGTCAAAACCAGTTGGACAACATCCCGGTCTCTCTTTACAATGACAGTACATTAACCGCTAAAAGCTCAGCATCCTTTAATGAACAAAACCAAGGAGCCATTACTTTTACCATTCCAAAGGGAGAGCAATTTAATGGGAAAATAGAATTGGTAGATACGGGGCTTAACTATGACAACAAGTTCTTCTTTAATATTGAGGAAAGGGAGCAAATTAAGGTACTGACCGTTAGTGAAGAAGAAAGCAATTTTTTAAGTCGAATATTTACCTCAGATGAGTTCCTATACGCATCTGCCCTTCTCAAAAATTTAAATTACAGTGAAATTGAAGAACAGAATCTCATCATCCTAAACGAACTTAAAGAAATTACATCAACTTTAGCCACTAGTTTAAGAGCATTTGCTGCTTCGGGAGGTCATATTACAATTATACCTGCAGCGGAGACTGATAACTCATCCTACAATTTATTTCTATCCCAATTAAGCAACATTACAATCGGACCAAAATTGGAATCGGAAAAAAAAATAACAAGCATAAGTTTTAACCATCCATTATTTGCCAACGTTTTTGAAAAAAACGTTACCAATTTTCAATATCCCAATACTCGTTTTCATTATAAGATCCAATCATCTCTACCATCTGCCCTGGCCTACCAAGACCAAACTCCCTTTTTAGTAGGTGATGATACCATTTATGTGTTTTCATCGCCATTGTCAAAGGATTATTCCAATTTTAAAAACTCTCCTTTGATAGTTCCTACATTCTATAAAATGGGTAGCAACAGTCTCAAAATTCCTCATCTATATTATACGTTAGGTGACGAAAATTCTTTGGATGTAACAGTTGCTCTAAGAAAGGATGGTATTCTTAAACTTGCAAAAAAAGGGCTTGAGTTTATTCCTCCTCAACAATCATTATCCAACAAAGTGCGACTTACTTTTAATGACCATCTTACGGATGATGGAGTTTTCAATATTTTAGACAATGGTAAAACTGTAGGACATGCCAGTTTTAATTTTAACAGGAATGAAAGCAGGTTGAACTATCTACAACTTGAAGAAAAAGAGAATATTAAAACTTACAGCTCCCTTGCCGAATTATTTGTCGGTTTGGAAAAAGACAATAGGGTTACGGAGCTTTGGAAATGGTTTGTTATTTTAGCGCTGTTATTTCTTATGGTTGAAATACTCATTCAAAAATTCCTTAAATGAACATCCTTTTAAAGTCGGCCACAATTGTTAACTCCAATCAAAAGGATATACATTTAAAAGAACGGGACATCCTAATTGAGGATGGAATTATCTCTAAAATTGCAGATAAAATTGAAGGAGAAAAGGCCACACAGATAATCCGTTTAGAGAATTTGCATGTTTCATTGGGTTGGATGGATACCGGTGTAAGTTTTGGGGAACCTGGTCATGAGGATAGGGAAACCATTGAAAACGGACTTCTTACTGCGGCAAAAAGCGGGTTTACGGATATAATATTGAACCCTAATGTTCATCCGGTTCCCGATAGCAGCCCTGACATTGTCTTTTTAAAGAACGCTGCTAAAAACCAACTTACCAATCTACATCCATTAGGTACTTTGACCATGAATGCGGATGGTGAAGACTTGGCAGAACTTTTTGACATGAAAAACGTCGGAGCTGTTGGCTATTATGATTATAAGCTACCTATAAAAAATTCCAACCTCTTAAAAATTGCACTTCAATATACCCAAAATTTTAATGGATTGGTTTTTTCTTTTCCGTTGGACACCCAAATTAAAGGGAAAGGAATCGTAAATGAAGGTGAAGTTTCTACTAAATTAGGATTAAAAGGTATCCCCGCTTTGGCCGAAGAACTTCAGATAGCGAGAGACCTTTTCATTTTGGAATATGCGGGCGGGCGACTGCACATACCCACCATTTCAACGGCAAATTCAGTTTCCCTTATTGCGGAAGCAAAGAAAAAGGGGCTCAATGTTAGCTGTAGTGTTGCAGTACACAATCTATTTTTCACCGATACCGAACTGGAAGGATTTGATTCGGATTTTAAGGTAATGCCTCCCTTACGTACTAAAGAAGATTCCAAAGCATTGCTAAAAGGTATTAAATCTGGTGTAATTGATTTTGTAAGCACCGATCATACCCCCTTGACCATTGAAGAAAAGCGTGTTGAGTTTGACAATGCCAATTATGGTACCATTGGGCTTGAAAGTGCCTTTAGTGCACTTAATGTTCTACTGGGGGCAGAAAAAACGGTGAATTTGTTGACACAAGGCCGAAGAACTTTTGGAGTAACGGAGCCGGTCCTTTTAGAAGGTCAGGCAGCCAATCTAACTTTGTTTGACCCAGATACCAAAATAAAGTTTACGGAGGAGCATATTTACAGCACCTCTAAAAACAGTATGTTTCTTAATAGAACGCTCAAAGGGCGCGTTTACGGCAGCATCAACAACTCCAAAATTGTACTAAATTAGTAAGAACCAAAACATAGGATTATGGACCAACATACCATTACAGAAGGAAAGACCATTGCGATCATTAGTTACATCACCTTTATAGGATTAATCATCGCGTACTTTATGAACAATAATAAAAACAACGCTTTTGCCCAATTTCATATAGAACAATCCCTGCGGATTGTGATTTTGGGATTGGCCAATTCTGTTCTAAGTTGGTTCCTGCCAGGTTCTTTAAGCATTGTTTCAACAATCATTGGGTTAGGTATTCTTGTACTTATCATCTTGGGCATTGTAAATGCGATTAACGGAAAAGCAGAACCGCTCCCCATAATAGGAACAATCGGATAAGTTGATGAAAGAGAATATAAAGGAAGGCAAAACTGCCGCAATAACCGCCTATTTTACCATTGTAGGTTCACTTATTGCCATTAGTATGAATGCCGAACCTAAAAATAGTTTTGCCAGATTTCACATAAGGCAGGCTTTTGGGCTCCACCTATTGTTTATTGCCTTTGGCATTCTGTCCAGTAATTGGGGAAACATTTATTCTTTCTTTGGGTTGATGCTATCGTATTCCATTCTGTGGTTCTACGGTTTTTTTGGAGCATTAAGCGAGAAAAAACAGTCTATACCAATTTTGGGACCCTATTTTCAAAAATGGTTTACATTTATCAGCTAAATTTAACTTTACTCTCTTTACCCCCAACTTAACATGACCACCGCACCTTTATCTTTAGAACATATAATAAAGCCCTCGTCCATTAATGACGGTCAACCTCCAGTTATGTTTATGTTCCATGGCTACGGTAGTAACGAGGAAGACTTATTTTCCTTTGCTCCCGAACTACCGGACGAACTTTGTATAATTTCAGTAAGAGCCCCATATCGCTTAGAGCCTTTTGGACATGCCTGGTACGCCATTAATTTTGATGCTGAACAAGGTAAATGGAGCGATGATGAGCAAGCCAAGGAATCTAGGGAAAAGATTGTTTCGTTTATTGATGAAGCCTGTGCAACCTATGGTTTGGATACTACAAGAGTCACTCTCCTAGGTTTTAGCCAAGGCACCATTTTAAGTTATTCCGTAGCACTTTCCTATCCCGAAAAAATCAAAAATGTGATAGCGCTCAGTGGATATATCAATGAAGGAATACTAGGGAATGATTACCAAGAAAAGGATCATAAGAAATTACAGGTGTATGCCTCTCATGGTCAGGTAGACCAGGTAATCCCGCCAGAATGGGCCCAAAGAGCTCCAGAAATTCTTAAAAAACTAGGGGTAAATCATGTATACGAGGAATTTCCAGTGGGTCATGGCGTATCTCCACAGAATTTTTATTCCTTTAAAAAGTGGTTGGAAGACAAAATATAAACTAGTTGCTACGGGTATACAGCAAATGATCCAGAGTCGTAAAATCAACTCCCATGTCATCCTTCAGTTCGTATTTTATGAGCAGCTCTCCCCAGTACTTACCGTCTGAAAAATCAGTAAGAATCCATTTATGGTTCAAAACCTTGATTTTATTGATTTTAAAATCACTTTCCATACCTTCATAGGGAACTAAAGGATTATCGCCTTCATTTTCATTGGTTTCCAATAGTTTATCTGCAATATACCTTGAGGGATCGTCCATATCTAAATGGTCATAATAAGCCAAGGCATCATCATTGTTCTCTAAAGAAAAATATTGCATTTCCAGGACTTTTAATTTTTCATTTTGTACCTCTTCCTCCAATTGGGCCACTTTTGATTCCAAACTGGAAACCTTGGCATCTTTGGCTTTCATCATATTCCCATTGCTTACAAAAAGGTATAAACAGATGAGGGAAACAAACAAAAATAGGTATAGGAAGATTTTACTTTTCATCAGTAATTAAGAAAATTTAGATAGTTAAAATTAAATTGTCGTAGGCCAAATGTACATTTTCCGGAAGTTTCTTTTCTACTTGATCGTGAAAACCTAACAAGTGACTAATATGTGTAAGATAGGCTTTCTCTGGCCTAACTTCTTTTACAAAGCTAAGCGCTTCTTCCAAATTGAAATGGGAATGATGGGGCTCCTCCCTAAGGGCATTCACCACCAACACCTTAGTCCCAAGAATTTTGTTCTTTTCTACCTCCGAAATCGTTTTCACATCTGTTAAATAGGTAAAATCATCCAATCGAAAACCAAATACCTGCACTCGGTTATGATTGGCCTCAATGGGCGTAACCAATTTGTCTCCAATAGCAAAAGAAACTCCTTTTTCAATGGTGTTTACGGCAACAGCGGGAGCGCCTGGGTACCTATTGGCATCTGTAAATATATAATCAAATCGTTTTTTTAATGAATTTGCGACCCTTTCATGTGCATATATAGGAATATCTCCTTGCCTGAAAAAAAAGGGCCTAATATCATCGAGTCCAGCAGTATGGTCTGAATGTTCATGAGTAAACAAAATACCATCCAATCTAGCTACATTGTGGGTAAGCATCTGCTGCCTAAAATCGGGTCCGCAATCTACCACATAATTATAGTTGCCCCAAGATATCATGATAGATACCCTAAGTCTTTTATCTTTTGAATTTTCACTAAGGCAGACAGGATGTTTGCTCCCTATTATTGGAATACCTTGAGAAGTTCCGGTGCCTAAAAAAGTAATTTTTAACGGCTCATTCATCTAAAGCCAAATTTATAACTAAATAATTTAATAGATAGATTGAACTTTTTAACTTTGTTTACACAAAATCGACCCAATGGCATCAGTTCTAAAAAGGGACACTTCCTTTGAAAATATTCCTTCCATCAAGGCTAAAACCCTAAGAATCAACCTAAATCCTGACATCTATGGCACCTTTGCCGAAATTGGTGCTGGCCAAGAGACGGCCAGGCATTTTTTTAGGGCCGGTGGCGCCTCTGGCACTATTGCCAAAGCGATGAGCGCTTATGATAAGGATTTTAGTGATGCCGTTTATGGAATTGAAGAGGACGGTAGGTATGTTACTCAATCCCGTCTCAAAAAAATGCTATCCCATGAAATGCGCCTAATGGAAGAGCGTATTAGCCGAGACAGACATCCTGACCGTTTGTTCTTTGCGTACGCCAATACCGTGGCTACCATAGATTTTTCCAAAAGGTACAAAGGTCATGGTTGGGTGGGAATTAGATTTCAGCTAGACCCTAAGCAAAAGGAGTTTGATGAAATTATCCTACACATTCGCTTTAAGCAAAATGAGGCTAGACTACAACAAGAAACGCTTGGAATTCTGGGTGTTAACTTAATTTATGGTGCTTTTTACAAATACCATAAGCCAAGGAAAATGTTGAAATATTTATATGACCATATCGATAAGGATACGGTGGAGATAGATATGATTAATTTTTCAGGTCCCAATTTTAAGGATGTAGACAATAGGTTAATGAGCTTACAGCTTATTAGAAATGACATGACCGATGCCGTTATGTTTGGTCCTGACGGCAACAATTTACTACCTGCCGCAGTCCTTTACAAGAAGAATATTTTGGCGTTGCGGGGAAGTTTTAGGCCGGTAACCAAAGTGAATATGGACATGTTCCATAAATCACATGATATTTTTATTCGTGATCAGGCGGTGGACCAAAACAATACCATTGTCATTTTTGAAATTACCCTGTCCAATCTTAAGGCCTCGGGTGAAATTGATGAACAGGATTTCATGGATCGCGCAGAACTTTTATGCGCCTTGGGCCATACGGTTATGATATCTAAATTTCAAGAATACTACAAATTGGTTGAATATCTCAACAAATACACCAAAGCCAAGATTGGTCTCACCATGGGCGTTAACAATCTTGTGGATATTTTTGACGAAAAATACTATAGACACTTGAGTGGAGGCATTTTGGAGGCATTTGGAAAATTGTTCTTCAAAGAACTACAAGTCTATCTTTATCCTATGAAAAATGCAGAAACTGGTCAGATTATGACCAGCAATAATGTGAAAGTTCATCCTAGAATGAAAGAATTGTACAAATTCTTTAAGTACAATGGCAAGGTAATGGACATCATAGATTACGACCCGGAAATTATGCATATCTTCTCGAGAGATGTTTTAAAGAGAATCATCAATGATGAAGAGGGTTGGGAAGAAATGTTACCCAAAGGGATCGCCGAAACTATTAAGAAAAACAATCTCTTTACCCGAAAATTGGTAAGATGCGAAGAAGAAGACCAAGTAAAATAAAAGTATACAAAACAAAAAAGTCCCGAAATATATTTCGGGACTTTTTTGTTTTAGGCATCCAGTATTTGAGAGGCGTGGTCTTTAGTCTTCACTTTTTCAATAACCCTTTCCACTACTCCATTTTCATCAATTAAAAATGTAGTCCTTAAAATTCCTTCGAACTCTCTTCCCATAAATTTCTTGGGGCCCCAAACCCCAAACGCATTAATAACGGAATGGTCTTCATCCGCCAATAAGGGAAAAGGTAATTCGTATTTACTTTTAAAATTGGATTGCTTCTTTTCTGTATCCTCACTTACCCCTAAAAGTTCATAACCTGCAGCTTTTAAGGCATTATAATTGTCACGTAAATTACACGCCTCAGCAGTACACCCTGGTGTGTTGGCTCTTGGGTAGAAAAAAACAATCAATTTTTGTCCCTTATAATCCGATAATTTTATGATGGTACCATCTTGATCTTTGGAAATAAAATCAGGTACACTATCCCCTACTTTCAACATATGTTTCTTATTTTAATTTACCTTCGCAAATCAGTTATTTTTTTAACGAAACTAAGTAAAAATGACGAAAGCCGAAAAGGTTACATTTGTTATACGGACCTTACAAGAACTTTACCCGGAAATCCCGGTTCCCTTAGACCATAAAGACCCATATACCCTGTTGATTGCGGTTCTTATGTCTGCGCAAAGTACAGATGTAAGGGTCAATCAGATCACACCGTTACTTTTTGAAAAAGCGGATAACCCATTTGATATGGTGAAACTATCCGTAGAGGAGATAAGGGAAATTATTAAACCTGTAGGTCTATCCCCAATGAAATCCAAAGGTATTCATGGATTATCACACATATTAATAGAAAAGTATAATGGAGAGGTTCCAAAAGAGATTGAGCTATTGGAAGAGCTGCCCGCAGTTGGCCATAAAACGGCAAGTGTAGTGGTTTCCCAAGCGTTTGGCATTCCAGCATTTCCTGTAGATACCCATATTCACCGTTTAATGTACCGCTGGGGTTTTTCCAACGGAAAAAATGTTGTTCAAACAGAAAAAGATGCAAAGAGATTGTTTCCCAAAGAATTGTGGAACGACCTTCACTTGCAAATTATCTGGTATGGTCGTGAATATTCACCCGCCCGGGGATGGAATTTGGATAAAGACATCATCACCAAAACCATTGGAAGAAAAACTGTACTTTATGAATATCTAAAAACAAGAAAGCCCCAATAAACTGGGGCTTTCTTGTTTTAGTTTAAACTGTTTTCAAAACAGAATTCTTTATATTCCGTTACATGAAATTGTTTGGAGAAATCCAATAAAAACCGGATTGTCTCAGCACTTGTCTTTACAAACTTACCTCTTTCAAGGTTCTCAGAGTAGATTTTTTCCATATCAGTAGCATAGTTATACTAAGGATAACGCAACTACATAGGAAATATTGTTATTTAATTTTGTGACCTTCTTAATTTGTTAAAACAATATTGTTCTTTTCAATAATTTTTCTGAGGTTGATTAAAGCATATCTCATTCTACCTAGTGCGGTATTTATGCTTACTCCTGTATTTTCTGAAATCTCTTTAAAGCTCATATCTCTGTAGATACGCATGATAAGAACTTCTCTCTGGTCATCTGGCAACTCTTCAACCAGGGTCCTAAGGTCGCTATCGATCTGGTCTTTGATCAATTGCTTTTCTGCATTCAATTTTTCATCACCAATTACGGAAAAAATGTTAAAATCATCATTTCCCTCGAACATTGGCATTCTTTTGTTCTTCCTAAAGTGGTCTATAATTAGGTTATGAGCTATTCTCATTACCCAAGGTAAAAATTTACCCTCTTCACTATAACTTCCTTTTTTAAGGGTTTTGATTACTTTAATAAAGGTATCCTGAAAGATATCTTCGGTAATATCCCTATCCAAAACTTTAGAGTAAATGAAACTCGTAATTCTTTGGTTGTGACGATTGATTAAAATCTCCAGGGCTTTTTCATCACCTGAAATGTAATCTCTAACTAGTACTGAGTCTTCGGTCTGTAGGTTCATGCGTGCTTTTTTTAGATTTGAGCAACCAAATAAGATTGCTATAAGGTCATTAGTTAATTTTTCTGTTAATCCTTTGAGGGATAGCTTGTTTAATTCTGATATAAAACTAGAAAGATTGAGGGTTGTTGAGAAAACAATGTTGTCAAACTGCCAGTTTCTGATGTGAAAACCTACATTTTCTGTTTTCTATAAAATAAATGGAATACAAGTGCGTTGATTTTCACTTGAACTGGAGAAATATTCTTGGTTTTTACCCTTTAAATTCTTTTATACTAGAGGATAAAGGTGACTGTTATCGCTCAACTAGGTTGAAAATAAACTAGTTACAATAAAAAAAGGCCTTGATTTAGCTATCAAGACCTTTCTTAAATGTTGAAGTTTTTAAATCTAGTTCATATTAGATTCAAACTTAATTCCTTTGGCTTCCGTTACTTTTAAGGATTTAGAATAATCCAATAAGAACTTAACTGTTCTATCACTAGCCTTTAATTCATTTTCTTTTCTTCGATTCGCAGAGTAAATTTTTTCCATATCTATATCCAGTATTGTTACTGCATAATAACGCCGTGAATATAAATATAATGAATACGTTCGACCTATGGTCCATTAAATCGTTAAAACAATATCATTTTGCTCAATGATCTTTCTAAGATTAATAAGTGCGTAGCGCATTCTTCCCAATGCCGTATTAATACTTACCCCTGTATTTTCAGAAATTTCCTTAAAACTCATATCCTTATAGATACGCATGACCAAAACATCTCTTTGGTCTGCTGGCAATTCGTTTATCAAGACCCCCAAATCCAAATCAATTTGATCTTTTATAATCTGGTGCTCAACATTGAGTTTATCATCACCTATAAATGAAAAGATATCGAAAGTATTAGAACCATCGTACATGGGCATTCTGCTACTTTTTCTAAAATGATCAATAATTAGGTTATGGGCAATTCTCATGACCCACGGTAGAAATTTTCCTTCTTCATTATAAGTACCCCTTCTTAGGGTTTTTATTACCTTAATAAAGGTATCTTGAAAAATGTCCTCGGTAATGTCCCTACTGTTTACCTTGGAGTAAATAAAACTACTAAGTCGTTGATTGTGCTTGTCTATGAGTGCTTCCAGAGCTTTTTCATCACCGGAAACATATTTTTTGATTAGAACGGAATCTTCTAGTTGTACATCCATAGCTATTACTTTTTAAATTAAAACACAACACCTGTTATTGAAGAGAAGGTGTGGTGATAAAACTGGCTTAAATTTTAAAAAAGTAATAGTATACTATAGGCGTCTTAACGTTTTGTTAGATTCAAATATAGAAAAAATTAAGTATTACCTACAAAATTCTTTCCAACTTCATCTTTTGAGCACTCCTATATAACATACGAGTCAGTAATTATAAAGGTTCATTGTATCTTTGCATAAGATATATGAAAATGACAGTGAATCTAGACGTCAACCCCAAGGAAAACATCATCATTAAAGGAGCTAACCTTCACAACCTAAAGAATATAGATGTTGTCATTCCCAGAAACAAATTAGTAGTGATAACGGGCCTCTCTGGGTCGGGGAAATCCAGTTTAGCCTTTGATACCCTCTATGCCGAAGGACAGCGAAGATATGTAGAAAGCTTATCTTCCTACGCTAGGCAGTTTCTTGGCAAACTTGACAAACCTAAAGTAGAATATATAAAAGGTATTGCCCCGGCCATTGCCATTGAGCAAAAGGTAAACTCTACCAATCCTCGTTCTACAGTGGGAACAACCACTGAAATTTACGACTATCTTAAATTGTTGTACGCAAGGATTGGTAAGACCTATTCCCCAATTTCTGGAAGACAAGTAAAAAAGGATTCGGTTACGGATGTTGTAGAGCATATAAAAACTTTTGATGAGGGTACCAAGCTACTCCTATTGGCCCCTATTCACATTCCCGAAAACCGTGAAGTTGGTAAATCCCTTCAATTACTGAGTAAACAAGGATATGCCCGTATTCAATATAAAGGTGAGGTTTTTCGCATAGATAATGCTCCTAAAAATCTAGACCGTGATTTTTATTTAGTGGTAGACAGGGTCATCGTTAAAGATGATGAAGATTTTTATAATAGATTGGCCAATGCCGTAGATACCGCTTTCTTTGAAGGTAAGGGAGAATGTATCATAGAAGAATTACAGAATGGAAAACAAACCCCGTTTAGCAATAAATTTGAGCTAGACGGACTCACATTTCTAGAGCCCAACGTACATCTTTTCAGCTTTAACAATCCTTATGGGGCATGTCCTAAATGTGAAGGCTATGGAGACGTAATTGGAATAGATGAAGATTTAGTTATCCCCAATACGGGCATTTCAGTTTATGATAATGCCGTTTCACCTTGGAGAGGGGAAACTATGGGTTGGTACCGAGATCAACTTGTAAACTCGGCCTATAAATTTGACTTTCCAATACACAAACCCTGGTTTGAACTTACGGATAAACAAAAACAATTGGTTTGGGGCGGTAACGACCATTTTATCGGCATCCATAAATTTTTTGAATCCCTAGAGGAAAAGAGTTATAAAATTCAGAATAGGGTAATGCTTTCCCGCTATAGGGGTAAAACCAAATGCGATGTCTGTAAAGGGAAACGGCTTAGAAAAGAAACGGATTATGTAAAAATTGATGGTAAGAGTATATCAGATTTGGTTGAACTTCCCATAAAACGGCTCATTCCGTTTTTTGAAGAGCTGAACCTAAGCCCAAATGACGAAAAAATTGCTTCCAGATTACTTAAAGAGATCAACACCAGATTAGGCTTCCTGTTAAAGGTAGGCCTAAGTTATCTTACCTTAAATAGAAAGAGCAATTCCCTTTCCGGTGGGGAGAGCCAACGGATCAATTTGGCCACCTCCTTGGGAAGTAGCCTCGTGGGGAGTATGTATATCTTGGATGAACCTAGTATTGGCTTACATCCCAAGGATACGGAAAACCTTATTGAGGTACTCCTCTCCTTAAGGGACTTAGGAAATACGGTCATTGTAGTTGAGCATGATGAGGATATCATGAAAGCAGCAGACGAAGTAATAGATATTGGCCCGGAAGCGGGAAGCCATGGAGGTGAAGTTGTGGCATATGGTCCCCTTACCAAAGTTTTAAAATCAAATTCCCTTACCGCCGGGTACCTCAACGGATCCAAAGAAATAGAAGTTCCAAAGAAAAGGAGAACATCCAAAGATTTTATCAAAATACTTGGCGCAAGGGAGAACAACCTTAAAAATATAGATGTAACCTTTCCTTTAAATATGCTAACAGTTGTTACCGGAGTGTCCGGTAGCGGAAAAAGTACGTTGGTAAAAAAATTACTTTATCCTATCATACTTAAGGAAACCGGTGGGTATGGTGAAAAAACGGGGCAGTACAGTAGTTTTGAAGGGCAGTTCAAAAATATCAAACATGTAGAATTTGTAGACCAAAACCCTATTGGAAGGTCTTCTAGATCAAATCCGGTAACTTACATTAAGGCTTATGATGACATAAGAAATCTTTTTGCTTCTCAGAAATTATCCAAAATAAGAGCCTATCAAGCAAAACATTTTTCTTTTAATGTTGATGGCGGCCGATGTGAAAAATGTAAGGGTGAGGGCGAAATTACTGTTGAGATGCAATTTATGGCAGATGTTCATCTTGAATGCGATACCTGCCATGGCAAACGATTTAAAAAAGAAGTACTTGAGGTAAAATTTAACGATGCCAATATTGACGATGTTCTGAACATGACCATTGAGGATGCCATCGCTTTTTTTGAACTGCACAAGCAAAAACGAATTGTAACTAAACTCAGGCCGCTACAAGATGTTGGTTTGGGCTACGTTACTTTGGGTCAATCTTCCTCCACCCTTTCCGGTGGTGAGGCGCAAAGAATTAAACTAGCTTCCTTTTTGGTGAAAGGAACCACCAAGGACAAAGCACTTTTCATTTTTGATGAACCTACCACGGGTCTACATTTTCACGATATTAAAAAACTACTTAAATCTTTTGATGCTCTTATAGAAAAAGGACATTCTGTAGTGGTGATCGAACATAACATTGAACTCATTAAATGTGCGGATTATATTGTTGATCTGGGTCCCGAAGGAGGAGAAAATGGAGGCGATTTATTGGTTACGGGAACGCCGGAGGAGGTAGTTAAAAATAACAAATCCTTTACCGCAAAATACCTGGCCGAAAAACTATAATTTCTCTGAATCAAGCTTTCATCTTTTATGAAAAGATAAAAAAATTCGTTCTAAAACCCCACCCATTTACGATTTAAGCAACTAAAAATCAATATCTTAAGATTATCTGCTTTTTTTTGGCACGCTGTTTGTTTATTTCATGGTGAATGTAAATAATTGCATTCAGGAATTTAAAACCTTATATCATGAAAAAATTGGTACTACTATTTTCAGCCTTGATTATGAGCAGTTCTGCTGCTTTGGCTATCAGTACAGAAGATAAGGTTGCAGAACGCAATGCTTATAGGTACAACGACGCTTTTATTTTTGTTGAAGAAGGCATTACGTTTTCAGTATATCCAGATGGCGAATTTGATTTTTATATCGATAGATATGTAAATGGAAGAAGAAATGGGATTACCTTCAATTCCGGATTTGACTACAATCCATACGTGCAATACGATGACTACGGTGCCGTAATCCAAGTAGAGAACATTCCTATTTTCTATGATTATTACGGACGTGTTACTCAAGTAGGAGATGTTGATATCACCTATAGAAACGGACGTTTACGTAGACTTGGAGGCATGAATGTATACTACAATGCTAGAGGATTTTATGATTACCACACCGGCTTTATCAACGTTTACAACAGGCGTTATGTTTTTAGACCATTTCACTCTTTGTTTATAAGACCGGCGGTTGGATTCTGCTTAGTATTCAATAGACCATATAGAAGGTATTATACCCCTGTTAGATATACATACTACAAACCCTATAGATTTAATAAGAGAAGAGCATATGCTAAAATTGGAAGAGATTATAGGAGGAACCAGATCAGAAAAGAAAGAGCTAAAATTTACAGAAACGACCGTAGAGTAGCGGTTAGAAATACTACGGTAAGAAGTAATAGCCGATCTGTGGCCAGTAGAAATAATAATAACGTAAGAAGCAACAATGTGCGTACGGACAGAAACAATAAGGCTATTGTCCAAAATAGAGCTACTCGCTCTACTACGATCCGTAAAGGCGAAAGTAAGAGAGTAAATTCTACTGCCAATAGAACGGTGAAAAGAAGTACTTATACGGACAGAAATGGAAATACAGTAACCAGAAGAAGTACCACGGCAACTTCTCCAAGAGGAAATACGGTAACCAAAAGAACGGTTACCAGAACTCCGGCAATGAGAACCGTTACCAGGACTACAAAGAGTTACAATACACCAAGAAAGAGAACTACGGTAAAGCAACCTACCGCTAGAAGTAGGGGTAGCAATGCCGTAACCAAAAGTTCCAGTCAAAGAAAAATAAGAAAAACACCTACTCGTACACAAAGAAGTGCCACCGCAAGGTCAAGCTCTTCAAGAAGTACCAGAAGGTATTAAAAGTAGTTTTTAGGTTGGTTAGTTGTTTGCCCCCGCAGTAGATAGTATCTGCTGCGGGGGTTTTTATATAATCCTAACTGTTTTTTGCCAAAGTAACCTTTACGGATTTACTAATGGGGGTCTTACTTCTATCCGCAAACTGATTATAAGGTACCAATACATTAGTTTCCGGAAAATAAGCGGCCAAATTACCTTTGGGGATGTCATATGGAACAACCAGAAATTTATAGGCCGTTCTCAAAGTACTATCATAATGACTGCTAATATTCACCACATCCCGCTTTTTAAAACCTCTGGTTTTCATATCCTTCGGATTCATAAACAACACTCTTCTCTCATTATACACCCCACGATACCTATCATCCAAACCATAAATAGTTGTATTAAATTGATCATGGGATCGTATGGTCATCAGAAGATACTCCTCCTCCTTTAAATTATCTTCAGGAAGCTTATTTATAGTGATCTGTGCTTTTCCATTAGGTAGCATACTAAAATCCAAATTACGCACATTATTGGGTAAATAATAGCCCACACCCTTAGACCGCTTGGTAGTATCATCAAAACCTTTGGCAACTTTATCAATATAGTTTCTTACCAAATCAAAATCCTTGGAAAGTGCCATCCAATCTACACTGTGTTTTCCATTAAAATAGGTATGAGCCAATTCCGCTATTAATTCTGGTTCACTTTTAATATGTTCCGATGCCGGCTTTAGTAAACCGCGCGACTGCCTAACCCTACCCATACTGTCCTCCATGGTCTGAAATCGTAGGTTTCCATCCTTCAAATCTTTCTCCGAACGACCAAAAGTGGGTAGAATCAAAGCCGTTTTACCGGTAACCAAGTGAGTTCTGTTCAATTTTGTACTTATCTGTACCGTTAAAGAACAATTGGAAATGGCTTGGGCCGTATATTCCGTATCGTTGGCAGCCATTAAAAAATTTCCGCCCAAGCATATAAAAACCTTACCCTTGCCTTCATGCATAGATTTTATGGCGCCTACAGTGTCTACCCCTTCTTTGTCCGGAGCCGTAAAACCGAGATGTTCCTTTATCCGTTCATTTAATTTTTCATCCACATAATGCATAATTCCAACACTACGGTCTCCTTGTACATTACTATGTCCACGTACGGGGCAAGTACCGGCATTGGATTTTCCTAAAGCTCCTTTCAACAGTAATAGGTTAACAAATTCCCTAATATTCTCCACCCCATTTTTATGCTGTGTAAGCCCCATGGCCCAGCAAACTACAATGTCATTCTTTACGGATAACCAATCTACCAACTGGTCAATTTTTTCTTCCTCTACACCACATCTCCTCAAAAGATTTTGTTCATCATATTGGGCCAAATCTTCCATCAGAGCCTCATACCCTTGTACGTATGTGCTTATAAATTGGTGATCAAAAACCTTTTTGTCTTCAGCGTCTTTCTTGGCCAGTTTTTTTAAAATGAGTTTAACCAAAGGAATATCCTGATTAATTCTAACAGGCAAATGTAAATCGGCCATAGCTTCACCGCTTCCTACCAACCCTTTAAGGTTTTGAGGGTTTTTAAAACTTACCAAACCTGCCTCTTGTAAAGGATTTATACTAATCACCTTCCCTCCATTCTCCTTACATTTTTCCAGCGCGGAAAGCATTCTAGGATGATTGGTTCCCGGATTTTGACCTGCAATGATCACTACTTCGGCATTATAAAGGTCCTCTAACTTGGTAGACCCCTTCCCTATTCCCAAAGTTTCGGATAGGGCAACCCCACTTGATTCGTGGCACATATTGGAACAGTCGGGCATGTTATTGGTACCATAGGCCCTTGCGAACATACCATAAAGAAAGGCAGCCTCATTACTGGACCTTCCACTGGTGTAAAATATGGCTTCATCTGGGTGATCCAATTGCTGAAGCTCTTTTGAGATAAGTTCATAGGCTTCCTGCCAAGAAATGGGCTCGTAAAGAACACTTCCAGGCCTTAAAACCATGGGTTCCGTTAGTCTTCCAAATTTATTGAGTTGATAATCGCTTAATTGGGAAAGTTCCTCCACTGAATACTTTTTGAAAAACGAGGCTCCAATTTTCTCGGTGGTAGCTTCATCCGCAAGAGCTTTGGCCCCGTTCTCGCAATACTCCGCTATAGGTGAAGGGTTTTCTGGGTTGGGCCATGCACAGCTGGGACAATCAAAACCATCTTCTTGGTTCATTTCCAATAAAGCCCTCATTGAGCGCACAATTCCCATTTCTTTAAACCCATGTTTCAATGCTTCTTTTACACCGAGTTTTCCGGCAGCGTAATCCATGGGTTCACCCAATTTTAGATCTGTAAATTGTAACGACCCGGTTAGGGACACCTTTCTTGTCAAGTCTTCAGTTGCCATAAAAATTAAAAGCTTAAAATGGTAAGAGCTGCCCTAACTTAACCTTATTTTTTTACATGAAGAATTAAAAAATGTAAGTTGACCTGATGTGACTACATTTTTCTTGGATTGGATGCAAAAACTGGGTTCAATTCCAATTTCACAAAATAGCTTCTGTGTATATTCTTCCTGGTATCTGAGTGCCCCATTTTCCTATCCTCTACGTAGACCTCTGTATCGTACTCATCCAACACTTTAAAATAGACACCGGGTCCTGGAATGGCCCTGATAGGAGTCTCAATATTTATTAGGGGAGTTAAAAATGTTACTTTAAAATCCGAACTGTCATAGTCAATTCTAAAATTTCCGTTTAAATCAGTGATTGCCTCACCCAAAAAATCATCCTTTATCCAATCAACATCCATGGCAATTACCTTGTAACCTGAAAGTTCTTTATTGGTTGGGTTGGTAAGGTTGATCCTTCCGTAAATGGTCCAGGCATCAAAAAGAGTTCGGATGCGATACCAAAATTCAAATGGAAACGAATAATTGTATTTATACACCTTACCGTAATCATTTATACGCCAAACAGGCTTCAATGTTCTTACGTTAATTTGTATTGGCTTGTGTTTGGTAGACTTCTGTCGCGGCGCTTTTAAGAGTTTGAAATCAATGCAAATGGCTTCATCCATATATTCTTCCGGAACTTTTACTGAATAATTTCCTTCGCCATCCGTAAACCCCGAACCAATTAGACAATCTTTTTTTTGATGCACCTCCTTTTCGGTAAGTATAACCAATTCTTTACGGGACTTGTTTCCCTTTGGATAACAATTGGGTTCAAGAGCATAAAGAAGTATTTCCACTTCACTCGCAGCCTCAAGAATATCCGGAAAAAGGGAAGCACTTAAATTGCCTTCAATATAACAGTCCATTACTTACGATTTCAACATAAAAATATTACATTAAACACCTCTAAATTTAACAATTATTTCGCAAAATCTGTTAAGAAGGTAAAAGCATCGCATTGAACGTTAAAAATGCTATAAACCAATTTTTTGAAGTATCCCGCGGACCGCCCTATAAATATCCTCTGACAATTTAAATTTATAAAGGACACCAATAAAAAATACAGAAATCAATACTCCTCTCACTACGATATTTAGGATGGGATGAAAAGATAAATTGAGAAAATAAAAAATAGCAACGGTGCCTATGGACAATAAAAAGACCCAACAAGTTTGGAGGGTAAAGGGGAGCATTTGAAATTTCCACTTAACAAAAAGAAGCTTGAGGGTATTGTAAATAAACAATGCCGAAAAACTTGCAATAGCTGCGCCATCCAACCCAAATGTGGGTATAAGCCATAAATTTAAGAGAATGGTCAGAACAGCCAATAGCAAACCAAGTAGTAATACGGAACGGTAATAATCCGAATTGTATAAGATAGAATTATTGTTCCCCAAAAGACTATCGTACACCTTTGCCAATCCTAACCAGATAAATATAACAAAACCATTTCTGTACGCTTCTGGCAAAAGGGTATACATGTCATTCAAATTCAAAAGAATAAGTAAAAAAATCAGGGACGCTACCGCAAACAACGTTAACGAACTTTTTTGGTACAATCTTTTTAGAGATATCCAATCACTTTCGTTTAGCAATTGTGCGGTCAAAGGGTAGGTAATTTGATGCATGGACCTGGAAGGGACTGCTATCACCATGGCAATAAAGCCAGCTACACTGTAATATGCCACATTTTCCAAGGGAATGAATTGATTGATCATAACTTTATCAACCTCCAATAAAACTATGGCCACCGACCCCCCTAATATTATAAAAGCACTATAAGCTAGGATATTCTTAGTGTTTTCAGGAAAGCTAAAAATCAGCTTGGGCATATAAAGGGTGAAGGCATACAGCTTCATGACAAGTACGCGCAGTAAATACACCCCAACTATCAAATTAATGAATAGTTCTACCGTAATGATTTCATAATATAAAAGAAAGAGCAATATGGTGACAGCAACCCTTGAAAATACTTCCTTCATAAAATTGCCAAATACCGATTTCATATGAACCCTTGCCCAGCTATAAAAAACCTCAAAATAAGCCATGCCCATCCCTATTATGAAGATATGCCAAACATAATCTCTAACTATAGGGTTCTCCCTACTTAACAAGTTGCCTATCATGTCATTTCCTACGAACGTTAAAAGGGCTATAGGAAGCATAAACAGTAAAGGAAGCAAAAGCATCAATGTCAAAAAGCCATTTTTTTCATGCAAATCCTTAAAACTACTATAAAATTTTACCAAGGTATTAGGAACACCAAAAGCCAGAATAGGGTTTAAAACAGCGGCCGCAGAAAGAATAACCTGTATGAGCCCATAATACTTGGGCGTCATAAAATTTAAAAACAGCACCAAGGTATTGAGAGCTCCTATGCCAAAGCCAACATAGGTAATAACGGAATTATTTAACGACTGCCTAAAGACAATTCCCATGAAAAATCCAGTTTAAAGGGCCTTTTACGAGACGGAAGACCGGTACAAAGTAAGCTATAAAAGTTGAGCTAAATGAGCCGTTAAATTCTGCCTACTAAATTGCTCTATATTTTTTGATTGGCACACCAAACTATTTTTTTTGAATTCTGCATACCACTCTAAAATTTGATTTATAAGAACGTCTTTGTCCTCGTAATCAAAAATCACTCCAGAATTGGTCTCCTTAATTAGTTGACCTACTTCCCAATCCTTAGGGCCTACTGCCAAGATAGGTCTTTTAGCAGCCATATATTCAAACAGTTTGCCCGGTATAATACCCTTGGTCTCCAGGGAATCTATTTCTACCAATAGCAACAATTGTGACTGCCTCTGCCTACGCTGGGCATCTGTATGGGTACCATAGCCACGCATTTTTATGTACGGCCCCAGCTCATGTTTGTACATGCTATCCATAACGTCCTTACTTACCACCCCCATAAACTCCAATTGCAAATCAGCCCTAAAAACAGGATCTTCAGATGCCAACCTGGATAGGGCTTTCCAAAGATTGATGGGATTTCTGCCGGTTAACAAAGATCCAATATGACTAATAGTAAAATTTCTATCCAATGAATATTCTACGGCCGGTCCTACATCATAACCGTTGGTGATTACCTCAATGGGTTTTGAAGTTAGAGATTCAAATTCCTTTTTTGTAGTCGCACTCGTTACAACAATTTGGTCGGCCCCATTTAAAACTTCCCTCTCCAAGTTCTTATGTTTTTTTTGGGATGCCTTAGTGAGTTTCAACTTCTTGTGATATCCAATAGAAGTCCATGGGTCTCTAAAATCCGCAACCCACTTAACAGACTTGGCATTTTTTAATTGGTGACCAATTAAATGCACACTATGGGGTGGACCCGTTGTTATAACTGTCTGTATTTGCTCTTCATCAATTACATTGTTAAGGTATGCTACCGAGGGTTTTACCCAGAATTTTCGAGCATCCGGAATAAAAAAATTGCCCCTCACCCATAACATGAATTTTTCTACTATTGACTGATTTTTGGTCTGTATAATACCAGAGCTTATTCTTTTGGTCTTTTTGGATGAAAAAATCTTGGCCAATCCATAAGGTTCAAAAAGCGGTTGACTAAGAATTTTAATGTCCTTTAGTACTTCTTTTTCCAAGGTGGAATCCTCAATTGGATAATGCGGATTTTCCGGAACATAAACAATTGGTTCCACATCAAAATCCCTTAGGTACTTTACAAATTTCAACCAACGCTGTACTCCAGGACCACCTGCCGGTGGCCAATAATAAGTTACAATAAGCACTTTTTTCATAGGCTGATGTGTCTCTGGCAGGGCTTTGGGGATGCCCGTGAACTATTTATCCTCCTTTTTCTTTTTGGGAACAAAAAAAGTAAAACCAATCCCCGCAAAAACAGCAATACCCAACAATATGGAAGATGCTAAGTTAATTTTGCTTCCTGTCTTTACTACTTCAGGTTCAAATTTGAACTCTATGGTATGTTCGCCTTCCGGTAAACGTAAGGCCCTTAGGCTATAATTAACCTTAAAATGTTCTTTTAGATTACCATCTACGTAAGCATTCCAGCCTTGTGGATAATACATTTCTGAAAAAACCGCTACTCCAGCATTTTCATTTCGAGACTTGTAGACTAAATGGTTAGGCTGATAATCCGTTAAAGTAATTTTTGCCAAGGAATCTACCTGAAACTCCAAACGGTTCAATTGTCCCGCATTATTTTCGGAAACTACCGCTTCTTGGGAAGTATCCAAATCTGCCAGGGCCATTATTTCCTCATCCGCATTTGCAACCTTCTTAATCGAGCTTACAAACCAAGCGTTTCCGTTTGCATCCGGATTCACGGCAGTATAGCTTCTACCCTCCTCGTCTTGCTGAACTACGTACTTCACGTTCAACATATTGAGCACCCCCATGTTTCCTTTATAAATATGAAAACTGAACAAATCCTCCAACGCAGCGGGCTTTGCCGCGTGATACCCACCTATGGATTGATGGTAATAAGATGTTCTTGCTCCGTTGATTCCTTCGGATGGGTCAAAAACCCTAAAGATACTTTCGTCCTTAGCTATTTCCTTGTCCACCGCACTTTCTTGAAATGGCTCGTTCATACTTTTTTTGGACACAAAATCATCGGCATCTACATATCTATGTCCCACCCCCACTAAATCCAATACTATAAGAATACCCAACGCGGCAATGGCCATATTGGCATTTAACTTCTCCTTAATGTATAACCATAAGGCAACTGCAGTAAGCAAAATGAAGAGCATAGACCTAAATAGGTCGCTATTATAAACGGCCCTCCTATCTGCCTGAATGAGGGAAACCAATTCATCTCCATAGTTTCTAATGAGAAATTGATCACTGGGACCTACAAAATCAAAAGCTCCCTTAACTAAAAAGATAAGTACCCCTAATCCTAACACTATAAAAAATGAGAATTTTAGGGCTTTCATCTTTTCGGATAAATCTACGGATGAATCAAATAACTTTTTAAGACCTAAAACTCCTAAAACGGGGGCACATAACTCCAGAACAACCTGTATGGAAGAGACCGCTCTAAACTTATCGTACAAGGGAAAGTAATCGATCATAAAATTTGTGAGAACAGGGAAATTCTTTCCCCAAGAAAGTAATAGTGACATGATAACGCCGCCTAACAACCACCATCTCGCCTTGCTTTTTACCAAAAAAAGCCCTAGCACAAACAGAAAAAATATGATGGCACCAATATATGCGGGACCCGCAACAATAGGTTGATCGCCCCAATACAAAGGCAACGCCGAAGAAAAATTCAGGGCCTGCCTACGCGGAATACCCTGATCGATCAAAAAATCATAACTCTTAGAATTCTCTCCTAAATTTTCACCGTTCGAACCTCCAAAAAGTCTTGGGACAAAAATATTCAAGGATTCTGCAATCCCGTAACTATACTGGGTAATGTAGGCTTTGTCCAAACCGTTGGTGTTTTCTTTAGTTGCACCATCCGGCTCAATGGTCAATTGTGATTTTCCCCTAGTACTCCAATTTGCATATTCCTTGGTAGCCATAAGACCAGTGGCATTGGCGGCAATACCCAAAACAACGGCCACTAACAAAATACCTACAGAAGTAAAAAAGTGCTTTAGTTCCTTCTTTTTAATTGCATCAACCAAATACACTACACCCAAAATGAGCACCAAAAGCATAAAATAATACGTCATTTGGTAATGATTGGCACCAATTTCCAAAGCCATGGCTATCGCCGTTAAAATAAAGCCCCAGAGGTATTTTTTTCTAAAAACAAGAACAATTCCCCCTAATAGCATTGGCACATACCCTAAAGCGTGGGCCTTGGCATTATGCCCCACACCCAATATGATTATCAAATAGGTGGAAAATCCAAAAGCCAGGGCTCCTACCACAGCAAGTCTAAAATCTACCTTGAGGCAGGAAAGTAAAATATAGAAACCGATAAAGTATAGAAACAAGTAATCTGCCGGTCTAGGTAAGAACCTAATTATCCGGTCCAGTTTTTTTACATAATCATGTGGGTAGTAAGCTCCTAACTGATAGGTGGGCATCCCTCCAAAAGCGCTGTTGGTCCAATAGGGTTCTTCCCCTGTTTTTTTCCTATAGTCATTCTGTTCTTTGGCCATACCGGTATATTGAACAATATCCGATTGTTGAATTACCTTTCCCTGTAACACGGGATGAAAATAGGCCAAGGCGGCAATGACAAAAAAAACGGTGACGAAGAAATGGACGAAGAAGGCTTTTAATCCTTTTTGCATAACTAGGAAATGGAGTTTTAGTTGGGGCTAAAATAGGGAACTTATCTTTACCTTCTAACCCCCCTATAATAATCAGGTATGAAATATCTGGGAAAAAGTAAGTAGGCTTACCTTAGAACTCTATAATAAGAGCTCCTTAATCCACTTCTTCAAAATCGATATAATCCCCTACTTGTTTGGAAGATGATTTTTTATGTGAAGGTTTTTTATCTATGATTACCTCGCCTACCCGTTCCTCTGGCTGATTTTGCTGTTGTGCGAACTCACCGAATTTTTCCTTAAAATGCTGTTCTGTTTTTCTAGCTGCATACCCGAATATTTTGGGCGCAAACATCTTGGCTAAAATCTTTATGAGATAGTAAATCAATAAGATAACCAGGATTGTTTTTAAAAAAGCCATATTTCGTACAATAATTATATCAAAAATACGATTCTCACGTTGTAATAGCAGGATACAACTGCTAAAATTAAGCTAAATAGCTTTGGTTCATTTTTCCGAAAAAGTAACCTAACCCCCATAAGCAATGGGATTTGTAAGGAATGAAGCCATACCCAAAATGACTATTTTCTTTTTCTTAGCAGGGTCAAAACAACTGAAATGAAGCACTTATTCAATATTATAATCCTTTTACTTCCCATCTTGGGGTTTTCTCAATATACAGATGTAATCAACAGCAACAGGCCAGGGCTTTCAGTAAGTGCTTATGCCGTAGGCAGAAATGTCCTTCAAGTGGAGACGGGCGTCTTCTTTGAACAAAACGACCATACCCTGTTAAATACCCAAAGTAATATTTGGGGTGCAGATTTTGCCTTGAGATACGGGCTGCTTTTTGAAAGTTTGGAAATTACGTACGAAGGAACTTATCAAGGTCAGAACATCACTTTTACAGAGTTGGATACTTCCAACAAGCTAAGTGATTTTTCAAGAAACCGAGTAGGCTTGAAATACTTACTTTACGACCGCTATAAATCCGAAGAAAGAAACAAACCCAATCTATATAGTTGGAGGGCGAACAATGTTTTCCAATTAAAAAACTTGATTCCTTCCGTAGCCTTATACGGTGGAGCCACATTTAATTTGGTGGGTAATCCGTTTTACGTGGGTGACCCAACGGTTAGTTATAGAGGTATGATTGCCACCCAAAGTAGGTTAACGCCCCGTTTTGTACTCATTACCAACTTTGCATATGACCGGATCACCACAGATTTTCCAGAAATGAGCTATTTGATTTCACTCTCCCATGCGTTTCGAAATCCAAAATGGAGTGCCTTTGTGGAACATCAGGGAATTGATAGTGATAGATATTCTGATTTGTTGATCCGGGGTGGAATTGCGCATTTGTTAACAGACAATCTTCAAATAGATTTTAATTTGGGAGCGAGTTTTAAGGATACGCCCTCAAGAATATTCGTTACTGCCGGTGGTTCCTATAGATTTGACTTCCATAAAGATAAGCTCAAAGCCATCGATGACCAAAAGGCAAATGAAAATGGCGGTGCCATTAAGAAGAACAATATGAAGAAAAAGCGAAAAGAGCGCAAAAAAAATGAGGGCAACGGCGCAGAAGACATAGATTTAGGCCCTAGCAAAAAGCAATTGAGACAGCAGCGAAAAAAAGAAAAAAAGAGTGGTAATGGAGCCATCGATTTTTAACATCTTCTTCACTATTTAAGGCTTATAAATAGACTTTAGAATTTTATTCTCGTTTCAATTATGCCTAATATTGATGCTTCAAACAATTAGGTATGGTTTCCATAAAGGAGGTGGTTTCAAAAGACGAACTTAAAACATTCGTAAAGTTCCCCTTTGCCCTATACAAAGACTCTCCGTATTGGGTTCCCCCCATCATATACGATGAACTGGAAACCTTTGACAAGGACAAAAACCCGGCCTTTAAGAATGCCCAGGCGCAATTTTTTTTAGCTTATAAAAACAATGAATTGGTAGGTAGGGTTGCCGCTATTATCAACCACCTTGAAGTGGGCGAACAAAACGTAAAAAAAATGCGATTTGGCTGGTTGGATTTTACCGATGATTTTGAGGTAAGCCAGGTATTGTTTGACAAGGTTTTGGAAATAGGAAAAAATAACGGGCTCGAATTTATGGAAGGTCCTGTTGGGTTTAACAATTTGGACAAGGTTGGTGTGCTAACAGAGGGGTTTGACCACATTGGCAGCATGGTCACATGGTATAATTTCCCATATTATCCCCAGCACTATGAAAAGTGGGGCTTGACCAAAGAGAAAGGGTACGTAGAAAATAAATTTCCTACTAGCAATGCAGATCCTGCCCTATTTACCAAATTGAACAATATTGTAAAAAGACGCTTTGGCCTAAGGGAAATCAATTTTAACAAGACAGAGGAGGTGTTGCCCTTGGCTGATAAGATGTTTGACCTTTTTAACCAGACCTATTCCAAGCTTTCCTCGTTTGTCCCTATAACCGAAGAGCAAAAAGCATATTTTAAAAAGAAATATATTTCCTTTATCAACCCTGAATATATTAAGTTCATTGTTGATAAAAATGATGACTTGGTTGCTTTTGCCATTGTGATGCCTTCCTTTTCTAGAGCTCTTCAAAAAGCGAAGGGCAAACTATTTCCATTTGGTTTTTTACATCTATTAAAAGCAAAAAGAACGAGCAAGGATGTTTTTTTCTATTTAATAGGCATCCATCCGGAGTACCAAAATAAAGGTGTTACAGCCATAATCTTTAACGAATACTACAAGACCTTTCAAAAAAAAGGAATTGATATGTGTTATAGAACCCCGGAACTTGAAGATAATATAGCCATTAGACAAATGTGGAAACATTTTGACCCGGTTATTTACAAGCGTAGGTGTACCTATAAGAAGCTACTATAGAATTTATTTATGAATCTGACCATTGAGAATATTGTTTTAGTTGGTTCATTATTACTTCTTATAAGTATTATTGCCGGTAAGACATCCTATAAATTTGGGGTTCCCATTTTGTTGTTCTTCTTGGGTATTGGAATGTTGGCAGGATCGGAGGGAATTGGGGGAATACAATTCAATGACCCCAAAACTGCCCAGTTTATAGGATTGGTTTCCTTGAACTTTATTCTATTTTCCGGGGGATTGGACACCAACTGGAATTCCATCAAACCGGTACTTAAGGAAGGAATAGCCCTTTCTACATTAGGAGTACTTCTAACGGCATTATCATTAGGAACTTTTGTATATTTTATTACGGATTTTACCATTTACGAGAGTATGCTATTGGGTTCCATAGTTTCTTCAACCGATGCTGCTGCCGTATTCTCAATTTTACGATCCCGTAGTTTGGCCCTCAAAACAAATTTACGCCCCACGTTGGAGTTAGAAAGTGGTAGTAATGACCCAATGGCCTATGTACTTACTTTGGCTTTTTTGACCTTGGTAGTCAATCAAGACCAAAGTGCTTGGAGCATACTGCCCATGTTTTTACAGCAAATGATTTTGGGGGGTGCCGCAGGTTTTCTTTTTGGTAAGATCAGTAAATACATTATCAATAAAATAAAGCTAGATTTTGAAGGTTTATACCCCGTTTTGGTCATTTCCCTAATGTTCATAACGTTTTCGGCAACCGATGCTATTGGAGGTAACGGCTTTTTGGCTATTTATATTTGTGCCGTATACTTAGGAAACCAAGACATTATACACAAAAAGACCATTTTGAAGGTTTTTGACGGACTTGCCTGGCTCATGCAAATAGTCCTCTTTTTAACACTTGGTCTGCTCGTGTTCCCTTCAGAAATAATTCCGATTGTGGGTATTGGTCTGCTTACTGCCCTCTTCCTGATTTTAATAGCCAGGCCGGTAGGAGTATTCATAAGCCTTATTTTCTTCAAAATGAAAATGCGAAGAAGATTATACATTTCTTGGGTTGGTTTGCGCGGCGCAGTACCTATAGTTTTTGCCACTTATCCCCTTTTGGCAGGTGTGGAGAAAGCCAATATGATATTCAACATTGTATTTTTTATTTCCGTTACCTCGGTTTTGGTTCAAGGAACTACCCTCTCTTTGTTTGCTAAATGGCTGCATGTAGCACTTCCTGAAAAAGCAAAAAAATTGACCGCCACAGATCTTTTGCTAACGGAGAACCCTAAGGCGCTCATGAAAGAAATTGGTGTTACACAGCATTGCTTTGCCGTAGATAAAGAAATTGTGGAGTTGGGTTTCCCTAAAAATGCGATTATCGCCATGATAATAAGGGATAATAATTACATAACGCCCAATGGTTCTACCAAAATAATGGCAGAAGACACCTTGGTCGTTTTAGCGGACAAGGCCGAAGTTTTTGACGAGGTAAATGAAACCTTGAAAATCTAACTCTCTAAAGTTTTATTAAAAAAGTACCAATTGCGTTTATAAATACGTAATCGTGTATACCTTTGAGCATGGATAAGAATAAACCTAACTTTTCGGGTTTCTTACTTGCGCTCATTTACAGTTTAGGCTGTTATTGGGGAGTTCCTTCATGGAATACCAATGCATCCATCTTTACCGATACCCCAGATAAAGTATACAATTTTACTAAGGCGGAAAAGCAACTTTCGGAAGCCATTGAATTTCCAAAATTAACACAAAACAGTAGCGTTCCTTTTCTGTTGGCTCACAACGATTCTTTTTTTACTAAGGGCGAAGGTATATCTATTGCAAAAGAAGTTTGGTATAGGGCCTTAGCTACCCATTATTTCCTTATTTCCAATAATTTAGTTCTAAGGCTTAGCTCGTTTGATATTGCCTTTCCATTTCATCATTTTTTATAATTAGGTAGATTTTATTAAAAATCAAATATTGGCTACTCGTTCGCTTCGGGAAGCAAATTACTAATACCTAAAATTTAAAATAATGAAATTAGATGTTGGCACCTTATACGTGGGTGCGATATTAATAAGCTTATGTATGATGCCTTTCGTATTTATTTACATGAGCAAAAACAAAAAACAACAAGCTCTTAAAAAGAGCTTGACAAAAATGGCTACGGATACTCATACTTCTTTGGGAAAGCACGAATTTTTTGTAGACTTTGCACTTGGTACAGACCTTCATTACAACTACTTGTACGTTGTCAAAGAAAAAGACCGTTCATTGGTTGAAAATACAGTTTTTCTTAATGAATATTCTTCTTCTAAAGTGGTTCAATCAGACCACATCATCAGAAAGAATAAATCAAGGGATGTGGTCATAGAGAAATTAGAACTCAACTTAACAGATAATCAAACTCTTAAAGAGACCTTTATCGAGTTCTATAATAATAGAGATGGATTGCCCTTAGACGGTCAACTACAATCCATTAAAATTTGGAATGACCTAATAAACGCTAGTAGAGTATAACAAAAAAGCGCCCCGCAAACCGCGGGGCGTTTTTTTAGCTTATATAAATTTTCTAAACTACTCCCCCATTGCGGCGGCAACAGCTGCTGAAAGTTTTTTATACGTACCATTGGTCAACCTTTCTCGTATGGCAGAAAACGCCTCTAAAGTGGCTTCAATATCTTCCATAGTGTGGGTAGCCGTTGGAATCATTCTTAATAGAATCAATCCTTTTGGTATTACCGGATATACTACAATGGAACAGAAAATTCCATGATTTTCCCTTAAATCCTTTACCAAGGCCATTGCTTCGGGAATACTACCGTTTAAGTAAACAGGGGTAACACAACTATTGGTATCACCAATATTGAATCCTCTACTTGTTAATCCGTTTTGCAAGGCATTCACGTTCTCCCACAACTTAGCTTTTAGTTCTGGCATAGTCCTTAGCATATCCAATCGCTTAAGCGCACCTTTCACATAAATCATTGGGAGGGACTTTGCGAACATCTGAGAACGCAAATTGTACTTTAAATAATCAATGATTTCTTTATCCGCAGCAATAAAGGCACCAATGCTGGCCATAGACTTGGCAAATGTGGCAAAATAAACATCAATTTCATCTTGAACCCCTTGCTCTTCCCCTGCTCCAGCTCCTGTTTTACCTAAGGTACCAAAACCATGGGCGTCATCAACAAACAGACGGAACTTGAATTTTTTCTTAAGCTCAACTATTTCCTTAAGTTTTCCCTGCTCCCCTCTCATTCCAAAAACACCTTCGGATATAACCAAAATACCTCCACCTGTTTGCTCTGCCATTTTAGTGGCTCTCTCAAGGTTTTTTTCAAGGCTTTGAATATCATTATGTTTAAACGTAAAACGTTTTCCCATATGAAGGCGAACACCATCAATAATACATGCATGGGAATCTACGTCATAAACGATAATATCATCTTTTGAAACCAAAGCATCAATGGTAGAAACCATTCCTTGATAACCAAAATTTAAAAGATAAGCAGATTCTTTTTGAACAAAGTCAGCCAATTCATCTTGCAACTGCTCGTGGTAATCTGTATGGCCACTCATCATACGGGCACCCATAGGATACGCCGCACCGTATTCCGCAGCTGCTTCACCATCTATTTTCTTAACTTCCGGTAAGTTGGCAAGACCTAGATAATCATTAATACTCCACGTAATTACATCCTTTCCCTGAAACTTCATTCTATTGGAAATAGGACCTTCAAGTTTAGGAAAAACGAAATAGCCTTCCGCCTGTGAGGCCCATTTTCCCAAAGGACCTTTGTTCTCTAAAATTCTGTCAAATAAATCTCGCATTCGTTTCGATTAAATTCTGCCTGCAAAAGTATGGTTTTCAGCACGAAAATCATAGAAATTAGGGCTACAAAAAAGCAACGACCAAATGGTGTTGCTATGATTATAAATTAAAACGTTTAGTTTATTCCTTTACATATTGTATTTTCTGTCCATCTGGAACGGACTCCGTATCAAAAAAACCTTGGTCCTCCATCCACTGGTCACTATAAACTTTACTCATATAGCGTGAACCGTGATCCGGAAAAATTACAACTACATTGTCTGATTTCTTAAACCTGCCCTCTTCATTTAACTGCTTTATGGCCTGCATGACCGCACCGCTGGTATAACCTGCAAAAATCCCTTCAGTTCTTGCAATTTCCCTTGCCGTATGGGCGCTCTCGGAATCCGTAACTTTTATAAACTCGTCAATTATATCAAAGTCCGTAGCCGCCGGAATCAAATTTTTACCCAAACCTTCTATTCTGTAAGGGTAGATTTCATTTCTATCAAACTCCCGGGTTTCATGATACTTCTTTAAAACAGAACCATAGGCGTCTACACCTATAATCTTAATATTCGGATTTTGTTCTTTTAAATACCTGGAAGTTCCTGAAATTGTACCGCCAGTTCCGCTACAGGCTACCAAATGAGTGATTTGTCCACCGGTCTGTTCCCAAATCTCAGGTCCAGTAGAGGCGTAATGCGCATCCATATTCAATTCATTAAAGTATTGATTGATATAGATGGAGCCCTTTGTTTCTTGATGCAATCTCTTTGCTACTTCATAATATGACCTTGGGTCATCTGCACTTACGTGGGCCGGACAAACATAAACCGTAGCGCCCATAGAGCGTAGCATGTCAATCTTGTCCTTACTGGATTTAGAACTTACGGCTAAAATGCACTTGTAGCCCTTAATGATGCTCACCATGGCTATACTAAAACCAGTATTACCAGAAGTGGTCTCTATTATTGTACTGCCTGGCGTTAAAATGCCCTTCTCCTCAGCTTGCTCAATAATATGCATGGCAATACGATCCTTGGAAGAGTGCCCAGGATTAAAGGACTCTACCTTAGCAAAATAATTACCATTAAAGTTTTGAGTGATTTTATTGAGCTTTACCAGGGGGGTATTGCCTACGAGTTCTAAAAGATTGTTGTAAGCCTTGATCTTTTGTTCCATAAAGGATTGTCTAGTTTTGGTGTACGCGAAAGTTTTGAAATTAACGCATATTCCTTACGGCAAAATTACTATTTTTTTTCGATTAGTCGATTTTCCCTTCCAAATCCAATAAAAATGCATATTCCTTAGCTACTTCTTTTAATGCCTCAAACCTACCTGAAGCACCGCCATGGCCTGCATCCATATTTATATCAAAGTACAGTTGCTTGTCATTGGTTTTTAATTCCCGTAGTCTAGCTACCCATTTGGCAGGTTCAAAATACTGCACTTGGGAATCATGGAAGCCCGTGGTGACTAACATATTTGGATAATCTTGAGCGGTTACTTGATCATACGGTGAATAGGACAACATATAATCGTAATACTCTTTTTCATTAGGATTGCCCCATTCATCGTATTCTCCCGTTGTTAGGGGAATTGAATCATCTAACATCGTGGTAACCACGTCAACAAAAGGAACGGAAGCAATTATCCCATTGTAAAGTTCAGGCGCCATGTTTATGACTGCCCCCATTAATAATCCGCCTGCAGAACCACCCATGGCGTACAGGTGTATTGGGCTGGTATACCCCTCATCAATCAAATATTGGGAACAATCTACAAAATCTGTAAAGGTATTTTTCTTTTTAAGAAGCTTTCCATCTTCGTACCACTGTCTACCTAAATATTGACCTCCCCTTATATGGGCAATAATATATACAAAGCCCCTATCCAATAAGCTAAGTCTTATGGTAGAAAAATAAGGATCTATGGTGTAGCCATAAGATCCGTAGGCATATTGTAGTATAGGCGTTTCTGGAGAAAGCTGTGTTTCTTTGTGGTACACCATGGACATTGGCACCTTTACTCCATCCCTTGCTGTAGCCCAAATTCTTTTTTCTATATAATTGTCCTTATCAAATGTACCACCTAAAACCTCCTGTTCCTTCTTAATATCTTTTGCCTTGGTACGCATATTAAAATCGATGACAGAACTCGGTGTGGCCATGGAATTGTATGAATATCTTAAAATCTCCGAATCAAAATCCGGATTTCTACCAACCGAAGCAGTATACGTTTCGTTTTCAAAGGGTAAATAATAACTATCAGAACCATCCCATCGCACCACTTTGATGGTATTAAGGCCATTTTCCCTTTCGGACAAAACATAATAGTCCTTAAAAATATCCAAGTCCTCTAATAGAACATCCTTCCTATGGGGAATGAACTCCTTCCAATTATCGGAAGATGTTTGGTCTTCTCCAACTTTCATCATTTTAAAGTTGGTAGCGCCATCTTTATTGGTGTGTACAAAGAAACTATCGCCATAATGTGCTATTCCGTATTCCACCCCTCTTTCCCTTGGAGAAAACATCTTTAATTCCCCGTCCGGTTCGTCTGCCAGTAAAGTTTGAAATTCAGAGGTTAGCGTACTGTAGGAACCTATGATGATATATTTTTTAGATTTGGATTTGTAAACATAAGTACCAAAGGTTTCATCTTTTTCATGAAAAACTTCCTGATCTTGGTCTTCACTGGTAGCAAGCTTATGTTTGAGGATTTTGTCTGACCGTAGGGTAACCGGATCCTTTTTTGTATAAAACAGGGTTTTGTTATCGTTCGCCCAAACAGCACCACCTGTTGTATTGGCAATTTTGTCCGAATAAATCTCGCCTGTTTCAAGGTTTTTTATCTGAATATAATATTGTCTTCTAGAAACAGTATCCACTCCAAAAGCAGCCAATTTATTGTCAGGGCTAATGGCTATTCCGCCAATATTAAAAAAATCATGTCCTTCTGCCATCTCATTGGCATCGAACATTATTTCTTCCTCTGCATCAAGACTTTCCTTCTTTCGACTGTAAATTGGATATTCCTTTCCTTTTTCATATCTGGTTATGTACCAATAACCGTTCTTTTTATAGGGTACCGACTCGTCATCCTCCTTTATTCTTGCCCGCATTTCCGTAAATAAGTCTTCTTGGAATTGCTTGGTATGGGCCGTTAAGGAATTATAGTAATCGTTCTCCGAATTTAGATAGTTTACCACTTCCGGATTTTCTCGTTCATTCATCCAATAATAAGGGTCTACCCTAATATCGCCATGTTTTTCTAATTGATGTGGTATTTTCTTTGCTACTGGAACGGTAGTTGGGTTCATCTTTTTTAATTGACTTTGAATTGGGAGGGCAAATGTAAGACATACAATTACAAAACATAGATTTTTCATTTGCATAGCGTACGTTTATTATTGACAATGAGCACAATTTAGTAATTTTGAATCCGTAAACTCTTAAAATAAAAATTATGTTCGGAGATATGATGGGAATGATGGGTAAACTTAAGGAGACCCAAGAAAAGGTAGAGGCTACCAAGAAGAGGCTGGACACTGTTTATCTTCAAGAAAGCAGTTCAGACAACCTTTTGCAGGTTACTATTTCTGCCAACAGGCAAGTAAAAGAAGTAAAAATAGATGACAGCTTACTTGAGGATAAAGAACAACTGGAAGATTACTTGGTATTGACCCTTAACAAGGCCATTGAAAAAGCCACTCAGGTAAATGAAACGGAATTGGGAGCTGTAGCCAAGGAAGGAATGCCCAATATTCCTGGCATGGATTCCCTATTTGGAAAATAACATTTTTGAGTGTTGATAATTTACGACACGAAAAAAAAGGAGTAAAAAGGCCGAAATATTCCCCAATACTTTCGGCCTTTATTTTGTATCTTTTACCAAAAACTGCAGGTGATAGAAATAGTAAGTAAAACTCAAAATCATTATTCTTTTACGATTCGGGCAAAAAGTGGGCAAGTACTATTGCATGGTTCTGAATTTGATGACGAAAAGGCTGTGAAACAGGTCTTTCGAAACATAGCTTCCCTTCAATTTTCCAGAAATAATATTGAAAGAAAGACCAATCACTCCGGACAGTTTCTGTTTCTCCTGAAGGAAGATTACGGAAGCGTTATTGGACAAAGTCAGTTGTACGATTCGGAAATGGGTATGGAAAACGGCATTAAAAACCTTATCAATAGAATTGAAGAGCTTAAAAAAGAAGGCCGTTTAAAGCTTATTTAAAGTATCCAATAGTTTTTCGTGCATATCTTGTGTGTAATCCAAGTGCGTAACCATACGCAATTTTCCTTGACCCATACTTATAAAATGAACATCATGCTGCTTCAGTTTTTGAACTAAGCTTTGTTCCGAAATTAAATTTTCGTTTACTTGAAAAATAACGATATTGGTCTCAATGGGCTCAACCTGTTTTACAAAGGTTAGATTTTGTAGTGTTTTACCAATTTCTTTCGCCTTAGAATGATCTTCCGCCAATCGGTTTATATGATTGTCCAGAGCATAGATACCGGCAGCGGCCAAATAACCGGCTTGCCTCATTCCTCCACCAAAGATTTTGCGAACTCGGAGTGCCTTTTCCATCAACTCGTTGCTACCTACCAAAACGGAACCCACCGGGCAACCAAGACCTTTGCTCAAACAAACGCTTATAGTATCAAATAGTTCCCCGTATTGCCGGGGCTCCTCTCCCTTTGCCACTAACGCGTTCCAAAGACGGGCCCCATCCAGATGGTAAGCTAATTTGTTTTTAGAACAAACCTTCTTGATTCTTTTTAGTTCTTCAAGATTCCAACAAGCCCCGCCACCTTTATTCGTGGTATTTTCAATACAAACCAAGGACGTTAAAGGGCTGTGATAAAAATCAGGTGGATTTATAGCTTCCTCAACTTGAAGGGCGGTCATCATACCTCTATCCCCATCAACCAACCTACAGGAAACCCCACTATTGAAACTCACTCCCCCACCCTCATAATTAAACACATGGGCATATTTATCGCAGATCAATTGTTCCCCAGGTTGGGTATGTAATTTAATGGCAGTTTGGTTGGCCATTGTACCGGAAGGAAAAAAAAGAGCACGTTCCTTTTGAAACATATCCGCAACTTTATGTTCCAAGGCATTAACAGTTGGGTCTTCTTTAAAGACATCATCGCCCACCGTTGCCTGCATCATAGTTTCCAACATATCATCGGTTGGTTTCGTAACCGTATCACTTATTAGATTTATAGTCATAAATAGAGAAAAAATTGAATGTAGACAAAGAAAGTAAATTACCCATTCAATAGAAAAGGTATTGATTTTTGTTACGTAGAGAAAGTATTAAAAATATCCCCAAAATTTTACGATAAGATGATTTTGTGCTAATATTATTATCGAATTGATTCCTTTTTTTAAGTTGAAAACCAGTATTTTAAAGGAAAAGATTTTAACATGGGTAAAATTCAAAATCAGATATTTTCATCGTACCAAAGAGACCCAGTTCTTTATGATGAAATTTTTAATAATAAAGGGGAAATCAAGGATATCTATTCCAGACTCTTTGAGCTTTACGGGGGCCATTCCATAAAGGAATATGTTCATTTGAACGATAAGGCCAAATCGTCGTTTTTCAACCAAGGCATTACTTTTCAAGTATATGGAGAAAAGGAGTCCACTGAAAAAATCTTCCCGTTTGATTTGTTCCCACGCATTATCGATCCCAATGAGTGGGACATCATAGAGCGTGGAGCCATTCAACGCTCCAGAGCACTTAACTTATTCCTTTGGGATATTTATCATGAACAGAAAATTATCAAACAAGGTGTGGTACCACTGGACCTAATCAGTTCTTCTGCCAATTACTTGGACCAAATGATCGGTTTAGACCCACCTGGAAAAATATACAACCATATTTCCGGAACGGACATTATAAAACATAATGATGGCAAATATTATGTTTTGGAAGACAATATTAGGTGTCCCTCTGGCGTAAGCTATGTAATTTGTAATAGGACAGCACTTAAAAGGGCACTTTTTGGAGTATTCAATCATTACAACACACACACCGTAACCAATTATGCCGAGAATCTTTTGGATCTTTTAGAAACCGTAAAACCAAATGGCATAGATATTCCAAATGTAGTGGTACTCACTCCAGGTATGTATAACTCGGCATTTTATGAACATAGCTATCTAGCCAAAACCATGGGAGTAGAATTGGTAGAAGGTAGAGATTTGTTTGTGGAAAACGATTTTGTTTACATGAAAACTACAAGGGGTCCAGAGCGGGTAGACGTTATTTATAGAAGGGTTGATGATGCCTTTATTGACCCACTGGAATTTAAACCGGATTCTGCTTTGGGTGTTCCCGGGCTTTTTGCTGCTTATAAAAAAGGCAATGTCACCTTGGCCAATGCTCCTGGAACCGGAGTAGCAGATGATAAGGCCATTTATACCTATATGCCTGATATCATCAAGTATTATTTGGACGAGGAACCTATTTTGAATAATGTACATACCTATCATTGTAGCAAGCCAGATGAACTTAAATATGTGTTGGAAAATATTAGCGAATTGGTCATCAAACCAGTAGATGAGGCCGGAGGATACGGCATTTCCATTGGAAACAGATTAAGTAAAGAACAGATAGAAAAAGTAAAAGCAGAGGTTAAGGCAGAACCTAGGAAGTATGTGGCACAACCCATTATGTCACTTTCGGTGCACCCTACGTACATTGACGATTCGGAATCGTTTGAGCAACGTCATGTTGATTTGAGAACCTTTACCATCCTTGGCAAGGACAAAGAATTTGTACTTAAAGGCGGTTTAACTAGGGTGGCCCTTAAAAGAGGCAATTTAATAGTAAACTCCTCTCAAGGCGGAGGGTCCAAGGATACCTGGGTGTTAAAAGAATAACATAATCTTTTCAACTCTCTTTTCAAAGTGAATATAAAATACAAACTCAATACATTTTTATGCTAGCAAGAGTAGCTAATAACCTTTTTTGGATGGGACGTTATATAGAACGTTCGGAACATATTGCGAGATATTTGAATGTCAATTACTTTTCTTCCCTTGATGCACCGCATCAATTGTCCCAATCAAGACAATTTGTTTTAAGAAGTATGCTTTTTATGGTAGGAAGTCCAGAAAAGGACGATACCAAGGAATTAGTAGAAAGCGAGGTTCTATATAAAATAGGAATGGACCCCAATGACCCATTTTCTATTTTAAGTAATGTGCGTTATGCACGTGAAAATGCCAACAGCGCACGGGATTTAATCTCTACGGAACTGTACGAAGCTATCAATAAGTTTTATCACTACGTAAATAGTTACGATGCGGACCTATTTGTACGCAGCAGTTTACATGATTTTACGGTAAATGTCACGGAAATGACAGCGGTTCTCCGGGGAAAAATGAGAGGAACGCTATTACATGATGAAATTTACGCCATTATAATGTTGGGCGTTAATATTGAGCGGGCTACCCAGATTATTCGCATGATCAATGCCAAACACCAAGATGCATTGATGGCGCAAGGTAGTTACGGAGATAAGTTTAGTAACAGTTATGAATGGACCACCCTTCTTAAGTGTGCAGAATCCTATGACATGATGCGGCGTTTCTATAAGAAGACCCCAAATAGTATTTCAACCTTGGAGTTCCTTATTTTAAATCCTAACTGTCCAAGATCTGTAATGAACAGTCTCAACCAAGTATGTAAACATGTGAAGGTTTTAGACCCCAGTAAAAAATATGATAAAACGTCCACTTCCTTTTTAGTAGGACGGGTAAGGGCAGAATATCAATACAAGTATATCAAGGAAATAGAAGAAGACATCCAAGGTTTTATAGAAGATATACTTTCCAACCTAGTTGCCATTAGTGAGGAAATGGAAAATGAATTTTTTAACTATTAAATTACTGGTATTCCCTATCTTACAACACTTTTTCAGTTAAAATAAAGTCGTTGGAATATAACATTACTTACTACTGCGAAAATAGCTACAAGAATCCGGTTTCAGGTGCTCATTGGCAGTTTTTAGTCATTCCTTTGGAAGATGATACCCAAAAAATTGAAACAATTAGTTGTGAAAATTCCCTATGGGAAAAAGAGGAGTATTCTATCAATGGCTTTGGCTTTAAAACATTGAGGATTAAAACTTCCAAAACGTTTTCCAAGGTTACTTTTACTGTTCGGCTAAAATTATGGAAAGAGGATATCAATCCTTTTAATTTTACTCCGGAGAGCAATCCTACAGACAGCTTTGACATCCTTGATAGGCTGGATTTTAAAACCGATCATCAATCTTTTTTGAAATCGAACAAGCTTACTACCCTTATCAAAAATGAAAGGTTCTCCTACACCTTCAGCAAAGACCTATCTATCTTTCAAAATCTGCAAAATCTGAATAATTTTCTATTTGAGCATCTCACGTTTCAAACAAATCAGACATCTGTCATCACCACTTTAGACGAAGTTATAAGTAAACAAAAAGGTGTTTGCCAAGACTTTGCTCATTTATTCTGTGCACTAGGCAGGGCCAATGGGGTACCCACTAGGTACGTATCCGGTTATTTACATCAAGGAAACGGTTATTTTGGAGATTCGCAAATGCACGCATGGGTAGAAAGCTTTATCCCAACCATCGGTTGGGTAGGATTTGACCCTTGCAACGGAATATTGGCGGCAACAGACTATATAAAGGTGGCCCATGGACGGGATTATAATGACTGCCCACCTATTAAAGGGGTACTTTTTACTTCTGGAGAAAATGCCACCAGATATAAGGTACAGGTAGAGAGTGCCCAACAATAGAAACTCTCTGTTTTTTGAATTTTCAAACTTTTTGATAAATATCCTGCATGCTAAAAAAGTATGTTATTTTTGCTGAAAATTTTAATTTATGATAGTAACTACAGACCTTTTTAAAGGACTTCAGGATCGCCTTGGTGCGTTAAGGAGGTATCTTTGACGTTGATGCTAAACTTATAGAAATAGAAAACGAGCAAGAAAAGACCCTTGCTCCAGACTTTTGGGACAATCCGCAGGAGGCCCAGGCACACATGAAATTTATCCAGTCCAAAAAGCAGTGGGTAGATGATTTTAATGTAGCCAAAACACTTGTTGGTGATTTGGAGGTTTTATTGGATTTCTTTCAAGAGGGTGATATTTCGGAGGAGGAAGTAAAGGCACAGTATGAAAAAGCGGTAGACCACCTGGAGAAATTGGAGTTTAAGAACATGTTGTCCGAAGAAGGCGATGAGCTACCGGCCGTCCTACAAATTACTGCTGGGGCCGGCGGAACGGAAAGCTGTGATTGGGCTTCAATGCTTATGCGCATGTACATGATGTGGGCAGAAAAAAGCGGCTTTAAGGTAAAAGAATTAAACTATCAAGAAGGTGATGTAGCCGGTATTAAAACGGTTACCTTACAGATAGATGGCGACTTTGCATTTGGATGGCTCAAAGGGGAAAATGGGGTTCACCGTTTGGTACGAATTTCACCTTTTGATAGTAACGCGAAGAGACATACCTCTTTTGCCTCGGTCTACGTTTATCCTTTAGTAGATGATACCATAGAAATAGACGTAAACCCTGCAGATATTACCATTACCACCGCCAGATCAAGTGGAGCGGGAGGCCAAAATGTAAATAAGGTAGAGACCAAGGTACAATTGGTTCACCATCCTACCGGTATACAAATTTCATGTTCAGATAGTAGAAGTCAGCATGACAATAGAGCTACCGCCATGAAAATGCTTAAATCTCAATTATATGAAATTGAGTTGAGAAAGAAAATGGAGGCCAGAAATGAAATTGAGTCCTCAAAAATGAAAATTGAATGGGGGTCCCAAATTCGTAATTACGTGATGCACCCCTATAAATTGGTAAAGGATGTGAGAACCGCACAAGAAACCGGAAATGTTGATTCGGTTATGGATGGCGATATAGATGCATTCTTAAAGGCTTATTTAATGATGATGGGCCAAAAAGAGGAAGAATAAAAAGAAATTAAACAATGATCAAAATTTATCATAACCCCAGATGTAAAAAATCAAGGGATGGTCTAGGAGTTGTTGAAAACTCAGGAGAGGAATTTGAAGTAGTTAAATACTTGGAAAATGTCCCTACCAAAGAGGAGCTTAGACAAATTTTGGGATGCTTGGCCATCACTCCAGAAATGTTGGTTCGTAAAAACGAATCGATATGGAAAGAGAAGTATAAGGGCAAATTGCTCTCGGACGAGGATATTCTCGATGCCATGATTGCGTATCCCAAGTTAATTGAAAGACCCATAATCATAAAAGGTGATCAAGCGGTTATTGGCAGACCAACGGAGAGAATTCAAGAAATTCTCAAAAAATAAGCTGCTAACTTAAAGCCCTTTTCCAAAAAAAACGGAAGTATTATTAAAATTTTTGCGCTGTAAATTATTGGTACATTTGTTGTTATGTTCCTTTAACAAAGGTTTAACCAAATTAGATTAAACCTTATTTTAGTTATTTAATCCTATAAACCGATATAGTCATGAAGAACTTTATCAAAATTACCCTTACGTTCATTTTTTTAGTAGTGTTTGGATTAGAAATCCAGGCCCAGTACGGATACGGTTATGGAAGCGGATATGGCTATGGATACGGTAGGCAACGCAATGCTATCCCTCAAGTAGAGCATACCCCAAAGGAACCGGAGCCCAAAACGGCAGAACAAATTGTTGATGGCGAAATGCCCAATATTACAGAAGCCTTGGATTTAAATGAGTTTGAGTCTGCGGTATTGAGTTCCATTTTGAAGAAATACGTTCAAAAACGTATAGAAATGCAAATTTTGGAGCTAACACCGGAGCAAATGCGTGAAGGCATGGAAAAAATTACCAAAGCGCAAGATGAAGAACTTAAAGCGGGGCTTCCATTGGATAAGTACGAAGCTTTTGTAGAGATGCAAAAGAAAGGAATTCAAAAAACACGAAAAGAAAAGAAACGGGAGAAAAAACGAAAAGACAAAAAAAACAAAACCTAAAAATCAAAAATGAAAAAACTGTTCCTGATCGTCTTTGTATTACTCTCTTTTAAAAATTACGCTCAACGCCCCCAAAGACCTCCAGGACAAGGCAGAGAGCCCATTACAATCTCAGGAACGGTTTTGGACCAAGAAACGGGTCAACCTCTGGAATATGCTACTTTGGTACTCCAGAGCATTCAGGACCCTACAAAAGTTAGTGGCGGTATTACGGATATAGAAGGTAAGTTCTCCGTAGAAACCCCTCCGGGCAGGTATAATGCATCCATAGAATACATAGGTTACAAAACCTATAAAATTAATCAAACCACCTTCAACGAATCCGTTAATCTTGGAACGCTATCATTGTACATAGCGGCTTCAGAATTAGAAGGTGTAGAGGTAGTAGGTGAAAAAACTACGGTTGAAGTTAGGCTAGATAAGAGAATTTACAATATTGGGAAAGACATTACCACTAGCGGCGCTACCATTAGTGATGCTTTGAATAACGTTCCCTCCGTTAATGTTGATGTGGAAGGAGCTATTAGTTTGAGAGGTAACGAAAACGTTAGAATTCTTATTAATGGTAAACCTTCAGCTTTAGCAGGTTTTGGATCAACGGATGCCCTGCAACAATTACCTGCTGATGCCATTGAAAAAGTGGAAGTAATTACAAGCCCCTCCGCACGCTATGATGCCGAGGGAACGGCCGGTATTTTAAACATCGTCCTTAAAAAGGAAAAAACACTTGGGTTTAACGGTTCTATTAATTCCTATGTTGGCCACCCTACAAGTGCGGGCGTTACCGGCAATGTTAATTTAAGAACGGACAAATTCAATATTTTTAATACTACCGGTTATCGTTACAGAGATTCGCCGGGAAATGCCTTTTTTGACAACACCTATACTTCAGGTAGTTTTGACCGGGTAATAGAAGATAGGGAGTATAATAGACTTGGTAAGTCATTTAACACCAATCTTGGTTTTGAATATTTTCTAAACGAACAATCGTCAGTTACGGCCAGTATTTTTTATCGCAATTCTCAAGATGAAGACGAAACCGAAAATACCAACGAACGCTATACTTCCGGTAGTCTAAGCAGCAACACATTTAGGGAAGAGTTGGAGGATGAAGATGATGAGAGCTATCAAGTATCGCTTAATTATGTAAATAATTTTGATGATAACGGTCATAAGCTGACAGCAGATTTTCAGTATTCCAATTCAGATGAAATAAAAAACACCAATATTGAAGAACGTGAAACCATTCCTTCTACAAACTTATTAGCATTAGAAGAAGTCTTTGAAAATGAAATTGAAAACGAATATCTTTTTCAGGCAGATTATGTTTTACCATTGGGCGATTCGCAATTTGAAGCCGGCTATCGTGGAACCTTAGAAGAAAGTATAACCGATTATAGGTTGGATACTTTAAATCAATCCACTGGCCAAATGGTCATCAATGAAGCCTTGACCAACAAATTTACTTATGATGAAAATGTACACGCACTGTATACCCAATATGGTAATAAGTTTGGCGACTTTTCCTTTTTAATAGGACTTCGCCTGGAAAGCACGCAGCTAAAAGGTCAAATTGAATCAGATTATGACACGAGCCAATTAGAAGAAGACCTTGGAGAAGAGGTAGAGTTAAATTTTGACAAAAAATATTTAGGACTATTCCCTACGGTTAATCTTATTTATGAATTGGACGAGGAAGGCATGCAAAGTATCTCGTTGGGTTATAATAGACGGATAAATAGACCAAGAGGATTTTTTATCAACCCCTTCCCATCTCGTTCTAGTAGAACGAATATCTTTCAAGGTAACCCAGATTTAAATCCCGCTTTCTCAAATACTTTTGACTTGGGTTATTTAAAAAGATGGGACAAGTTAACGCTAACGTCATCAATCTACTATCAAAGAGAAACCGATAGTTTTGAACGTGTACAACAAGAAACGGGTCAGACTACAACGGACGGAATTGATATCATTAGAACTCTTCCTATCAACCTTTCTACAGAAAACAGGTATGGAGCAGAGGCTGGAGTGCTTTATAACCCAGCTAAATGGTTACGCCTAAACAGCAGCTTCAACATATTTAAGTTTGACAAACAGGGAATTTATGATGGAATTGACTATAGTGCTAACAATACTAGTTGGTTTGCACGGTTTAGCTCAAAAGTAACCTTACCAAAAAAAATAGAATGGCAAACAAATGCCTTTTATAGGGGGCCAAGTGAGAATTCCCAAACTGAAAGCGAAGGTCTTTTTAGAATTGACCTAGCCTTTAGCAAGGACATTCTTAAGGATAATGGAACTATTTCTCTTAATGTTAACGATTTGCTAAATTCTTTCAAACGTCAATCTTATACAGAAACCGAATTTTTCACCTCTCGTAGTGAGTTTCAATGGAGGCAACGCTCTGTAAGGTTATCCTTTATTTATAGATTCAATCAGCCCAAGGAACGTAATGGACGTGGAAGAGGCAATGGTAATGACGGTGGGGATGATGACGAAATGGAAGGCTAAAAATATAATTAAATAAAAAAAAGGGGAAGTTTAAAACTTCCCCCTTTTTGTTTATCGTTATAAACACAACACTTACTTTGCGCTTCTTTGTGCCTTTTTCTTTTCCCTTCTTTCCTTAAGCAATTCCATAATATTACCACCTAACCAATAAGGTACTACAAAAGTCAATAAAAATATCATTAACCAAAATCCTATGGTCAAGATGGTTAAGAATGCTATAAATCCGAGGTACTGATCAAATTCCATTTAATTCATTTTGATGCACAAAGATACTTGAGAATGGATGAAAATTGCAAACGGAAAAGAAAAAAAATATGAAAAGTTTGAAAAAACAAAATTTTACGTATCTAAAATGGATTTAATAAGCCTATATCCTACCTTTGTTAATGACCCATTTACAATTAAATAGCACATTATAATGAGTTTTAGAATAGAAAAGGATACCATGGGCGAGGTAAAAGTACCTGCCGATAAATATTGGGGCGCACAAACAGAACGTTCCAGAAACAACTTTAAAATAGGAGCTCCTGCGTCTATGCCGTTGGAAGTGGTCTACGGCTTTGCTTATCTAAAAAAGGCCGCTGCCTATACCAATCATGAGCTTAACGTACTTGCAAAGGAAAAAAGGGATTTAATTGCTCAAGTTTGCGATGAAATTTTAGAAGGTAAGCATGATGATCAATTTCCATTGGTTATCTGGCAAACAGGTTCAGGTACTCAAAGTAACATGAATGTCAATGAAGTAATTGCCAATAGGGCCCATGAAATTGCCGGAAAAAAAATTGGTGAAGGTGAAAAGACCATTCAACCAAATGATGATGTAAACAAGTCCCAATCTTCCAATGACACCTTCCCAACAGGTATGCACATTGCTGCCTACAAAAAAATTGTAGAGACAACGATTCCCGGGGTAGAACAACTAAAAAATACGTTAGCACAAAAAGCCAAGGATTTTAAGGATGTGGTAAAAATTGGACGTACCCATTTGATGGATGCCACTCCCCTAACCCTTGGCCAAGAATTTTCAGGGTATGTTTCCCAATTGGAACACGGACTTAAGGCCCTAAAAAACACGCTGCCACATCTAAGTGAATTGGCATTGGGAGGAACTGCCGTAGGTACGGGATTGAATACTCCAAAAGGTTACGATGTTCTCGTGGCTAAATACATAGCTGAATTTACCGATTTGCCATTTATTACCGCGGAGAATAAATTTGAAGCCTTAGCTGCTCATGATGCTATTGTAGAAAGTCATGGAGCGCTAAAACAACTAGCCGTTTCCTTAAACAAAATTGCCAATGACATTAGAATGATGGCTTCCGGACCTCGTTCAGGGATTGGGGAGATTGTAATTCCTGCCAACGAACCTGGTAGTTCTATTATGCCGGGTAAAGTGAACCCTACCCAGTGTGAGGCCATTACCATGGTATGCGCCCAAGTACTTGGAAATGATGTAGCCATTTCCGTTGGAGGAACCCAGGGCCACTATGAACTAAACGTTTTTAAGCCTGTTATGGCCGCCAACATTTTACAGTCCGCACAGTTGATAGGAGACGCTTGTGTGAGTTTTGATGAAAATTGCGCCTTGGGTATTGAGCCCAATCACCAAGTAATCAAGCAATTGCTAAACAATTCGTTAATGCTGGTTACGGCACTGAATACCAAAATTGGATATTACAAAGCTGCCGAAATTGCGAATACCGCTCATGCCAACGGTACCACGTTAAAGGAAGAGGCCATAAATCTTGGTTATGTTACGGCAGAAGAATATGATGAATGGGTAAAACCCGAAGATATGGTAGGAAGCTTAAAATAAGAATTATCACCCACCTTATAGAAAAAGAAAAAGGGACAATCCGCAATGGTTGTCCCTTTTTATTATGTAATGGATAGTGTTTCTTATTTAAGGGTAAACTTAGAAGTACCCAATAATTTCAATCTGTCATCATACACATTCACCATATAATTTCCTTCTTGGAAATCTCCTACAGGCTTGTTAATATAATCACATACATCCAAAGCCTTGTTTTCGTAGTAGAAGCTAGTTCCTTTGCTATATGTTATGGAAGCACCTTCATCATTGGATTTAGAATAGCTTTCACCTAGAGTATTACCTTGTGGATCTAAAACTTCAATAAAGAATTCCCTATCACCGGCTTCGGCAATAACATTGTCCGCAACAGTGAAGCAAATCTTGAACTGATCGGTTCTTTTGGCTCTAGAGGTAGAAACCAATTTTCCACTGTTTCGCTCTCTAACCGCATCTACATTAAACTTTGAAAGATTTAATGCAGAACCCTTTTCAACAACATCTGCCAATTGAGTGTTTTGTACAACCAATGAATCATTGAACATAGTCTGTTTTTCCAATTCAGTGTACGTACTATCCCTTTGCATGGCAATTAAAGTATTGCTTTTGGTAAGGGAATCCACTTGCTTTAAAAGCTGCTCTCTTTCCTGCTTAAGAACACTCACTTGTCTTCTGTAGCGGGATAAAGTAGAGATATCCGCTTTCATACTTTTAACGGAATCAATGTATTTTGCAATATTGTCCCTTGCCGTTACCAATTCCTCATTGGTGGCATTGCTTTCCAAAATTGCTTTGTCATACTCGGATTTAAGACTGTTCAGGTCTTCAACTACCAATTGTTTTTCTTGCATCAAGGAAGCTTCGTTCTTCTTCTTCTCTTGGTAAAGACTAACCGTATAGATGATAACGCCTAACAAGACCACACCTAAAAGGCCTGCCAGCACTTTCAATCCGTTGTTACTTTTTGTTTCAGTCATAACGTTTAAATTAATTTCTTTTTGATTCTGATTTGTTTGTATCAATATTATATACGTTAAGATTTATTATTTAGATTTTTTAGTTGAAAAAAATGAAAGTTTAATCGTATAGATATCCCAGTAAAACAATTGGTTTGGTGCATATACACAAAACAGCACCCTATCAGGTATCCGGTGATTCAATTATCTTGCCTAGCTACCCAAAGTTTATCCTATATTATTAGATATGAATGTAATGCATCAAATTTTATGCTTTTATGGCCCCTATCCTTTACTCAAGTATGTATTTTTGAACTTAAGTTGCTATAGGGGTATTCAAACCTGTACATTTAACATCACTATAAATTTGATATTATGAAAACTAACTACGTGTCTCTCTTGCTATTTTTTGTCATTCTATTTAGTTGTAAAGAAGAGAAAAAGACAGAAGACCCTAATGCTGAAACATCTAAGGAAATGGCCGTGAGCTCAAAGGAAGAAAGCCCTGAAAAGGAATTAAAAATCATTCCTATTGAACACGCTACAGCAGTTTTGGAATGGGGCAATACCATCATTTATATAGACCCTGTTGGTGGTGCACAGGCATTTGAAGGTCAAAAAAAACCTGACCTTATTCTTGTAACAGATATACATGGAGACCATTTGAATGTTGAAACATTGGAAGCACTGGATACCGAAAAGGCAAAAATTATTATGCCCAAGGCCGCGGCGGATAAAATGCCGGAAATGTTTACCCCTCAAATAGATATTCTTCATAATGGAGATACGAAAGACCGATTCGGAATTAGTATAAAAGCTATACCTATGTACAATCTGCGGGAAGAAGCCAAAAAGTTTCACGAAAAAGGACGTGGCAACGGTTATGTACTTAGTATGGGAGAAAAACGGGTCTATATCTCCGGTGATACGGAAGACATTCCTGAAATGCGTACTCTTGAAGATATTGACATTGCTTTTGTGTGCATGAACCTACCTTACACCATGACACCAGAAAGTGCCGCCGACGGAGTACTAGCATTTGCTCCCAAAAAGGTTTATCCCTACCACTATAGAGGAAACCCAGATGTAAGCGATGTTTCCAAATTTAAAACCTTAGTGAACCAAGGAAATTCTGAAATTGAAGTGGTACAGCTAGATTGGTACCCCAATGAGGCGTATTAAATAAAAAAAGCCGGGCAAACCCGGCTTTTTTTATCTGATAAGTTTCTTGTACTTAATTCGTTTTGGCATAATGTCACCGCCCAACCTTTTCTTTTTGTTCTCTTCATAATCGGAAAAGGAACCTTCAAAGAAATATACTTGGGAGTCACCTTCAAATGCTAAAATATGGGTACATATTCTATCTAAGAACCATCTATCGTGAGATATAACTACGGCACAACCCGCAAAGTTTTCCAAACCTTCTTCAAGCGCCCTTAGGGTATTTACATCCAAATCATTGGTAGGCTCATCAAGTAGCAACACATTGCCCTCTTCCTTTAAGGTCATAGCCAAGTGAAGTCTATTTCTTTCCCCACCGGAAAGCATGTTCACCTTTTTGTTCTGCTCACTCCCTGAAAAGTTAAACCTACTTAAATACGCCCTAGAATTGACCTGTCTACCTCCCATCAAAACCAACTCCTGTTCATCACTGAAATTCTGCCAAATGGTTTTTTCCGGGTCTATATTGCTATGGCTTTGATCTACGTAAGCTATTTTAGCAGTATCCCCTACCGTAAAACTACCTTTGTCCGGTTGCTCCTCACCCATTATCATTCTAAAGATAGTTGTCTTACCAGCACCGTTAGGACCAATTACCCCAACAATTCCTGCTTGAGGAAGTTTAAAGTTTAAATCTTCATATAGCAACTTATCGCCATAAGCCTTGCTTACTCCTTCCGCTTCCAAAACATTGGTTCCTAAACGGGGACCATTGGGAATATAGATTTCAAGTTTTTCATCCAGTTGTTTTTGGTCCTGGCTCATCAACTTGTCATAATTTTTTAGACGTGCCTTTTGCTTGGTCTGTCTACCTTTTGGTCCTTGACGTACCCATTCAAGCTCACGCTCCAAAGTTTTTTGTCTTTTTGAAGCACTCTTGCTTTCCTGCTCCAATCTTTTGGCCTTTTGATCTAACCAGCTAGAATAATTTCCTTTCCACGGAATACCTTCACCTCGGTCCAATTCAAGAATCCAACCAGCTACATTATCCAAAAAATAACGGTCGTGCGTTACCGCGATAACCGTTCCCTTATACTGGGCCAAATGATGCTCTAACCAATGTACAGACTCTGCATCCAAATGGTTGGTAGGCTCATCTAACAACAAAATTTCAGGTTCTTGTAACAGCAAACGGCACAGCGCCACCCTTCTTCTTTCCCCACCGGAAAGAACACCAATTTTTTTGTCGGGCTCTGGAGTACGCAAGGCATCCATTGCTATTTCTAACTTGGTATCAAGCTCCCAAGCATTGGAAGCATCAATTTTATCTTGAAGTTCCGCTTGCTTGTCCATGAGCTTCTGCATCTTGTCCGCATCTTCATAGACTTCGGGCAAACCGAACATGTCATTTATTTTATTATACTCATCCAAAACGGCCACGGTTTCGGCCACACCCTCCTTTACCACCTCAAGAACGGTCTTTTCTTCGTCCAATTGAGGCTCCTGTTCCAGATAACCTACTTTGTAACCTGGGGAGAAAACCACATCGCCCTGGTAATTTTTATCTACACCGCCTATAATTTTCAATAAGGTAGATTTACCCGATCCGTTAAGACCCAGAATACCAATTTTAGCTCCATAGAAAAAGCTCAAATAGATATTTTTAAGGACCGGGGTATTGGCGTTCTTATAGGTTTTGGTAACCCCGGACATTGAAAAGATAACTTTCTTATCGTCTGACATTGAAGCGTTTATTAAATTTTAAATTGTGATTTATTTTTATGATAAGTAAGGCTATACTCTACCCTTAAGCGCGTTAAACACCCAAGCAATAGCGAAAAAACCGATTCCGACCGAGGCAAAGCCCCAACCAGCCACTTCATCATATCTAAAAGCGCCAAGAGCGATCAAAGCCACTCCTACAACAATCATAATAAAGGTGGCCCAAGCCAGAACGGTATTCTTATTCATTCCCATAAATTTTTGGTTTCAATTAAAGGTAACTGCAAATATCGTAATTTTTACAGTAAAACCTCATTCCAAAGGATTTTGAGGGTCTTTCTATTCCCCAGGAAAACTAATTCCCGTTATTTTACGAACTTCATTTAGAAGATTGGCCAAATCCAAACTATTATCCAAACTCCAATTTGTGCTTTCTAATTTTCCTGAGTTTAGACAATGGTGTACCTCTTCAATTTCGTGGGAGTACCCAATTCCCTTTGTTGGAAAATCTATTTCCTCCAGCTCTCCATTCAATTCTACCGAGTAGCCTTGTGTCTCATGCCATCTTTCATGTAGATAAGCAGACCCTTTGCTACCGGCAATTTCGGCTTTCATTGAAATTTTAGACCGTAGTCCGCTACTTAAAACCGCCTGCGCGTAAGGGTAATCAAATATCATGGCCGTCTGTGCCTCTACCCCGGTACTATGGAATTTGGAGGTAGCCATAATCGTTTCAGGCTTGCCCAGGATGAGATATGCTAAAAAAATAGGATAAATACCTATGTCCAATAAAGAGCCTCCCGCTAAATCGGGATTTAACAGTCTATGCTTTGCATCCCTGTCCAAGGCATAAAAACCAAAATCGGCATTTAAATAAGCAATTTTACCCAAATCTCCTTTTTCAACCATTTCCTTTACCTTGAGAATAGACGGATTAAAGCGGCTCCAAAGCGCTTCCATAAGAAAAACCTTGTTCTTTTTTGCCGCGTCAACCATTTGCTCCACTTCCGCTAAATTGATACCCATGGGCTTTTCACATAGAACATGCTTTCCTTTCTCCATAGCGGCAATTGAAAGCTCACAATGTGACGTATGTGGTGTTGCAATGTAAAGTACGTCTACCTCATCACTCTCAAACATTTCTTCATAGGAACCAAAACTGTGTTCTGCCCCGTACTCCTTTGCAAATTCTTGGGCACGCTCCAAACTTCTAGAAGCCACTCCGGTAAGTTTTCCTCCTTCAACCAATTTTAGGTCCTTGGCAAAACTATGTGCAATTCTACCCGGACCAACAATACCCCATCTAATCATTAATTCCTTTTTTTACGTTAATGGATTGTACCAAATGTAATGAATTTTAGTCCGTATCTTTAACCTATAAAAAAAGAATACATACCTATATGGACTTAAAATTCAATAAAAACGAGGACCATAATAAATTACTTCTTTCCGCCTTAAAAAGGAAAATATCCACAGTAAAATTGGGCGGGGGAAAATCACGAATTGAAAAGCAGCATGCCCAAGGCAAAATGACTGCTAGGGAACGCATTGATTATTTATTGGATGATAAAAGCCATAGCATAGAAATAGGAGCCCTCGTGGGAGATGGCATGTACGAAGAGCATGGTGGATGCCCTTCTGGCGGAGTGGTCATTAAAATGGGATATGTTTCTGGCAAACAATGCCTGGTAGTGGCCAATGACGCTACCGTAAAAGCAGGTGCCTGGTTCCCCATTACCGGAAAGAAAAATCTTAGGGCCCAAGAAATTGCCATTGAAAACAGGTTGCCCATTATATATCTAGTGGACAGTGCCGGGGTGTATCTTCCTTTACAAGACGAAATATTTCCGGATAAAGAGCATTTTGGGCGAATTTTTAGAAATAATGCGGTTATGAGTAGCATGGGAATTACCCAAATTGCTGCAGTAATGGGTAGCTGTGTGGCCGGGGGCGCCTATTTGCCCATTATGAGCGATGAAGCTCTTATTGTAGACCAGACCGGAAGTATATTCTTGGCCGGAAGTTATTTGGTCAAAGCCGCCATTGGCGAAAATATAGACAATGAAACCCTTGGTGGGGCTACCACCCATTGCGAAATTAGCGGTGTAACCGATTATAAAGCAAAAAACGATGCCGATGCTCTTGATAAAATTAAAAGCATCATGGACAAAATGGGAGGTTTTGAGTTGGCAGGATACAACCGTAAAAAGCCCTTGAAACCAAAAGCAGATGAAAACGAGCTATTTGGTCTTTTACCCGCATCCAGAACGGACCAATATGATATGACAGAGATTATCAAAAGATTGGTGGATGACTCGGAATTTGAAGAATACAAGGAAGGATACGGAAAAACCATTTTAACCGGATATGCACGTATAGACGGGTGGGCTGTAGGTATTGTGGCCAATCAACGCAAGGTAGTAAAAACCAAAAAAGGCGAAATGCAATTTGGGGGCGTTATTTATTCCGATTCTGCCGATAAGGCCACCCGTTTCATAGCCAATTGCAACCAAAAGAAAATCCCTTTGGTTTTTCTACAAGATGTTACCGGGTTTATGGTGGGGAGTAAAAGTGAACACGGGGGCATCATCAAGGATGGTGCTAAAATGGTAAATGCGGTGAGCAATTCTGTTGTCCCAAAGTTTACCGTTGTAATTGGAAATAGTTACGGTGCTGGAAATTATGCCATGTGCGGGAAAGCTTATGACCCCAGACTTATTGTGGCGTGGCCTAGTGCAGAGCTTGCAGTTATGGGCGGGAATTCTGCCGCCAAGGTTTTACTTCAGATTGAAAAGGCTTCCTTAAAAAAGAAGGGTGAAACCATAACCCTAGAAAAAGAAACCGAGCTTTTTAACAAAATAAAGGATAGGTATGACAACCAAGTATCTCCCTACTATGCAGCTGCCAGACTATGGACCGATGCCATTATTAACCCATTGGAAACCAGAAAATGGATTTCTATGGGGATTGAAGCTGCTAACCATGCCCCAATTGAAAAGGACTTTAATTTAGGGGTGATACAAACCTAAAATCTAGATTGGAAGCAACTCCATGGTTTTGTTTCTTTGAATTTTACCCGAAGTTGTTTCCATGAATGTTTTTACAAAGTAGATATCTTTAGGTCGCTCATAGGTATCCAGTTCTGGAGACTTTGCTATTTTATCGCGTACAGCCACTATTTGCCCCTCTCCCTCTAAAATTAGGACAAGTTTATGTCCCAGTTTTTGATCGGGAATACCTGCAACAAAAAATCTTTGAGATAAAAATTTACCCAATTTAGCCTCAATTTGCTCTGGAAATAATTTTACCCCTGCAGAATTGATTACATTATCATAGCGCCCCAACCAATTAAACTCTTTTTCCGAGACCAAGTTCACCACATCATTGGTCAAGACTGGCTCATCTGTTACCTGTTGGGCTTCGATAATGAGGCAAGACCTTTCATCCTGCTTAAACGTTACCCCCTTTAAAGCTTTGAAGTTTTCTTGGATATTATCATTCGGATGGATTTTTTTAACCGCAATATGGGTAATTGTTTCGGTCATTCCGTAGGTTTCATAAATTTGGGTCGGTATACCTGTAAGGCCTATTTTTACTTTCAACTCCTCCGAAACCGCTGCGCCTCCAACTATTAAATATTTTATTTTATGTATTTCAGAAAGTGAGTTTTCAACCTGTAAGGGAACCATGGCCGCGAAATCATAGCCAGAATCAGCTTTTAATGATACCTCCGTTGTTGGATTTATATAATCTAGATGAAGCCCTAAAACCATGGACCGCACCAACATCATTTTACCTGCAATGTAACTGGCTGGTAGACAAAGTAAGGCCGTATCTTTTGGCTTTAGACCGAAAAATTCACCTGTAACCACAGCTGAATTTTTCATGTACTCTTTTTGAAGTTGAATTTTCTTAGGCTTACCTGTAGATCCCGAAGTTTGCACAACTAAGTAATCGGCATCGTTCAACCAGTCAATTAAAAAATCCCCGATGGATTTCTCAAAATCTTCACCTTCCTTAATCAAAGAATAAGCTACTTCCCTTAGTTGCTCTTTAGTATAGTGCTCTCCTTGAAGCCTAAAACTAGGGTGAATTTCCTTGAAACTATTGCTCATTTTCCGGAAGGGATTTAAATTCTTCTTCGGTCAAAACCCTTCCGAATAATTTCCCGGTCCAATCCGTCCATTTATATTTAACCGAAAAAACATATAGCAAAAGGGGAAAGATGACAAAGACAGGGATGAATCCGTCCCAGCTTAAGGATGGCTCCGAAATATCCCTGTAAATAGACTCCGTTTGAAAAGCCGTCCAATCTGCGGTAACCAAAAGTGCGGTTATCAAATTATTGGCGGCATGAAACCCCAAAGCAAGTTCCAACCCTTCATCCATCAAAGTTAGAATTCCTAAAAAGAATCCCGTACCAATATAATAGACCATAATACCGTACCCTAATTTGCTCACTTCCGGATTTCCTAGGTGCAACACCCCGAACAAAACGGAGGTTACCACTAAAGGAAACCATCTATTTTTAGCTAGAATTCCCAATCCCTGCATTAAATGACCACGGAACAAATACTCTTCAAAACTGGTCTGTAAAGGAATCAACAGAAGACTAATAATTGCCAAAGTCAAAAAGGGTTTCATTTGAAAGTTGAAAACATAGTTTTCCGGGGCAAACAAAATATAAGCGTAGGTCATACCTGCCGTAATTAGTCCCCAAACCGTAAATGCAAAAAATATACGTCTCCAATCTATTGCTTTCCTGCTGGTGGTAAGGGAAGTGATCGATTGTTCATGTACCAATTTAGTCCAACCCAACACCAAAAAAAGGCCAACAACCAAAGGAGCCAATAAAATGACCAATACGGTATTGCTACCTAACTTATCTATTAATTGTTGCATATAGTCCTCCACAGGTACTGGGGACATAATTGTGGATATATAATTAAATACCATTAACGCCAAAAAGCCCAATGGTATGAAAGCGTATTTCCAAAGCCCCAAATTGCCCTTATACCCTTGTTCTATATACATAAATCATTTATTTGCTGATAATTCCAAGTCTTATCCTGTTCATAATATAGTCCGCCATTAGAAACCTCAAGCGGACTTTCCATATTGTTGGTAAATAAGGCCCCGGTACCAAGACCTTGAGGCATTGAATTGTTTAAAGTTGCGGTCCATTGGGCAATCGCGTTAAGTCCTATATTGCTTTCTAATGCACTGGTTACCCACCATCCTATATTCAAACTATTTGCCAATTCAATCCATTCTTGTGAACCTTTAAACCCGCCAATCAGGCTTGGTTTTAGAATGACATATTGAGGCTTTACCATTTGTAATAATTCCTTCTTTTTTGTTACGCCGAATATTCCTATTAATTCTTCATCCAAAGCTATGGACAGAGGCGTTTTTTCACAAAGCTCCCTCATTTGCTTTTTCTGCCCTGCTTTAATGGGCTGCTCAATGGAATGTAATTGATATTGGGCGAGAATATGGAGTTTTTCCAAAGCATCCTTTGGCGAGAACGCCCCATTGGCATCTACCCTAAGTTCTATCCTTTCTTTTGAATATTCTTTACGGATGGCTTCTAGAATTGCAACCTCTTCCTTAAAATTGATGGCCCCAATTTTCATTTTAATACAACGGAAGCCCTCATCAATCTTCTGGGCAATTTGATCATTCATGAATGCCACATCTCCCATCCAAATCAAACCATTGATTGAAATAGGTTGTTCCCTATTTAAAAAATCCGATTCAAATAGATGAAATGGATTTTTTGAGTAAAGCGACCTAAAAGCTTGTTCTACACCAAATTGAATGCTAGGAAACTGCACTAAATTCTCAATTAAAAATGACTCGCCGTTTTCGATGTTTTGACAAACCCACTCTAACTTCTCCATATACTCAGGCACATCATCTATACTTAGGCCTCTAAAAATGCCGCACTCACCAACACCCCATTTTTGTTGGTTTTTTATGATAAGAAGAAATGTTTCTTTCTGTTCTAAAACCCCACGTGAAGTACCACTGGGTCGTTTAAAATCTAAGATATACTTTTTAAAATAGGCATCCATTAGAAGCAAAGGTAGCCATAATTTGAACGAAGATGAGACGTAGTATAAATTTAAAAGTGCTTGGTTTCCTACTTAAAATTGAACCAATAGCGAACTCCGTCATCCAAGTTTCTGTCAATGTTAAGAGTGGTCTGTAATTGATTGGCAAGTCGGTTCATAAGGCGTATTCCCATGGAGGTACTAGCTCTTTCCTCCGTATCTACAGGAAGCCCTACACCATTATCGGAATATTCGAAAAATCCTTCTTGATCCCCTGTTTTTCTAATGTGAATGTAGATTTTTCCATTTTCATCCCCATGAGGAAAAGCATACTTAAATGAATTGGAAACCAATTCGTTTAGCATAAGACCAAACGGTATAGCTCGGTCAATATCCAGTTCTACACCTTCTGCATCTACGGTGATATTGATATTATGACCACCTTTTTTATAAACCGATTGTACGCTATTGATCAAACTTTCAATATAGCTTTGCATCTCAATCACGGAAAGGTCTTCGTTTTGATACAGTTTTTGATGTATCAATGCCATTGCCTTCACCCTACTTTTTCCTTCTTCCAATGCCTCTATAGCGGCTTTACTACGGGTATTTTTGGTTTGTAGGCTCAGCAAGCTTGAAACCATTTGCAAATTGTTCTTTACCCGATGGTGAATTTCCTTTAGCAAGGAATCCTTTTCCACAAGGGAGTTTTCTATAATATACTTTTGTTCCGCAATCAGTCTTTGGTTTTTGATACTCTTGAGGTAGGCATAGACCAAACCGGCGAAGCCCAACAGTGTAAATAGCAAGGAAATTAAAACCAAACTATTTCTCTTGTCCATGGCCAAGTTTTCGTTCTTCTGCTTCTCCAAGGCCAATTTCTGTTCTGCCAGTAAGTCTTGGGATAGTTTAAGATCTTGGATCATTACGGTTGAAAGCTGTTGCTGTCTTAGTTGCGATTCATTTTCACTGATGGAATCCCTAACCCTAATATTCTTTCTTAAGTAATAATTGGAATTTTTGAAATCCTCGGTCATTTCATAGTACATGGCCAACAATCTGTTCTTTTGTAGAAGATTGTCCGTCGTGTAGGTCCTTAAATCATCACTCAAGTAATCCGTGGCTTTTGAATAGTTTCTTAATTGAAGAAAGCATTCGGAAATTGCCAAGCTGTTTTCTGTAATCTCGGAAGAATAACCCCTTGTGGTATTCTCTTTTATTCTTTTTATGGATTTTTCCAAATAAGGTATGGCATCCTCATATTGTTTTAAATCAACATGACATTTACCAATATTGCCCTCTATTACCCCTTTTAGCAACTCTGCTTCTTCATGTACCTTTTTTGATTTTTTCCGGGTTACGTTGTCAAGGAAAACATCTATAAAGCCTTTTGCTTTCTTATACCTTCCCAATGCAGTGGGGGTTGAACCATCCAAACGCAGAAAATTTCCAAGATTGTTATAATATTCTGCCTGGCCAAAATAGTCATCCTCCTCAATATTCTTTTTCTCATAGGCTATGTAATCATCCATGGCCCTGCGGTACATACCCAAGTTAGAGTAGATATCGTAAAAGGGCACACTTTCCATGATGCCAAGTTCCCTTTGTTTTTTTCTGGTATCTATTTGCTCAGGATACATACCTAATTTACCATAATTATCATCCATTAAATCCAACAGCTTGCTGGAGAGGTATATATCAAGGTCGTCTATCTGCTCGAACAGTTCCTTATTTATAGCAAGACTTTTATCATAATCCCCAAGGTCATAGAATATTCTGGCTTGCATAAGCTGAAAACGCTTAAGGTCTTCCTGGTCATCATTCTTAATGGCCGCATTTAAATTAATGGTTATTAGTTCCAACCAATCATAAGTAGAATTTTCCCTATAAAGATCTTCCGCATTAAAAAAGAAATTGAGCTTTTCGTCAGTACTACTTAATTCTTGGAATTGATTGAACATACTTTCATCTGAAGAGGATGCTTCTTGAGCTGAGCAAAAAAAGGAAAGTAGCATACCTAATACCACCAAATATTTTTTTTTGCCCTTTAAATTCATTGTATAGTAAAGATTGTTTTGGCTCAACATTAATTGTTCACTACTAATTTCCTCATTTCTTATTGAACAAACAACAAAAATAAAAAGATGAAATACATAATTTATCCGCAAGATAAATTTCTTTTAAACAGTAAGACTACTAAAGCCTAATCATCTTATTTCCGGAGAAGAAAATACTTGACAATGTCCTATGCTAATATTATGTACAATAAATGACCTTTGAATAAGATCTGCCCCAGAAATCCAAATGTATCATTTGTTCTTATAGTAATACTTTACATTGTTGTGTAATGACCATTTTCTGTTGTCAACCTAAGTAAAATAGCTATTTACACCAGTATCAAAAATAGATTACAGCGACAAATTGGAATAAAACAAAATAAAAAAGAGCCTTGTTCGTAGAACAGGCTCTTTTAAGAGAACACTATATGAAAATGAAAAATTATTTAAAAGATTGACAACTATTGTTGCTTAATTATAATACTAAAGTATACAGACTCCGCTTAAACCAAAAAAGTATGTTGTGAAAGTGACAAAAACTGTTGTGAAGATTGTTAAATCAAAAAAAGGAGCCTTGAAGGCTCCTTTTAAACTTTTTAAATAAATATTAATTAAGAATTCATCGCAGATATGATAAATTCTTTAAAATCTTTTGAAATAGGAATAAGGGTATCTTTTATCATAATATCCTTGGAGTTGATGGCATCTATATGGTCCACATTCACAATGTAGGATTTGTGGGCCCTATAAAATTGATTTTGCGGCAACTTTTCTAGATAATCCTTTAAGGGGGACCTTACCAAAAATTTCTTGTCTATTGTATTTACTTCTAAATAAACGTTATCTGCCTTAATGAACATGATATCACTAAACTGAATACGGTAGTATAGATGTTGTTTCTTGACGAAAATAGAGTCTTTTAAAACCGTATTGGACATTGGCACATCTTCGTTGGTTTCCGGTGCGGGAGCGGCTGTTTTTCCTGAGCGTGTGAAATTGGATAATGCAATTTCAATAGAAGTATATAAATCTTGCTGCTCAAATGGCTTTACCAAATATCCATTTGGTTTTACAGTTTTGGCATTTTCTACCGTAGCACGGTCTGAGTTGGAAGTAACAAAGATGAACGGAATGTCGTAATTCTCCCTAATATGCTTTCCTAAATCGATTCCCGTTTTGTCCGAAGCCAAGATAATATCAATCAGCACCAAATCTACATGCTGATTTTTAAGAACTTCTTCCGCTTGTTCGTAAACTATTACATTATCTACAATCTCATACCCGATTTCTTCGAGCATGGATTGCATATCATCTGCAATAATTACATTGTCCTCAACGATTAATATTTTAATTGGTTGTTCCAAAATGGGTAGTATTTAGTAGGTTTATAATCTAAATTTACAAAAAAATATTACAATTTACGTAAAGCAATACCGCTAAAAAAAAGGTACTCAAGGCAAGTTTCTTCAATTCAGGGTCAAATAGTTCCGGTCTTTTAATTTTATATACCTTCATCAAATGTATGAACACCGGTATAAACGCGATTAAAGGCAATAAGATATAAAATCCTTTGAAAGCATAAAAGTTAAAAAGCGCCACACAAACAAAGGCTATCAACAATAAAAAATAGTGGTACCGTTTTCCTTTTTCAAGCCCCATTTTAACCACCATTGTCTTCTTATTCGCTTTGCTATCAGAATTAAAGTCTCTTAGATTATTAAGATTCAATACCCCCGTGCTCAACGCTCCTATCGCAATCGCTGGCAATATTGAAAGCACTGTAATTTCCTTCGTATAAAGAAACATGGACCCCAAAACGGCCAGTATGCCAAAAAAAAGGAAGACAAAAAGGTCTCCCAAACCTCTGTACCCGTAGGCAGAATTACCTACCGTATATTTTATGGCCGCCCAAATACTAAGTCCCCCCAGAAAAATAAAAAGCAATGGGTAAAATATGTTCTCCAGACCAAAAGCCTGATAAACCAATATCAACACCAACATAATATCAATTAGAATTGAAATTATAATACCATTTTTCAATTCCTTACGTCCCAAAATTCCACTTTGTAAAGCTCTCTTTGGCCCTATTCTATCCTCATTATCTGTTCCCTTTACACCGTCTCCGTAATCATTTGCGAAATTGGAGGTAATCTGAAAGGCTATGGTTGTCAATATAGACCAAAAAAGGATACTTCCGTCATAACTACCGTAATATCCTGCTAATGCCGTCCCAACTAATATTCCAGATACTGAAAGTGGCAACGTTCGCAGCCTTGCGGCATTGACCCACGCCTTGAATTTTGTCAAACCTAATTTGGATCTTCAATTTGTATTCTTTTACCGTCTTTATAAGAGGCTACAAAAGCATCGTTAAAACCCAAATCAACCAATTGCTGCCTAAAATTTTGGGCTTCTTTCAAGGTTTCAAAATTTCCTAAGGAATACGAATAGAAAGGATTGGTCTTAACAAACAATGTATTGGTCAAAGCCTCTGATGCCAAAGTCATATTATTATCAACAAAGGACTTTACCTGAACTGAATATATTTTTTCCTTTTCCAAAAACTTCTTGGCCAGATAAAATTCCCTAACCAAGCTCAGCTCCTCATTTTGTTGCTTCAAATTATCTATTCTTGATTTAATGGCGTCTAAGCTATCTATTGAAACCAAAAGGTTGCTTGGGCTTTCGTAATTGTTGGAAACACTTCTTCCTGCACTAAAAGAAAAAATAATCAAGGCCCCTATCAAAAAAATGCCCGTAACACCGGCCAAAAGGTTCCTCTGAAGTTTACTCCTCTTAATTTCCCTGTTTTTAAACTTGATTTGATCAAGAAGACGTTCATTGATTATTTGCGCTTTATCTATATCCTTATGCAATTCTAAGAGATCGCTTTCTTCAATAAATGGCATATACCAATAATTTTACGGGGTTCATGTGTTAAAGTTAACCAAAATAGCTAAAGATCGATGAAATACACGTTTCGAATGTTGCAAAAATATTTCATTTTGTTGCCAATAATGCAATAAGTGTTGAGAAACGTAAATACTTAACTGATTTACAGACACCTACAAACCAATTTGAAAGTGGAAATTTAAAGTCAGATAATTTGAATCCCATCACCTTTTAATTCAATCTTTCGAGCCTTATATAAAGTACCTACTCCCTTTTTAAAAGTTTTCTTACTCATTTGAAGTTCTCTTTTTATCTCTTCGGGAGCGGATTTGTCATGAAGCGGTAAATACCCTCCATTATCCTTTAATTTTTTATAAATGGCTTCTGCCGCGGGTTCTAGTATCTTTTCACCCAAAGGCTGAATAGAAACATCTATCTTATTATCTGTTCTAATTTTTTTGATGAAACCGGGCATTCGATCTCCAACTCCTACGCTCTTGAAGATTTCATTGGAATATACGAGTCCTTTATGTTGGTCATTGATGATGACCTCCCAGCCCAAATCCGTCAATCTGGTAAATAATAGTTCTACTTTATCTTCCTCTTGAACGGTTAGCGTATCATTGTTCAGAAATTTATTGAGCTTATTGGAGCCTACGAGTCTAAATGAAACCTCATCCATATAGCAATGCACTACATACCATTGTCCTTCCTTCATCTTATCCCGTTGTTCACTAAATGGTACCAATAGATGTTTTTCAAGCCCCCAATCTAAAAACGCACCAATTTTGTTTACCTCCACAACCTTTAGCAATGCAAATTTATTTCTTAAAACCGTGGGAGTCAAGGTTGTTGCTATGGGCCTTTCCTCATGGTCCAAATAGCAAAAAACGTTAAGGGTATCTCCAATATCCGTACCCTTGGGCACATATTTATTGGGCAATAATATTTCCGTACCCGTTTTGCTACCCAAAAACAGCCCTACACTTGTGTCTCTCAGGACCTCAAGCTCATTATAATTTCCCAGTTCTATCATTTTGCAAAAGTAGTCTAAATATTGGGGTATAAAAAAACCGCCCAAAACTATGTCCTGGGCGGTTTTTATCTAATGTCTTTCTATTAATTATAAATAGAAGCCTTATCAAAATGTTTGCAAAGTTGATAGTATACAACGGCCCTATGCTTATTTCTATTAGAAGAACCGTACTTATCCATCACAGATTTTATAGCATCCATTAATTTTGGGTCATCTGCCAATCCCAACTTTTTAATCAAATAATTCTTCTTAACGGTTTCTAGCTCTTTTTCATCACCACCAGAAACTTTAGAAGCATCAATGTTGTAAATGGCAGGACCAAGACCAACAGTTACTTTGGTTAAAAGATCCATATCTGGAGTTTCTCCAAATTTATCTTTAATGTCCTCTGCATACTTAGCGATTAAGTCGTCTCTTTTACTCATAATAGTTAGTGTCTAAAATAATTATTGGTTAATATTTAGCCTAAGATATAAAATCAAAATAACCGAGCAAAATTTTGTTATTCAATAATCTAGGGGTAACTACCTCCAAAATTTTAGGCGAATCGGATTTTTCATAGAAAATTTCTAAGTTTTTCTGCAAATCCTCTTCGTTGTTAACCATAATATGTTGAAAACCGAATTGCGCACCTAAATGGGCAGCGTTCATGTGATGGGAGGTCTCAAAAAATGTCTCAAAATTACCGGTTTCTTCCTTCCCGGGTAAGATTCTGAATATTCCCCCTCCACTATTGTTGACAAGGATTACCCTAAAATCCGGTTTAATATAATTGTTCCAAAGTCCATTACTGTCATAGAAAAAACTTAAGTCCCCTGTAATCAACAATGTGGGGTCTTGTTCACAAATGGACCCTCCTACGGCAGTAGAAGTACTTCCATCTATACCACTTGTTCCTCTATTACAATACACTTTCAAGGAAGGGTGCAACGGAAAAAGTTGTGCATACCTTACAGTAGAGCTATTGGAGAGGTGTACTTGACTTCCCCTTGGAATTGTTTCAATAATCTGTTTAAAGGCCGAAAAATCTGAAAAAGGTATTTGATTCAAATACTCCAATCTTTTTACTTCAAATCTGACTTTTCTTGTATTCCAGAACCCAAAATAATCACTATTCACGTTTTTTGATTCCGAAATAAAATTTCTAAGAAATTCATTTGCAGAAGCTCTAATGTGCTTGGTTAAAGCGAAAAAAGTATCGAAGGCCTTTACCTCGTCTACGTGCCAATGATGTTGGGGTTTATAGTCCCTTAGAAAGGCCTTAATTTTCTTGGAAACAACCAAGCCCCCAAACGTTAACAAAATATCAGGTTGTAATTTTTGAAATAATTCCGTTTTGTTGGCCGATTTCTCAATAGGTGCCAAAATACTATCGATACTTGAAAAAAACCTTGGGTGATGTAAATTACTGGTGGTTTCCGTTAATACAATAACCGATGGGTCCGCTGCAAGTTTGTCCAATAGTTGCTGTTCAACTGCATTGGGCGGATGAACGCCCACCAAAACCATTTTTCTCGAAGCTGCGTTCCAAGTATCCAACAAATCACCTGAAAGGAAATTTTCATCCTCTTTCGCTTCCGGTAACACTATTAGGGCGGTGGTTGAAGGACCCTCCAAACGGTCATACAGCGGTTCCTCAAAGGGCACGTTAATATGCACTGGCACCTTTACTTGAAGCGCTACATTTAAAGCCTTGTTCAATTCAGAATCGTTATACGCCTTTACCTTATCCTGATTTTCTTCAACCGTGCCATTCTCCAACCACTGAGGGGCATATTTCTCAACCCGAGAAACACAATGCGAAACATCTTGTTTCAGATTGGCAGAATAACCAATATGCCTATGAAAAACATGGTCTTGCCGTATGGTCTGTCCATCACCTACGTCTATTTTATACGGCGGCCTATCCGCAGAAATAATTACTAAGGGAATTCCGCTATAGTATGCTTCGGCAATGGCCGGATAATAATTAAGAAGGGCGCTACCGGAAGAACACAAAGTAGCAACAGGCACCTGTAATTGTTGCGCCATGCCCAGGGCAAAAAAAGCGGCACTTCTTTCGTCAACAATACTAAAACATTTAAAATAAGGGTCTTCGGTAAAACCTATAATCAAAGGAGCATTTCTAGAACCGGGAGAAATGACAATATTCTTAATTTTTTTGGCCTTGAAGTGTTGTACTACCAATTGTGCCGCGGGTATGCTGGAGTGTATCATCTTTTACAAAAATACAACACGTCTACCTAGCTTACCAACGTCCTCATAAAATACTTAAAATGGTTTTGCTTTTAGCTACGGTTTCTTCCCATTCCCTTTCCGGAACGGAATTTTTAGTAATTCCACCCCCTACATAAATCAAGGCTTTGGAATCTTTTAGCTGCATACACCTTAAATTAACAAAAAGGTTATTTTTTTTGGTAATGCAGCGGTATGCTTGGTTCTCTTGATTATTAGTTCTTGCACTACGCTGCCTAGAGGTTCTAAGATTAAGCTCACCCAAATATCCGGTGTAAAACTCCCGGTTGTAATTCTCTTGTTCCTGAATAAACCTAACGGCCGGTTCTTTTGGCAATCCCCCTACCGCAGGTGTGGGGTGCAATGCCTTCAAAACCTCCTTAAGATTATCTTTCAGCTTTCCTGTTATCTTGGTGCGCAAATGCATTAAATTACCTGCCTTAATTGTCTCCAAGTTTCCTTCCTCTAAGTAACCTACCTTTTCTTTTAGCGCTTCCAATATAAACTTTGTGACCAATTTTTGCTCATCAATCTCTTTATGGCCCCATTTGGGATTTAAATCACCTTTGAAGGTCTGTGTACCCGCTAAAGACATTGTGGTAAACCTATCGTTAATGGTCGAGAGCAAAATTTCTGGAGTGGCGCCCAACCATAAACCCACCTGAGGATGATACCACAAATAACAAAAAGCATTGGTGTAGGTTTTTAACAAACGTTTGAACCATTCTATAGGTGATGTACCAATTTCAATTTCTATGCTCCTGGAAAGTACTACTTTATGAAAACGATCATTGTCAATTTCTTTGATGGCCTTTCTTACCGACTGGAGATAGTTTTCTTTTACAGAAGGCATTTGAGGAACAGTAGAAGTACTTTCTCCTTTAAAAACTACTTGGTCCAAATCAAAATCAGGCAGATGAAAAAAGTCACCCGAAGGGATTAAAACTACCTCACCTTTGCTGGAAAAGGGGGCAAAAACAAAACCACTTTCCGTAAAATCACGAACCAAATGCAATTGATCATCATTCTGAGTTATGCAATTTACAATGGTCTCCTTTGGCTTACGATATGCCACCAAAGGTAATTTCCTTTCTAGGTGTTCTTCAATTTTAGAAAAAAAATTGGTAGTCGTCATTACTTCTTTTCCAAAGCTATGGTAGTCAATTTGCAAATGGAAACAAGATTACCTTCAGCATTGGTAATTCTAATATCCCAAACTTGCGTGGTCCTACCCTTGTGAAGTATGGTGGCTTTGGCAAATACCTCGCCGTCCCTCACACTTTTTACATGATTAGCGGATATCTCTATCCCCCTTATTGCAAATTTTTGGGCATCCAAGAATATATAAGAGGCCATGCTACCCACACTCTCGGCAAGTGCTACCATAGCTCCTCCATGCAAAACCCCATCTGGTTGATGCACCTCTGGAGTTACCGGCATTTTCGCAATAAGAAAATCCGCCCCTACATCCGTATACTCAATTTTCAAGGTCTCCATCAAGGTGTTTTTTGAAGAGTTATTACAAACTTTGAGGATTTTTTCTTTGTAGCCTTCCATAAATCATATTTTTGGTAAAATTAAGCAATAGGCTAGTTTTAGCATTCACCTAATCACACAGTTTTTAACTATGTCCCAAAAAGAACGCTTGGTTTCCTATACGAGCACCAATTCATATCTAACACTTAACGAACTTACTTCTGAAACCCAAAATATTTGGATCGTATTCCACGGATTGGGTTTTTTAAGCCGGTATTTCATCACGTATTTTAATGGACTGCCACCGGAGAAAAATTACATCATAGCGCCACAGGCACCGTCAAAATATTATCTCAACAATCAATATAAGCATGTGGGGGCTAGTTGGCTTACCAAAGAGGAAACTGTAAGGGAAACCCAAAATGTGTTACGTTATATAGACGCCGTTATGGAAGAAGAACATTTGCCCAGTAACAAAAATCTTATTGTTTTGGGCTTTTCCCAGGGGGTTTCCATCGCTACTAGATGGGTAGCGAGCAGAAAAATTAAATGCGAACAATTAATTTTATATGCTGGCGGCATACCCAATGAACTCACACCCACTAATTTTCATTTTCTTAAAAAGCATAAAACAAAAATAACGGCCCTCATTGGCAATGAGGACGAGTATTTAGATGAAGACCGACTTCAAAAGGAAAATGAAAAACTAAAAATGCTTTTTGGAGAACAGGCCCAGCAAATTATCTTTGACGGAAAGCACGAAGTAAAAAAAGAACTCATAAACAATCTGGTGATATGATAGCATCTTTTACCTTAGAGGATAGCCGTGTAAGACTTTCTCCCCTCACCTTGGAAAATTACCAAAAGCTCATTCCCATTGCCTCACAAGAAAAATTGGTACAATATTCTCCATCGGATATTGAACAACCAAGTTCCCTTAAAAAATATGTAGAAATAGCCCTGGAACAACAAAAGAACAAAACCAGTATCCCATTTATCGTTTTTGACAAAGAAACCAAAGAATTCGCCGGTGCAACAAGGTTTATGAACATAGACTGGAAAAATAAGGTACTGCACATTGGCTCTACTTGGATTGGCAGGGAGTATCAAGGAAAAGGATTGAACTCCCATATGAAATTCTTGATGATGAACCATGCGTACGATGAGATGGGTTTTGAAAAGGTGGAATACCGCATAGATGAACGAAATATGCGCTCTCGTAAAGCAGTTGAAAAATTAGGAGGTGTGCTTGAAGGTATTTTACGTGAAAATGTATATTTATTAGATGGATTTAAGCGAAACACTTGCTGTTATGGTATTTTGAAAGCCGAATGGGAGGAAGTAAAAAAAACACATTTTAAAGACTTTTAAATGTCCATTTTTCAAGTTACAGTTCTGGTAAAGGAATACGAAGAAGCAATTCATTTCTTTGTTGAAAAGCTAGGTTTTAGGCTGATGGAAGACATTGCTTTAGGCGAGTATAAACGATGGATAACCGTTGCTCCGGAAGCAAATAACGGTTTTAAACTTGTTTTGGCCAAGGCCGAAGGAGAAGAGCAATTGAAAACCATTGGAAAACAAGCCGGAAACAGGGTTTTCCTATTTCTGCAGAGCAAAGAATTTTGGAAGGACTACAATAGAATGACTAGCCAAGGCATAGAATTTACCGAAAATCCACGAACGGAAGATTATGGAACTGTCGTAGTTTTTAAAGACCTATACGGAAACCTCTGGGATTTAATACAACCGGCCTAAAATTTGCGGTCTGGGGAAAATGCGCCAATTTTCATAGCCGTTTTTTTTCCATCAATGATTTCTGAAACCAATTTTCCTGTAGCCGGCCCTAGACTCCAGCCCATCATAGCATGACCGGTAGCAAATACAACATTATCAACTTTTGAGGAGCGACCAATATAGGGTAATCCGTCAGGAGTTACTGGTCGCAATCCTGTGGTAGCAGAAGCGGTTTCCTCCTGTGATATTTTTAAATCAGGATAAAATTTTTGGGCCCCATTGGCTATCGCTCTCACCCTTTCTTTTCTTACCAAACTATTATTCCCGGAAAATTCCATAGTACCTGCAAACCTTGTAAAGCCAACCATTGGGGTTACCGCCATTTTTGCCTCCATAAGAATGGCCGGCATACCAATTCCCGTAGACCGCTCCACATTTATTCGGTATCCTTTACCGCCTTGCATGAGCAATTTAATCCCCATTTTTTTAGCAACCAAGCCGCTCCAAGCTCCTGCCGCCATTACTAATTCATCTGGTTCATAGCTGAACTTATTTGTGCGAACATGGCTTATTTTAGTTCCTAAAATTTCTAGGTCCTGTACGGTTTCTTTGGTCCTAATTTCAACTCCAACACTCTTTAAAAAAGAGACCAGCTTGGGCATAATTTGAGTAGGGGTTGTATGTCCGTCACATTCATAATTAATAGCTCCTTTTGCATCGATTTGTACGTTGGGTTCTATTTTTGAAAGTCCGCTTTTATCCAATTCAGATACCTCAAGACCTAAATCTGCCGCTCTCTTGGCCACTTTACGCTCCTTCTCATACGCTTCTGCGCTTTGATACAACATTAAGAGCCCTTTTCGCTCCAATTGAAATTCCCCCAAATCACCCGAGGATTTTATATCCTGGAATAGTTCCCTACTGATGATATTTATGTCTTTAATTACGGGAATAGCTTTTTCGACCTTTTTAGCAGTAGAAGATTTATGAAAACTCCATGCCCATTTAAAAAAGTCTATATCCCACCTAGGTTTCATATAAAAGGGACTAGCGGAATTGAACATCATTTTAATACCAGTTGCAATCATACCGGGGCTTGCCAAGGGAATTATGTGGCTTGGCGTTATGAAACCGGCATTAACAAAGGAAGCTCCGGAAGTAATATCGGACGCATCTATAACCGTAACCTGATGACCTTCCTTTTGTAAAAAATAAGCAGAACACAATCCGGATATTCCGCCACCAATAATTAAAATGTTCTTACTCAAACGCTTTTCTTTCTAAATTACCTGAAACCCAAACGCGTATGGGTCATCATCATCAATACTAATTTCATTGTAGCCATACACTCTTGCCCACCCCTGTATACTTGGGATTATGGCAGGTTGGCCCGCTATTGTTGTTTCCTCTTCTACCCTACCCACAAATTGAGACCCAATAAAACTCTCATGCACAAAATCTTCGCCCATTTTAAGGAGACCTTTGGCATGCCATTGCGCCATTCTTGCAGAAGTTCCGGTACCACAGGGCGACCTATCAATGGCCTTATCCCCGTAAAAAACGGCATTACGGGCTGTGGCATCTGGAGAAAGGGTTGTCCCCGTCCATAGCATATGGCTTACCCCATTTATAGTCTTATCTTCTGGATGAATGAACTTGTCGGGGTATTTTCGGTTGATTTTCTCCCGTATTTCTTGACTAAACCGTATCAATTCACTGGCGGAATATTGCTGAATACCTTCAAAATTCTCCTGTGGGTCTACAATAGCGTAAAAATTACCACCATAGGATACATCAAATTTTAAGCTTCCCAAAGCTTCGCAATCAATTTCCAGATTGGAAGCAGCCAAAAAGGATTTTACGTTTTTCAATCGGACCCAATCCACTTTATTTCCGGTCTGTTGGTATTCAATTTCCACCAATCCCGCCGGAGCTTCCATTTTAATAACCCCTGGAATTTTGGGTGTTATTAGTCCCTCTTCCAAGCCTATAGTTATGGAGCCTATGGTTCCGTGACCACACATAGGCAAGCAGCCACTGGTTTCCACAAATAAGATGGCCATATCATTTTTGGGATCGCTCGGTGGATAGAAAATACTACCGCTCATCATGTCATGACCTCGAGGCTCGAACATAAGACCCTTACGGATCCAATCAAATTCACGCAAAAAGTGCTGCCTTTTTTCGCTCATGTTACGCCCTTTTAGCTCAGGGCCACCTTTTGCAATAACTCTCACTGGATTACCGCAAGTATGGGCATCTATACAAGAAAAAACAGATTTGGCCATAGGCGTAACCTGATATCAGAATTTATGAAACTGTAGCATTGGTATGTTCTCCATTCAAAATTCGCATGATTTTTAGCGGATTATCGTCTTTTAAAGCTTCCGGTAAGAAATCTTGTGGCCAATTTTGGAAGGATACGGGCCGTACCCACCTTTTAATGGCAGAAGTACCTACGGAAGTAAACCTACTGTCACTGGTTGCCGGAAAAGGACCTCCATGATGCATGGATGGACAGACCTCCACGCCCGTTGGCACCCCGTTAAAAATGAGTCGGCCAACTTTAGATTGTAAGGTCGCTAGGGTTCTGGAAAAAGCTTCGAATTCCGAGGCACTACCCAAAATTGTACCGGTCAATTGTCCTTCCAAACGACCGATTACCGCAGTAAGTTCATTTTCATCCGTACATCTTACCACAATACTAAACGGCCCAAAAACTTCTTCATGTAGCTTGGGGTTATCCAAAAAATTGGAACCTGCAATAGTCAAAACCTTTTGCTTTCCAAAATTAGGATTCGTTTCCTTGGTAAACTCCGCTACGAGATCTACACCTCCTTGGTTGGAAAGTTCCTCTTTACCTTTTTCGTAATTTCTGTGAATGTTGGGGTGCAGCATACACGTAGGGTCCAACTTTTCAATAGAACTACCTAGCTCTTTGATAAAATAATTTAACTCTTCGCCTTCTATACCTAAAATAAGCCCTGGATTGGTACAAAATTGACCAGCACCCAAAGTAATGGAACCGGCGTACTTTTGGGCCCAATCACTACCATTTTCTTTCAAAGCGGACGGTAGTACTACCACTGGGTTAACACTCCCCATTTCTGCAAAAACCGGAATAGACTCATCACGTTGCTGAGCCAGATCGTAAAGTGCCATTCCCCCTTTGATGCTTCCGGTAAAACCTACACCCTTAATGGCGGGATGCAAAACCAATTTTTTTCCGACCTCTATACCGCTACTGTTCAAATTAGAAAAAACACCGTCTGGCATCCCTGTCGCCCGTGCCGCCTTAATAATGGCACTCGCCACTAATTCTCCTGTAGCTGCATGCATGGGGTGACTTTTAACGATTACGGGACAACCTGCAGCCAAGGCACTTGCGGTATCACCACCTGCTGTAGAAAATGCCAACGGAAAATTACTGGAACCAAAAACGGCAATAGGCCCCATAGGAACCAACATTTTACGAATATCCACCTTAGGAAGTGGCTGCCTATCCGGTTGGGCCGTATCTACCGTTGCCTCAACCCATGAACCTTCTTCCAAAAGTGTAGCGAATGCTCTTAATTGCCCCATGGTCCTTCCTCGTTCTCCTTTGGCCCTGCCCGCAGGCAAACCGGACTCCTTACAATAGGTATCTATAAGCTCATCTCCCAATGCTTCAATTTCATTGGCAATCGCTTTCAAAAACTCGGCTTTTTTGGCTCCAGAGAAGTTTTTGTACTCCAAAAAAGCATCGCTTGCTTTTTTGGCCGCATTATCAATCTCTTCTCCCGTGGCCTCCAGTAGCTCCCACTCCGTATCTATATTTTCCGCAGGATTAAAGGTCTTATAAGTAGATGTTCCTTGGCCCGAAAGCTCATTTCCCACATAGTTTTTTCCGGTGATCATGTTCTTTGTTTTGTAGTTCTAAGTAAAAGATTGAAAGCTACCATTAAAACATTAAGTTGTCAAGACCTGGCTCTATTAATATTTTATCAATTAACACCTTACTGTCGCTTTAAGCCATAGTGGTTAAGTTTTTATAATCCGGTAATTCAGGACGTGTTTTTAAACTATCCTCAATCACCTTTAAGACACGTTGTCTTTCATTTCCCTGCAATGGCAATCTGGGCTTTCTAACGTACTCCGTACCTATACCCGTAGCAACTTCGGCCAATTTTATATTCTGAACCAATTGCGGGCTAATATCCAATTCCAACAAAGGAAGGAACCATCGATAAATTTCCAGGGCCTCTTGCGCTCTTCCTGCTTTGGCCAATTTATAAATAGCGACCGTTTCCCTTGGGAAAGCGCAAACCAAGCCTGCAACCCATCCATCGACTCCTGCCAAAAGACTTTCCAAAGCCAAGGGATCTACACCGGTTAAAATTTTCAAATCATTACCAAATTGGTTTCGCAACCTTCCAATATTTATTATATCCCGTGTAGACTCCTTCACAGCACCAATATTCTCCATTTCCATGAGCTCTTGAAACATTTTTACCGTAACTTCAATTTTATAATCTACAGGGTTATTGTAAATCATAATTGGCAAATCTGTTTGGGAAGCTATGTCCTTAAAATAAGTGACCGTTTCCAAATCGGTTGATTTATATCTCATTGGAGGCAACACCATTAAACCATCTGCACCGGCCTCTTGTGATTCCCTCGCAACTTCAATAGCAGTAGCGGTTGTTTGTTCTGCAATGGTCATCACTACAGGAATCTTACCATTGGCAGCTCCTAAGGTTTCCCTGATCAACACCTTTTTTTCTTCCCTGGTAAGCGTACTGGCCTCTCCCAATGAACCTCCTAGAACAATACCACTTACACCTGCTTCTATCTGAGCCTCAATATTTTTTAGGAACATGGGCATGTCCAACGTATCCTTCTCGGTAAATTTGGTGGTAATTGCTGGCATTACACCTTTCCATTCAAATTTCATACAGCTTGTTTTTAGTTGTTATCCCACAAAATTAGACCATCCAAAAGAGGATACTTCTACTAAAGTTAGCCCAAATTGATACTATATTATCAACTTAATATCAATTTATCCAGTTTTTGAATAATCTAAGACACTTTCTAGAAACTCCTTCGCTAGATTTTTTACTCCACTCCAAATTTATACACGCAAGTAGATGTATAGGTCCTTCCCGGGTCTAGTCTTGTACTTGGAAAATTGGGTTGGTTGGGTGAGTCAGGAAAATGTTGTGTCTCCAAACAAAAAGAACCTCTAAAAACGTAGGGCTTTCCACTCTTACCAATATCGGCACCGGTTAAAAAGTTGCCTCCATAAAACTGAACCCCGGGTTCATCTGTATAAACCTCCATGGTACGCCCACTTTCCGGCTCCACTACCTTTGCAGCCAAAACCAATCCTTCAGAATTTTTTGGTTCCTCGTTCAACACAAAATTATGATCATAGCCGTTGGCAAATTTCAACTGTTCATGTTCCTCTTCAATATCCTTACCAATGGGCTTCGGCTGTGTAAAGTCAAAAGGTGTTCCTTCAACTTTTACAACTTCCCCGGTGGGAATAAGTCCGCTATTCACAGGCGTAAATCCATCAGCATTGATCATCATTATATGGTCTGTCACATTTCCGTTACCCTCTCCCTTTAAATTAAAAAATGAATGATGGGTAAGATTTATAAAGGTTGGTTTATCTGTCTCGGCCTTATAAAAGATTTTTAATTCGTTATCATTGGTAAGATCGTACCGTACGCTTACTTTCAAGTTACCGGGATATCCCTCTTCCATATCAGGCGATGTTCTGGAGAAAACAATATAGTCCTCCTTTGCCTCATCTACATTCCAAACAACACTTTCAAAACCTTTGATTCCTCCATGCAGGTGATTTTCATTATTGTTAATGGCCAAGTCGTAGGTGGTACCATCTATAGTAAATTTACCTTTGGCTATCCGGTTACCGTACCTCCCTATAGTTGCACCGTAATAATTTTTTTTAGCCCTGTAGTTATCCAAATGCGGAAAGCCCAATACCACATCTTTAAAATTTCCATTCTTGTCGGGTGCATGGAGTGAAATAAGTCTTTGACCATAGTTGGTAATGGTCACTTCCATTCCGTTATTATTTTTTAACGTGTACAACTTGACGGAATCCCCCTCTATGACCGTTTCAAAATTTTTGACGTTTAATTCATGTGATAATTTACTTTCTTCCATTTCTTCTTTTAGGGTTTCAATTGATTGTTCCTTTTTGGTTTCCTTACAGCTTAAAAGACAGATTCCCGAGATAAAAGTGGCGATTAATAACTTAGTAGCTTTCATGAAAATTTAAGGATTAGGTTGAATTTTTTGAACGAGGCTGAAGTTACCAAAAATTGTTAAAGAGCCTACATTTAAATTGAACGATGTACGAATAAAATCTAAAGGATTTACCTATTTTTGTGAAATTTTAGTTTGCTCTTATTTTATAGATAAACTAAGAAACAGGTAGGCTATCTAATGGAATTATTACCCAATCCTGCCCTATTTAACGGTAAACATTAAACCATGAAAAAATTGACTACGCTGGCCTTCGGACTCGTTATGGCCTGCAACTCTTCACAAACGACAATTTCAAGTACCACGGAAAACAAGACGGCAAATGCTGCTAAAGATGTTGAAGCATACGCTACAACCATTACCGAGGCAGAGCTAAAGGAAGATTTGTATATCTATGCCTCCGATGAGTTTGAAGGGCGCGAAACTGGAAAGGAAGGGCAAAAAAAGGCCATTGAATTTCTTAAGGAGAGATATGAAAGGTTAGGGATTCCAGCAGCTAAAGGTGATGGCGATTATTTTCAAAAAGTACCTTTAGAAGTTAGTCAATTACCAGTGGGTACCATTACTGCTAACGGAAAGGAATTTCACTTAGGCGAAGAATTCCTGACTTTTTCCAAAGCCCAAGGGGAGTTCAATAAGGTGGTTTATGCAGGTTTTGGTATTGAAACCGAGAACTATTCGGATTATAAAGATTTAGATATCAAGGGAAAGATCGTACTTATCAAATCTGGGGAACCCGTTGATTCCCAAGGAAATTATTTGGTAACGGGTACTTCTCAAAAATCTATATGGAGCAACATGTCAGAATCCATGGGAAAACGTATGGAACTGGCCACAAGTAAGGGAGCTAAAGGAGTTCTTTATTATGATCCGTTGAATTACCCTCGCTTTAAAAGTAGGTATGAATGGATGAAAGGCAATGAAAGCGGGCGGATGGATTTGGTAAGCAATGAAGCCGAACCTTTCTTCACTTTTCTTATAAATACGGGTCTAGCCAAAGCACTATTGCCCAAGATTGGTTCGGACAACAAACAGAGACAACTATCCATTCCCTTAGTACTAGACGTTGCCAGCAACAATGATTTAGTGGATTCTGAAAACGTAGTAGCAGTTCTTAAAGGTTCTGAAAAACCTAATGAATATGTAGTTATTTCATCTCATTTGGACCATATAGGGGTCACACCGGATGGGGAGATTAATAATGGAGCAGATGATGACGGCTCGGGCACTGTTTCATTACTTGAAATAGCCCAAGCTTTTAAAACTGCTGCGGATGAGGGTAATGGCCCAAAACGTTCCATTGTTTTCCTACATGTTACCGGTGAAGAAAAAGGATTGTTGGGATCAAGGTTTTATACGGATGAAGAACCTTTATTTCCCTTGGAACAAACCGTGGCCAACCTTAATATTGATATGATCGGAAGAATAGACCCAAAAAGGGTGGGTGAAAGAAATTATATCTATCTAATTGGTTCCGATAAATTGAGTACGGAACTTCACGAACTTTCCGAAGAAGTAAACAAAAAATATACACAGATAGAATTGGATTATACTTTTAATGATGAGAACGACCCCAATCGTTTTTACTATAGAAGCGACCATTACAATTTTGCCAAAAACAATATCCCAATCATCTTCTATTTTAATGGCACCCATGATGATTATCATAGGCCAAGTGATACTCCAGACAAAATCAATTATGATTTATTGGAAAATAGAACAAGGTTAATATTTCACACAGCTTGGGAAATAGCCAATAGGGAACAAAGGATAGTTGTGGACAAAGCAACCAAGTAAAAAATTAGCGCCTTAACAGAAAGCCTTGCCAAATTATGGCAGGGCTTTTTTAGTAACTAAAACCAAAAAAGTCCTGTTCTTCAACAGGACTTTTATAATGGGTGGAAGACCGGGTTCGAACCGGCGACCTCTTGAACCACAATCAAGCGCTCTAACCAGCTGAGCTACAACCACCATGTAATCTCAAGTGCTCCAAATATATCTTAAAGACTTGTGATTAAATATCAGAAGCCATCCATTATTTGCAAGCGGTGGCAAAGGTAATTTTTTTTAAACAATCTTTCAAAATAAAATCTATGTTATTTTATGGTAATCTCCATTACGTCCATTTTAACTTCTAACATGTTCATTTGGATTACATTAGTCTTACAAGACAATCAAAATGATCGATGAAATACACTTCCCAACCGACCAAACACACATTTTTTGACATTTCACAACATAAATTTAAAACCAGGTGCTTTCTAATACTACTTTAGTGATGAATTTAAGGCCAAATCATGCATCGTCAAAAGACGCTAAAAGAAAACAGCTTACTTCTGCGCAGAATAAAGGAATTTATTCTTGTGGTATTCTTGCTTTTTGGCGTATTGGGTACGGCACAGAATAACTCCATAGACAGTTTAGAAGACAAATTAAGCGAACTAAAACTCAAGCCTAATTTCTCCAAAACGGATACCATTTATATCAATTTGCTGAACAATTTGGCCAGTGCTCAACGTTTCTACAAATCAGATAGCTTACTTCTATTAGCGAACCAAGCCCTAAAGCTTAGTAAGGAAAGTAATTTTAAGTCGGGGGAAAGCAACGCACTCTTAGGTTTAGGAGACTATTATTCAGACAAGGGTCAGCATAACAAGGCTATCGAGTATTTTCAAAAAGCTTTAAAAACCAGCCAACTTACTGTCAACAATACATTAACATTGGAAGCCCAAAATAGTTTGGCTGTTGAGTACTCCTATAAAGGCGATTATACCAATTCCTTAAAATATTACCTTGCGGGAATTGATTTGGCCAAAGAAACCAATTCAGAAATTCAGCTTTCCGCCATGAGCGAAAATGTGGCCCATCTTTATATCAACCAGAAAGATTACGATCAAGCTTTAGAATTTTACGAAGATGTATTAGAGATCAACGAACGTATTGGTGATGATGTGGTATCTGCAGAAAGCATGAGTAATATTGCCTCATTATACGCCGATATTAACAAGCTAGACTATGCTATGTTTAATATTAACAGTAGTATTAGGGCCTTTGAAGAATTTAAGGTGATGGATTGGCTAGCTTACGCCTATGAGATAAAAGGAAAAATTTATCTAAAGGAAAAAAAATATAAATGGGCACTACACTGGTACAATCAGAGTGAAATGTTGCATCAAAACCTTGATGACCCGAGAGGAAAAATAGACCTCTTCAACGGAATGGCAGAAGCCTATCTTGGGCTTGAAAATGATACCTTAAGTGAAAAGTATGCACTTGAGGCAAACGCCATATCGCATAAGATAAAATTTATGGAGGGTAAGAAAAAGTGTGCTTTAACACTCTACAAGCTTCATAAGAACAAAAGCAATTTTGAAGAAGCTTTAAAATATCATGAAATATACCAGACCCTTCTAGATACCCTATCCCGAAACGAGAATAAAATCAGCCTAAACATGCTAAAAACCAAAATGGAGCATGATAGGCAAAAAATGGAATTAATTGAAAAAAATAAAAAAGAGTTAGCCTCACAAAAAACGTACGTTTATCTCTCTTTGGCCATTTTGGTCATCTTTTTAGCAGTTACCTTATTGATGCGTAGAGGTGAAAAAATTCAAAAAAGTCTGTACCAAGAATTACAAAACAAGACCAAGGACTTGGAAAAAAGAGAGCTGGAACTTAGAAAGATCAATGAAACCAAAGACCGTTTATTTTCTATCATCGGGCATGATTTAAGAGGCCCGATCGGTGCCTTTCAAAGTTTATTGAAATATCTTAAGGATGGTGATATTGGTCAAGCAGAGTTCATGGGATTCGTTCCAAAATTAAGGCACGATATAGACCATATCTCTTTTACCCTAAACAACCTCTTATCCTGGGGCCAAAGCCAAATGAACGGGCTCATAACAAAACCAACATCTGTAGACTTGCAAACTATTGTAAACGAAAATCTTCATTTACTATCAGAAACTGCAGACAATAAAAGCATACGATTAATTAGCCACTTGAACCCCAATACAACCGCTTGGACAGATGCCAATCAAATTGATATTGTCATTAGAAATTTAATTAGTAATGCTCTCAAGTTTACCCCGGAAAATGGAATGGTTACAATCTCTAGCATAGAGAAAAATGACCAATGGCAAATATCAATAAGGGATACAGGAGTGGGTATGAGTCAAGAAGTGATCAATAAACTTTTTAATAAAAGCTCCAACGTTACTACCTACGGTACCAATAACGAAAAAGGCACTGGATTAGGACTAAGTCTTTGCAAGGAAATGGTAGAGGAGAACAATGGAAAAATTTGGGTAAACAGTAAGGAAAGAAAAGGAAGTACCTTTCATTTCACTGTACCCAAATCCAAAACCACTTACAAGAAAACTGCTTAGATAAGGTCGTTAAGCTTATCTATTGCCACTACTCGTTCCACTGTAAACCCCTCTGCGTGTTCCGTATTAATCAAACGACCAAGATCGCGGGCACGATAATCAATACTATCCAAAAAGTTTTTACTGCTGATGGGTGTTTCGGGCTCTTTGCTATTTGGGTCATGAAATTGAGAGCTGTAGGCCAAAATAGCCTTCATTTTCACATCAATAAAACCGGAAACATCTACCACAAAATCGGGTTCAATATTTTGCCATTGAATATAGTGATAGACAACTTTAGGCCGCCATGGTTTTTGCACCTCTGACTCACCTTCTAACCGGGTCTCAATTTTTATCAATCCGCTTAAAAAACAGGCATCGCTCACCAAACTGCTTCCTCGACCATGGTCTATATGACGATCTCTAACGGAATTACAAAGTACAATTTCAGGTTGGTACTGTCTTATTTTTTTGATAATCTCCAGTTGATGCTCCTTGTCATTTTTAAAGAATCCGTCGGCAAAGGCTAAATTATCCCTCACAGAAACACCTAAAATTTCGGCACTTTTCTGGGCCTCCTTATCCCTGATTTCCGCACTGCCCCTAGTACCTAATTCCCCTCTCGTCAAATCGACAATACCTACTTTTTTACCGTTGGCGATTTCTTTTGCGATGGTAGCACCTGCACCCAGTTCTACATCATCAGGATGCGCGCCAAAAGCCAATATATCTAGTTTCATTAATTTATTGCTGTTTACCCTGAGCTATGCATCAAGATTGGTTCAAAATCACACTTCTTAAAAGAGCCTCCAAAAGATTAAATTTTCAGAAGCACAAATTTATTAAAATTATACCTGAACTTTTTTCCAATTGCCTTTTCGGAACCAGATGATTGAAATTATGGCCAAAAGCACCTCGGCCGTTGTTATGGCTATAAAAACGCCCAACGCTCCTATTTCAAACGTAATTGCGGTGAGATAAGCCAATGGTAATTGAAACAGCCAGAATGCTACCAGATTGATTTTTGTAGGTGTTCGGGTATCGCCAGAACCGTTAAATGCTTGGGTAACCACCATTCCGTAGGCGTAAAAAATATAGCCTGCCGCCATTATCTGCAAACAAAGCCCCCCGTTTTCTACCACAACAGGATTCTTATTGAACCATGCGGTGATATCATAAGCGAACAAAATATAAATAAGGGACACCGCCCCCATGAAATAGGCATTGTACTTACCCGTAATCCAAACGGAGCGTTCTGCTCTTTCAGGTTGGTTTGCTCCTAAATTTTGCCCTACCAAGGTAGCTGCAGCGTTGCTCATACCCCATGAAGGCATTAAGGTAAATAGCATCACCCTAATAGCAATGGTATAGCCTGCTAGCACTTCGCTACCAAATTCTGACATAATCCGCATTAGAAATACCCAACTGGAAGTTCCGATTAGAAATTGGGCTATTCCCCCAAGGGAGACTCTTATTAGATTAAACATAACCCCTAAGCGAACCGAAATATCCCTTAGACCTATTTTAATTCGGCTCCAACCCCAAAAAAGAACCGACAATTGAAAGAGAACGGCACTACCCCTACCAATATTTGTTGCAATCGCGGCACCTTTTACCCCATATTCGGGTATGGGCCCCCATCCAAAAATAAAAATAGGGTCTAAAATAATATTGACTCCGTTTGACAAAACCAAGGCCCACATGGCAATCGAAGCATCGCCGGCACCTCTAAAAATGGCATTGATCAAAAAAAGCATCAGAATGGTCAGATTGCCACCCAGCAACCATTGGGTGTAGCCATATCCCTCTTCTATCAGGTCTGCCTCAGCCCCCATTAAGGCAAGTATTTCTTTGGAATATAAGATTCCTATAATGCCAACAATAATGGAAACTAAAACTCCTAAAAGTATGGCTTGTACAGCCGATTCGCGCGCTCCATGTACATTTTTTTCACCAATTCTACGCGCCACTATCGCGGTTGCAGCCATACTCAGGCCAATTGCAACGGCATATACTAAAGTGACAACGCTCTCTGTTAAACCAATAGTTGCAACGGCGTTGACGCTAACTTTACTTACGTAAGCGATATCTACAATGGCAAAGATGGACTCCATCATCATCTCCAATATCATGGGGATGGAGAGCATAAAAATTGCTTTTCGGATACTGCCTGTCGTAAAATCCAAATCTTTACCAGTAATGGAAAGAATGAAATATTGATATAACTTTTTTAATGAAATGTTCTGATTTCCCATGATGTTGAATTATGATTTGGTATGAAGAATATGCCAACAAGCCGGTGAAGATTACCAACTTTTATCCGAGTACTTCCCGGTGACATCTATGGATTTCATAATTCTTATAACTTCATGATCTTACAAAGATGGCAAAAAAATCCATTTATATGAACACATATCCTTCAAAATCACACCAAAAACACCCAAAAGTTCGTTGCAACTAATACCAAATCTTTGTTCATGAAAAAGTTTACAGGACTTAAAACACGTGTTTTTTTGATAGCATTCGCTTTTGGCTTTTGGTTAGGATGCACCAAGGACAACAATAAAAGCGAAGAACTCAAGGAAATTGTCAACGAAGAAGGTGAAACGGAAACAGTTGACACCTCAGTCAATAAAAAATCGGTGGGTGATTCTGCTAATGATTTATTGAGTGATGCCAACTATAATGAATTAAAGCTGGAAGTTTTTTATGTGAAAGGGTTTGAACCCGAGAACGCAACCATTGAAAACTTCGAAAATTTCTTGAACAGTCGTCTGCACAAAAGCCAAGGCATATCCATTGAAATGAAACCAATGGCGTATCAAGGAAAGGAAACCTACACTACCCAAGAAATACGGGCGCTGGAAGATTCCATTAGAACATTATATAATGAAGATAAGTCTTTGGCCGTTTTTGGTATTTTTTTAGATGGGGAATATGCCGAAAACACAGAAAATGGTTCCGTTTTAGGAATCGCTTATAGAAACACGTCTTTCGTCATTTTTGAAGAAACCGTACAAAGCTTTAGTGGTCAAACTTTTGGTCCCAGCCTTGAGGTATTGGAAAGCACCGTATTAAACCATGAATTTGGACATTTATTGGGAATGGTCAATGCAGGTACACCTATGCAAACCTCCCACCAAGACGAAGAACACGGTAGACATTGCTCCGATGATAACTGTTTGATGTACTGGACGGCAGAAACAGGTGAAGGGCTCATCAACATGCTAAGCGGCGGAAGTATTCCTGAATTTGACAGTCAGTGTCTGGCCGACTTGCAAGCTAACGGAGGGAAATAAAAAAACGCCCCAAACAAACAAACAAGGTATCAACCTATTGTTCAGGGTATTGTTCTTTCAAAAACTATTTTACTTTAGCTCAAGCTCTTGCACATCGCCATTACCCTTGCCCCTAATTGCCTCAAAATCTTTGATCATTTGTTGCAACTTTTCAGGCTGGGCAGCAGCTAAATTATTTTGCTGGGCCATATCATCTTTCAGGTTGTATAGTTGGTATTCACTATCGTTACCCAATTCAATATTAACCTGCTTATTGATAGCGGCACCTTTATAAGGGGGAATCATAGCCCAATCTCCTTGCCTGAAGGCGGTTCTTGAAGTAGCTTCGATTACCAGTTCATTTCTGCCTTGTTTGCTTTCGCCCATAAACGCAGACAGAATGTCTTTACTATCTTCACCCTTTTGATCACTACCTACTAACTTGGCCAATGAAGTCAATAAGTCTACTTGACAGACCATGGCATCGGAAACACCTGGCTGGATCTTTCCTTTCCAATAGGTCATAAAAGGTACCCGTGTGCCGGCTTCAAAAAGGCTGTACTTGCCACCTCGTAAAACCCCTGCTGGGGTATGGTCGCCTAATTTTTCTTCGGCATCATCGTAATAACCATCGTTGACTACAGGCCCGTTATCACTGGAAAATACAATTAAGGTATTCTCTAAAATACCCTCTTTTTCAAGAGTTTTCATAAACTCGCCAATCACCCAATCGGCTTCCAAAATGACATCGCCTCTTGGCCCCATACCCGATTTACCTTTAAAACGTGGATGTGGGGTTCTAGGCACGTGTGGTTGTTGTAAGGCGTAATACAGAAAGAAAGGTTCTGTTTTATGACTACTCACATATTCTTGGGCCTTGGTCAAAAAATGATCTGCCATATCCACATCGCTCCACTTGGCAGCTTCACCCCCTTTCATGAATCCAATTCTAGGAATGCCGTTAACGATACTGTTATTATGCCCGTGATGCCATTTCATTGTGGTCAACTCAGGATTGTCCAAACCAGTGGGTTCCCCTTCAAAATTATTTTTATAATCTACCGAAATAGGATCATTAGGATCCAAGCCATCTACATAGCCGTCTTTAATATACACCGTAGGCACACGGTCTTGCGTTGCAGCCAGAATGTAAGAATAATCAAAGCCGACTTCATTGGGTCCCGGAGAAACCCTTTGGTTCCAATCAACATTCCCATTACCAAGCCCCAAATGCCATTTTCCCACAATACCCGTGGCATAGCCTTCGGCTTTCAGCATTTTAGGTACCGTCAATTGTTCTGTATCAATAATCAACGGTGCCGTACCCGGTAATATTTTGGCATCTTCATTACGCCAAGGATACCTCCCCGTAAGAATGGCATATCGGCTTGGTGTACAGGTCGCAGAAGTGGCATAGCCCTTGGTAAACTTGATTCCTCCTTCTGCCAAGGCATCCATATTTGGGGTAGAAATTTCGGTAGCACCGTAAGCACTCATGTCTCCGTAGCCTAAATCGTCCATATAAATAAAGACGATGTTGGGTTTTGGTTGGCTTTCCGCTTCGGCAACCGGTTTCTTTTCTTCAGATTTACATCCCGTTAGCACTAAAGCCAATAGGACAGCTTTTAAAAAATGATTCTTTAAGTTAGTCATTTATGGTTTGCTGTTAATTGATTTCTATTAAATCGGTAGGTGATAAAACTAAAGAAATTAGAATTAAAACGAACCCTCTAGCTAAAAGAAGCCTACCATAAATAGTTATTTATCAACAACAAATTGACTATTTAACGTAGTTAACCCTATATCGCCAAAAGCTTAGGGCTCCAATAAACAGGGCCCCCAAGGCAATATACCATACGTAATCGGGGGTTATGGCGGCTGAACCACTTTGGCCGTAACTGTGAAGACCTACCAAATAATAATTAACCCCAAAATAGGTCATCATGATACTTCCGATAGAAATCAGACTTAAAAAATTGAAGGTCCATTTCCCTCTTAAACCTGGCACTAACCTCATATGTATGACAAAGGCGTAGACCATTATTGAAATCAGGGCCCAGGTTTCTTTGGGATCCCAGCCCCAGTAACGTCCCCAGCTTTCGTTGGCCCATTGCCCCCCTAAAAAGTTACCAATAGTGAGCATTACCAAACCAACAGTCAGTGCCAACTCATTTATAATTGTCAACTCCTTAATACTATGGTCCATTCGTATTTTGTTCTTTTTGGTAGTAAGAATCATTAACAATAAACTCACAAATCCCAGAATAGCTCCTACAAAGAGTGGTCCGTAGCTGGCAACAATCACGGCTACATGTATCATGAGCCAATAACTGTCCAATACAGGCACTAAATTGCCAATGGCAGGATCAACCCAGTTTTGGTGTGCTATCCACAATAACATACCGGTAACAAAAGCGGAGGCCGCTAAAGTCATATCACTTTTTCGAGCGAACAATAAACCCATGCCCATGGTTGCCCAAGAAACATAAAGTATACTCTCATAAGCATTGGTCCAAGGGGCATGACCAGAAATATACCAACGCAGTATCAACCCGGCGGTATGCCATAAAAACAGAATGAAAATAGTTCCTTTAAAAAAATACACGGCTGCTCGCCATATGGACCTATCCTTAAAAATCTGAAAAATCAGAACAAAAAAGAACAGCAAACCAATCAAGGGATATAACCTCCACAACTGGTTAAAAATACCGAGTTTATTGTAGACTACTTCCGTTTCAATTTTAGTATCCGAGGGCAATACCTCGCTTCCATGATTTTTTTGATTTTGCTTAAATGCTTCCAGTAACTTATCGGCACCGGAATAATCTTCTGTATCAATCGCCTTTCTCAAAGTCATTAAGTAGTAGGGAAGGGAATTTTTGATGAAATTACCGTAAAGACTATCACCCACTTGGTATTGCCCTCCTCGGTATTCTACTGCTGAAATCCATTTGTTGTTTTCATCGTTCAGCAAAGGAAATATTTTCACAATTCTTCCGCTCAATGCTTGATCTAACAGACTTAACCTGATATTGGCATCCTTAAAATCCTGCTCGAATTTATCCGGTATGTTCGTTGCCGTGGCTTCCCTCAAATAAGGTTCCAATTTATAGTTCCCTCGCTGATCAAAAAAATCGGTAGCTTTAGCATATTTCTGTCCTTCGGGCACCCCAATTACGTGCCGAATACTATCATTTTTCCCTTTTTTGTCAATTGCTAAAAATTCCGCATTATACCAAGCTGGCGGATTCAACATCATGGACAAGAACACCTGATCGGCATTCATATCCTTGAACTTATCTTTAAGGCTAAGCTTTCTCAGCAATTCTGAAGAAAATGTATGAATGGGCTTCATACGGCCCGCATCATCCTGTACCACCAACTTTCCAAACTTTTCCGCGTGTTCCTTTGAAACAATGGTAGTATTGATCAATGAGTCTATTTGCAACTGAGTTGGAGTTACTTGGGTATGGTCATGACCGTCATCTACAGTATGCTCCTGCGCTCCCAAACCTAGGGAAAAAGCCATAAATAAGGCCGAAATCACCTTCTTTTTCTTGGACTCCAATTTTACCAAAGATTTTCCTAAATCCTTGAACCGGGTCTTTCCAAAAAACATAATTCCCATAAGTCCGGCATACAATAAAAAATAACCCAGATACGTAATCCAAGTACCCCACTGATCATGGTTTACGGATAAAATGGTTCCTTTTTCATCTGGGTGAAAACTGGATTGAAAAAAACGATAGCCATGGTGATCAAGAATGTTGTTCATAAATATATCATAATCGAACGGACGCTCATCCTGAACCGTGACTTTACTCATAAAGCTCGAATACCCTTTTTCGGTACCGGGATATTTTTCGGCAATGAAATCATTGAGCTTGATACTAAAAGGAAGTTCATACACTTTAGATCCATAGCTCAACATAAAGTCCAATCCCCCCACAGTTATTTTTTGTGAAAAATCCGCAGTGCCCTTACCTCCCAATAATTTCTTTTGCACTGTTTCCCCATTGGAGGAAATTTCCACGACCAAAGCATCTAATGTTGCCTCGGTCATTTTTTCCTTAGGAACTTTCACTACCCCATATTCTCCCTTAACAATGGGGTCAGGAATTACAAATTGCATACCTGCCATGTTATACAAAGAGCGTAATTGTAAGGTCTGAAGGCTATCTTGAACCACTGTGCCCTGAAACTGGTCGGCCATGCGCATAAAGTTACCTTCAAAGGGTGTTTTAATACCGTATTCTCCGTTCTTATAAAAAATATTGATAGCTCCCTCCGTCTCCTTGTTCAATGAAAAAAGTACGTTGTGAATATTGGACACTTCCCCATCTTCAAGAAAGTGCTCATGACGTTGCCCATCGCCTGCTTCCACAATTTTAAGGTATTCATTTCCTGATTCGTTGGGAATCAAGCCCTCTTCTGCCCCATCGATAAAATCTACATAGGATATGGTAAATGGCTGACCATTAAAATCTGAATCCCATGGAAGATTGGACTTAATATCCTCTGCTGTAACAATAAGGTCTTCTTGAAGCGTTTTTCTTCTAGGTTGCCCATCAATCTGTCCATCAACCAAAGCCGTTAAATAGGTCTTATCAGAATAAAAAACCTTTTCTGACTGGCCTTCCCTAATGGGCATCATTCCTTCAAAACTTATATATCTTGTTACGAATGCACCAACTATAATTAAGATCCAACTCAGGTGTAGCAGTAAAACAGGCCATTTCTCAAGACGAAGCAATCGGTATCTCTTTATATTACCAACAAAATTGATAACAAAGAAAACCATGATCACTTCAAACCACCATGCATTATATATCCAAATCCTTGCAGTTTCTGTGCTGTATTTGCTTTCAATAAAAGTACCAAAGGCCATTGCCACCGCAAAAACCAGAAACAATATGGACATTAAACGTGTAGAAAACAGTAAACTTTTGAGCTTTTGCATTATAAAAGTGGCTAAAATTGGTTTTCAGCATGCAAAAATACGCCCTTTTTATCATTTCAATGCGTTGAGATGGGCTTTATAAGGTCCAGTATTTGTTAATTGTTTTTTAAAAGTAATTTCTAAATCTTAATGAAGTTTTAGGATTAATGAGCTTATCTCTATAAATTTCAGTCAAAAGCAATTCCCGCCAAAGTCATACCATCCTTTTGTTGTAACCGGAAATATCTGCGTATTTTCGCCCTATGATAACAGTTAATATCATTGGCGCCGGAAATGTAGCGTATCATCTGTACAGAGCTTTATCGCTATCCCCAGAAGTAAAGGTACTACAGGTTACCGCCAGAGATCAAAGGAAACTGGAAGATTTCGTTAACCCAGAACTAATAAATACCGATTTTTCAAAAATCAAGGATTGCGATGTTCACCTTATTTGTGTTTCGGATTCAGCTATTGCTGAAATTGCAAAGGCTATGTTCGGGCTAAACGGATTGGTGGTACACACTTCGGGGGCTACCTCTATAAATCTACTACATCAGCTGAAACGTTACGGTGTTTTTTATCCCCTACAAACATTTAGTAAGCAGCGTGATGTTAGTTTTAGCGAAATTCCCATTTGTATAGAAGCTGAACAAAAGAATGATCTTGCGCTTTTAAAAATCCTAGCATTGAAAATTTCCAACGATGTTAGGGAAATAACATCCGCCCAAAGAAAGACATTGCACCTAAGCGCTATTTTTGTAAACAATTTCACCAATCACCTCCTACACTTAGGAAATGAAATAGTGAAACAAAACAATCTGGATTTCAACATTTTAAAACCCTTATTAAAAGAAACGGTGATGAAGCTGGAAGATATGCCCCCTTTTGAAGCGCAAACCGGTCCGGCAAGACGTGGAGACCAAATTACCATGAAGGAGCATTTGGCCCAATTATCAGAAGAAAATCAGAAAAAAATATATACTGAACTTAGCGAATCGATTCAAAAAACCTATGGAAAAGAGCTATAAAGAGTACCTTAAGAATATTGACACCTTTGTTTTTGATGTAGACGGAGTTTTTACAGATAGCACCCTTATTATCACTACAGATGGCGAAATGCTACGTAAAATGAGCGTAAAAGATGGGTATGCCCTTAAAACCGCTCTACAGAAAGGGTACCGTATCTGTATTATTTCCGGAGGCACCAATGAAGGGGTACGTAGCAGACTAAGAGAGCTTGGAGTAACCGATATTTATTTGGGCGCACACCACAAAATGGACGCTCTTGAAGAATACATGGACATATACGAAGTACAACCCGAAACTATGCTCTATATGGGTGACGATATACCGGATATTCCTCCCATGCAAACCGTGGCCCTTGCTACTTGCCCTCAAAATGCGGTCCCTGAAGTTAAAGCTATCAGCCACTATGTTTCGCATAAAAACGGTGGCGAAGGTTGTGTTAGGGATGTTATAGAACAGGTTCTTAAAGTTAGAGGGGATTGGATGTCTAACTACAGTGCCGCAAACGACTAACAAATGCTACTTAATAAATTAAAGGACTACAAAATTGTTTTAGGTTCCGGTTCTCCAAGAAGACAGCAATTTTTAATGGAACTTGGGCTTGATTTTGAAATTAGAGTTAAAAGCGTTGAGGAAACTTATCCTTTGGAATTAAAGGCCGGGGAAATCTCTGCTTATCTAGCGGAATTAAAAGCTACGGCACTTATTGACACTTTAAACCCTAACGAAATTCTGATTACTTCCGATACTGTTGTCTGGCACCAAAATACCTCTTTGGCCAAGGCTAAAGATGCCTCCGAAGCCACCAAAATGCTCAAAGCGTTATCCAATGATTGGCATGAAGTTATTACCTCTGTTTGTTTTAGTACAACGGAAGACCAAAAAACGGTAAGCCAGACAACGCAAGTGAAATTTAAAAAGATAACCAAAAAGGAAATTGCGTATTATATAGATAACTTTAAGCCCTATGATAAGGCGGGTGCTTACGGCATTCAAGAGTGGATTGGACTCATTGGAATAGAAGAAATAAAGGGATCCTATCCCAATGTAGTTGGGTTGCCCACCCACCTGGTTTATAGTACCCTTTTGGCCATGGTAAAATAAAGGTTTTTCGTTATTTTTGAGGGTAAGGTCCATGAGAGGGTTTTATTGAAACTAAAAGAAGTTACCCATGAAAACTTGGCTAAAATTTGAGTTGTACACTTTGTTATTTTTTTCGCTTATCTGTATTCTTGAAAGCTGTAACGAAAAGCCAAAAGTAACAGAAGAGCAAGTACCTACAACTAAAAATGAGAAACCTGCCAAGAAGAATTTAAATGCCGAGTTCAAAGAATATTGGTATGCTGGTGATGCTGAAATATCTTCCTACAGTCTTCAACAAGCGCGATACGGAGAAACAAGGGATGGGAAAGCCGTACTTATTTATGTAACCGAACCTTTTTTATTGGATAAACAAGTAAAGGCAGACCAACAAAACCCTTCCAATATATCGGTCCTAAAACTAAACACTACCAAGAACTATTTAACGGGTATTTACCCCTACTACATTATGAGCAGCTCCTTTTATCCTGTCTTTAATAATGACCATGCAATTAAGATTTCCTTTTCTTCCCAAGAATGGTGCGGACAGGTCTACGCCCAAATTAATAATAGGGATGCCTTTGAGGTAATGTCCCACTCCTATTTTGAGAAAGAGGCCGACCAAAGTTTTAACCTGGAAAAAACCGTCCTAGAGAATGAAATATGGAACAAAATAAGAATAGCTCCAGAAGATCTGCCTCAAGGGGAATTACAAATAATTCCCTCTTTGGAATACATTAGGCTATCCCATAAAGAACTAAAAGCCTACGCAGCAACCGCCAGTCTTAGTGAAGATACGGAAACCAGGACCTATTCCATTAATTATCCGGAATTGGAGAGAACGCTCGAAATAACATTTGAAAAGAACTTCCCTTATAGCATTCAAGGGTGGACAGAAACCTCCAAGAGTGGATTTGGCCCCAATGCAAAACAGATGACTTCTACAGCTACCAAAATGGAAACTTTAAAAACCCCTTATTGGCAACAAAACGGAAATAAGGATTTATCTTTGCGCGATAGTTTAGGACTGTAGTTTATGGAGGAATTTTTTGGGAGTTACAAAAATCAGATATTGGCCACCGTCATTACCTTGGCGGTCATTTTTTTCTTAAAATATTTATTGGATAAGACCATAAGAAAGATTGGCTCTATCAGTAATATTGTAGAAGCACGTACCATACTGATAACCAAGTATGTTTCCTTTCTTTTCTTTTTAATTAGCTTAGGCATTATTGCTTTTATTTGGGGAATTAACTTTCAGGAAGTAGGATTGGTATTCTCCTCCATTTTTGCGGTAATAGGCGTGGCCCTATTTGCTAGTTGGTCCATTTTAAGCAACGTAACGGCCGGCGTAATTTTATTCTTTTCGTTTCCTTTTAAAATTGGGGATCGCGTAAAAATTTTAGATAAGGATATTGAAGCGGAAGAACCCTATCTAATTGAGGATATTAAGGCCTTTCACATAAGCCTTAGAAAAGAAAATGGTGAATTACTGGTATATCCCAACAATTTATTGATGCAAAAGGCGGTAACCTTAGTTTATGAAACTGAAGAAACCCCAGATGGCAGTGAGGAAACTTAATCCTTTTGTAGGTTGTTAATTTATGCCGATTTGCATATGTTAAAGAAGTTCTAAAAAGCCTTCCCAGCCCTTTAAACTTTCTATCTTTGAAGGAGTGGCTTCATTGCCAAAGCGTCCAAACAGACCCTCAAAAACCAACATTATGCGTCATCTTTTGGTGTTTCTTGTCGGATTGTTCTTTATCCGAAATATCGCCACAGCACAAGCCCCTGTTCAATATTCCTCAGCAGAAATATACCATTCATTACAAAAGTTGAATTTTTTGGGTTCTGCTTTATATGTGGCCGCCCATCCAGATGACGAGAATACCCGTTTAATTTCCTACCTATCCAACAAGGTAAAGGCGCGTACCGCCTACCTTTCTTTGACCCGGGGTGATGGCGGACAAAACCTAATTGGTCCTGAGCTACGCGAATTATTAGGCGTATTAAGAACCCAAGAATTACTTGCTGCAAGGCGTGTGGATGGAGGGGAACAACTTTTTTCCAGGGCCAATGATTTCGGTTTTTCCAAACACCCTGATGAAACCTTGGAAATATGGAACAAAGAGGAAGTTTTGGGAGATATGGTGTGGGCCATAAGAAAATTTAAACCAGACGTTATTATCAACAGGTTTGACCATAGAAGTCCAGGTACCACGCACGGGCACCATACAGCATCCGCAATGTTGAGCTTTGAAGCTTTTGACCTTACCAATGATTCAAATTCCTATCCCAACCAGTTAAAAAATACGGAAGTTTGGCAACCGAAAAGACTTTTTTTCAATACCTCATGGTGGTTTTATGGTAGTCAGGAAAAATTTGAAAAAGCGGATAAAACCAATTTACTGCAGTTAGATATTGGAGCTTATTACCCTGTTTTAGGTAAATCTAACAATGAAATTGCAGCCTTATCCCGGAGCCAACATCTATGCCAAGGGTTTGGCACCCTAACCAATAGAGGGAGCGAAGGAGATTACATTGAACTATTGAAAGGAGACCTCCCAAAAAACAATGACATTTTTGATGGCATAGATACTTCGTGGTCAAGAATTGAAGGTGGAGAAGGAATTGGAAAAATTCTCTATGCTGTAGAGTCCAATTTTAATTTTAAGAATCCGGCTGAACATATTTCAGAATTGGTAAAGGCCTATGCTTTACTTCAAACTATGAAGGATGAACATTGGAAAGAAGTAAAATCAAAAGAACTAAGAAACCTTATACTGCAAGTTAGTGGACTTTATATGGAGGCGACAGCAAACGCCACTTCCAGCAACCCAGGTTCTACCGTTGAAATTGGAATGGAAGTCGTCAACCGAAGCAAATCAAACTTCCTATTAAAAAATATAAGAATACAACCCACTAATACTATTTTAAAACCTACGGAAAAACTGGGTTTCAATGTTAAGAAAACCTATGAAACTTCTTTAATCCTTCCTGAAAACACCGCGTACACAAGCCCCTATTGGTTAAAAGAAAAAGGGAGCCTAGGCATGTATCGTGTAGACGACCCGTTGTTGATTGGATTACCGGAGACACCGGCTGCACTACAGGTTCAGTTTGAAATAGATATAAATGGCACCCCAATAACTTTTGAAAAACCAGTTAAATTCAGATATGCCCAACCGGACAAAGGCGAGATTTTTGAGCCTTTTGATATTCTTCCCAAGGCCACCGCAAGCATTACGGACAAGGTGATTATTTTTGCCGATGGGGATACCAAGGAAATTCCGGTGACCGTAACTGCCCATGAGAACAACGTTAGCGGACAGTTAAATTTAAATGCTTCCGAAGGTTGGGGTATTAAAACAAAGGAGGTAGATTTTAAAATCTTGAAAAAAGGGGATTCTCAAACTGTATTTTTTGAAGTCACTCCGCCTAATAACGAGAACGAAGGTATACTTACGCCTAGCTTACATATTAATGGAGAAACGGTCTCAAAGGAATTGGTGACCATTGATTATGACCATATTCCAAAGCAATCTATTTTACTGCCCTCAGACGTTAAGGTTGTACGACTAAACATTCATAAAAGCGGTCAACACATTGGCTATATTGTAGGTGCCGGGGATAATGTTCCAGAGAGTCTAAAACAAATAGGCTATATTGTACACACAATCACTCCAAGCATGATTTCCTCAGGCTCATTGGATAAATATGATGCCGTAGTAGTGGGGATAAGAGCCTATAATGTGGTAAATGAACTCAACTTTAAACAAAAACATCTATTTGATTACGTGGAGAATGGCGGTAACTTAATTGTACAGTATAATACTGCCGGTAGATGGAGCAAACAATTTGATAATATTGCCCCCTACCCTCTTTCCATTTCCAGGGATAGGGTTACGGATGAAAATTCGGAAGTTACCATTATCGAGAAGAACCATCCGGTAATTAATTCACCCAATAAAATTTCATCCTCCGATTTTGAAGGATGGGTACAGGAAAGAGGCTTATATTTTCCCAATAAATGGTCCAAAGAGTTTACGCCCATCCTTTCAATGAAGGATAAAGGCGAATCTTCCAAGAAGGGCAGTCTCCTAATAGCTCCATACGGTAAAGGAAACTATATTTATACAGGATTAAGCTTTTTTAGGGAATTACCTGCCGGGGTGCCAGGGGCGTATAAATTGTTCGCCAATTTAATTTCACTGGGTAAAAATGCACCCAACCACCAAAAAGTAAAAGGATAAGAATGCTAGACAATTCTAATTGGAAGAAAGAATACTCCATTGTACTTATACTTAATGTAATTTATGTATTGGTATTCTGCTTCATAATGATATCCTTTAAGTAAAATGGGAATACTTGATTGGATCATATTATCTGGAACACTTCTTTTTATTGTTGCCTATGGGGTCTGGAAAACAAGAGGAAGCAACAACGTTAGTGACTATGTAGGAGGGGGTAAAGATGCCAAATGGTGGACTATAGGTTTGTCCGTCATGGCAACCCAAGCAAGCGCCATCACTTTTTTATCCACACCGGGTCAAGCATTTCATTCGGGCATGGGGTTTGTTCAATTCTACTTAGGACTGCCCTTGGCAATGATTATCATTTGCTTGGTCTTTGTTCCTATTTATCACAATTTAAAGGTTTATACTGCCTATGAATTTTTAGAAAATAGGTTTGACTTAAAAACACGGTCTCTTGCTGCTATTCTTTTTTTAATTCAAAGGGGACTGGCCGCAGGTATTACGATTTATGCTCCGGCCATTATACTAAGCGCCGTATTGGGCTGGGATTTAAGAACGCTCAACATAATTATTGGTATCCTTGTCATTATTTACACCGTTTCCGGAGGAACCAAAGCTGTAAGTGTTACACAGAAACAGCAGATGTTCATAATCATGACCGGTATGTTCATCACCTTCTTTTTTATTTTAGGGCATTTACCCGCGGATATCAATTTAACCAAGGCAATGAAAATTGCCGGCGCCACGGATAAATTGGATATTATAGATTTCAGTTTTGACCCTAAAAGCAGGTATACCTTTTGGAGCGGCATTACCGGCGGGTTATTTTTGGCTTTGGCCTATTTTGGAACGGACCAAAGCCAAGTTCAGCGCTACCTATCAGGAAAGTCCATTAGGGAAAGTCAATTAGGATTGGTTTTTAACGGTATTTTTAAGATACCTATGCAATTTTTTATTCTTCTAGTAGGGGTTATGGTATTCGTTTTTTATCAGTACAACCCATCACCACTTAACTTTAATCCTGCCGCAACTGCTGCGGTAATGCAATCTGATCAATCAAAGGATTACGAGATACTTCAAGAAGGTCAAATAGAGTTGGAAGAAGCCAAAAAAATTGCTTTGAACAAATTTTCCACAGCCTTGGAACTTAAGGAGTATGCCGCTGTTGAAGATGCCAAACAACAGATTATTAACCTGAATGTCAAGGATAGCACCAATAGAGCTGCCGCAAAAGCTCTAATTTCAGAGGCTGACGAAACTATAGAAACCAATGACAAAGATTATGTCTTTATACATTTTATCCTGAACAATTTACCCAAAGGCCTCATAGGTTTGTTACTTGCAGTAATTCTTTCAGCGGCCATGTCTTCTACGGCTTCAGAATTAAATGCATTGGGAACCATTACCGCACTGGACCTCTATAAAAGAAACAACAAAAAGGAACTAAGCGAGCAAGAGTACGTAAAGTCTACCAAGATTTTTACATTAATCTGGGGAATATTGGCCATTCTGATAGCGAGTTTCGCCAATCTTTTTGATAACCTGATTCAATTAGTAAATATAATTGGCTCCATATTTTATGGGAATGTACTAGGTATTTTTCTACTGGCATTCTTCTTTAAGTTTGTAAAGGGTAATGCCGTTTTTTTCGCAGCAATCCTAACTCAATTGATTGTTTTCGTTCTCTTCTACAGCTTGATTTTCATCTACCCTTCAGGGGAAGAAAAACTTGGATATTTGTGGCTCAACTTCATTGGATCCGCCTTGGTAATTGTCATTGCTATGGCTTTTGAGCTTTTTGATAGATTTCTAAAAAAACCACCTATCAATAATTAAAATCGATTCTAGACTTCCTATAATTTTGACGATTTGTTAAATAAGCATTGTTGTAAGAGCAATAATTAGCATTTATTAACAAAAAAATTATCTTTGAGAAGACAATTGCTAAAACGTTTTAGCAGAAAATAGCTAACCACTTCCTTCCTAAATGTCCAAAAAACAACACACCATTAAAGACATCGCTCGCCTAGCCGGTGTCTCCAAAGGAACCGTAGACCGAGTTCTTCACAAAAGAGGCAAAGTATCTCAAAAGGCCCATGATAAGGTAAAAAAAGTATTAAGTGAAATAGATTATCAACCCAATCCCATAGCACGTAATCTCAAAAGAAACAAACTCTACAGAATTTGCGTTCTAATGCCAGATTGGAAAATAGATCCCTATTGGAAACCGGCGGAGCTGGGAATTAAGGAAGCCATAAAGGAATTTAAACCGTTTGGCGTTATAGTAGACCAATTTTTGTACCATCCCCATTATGTAGAATCCTTTACAACTAAATCAAAGGAAATATTAGCGTCCAAACCAGATGTAATACTTATGGCTCCCTTATTTCAGGAAGAATCCATCAGTATTCTAAAGGAATGTAGAGAAGCAAAAATTTGGGCGGCCCTTTTCAACAACTATATCAATACCCTTAATGGGGAAATTTTTGTTGGACAGGACTTGATTCAGAGTGGTAAGGTAGCAGCCGGCCTAGTAGATAAGATTGTAAAAAATGACAGTAAAATTGCCGTTGTCCATATCAATAAGGAAGCCCATATGGAATTGAAGGAGGATGGTTTCAAATCCTTTTTTAAGGAGAAAAATAATTCTTCCCATCAGATACTATGTGAAAACTTTAATACAGAAGAGGAAGAAGAGTTTGACGAACAAGTTTCAATTTTCCTAAAAAAGAATGAAGATCTAAAAGCCATTTTCATTACCAATTCCAAAGCGCATAGAATTGCAGATCTAGTAGCGAACATCAAAGGTTTTGAACAAATGGTGATTATAGGATACGATTTACTGGATGAAAATATCTCTTATTTAAAGCAGGGTAAAATTGAATTTTTGATTCATCAAAAACCTAAAAGGCAAGCGTATTTGAGCATCAATTATTTTGCAGAACATTTTTTATTTGGTAAAGATGTTCCCTCTAGAATGCTTTTACCAATTGATATAATAACCTCAGAGAACGTTGGGTACTATTTGGAATAATATATTAACAAGAAAACTTCCTTAACAATCTGCCAGATAATCAAGTATTTTTTTGCAAAATGTTGTGTTCGAACACATTTTAGTCAAAATCTTCTTGCCTCTTAAGAATTTTAGTTTAAATTCACAGAACCTTAATAAAATGTTAAACTAACTTCACACTAAAACAAACATTATGATTAAAAGACTTGTTATGTGTTTTGTGCTTTTTATGGGAACTCTCCCAATACTGGCGCAAAGTAAAACAGTGACCGGAACGGTTACAGACGCAAACGACGGTTCACCGTTGCCTGGCGTAAATGTTTTGGTTCAAGGAACCACTACAGGAACGCAAACAGATTTTGATGGAAATTACACCATTGAAGCTGCAGAAGGAGACATCTTGGTTTTTTCCTACTTAGGTATGAAAAGCCAAAGTACCGAGGTAGGTACCTCCTCAACTATTAACATGGCACTTGAAGAAGATGCTAGTCAACTGGATGAGGTTGTAGTGACGGCCTTAGGTATTAAAAGACAGGAAAAAACTCTTACCTATGCTCAACAGACCGTAAAATCTGATGAATTAACCAAAACTAGGGACCCTAACTTTATGAATGCGCTATCCGGTAAAACAGCGGGGGTAGAGATCAAGAAAAGTAGCTCAGGTGCCGGTGGATCTACCAAAATACTTTTAAGGGGAAACAAGTCACTTAGTGGTGATAGCTCTCCTCTTTTCGTAATTGATGGTATTCCAATGGCCAACAATAAAGGAGGTCAACCAGGTATGTGGGGAGGAACTGATAGCGGAGATGGGCTTTCTGCCCTAAACCCTGACGACATTGAAAGTATTAGTATTCTAAGAGGTGCTAATGCAGCAGTTCTTTATGGTAGTCAAGGTGCTAACGGTGTCGTTTTAATTACCACAAAAAGTGGTGCGGAAGGAAAAGCAACTGTTACCGTAAATAGTAGCTACACATTTGAGCATTATTTAGAACTCCCCGATCTTCAATATAAATATGGTGCAGTTGGTACTGCAAAAGAAAGTTGGGATACAACTCCCGGTGACTATCAAAATGACTACGTTGAAGATTTTTTCCAAACTGGTCATAACTTTTTTAATTCCGTAAGTATAAGTGGGGGAACCGAGAAAACACAAGCATATTTTTCGTACGGTAACATTAGTGCTACGGGTATAACTCCTATGAACAAATACTTAAAAAACAACTTTACGTTTAAACAGTCTACTAAGTTGTTCAACGATAAGGTTACTGTTACTTCCAATGTTATTGGCGCCTTTGAAAGTAGTAGAAATAGATTACCTTCTGGTTATTATCTAAACCCATTGACCGGGCTTTATTTCTTTCCAAGGAATAGAAACTTTTATAACTATAAAAACAATTATGAGGTTTTTGATGAAACTCGTAACATCATGTCACAAAATTGGTTTGTTTCTGATCACCATCAGTCTAACCCCTATTGGATAATTAACAATGAACCTCTAAAAGATAAAAGAGACCGTTTTATAGGTAACTTAAGTCTCCGTTATGATATTGCAGATAACTTGAATATACAAGTTAGAGGTAATTACGATTATGCAACGGTTTTAAAGGAACAACAACATGCTGCTACATCTAATTCAACCAATGTGCATCCAAATGGAGCATGGGATTATCAAAAATATGAGGATAAATTGTTGTATACGGATGCCATTTTGAATTACAATACTGATTTAAGCGAAAACTTTAGCCTAAATACATCATTGGGAGCTAGTTACCAAAAAACGGAATACGGAATTGGTGTACAGACAAACACCGGTACTCTAGGTCTACTATATCCTAATGAATTTTACTTTCAAAATCTGCCTACCAATGTTCAGGTAAGATCAATTTCAAGTGGAACTGTTATTAAAGAAGGTGTATTCCTTAATGCGCAATTGGGTTATAAAGAAATGTTATTTCTAGATGTTTCCGGTAGAAATGATTGGGCCTCAACATTGGCACTTACCGGTAACGATTCTTACTTCTATCCTTCCATCGGTGTGACCGCTTTATTGAACGAGATGATTGATATGCCAGAAGCTGTTAGTTTTGCCAAATTAAGAGGATCTTGGACCCAGGTTGGTAATGAAGTACCTTTTAACCGTATAAATCCACAAAATACCATTACGGCAAATGGTGGTGTTCAAAGAAATACAACTAGACCATTCTTGGATGCCAAGCCTGAAATCATTACAAGTTCTGAAGTTGGTTTCGACCTTCGTTTCTTTCAAAATAGACTCGGATTGGATTTTACTTACTACAATATCAAAAGTGAAGACCAATACATAGCAGTTCCAACAACATCTGGTGAAGGAGGGTTTACTCAAGAGTATATAAACGCTGGAGAAATTCAAAATAAAGGTGTCGAAATCACTTTAAACACAATTCCTGTTCAAAACGAAAATTTTGAATGGAGTTCTTCCCTTAACTTTACGTTAAACAGGAATGAGGTAATAGATATAGGTCCTGATGATGAAAGAATATTTAACCTAGGTTCTTCAGAAGGTTACTATTCCCGTCTGGTTGAAGGTGGTAGATTCAATGACCTATATGTATTTAAATTCTTGAGAGATGACCAAGGACGAATTCTATTTAGTGAAGGAGCTCCAAGAAAAACAGATTTACCAGAACTTATCGGTAATCTAGATCCGAAAGCTAGTTTAGGTTGGAACAACAGCCTCAGTTATAAGAGATTTACCTTTGGTGCACTTATAAATGCCAAATTTGGAGGTAAAGTATTCAGCCAGACACAGTCTATGTTAGATGGGTACGGCGTGTCTCAAGTATCAGCAGATGCCAGAGACGCAGGTTCTGTAACCGTAAACGGATTTGATGAAGAAACCGGTACCGCCGTTACAAGTGTTGATCCAGAAACCTGGTATAGAGCTATTGGTGACAGAAACGGTGTTGGAGAAGCCTATGTTTATGATAGGACTAACGTGAAGCTAAGCCAGCTTTCAATAGGATATAATTTTGATATGTCTAAAATAAACTTACCTATAAAAGCGGCCAGTCTTTCCTTTATTGGTAACAACTTGTTTTTCTTTTATAAAGACGCTCCATTTGATCCAGAACTTGCCATTAGTACCAACCAAAATGCCCAAGGTTTAGACAATTTCAACTTGCCATCCACAGGTACTTATGGATTTAACCTTAAACTAACTTTCTAAAAAAAATAATATGAAAAAGTTTCTATATATATCACTACTTCTCCTAGGAGTAAGTGCCTGTACGGACGACTTTGAGGAAACGAATACCAATCCGTACGAAATATCCACAGAATCCTTAAAGCAAGATTTTAATCACGTTGGGGCATTTTATCCCAATATGTTAAGCGGTCTTTTTGGTATACAGATTGATCACAACTTAGCGGTTACATCTTTTGCACAACATTTAGCACAGCCAACGCCATTTGTTGGCAACGTAAATAACACTACGTATTATATTAGATGGAATAGATTATGGGATCTTCAGTATGACAATATCATGGCTCCTGCAAAACAGGTTATTGAAATTGCAGAAGCAGATGGTTATAACATTTTTGTAGAGTGGGCTAACCTTATCAAAGTGGTTTCAATTTCTAGGGCTACAACTTATTATGGTCCAATGATTTATTCTAATTTTGGAGATGAAGGCGGTGCCCTTTATGATAGCGAACCTGAATTATATGCTGCCTTCTTTAGCGATCTAGATAGAATTATCAGTGTATTTAGCGAAAATACCGATTATACTGGATTATCTGACTTTGACGCTAGTTACGGCGGTGATGTTGCCCAATGGGCCAGGTTTGCAAACTCATTGAGATTGCAATTGGCAATGAGAATTTCCAAGGTAGATCCCGCATTGGCAAAGGCCGAAGGAGAAAAAGCTCTTGCAGATCCTGTTGGTCTAATGGAGTCCAACGGTGACAACTTTAATCTTTCCCTTTACGGGAATAAATTTCACCCAGCTCAAATTTGTTTTGAGTGGAATGATACTCGTATGAGTGCCACCATGGAATCAATTTTGATAGGTTATCAAGATAATAGAATCCACTCATTCTTTGATCCTGTAGACGATATGTCCCTGGTATCTGATCACCCAGAATGGCCTTATAAGGGAATCAGAAATGGTGGTGAGTTAATCGCAAAAGATGATCATATTCCATTCTCAACCATAGACATTAGTTTTAATGACCCGGGTAAGGTTACGACTAGAAAAGTGATGAGTGTAGACGAAGTATTTTTCTTAAAGGCCGAAGCCGCTTTAAGAGGATGGGAAGGTGCAGGAGATGCACAAGCAAATTATGAAGCCGGTGTGAAGGCCTCCTTTGAACTATGGGGAGCTGCTGGGGCTGATGCGTACCTAGCTGACAATACAAGTTTACCAATAGACTATGATGACCCAGTTTACGAAGGTGCTGTGAATGATTTTACCAATAGAATAACTAACACTGTTGCATGGGATGAAGGTGCGGATAACGAAACAAAACTGGAAAAAATAATTACCCAAAAATGGATTGCCGCATACACAAACGAGATGGAGGCATGGGTAGATTTCAGACGAACTGGCTATCCAAAACTACCACTGGTATACTTTAATGCAAGTAATGCTGACTGGGGTATTGTACCTGATGACGAATGGATAAAAAGAATGCCATTCCCTAATTCAGAAAGAGAAAATAATCCTGCATCGGTTGCAGATGGAACTTCTAAGTTAGGTGGGCCAGATGAAATTAACACCAGACTTTGGTGGGATACCGGCGGGCCAAACTTTTAAGATAGATTTTAATTTATTTGTTTATTAATATTAAAACCTGTAGGCCCTAAAATCCTACAGGTTTTTTATTTCTTAACAAGACAGGAATGTCTAAAATTCAATTTTCGCTAACTTCAGAAAATAAATCAATATATATGTCTTCACCTCTTTTAAAACGTTTGTTCCCAATTGCCGCACTTATAATTATATCAGTAGGCTGCGAAAAAGACGATCAGTCAAAAATGTTTACGTTAATGTCAGAGAACAAAACCAATATCAGCTTTAAAAACATTTTAAAGGAAACGGAAGAGTTCAATATTCTTACTTACGGTTATATATATAATGGCGGTGGCGTTGCTATCGGTGATATTAATAATGATGGCCTACAAGACATTTATTTTACTGGTAGTATGGTGGGCAGTCATCTCTATTTGAATAAAGGAAATTTTGAGTTCGAGGAAATCGCAAAAGAAGCAGGTGTATTTGCAGAAGGTTTATGGAATACGGGAACAACCATGGTGGATATAAATGCAGATGGCTATTTAGACATATACGTTTGTAGATCTGCGGCCAAAGATGAATTCAAAAGAAAAAATCTACTTTTTGTTAATAATGGAAACTTAACATTTACTGAAAAGGCGGCCGAATATGGTATTGATGATCCAGGATATTCTTCTCAAGGTACTTTTTTTGATTATGATAAAGATGGCGATTTAGACCTCTATGTCGTCAATCATTCCATTCAAGAATATGCAAGTTTCAGAAACTTATCCAAAAGCTTAAAAACAAAAAGGAACCCCTATTTTGAAGATCATTTCTACATTAATAAGAATGGAGAGTTTCTAATTTCCAACGACGAGGTAGGTCTTGTTTCCAACGTGCTTGGCTTTGGCTTATCTGCATCTGTTTCAGATGTTAATAATGATTCTTGGCCAGATATATACATATCCAACGACTTCAATGAACAAGACTATCTGTACATAAATAATCAGGACGGAACTTTTACCGAAAGCCTTTCAGACTTTATAGGCCATACATCCCATTTTTCAATGGGATCTGATATTGCGGATATCAACAATGATGGATACCCTGAAATTATGACTTTAGATATGTTGCCCGAAAGCAATTACAGACAGAAAATGGTATCAGGACCTGATAACTATGATAAGTTTCAATTTTTGGTTAATTCTGGCTTTCATCACCAATCTATGAGAAACATGATGCACCTTAATAACCAGGGTCAATCATTTTCTGAAATAGGGCAATTATCCGGTATTCATTCAACCGATTGGAGTTGGGCACCGCTATGGGCAGATTTGGATAATGACGGATATAAAGATTTATTTATCTCCAATGGCGTGAAACGAGATTACACGAATATGGATTTTATGAATTATGCAGTTCAACAAAAAATGGAGGAAAGTAAAGTTGGGGCCGAGACTGCCATTAATAACCTCCTGCAAAATATACCCTCAAGTATTGAGGAAAATTATACCTATAAAAACTTGGATGGATTCTCTTTTATGAAAGTAAACAAGCAATGGGGACTTGATCAAGAAACCTTGTCCAACGGCGCTGCTTACGCTGATTTGGACAATGACGGAGACCTAGACCTTATCGTTAACAATACGGATGAAAGAGCCTTTATTTACAGAAACAATGGTGAACTTTTAGCAAAGAATAACTTCCTTAAGGTCTCTTTAAAAGGTATAGGGAATAATTCCTATGGAATCGGGGCAAAGGTAACGGTAGAGACTGAGCATAAATCCCTTTCTCAAGAAATGATGCCAACAAGAGGCTTTCAGTCATCCGTAGATTATAATTTATTATTTGGTTTGGGTCAGGAAACACAGATAAAAAGTGTCTCTGTCCTTTGGCCTAACAACCAAAACCAAACACTCCTAAACGTCGGCATCAATCAAAAGATTTTAATTGATCAAAATAAAGCTCATGATTCCGTCACAATCGAAAAAGGAGCGAGCAAAACCTTATTCTCCAATATTGATGCCGATAGCATTATAACTTTTCAGCATTCTGAAAACAACTACATAGATTTTAAAAGAGAGCAGTTACTTCCCCATAAATTATCAACTGAGGGGCCGGCTTTATCGGTAGCCGATGTCAATTCAGATGGACTGGAAGACTTTTATATTGGCGGAGCCAAGGGGCAACTAGGTAAACTTTTCCTGCAAAATAAAAATGGGGCTTTTTCAGGTGTTTCCATTGAAAGCGATGATGAATTTGAAGATGTAGATGCGCTTTTCTTTGACGCCGATAATGACGGAGACAAAGATTTATATGTGGTAAGCGGTGGGCATGAAAACGAAATTGAATCAGTTCATCTAAAAGACAGGTTGTTTCTGAATGACGGCAAAGGGCATTTTAGACTTAGTCAGAACGCACTCCCCAGAATATCTGCAAACGGTTCTTGTGTAAAAGCCGCCGATTATGATGGTGACGGAGATATAGATTTGTTCATAGGAAGCCGTTCCGTACCAGGAAAGTATCCTACAGGGCCACAAAGCTTTTTACTAGAAAATAACGGAAAGGGGCAATTTTCTGTTGTTACCACAACACTTGCCAAAAGTTTACAAACCATTGGCATGGTTACCGATGCTCAATGGTTTGATTTAAATGAAGATGGCAAACAAGATTTAATAGTTGTTGGAGAATTTATGTCCGTAAAAATCTTGATGAATGTCAACGGAGTATTTGTCGACGAAAGTCAGAACTCCGGATTGGAGAATACAGAGGGCTGGTACAATACTATAGAAAAAGGAGATTTTGATAATGACGGGGATGAGGATTTTATAGTAGGAAACTTTGGTCTAAACTCCCAGTTGAAGGCCTCTTTGGAGGAGCCTGTTCAACTTTATTCAAAAGATTTTGATTCCAATGGATCTCTTGACCCTATTCTAACTTCATATAATATGGGAGAGAGTTATCCGATATATTCAAAAGATGATTTGGTAGGCCAGCTAAGTGCCCTCAAAAACAGATATGTAAATTATTCCGACTATGCGGACCAGAAAATAACGGATATTTTCTCTAGTGAAGAGCTATCTGATGCTACGATTCTAAATGCCTACAATTTTGCTAGTTCTTACATTGAGAATTTAGGCGATGGCAAATTTAAAATTGTTCCCCTACCCTTACCTGCTCAATTCGCTCCTGTATATGCCGTTCAAATAGAAGATTTTAATAATGATGGTAATCTAGATGCCCTTTTGGCCGGTAACTTTTTTGGAACTCGCGTTAAGTACGGTAGGTATGATGCTAATAAAGGGGCGCTGTTTTATGGCGACGGCAAGGGCAATTTTGAATATGTTACCAATGATATTAGCGGTCTCAACATTAATGGGGAGGTCAGGGCACTAAACTCCATTAAGAGAGCTAACGACCAACATCTTCTATTAATAGCTAGAAACAATAATAACGTATCAACCTACCATTACCATTCTAACTAAAAATAATTATGCATCTTACCACCAAACAACTATTATTTTTTCTAGGCCTTAATTTACTATTCTCAAAGATAGGAGCTCAAAATGTTACCATTAGGGAAGAAACTATCCCATTAGAAACCTATGATTACGGTAAACCTAATCCGGTACCAATTTTAAGTGAGAACCCCAAGATATACCCCTACTTCAAATTTGAAGAATACGAGCATCAATCATCAAAAAAAGAATGGAAGGTAGTTACCCTAGAAAACGATTATATAAAAGTGTTGGTACTACCTGAAATTGGTGGTAAGGTTTGGGGAGCCATTGAAAAAAGTACAGGAGAAGAATTTCTTTACAAAAATGACGTGGTAAAGTTCCGAAATATAGCTATGCGAGGCCCTTGGACCTCTGGTGGGATTGAATTTAACTTTGGAATTATTGGCCATCATCCCGGTACGGCAACACCTGTAAATTATCTCACCAAAAAAAATGACGACGGTAGTGTAAGTTGTTTTGTGGGTACCACGGATTTACCTTCCAATACAACTTGGCAGGTAGAAATACGATTGGAAGAAGACAAAACTTATTTTGAGACCAATGTAAACTGGTACAATGCTTCCCCTTTATCCCAATCTTACTATAATTGGATGACGGGCGCAGCAAAAGCTTCCGATGACCTTCAGTTTTTTATTCCCGGTACCGCCCATTTAGAGCATGGAGGAAAAGCGCATTCATGGCCAATTGATGACGAAGGAAGGGACTTGTCGTTTTATAAAAACAATAATTTCGGCTCTTCTAAATCCTATCATATTGTTGGGACCTATCAAAATTTCTTCGGCGGATATTATCACGATACGGATTTTGGCTTTGGACAATGGGCTCCCTATGAAGAAATGCCAGGACAAAAATTATGGTTATGGGCGCTTTCAAGATCCGGGGGCATTTGGGAAGACCTTTTAACTGACAAAAAAGGCCAATACATTGAATTTCAAGCAGGAAGGTTGTTCAATCAATATTCGCCCGGTGAGACCAATCCCATCAGTCAAGTAGGCTTTGACCCCTATTCAATGGATAGCTGGAGTGAAATTTGGTTTCCGTTTAAAAAAATTAAAGGTATGGTAGATGCCTCGCCCTATGGTGTTTTAAATGTCACCAAAGTAAATGGGCAAATAGTAGTGGGACTTAATGCCCTTCAACCATTGAATCATAAGCTAAAAGTTTATAAAAACGGAACTCAACTTTATAGTGAGATGTTGGTATTAAAGCCTATGGAAATTTATCAAAAATCCCTTGACCTCGATGAAAACGATGAAATTGAAATAATTGTTGAAGGCGCTGACCTCAATTACAGCTTAGATTCTAAAAAATTAGAGTTAAAAAGACCTTTTGCTCCTAAAGAAAATGTTGTTCTTAACGGAAACGACCAATTGCTGTTTGAAGGAGAAGAAGCCCTTGAGTTTCGAGATTTTGCTCTGGCCGAAGAAAAATTTAATGAAGTCTTGGCAATGAATCCTTCTCATATGCAAGCTTTGACAAATCTCGCCGATATTGAAATAAGAAAGGCCAACTACGATAAAGCATTGAAACTTTTAAACAAGGTCTTGTCACTTGACACCTATCATACAAAAGCGAATTATCTAGCTGGTCTTGCTTACAGGAAGAAGAACGATTTTGTTAACTCACTAGAATCTTTTGGTTGGGCGGCGAGAGATATAAAATTTAGGTCGGTTGCTTTTGCCCAAATGGCAGAACTATATCTATTAAATCAAAACTTAAAAAAAGCAACACTGTATTCCAAAAAGGCTTTGGATTTCAATACATATAACTTAAATGCCAGAAGAGTACAAATAATAGTTTCACGCTTAACTGGTGATGTTAAAGAATTTGAGCAAAAACTATTTGAATATAGAAAATTGTTTCCTCTGGATCCTTTTGTACAGGCAGAAAGCCATTTTAATAAAGAAACTAGCCTAGAGCTTAGTTTAGATGCGGAATTAAGCGATGATATTATACTTGGGCTCGCACTAGATTACGTAAGTGTTGGTTTGAATAATGAGGCTAATGGGCTTCTAAGCTACAGTTCTGAAACCGTAAAAAACAGATTATGGCTTGCCTTCATCAACGCCCACAAGAAACAAGAAAGACCTTCAAACATTTTGCATGATATAAGCAAAGAACCTGTTGACTTCGTACACCCCTTTCGCCCAGAAACACTTGATATATTAAATTGGGCTACTACCGAGAATGACCATTGGAAATACCAATATTACTTGGCACAAAACCTATATGCGGTGGGAAGAAAAAAGGAAGCGGATAACATTCTTGAAAATCTTAAAATGCTACCAACTTCTGATGTTTTTTACCGATTTAGAGCTCAAATGCTTTCTGAAAGGAATATAGATTTAATCAATCAAGATTTTGAAAAAGCCTTAAGCTTAAATAAGTTCGACTGGAAAATTTGGGAGGAGTACATCCATTTTTGCTTGGACAACAAACTGTATGATCAAGCCTATTCCCTCTCTAAAAAAGCCTATAAAAGTTTTAAAAATAATTACAACATTGGCTTGGCACATGCAAAAAGCTTATTGGTAAAGGAAGAGTACGGTGAAGTAGTTAAGTTACTCAAGGCAATTAAGGTATTACCATATGAACATGCTAGCGAGAGCAGAACTATTTATGAGCGTGCCCATTTAGCCTTGGCCGTTAACTTGTTAGAAAAGAAAAAATTTAGTAAAGCTATCGACATTTTGAGAAAAGCGAAAGAGTGGCCTGAATACATCGGAGTAGGTAAACCATTCGACCCAGATCAAAGAGCTCAAAATTTTTTATTGGCGAAAGCTTATCAGAAAACAGGTGATCCAATTCAGGCAAAGGAACTTTATAATTCTATTGCAACTTACTCCACAGGGCATCCTGACCGAAACACCATTAATCATATATATGGTCTATTGGCTTTTAAAGAGTTAAAAGAACATCAACAATTAGAGGAATTTAAAAATATAATAGCCAATAATTCAGAAAAACAAGTACATACCAGGGTAGCGTTAGAAATATATGGTAATCCTAATGACATTGTAATTCCTGATAATATTCCTTCCGATATTTTGGATGTAATCAAATACGCTTATGAACAATAAAAAATGCCCCTCTTCAGGGGCATTTTTTATTGTTTCAAGCACTTAAATTACTTAGCTCCCCACTCTTTTAGAGAATCGGTATTCATTTTGATGTAATCATCATTACCCGCTTCCTTCGCTTTGGCCAATGAAGCTTTTGCAGCCTTAATTGCCGCCTTTTTATCTCCTACCTTAGCCTTGATCAAGGATTGCTGACGTAATTGCCAAAAGGCAGGCTCATCGGTCATTTCTATGGCCTTGTCCATCCACTTATCGGCTTGAGCTATGTCCTTATCTTCTGAAGCGTAATAAACCGCAGCGCCAAAATAGTCATTGGCCGTAGGGCTTCCGGCCATTACGCTTTCAATACTTTTAGACACCTTTTTATCTGTAGGAAATTCCAATGGTATTCCAACATAGGTACGCTCCCACATTAAACCTAACAAGGCAGAACTATTGGTCAAATCATCTAAAGTGATGGTAAAAGTTTCAATATCTACCGGTAATTGGTAAGCATCCACAGTTGTTTTAGCAGCTACTTTAGAATCGTCCCATTCCTGTGGGTATCCTCCGCCATCGGCTTCGGTGTAAAAATAAATTTCCCAAGATTGTTGGCCTGGCTTGGTATATAGCGCGTAAGAACCTGCGGCTAAAGTCTGCCCCGCAACCTTAACGTCATCACTAAATGTAATCTTGGTTCTGGCATTGGCACCGGTACGCCAAAGTTCCCCATAGGACTCTAATTCACCAAAGATTTTTCTCCCACGCATAGAAGGGCGGGAATACTCTACGGTAACATCTGTCAAACCTACTTTTTGTTCCAGTTTGGAAAAGGGACTTGGTGCAGGTGTGGCTATTTGTGCTTCCGCTGCCAGGGAAAGTAAAAAAGCAAAGGTTAAAAGGAATAATTTTTTCATTTGAATTGATTTTATAGTTTCTCAAAACTAGTTATAAACTAAAATTGAGTTTGTTAAGAAATACTTAAATTAAAAATACTCAATCAACCACAAATGATTTGGAAATCAACTTTTTACCTCCTTTAATCGTCATAAAATATACCCCAACTGGAAAATCAGAAACATCAACGTAGTAAGGGTTGGCATCCGGTAAAAGAATTTCTTTTATCCTTCTGCCTGTAACATCAAAAATATGTAGGTACTCTATTGTTCCAAACTCAATGTCCGCCTCAATGGTAAGAACAGAGTCCGTTGGACTATTCTTTATTCTAATGTGCTCCTGCAATGGAATATCTGTAGAATCCTTGGGAGTTTCCTGAGGAGAATTTTCAACATCCGGAGAATCATCTAAGCCATTTGCTACAAACCTTGCCTTATACAGTCGAGATTTGAAATTGAGCGATAAATTACTGTTCTCATAATTCTCACTACTAATAAAAAATTCAGTTTCCCCCGCAAAAGTGACAGCTTCTACTTGAGATATTCCAATTTTCAACCGTTCCTGTTCTATTTGACCACCAAAAATGCTTCGCTTATCAAGTCCCTTAATTTTTGTAATGAAAGGATTTAATAAATTAGAATATCCCACTAAAATTAAATTCTCCTTTTGAAAAGTTGCCCCGGTAACCAATCCGTTTATTTGATAACCATCCAGTTTTTGGGCCGTATGGGTACCGCTAGTCTTAGGTAAAGAGTAGGCTACAGTTCCATTGGTCTTCCATTGTTTCGTAAGTATTATGATTTCATCTTGGTAAACAAACAAAGCTTCAGCATCCCAGTCAGAATTTCCACTATCTACAAATTCCAATTGGTCTTCATACGTAAATTGTATCTTTTCAGCGGCTACCTCCTCCAACGAAAAAAAATCTTCCTTTAAAATCTTTAGAATACTTAAATCTCTTCGTACCCCCCTATTGTTACCAATATCCCCTATATAAAAATGTTGGTCATCTTGAGCTATGTCTTCCCAATCCACATTTTCTGCATTGGTAATTACCACTCGTCTATTAACAGTCAAGTTGATAGTATCCAATTCATATAAAATAGGTTCATTGCCCGAATCATTATGCGTTATTAATCTACCGGAATCATAAATAAGCCCTGATGTTTCCCATACTTCTTCTGGAAGTTCTCCCATAATTGTTGCCTCCACTTGGGCATTTGATACAAAATGTACCATTGGTAAGAGAAAAATGTATAGAAAGTGTTTCATATCATTTCGGGTGATGAAAATACAAATTCGACAGAAATAGAACTCAATCCATGAAAAAACTAATTGTTTAACTATTATAGTTTATTATTAAACAAAATGAATATATCTTTGAACAAAAGTAGTTATGAAACTATATCAATTGTACTCTAAACAAGACCTCCCTATTTCAAAAGGACAAGCATGGGAATTTCTATCAGACCCCAAAAACTTAAAAGTTATTACTCCAGACCACATGGGGTTCCATATACTATCTGGAGCGGACAGGCCTATGTTTCAGGGACAAATTATTCAGTACAAAGTTTCTCCTTTTCCTGCGGTCAATACGCGTTGGGTAACAGAAATTACCCATGTCAAGGAGGGTGAATATTTTGTAGATGAACAACGTTTTGGCCCCTATGCACTATGGCACCATAAGCACTTCATAAAAGAGATAGAAGGAGGGGTTGAAATGGAAGATATAATTGATTATAAGCTTCCAATGGGCATTTTAGGGCAGTTAGCCCATCCTCTATTGGTCAAGAAGCAACTGAGACAAATATTTTCCTTTAGAGAACAAAAACTTATTGAGCTATTTGGTATTATGCCCAACGGTAATCGAGAATTTTACATGAAAGCGATTTAAATCGATAAACACATGAAAAAAAATATTGTATTGATAGGAGGTTCTCATGGAATTGGATTTTCATTGGCAAAAATACTTTCGGAACATCACAACGTTTATGTCGCTTCGCGTACTGTTGATAAGCTGGAATCATTAAATGTAACCCACATTCCTTTTGACGTTACCAAAGACACCTTGGATACTACATACTTACCAGAAGAAATTAACGGGTTTGTGTACTGCCCCGGCAGTATTAATCTAAAACCCTTTAAAATGATGGGGGTTGACACATTTGAGCAGGATTTAAACTTAAATTTTATAGGTCTTGTAAAAGTTATTAAAAAACTTATGAATCGATTTACACAAAACAGTTCCCTAGTTTTCTTCAGTACCGTCGCTGTAGGAACGGGTATGCCCTACCACACGAGTATTGCTGCGGCAAAAGGAGCGATAGAAGGCTTTGCAAAATCGTTAGCTGCGGAATATGCCCCAAAAATAAGAGTGAACGTAATCGCTCCTTCATTAGTAGATACTCCGTTAGCAAGTAAACTTTTGAGCAACGAGAAAAAACAAGAGCAAATGGCGGAGCGGCATCCGCTGAAAAAGGTAGGCAACCCAGAAGAAATAGCGAAAATGGCTAAATTCCTTTTACTGGATGATAGCAGTTGGATAACAGGACAAGTTTTGCATTTAGATGGTGGCCTATCTACATTGAATATTCATTAAAGAAGATAAATAATAAGTTGTATGTCTGATAAGATTTCAGTTTTTTGGTTTCGAAGAGATTTACGCCTAGATGATAATGTAGGTTTTTTGGCGGCATTAAAAGGAGAACATCCTGTGATGCCTATTTTTATTTTCGATTCTGAAATACTTGACAAATTACCAGAAGACGATGCTCGGGTAACCTTTATTCATGAAACACTTCAGAATATGAGGAAAGAACTTCAAGAAGAATACGGAAGTTCAATAGGGATGTATCATGGTACTCCAAAGCAAATTTACAAAGAACTCATTTCTGACTACCAAATTGATTGCGTATATACTAACCACGATTACGAACCCTATGCGAAAGAAAGAGATGAAGAAATAAAAAAGCTCCTAAATGACAACGATATTGAGTTTAAAACCTGTAAGGACCAAGTTATTTTTGAAAAAGATGAGGTAGTCAAAGATGATGGCGACCCCTATATAGTGTACACTCCTTATAAAAATAAATGGAAGGAGCATTTTAATGCTGATGAACACTTGAACATTCATTACACTAGTCAACATCTCGATAACCTTGTTAAAAATAGCCGACTTCCGAACCTCTCACTGAGTGATATTGGCTTTAAAACCTCATCTGTTAAAGTTCCCGATTATTCGGTTACTCCTACCCTAATCGAGAATTATGAGAAAACAAGAAACTTTCCTGCCAAAGACCAAGGTACCTCGCGTTTAGGTCCGCATTTGCGCTTTGGAACCGTTTCTGTTCGTAAGATGGTCAAAAAGGCTATCGCAGAAAAAAATGAAGTTTTTTGGAGTGAACTTATCTGGAGGGAATTCTTCATGCAGATTCTCTACCATTATCCAAAAACGGTCAACGAGGCTTTTAAGAAAAAATACGATAGGATTGATTGGAGAAACAATGAAGAGGAGTTTGAAAAATGGAAAAACGGTGATACGGGATTTAAGTTGGTAGATGCAGGAATGCGCGAACTCAATGAAACCGGATACATGCATAATCGCGTTCGCATGTTGGTGGCCAGTTTTCTATGTAAGCATTTGCTAATTGATTGGCGTTGGGGCGAAGCCTATTTTGCCGAAAAATTACTGGATTATGAAATGAGCAGTAACGTAGGCAATTGGCAATGGGCCGCGGGTAGCGGTGTGGATGCAGCTCCTTATTTCAGAATTTTTAATCCGATGACGCAAGTCGATAAATTTGATAAGGATAGAAAATATATTTCAGAATGGGTTCCGGAACATGACTCGGATTCCTATCCCGATAAAATGGTCGATCATAAAGAGGCTCGGGAACGCTGCTTGAAAGTCTATAAGGAAGCCGTGAGCTAAATTTATCTTGCCAATTGCTTGTCGAGTATTCGCTGCTCTGACATTCGATGTTTTAAGATATTCACATACCTAAGGGCGTTACTAATTTCATAATCAGCATACGACCTTGAGGCCCACTCCATGGCCTTGTTCAGGTCTCCATTAATTTCGTTAATAATGGCCATATTGTAACAAGCACGGCCGGCTATTTTCATATCAGGGTTTTGAACTTCACGCTCCCATAAGTCTGCAGCACCATCCCAGTCTCCCGTTTGAGCTCTTCTTTGGGCGATTTTAAAATTATCCGTTCCCCTAACAAAATACTCCCTAGTCACCCTTCTACGTAAAGGCCTTAAATCCGAAGCGTACGCGCTACCTAAATTAGTACTTGTCTGTATTACAGCTTCCTTTCTTCCAATTATAGCTTCCACGGCCTTCATGGGATTAATTCCTTCGCCGTGACTAACAACTTGGTGATTTTCGACAATTTCATCCAAGACAATTTTGTGGTCGGGATTGTAAACACGCCATCCGTTTTTAATGGTAGTAAACAAGGTCACCTTGTGTCCGGGTACATTCGCCTTTATTCCCAGGTTATTGGGAATGTTTATCATTTTGGTTTCAAAATCTACCTTGGTATCGGTATCGTACATTTCTAAGGATAGTAACGCGTCTACCCCATTTTCTTCACATATTTTTTCAACATCTTGCCAATTTAACGCTGCAGGAAAAACTCCTAATCCCTTCTTTTGAACTTCAATGTCATTTAAAACCTTAACAGATTCAAATCTTTTGAGGGCCGTAAGTTCATCGTACAATCCTGAGACCGCTGCCTCCGCTCCTTCTTTATCAAGGTTGAGGCCTTCCAATGATAGAATTTTGTCAATTTTATCCACAGTCTTGTTTCCCTCAGAAGGTAAACTTCTGTTGATCAAGCCAACCTTTACAACATCGTTGGGCACATTGATTCGTGCAGGTTCTAGAACCCCCATGGTCAATGTACTGGTAGAACTACAGCTAGTGAAAAAAATGGTCAGAAAAGCAGTCGTGATTATAAAACGGAAAACTCTCATATCGGTTAAGTTTGGTTTAGGTCTTGATTTGGAACAAAGACTTACTTAATAACTGCCAACCACCTAATTACATTGCCTAAACAGACCTAATGCCCCATGTACATGATTGGATTCCAATACTTTCTTCCTTAATTTGAATTATTGTCCCTATAAGCGAAAAAAATACTTTGAATTCAAAATCGACTATTTTAGTTTGAAAATTAAACTTGTTTCCATTTAGACGTAGTAAATCAATAAATCTTTTATTCTACAAGCTGAAAAGACTCAATAAAAACTCGACCCTTTAAATTAAACTGTAATGACCTTAAAGATTTGTCAACTGCTTTTCGATTTTGGATTAGTGGTACTTATTTGGGTAGTGCAACTTATCATTTATCCAAGTTTTAAAAATTACGCCAAGTCTGATCTGAATCAGTGGCACCCAATTTATGTGCATAGAATTGCTCTGGTGGTCATTCCCCTGATGTTCGGGCAGTTAGGTTTAATACTTGTTGAAGTTGTAAAACGATTTTCTTGGTATTCCTCAGTGAACCTAATATTGATCCTTTCTGTATGGGCATTTACTTTTCGTTTTTTTGCTCCCGCACACAAAAGAATTTCAGAAGACAATTATACGCCTGAACTCATTCGAAAGTTGATACAAAAAAATTGGGCCCGCACCGTAGTGTGGACCCTTGTATTCATATGGAACCTTCTGCGGTTTCCTTGGTGAACTTAAACTCTGGTAATTTTGGCACCAATGGCCTGTAAACGGGTGTCTATGTCTTCATACCCTCTATCAATCTGCTCTATATTGTGAATGGTAGAAGTACCTTTTGCAGATAAAGCGGCAATAAGCAAAGAAACCCCTGCCCTAATATCGGGCGATGTCATTGTTGTAGCCTTTAAGGTCGATTTGAAATTGTGACCTATGACGGTAGCCCTATGTGGATCGCAAAGGATGATTTTAGCACCCATGTCCAATAACTTATCCACAAAGAACAAGCGGCTTTCAAACATTTTCTGATGAATTAGGACTTCCCCTTTTGCTTGGGTGGCCACCACCAATATAATACTTAACAAATCAGGCGTCAATCCAGGCCAAGGAGCATCTGCAATGGTCAAAATAGACCCATCTATATAATTCTGTATTTCATACCCATTTTTATGCTCAGGGATGTAAATATCATCGCCTTTTTGCTCCAGTTGAATTCCCAGTTTTCTAAAAACGGTAGGTATTTGTCCTAAATCTTCCCAACTAACATTTTTGATGGTCAGCTCACTTCGGGTCATGGCAGCCAAACCTATCCAGCTACCAATCTCGATCATATCTGGAAGCATGGTATGTTCCGTACCTCCCAGTTCTTTTACCCCTTCAATCTCCAATAAGTTAGAGCCAACTCCTGAAATCTTGGCGCCCATACGATTCAACATTTTACAAAGTTGCTGTAAGTAAGGCTCACAAGCGGCATTGTATATAGTCGTTTTTCCTTCTGCCAAAACAGCTGCCATAAGAATATTGGCCGTACCGGTTACGGAGGCTTCGTCTAAAAGCATGTAGGTGCCCTGAAGTTTATCGGCCTCTACCCCATAAAAATACTCTTCCTTATTGTATCTGAATTTGGCCCCTAGATTGATAAAACCTTCAAAGTGGGTGTCCAATCTTCGGCGACCGATTTTATCGCCACCGGGCTTGGGAATATATCCCTTACCGAACCTTGCCAATAACGGACCAACCAACATAATGGATCCACGAAGTCCGCGCCCATCTTGTTTAAATTGTTCGGATTGTAGGTAATCCAAATTAACATCATCCGCTTTAAAAGTGTAGGAACCTTTGCTTTTTTTCTGGATTTTCACGCCCAAATCTTCTAATATAGAAATGAGCTTGTTAACGTCTACAATGTTGGGAATGTTATGAATGGTAACTTCTTCTGCTGTTAAAAGTACAGCACAAAGTATTTGCAGGGCCTCATTCTTAGCCCCTTGCGGCGTAATTTCACCGGATAACCGGTGGCCGCCTTCAATTTTAAAGGTGCCCATGTAAGATGTTGGATATTAGTATCGCTTTTTACCGCGATTATTGTTTCTTGAATTCTTTTTGCTGGAACTACGATTGGACTTTGACACTTTATTTTTCAAAAATTGTCCGCTATCCGTTAGGTTCTCCCCAGAAAGGTCTATTTGTCCATCACTCAATTCATACAAGTGATCAAAAATTGCCTTATCATCTACCGTATCCTTGTTCCAGTTCAGATAGCATTTTTTCATATGATTGGCAATGGTATACTCCAAGCCATCTCGCATATCCCCTTTTTCCCATTTAACGGCCACATCGATCATTCTTTTGATATTGTTACCGTAAAACCTGTATTTTGGATGATTTTGAGGATACTCCAAAGGCTCAGGGCGTTTTTGTAATGTTTCCTTACTGGTAATGGGAAAGGGAGATTTTACATCCAGTTTAAAATCGGACATAATAAAAAGCTGGTCCCAAAGTTTATGCTGAAAATCGGGTACATCACGTAAATGGGGCTGGATATTGCCCATTACGCTAATAATTGCCTGCGCTATTCTATTGCGCTCCTCTTCGTCTTCTATAGATACGGCATAGTCTACCATTTTTTGAAAATGACGGCCATATTCCGGTATAATGAGCTTTGAACGCTCCGTATTATATTCTAGGGTCTCTACTGGTGGATTCAAACTAAAACTATTTTGCTTAAAAATAAGTGGAAGTAAACTAATAACGCCTGCAAATTAAGAAAATTATAGGTCAAAAGCTATTTACAGGGAAATTACACCTTCTACTTTGCCTACTTCCTTATATTTTGCGATCACCTCCTCCGGGCTTTTGAGATTCACAGTTACGGAAACGCTCGTGTACTTCCCTTTTTTGGATTTTTTTGACTCTATAACAGCCCCCGTATTATCAAATATTTTTTGGATTTGATCAATTTTCTCCGGATCACTAAGCACAATGAATTTATATAGGTAATTAGATGGCCATGTGGTACTTTCCTTTAATTGGTCTAATAACCTGGCGTAAAACTCTTCAGATTTATTCTGGTCCATACAAATGTTTTTACAAAGGTAGTCCTTCCCCCTAGCATTTTAAAATAGTTGGGGATTGATTACTTTTGCGGTTATAACGCTTTTCTATTGAATCCATTAAAAGTAGTAATAACAGGCGGCCCTAGCACCGGAAAGACTTCCGTTATAGACCTTTTGGAAAAAAAAGGGTATTTCTGCGTCCATGAGTTGATACGAAGTATGACATCGGCAGAAAAAAAAGAGGGCAATGAAGATGAATTTGTAACCAACCCTATAGTCTCTGTCAAAGACCCCGAAAAATTTAATAAGGCCTTGTTAGATGGGCGCGTGGGCCAATACCAAAATGCACTCAAAAAAAATACGAATGTAGTTTTTTTTGATAGGGGAATACCAGATGTTCATGCCTACATGCATTGTTTCGATCAAAATTATGATCAGGATTTTGCCCAACCCAATTATGATTATAGGTACAATCATATTTTACTTATGCCTCCATGGGAAGAAATTTACGCTGTTGACAATGAACGGTTTGAAACCTACGAGGAATCCTTAAGGATATTCGACAGCCTGCGGAGTACTTATATAAAATTTGGCTATGATGTTACCTTGATTCCCAAGGACTCTGTAGAAAAGCGCACAGATTTTATCCTAGACCACCTTAACTTAATTTGATGATAACAGACCCCAGAGATACATTACAACGGTATTGGGGCTTTTCAGATTTTAGAGGCTCCCAAGAAAAGATAATCAAAGCCGCCCTTAATGGTGAGGATGTCTTGGCACTCCTTCCTACCGGAGGCGGAAAATCTATCTGTTTTCAAGTTCCGGCCATGTGCCAAGAAGGAATTTGCATTGTTGTCTCCCCTTTGGTGGCCTTGATACATGACCAAGTTACCAATTTAAAAAACCGTGGAATCAAAGCAATTGCCCTAACCGGCGGAATATCTTTTGAAGAACTTGTACAACAATTGGACAACTGCCTGTATGGCGGCTATAAGTTTCTTTACCTATCTCCGGAACGATTACAACAAAATTTGGTAATAGAGCGCATACAACAGATGAACGTGAATCTTATTGCCATTGATGAAGCGCATTGCATATCTCAATGGGGACATGATTTTAGACCGGCTTATTTAGATTGTGGCCAATTGAGGGACCTGCTCCCCACTACTCCTATAATGGCCTTGACCGCGACCGCCACCAAGGAAGTTGCCAAAGATATTGTTACACACCTGAACTTAAAAGCCCCTCTAAGTGTTAAGGATTCCTTTCTAAGGGAAAATATAGCATTTAAAGTGAAAACTACGGAAGATAAACTTTACCAACTTAAACAACTTTTTGGTCGCAACAAGAGCAGTGGTATTGTGTATACCAGCTCTAGGAAAATGACGGTGAAACTTGCACAGTATTTGAATTCCAATCAAATAAGTGCCACTTTCTTTCATGGAGGATTGACCAAAAAGGAAAAACAGGACAAACTTCAACAATGGCTCAACAACGATATTTTGATTATGGTTGCCACCAACGCCTTTGGTATGGGGGTAGATAAACCAGATGTTGGCCTTGTTGTGCATTATCAAATTCCGGATAGTCTTGAGAATTACTTTCAAGAAGCAGGTAGGGCCGGTAGAAACGGCCAAGCCTCCCAGGCAATATTACTCACAAACGACGAGGATGAAGGTTTATTGAAAAAACAGTTTTTAGGATCCCTGCCAGATAGCCCATTCCTGAAGAAACTGTATAACAAACTCAATAATTATTTTCAGATTTCCTTTGGGGAAGGACATAATGAAAGTTTCCAATTTAACTTTAATGAGTTTGTTTCTGTCTATAATTTAAATCCGTATTTGGCATATAACTCCCTAAAAGTATTGGATCAGTATTCTGTCATTTCCTTATCGGAGTCATTTTCCAAACGTACAAGCATACAATTTATAGCGCGCAAAGAGAAAATATTCGATTATTTAGAGGTTTACCCTAGAGCTGCATTAGCCGTTAAAACCATACTGAGAACCTATGGAGGTATTTTTGATTTTGAAACCAAGATCAACACCCATCTTGTTGCCCAAAAGACCGGTGTTCCAGAAGCACAGATTCTTTCTATTTTAGAGCAACTGGAAAGGGATGAAATCATTGCTTACAAGAGTAAACACAATGATTTAGACCTTACATTTTTAGTTCCCAGGGAAGATGACCGCACCATCAATGTTTTTGCGCATAAGGTAAAGGAACTTAATCTCAAAAAAGCTGAAAAGCTAAGAGCAATGATGAAGTACGTTCATACGACCAAGATGTGCCGTAGCAAACAATTACTGGCCTATTTTGGAGAGCAACTATCGGATGATTGTAAAAGATGTGATGTTTGCCAAGAAAAGTATGGGAGCAACATTTCAACTAAAAGGGTACAGGAATCAATTACACATTTTTTACGAGAGGGTAGTAAGAGTTCCCGTAAACTGAGCGAACACTTAAACATAGAAGAACCAATATTGATAAAGGCGTTAAGGAGCCTTCTCGAACAGGAAAAAATAAAAATCAACACAAAAAATGAATATGAGCTACGATAAGTGTAGCCAAAATTTAGGGTATGAAAGACGTACGAATAGTTTTTATGGGCACTCCAGAATTTGCCGCCGCCACACTTAAAACGTTAGTTAAAGCTAATTATAATGTAGTGGGTGTAATAACAGCACCGGACAGGCCGGCAGGCAGAGGCAGGAAAGTACAGATGAGCGATGTTAAAAAATATGCGCTCGAAGCTGGGTTAAAAGTGCTGCAACCAACCAATCTTAAAAATGAAGATTTTTTAACCGAGTTAAAAAGTCTCAATGCAAACCTACAAATAGTAGTAGCCTTTAGAATGCTACCAAAGGCTGTATGGTCCATGCCTGAGTTTGGCACTTTCAACCTACATGCATCCCTATTGCCGGACTATAGAGGTGCAGCTCCTATAAACTGGGCTATAATGAATGGGGAAACGGAAACAGGCGTAACTACATTCTTTATTGATGAAAAGATAGACACCGGTGAAATAATCCTTCAAGAAAAGACCGCCATCGAACCCAATGACAACGCCGGTGTTTTACATGACAAATTGATGAACCTTGGAGCAGACCTTGTACTTAAGACAGTAAAAGAAATAGAAAAGGGGCCCATTCTTACTACTCAACAACCGCAAAAAACAAAGTTTAAAGAGGCATTTAAAATTCATAAGGACACCTGTAAAATCGATTGGAGCAATTCCCTTGACAGCCTTCATAACCATATTAGAGGTTTGAGCCCCTACCCTGCCGCGTGGACAAAAATGATGAATGGAGAGGATGATTTAACTATAAAAATTTATGTTTCCGAATGTGAAAAAGAAAAACATCACCTAGAGGTGGGAACAATTGTGAGCTCAAAAAAGGAATTAAAAGTGGCTGTAAAAGATGGATTTCTTAAAATAATGGAGATGCAATTACCTGGCAAAAGAAGAATGAGTACCAAAGACGTGCTTAACGGCCTTCAATTGGAGCAAAATGCACGAATGTTGTAAAGCCCCGTGGTTATTGGCCTGCGAGAGAAGGTAAAAAAAGCCCTACTTTATTAACAAACCCCCTGAGTTATCAACAAAAACCCCGATTTACCCCCATTTTACTTGCGTTGAAGGCAAATCCGTATAAATTTGTTAGACGATTTAAATTATTATAACAACAATTAATTTAATTACATTATGAACAAAACAGAATTGATTGATGCTATGGCAGCTGATGCCGGCATCACAAAAGCGGCAGCTAAAAAAGCATTGGAATCTTTCTTGGGTAACGTTGAGGGTTCTCTTAAAAAAGGTGATCGTGTATCATTGGTAGGATTCGGTTCTTGGTCAGTTTCTAAAAGAAACGCTAGAGAAGGTAGAAACCCATCAACAGGTAAAACTATTAAAATCGCAGCTAAGAATGTTGTAAAGTTCAAAGCTGGATCAGACTTAGCAAACTCTGTAAACTAATTAGTCCTACAGATTATAATATAAAAGCGCTTCAGTTGAAGCGCTTTTTTTATGCCCTTATGTGGATTTTTATAAGAAATATCTTATTTTAGATAATATATGACCTAGAATGCCAGCTTATGACCGAATTTAAACCACATAAAGGTAAGCTACTTATTGCAGAACCAGCCCTTACGGGAGATGTTTCCTTTAACCGGTCCGTTGTTTTATTGGCCGAACATAATGAAGAGGGCTCCGTTGGCTTCATCCTAAATAAGCCTTTGGAATATTTTATCAATGATTTAATAAATGAGATTTCCATTCCTTTTCAGGTGTATAATGGTGGTCCCGTAGAGCAGGATAACCTCTATTTCATTCATAGGGTGCCCCATTTAATCGAAAACAGTATTGAAATTTCCGATGGTATCTATTGGGGAGGTGATTTTGAAAAAATCATCGATCTAATCAACAAACAGGTCATTTCGGAGAATGACATCCGGTTTTTTCTAGGATATTCTGGTTGGTCCTCTCTTCAATTGGATAGAGAGCTCTCTTCCAAATCTTGGATTGTGGTCCAAAATGATTATGAAAGCGATATTATCAACAAGGCTGCGGATGCTTTTTGGAAAGAAAAAATGCTAGAATTGGGAGGAAACTATTTGTTGTGGTCCAACTCGCCTGAAAACCCTAGCCTAAATTAAAATTCTAACTCAGACGCGCCAAGGCATTTAATTTTCCCAAAACGCTTTTTGCCACTTTGTTTTCATAGGATTTTTTTCTGTACTTGGTTATAGGTTGAATTCCTATTACGCTATTGGTAACCCATAACTCATCTGCCTTTTGCAGTTCAAAAGGTGACACGGCCTCTTCTACCAAGTTAATATCTGCATCCTTTTTCAAGATTTCTATCAACTTCTTTCTCAAAATACCGTTTAGGCATCCGTGTTCTAGAGGTGGTGTCTTTATTTGATTCCCTTTTACAACAAATAAGTTGCCATTTAAGGCTTCTACTACTTGCTTTTGATTATTGACCAATAGACAGTTGTCATACCCGTTCTCATCCGCATAAATGCTTCCAACCACATGCAGAACCTTGTTATTGGTTTTTAAATTGGAAAGCATATCTGGATTCACATAAAAATCTTTGTACAATTCAACCTCATAGGTTTCCTCGTTCAAAATAAAAAAGGGCTGATTCCAAGCCTTTGCCTCTATGATATAAGAAATATCATTGGTTGTTGGAAGATAGAGTCCGCCGTTATTCCTAAAGACCGTAAATCTCACACGAGCAGGCCCGTTCATTAAATCGTTCCCGCTAATGGTTTCCAGAACCTTGTCTTCCAAATTTTCCATGGTAAAATCCATAGGAATTTCCATGCGTAAAATTCGCATGGAGGCCATTAGTCTTAGATAATGGTCTTCCCAAAAGATAAGTTTACCGTTAATGGCCCTAAAACTTTCAAAAAGGGAATCTCCATAGCGAAGGCCCCTATTTTCATGATTCAAATATTGTTCTCCCTGCAGTAAACTTCCATTAAAATTGACCATAAAAAAAGCCTTAAAAAAATTAAGGCCCAAATATAAGGTTAATGTAGAAAAGGAGACTATTTAGACCCCAATACCTGCTTAAGGTCACCTACCTGATTTCTCCACAGCATTTTTGCTTCCTCTACCTCATCTTCTTCTGCAAAATCTGTTATAAAAAGCGAAACATCTTTGGTAATCTCGTCCACTATTATTTTCATTTCAAAAAAGGAATCATCCTCGTTGTCTACCCAAGTAAACTTAACAAATTCCTCACTTTTACGTTTCAGTAGTTTGGCTTCTTCTTCGGCGCCATCCCAAATAAAATTGAAAATCTCTCCTCTAGAATTTACATTGTCCGCGAACCACTCAGACAAACCTGAGGGCGTTGATATATATTGATACAGTAATTGTGGGGAAGCCTGTATTACAAATTCAAGTTCAAATTTTAACTTATCCTCCATTCTTTATTTTTAAGTATGGGCAATATATATATTTCCTTATGATAAAAAAATAAAACTCTAAGAATATTTTTTATGCATTGAATGTTGAAGAACCCGAATATTACCATTATATTTGCAGCCGTTTTAAAAAACGATAGGGCTTTAAAATTCTGCTTGTTCCTTAGAGAAAGGAAGGTTTTTAAGTTTTATTTTTTATATGGCGAGGTAGCTCAGCTGGTTAGAGCGTCGGATTCATAACCCGGAGGCCGAGGGTTCAAGTCCCTCTCTCGCTACAAAAAACCCAAGATGTATTCTTGGGTTTTTTTAATTCTTTTCTTAGAGATATCTTCATAATAAAAAACTAAGTAAAATACTTCTATCTCCTTGCGGCAATTACTTTAATAAATGTATTTTTTCCTTGCTGAATTACCCTCGCTGTTTCTTGATTTTTTAAAAGCGAACATTTCTATTCAGATAATTTTACCCGAGATGGTTGTAGGTTTATAGATACTTTGACGACCAATCTACCGAGAAATAAAATTTACAGATATAATGATAAAAGATAAACTAAAAATAGATATTGTTTCAGATGTGGTTTGCCCATGGTGTACCATCGGCTATAAGCGTCTCAACAAAGCCATTGAAGAGATGGGTCTATCTAATGAAGTGGAAATAGAATGGCATCCGTTTGAGTTAAATCCAAATATGCCTTCAGAAGGCCAAAATACTCAAGAACACTTAGCGGAGAAATATGGTGTAACACCTGAACAACAAAAAGAATCACAAGCCCATATGGCGGAAGCCGGGGAAGAACTCGGTTTTATCTTTAATTACTTTGATGATATGCACATTGTAAACACCCTTGATGCACATGTGCTTTTAGAATATGCCAAAGAGTTTGGTAAGCAAACGGAACTAAAAATGCGCTTAACTACGGCCTATTTTAGTGAAAGAAAAGATGTTTCGAAACGGGATGTTCTTAAAGAAGCGTTACAAGAAGTGGGCCTTGACGCAGAAAAAGGAATACAGTTGTTAGATGAAGACGAAAAGCGCTACGAAGTTAAAAGCAAGATAGCCTACTGGCAAAATCTCGGGGTCAATTCCGTACCCACCATAGTTTTTGACAAAAAAAGTGCCGTTACCGGTGCCCAACCTGTACACATATTCAAAAAAGTCTTGACAGAAATGATGCAAGATTCACAAAGCGTGTGATAGCCCCATAATAGCACACTACATTCAGCACAAGCTCTAATTAACAAGTTAGACCACCCTCATGGCGGTCTTTTTTGTTTCCTATATTTTAACAATCATTAAATTTGATTTTAAATACTTGTAATGAAGAACACCATTTCGGCAAGGGTTGCAGATTTTCTACATAACTACCCGCCATTTAACGAGATTATGATCAGGGAACTACAGATTCTGGCGCAGGAGGTTCAAATTGTTTACAAGGTAAAGGATGAACTTATATTCACCGAAAACGAAAAAGCCCACGATTACTTCTACGTAGTACACAAAGGTGCTGTTTCACTAAGCAAAACAGCGAATGGTGATTTTGTAGATCTATGCGATGAAGGTGATATATTTGGCCTACGCCCCCTTATGGCAAACGAAAATTATAAAATGGAGGCCAAGGCATATGAAGAATCCATTCTATATGCCATTCCCATAGCAGAATTTAGACCCTTTACAAAGAATCATGAGGGAGTGGCTAATTTCTTAATGGAAAGTTTTGCTTCAAACACCAGAAACCCTTACTCCATTGGCAAAAAAGGTAAATTATTTCAAGAAGGACAGGAAGAGTCAATTCCTCAAAACAATGATTATTTAGACTTACAAACTATAAATTATTCCAAAAAGCTCATAAGTTCAACTTCGGGAACTACTATAAAAACGGTAGCCACCCTTATGACACAAAAAAAAATAGGAGCTATGCTAATTTTGAAGGAAAAGCTTCCTATCGGAATCATAACAGATAAGGATTTAAGAAACAAAATTGCCACGGGAGAATACCCTATTTCGGCGAAAGCCAAAGATATTATGAGCTCTCCAGTAATCACCTATCCCAAAAAAATGACTTTGGCCCAAGCACAAATGGCCATGATGAAAAGTGGAATTAGCCATCTTTGTATCACCGAAGACGGAACCCCGAACACTGAGGCCGTGGGCATAATCTCGAAACATGACATTATGCTGGAGCTGGGCAATAATCCGGCCGTTCTTATGAAGGCAATAAAGCGCTCCAATAAGTTCAAAAAAATAAAAACAATTAGGAGGGGCATTATGAGCCTATTACAAGGTTACCTTAGACAGAATTTACCGCTCACACTTACCTCTAAGATAATTTCCGAACTCAATGATGCCTGCATTAAACAGGTTATAGCCATTTCTTTGGAGGAAATGGATACTCCGCCACCAGTATCCTTTTCATGGCTAGCCATGGGCAGCCAAGGCAGAAGTGAACAATTATTACATACCGATCAGGATAATGCTTTGGTTTTTGAAGATGTTTCTCAAGAAGAGTTAGAGACCACTAAGAGTTATTTTCTTGAATTAGCCAAAAAAGTTACCCAGGGTTTACAGTCCATTGGCTATAAATATTGTCCAGCAGATATGATGGCTTCCAATCCAGATTGGTGCATGAGCCTATCACAATGGAAAGAAAGGACCTTGCATTGGATTACCAACCCTGGTAAGGATGAGGTCCTTTTATCTTCCATTTTTTTTGATTTTAATATTTCCTATGGAAATAGAGAATTGGTAGATGAATTAACGGAACATATATTCTCAATAACACAAAAGTATCCTATATTCTTTGTTCATTTGGCCAGTGGGGCTTTACAAAACCCCTCTCCCAGCGGATTTTTCCGTTCTTTTTTGGTTGAAGAAAATGGAGCGCACAAAGATTTTTTTGATTTAAAGCGAAGGGCTCTTATGCCTTTGGTAGATGGCGCCAGGGTGTTGGTCTTATCAAGTCAAGTAAAATCCATTAATAATACGGCGGAACGATTTGAAAAATTAGCAGAGCTAGAACCCAATAATGCCGAACTGTTTTTGGCCTGCTCTTATGCTACCAAGGCCCTACTGAAATTTAGGACCAAACAAGGCCTTCTACATAATGATTCCGGTAGGTTTATAGAGCTAGAAACCTTGAGCAAAGAGGAGAAGGTTAAACTGAAACGTACGTTTAAAACCATAAAAGAACTACAAGAGCTTATAAAATTAAGGTTTAAAGTAGCTAATTTGGTAGGATGATCAACTGGTTTAAAAAGAAAAGAAAAATTAATTATCCCGATTTCTGGAAATCCTATGCTAGGAAATTTAATGACAGTCTACCGGAGGATTTAAATTCCATAAGATTTGTGGTTTTGGATACGGAAACTACAGGCTTTGATTATGAAAATGACAGGGTATTGTCCATTGGAGCGTTAAGTCTAAAAAATAACACCCTTATAGTAAACGAAAGCTTTGAAGTTTTTTTAGACCAGCATTTTTACCACGCCAAGAACGTTGAAATACACGGAATTTTAAGAGATGGCAAGCAGGACCGAATAACCGAATTGGAAGCCCTTATGCTGTTCTTAGAATTCATTGGGAATGCTGTTTTGGTGGCCCATCATGCTAGGTTTGACATAAATATGATCAACCACGCCTTAAAACGACACGGAATGCCCAAACTTAAAAACAAAGTCTTGGATACCTCTGTGCTATACAAAAAAACCTTAATTGCCACTCCGCTATCCAGACCTCAGGAAGTCTATAGTTTGGATTATCTGGCGGATAAATTTGATATTTCGACCAAAGACCGGCACACGGCCCTTGGTGATGCCTTTATAACGGCCTTAGCTTTCCTTAAAATATTGGTGAAGCTTAAAGCACAACGAAATTTTACGGTAAAAAAACTTGTGCGATAATTGGCGAACTATTTACTCAAATAGGCCAAGACATTCTTTTCAATTCGCTCTTGAATATTGGAAATGTCGGCTTTTTCAAATGTCGTTCCGGTAATATTTTCAAAAAGTTCAATATACCTATCACTAACGGTTTCAATATAGGAATCTGTCATTTCAGGAACGCTCTGGCCTTCCAAACCTTGAAATCCGTTCTGTATCAGCCATTGGCGAACGAATTCCTTGGATAATTGTTTTTGACCTTCTCCTTTTTGCTGTCTCTCTTTATATCCATCCGCATAAAAATATCGGGAAGAATCCGGGGTGTGAATCTCATCGATCAGGACAATCTTACCATCTTTGGTTTTACCAAATTCATACTTGGTATCTACCAAAATGAGCCCTCTCTCCGCGGCTATTTCGGTTCCCCTTTGAAATAGACTACGGGTATATTTTTCAAGAACTTCGTAATCTTCTTTGGAGACTATTCCTCTTTTTAAAATTTCCTCCTTGGAAATATCCTCATCATGGTCTCCTTTCTCCGCCTTGGTGGCCGGAGTAATAATTGGTTCCGGAAAGGCATCGTTTTCCTTCATTCCCTCTGGCATAGGTACTCCGCATAACAAACGTTTACCGGCCTTGTATTCCCTAGCAGCATGGCCGGACATATACCCACGAATCACCATTTCTACCTTAAAAGGTTCACATGCATGCCCTATGGCCACATTTGGGTCTGGAGTAGCAATCAACCAATTGGGCACAATATCTTGGGTGGCTGCCATCATTTGGGTAGCAATCTGGTTTAGAATTTGGCCTTTATAGGGAATACCCTTGGGCATGACCACATCGAATGCCGAAAGACGGTCTGTTGCTATCATTAACAAAATATCGTTCTCAAGAGTGTAAACCTCCCTTACCTTGCCTTTATAAACACTTTTCTGGCCAGGAAAATTATAATTGGTATCAATGATAGTATTGCTCATTAGACCTATGTATCGCTATGTATTTTGATTAATTTTTAATTCTGATGCTCTATTGTTTTGTACGCATCCACAACTTTTTTCACAAGTTTATGGCGTATAACATCTTTATCATCTAGGTAAACAATGCCAATACCCTCTGTATTCTTAAGGATCAATAGAGCTTCCTTTAAACCTGAAATTACTCTTCTTGGTAAATCGATCTGCCCCGGATCGCCTGTGACCAAAAATTTAGCATTTTTTCCCATTCTGGTAAGGAACATTTTCATTTGGGCATGGGTGGTATTCTGCGCTTCGTCCAAGATAACAAATGCATTGTCCAACGTACGCCCACGCATAAAAGCCAAGGGCGCTATCTGAATGGTACCGTTCTCGATCAAATGTGCCAATTTTTCCGAAGGAATCATATCCCTAAGACCATCATAAAGAGGTTGCATATAGGGGTCTAGCTTTTCTTTTAGGTCACCTGGCAAAAAACCAAGGTTCTCCCCTGCCTCAACCGCTGGCCTTGTAAGTATGATCCTCTTTACTTGTTTTTCCTTTAACGCTTTAACGGCCAAAGCTACCCCGGTATACGTCTTACCTGTTCCCGCAGGACCAATGGCAAAGACCATATCGTTCTTTTTGGCCGCATCTACCAATTTGCGTTGGTTCACGGTCTGGGCTTTGATCAACCGGCCACTTACCCCATGTACCAAAATTTCTCCACTCCCTTCCGGAGATTCGTAATCAGAAGAAGTTTCGCTGGTGAGCACACGTTCGATGACGTTTTCATCCAATTTGTTGTATTTGGCAAAGTGGGCGGTTAGCATATCCATTCGGGTATCAAACTCCTCCAGCATTTCCTCGTCTCCGTAAACCTTTATTTTATTGCCCCTAGCAACAATCTTTAATTTGGGAAAGTACTTTTTGAGTAGATCAATATTCTGGTTCCCCTGCCCAAAAAACTCCCTTGGGCTAATATCGGTAAGTTCTATTATGAGTTCGTTCAAAAAGAAATAGTGTTAAAATTAAAGCCCTGCTATAATTATTTCGCTTGGCTGTTTTTTTGTCATAATTTTGTTTAACAAACTTAACGAAAATTCAGTTTGTCTAACTAAAAACATATCAACATTGCTGCATGGCAATTATAACCCTTACCACAGATTTTGGAGTTAAAGACCATTTTGTAGGTGCCCTCAAGGGCACTATTTACAGAGAATTGGAAGATGTAAGAATTGTTGATATTTCCCATGATGTAAGTCCGTTCAATATTCAGGAATGCGCCTATATTCTTGAGAATTCCTATAATAGCTTTCCGGAAGGTACCATACATATTGTTGGCGTTGATTCTGAACCCACCCCGGAAAACCAGCATATTGCGGTTTTGGTAGATGGCCACTATTTTATTACTGCCAACAACGGGGTGATAGGGTTGATAACCTCTGCCAAAAACCCTGAAAAAGTGGTGCATTTAAATATCCCGAACCCTACCCATGGCTCCTTTCCTGTAATGGATGTATTTGTGCAAGTTGCTTGCCATATTGCACGTGGTGGTACGCTTGAAGTAGTTGGCCGGCCTTTTAATGAGCTCAAGGAACTACGCGACTTTACCCCTACTGTTGTTGATAATGGAAATAGAATCATAGGAAATGTGATTTACATTGACAATTACGGGAATGTTGTCACCAACATTCATAAAAACTTCTTTGAGGCCTACAGAAAGGGACGAAGCTTTGAACTTAGCGCCCGTAGCACCAAAGTACACCACATTCACAATAAATACAGTGACATTATCAATTTTGAATTGGATAAGGGACAACGTAAAGGTGCCGGAGATTTGTTGGCTCTTTTCAACTCTGCCAACTATATAGAACTTGCCATCTATAAAAGTGACCTTAAAACGGTTGGGGGCGCATCTACCCTTTTAGGTCTGGATTATAGAGATACGATTACCGTTAGTTTCACTTAATCTTAGAATTAGGATGTTCTAGGTTACAAAATGTTATTAAATTTGGAATTTATTGGGGCCCTCGTACATTTTAAGATTTATCCGGAATGTCAATCACCCTTTTTTTATAACTAAGCCAAAGATTTAATGCTCGCTATTTTTAAACGCGAAATACAATCATTTTTTACTTCGCCCATAGCCTATTTGGTAATAGGTCTATTTTTAGTTCTTAACGGATTGTTCCTTTGGGTCTTTAAAGGACCTTATAATATTTTTGAATACGGATTCGCAGATTTAAGCAATTTCTTTCAGTTGGTTCCCTGGGTTTTTCTTTTTTTGATTCCTGCCATCACTATGAAAAGCTTTTCCGAAGAACGTAAGTTAGGAACTTTAGAATTGCTTTTCATCAAACCGTTGAGCCTTTCTCAGACCGTTTTAGGTAAATTTTTTGGAACACTGGTTTTGGGAATCATCGCCCTAATACCCACTTCCATCTATGTGTATGCAATCCATGAATTGGGAACAACGGTGGGCAATTTGGATATGGGCCCAGTAATAGGGTCTTATATGGGCACCCTATTTCTTATGTCTTGTTATACGGCCATTGGCATTTTTGCTTCAACACTTTCTGAAAATCAAATTGTGGCCTTTATCATTGGAGTAGTTCTTTGTTTTTTGTTCTTTTTTGGTTTTGAGGGCTTGGCATCTCTATTTGATAGCGGTCAAGCATCATTGACAGTTCAAAATTTAGGCATGAAACATCATTTTGATAGTATTTCATTGGGAGTATTGGACACTAGAGACCTTCTTTATTTTATTTTACTAACCGCTTTCTTCCTGTTTTTAACATGGCAGCAGCTTAAAAACATGAACCGATAATGAAGAAAGCTCTCCTACCAGCACTAACGGCTCTTTTTATCCTTTTTGTACTAAATTTTATAAGTCAGTTTGTCTACACCCGGTTTGACCTGACCGAAGATGGGCGTTTTACCCTTTCCAACGAAGCCGTGGACATTATTTCATCCTTTGAAAAACCGGTAATTGTTGATGTGCTCTTGGATGGTGAATTACCTCCGGAGTTTGCCAAATTAAGAACGGAAACCAAACAGATTTTAGAAGAATTTGCATCGGGAAACAACCAGATAAAATTTAACTTTATCGATCCTTTGGAGGATTCCGGTTCTGCGGAACAAACGATGGCAGAACTACAAGGATTAGGGCTTACACCCGCCCAAATTACGGTGGAAGACAACGGGAGTATGTCCCAAGATATTGTATTTCCATGGGCTCTAGTCAATTACGATAACAAAACCGTGAAAGTGCCCTTGCTTAAAAATAAACTAGGAGCCAGTTCTGAAGAACGCGTAAACAACTCCGTTCAGCAATTGGAATACGCTTTTGCAGATGCTTTTTCAAAGATATCCATCAAAGAAAAAAAGCAAATAGCCATCGTAAAAGGTAATGGGGAACTCGACGATATCTATATTGCCGATTTTCTCACAACTCTTAGGGATTACTACAATATTGGCGCTATCACCTTAGATTCAGTAGAGACCAATCCGCAAGGTACGTTGGACCAACTAAAACAGTATGACCTAGCAATCATAGCCAAACCCACTCAGGCCTTTTCAGATGGAGAAAAGTTTGTGATGGACCAATTTATGGTAAACGGTGGAAAATCCGTTTGGTTAATGGATCAGGTAACAATGGAGCTTGATAGTTTACTGAATGAAAACGGTAATGCAGTTGCGCTCCCGAGGGAACTTAATTTGACCGATTTCTTTTTTAGATATGGCGTACGTTTAAACGCAGATCTGGTTAATGACATGTACTTTACCCAAATTGTTTTGGCAACAGGAGAAGGGAGTGATTCCCAGTACAACCCTGTACCATGGATGTACCATCCTATGGTGTTCCCCAAAACAAATCATCCCATAGTAAACAATATAGAAGCGTTACGATTTCAATTTGCGGGAAGTATAGACACCTTGGCCAATGCATATCATAAGGAAATACTACTTACCAGTTCTCCCCTATCGCGTTTGGAGGGTACCCCAAAAGTGGTTGACCTCAACATCATAAGTCAAACCCCGGACAAGGAGAAATTCAATAACGGTAACAAAGCTTTGGCGGTTTTGATTACAGGTAAATTTACATCGGCCTATAAAAACCGAATCAAACCCCTTAAACTAGATAGAAGCAAGGATGATGGATCTGCAAGTGCCATGCTGGTCATTTCAGATGGGGATTTGATAAAAAATCAAATTCGTAATGGTAGGCCGCTGGAATTGGGTTATGACAAATGGACCAATAATTACTATGGCAACAAGGAATTTTTACTTAACAGCATCAATTTTATGTTAGATGACAAAGGACTTATAAACATTCGCAGTAAGAAAGTGGCCATTCCGTTTTTGGACCAAAAGAAGATTGCAGCGCAAAAAACCAAGTGGCAACTTATGAATATAGGGGTTCCCGTGGTTTTAACACTCGTTTTTGGGTTCTTGTTCAGCTACTATAGAAAGCGTAGCTATAGCAAGTAGATGTTAATAAGTTTGTTTCGATAAAAAGCACAATTAAAATATCTTTGTTTGTCTTATATTTTGAGGTATTTATAAAATTTTGACAAGACATTTGAGAACATTATATCCTACAAAATTGAAATAACCGTCTTCCTATGAAATTCATAGTATCCAGTACTTATCTCCTTAAACAGCTTCAGGTTTTGGGTGGTGTTATAAACAATAGCAACACCTTGCCTATTCTAGACAATTTTCTTTTTGACCTTAAACAGGACAAATTAACTGTTTCTGCATCAGATTTAGAGACTACGATGAGTTCCGTACTCAATGTAGATTCGGACAATGAAGGTGTTATTGCGGTTCCTGCCAAGCTACTTTTGGAAACGTTAAAGACTTTCCCGGAGCAACCCTTGACCTTTATTGTAGAAGACAACAATACGGTTGAAATAAGTTCTAATCATGGTAAATACGCTTTAGCGTATGCAGATGGCGCAGAGTTTCCCAAAGCGGTGGAATTGGCCAACCCAAGTTCTACTACCCTTATGGGCGATATTTTAGCCACTGCCATTGATAAAACCATTTTTGCGGCCGGAAATGATGATTTAAGACCGGTAATGAGCGGTGTATTCTTTCAGTTTAGCACGGAGAGCCTCACCTTTGTGGCTACTGATGCCCATAAATTGGTAAAATACCAACGTTCGGATGTTACAGCCTCGCAGGTGGCGGAGTTCATTATGCCTAAGAAACCTCTAACTTTGTTGAAGGGTATTTTGGCGGGAAGTGAATCTGATGTGGTCATTGAATACAATGAGAGTAATGCCAAATTCAGTTTTGAGAATACGGAGTTGATCTGTAGATTGATTGATGGGAAATACCCTAATTATGAAGCTGTAATTCCTAAGGAAAACCCTAACCAACTCTCTATTTCCAGAACACAATTCTTAAGTTCCGTTAAGCGTGTGGCTATTTTCAGTAATAAGACCACCCATCAAATACGATTAAAAATTGCCGGTGCAGAACTTAATATTTCTGCCGAGGATATAGATTACAGTAATAAGGCCGAAGAACGATTAACATGTTCGTACCAAGGTGATGATATGCAAATTGGTTTCAATAGCCGTTTCTTGACGGAAATGCTGAACAATTTGAACAGCGATGATGTTTCCTTGGAAATGAGCTTACCTAACCGTGCAGGAATCCTAACCCCAATTGACGGATTGGATGAGGGAGAAAATGTAACCATGTTGGTAATGCCGGTAATGCTCAATAGTTAGATAATAAAACTATCAGATATAGAAAAAGCCTTGGGTATCCCAAGGCTTTTTTATTTCAACTCCAACTAATTTTAGGAAATAAACTTAATGGTCATAAAGTAGCTAGGAGATTCTCCATTGCTGGCCTTTACTGCATTTACTATAGGCAGAATGAAGGCGATAATACCAATAAAAATAAGACTAAGAATACCAAGCCCCAATAGAAGTATGGCCGGTATACTTAAGATTGTAAACAGCAACATGCTCAGTTGAAAATTAACGATGGCTTTTCCATGCTCATCCATTCCTTGAACAGAATCTTTAGAAGTTAACCAAATGACCAACGGTACAATAAGCCCCCCGCATCCTGTCACATACGTTAGTAATTGCGATAGGTGAGCCAACACTAATAGTGAGTTATTAGTTTCCATGGCTCTTTTTTGATTGATGATTTCCATTTGCTTGATGAATTAAAGGGTTACACTTATAAGACGCATGAATTACCGAAATGTTACAACTTCCTAAAAATCCCGTATCCACAAAAAAACCCGTAACAAGGGGTTACGGGTTTTTTAGCATTCAATATGTAAGCTTCTAGCTCTTTCTAAGTTTAAGCTCAAGTTTTCTCAACTTCTCTTTTTTCTTTATAATCTTAAGTTGTTCCTTTTCTATTTTGTTATTGATTTTGTCGATATCATTAGGAGATAATTTTCCTTTGATTTTATCCATCTCCATATCTTCCTTCATAGAATTGATCTTTCGTTCCTTTTTGGCAATAGCCTTCTTTTTATCAACTACTGCATCTTTAAGCTTTTCCCGTTTTTCCGCCGCCTTTTCCATTTTCTTACGGGCCTTTTCCGCTTTCTTAGCTTCTTTTTCCGCTTTTTTTGCCTCCTTCTCGGCCTTTTCTATTTCGGCCTGTAATTTTTTTTGCGCTTCTAAATCAGCTAGTTCAAATGTTTGGGTAGAATCTGTTTCTACCTCTTCTCGTTCCTGCGCATAAACGAAAGACATTCCGCTCATCAGCATCAATCCTACTACATGTAATCTAAACTTCATTTAAATGTATTTTAATTGTTAATGGTATACCGAAGGTATATATTTTAAAAATTTCTACGAACGGCTTGGTACTCTTTTTTCAGGAATGTCATCCTATGAACACTTCAATTCTATTTTATTTAATTTTGCCCAAAATCCGCTCATGATTTCAAATGATACCATCATAGCTTTGGCCACTCCTTCCGGTGCCGGGGCTATTGCCGTTATACGAATTTCTGGCCAGAAAGCCCTATCAATTACCGCTCCTTTGTTCAATTCTGCCTTTGGCAAAGAAGTAATGCAACAACCAAGCCATAGTATTCGTTTGGGTCACATCGTGGATAACGGTAAAACCTTGGATGAAGTACTTCTTTCCTATTTTAAGGGTCCACATTCCTATACCGGGGAAGATGTTATAGAAATCTCCTGCCATGGCTCAACTTACATTCAGCAACAAATAATCCAATTATTCCTTAGAAACGGGTGTAGAACTGCTGAAGCGGGAGAATTTACCTTACGTGCTTTCTTAAACGGAAAAATGGACCTGAGCCAAGCAGAAGCCGTCGCCGATCTAATTTCAAGCGATAATGCCGCATCGCATGAAATAGCCATACAACAAATGCGCGGAGGTTTCAGTAATGAAATAGCCGATTTACGCACAGAGCTTTTGAACTTTGCCTCATTGATTGAACTAGAACTTGATTTTTCCGAAGAGGATGTTGAGTTTGCAGACCGTACACAATTCAAATCGCTTTTAGAAAAAATTAGAGAAGTTCTACGACGCTTAATTGACTCCTTTTCGGTGGGCAACGTTATAAAAAATGGTATTCCCGTTGCTATAGTTGGGGAACCCAATGTTGGAAAATCCACTTTGCTGAATGCCTTGCTAAACGAAGAAAGAGCTTTAGTTTCCGATATTGCCGGAACGACTAGGGACAGTATTGAGGATGAAATTTCTATTGGTGGAATCGGTTTTAGGTTTATTGACACCGCCGGGATTCGAGAAACGCAGGACGTTGTGGAGGGAATGGGAATTCAACGTACATACGAGAAGATAGAAAAATCCCAAGTAACCCTTTTCTTGGTCGATTCCATTCAAATCTTACTTTCCAAGGAACGTAGAAATAACCTACTTACCTCATTGGAGAGAATTAAAAATGACCATCCTGAAAAACCAGTAGTTGTGGTGGCCAATAAAATGGATCAAATTAGCGCTGCCGATATTGAGAAGTTGCAGAATTTGCTAAGTCCTATTGAGGGAATACAAGTGCAACTACTCTCTGCCAAAACCAAAAAAGGGGTTGAGGAGCTTAAAGAAATTCTCCTAGGTTTTGTAAATACTGGAGCCCTTAGAAATAATGAGACCATTGTTACCAATACCAGGCATTACAACTCTCTTTTAAAAGCCTTGGAGGAGATTGAAAAAATACAATTGGGAATGGATCAAAACTTGTCAAGTGACCTTTTAGCCATTGATGTTAGAGAAGCTTTATATCATTTAGGTGAAATCACCGGACAAGTTACCAATGATGAGCTTTTAGGTAATATTTTTGCCAATTTTTGCATCGGAAAGTAATTTAATTTTCCCATACTTGGATGATGTATTCTTTTGTTTGACAATGAAATACTTACATTTTTTTTAGTTACTTTTAATTGATTCTCAAGTGATTTTAATTGACAATTTGGTACACCTAAAATACATCTTGTCATCTTTGTAGCGATTAAAGGTGTACCCTAAAGGCTACACAACTTCCATCCGATGCACAAACAGGAGAAGAATATCACATAATTGTGGAAGGGAATGATGCCGGTTTCCCGTCAATTACCAGATACCAACGGGTAATCTTTACGGTGAAATAGAACATATAACTCTTGAAGATGTTGAAACGGAAAAATCTTAGTTTTCAATTAAGTACATCATCCCTTTTTCTATTATCACCTATATCCCATACCTATGGGAGCTAGACCGTTTGTACCCCTTAAGTTTTAGCTTGTTTCCCTTTATTTCTACCACGGAAAAACTATTGTTTTCCAGGCCTTCAAAATCAACCATTCCCAATACGGTCAAATAATGAATTCCATTTTTACTAATATGGTCTTCCGCATGTACGTGTCCTTGAAAAACTGCTAGCACCTTTCCGGAAGCCTCAAAGAGTTTTTGGGCCTTGAGATAGTCATTTACATGATATTTATGTTCATCCCTAAAGAACTCGTACAAGGGGTGGTGACAAAACACCATTACGGGCAGGGTATTACTTTCCAAATCCTTCTTCAACCAATCTAGTTGCTCCCTTCCTAGGTTGGTATCTTGCCAATCTTGACCTAGTTTATAAAAATGGTCTCTCCCCTCCTTGGTGTGGTTTCCGTCCAGGACTATGAAATGAAAACCGTTTCTATCAAAAGAATAATATCCCTTGTCAGAAACAATTCCGGTATTGGTCACATTCTTAATAAATTGTTGTTTGGTGATGCTATCCACATCATGATTGCCTATACAGTGAAAAGTGTCTCCTTTAAACTTTACAAATTCGGTTTCTATTTTTTGAAGGTACCCAAGCGTCTTTTGTTCGTCCTTGGATTCGTCCTCATCTTTAAAATCGCCCAAATGAACAACAAAGTCCACCTTTTCCTTGTTCATAACCGAAACAAACTCCTGAATTTTTTCCAATGCTCCCCTATAAAATCGGGTGCCGGCCACTTCCCTATCCGCATAATGGGAATCTGAAGCCAATCCAATTCTAATGTTTTTATCAACCATAAAATATGGATCCAACGGAACTATTAAGGTGGATGCGCAGATGGCGGACGACTGTTTTAAAAATTTTCTTCTTCCCATGGATACCGGTTTGTTTATGAGAAAGGCAATTTACATAAGATTATAAATAGCTCATTTAATAATCATCATTTTTTGAAATATCTTATTTTAGAACAATCAACCAAATTACCATGCAGAGCCCTAAATTCAAAAGAAACCTCTCACGTATACTGCCGTATGGCATTATTTGGTTGATAATCGGGTGGTTAATACTCTTTATTCAAGAAGCAGCTACACAACACCAGAATTTAAACCCTGATGCGGCCATTACCCTAACACCCTCGGTTTTTGTTTTCGCCAGCGTAGCCGTAGCCCTTGTCGGTTTTACTGTTGGGGCGCTTGAAGTACTTTGGTTGGGTAGAATATTCGCCAAAAAATCATTTTTCAAAAAAATATTCTTGAAAGTTGCTTTTTACGGGGTATTCTTGACCTTGGTCATGTTTATTGTATATCCTATTGCTGCCGGTTTGGAGTTGGAGTTATCTCCATTACACCCCAGAGTGCTTGAAAAGCTGTCCAATTTTTTTGTAAGTCTAGATTTTGCAAGCACGGCCGTTTCCCTTGGGTTTAGTTTATTTATAAGCCTATTTTACTCGGAGATAAGTGACAACGTTGGTCACGGGGTACTTATGAACTTTTTTACCGGTAGATATCATAAACCGAGAGAAGAAGAGCGAGTCTTTCTTTTTGCTGATATGAAATCATCAACCAGCATTGCGGAAAAATTAGGTCATACCCAATATTTTCAATTACTCCGAGACTACTATCAAGATTTTTCAGATGCCATCATTAATTCTTCGGGAGAGGTCTATCAATATGTTGGGGATGAAATTGTAATTACTTGGAGGGTACATCAAAACCAAAATATCCACAATTGTCTCGATTGTTTTCTTGCCATGAAAAAAAGACTGAAGGCAAAATCCAGCTATTATCAGAATAAGTACGGTGTTGTTCCCACATTTAAAGCAGGCTTGCATATAGGCAAGGTAACGACCGGGGAAATAGGAGACCTAAAAAAAGATATCATTTTTACGGGCGATGTGTTGAATACCACGGCAAGAATTCAAGCTCTTTGTAATGAATTGAGCACTGATATTCTTCTATCTCAAAATCTGGTCAGCCAAATGAAACCATCTTCTAAATTTGCATTTAAGACCGTTGGAGCGCATCCGCTTCGGGGTAAAGAAGAAGTTTTGGAACTTTTTACGATTGTTTCTGTAAATCTCTAATTTCGCTCAAAGCAAAAATATATGGGATAGGAACACTAAGTGCCTTACCCCTTAACAACTTTTATTTTTGTCAATGTTGCTCGATATAGCAAAGTAAATCATCAAGTCCATAGATCATCCTTCAGTAAAAACTATAGATTTCAGTAGTTTTAAAATTGTATTTTTAGGCTGACTACGACTTAAATCTACAAACCATGACCTCTACCGAAGCGCGTCTTAAAGAACGGGTAAAAGAACTCACCTGCCTCTATGAAGTCACTTCCATCATCGTAAATGCAGATTATGATGATTTAAAATCATCTCTTGACGAAATTGTACTCTGCCTTAAAAGAGGTTGGCAATTTGTAGAAGATACCGAAGTTATTTTAGCCTATGACAATTTTCGAGTGCAAACCAAAGATTATAAACCTAGTCAAGTTTGTTTGTATACCAACATCAAGGTCTTTGATGAAAATAGTGGGTATATTAAAGTTACCTACCCAGAAAATAAATACCAATTATCCGATTTTCTAAAAGAAGAGCAAGACCTGTTGGATAATATTAGCTTGACCATTGGCCATTTGTTTGAACGAAAACTGGTAAGAGATAGGGAAGCGGCCATAAAAAGACAAATGGAACGAGCGGACCGTTTGCATATTCTTGGTGAAATTACCGCAGGCATTGCCCACGAGCTCAATACCCCATTGGCCAATATTTTAGGCTTTGCCGAGTTGCTTCAAGAGGCCATTAAGGATAAAGATGCGCTCAGGGACATTGAAAAAATCATGGAAAACGCCATTTTCAGTAGGGAAATCGTAAAAAAATTGATGTTTTTTGCCTGTGAAATGCCACAGGAAATGGTGGAAATTGATTTGATTCCCCTTGCGGAAAACGCCCTTAAACTGCTTCAACCTTCCTTTAGGAATAAAAATATCCGACTCAAAAAACTGTTCAGCCATGACAGCATCAAAATGAAGGCAGATACCGTACAGCTTACCCAAGTGCTTTTTAATCTTATAATGAACGCCATTTACTACTCTCCAGTAGAAGGGGTTATACAAGTGGATATAAAGAAATCCGCTAAAGGTATTCAGATAAAAATTGCAGACCAAGGCGATGGAATTGAAGAAAAAAATGAAGATAAAGTCTTTGAGCCCTTTTTTACTACCAAACCTATGGGAGAAGGCTCTGGTCTTGGACTAAGCGTGGTACACGGCATCATTAGCAGTCACCAAGGCACTATAGGTCACGAGCCCAATAAACCAAAAGGAACTATTTTTAGGGTAGATTTTCCAAATTCCCAAGCATGCTAAGAAAAGAGAATATATTGTTGGTCGATGATGATATTGGCATTTTAGAATTATTGCAGAGGCATTTGCAATCAATGAACTATCATACCTACAAAGCGGTTTCTGTAAAAGAGGCAGTGCGTATCTTAAAGGACACCTACATTGATTTGCTCATAACGGACATTCAAATGCCCGAGGTTGATGGACTTCAACTCTTAAAGTTTACCAACGAACACTACCCCGAAATGCCCAAATTGGTTATTACCGGCTATCCCTCCGTTTCTGGAACTTTGGAGGGCATCAAATCTGGAGCTATGGATTACCTCACCAAACCCTTCACCAAGCAGGAACTGAAAGAAAGTGTTGAAAAAGCCTTTATTCACGGGGCGGAAAAAAAGAAAAAGAAAAGACCTGTTCCCCAAAAGGAGGAATATGGGGGCATGATCGGTAGTTCGAGTCGTTTTCAAGAAGTGACCGAATTGATCGATCGGGTTAAGAACAACAAAGCAACCGTATTAATTCAAGGGGAAAGCGGAACAGGTAAAGAATTGGTGGCTCGCGCCATACATTATTCCGGTAAGTATGCGCGTACCCCATTTATAGCGGTCAATTGCGGCGCCATACCAGAAAACCTACAAGAATCTGAACTCTTCGGCTATGTAAAAGGAGCATTTACAGGCGCCAATGAAAACAGAAATGGATTTTTTCAAGCTGCCAATGGGGGTACTTTATTTTTGGATGAAATTGGCACAGCTTCCTTAGCCGTGCAGACTAAATTGCTGAGGGCCCTGCAGGAAAAAGAAATAGTTAAGGTGGGTTCTAGAAAGGTTGAAAAAGTGGATATCCGAATTATCGCCGCTACCAATGCCAATTTAAGGGAAGATATAAAGAACAATCATTTTAGGGAAGATCTTTATTACCGACTGACCGTAGTAGAAATAAAAGTTCCGCCTCTGCGTGAGCGAAAAGACGACATAGCTCTATTGACTGATAGTTTTTTGCATAAATACGGGCTAGAATACAAAGACCGACCTCTTAAGCTTTCTCCTGAGGCTGCCGAAATTCTTCAACGCTATGAATGGCCCGGCAATGTGAGGGAATTGGAGAATGTAATTCAGCGTGCCATTATAATGGCCGATGGAATCGTAGAAATTAAGCATTTACCAGACCGATTGAAATTTCAAATTGAATTTGAAGACGAAACTTTTGTTTCACTAAAAAAGATGGAAAAGAAATACATCGAACGGGTTCTTCAATATTGCCAAGGAAATAAGACGAAGGCGGCCGAAATTCTTCAGATAGACCGTAAAACCCTGCGAAGCAAATTAGAATAATTTAAACCGAGTAAGAAACACCCGTTTGGGTAAAATATCCCCAACTCTAATTTTAGGCTCAAATTATTACACACTTACAAAATACTAATAACCAGTCATATACAATAAAATCAAAAAAACTTTCATAAGATGGGCACACCCTTTGCCCAATGTGGTACAGAATTGCCCAATTGGGTAGTATGGTTCTGGATGACATTAATGAAAGTGGTTTTTTCAAATATGTCTTTGTATTGAGAAGGACATATTCGGATTAAAATAAATTTCGAGAAAATCGCCGGTTCCTAAATCTCAAAAGGCAGTTCTAAAAAAACAAATTGATAACCTTAAAATTTTTAGAACATGATCAAATACGTAGCAGCATTTTTACTTTCAGGTGTATTTTTAAACGCGCAAGAAGATGTAAAAGTTGGGGACGTTCTTGAAATAGGAAACCCCGAAGCAAGAACATACAAGCACATTGAGGTGCCCAGAGCAAATTTCATTATCAAAAGAGGTGGCATTGCCGATTATAAAACGCTTAAAGGCGAGGAGGTAGTAGTAACTGCCATTAAAGAAAAGAAAGATGGTACCCAAGAAATTAAAATCAAGCGTACCAACGGTCACCGTTTCTTTGGTAGCCACCCGGTAATCGCCGCTAACTATAAAGAAGCTTTGGCTTCCGGTGAATTAAGGGTACAATAATTCTTAGACTTTATAAGTAACTTAGGCCGGTCATTTGATAATGACCGGCTTTTTTATGCTGTTATTTTTCCTTCTGGTAATACTTTCAAAATGAATTTTGAGTTCAACATTTGTTAACTTTAAACAAAACCTCAGAATTGAACCTTTGAAAAAGCGCTTTCTCTACTTGCTCTTCTTTATAACCACACTAGGGTATTCCCAGCAAAACTATCAGCGTACCCTGAAATTAATGGGGAGCAGATTTGATATTACAGTGGTTGCAAAGGATTCGGTTCAAGGCGATAAGTACATCAATACCGCCGTAGCAGAAATTAAAAGGATTGAAAAGCTAATTTCTTCCTGGGATCCCCAATCACAAACGTCATTTATTAATAAATATGCAGGAAAGAAAGCAGTTACCGTTCATCCGGAACTATGGCAGCTCATCAAAAGAAGTTTGAGTATTTCCAAAGCAACCGATGGTGCTTTCGACATTACCTATGCCTCCATGGATAGAATTTGGGATTTCAACAATCCTGACACCTCCTTACCCTCAGCCGAAGAAATAAGGGCGTCTGTCTCTAAAGTAGGTTTTGATAAGGTGGTATTAAACGAAGAAAACCATACCGTTTTGCTTAAAAAATCTGGAATGAAGATAGGATTTGGAGCGATAGGTAAAGGCTATGCGGCCGACATGGCCAAAAAATTATTGATAAAACAAGGTGTTAGCGGGGGAATTATCAATGCCTCTGGCGATATGAACACTTGGGGACAGCAAGCGAACGGAAAGCCATGGAAAATAGCCCTGACCAACCCGCTGAACAAGAATCAAGTCTTTGCTTCGTTTAACTTAAATGAGGAAGCTGTAGTAACCAGCGGCAACTATGAAAAATATAAAATGATTGATGGCAAGCGTTATTCGCATATTATAGATCCACGTAGTGGCTGGCCCGCCAGTGGATTGGCGAGTGTTACCATTTTTGCGCCCCAGGCAGAACTTGCAGATGCCTTGGCTACGGCCGTTTTCGTCATGGGCAAGGAAACAGGGATGAACCTTGTTCATCAAATACCCAAAGTAAAGGCCATCATTATTGATGATCAGGGAAGAATTTTTACTTCCAAAAACATTGAAATAAATAGAACATGGGAAAATTAACGGTTCTTTTGGCCCTATCTGGGCTAATGTTCACAAGCTGTCTAACGGTAAAAGAGTATCAAAAGGTCAACTTGAACGACCCAGATATGGTGCTTACGGATAAAAAAGTGGACCGAAACCTAAATGTGATGCATTCCTACAGAGAGGGTTCCGTAGGTGCGAATGGAGGTAAAACTGGAGGCGGATGCGGATGCAATTAAGAACATTTTCAATCATGCTGAAAAACGGACTAGGTTTTTGTTTTTTCATGGCTAGTTCCTTGCTCACGGCCCAAGATGACAATTCCTATAAAAAACGGGTCTTGGAAACCTCTGAAATAGACTTTCTCACAAGTTACTATACACAAGACGGAGAAAATGCGGCTGTTACCGGTGGTACAGGAACCGAAGAACTTACCGATGCCACAGGCACGGTCATTGTTTCCATTCCCATGAACGATGACGATGTTTTAACGGTCGATGCCGGAATTTCTGCTTACACCTCGGCATCTTCCAGTAATGTAAATCCTTTTGACAGCAATAGCGATGCCGATGCTTTTAATGCCTCTACGGGAGCCTCCCAGTCGGATGTTTGGGTGAATTTTACGGGCACGTATAGCCATAGTTCCGATGACCGAAACAAGATTTGGACAGGAAAGCTCTCCGTGAGTTCAGAGTATGACTATTTTTCTTTTGGATTTGGAGGAAGTTATACCCGTCTTTTCAACGAAAAAAATACCGAAGTCAGCCTAAGCACCAATATATTTCTAGACCAATGGAAACTCATTTATCCCATAGAATTACGGCCTTTTGCCGAAGGCGGCATCGGAGAATTCAGACGTAGTGAAATAACCGGAAACTCCAATTACAACCCAACTTTTACCGATTTGGAAAACTCCAATCGAAATTCCTATGCCCTAGGATTCACCTTGTCGCAAATTCTACACAAAAAACTACAGGGTTTGATTTCGGTGGATGTCGTACAGCAACAAGGTTTGCTCTCTACGCCTTTTCAACGGGTTTATTTTGATGATGTTCCGGATGCTTTTGTGGAAGGTTTTCATCTGGCGGATGATATTGAAAGACTACCGGATAACCGAATCAAATGGGCCCTGGGTACCCGACTCCATTGGTTTTTAAATGCTTCGCTATCCTTGAGAACCTATTATCGATTTTATACCGATGATTGGGGAATTACCTCCCATACGGCCAGTGCAGAACTCCCCATTAAACTAACGGATAAGTTTACCATTTACCCCTCGTACAGATATTACGGGCAGCAAGCAGCCGATTATTTCAACGGTTATGACCAGCATATTTCAACACAGGATTATTACACTTCAGATTTTGACCTTTCCGAATATGTGGCCCAGCAATTAGGTTTTGGCATTACCTATACGGACATCTTTACCAACCTTAAAATCTCAAAAATTGGGCTTAAAAGTGTCGATGTAAAGGTTTACAAATACGACCGAAATACCTCGTTCAACTCTTGGATTGCCCTTGGTGGTTTCAACTTTGTGGTAGATTAAATTATGCTTCAAGGCCTTTCCACTCGTGATAATTGATTGTTTTTACAGGGACATGAACGGCCAATGCCCCTACATAGTCTTTTTTGGGCATAAAGGACGATAAACTCCATTCGTTTTTTTCGTTTTCATCCCAACGAGTAGCAAGTAATTCGGCCTTCTCCCCTATGGTAACCGAAAAATCCGCCAAAGGAAATGAAAGTCCGCTCCCCTTCGCCTTTATGAATGCTTCCTTACGTGTCCAGCATCTATAAAATGCTTCAAATTGTAACTCTTTTTCTATTTTCTTGAGATTTTCAATCTCGTCAGAAGCAAAAAAATTATCGGCAATTTCCATCACCTCAAAATCAGTTTTTATATACTCCACGTCCACACCGAGCTCCAACTTTATTACAAAGGCTAACACTACCATTTCCCCCGAATGGGAAATATTGAATTTAAACTCCGGATAATCTAAAAAATAAGGTTTATCATACGCTGCATAACCCATTTGAATAGAAACTGGAGTACAATTGAGGTACTGGCCCGCCAATAGGCGTAAGCCGCTTCTTGCCAAGATATTCAAGCGTTTGTCTTTTTCGAATTTAAAACGTTGGCTTCGTAGTTGCTCTTCTTGGGACAATAGTTGAAAGTAAGACGTTAAATCATGTGGGAACTTAGCGGTATCAATAGACCAAATATCAACTGAATTACTTAAAAGCGTCATTAACTTATCTATTGTCTTGTAAATTTTTAGACTCGTACCTGTCCATTAAATCATCTACGTTCTTAGCCGTTTCCACCACGGTGCCTTCTAAAAATAATCGATCATGATGGCCTAAGGTTGGCTGCACATGTAAGTTTCCTGTGGTCATTTTTTCCCAAGAAGCAACCACCTTTGTATTGAATTCTTCCTGTTTCTTTTCGGTGAGAAGAAGATTTACAGGACTTTTTATAGGTTGCCAATGATACGAGCGATAAATCTCAATATGGTTCAAATGCAATTCTTGAACAATCTTTTCACTTCCTGTGACATCGTTCGTTTTTAAACGTTCCCTTAGGGGACGAATGAATTTCCCCTTTACAAAATTGGATACGGTCTTCACCGGATTCTTCGCGAACCTACCCAAAAAAGCCTTTGCCCTTCTAGGGGTTTGTGAAGCATCAAAAAGACTTAGGTAGTCGGCCATGGTGTCAGCGATTATTAGGTTGGCCTGCTCGCCTTTTTGTTCTAACTGCCTGCAAACCTCCACACCAATAGCTGTATTGTAGCAATAGGAAATAAAGTGATAAGGCCCGTGTGGTTTTACCTGCTTTATATCGGCTATAAAATCTTTTGCCATGGCATTCACCGATTCATGGAGTACCAACTCCCCCTCATGTGGAGAGGCTTGAAGGGCAAAAACAGGTCGGTCATTTTTTAATTGTTTCCCAAATAGATTGTAAAAGAAAAAATGGGTACCTCCGCTATGCAAACAGAACAAGGGAGGTTTACTTCCGTTAGGTACAATAGAAACTAAATGTTTTAGGTGGAGTTGGGAAATTGCTTCTTCTGTCCTTTGATCTTCTGAGGCCATATAATTGGCCAATTTCTCCACATTTTGATGCTCAAAGAGTTGTTTGGGTTCCAAGTCAATTCCAGCAGCCCTCGCTTTGGCAATCACTTGAATGCTTAAAATAGAGTCCCCACCAATTTCAAAAAAATTATCCGCCACGTCAATATTTGGAAGTTGCAATACTTCCTTCCAGATGGCCAGTAATTTTTTTTCGACATCATTTTTTGGCTCTCGCGCCTCAGGCTTCGCTTTATGTTCTTCTTTATCTAATGGACGTTCATTGCGGAGCGCTTTTTTATTCACCTTCCCATTGGGCAGCAAGGGGAATTCCTCCATTTTTACCCATTGAGCCGGAACCATGTATTCTGGCACCTTGGCTCGAAGACTGCTTTTTAAAGCTTCCAAATTGAAATCTTGCTTAGCTTTCACATAAGCCACAAGTTGTTGGTAATCTGGTTTTTGAGATGATTTATTTCTCTGTAATACACGCTGTTCTGCCCTTGCCCAAAGTAACTTGCGTTCTTCGGGAGTCAGTTTGGTAATTCTATCTTTAAGCGCAGTAGTCAATTTATTCGTTATTTTTTATTCTCTGGAGGACAAGAATGATTCCGTTTTACCTAACATTTCAACTTCGTTTAAAAGTTCCTCAATATCCTCTTCTTCCAGTGTAGCCATCAATTGGCCAAGAAATGCATCGGGATCATCAAAATCTGAAAAATTGCTATCCTTTTCAATTTCCAAGGTTTCAACTTGGGCAATAACTTCGGTCACGGCACCCAATGATTTGATGGCATTCTCCACTTCTTCCAGTTCTATTCTATAACCCCGTAGTTTTACCTGCTGGTCTGCCCTTCCTAAAAATTCCAAGTTTCTATCGGCCCTAAACCTACCCAAATCCCCGGTTTTATACATCTTTTCATAAGCGGAATGGGAAAAGGGATTTTTAAGAAATACCGCAGACGAAAGTTCCGCCTTATTCAAATATCCTTTGGCCAAACTTGGCCCGGAAATATAGATTTCACCCACCGCACCAAACGGAACCATTTCTAAATTCTTATTGAGCAGATAAATCTTGTTACCAGCTACTCCCCTACCAATGGCAACGGTTTTCTCCATTTCTGCGGGAACAATCTCGTGCGCCGTGGCCCAAACCGTAGCCTCTGTTGGTCCGTACTCATTATACAGTTTTGTACTCGGCAACTTTTTAAAGTGTAATTGACATAGGGAAGGAGTACATGCCTCACCTGCAACTATAATTGTATTTAAAGTACGAAGTTTAGCCATCTCCACATGTCTCAGAATAAGTGCGTACAAAGAAGGGAGCATAAGGGTATGACTTACTTGATTTTTTTCAATCAGTTCCCCAATTTTTTGTACATCCTGTTCAATTCTATTTTCGGTAAGAATCAAGTTGCCACCTGTGCAGAGCGTCCAAAAAATTCCAGCCTTTGAGCTATCAAACGAGATGGAAGACATTAAAAGAAACGCTTTGGGGCTATCTTTGTAAAAATCAAGCCGACCAGCGGTTGAGTTGAGGATATCACCATGTGTGATGGGTACTCCTTTGGGTTTGCCACTACTCCCCGAGGTATAAATAACGTAAGCTAGATTATTTCTATTAAATGCTGGAAAAATAATGTTTACCTTAGTATCCGAGGGTTTTACTTCATCAATAAAAAGCGTTTGTATTTCTTTTCCTTTAAAAACTTCCTTTAGCGAACTATGGGAAACTAACAAGGAACATTGAGCATCTTCCAAAACGAAATGTAGCCGTTCCAAGGGGTAATTAGGATCTATGGGTAAATAGGCATTCCCGGATTTTAAAATACCCAACAGACCAATGATCATTTCAATAGAACGGTCCATACACAAGCCGATAATTCTATTGTGTAGGCCTTTTGTCTGGTTCAAAATATGAATTGCTACCTTTTCTGCCCTACTATCCAGATCTTGATAGCTAAGAGCGGTATCACCAAAAGTTACGGCGTTTTTATCGGGGAATTTTTTAGCTACTTCCCCAATGATTTCGTGAATTCCCTGATATTCTAAAAAAGTTTTGATTTTTGCGGGTCTTTCAAGGAAAAAATCTTTTTCCTTTTCCGTTAACAGACAAATTTCTGAGGTTTTAATGGCAGTTGATTCTAAAAGCTGCCTCAAAAGAATTTCATAGTGATCCAACATTCGTTTAATGGTCACTTCTTGAAATAAATCGGTATCGTATTCCAAAGTAAGATCAAGGCTACCTTTTTTTTCCGTAATCGAAAGGGTAAGGTCAAACTTGGCAACCTCTGTATCAAATTCAAACTCTTCGGATAATTGAACCTCATCACCAAAAACAGGAACTTCTTCTTGAGGGTGGTATAAAAACATGACCTGAAAAAAAGGATTTACAGAAAGTGAACGCGATACTTTCAGCTCCTTTACCAAGACATCAAAAGGAATGCTTTTATTGGAAAAAGCTTTCAAGGTATTTGATTTTATTTTTTCTATTAAAGACGCAAATGACTCATTCTCGGAAATCGAATTTCTAAGAACAACCGTATCGATAAAAAACCCAAAGGCATCTTCCAAGGCTTTGTTATTTCTATTGGATACAGGAGTGCCCACCAAAATGTCATTTTGACCCGTATACTTATATAATAGCACGTAGAAGACAGCTAAAAGAAGATTAAAAGGAGTCATTTTTTGGGCTATTGCCAGTTTCAAAATCTCGTTTGAAAAGCGCTCGGACAGCGATTTTGTTAATTGTTTTCCATTGAACCTTGGCACCGCCGGTCTTTGAAAATCCGTCTGAATATTTAAAACAGGTATTTCCCCAGAAAGTTTATCCTTCCAGTAATCCAATGCCTGGGAATTTATTTCTTTATTTCTTTCCCAATGGGCGTAATCCTTATACTGGATTTCTGGTTGAGAAACTATCAAATCGGCTCCGGAAACCAATCTTCTATAATGGATTGCCAATTCATTCTTTAGCAGACCAATAGACCATTCGTCCACAATGATATGGTGCATGGTAAGGAAAAAGACATGGGAATCCTCCGAAAGTTTGATCAGGGAGACTTTTAAAAGCAGCGGACTTGATAACGTAAAAACGGTTCGGGACTGCTCGCGCATCAAGGCTTGCAAAAGCCTATCAGATTCAACACTTGGATGGTTGCTGAAATCCTCCTGTCGTATTTCTGGATTTAAATCGGATGTTTTTATCACAGGAGCACCATTTTCCATCGGAAAATAAGACCTCAGTATTTCGTGATTTTGGCAAACTTGCTCAAAGGCTTGCTGCAAAAATTGAGTCTCCAATTTTCCCTTAAAAAGTAAAGCTTCCGAATAATTATAAAACGGATTTTCAGGATTCAATTGCTGTAAAAACCAGATACGCTGCTGACCGCTGGACAGAGGAATCTTTGCCTCCTCCGGCGCTTTCGGCACCGTGGATTGCGTGGATGTTCTGGATTTGTCCCGATTCTTCCACTTGCTTAAAAGGGAACTATTTGAAGCCTTTTTTTCCAATTAAGAGATCGTTTTGTTTGAAGTTACAACAAACCAATGAACCTGGCGATGGGGTACAAATTGCGATTAACGATTTCATCCAAAGGCAAATCCACATCAAAGGCTCTTTCTATAAACCAATAGGCAGATACCAAAATGAGAAGTGCCGATAGGCCTACCAATAATTTTGGATATATTTTTCGCTTACGGATAAAATATAGAATTGGAAAAATCAAAGCTATGATCACTATTTGACCAATCTCTACCCCTACATTAAAACCTACTAAGGATAAGGAAAGATATTCCCCCTTAAATCCTAAATCCCCTAAAACACTGGCAAATCCGAAACCATGGAACAGACCAAATATAAAGGCAATTACCCAATCCTTACCTTTAAAAATAGGCTTGATATTATGCAGAGCGGCCAAACCTACGGAGAATGCAATAATAGACTCTACCACCCTAGACGGTAATTCTATAATACCCAAAGATGCCAAACTTAAAGTAATGGTATGTGCAAGGGTAAAAAAGGTAACAATCTTTAGAATATACATAAAGGCCGGCTTGAATTCCAACACCGGCTCCCACCCAAATATGTTGAATTTAGGAGACGCTTCCCCCAAGGGCTCCTTTCTTCTTCGTACAACGGACGGTAAAATTAAGGCCAAAAGGAAAAGAATATGGTCCATACCTATCCAAATATGCCAAATTCCCTGTTCTACCATAGCTACAAATCCCTTCCACAGCGATGTTTCTGTAAGGTCAATGGTTCCCTTAGGTTCATCCTTAGTTAGGTAGAGAGCTACAATGGACTCATTATTAATCAAACCGGCTTTCCAATTGTATTCCATGGCAATCAACCCTTGATGCGAAGGGTCTTCTTCCATAAACGCGGTATATTCCACCATTAGGTCATCAGGAATATTTTTTGCCGGTTCCAACCTAAAATGAAAATTGATAAAGTCTCCAAAACTGGTATCAAGTTTAGAAAGCTCACCCGTGAAAACAATTTTGTAAGCTCCTATTTCGGTAGAGGAAAACTGCAAATGGTTCAGTAGGTATTCTTCAATTTTCTTTTGGTAAGGACGCACATCTTCAATACTGGGACCCAGACCTACATCCAATTTAAAGACCGACATAAGTTCGTTCGCATTTACCTCAACGCGACCTTCAATTCCAGTTTCCTCATAGATTCTTAAATAAATAAGGCTCTGTTTGGGTTGGTGGGCATAAATTAAGGTAGGTAGTAAAAGGAAAGCAACAAGTAATGGTAACAGTTTTTTCATAACGTGTAAAAAGGTACAGATTTTTATTGTTGCAAAATAATGCCCGGGTTCGAAAAATGGATCAAGGCGATAAAATATCCATTGTAGCGCAGACAAAATTTAAGTGCAATAGTACATTTGAGTTTCCTAAAATGAGCATTTTTAAAAAAACACTATACTAATCTGTTGGTTTGGTTGATAAATATTGCCAATATTTTAAAAGAAAGTATATCAAAGTAGCTTTTTTTCGATTATCGACCCCAAAATTCGGATTAGCAATCCAACTTTTGTTTGAATTCTTAAAATCCAAAACCTACCTTTACCAAGCTATGAATTAAGAAAATACACCTTTTTATCAGGAGGAGTATTTTGGTTTGTTAATTTTAATCATCAACCAAGTTCCTATCTTGTTATACAACTTACAACATATAATTGAAAGTGTAGCAATATCCCTCCCGGACCGTGTTGCTTTTAGTTGTCTAAAAAAGGTCATTACTTACCAAGAATTGGACCACCAAGCCAATCAACTTGCTCATTTTCTATTAAATAATGGACATTCAAAAGGGGATCGAATAGGAATTTTTATGCCTCGCTGCTTAGAATCTGTAATAGCTGTTTATGGCATTCTTAAATCAGGTGCGGCCTATGTTCCATTAGACCCTTTTGCACCTACCCATAGAACGGCTGCAATTATGGAGGATTGCAACATAAAAACCCTGGTTACTATACCTAATCTAAAAAATAGGACAGAAGGTGTATTAAAGGAGACCTCCCAAGTGCAGCTTATCATCGGACCGGAAACGATTTCTAATGGTACATCTATAGCTTGGGAAACCATCCATGAGGAAAACTATAGCAAGCCCCTATTGGAAATTTTGGAAAGCGATTTGGCGTTTATACTTTATACTTCCGGGTCTACAGGTGCTCCAAAAGGAATTATGCACACCCATTATAGTGCCTTGAGTTTAGCTAAAATTGTGGCGGACACTTTTGACTTTCATGAAGATGATATTTTCGGCAATCCAGCTCCACTGCATTTTGACCCCTCTACCTTCGGTTACTTTGTGGCTCCGTTAGTACGGGCTAAAACCGTGATAATCCCCGAGGCCTATTTAAAAATGCCTGCCAGTTTAAGTGTATTGATTGCTCAAGAAAAAATAAGTGTTTGGTACTCAGTACCCTTAATGCTCATACAACTGCTTAAAAGTAATACGCTTACGAAACACGATTTTTCCCATTTACGATGGATTTTCTTCGCAGGAGAGGTTTTTACTCCCAAGCATCTAAAAGCCCTAATGGAAACCTTACCCCAAGCTAGGTACTGTAATTTATATGGCCCGGCCGAACTTATTCTATGCACCTATTATCCATTAGAAGAAATTCCCGAAGCCCATATCAACATACCCATCGGAAAGACGTGGGCCAACACCGAGTTTAAAATCTTAAATTCTCAAGGCGAAGAAGTGGCACATGGCGAAGAAGGCGAACTGGCCATACGTTCCGCAACCCTAATGCAAGGCTATTGGAACAACCCCGAAATGACCAAAAAATGCTTTTACCAAGTTAATATTGCCCAAGGTTATCAACATACGTATTATAAAACAGGGGATTTAGTAAAATTAAATGAATCCAATGAACTACTCTTTTTAGGTAGAAACGACCGCCAAATAAAGCTAAGAGGCTATCGCGTAGAATTGGATGAAGTTGAAAATATTCTATCACAACATCCCCTGGTGGAAGAAGCCGCGGTAATAGCACTAAAGGACACGGAAGAGACTCAAAAATTACAAGCCAGTATTCTTTTAAAACACGGTAAATCCTTACAAGTGGATGCACTTCAAGAATTCTGTAGCCAATTTTTACCCTCGTATGCCCTCCCTGAGAGTATAACAATAATGAAAGATTTTCCAAGAACCAGTTCCGGAAAAATTGATCGTAGACAAATTGCCAATTTAATAGACCAGCCACAAACATGAAAGATAAAATTTCCAATTATATAATCCACCATATTGCGAAACAGAAAATAGATACAATTCATGCTGACGATGATTTGCTAGCCGACGGATTAATAGATTCTCTTGGAATGATGAAATTGGTGGCGTTCGTAGAAAAAGAGGCTCAAATAAAGATTCCTCCCGAAGATCTGACCCTCGAAAATTTTATGACCATTGATCATATTCTCGAGTATTTGGCAAACCAATCAACAACCTGATATCTTCCTCCCCCATGCAAGATCAAAGCAAAACAAAATTACCATTGACCCAAAGTCAACTTTCTATCTGGGCAAGTCAAAAACTTCAGCCGGATATTCCAACACATAATATTGTCTATACTTTTGAAATTATAGGTTCTCTCAACACAACTGTTTTTAAAAGAGCATTTGCCAAGCTTGTTTCCGAAACGGATGTCTTCAACATAACTTTTGGAGAAGATCAAGGAGAGCCTTATCAGAAAAAATCGAGCTTTAAAAATTTTGAATTGCCCATTTTTAATGTAACGGGCGTATCGGAAAAGGCAGTAGAAAAGCAGATTAACGAAAAGACTTTGGAGCCCATAAATATTGAACACCGAGTGTTTGATGCTCTTCTTTTACAAAAACAAAATAGCTCAATTTGGTTATTAAAATTTCACCACCTCGTAACAGACGCCATTTCCTATCAAGTACTTTATCAGAGATTGAACGTTTTGTATACAAATTTAATGGTCGAAGAAGAAGATGACCAAAATGTTTTAGGTAATTATTTAGATTACGTTTCGTTTGAAAACGAAGCCGTTCTCAGGGAAGATTTTGATGAACAGGCTACCTATTGGAAAGAAAAGTCAGCGCAAATTGTTGATGAGGCAAAATTCTATGGTGAGAAGAAAAAGCCTAATACTACCGCCGCTGAACGTATACTCGTAAACTTAGGGCCAGAACGTTTAGAAAAGCTTAAAAAGCTTAGTCAATTGCCCCAAGTTAGAGGTTGGACTCAAAGTCTGACTTTGTACAACATTTTTATGACTGTTTATGCAAGCTTTATCAACAGGGTAACTGGCAGCGATAAAATTGTCATTGGCTCCCCTTCTCATAATAGGAATGAACCAAAATTTAGTAAAATGCCCGGGCTTTTTGTAGAAGTCCTTCCTTCCTATTTTAATATAGCCGAACAGGAAAGTTTTCAATCCCTATTTCAAAAAGTAAAAATTGAAAGCAATAATTTTTTAAGAAATGTCTCTCCCGGTATGGTGGGCAATGTAAAGGACCATCAGATAACCGCGGTACTGAATTTTATAAATGCCGAATTTCCTGATTTTAACGGCATGCCTACTAAGGTTAAATGGATTCACAATGGGCATATAGACGCATCTCACGATATACGGTGCCACATTTTTGACTTTGAGGGCGATGGTGATTACAACATTGCATTTGACTTAAACAACTCTGTTTTCAATGAAGAAAAAAGAAAAGAGGTACCCCAGCATTTTCTTCTTCTATTAGATGCTTTTTTAGAGAATTTACAATCCGAAATAGACAGTATACCCTTGGTTAAACCCACTTTTTCAGATGAAAGCAATTTTTCCCAAGAAGAAAGTTCAAAAACAAGGACAGTATATGAAGAATTTAAGCTTCAAGCTGAAAAAAATCCAAATTCCATTGCCCTGCAAAGTAGGGCGGAGACACTTACTTATGGAAATCTATACCAAAAAGTAGATGTTCTTGCCAGTCATTTGCTTTCAAAAGGGATACGAGAAGGAGATAATGTTGGGCTGAATTTACAACGAAGTACGGATTATGTGATAAGTGTTTTGTCCATTTTAAAGATTGGGGCGGTATTTGTACCCATTGCTACAGACCAACCTTTGGAAAGAGTAAAATATATCGTACACAAGGCCAATTGCTCATACATTTTGAGCCAAAAAGAACTTCCTTTAGAAATAGCGTTTACCAACCTGAATTTATTCCATTGGTCAAAGCCTCAACAAGAAGACTTCAAATTTAAAATCCCTTCTGATAATCAACTAAGTTATATTTTATTTACTTCAGGAAGTACGGGTAACCCAAAGGGAGTAGCAATTTCCAATGGAGCTTTAAATAATTACCTAAATTGGGCAAAAAAGACCTATGAAATAGATGATAAAAGTATATTTCCCTTATTCACATCCATAGGCTTTGATTTAACGATTACCTCCCTTTTCCTCCCTCTGATATCCGGAGGTAAAATGATCATATACCCTGAAAAAGAGAGCGGTCCGGACACCTCTCTTTTGGACGTAGTTACGGATAATTTGGTAAACACTATAAAACTCACTCCAAGCCACTTAGCGCTCATTTCGGACAGAGACATGAGCAACTCAAAGATTGACATCATGATATTGGGCGGAGAAGACTTAAAGACGGTATTGGCAAAAAAGGTAAAGAAACAATTTCATCCTCAACTTCGCATTTTTAATGAATATGGCCCCACGGAAGCTACCGTAGGATGTATTTACAGCGAGTTTGATGAAACTAGGCACCACCAAACGTCGGTACCCATTGGCAAACCTATCGATAACACGCAAGTCTATATTCTCGACCGGCATATGAATCTGGTTCCCAATGGGGTTCAAGGAGAACTTTACCTTTCCGGAAAAGGTCTGGCCGAAGGCTACATGGGTGAACATGAATTGACAGCCGAGAAATTCTTGGAAAACCCCTACCGACCACAAACCAAAATATACAAGACTGGGGATTTGGCACGTAGGAATGCTGATAAGGAATTGGAGTTTTTAGGCAGGATAGATGATCAGATCAAACTCCGGGGACATAGAATAGAACTTTCTGAAATAGAGGCACAATTACTAAATATTGAGGGAATTGAAAGTTGCTCTGTTGTGGTAGTTTCCGGCAACAAACCGCCTAATCAAGCAGAAACCACAAATTGTGTGAAATGTGGTTTGCCTTCCAATTATCCAAATACGGATTTTGATGAATTAGGTGTTTGCCATCTGTGCAGGGCCTTTGAGTCCTACGAAGAAAAAGCGCATCGGTATTTCAAGAACGACGATGCCCTAGTACAACTTTTAACCTCCAAAAGAGAAGAAAACCCTAATTACGATTGTATTTCCCTTTTAAGTGGTGGAAAGGACAGTACGTACGTTTTGGCCAGACTTGTAAATATGGGGTTAAAAGTATTGGCGTTTACCATGGATAATGGTTACATATCCGAACAGGCAAAAGCCAATATTGATAAGATTGTGCAGAATTTAGGCGTAGACCATGTATATGGTGAAACACCTCACATGAACGAAATTTTTGTGGATAGCCTCCATAGACACCAGAATGTTTGTAACGGCTGTTTCAAGACCATTTATACCCTAAGTACCTCCATTGCCCTAGAGAAGAAAATTCCATTTATAGTTACTGGATTAAGCAGGGGACAGTTTTTTGAAACCCGTCTTACGGAAGAACTTTTTTGGGATGACCATCTCAATACGGAAAAAATTGACCAGACCATTTTAGATGCCAGAAAATTATACCATCAAGAAAACGATGCGGTAAAGAAGCTGTTGGATACTTCTATGTTTGATGATGAAAGCGTTTTTGAAAAAGTACAGTATGTAGATTTTTATAGGTATAGCGATGTGAGCTTGGATGAAATGCTGCAATATCTTAAAGACGAAGTAGGTTGGGTACGACCTACGGATACGGGCAGATCAACCAATTGCTTGATCAACCAAGTGGGAATCTATGTGCATAAAAAAGAATTGGGGTACAGCAATTACTCCTTCCCATACAGTTGGGACGTTCGCTTGGGGCATAAAACCCGAGAGGAAACCTTGGATGAAATAAACGAGGTAATTGACGAAACCGAGGTAAAGAGAATCATGTCTGAAATTGGTTACTCCAAAGATAACGAAGCCGTGGCCAATAGTGACAGGTTAGTTGCCTATTTTACGGGAAATACTGGGGTGTCGGTAAAACAAATACAAACAGTGTTGAGGGAACGACTTCCCTCCTACATGGTCCCCTCCCAATTTAAACAATTGAATGAACTACCACTTACCAAAAACGGAAAGGTAGACAAAAAGACGCTACAACAGCTAACAAGCGTACAAATAGAGCTGGATACCCCGTATGAAGCCCCTAGAAATGAAATTGAGGAGCTTCTGGAGGGTATTTGGAAAGAGGTGTTAAAATTGGATAAAGTGGGTATACACGATGATTTTATCGCTTTGGGAGGTCATTCATTGGCGGCTATTAGAGTGACCGCGAGACTCAATGAGGAAATAGAGAGCAACTTCCCCTTAAATAAGGTATTTGAATACCCTAACATAGAAGCCTATGCGCAATACGTTGAAAAAACGCTTACAGAACTTTTGGAAAATTAAAACCTTTTTAAAATAAACTCGTAGATACAAGAAACCAACTTAATGTAATTGAAACAGAATCTCCTAAAATATGGTGCTCTTTTTATGGCTATATGCTATTTGGCCAACCCCATGCACGCCATGCTAAGCGAGGTGTTTCATGATCTTTCCCATTTAATGGAAGAACCGGCTTCTCTTGTACATCATCATTCACATGGGATAGAGAGTCATTACCACCATCATCAAGGGCATGAACATCCATCCGTATCGCACCATCATCAATTGATTGATTTTTTTGATTCGTTGTTCCAAGAACGCTCCGAGCAAAATAAACAAGATCAAAACGTTCAAAGTTCAATTTCCCTAGATAAACATATCAATTCAACGAATATAAAATTAGCTCCTCTTCACGATTTTGAGAAAAAAGCTGACTTTATAAAAATTTCCCTTCCCTTGCTACAGGGGTACTTTAATAAAATACTTCATCCGCCAAATCTTATTTCTTTCTAAAACAAACTAAGAAGAAAAGGGATTACTTTTCTCAAATTAATAATGGTCTATCTAGAAAAAATAAGCTCGTTTAGGCCAATAACACAAGCTGTTGGACCAATAGGATATTCCTTTTAGGAGATGCCTCTTAGGTTCTTATGGTAAACAGCCATATGACTCACTAAAATTTAAATAAATGAAAAATATAAATACCATCATCCTGTTGGTTTTAACAGGATATTCGCTTAAGGCACATGACCTTTATGGTACCGTTACCAACGAAAAACAAGTTGGTCTAGAAGGTGTAGGTGTATATAATAAGAATACAGGGGGCTATACATATACCAATGTTTCCGGCTATTTTGAACTGGACGATATTTCTGTAGGCGACCAGATATTCTTTTACAGTCTAGGCTTTAAAAACTACGAATTGAACATCACGGAAGACTTATTGGACGGAACAGTAGAAATCGTTTTGCAGGAGTCCGTAGTAAGTCTCGATCAAGTTGTTTTGGTTTCAAAAGTGAATGCCCTCAGTAATTTCGTGAATGTTGATGTTAAGACCAGCCCCGTAAAATCCTCACAGGAAATATTGCGAAAAGTTCCGGGTTTGATTATCGGCCAACATGCCGGAGGTGGTAAGGCAGAACAGATTTTTTTAAGAGGATTTGATGTCGACCACGGTACTGATGTAGCTCTTAGCGTAGACGGTCTGCCCATAAACATGGTGTCACATGCTCATGGACAGGGATATGCAGATATGCATTTTATTATTCCTGAAACCATAGACAATTTAGATTTTGGTAAAGGCCCATATTATGCCAACAAAGGAAATTTTAATACTGCCGGATATGTAGACCTCAAATTAAAGAAGAAAATTGAAAACAGCATAGTTTCCGTAGAGGCGGGACAATTTAATACCCTAAGAACTTTGGGGATGTTTAAGGTTGCAGAAAGTGATTTCAGTAACGCCTATATTGCTTCGGAAATGTTGCTATCGGACGGTCCGTTTGAATCTTCCCAGAACTTCAATCGCCTAAATGTAATGGGTAGGTACAACTACAACAACAGAAAGGACCAAGATCTTACTATTTCCATATCTCATTTTCAGAGTAAATGGGATGCTTCCGGGCAAATTCCCCAACGAGCGGTAGATCAAGGGTTAATTGGTCGTTTTGGCGCAATTGATGATACCGAGGGCGGCAATACCAGCAGGGCCAACTTCTTGGTGAACCATATTAAACAACTTGATGAGCATTCTAGTGTACGTTCAAAAGCCTATATTACTAACTATTATTTTGAACTATTTTCCAATTTTACCTTTTTCTTGGATGATCCTGTTAATGGGGACCAAATTAGGCAATATGAAAACAGAACCATCATTGGTGCTGAAACCGCCTATCAAAATGCTATACACGTAGGTAACCATGATTCCCAATTAAAATATGAAACAGGTCTAGGGTTTAGGTATGATGACGTAAACGATGTGCAATTATCAAGAACGGCTAATAGAAAAACACTTTTAGAAAGATTGGCGTACGGTAATGTAGACGAATTGAATGCCTACGGATTCTTTGACCTTACCTACAAGAAGAACAAATGGACCATTAATCCGGGTTTAAGGTTGGACTATTTTAAGTTTGACTATGAAAACCTTCTAACAGAGGCCTATGACAATAAAGGGGAACAAAAATTATTCTTAGGCCCCAAATTGAATTTAATTTATGCGGCCTCGCCAAATGTTCAGCTGTTTTCTAAAACAGGTATAGGCTTTCACTCCAATGATAGCAGGGTGGTAACCGCACAGAGCGGAGAAGATATCTTGCCAATGGCCATTGGCTCCGATTTGGGTACCATTATAAAACCAACGGATAGGTTGGTTATCAACGCCGCTTTATGGTATCTGTATTTAGAGCAAGAATTCGTTTATGTGGGAGATGCCGGTATTGTTGAACCAAGTGGAGAAACAAAAAGACTAGGGGTCGATCTTGGTTTAAGATATCAGCTTACAGATTGGTTATATGCCAATGGAGACATAAATTACACTTACGCAAGAAGTATTGAAGATCCAGACGGAGAAAATTACATTCCTCTTGCTCCAGATTTAACATCAGCAGCGGGACTAAGTTTTAGTGATATCAATAACTTTTCGGGAGGTATCAATTATAGATATATCAAGGATAGACCTGCTAACGAGGACAATTCTATTGTAGCCGAAGGGTATTTTGTAACCGATTTAAACCTGAATTACTCCATTAAAAACTGGACATTGGGATTGATTGTTGAAAACCTATTTGATACCGAATGGAACGAAACACAATTTGCGACGGAAAGCAGGTTATTTAATGAACCACAATCCTTTGAAGAAATCCATTTTACCCCCGGAACTCCTTTTTTCCTACGAGGGAAAATCTCTGTTAACTTCTAAACAAAGTAATGCCAACATATTGAAAAAGTAGCGGTTATAACCGCTACTTTTTTGTTTAAAATAGGCTCAAAATTTTGATTTTCTATGCGCATTCTTCTAACGTATCTTTGCATTGAATGAAAATTGATTTTTCATCGTTTAATTAGAACAGAATTAGTAGCGCTCACATATGTTCAATTTTTTCAGCAAAAAAAGATTTCTGGTCGATAGCCTCAAGGGGATGGTTGATATCCATAATCATATTTTACCAGGCATAGATGATGGGGCTAAGACAGTGGAAGATTCTATCAATCTTATAAAAGGAATGCGGGAAATTGGGATCAGGAAGTTTATAGCAACCCCACATATCATGCATAACTATTATCCCAATACGCCCAAAACAATTTCTGCTGCCTTGAACAAATTAAGTGAAGAGCTGATCGAGCTAAAGTGGGAAGTTGAATCCTTGGAGGCCGCTGCAGAACATATGATCGATGATAATTTTGAGAACCTGTTGGACCAAAACAAAGTAATGTCCTTAGCAGGAAATTATTTACTGGTGGAAATGTCTTATCTACAACCGCCCATCAATTTCGACGAGGCCATAAAGAAAACTGCCGAGAAAAATTATTTTACCATTCTGGCACATCCGGAGAGATATGGTTTCTTACATTTTAAGAAAAGAAAATATAAAGAGTACAAAGAGCAAGGAATGCTTTACCAAATGAACTTACTTTCTTTAAGTGATTACTATGGTAAGGAAGTACAGAAAATGGCATTAGAGCTTTTAGAGGATAACCTTATTGATTTTGTGGGATCGGATATCCATAACCTACGACAAATTGAAGCCTTAAAGAAAATTACTATAAGTCAAAAAACAGAAGAAAAAATTATCCCAATAGTAGATAGGACTATTGCTAATTTTTACTAAATCAACAAATCTTTAAAAGAGACGGGCGCCATTAGGCGCCCGTCTCTTTTAAATACAATTAAGTAGTACTATGATTTAATTGTCTATCAATAGTTTCATAGTTACAACTTCCCCTTGATTCATTGCAATTCTCACAAAATACAAACCATCAGGTAGCGTATCTACCGCAATAGAAGCTGTATTTTCCGTAGCGGAAATATCCTTAGGCAAATAACCCTTAAGCAATTTCCCTTGTTGGTCATGAATGTTGATTCCGATCATAATTAGGTCCTCTGGCTGATTGATCAGCCTAAAAGTAGCCCTACCATTTGTAATTGGATTTTTCTCGACAATGATACCCATCTTATTACCTTCCCCAACATCAAAAACGGAAATGGTCAAAGTACTTGTATGTTGCTCACCGGAAGTATTGGTAACCGTAAGTTCAACGTCATAAGTACCAGGGTTGGTAAATGTATGTACCGTGTCCAACTCTTCCGTTTCATTAGTTCCATCATCAAATAGCCATATAAAAGAATCTATATCTCCCATTGAACTACTGCCCGTAAAGGTGACTTCTAAGGGGGCCTCCCCCTCTCTAGGAGTTTCGCTTATAACTGATAGTAAACCATTTTCAGGAATGACAGTCACTGTTACCGTATCTGAAGAAGATTCATTTTCGTCGTCTGTAACCGTTAATCTAAATTCGTATACCCCAGCTTGCATATTACTAACAGAAAGTTCAGGATTATTTTCTCCGGACAAACTTGCGTTAGGTCCACTGATCTTGGTCCATGAAAATGAAACTTGTCCTCCATCCGGGTCCATTCCCGAACCAGTAAGAACCACACTATTGTTAGGCAATGTGATTTCCACATTCTGCCCTGCTTCTACAATTGGTGCACTATCTGAAGTTGGTTGAACAATGGCAATACCCGAAATTTTTGGATTTTCTTCTACAGGGGTTAACGTAATGGTCAAGCTTCCATCCGTTACTTCAATATCTGAGAAATTCTCAATAACAGCGGTAGCCGCACCGCCAGCCGCAACAAAAATATCATAGTCATTGATAATACCCTGGCCTTCTACATCAATATGGAATACCCTAGATCCAGCACCACCACTTTCACCATCGCTTCCGGCAACGCCAAAGTAAATTTCCGCAAAATGTAAGTCCACACTATGAGTTCCATTTGAAACGGGAATCTCATAAATTAAATTTCCGCTCGTCCTATACCTTTCGGTTTGATACAATTGATCATTCTCCGTATTGGCAATTTCAATTGCATTGGTAAGAACCGAACCTCCGTTTGAGTACTGATCAGCTGCCCAATTAACACCTCCAAAACTAAATGCCTGGCCTCCGGCATTAATATTGGTAATGCCCATTTGACCAGTTACGATGATGGATACATCATCAAAAGCCATTTCACCTTCGTCATCCGTAACCGTTAGCCTAAAGACGTAAGTGCCGGGTTCCGTTAGACTAGAAGTGGTAGCACTGGCAGAATTGCTATTGTTTAATGTAATTGAAGGACCACTCGTTTGGCTCCATGCAAAAGTAACGGTTCCTCCATCAGGGTCATTTCCGCTACCATTTAGGTTTACAGCTGTTCCCGGAACTACGGATTGGTCCGCCCCTGCATTCACAGATGGGCTACCATCTGTCACTAAAGCCGAGGTATTCTCATAAATTCGAAGTACTTTATTTCTCAACCAACCATTGGAAACCACATCCAAATCTCCATCACTATCAATATCAACTACACGAGCCCCATCATGATGTTCTAAATCAAGGGAACCATTATCCAATACTTTCAGATTAAACTGTCCAGAATCACATAGGTCGTTTTCAAAAGCGATAAGTCTTCGATCACCTCTCCATTCTCCTACTACAATATCCTTATCTCCATCAAAGTCAATATCAACTGCAAAAACACTTAAGCTACCATCTATATTCGCATCAAGTATGTTCCGGACCCAAGGCTGTGTTGGATCCGAAGGCGCCGCAAACCAAGCAAATTCTTTAATATTTCCAGTGGCACCCAAACTCAGTTGCCCCACCACGGCATCAAGGTCTCCATCCCTGTCAAAATCCGCTAATTGTGCTCTATCCGGTGTTGTTACATAAGTAATTCCGGTTGAGAACGTCTCAAACTGTAAATTTCCATTGTTACGTAACCAATTGCTTCCCTGAAATAAATCCAAGTCCCCGTCACGGTCAATATCCCCTGCCTGAATATCCTCTCCTGTACTATCATTACTGATATCTACTAATTGCCAAGTTCCGGTTGTTGGATCGGCAGAAGGTGTTAACATCTGCACTGGTGATCCAGTAGATTCTGCCCCGTTCCAGTTAATTGCCATACGGTATGGACCCCCCACATCAAAAACGCCACCAGCAATACCCGCAAGAAAGGGTTCATAATAGTCCGTATCACCCGCAGGAATATTGTTAAAAACGGTGAAATTTCCTTCGCCATCATTTTGGGCCCAAACTAATTGAGCACCTGTATACTCACCGGTAGTTCCCAAAAGGTCCATATCCCCATCATCATCAAAATCATAGACATGGGCAACATTTTTGAAGGTTCCGCCAATGGTATTCTTTTCCCAGTTTCCTCCTGCGGAACCAGGGTTGCTGTACCACCAACCTCCGGTTACGATATCCTTTAAACCATCACCATCCAAATCATCATCTGCAAATGTATAAACAACGGTATAGGGGTTTTCATCAAATTCATGAACTACCCAAGAATCAGGAAATGCTGTTTCATTACAAGTTATAGCACCAGTGACATTAACGGTTACTTGATCTGAAATACCTGTACCTGTATGATCCGCATTATACAATTCTACTTTAATGGTGTGTTCTCCCAAAGGTAGGTCATCAATGGGTATTGGATCGTATCCATAATACCGATCTACCATAACATCATCTATGAAATAATGAATATGGGTATCCCCTTCATTAATTACCCAATTCTCCACTCTAAAAGCGACCTCAAATGGCTGGTTAACATCCCAACCATTGGAAGGAGAGGTAATCACAATATCCGCATTTGTACTGCCTCCCTCAAAGGTGTCCTTTGATAAAATTTCAATACCATTAACCTTGGGGCTTTGTACGATTCCGTTAAAGTAAATGCTCACAAATCCATCGGAAACATTCACATTATCAAAATCCTTTACTAGTGCGGTAGCAGGATCGGTTTCTGCTAAAATATCGAAATTGGATAGTACTTCTTGACCTTCAATGACCACATCAAAAACCCTTGATCCAGCACCTTTATCTAGTTGGTTGGCATCTACTCCAAAGAATATCTCTGCAAAATGTAAACGAATGTCATATTCCCCTGAAAGTGCAACGGGTATTTCATATCCAAAGGATCCTTGATTGCTGGTATATCTTTCAGATTGGTAAAGAACATCATCATCTGTTCCTGCAACATCTACGGCCTTGACATATTGACTTCCTGAATTGAAATATTGGTCCTCTATAAAAATCTCACCACCTGGTCCGGTAATCTGGCCTCCTCCTGTATTTATTCGAATCTCTTCAAAAACGAAAAAGCTAAAACTATCGGTTATCATAGGAACCCCGCTCGTATTCTGAACATTGGATATACTGAGGTTGTAATCTACTCCTGCACTTAATTGACTAGTATTCAAATAAACTGTGTGACCATCAGGTTGTAGAACGGCACTCTGTACCGTAACGCCGTTGGTAATGGTATAATTAGCAACATTTTCAGCTGTACCCTCATTAACGTATTCCGAAAATTTGACTACCACTTTGTTGTTTCCATCGGGCTCAACTAGCTGTACTTTGGGAGGTGTATTATCTTCGGATATACCATCTCCCAAAAATTCAACATAATTAAGACGGAATATATCTTGCGATACACTTGCATTTTTAAAGACAAAGAACAAATCATGTTTGCCGCCGGGATTGGTAATTGGCGTTTCTACATATTGCCAATTATCATTCCCTCCTGTGGACGGTATAGGTGTTGTCGTAACCAACGTACCCGTGGGACTGTCTAAGCGCAATTCAATACTACCACCGGCATTTGAAGTTGCCACCAAGTACTTCACTGCATTCATGTTCAACAAGTTACGCCCAGTAAACGAAATATAGGAATTGTTATTTACTTGGATGGCACTTGAAGCTCCCTCCAGCTCATAGGTGTTGGGAATAATCGTTACACCGTTCTGAGTATCAAAATATTCTGCTTCCCTTCTTTTTGGATGCACCCGTATTTGGCTTCTAGAAATAAGTCCTCCAGAATCGGTATAATTGGCATTTATAACAAAGAAAATGTCCATTTCCCCGTCAATTTGATGATCACCATCTCCCAAATTAATGGATGTAGTACACGCATCTATCGTACCTACATCATGAAAGTGGTTTTCATGGCCCAATGAGGGTATTACATTCACATCTTCACAGGGTATCACCCCATCCTCTGCATCTGTGGTAACCAAATTAAAATCAGTATCATCGTTCCAATTAAAGAAACCGCCGTCTACGGGAGAATTAAAGCTAAAATCCGCCTGAGTATTCCCCGCGTAGATAGTGATGGTTTTCGCCCCCACGGCTCCATCCGGGTCCGTTACTTTCAATTGTGCTGTATACGTACCTTCAGAATTATAAACGTGTTGGATATTTGGCGTAGTGTAATCTACGTTACCATCTATATCAATATCCCAAGCATAGGAAAGTGGAGAATCCCCATCAGGATCTGTGGTTTGGTCTCCCGTAAAATTGACCGTTAACGGCAATGTTCCATTAGTTACATCTGCCTCCATTACCACCGTTGGTGGAGAATTCGTTGTGAATCCGGTATAATTCACTTGAATTAGTTTACCAATACCATCTGGAATATCTTGAGGACAACAACCTGCACCATAAGCCAAAATGTACATTTTACCGTCAGGACCTAATTCCATGTCTATATAACCGTCTGCGCTATTCCCTGAACCCGGAAAGATGGCCGAAGAAAGTTGCTCTTCGGAAATAATCGTTCCATCAGCTGCCATGTCCACCGCCCAGATTTTACTACTATTAAAATCAAAGAAAAAGAACATATCATCAAACTCCACCGGCAATCGCTGCTCATCTAATAGATCCGTATCATAATCATATCTAAAACCAGCTAAATAACACTTATGGAACTTTTCTATCCAAGCGGGCTGTGCCGGTGGTAATACGGTTAGCCCTGTATTCCATTTTGAAACATTCTCCGGTGCAGCAGGGTCGTTGTAGTATTTCGGATTTGTATACGTTATTTGATAGGCATCATTATCAGCACCCGAAAAATAAGGCCAACCGTAATTTCCCGCTTGCTTGGTCAAATTGATTTCATCCAATCCTTCTGGACCTAATTCTCCAGCAGTATTACCATCCGGGCCTACCTCACCCCAAAATAACCAATCTGTATTCTCCTTATCCACAAAAATCCGATAGGGATTTCGCGCACCCATCACGTAAATTTCAGGTTTTGTATTGGGTGTGTTTGGAGCAAATAAGTTACCGGCAGGAATAGTATACGAAGCGCCAGCTCCTGGCTTGATCCTTAAAATTTTACCTCTTAGGTCGTTGGTATTGGAAGAAGCCTTTTCTGCACTAAAATCTGAATTGTCCTCATCTATGGGCGCATAATATTTGCTTCCGTAGGTGGTATTGTCACCCGTAGCTATGTAGAGATTTCCTTGAGAATCAAAATCCATATCCCCTCCGGAATGCCAAAGCGCCGATCGAGAGGTATTCCATTGAATAATTACCTCCTCTGAACTGAAATCAACTGCATCCCCCACTACACTAAAACGAGAAACCCTATACCCTACAAAATCAATAGGGGCATAATGAAGGTATATTTTGTTATTAGTTTCAAAATTTGGATCTACGGCAATCCCTACCAAACCATCTTCATGTTCATGATAAACGGGTAGAGTTCCAGCCGAAACTGTAAATTTTTGATCAGGTTTGTAAATTAAGATCTCCCCAAAACGATCCAGAATAAAAATTCTTCCGTCTGGCGCAAACTTAAAATTAGTTGCGTTGGAGAGGCCCGTCACAATATCAACTTTTGAGAACTGATCTGTTAATTGGGCATTGACTTGTGAAACACCTGCTATTAAAACGGTAACAAATACAAAGAAGTAAGGTAGAAAGTAGTTCTTTTTCATAATAAGGCAATTCTTTAAACACACCCAGTTAAAGCAGGGATGAAGAAACCGACGATAAATATAAATCAATAACACTTAAAGGATAAAATACCCTACTCAAATTCGTTCAAAGCCAGCTGAACATCGGTAAAGTACATCACGCTTTTTTAATTAACCCGAGCAAAACCAAAACAGGGGATTTTGGTTATAGGTATTCATAAAAAAACCTTGATAAAATCAAGGTTTCAAACAATTGGCTAAAATATTAAAATTTCCACCATTTCTTTTGGGTTTTGCCGTAGCCATACCCATATTTTCCTCCATACCCCAATTTACTGGCCTCCACATCATTAACTACAAAGGAAAGGTCTTTTAGTTTACCTTCTTCCTTTAGTTTTATGGGGTATTGGACTGCTTTTGTTTCGGTAACACCAGCCCTTGTCACATAAATCATCAAATCTGAATACTCGCTGATAAGAAGGGTATCCGTTACTACCATTAAAGGTGCCGTATCCACAATTACATAATCATAATCTTTGGAAACCTGGTCCAAGAGTTCCTTGATTCGTGAACTCATTAACAATTCCGCCGGATTGGGAGGGATTCTACCGGAATAAATGACATCTATAGTATTGTGATGAACTAGCATAGGATTAACAATATCCTTGACTTCCAAGGTATTGTCATAAAGGTACTCCGTTAAGCCCGCATCTTTATTTCTACTAGGCTTGGACATCTTATCTACATCGTTCCCAGTGAAAAAGGTATATAGTTTTGGATTTCTAATATCACCTCCAATTAATAACACTTTTTTATTGGTACTTGCCAATATCATGGAAAGATTGGTTGAGAGAAATGTTTTTCCCTCTCCTGGAACACTGGAGGTAACAAAAACTACATTTCCTCTTCCAGTATTTTTCTCTTTGGTTTTAAGTAAATAATCAAGGTTGGTCCTAATAATTCTAAGGGACTCGGCTAAAACGGACCTATCTTCTTTAATGACCAGTTTGCCATCATTCTTGGATAATTTTGGTAACTCCCCAAGAATAGGAACATTCTTTACTTCCTTTTCCAAGGAGTACATACTGTGAACTTTATTATCCAACAAATCATGCCCATATATTATGGAGAAGGGAACTAGCAAACCTAAAATTATGGAAGCCAAATAAATGATCTTCTTCTTTGGAGATACCGGCAGGTTACTAACGCTATACGCCCTATCTATTACTTTGGACTTTGGAGAGCTGGAAGCAGCCGTAATTTGAGCTTCCTCCCTTTTTTGTAATAAATAAAGATAAAGGGACTCGGTTGTCTGCTGTTGTCTTGTAATATCCCTAAGAGCTCGCTCATTGGCCGGAGACGAGTATATTTTGGAATTAAAACGAGCTTGCTGACTACTCAGTGAGTTTACGGTCATACCCAAGTTGTTCACCGTTCCTCCGAGACTGGACTGCATACTATTTTTTAGCCCGGCAATCTGTTGGTCTAAATTTACGATAACAGGATTTTTCTCATTGGAACTTTTTAAGAGCCTTCTCCGCTCCAATACCAATTGATTGTAACGGTCTATAGTACTCGTAATACTGGGGTCCGAAAGTCCCAAGTTAGTAGGTAATACCTCGTAACTTCCCTGCTGCTGCACTAATTGTTGCATCGATGCCGCAATATTCAACTGATTACGGGCATTGGCCAATTCTTGTTGGTTGGCTACACCTACATTAAGGTTTACATTCGTCTCAGCCGCTATATCCGTAACCCCTCGCTCCGTTTTAAAGTCTTGGGCAGATTGGTCAACACTAGATAGATCGGTTGCAATATTGGCAATCCTTTCATCAATAAAGTTCGAAGTTCTATCAGCGATGATTTGTTTATCTTCAATAGCATTTTGATTATAAACATTGACCAAGGCATCAAGAATATCCGTTGCTTTTTCCTTTATGGCATCTTCCAACGTGAGGTTCACGATATTGGAAAATTCTCCCGGATTGGAAACTATTATGCTTTTTTGATACGCTTGTGCTACTTCACTGATCGGATTTACCGCCACCCTAAGTTGCCTGTCTTTGTAATTTTCGAAGACTCCTACGTTTGGTGTAATTACGATATCACCAATGGGCGTGGGAATATTTTTACCAAAAGCATATACCTTGACCGGCTTGTCCTCTTCTTCCGTAAAACCAAATGTGGTGGAAGAGGCGATGGTAATAAAAAATTCATATTTAGCCCTGTTCAGTACGCTATCCGCAGCAATAAAACTAATATTGACAGGAGGGTTCCTATAAAGCTCCATCTCTTTAATGTTCCCCTGTAATAAAATCTTACTGTTCAGGTTTAAGTCCTTGACAACTTGAATGAAATTTGACCTAGAATTTATAATCTGCAATTCATCCTCAACCTTGTTCTTGCCGCCTCCTAGGATAGGAATGTCTTGAAACACATCCAACTCAGAGCCAGAAGCCTTATCCTCCAGTATTTGAATCTGTGTCTGTACGGCATATTTAGGAGTAGCATACCGAATATATATGAATGCTAGAATAAGAGCTATCAAAATACTCAGTAAAAACCACTTCCAATGCTTTAAATAATTGTCAAGGGTTTCCTTTAGGTCTAAATTACCCGCAAAACTTGTGGAATGAGAACTCATTGGTATCTTTTAAAATTCAATCCTAGTTTGTTCTAGTGATCAATAAAACGGTTGACGTGATTAATAAAGAGGCAACCGATACATAAATGGAAGCTCTATTGTCTAAAGAAGATGTTTTAATAGCTGAATTATTGGGCTCAACATAGACCACATCGTTCTGGGTCAAGTAATACACAGGAGAACTCAAGGCATCTTTGTTGGTCAAATTAATACGGGTATACACCTTTGTTCCGTCAAAATCCCTAATGACCATAACATTTTCCCTTAACCCCTTAATAGTTAAATCACCTGCAAGCCCTAAAGCTTCTAAAACAGTAATTCTCTCCCCGTTAACCGGGTAGGTTCCAGGTCGGTTCACCTCACCTAAAACAGTTACACTAAAGTTCCTTAATCTTATATTGATAATGGGGTCCTTAAGATATTCCGACAAACGATCTCTTAACAACATACGCACCTCTTCGGCAGATAAACCAGCAATTTTTATTTTCCCTATCACAGGAAAATCTATTTCACCATCTTTATCAACTAGGTAATCTACTTGCTCGGGTCGTCCAAAACCGCCTTCTTCAGAAGCACCTCTAAACAGGTTAAAGGGTGCACTTGCTTCCTTATCCAGAGTTGAAACATAAATACTGACCTGATCGTCTACTTTAAATTTGGGAGTAAAACTATTTTTATCCACCAAGGTCTCAAAGTCTCCTGTGTTTTGAAAATAAACCACTTCTTTCCTGGATGCGCAAGAAGTTAGTACAAATGAGGTAATAGATACTAAAAACAGAAATCTAAAGGTTGTTTGTAAGCGATTCATATAGTAAAATTTTTAGGTGCAATGATAGTGAAAAAGATTATAAAACTTTCTTTAATGGTGCTGTCTTCGTGCGTGACTCTTTCTTTTTGTCAAGATTACATAGCTCAGAATTGTTAGAAATATATTCCGGAACAATTTCCTTCATCAAAGCAACCGTACTACCATTAAAGAACATATTGGAAACACAAAGTTCATCGATTTTGGATCGCACATGGGTATAATCAACTTCCCTAGTTTTACTGATCATTATCTTTTTGTGATATGTAGGTAGGGTATTCTCCCCATTGGCCAAAAGTTCCTCATACAATTTTTCCCCAGCCCTAAGTCCCGTAATTTTTATATCGATATCCTCAGGATACTTCAGACCGGATAATTTGATCATATTCTTGGCCAAATCAAATATCTTAACGGATTCTCCCATATCAAATATGAAGATTTCCCCGCCATCACCCATGGCACCTACCTCCAAAACTAATTGAGAAGCTTCCGGAATGGTCATAAAAAAACGGGTTACTTCCGCATGTGTAACGGTCAAGGGCCCTCCTTTTTCAATCTGTTTTTTGAACAATGGAATAACGGATCCATTTGAGCCCAATACATTACCAAATCTAGTAGTTATGAACTTGGTTTTACCCTCCTGTTGCATACAACTAACATACATTTCAGCAATTCTTTTGGTAGCCCCCATTACGTTTGTTGGGTTTACCGCTTTGTCCGTAGAGATAAGTATGAACTTTTCTACGCCATGGGCCATTGAAAGATCAGCAACAACCTTGGTTCCCGCGATATTTATCTTAATGGCCTCATAGGAGTTATACTCCATAAGGGGCACGTGTTTATAGGCTGCTGCATGAAACACGATATCAGGCCTGTGTTCTTGAAAAAGATTGTTCAACCGATTTTTGTCACGAACATCTCCCACCACCGGAATGAAATTATGGTAGCCATTTTGTTTCAATTCTTGTTGAAGGTCATAGAGTGCAGATTCTGCTTGATCAATGATCAACAGTGATTTGTACTCATAAGTACAGAGCTGTCTTACTATTTCACTACCTATAGACCCGGCACCACCTGTAACAAGCACCACCTTATTTTTTACTTCATCCGAAATTTTAGAGTTACGAATGCTAATAGGAGCCCTATCCAATAAATCTTCAATTTGAATTTGCTTGATTTGAGAGACCTTTAGCTCGCCATTGATCCATTGCTCTACAGGAGGGACAATCTTTACTTGTACTGGAAAATCAACCAGCCCTTCTACTAATAACTTAAGATGACTAGGATCAATATTTTGGATAGAGAAAATAACTTCCGATATGCTATTTTTTACAATAAAATCCTTTGAAAGAATGTCTTTGTGAAAAACCTTTACCCCATTAATTTGTTTACCTACCTTTTTTACGTCTTCATCTACGTATCCCACAACTCTTACCCTACTTTTGGTATGGTTTACCAAGGCATTTTGTGTAAGAATTCCGGATTCGCCAGCACCATAAATCAATACGTTCTTATTGATTTTAAAATCACGGGCCATAAAATTGTTATACAGGGACTTAAATACATACCTGGAGCTAGTTAGCGCAACAAAGCTCAATAAACTATGAATGATAATTATGCCTAAAGGGACAGTAAAATTATCAAAAACTCCAAGTTCCCTATTAAATAAGACCATGGATATCAACAGAATACTGGATAGACAAATGGCATTAAAAATATTATACACATCCCTAACCCCTGTATGTCTTACTACCCCCTTATAGGAACCAGTAAATACGAAGGACGCCGCTGATATTAAGGAAATAATAGGCAATTGAACGAACAATTTGTCAATATCAAAATCCAAGGTTAGGTTAAACCTAATGATGTATGAAAGAACAAAAGAAACGACAATCATGCAAACGTCTATGAGCAAGACCAGCCATTTGGATGCATATCTATGGGCGTTATTGACCAAAAAATTCTTTATCATGGTTGTTATATTACATTTTTAATAAGGGCAACTATTCTATGTAAATCCTCTTCTTCAAGATTTGAACCGCTAGGCAAGCAAAGACCACGGTTGAACAAATCTTCTGAAGTACCATCCGTATAGTTTGCACAATCTTTAAATATAGGTTGCAAATGCATGGGTTTCCATAAGGGCCTCGATTCAATATCCTCATCCAAAAGGGCTAATCTTATTTTCTCCCTGACCTCAAAAGAAGGTGTCAAAATACAAGTAAGCCATCTATTGGAGTAATACCCAGATGGCTCATTTAAAAACTCAATATTTGAATTTTCTGTTAAGTGTTCTTTATAAAAGTCATGATTGAACCTTCTGGCCGCCACTCTATCATCCAAAACCTCCATTTGGCCACGACCAATTCCTGCCAATACATTACTCATTCTATAATTATAACCCACATGGGAATGCTGATAATGTGGGGCATCATCCCTAGCCTGTGTGGCCAAGAATACAGCTTTTTTCTTATGTTCCTCATTTTTGGAAACTAAAGCCCCCCCTCCTGAAGTGGTTATAATTTTATTTCCATTGAAGGAAAAGACCCCTATATCCCCAAAACTACCACATTTAATACCCTTGTAAGAGCTTCCCAGCGCCTCCGCACTATCCTCAACAATGGGTATTTGGTATTTTTTTGAAATTTCTGTAATCTCGGTAACCTTATAGGGCATGCCGTAAAGGTGAACGGCTATGATTGCTTTTGGCCTTTTCCCTTGGGCAAGCCTCTCCTTAATAGCTTTTTCCAATAACTCTGGAGAAAGATTCCATGTATCACTTTCGCTATCCACAAAAATTGGGGTAGCGCCTAGATATTTAATGGGATTGGCAGATGCCGAAAAGGTAAAACTTTGACAAAGTACTTCATCCCCAAAACCTACACCTAAAAGTTCAAGGGCTAAATGAAGTCCGGCAGTACCGGAACTAAGGGCGGCAACATGTACATTTTCATCGACATAGTTTTCAATGGCCTTTTCAAAATTATTTACATTGGGTCCTAAGGGTGCCACCCAATTGGTATCAAAGGCTTCTTGTACAAATTTCTGCTCGTTTCCGCCCATATGGGGAGAAGACAACCAAATTTTATGATGTGTCACTGTTTTCACTAGCTAGGGTTTAATTCTTTTAAGATTGGGGTATTAAAAAATAAGCTTAACAATTTAAAGCAGCGTAAAACTAATTCTTAAAAGGTTCCATTAGGATATATTTGGTTAAAGATGTTGAAATAATCGGTTAATCGCATCATAATCCCAATTACACATTAAAAGCAATCATCAATACATACGGCCTAAACAGGTAAAAAGACGTAATAAAGACCCTTATAGCAACGCTCAAAATTATAGCGAACTCAATTCTAGCACCTTAGCTTCTATTATATTCTGCAAAATCCTTATGCTCCTTTTTATATAATTCGTCTTCGGGCAAGGATTTAAAATAGTCATAGGTTACCTTCATTCCTTCCTCTCTAGAAACTTTTGGCTCCCACCCCAGTATTTCCTTAGCTTTTGTAATATCGGGTTGGCGTTGCATGGGATCATCTTTTGGCAAGGGCTTGTAAATCACCTTTTGATCGGTACCCGTAAGTTTTACGATTTCCTCGGCAAAATCACGAATGGTTATTTCATGAGGATTACCAATATTTACGGGCATATCGTAATCACTCAACAATAACCTATAAATACCTTCCACCTGATCATCCACATAGCAAAAGGAACGGGTCTGGCTACCATCTCCAAAAACGGTCAAATCTTCCCCTCTCAAAGCTTGGCCAATAAAGGCAGGTATGACCCTTCCGTCATTCAATCGCATACGCGGACCATAAGTATTGAAAATACGAACAATCCTAGTTTCCAGACCATGAAAACGGTTGTACGCCATAGTAATGGACTCCATAAATCGTTTGGCCTCATCATACACTCCTCTTGGCCCAATGGTATTTACATTCCCATAGTATTCCTCAGTTTGCGGATGCACTAAGGGATCTCCATATATTTCTGAAGTAGAAGCAATTAAAATACGGGCCTTTTTAGACTTTGCAAGACCCAATAAGTTATGGGTACCTAAAGCCCCAACTTTTAAGGTCTGAATAGGAATTTTCAAATAATCTATGGGGCTCGCTGGAGAAGCAAAGTGCAGAATATAATCCAATTCGCCTGGCACATTAACAAACTTACTAACGTCATGATGGTAGAACTCAAAATTCTTGAGCTTGAACAGATGCTCGATGTTTTTTAAATCTCCCGTAATAAGGTTATCCATTCCAATAACATGGTAACCCTCTTTAATAAATCGATCGCACAAATGCGATCCCAAGAACCCCGCTGCGCCGGTTATTAATATTTTTTTCATTTCGAAAAGTTCAATTGGTATTAGTTGATTTTTGCACTTGTCTTATATATACAAACAATTGGCACGAAGATAATTACTCTTCACCTAACTGAAAGCACATCCCTACAAAAAATACTACCAATCACACAATTTATTGGTTGAATTACCAAGCTGAAATTTATTAGTACCCCAAACTTTAGAATTGCTATTTGCCCTCGGAATCAATTTTTATCAAAGAACGGAAGCCAAATCGGATGAACTTAACCTTAAATAATCCTATTTAAACGAAAAAAAGTAGGTTTTTTTTGAGTTATTTGGTAATCTTTGCAACCGAACGAAATGAATTTTACCATGAAAGAAGTAAATAAAATATGCTGCATTGGTGCAGGATATGTGGGCGGACCTACCATGTCTGTTATAGCAAGTCAATGTCCGGAAATAACGGTGACCGTTGTTGATATCAACCAAACTAGGATTGACCAGTGGAATGACGAGGATTTGGACAATTTGCCCGTTTACGAACCGGGGCTTAAAGAGATTGTTGGGGAAGCAAGGGGCAAAAACCTCTTCTTTTCTACGGATGTGGACAAAGCCATTGACGAGGCAGAAATCATTTTTATTTCGGTAAACACGCCTACCAAGACCTATGGTAAGGGAAAAGGACAAGCGGCCGATTTAAAATTTGTGGAGCTTTGTGCCAGAAATATTGCCAAAGTGGCCAAAACCGATAAAATAGTTGTTGAGAAATCAACTTTACCTGTACGTACTGCCAGTGCCATTAAAAGCATCTTGGAAAACACCGGTAATGGCGTCAACTTTGAAATCCTTTCCAATCCTGAGTTTTTGGCTGAAGGTACTGCTGTAGAAGATTTGTTAAAAGCTGATAGAGTTTTGATCGGTGGAGACGATACCCCTTCCGGTCAAGAAGCCAAAGATACCTTAAGCTCTATTTATGAGCACTGGCTTCCCAAAGAACGTATTTTACAGACCAATGTATGGTCTTCAGAACTATCTAAATTGGTAGCCAACGCCTTTTTGGCCCAACGTGTTTCATCCATCAATGCCATCTCCGCATTATGTGAAAGAACGGACGCTAACGTAGCCGAAGTTTCTCGAGCCATTGGAACCGATAGCCGTATAGGACCTAAATTTTTAAATGCCTCTGTCGGGTTTGGGGGTTCTTGTTTCCAAAAAGATATTCTCAACTTGGTATATATCTCCAGAAGCTTCGGGCTGACCGAAGTAGCCGATTATTGGGAACAGGTGATTATTATGAACGATTACCAAAAAAGAAGGTTTGCAGAAAACATTATCTCTACCCTTTATAATACCGTTTCAGGAAAGAAAATTGTTTTTTTTGGATGGGCTTTTAAAAAGGACACCAATGACACCCGAGAATCAGCCGCCATCAATATTGCGGATGCACTTTTAGAAGAAAAAGCGGAAATCGTAGTTTATGACCCTAAAGTATCGGAAAAACAGATTTATGCAGATTTGGATTATTTGGGTACTCGTTCCCCAGAGGAGAACAAAGCCCTGCTAACCGTTGTCACGGATCCAATTGATGCGGTTAAGGATGCACATGCCGTTGCGATACTTACGGAGTGGGATGAATTCAAATCCTATCCATGGGACGCTATTTTTGAAAAAATGTTAAAGCCCGCCTTCGTTTTTGACGGTCGTAGAATTTTGGATAAGGAAAAAATGGAATCGATAGGCTTCCAATATTACAAAATAGGTCAGTCATGAAAATTTTAGTGACCGGAGCCGCTGGCTTCATCGGCTACCACCTTTGCGAGAAATTGGTAAAGGAAGGGTATGAAGTAATTGGATTGGATAATATTAATGATTACTATGATGTAAACCTTAAGTTTGGCCGATTGGAACAATTGGGCATTGATAGGGAAAAAGCAACCCATTTCAATGAAATTGTAGAAAGCTCTCTTTATGCTGGCAAATTCTCTTTTGTACGAATGAATTTGGAAGACAGGGAGGCTTTGCCCAAATTATTTAAAAAGGTCGCTATTGGAAAGGTGTGTAATCTTGCGGCACAGGCAGGAGTACGTTACAGTATTGAAAATCCTGAAACGTATATAGACAGCAATATAGTTGGATATCTCAATCTTTTGGAATGCTGTAGACACCATAAGATAGCGCATTTGGTATATGCTTCCAGTTCCAGTGTGTACGGACTCAATGAAAAGATTCCGTTTTCAACGAACGATACTGTTGACCACCCTATCAGTCTTTACGCGGCGAGTAAAAAGAGTAATGAACTCATGGCGCATACCTATAGCCATCTTTTTGATATTCCAACTACTGGATTGCGTTTTTTTACCGTTTACGGACCGTGGGGAAGACCGGATATGGCACTCTTTCTATTTACGGATGCTATTGCAAAAGGTGAGCCTATCAAAGTTTTTAACCATGGTAAAATGGAAAGGGACTTTACCTATGTGGATGATATTGTAGAGGGAGTCTATAGAATTCTTACAGGCACCTTGGACAACAGACCTAAATACAAAGTCTATAATATTGGAAACAATAACTCCGTGAAATTAATGGACTTTATTGAAGCTATTGAAAATAGCATGGGAAAAAAGGCCAAGAAAAACATGATGGACATACAACCAGGTGATGTGGAGCGAACTTGGGCAGATGTTACTGATTTAATGGAGGATTATGGCTATAAACCGGATACTCGGGTATCCACGGGCATTGAAAACTTTGTAAAATGGTATCAAGAGTATTATTCATAATAATCATTAATATAATCAATTAATCCAAACCCATGATTTAATCATGGGTTTTTTATTTTCAATTTATCAAACTTTCAATTACAAACTTAAACTCATATAAGGAATCGATTTATTAACTTCGGGGTTTGTAAAATTTGTTTTAATGACTCAATCAAAAATTGCCATTATCGGCCTAGGATATGTTGGCCTTCCACTAGCTCGGTTATTTGCCACCAAATATCCAGTTATTGGATTCGATATCAATGAAATTAGAATAAGCGAACTCAACAATGGGACTGATAGCACCTTAGAGGTAAGTGATCAAGAACTACAAAATGTTTTGGTGAGCACTCCTCAAATAGAAAGTAATGGCCTCTTTTGCACCAATCAATTAGATGCCATATCCGATTGCAATTACTACATTGTTACCGTACCTACCCCGGTAGACAGTACCAACAGACCTATTTTGACCCCACTATATAAGGCGAGTGAAACGGTGGGTAAAGTGCTGAAAAAGGGGGATGTTGTAGTATATGAATCTACTGTATATCCTGGGGTAACCGAAGAAGAATGTGTTCCGGTATTGGAAAGAGCAAGCGGTTTAAAATTCAATCAAGACTTTTACGTAGGCTACTCCCCAGAACGTATCAATCCGGGAGATAAAGAGCACACCGTAGAAAAAATCTTAAAGGTAACTTCCGGGTCCACTCCTGAAATAGGCAAAAAAGTAGACCAACTTTATTCCTCGGTTATTACTGCAGGAACCTATTTGGCTTCCACTATAAAGGTGGCGGAAGCTGCTAAAGTCATTGAAAACTCGCAACGGGATATCAATATTGCTTTTGTCAATGAACTGGCAAAAATATTTAACCTAATGGATATCGACACCCAAGCCGTTTTAGAAGCTGCCGGAACTAAATGGAATTTTCTCCCCTTCAAACCAGGATTGGTTGGTGGACACTGTATAGGAGTTGATCCTTATTACTTGGCACAGAAAGCTCAGGCCTATGGCTACCACCCAGAAATTATTTTAGCAGGAAGGCGCATGAACGACGGGATGGGTAAATATGTGGCATCGGAAATTATCAAATTGATGGTGCAAAGGGAAATCAAGATTAAAAATGCCAAAATACTGGTTTTAGGCATCACTTTTAAGGAGAATTGCCCTGACGTACGCAATACCAAGGCCGTGGATGTAATTAAGAATCTAAAGGAGTATGGCACTGAAGTTACCCTTTATGACCCGTGGGCTTCCCAAAAAGAGGTAAGGGAGGAGTTTGATTTGGACATGTGTTCCACAATGCCCAATGAACTCTTTGATGCAATTGTATTGGCCGTAGCACATAAAGAATACCAAAATTTAAATCTTAGGTCTTCCTTGAAGCCAAATGGAATTATTTATGATGTAAAAGGAATAATTAAGGAGCCTGTGGAAGGTCGACTATAAAAAAGAATTGCAAGAAGTAAAAGGAAAGGGGCTGTTAAGCCCCCTTTTTTTGTTGTATTTTCTTCCAAAATTTTTTATTAACAAAACTTTAACACACCCGCTGCAATAGACTGCAAATGCCTTTATTAAAGGCAGCAAGAAGTTGAAGCTCTACTGTTCATCGATTTTTTTATTAAAAAAAAGTTAAAAAAGAGTTCACTGTAATCCATTTCAACTGAGTCTTACGTACATCTCTTCTTGCTTCAAACACTTTTATTTTTAACTCTTTAGAAGCCAAAAAAAGAAAGTAGGCAAAAAATTTTGTCACTCAATTATAGGGTCTATTTTTGCGCGGATTGCTTTTCGTCGATGATTATTTCATTTCATCGATAGTCAATCTAGAAGATTAGAAAATAGTTAACATTTTACCTACCCTATGAACTTTTACCCCACAAAAGTGAACAGGTCCTTTTTGGTCACTGTATTCGTATTTCTTGTTTTAATTCTATCTTGTTCCAAGGACAGCGATTTTTTAAAAGATGCCATTTTGGACCCCAATACCCCTACCGTAAGTTCCGAAGAAGTAGATTCTGAGGATGAGGAGGTTGTTGAGGAAGAGGAAGTGTTGGAAGAAGAGGAAGGAGTTGTAGAAGAGGAAGCCGAAAAGGTTCCTACGGAAATAAGAACAACCATCTTCACCCCAATTCACGATGCCCACTTACAAAGTGGCAAAGGGTATAATGACCACCTCATTCGATTAGAAGAAAACCATAGGGAAAGTTATTTAATGTTTGATTTAAGCCAAATCGACTCCATAGGAGGTTCCTTGGCAGAAACACATTTGGAATTTACCATTGCCACAGATGATGGTCATGGAACCATATCGGTACACAAGGCCGTGGAGGGAAGTTGGACAGAGGAAGACCTATCAGATACCACCGCCCCACAAGTTGATTCGCTTCTGGGCGCGACCACCAATGACTATAGGGTAGGTCAAACAGAGGAAATTATCTTAAAAGAAGACAAGCTTGATCCCGGACTTATCACCTTGGTTTTAAAGCATGAAGACGGCGATGATGTGGCCTTTGCCTCCAAAGAACATCCAAGCCAAAAAGGTCCAAGACTCGTTGTTGTTTATGAAGCGCCACAAGATGCAGAGGCCATTGTTGGGGATGAAATGGAAACGATAGAAGTTACTGACCAAGACCGGGAGGAAGAAAACCCGGAAACCGATACGCCCAATCAAGAAGAGGAACCAGATAGTTCGGGAGAAGAAAACACTCCTGAAACGAACGAGGGAGAAAACCCGGAAACCAATACTCCCACTCAAGAAGAGGAGCCAGATAGTTCAGTAGAAGAAAACACTCCTGAAACGAACGAGGAAGAAAACCCGGAAACCGACACGCCCGTCCAAGAGGAAGAGCAAACAGAAGATGAAACGGCCGCACCACCGGTTAGTAATGACAATGAAGCACCCAAGGCCATTGCTGAAGCAGACGTTACTAAAGGCAACGCCCCTTTAAAGGTTACTTTTAACGGGGAAAATTCCTCTGATGATATCGCCGTAGTAAGCTACGCGTGGGATTTTGCAGATGGTAACTCCAGTAAGGAAAAGAATCCGGTACATACCTTTGAAAAAGCAGGGGAACATAAAGTACGTTTAACCGTTAAGGACGAGCAAGGAGCTTCCAACACCCAAACCTTGACCATTACGGTCACCGAAGAGGAAAAAAGTGCTCCGGTTGCCAAAATAAAGGCCTCCACTACTTCAGGAACGGCACCTCTTAAAGTTAATTTTTCCTCTGCAGAATCTTCGGACAAAGACGATGATATAGCTAGCTATGCATGGAATTTTGGCAATGGTAAAACATCCACTAGTGAAAGTACATCTACTACTTTTGATAAAGCCGGAACCTATGAAGTAGCACTTACGGTGAAGGACAAAGCGGGCTTGACCGGCAAGGCCACTCTAAAAATCACTGTGGAAGAGGAAGAAAATGAGGCCCCTAAGGCCTCGGTCTCTGCCGACAAAACTTCTGGTGAAGTACCTTTAGAGGTTCAGTTTAAGGGAAGTAATTCTTCAGATGACAAGGAAATAGATAGTTATGCATGGGACTTTAAGGACGGTTCCAAAAGCAGTGGGTCCAACCCTAAATATACCTTTACCAAAGCGGGTACGTACCAAGTGAGCTTAACCGTAAAGGATGAGGAAGGTTTATCTGACAGTAGTAGTATTACCATTACGGTCAAGGAAAAACAAAATGAGGCCCCAGTGGCAAGAGTAAGTGCCACCCCTACCAGCGGCGAAGCTCCTTTAGATGTGCAATTTAAGGGCAGTAATTCAAGTGATGACGATGACATTACTAGCTATTCCTGGGATTTTAAGGATGGTTCTACAGCAACCAGTGTAAATCCGTCCCACACCTTTAATGATCCTGGCACTTATAAAGTAAGCCTTACCGTAAAGGATAGTGATGGAGTAACGGATACGGAGACCATTACCATTGAGGTATCACAAAAAAGTTCTGGAGGTGGTAGCAATACAGGCAACTATCCTTCCAATGCCGTATTTGCATCTGATTTTGGATTTAACTCCAGTGATGCAACTGATGCAATTTATAGTGCATTGACATCTGGCAGTTCTTATGTAGTTATAGACAAACAAAGTAGTGATTGGATTGTCAAACCGTTAAAACTATTTAGATTAAGTAACATGACAATTGTATTTGAACAAGGCGTAACTTTAAGGGCCAAGTCAGGTGCTTTTTCATCCTCTAGCAGCATCTTATTTCAATTAGTATCTCCTGAAAACATTACTATTGAGGGAAATGGTGCAACTTTAAGAATGAACAAGTCAGAATATAATTCAATGGAAAATAGGCATGCGCTATCAATTCATAGTGGCAACGATGTAACTGTTAAAAACTTGACTTTAAGGGACAGTGGCGGCGATGGCATATATATTGCCGGTGGAAACAGCAGCAACTATTCCAAAGACATAACCATAGACGGTGTTGTTTGCGATAACAATAGAAGACAGGGAATGACGATTATTAGTGCCGAAAATGTCTACGTACGAAATTCAACTTTTAAAGGCTCAAGTGGTGCAGACCCGGAATCAGGAGTTGATTTGGAACCCAATAACTCAGATGAGCGATTGGTTAATATAAATTTTGACAATTGTAAATTCACCGAGAATGATAGCCATGGAGTACTTATTTCTACAGGAAAGTTGAAAAGTTCTTCAAAACCAATTAGCATTTCTATAAAAAACAGTGAATTTAGTAATAATGTTAAATCCCCTAGTGGAGGCGTTTCAACAACGGATTTATTTGTTACTCAAGGCCTTACTACTAACCCGGTAAAAGGTAGTGTTAATTTTCAGAACGTTAAATTTAGTAATATAAGATACAAGGCCATTATGATTAAGAAAGCTGCGGAGGCATTTAAAGTAAGTTTCAGTAGTTGCTCCGCATATAATATATCTAGAAACGGAAATGACCCTGGCATTTATTTAGAAGCCTATTCCGGAGAGAACTCCACAGGAAATTTGGCATTCGATAATTTTTATATGGAATACTCTAAAAATGTCCCCTTTATGAAAGTGAATGCTCCTAATAGCGGTCATATACTAAGGGACATCTCTGGTTCATTCCGAATTAATGAGCCAAACAACAACCCGTTAGAATATTCCGGAGGATACTCATCTAATAGCAATAGTAACGTAAATATTAAGGTTAGCTACGTAGATTAAAAATCTCATCATAATTGAAAAAAGGGGAAAGGCACTTAAATAGGTGCCTTTCCCCTTTTTTACCAAACTGTATTAAAATAAAAATGGACGAATTATAATCAAATTTCTTAACGAAAGATGCATTTCATCTAAAATTTGAATTTTGGACAACAAAAAGGTATTTTATTAGTTCTTCACTAAGATAATCCGATAAAATAACCCAGTTATCGGTTCTACGAATAAGTTTAAAAAAATTTGCTACAGTCAGGTCCCCAAATCTTGAGGGTAGCGTTAAAATCCTACTTATGCTATGTTGTCAATTACTTTTTATAAAAAAATTTTATCAAAATTTATTTTTGTAATCTTTATCTTACATTTTTCCTGCTCAAAAGATACTGATTTGCTATCTTCACGTTTAATTTCCGATTCTCTTCAAGAGTTTGGGAATGAACTAATTATTAAGAATGATATCTACTATTTTCAAGGTTCAAATGAAATCGTCCTTAATGTTTTAGACAATGACATCATAAACGATGAAAATAATGTGAAGATTATAACCACAACTCAACCTGAAAATGGATCAGTAGAAATTAATTCGGACAATACCTTAACTTACTCTCCCAATAATGAGGTTGAAAGTTCACAAAATGTTTCATCAACCGCAGATATATTAGAAGCGGAAAATCAATCGACTACTGAAGAAAATATCGAGGAAGATACTTTCACTTATACGGTCGAGACCACAGATGAAAATGGACAAAGCACAACCAAAGAGGGAAAAGTAACTATTGAATTTAACAAATATCATCACGAGCTAAAAGCCTTTCCTGACGCTCAAGGTTTCGGGAAGTTTGCATCAGGTGGTCGTGGAGGCAGAATTATAGAGGTTACTAATCTAAATAACAATGGACCTGGTAGTTTAAGAGCTGCTTTAGAAGCTGAAGGTCCACGAAATATAGTTTTCCGGGTTTCTGGCACGATAGAATGTGATTCTTATCTTGTAATCAAAAATGGTAATGGAAACGTAACGATTGCCGGACAAACCGCTCCTGGCGAAGGTATAGCAATTAAAGGTGCGGAATTAAGAATACAGGCTTCTAATGTGATTGTTAGACACATAAGAATAAGACCTGGTGACGAAACATCAGGATCTAATGAAGACGCGCTAAGAGTCGTAGCCTATAAAAACACTTCAGTTAAAGATGTAATTATTGATCATTGTAGTATAAGCTGGGGTAAAGATGAAAACATAGAAATTGGGGGTATCGGAGGAACCAGTAGTGTACAAAATGTCACTATTCAAAACTCAATAATAGGTGAAAATATAAATACTAAATACGGTCTTCTGTTATGGAACAGAGCAAAAAATATAAGTGTTTATCAAAACTTATTTGTACATAATAAGGAAAGGAATATAAGATCTTCCACCTGCACATCAAGTTTTGAAATGATAAATAATTTAATTTATGGTTTTAAAGATGCAACATATCCTACTTATGAGAATCAGTTCGATATTATAGGGAATGTTTATAAGTCAAATCCAGGATTGAAGGCCAACAAAACAGTTATACAACTAACAGCATCTTTAAATAACTGCCCAGATGGTAATATTTCTCAAACTGAAGCCTATATTAAAGATAATATACTAGACGGAGAAAGTGCCTCTTACTCATCGAATATTCAGCCCTATATTAAAAGTAGTAAAATATTCAATTCTGGAATTGAGCCAATGAAATCATCCTCAGTTGAGTCTTATGTCCTAGAGGATGTAGGAGCAACAAAACCAAGTAGAGACTCTTCCGATAGAAGAGTTATCAACAACGTGATTAATGGAGATGGAGGTCTTCTCTCATCCGCAAATAGTGTTGGGTATCCGAACCTTAAGTCTGGTGAGGCTTATCCGGATGAAGATAAGGATGGTATGGATGATGAATGGGAAATCAAGGTAGGCCTAGACCCAAACAATAGTTCAGATGCAAATCTCGATGCCAATCAAGACGGTTATACCAATTTAGAAGTATTTTTTCATTACTTAGCTACTTTATAATATGTTAGCTTTTTGAGGAAATAATACTAATTATTTATCCTCATTTAATGACATCCAAATTAAAGTCTTCGTTCTTTTCTCTAGAATATGAAATATATTTTTCTCCTACCTTGGATACATTGTCCAATATAATTTTTCCATGTACGTCAGACACGCTCTTTAAAGTTCCCATTTTAGAACCCCTAACCACAAAGTAGGGAACATTAGTTTCGTAGGAAATAACAAGATTTTCAAAAACAAACCCACCGAGTGTATATTCACCCGTATAATAATCTGGTACCTCTAAGTAGATTACTGGATAACTTTCATCTTGACATATATTGCTCGCAACACAATTCCTAAAAATCACCCTATAGGAGTCACTCGTTTTTCTGCTATAGCATATTCCCCATTTGGAGTTTTTTATCAAACAATCCTCTAAAAGCACCGTACCCTTAACAGGATTGTTCTTTTTAGCATGAAAGACAATTTCACTTGCTACATATTTATTTTCAAAACTATGATTATTCTCTATTACGCATTCAAAAAAAGAAATATCAACTGGCTTTGAAGTATTATCCAATTTTTGTAGCGCAATGGATATACCTGAATGGTCATTATTACGAAATAGGCAATTTTTAAAAACTATATTATCCAGAATATCACTACTTGAATTTGGCTCTATATCTAATCCAGCTCCAGGCAGGGTGCCTTTGGTATTTAAGAAAGAACTGTTCTTAACCAAGACGTTCTTCCCACTTATAATAGACAAACCTTGCCTTTTATTGTTGTTAGATATGATACTATCGATAAGAATATTTTGGGAGTATTTACCATTTTTTGAACCCGATATATAAATTCCATCACCTCCAGAATCTCTTAAGGTAAGCCCTTTAATTAATATGTTATTACTACTTTTTATACTTATACAATGACGCCATTCACCATCTTGATACTCTTCCTTATTCATTACCAGTTCAGCATTGATGCCATACAATTCAATATCTCTCGAATTTTGTATTGATATCAAAGCGTCATTTTTACCCAAAAATTCGCCTTCCTTTGCGCATAGTTTTACACCATCTTCAAAAATGATTACTTTATTTGAAACATCAGTTAATTTAATAGGAAGGGAAATCCAATCCGATTTTTGTTTAGTGAAAACTATTGTGTCAAAGTTTGATTCAATTGCTTGATTGATGAATTCACTAGAATCATCGGCACTAAAACCGAAATTTGATATGTTAATTTTCTGAGCATTTAATGTTAAACTCAATATCAATGTCAATGAAATTAGAAAATTCTTTTTCATAAAAGCTCTCTCATTTGCTATAACAAAATAATAGGTATTGCCTAAAGTAATGTTAATTTTGTCATTGGGATTTATCCATTCATCTCAAACTTGATAAAAATATACAATAATTCAATCAAGTATGTTGTTTTTTAAACATGTGGAAAAATTAAGCTGAAAATTAATGAGGACAAAAAAATCTATCGCATTTACAATTGGTTCTTTAGGTACAGGAGGAGCTGAAAGAGTAGTTAGTACACTTGCTAATGAACTTATTCATTCATATAATGTCACCATCATAAATTTCTCTAAAAAGAGTCCATTTTATAAGTTAGACCCAAGGATTAACCTTGTTTATTGTCTCGAAGAATTAATGCCGAGCAAATCTATATTTGATACAATAAGATTAAATTGGCAATTGTATCTAAGAATTAAAAATATTGTAACTAATTATAAAATTCAGTTGTTAATAGGATTTTTAACTAGGGAGAATATTCTTTCCGTAATGGCTGCAAAATCCTGTAAAATACCAGTCATAATTAGTGAAAGAAATAACCCTTATAAAATGAGTTTTGGAATTCTTTGGAAACTATTATTAAGATTTAGTTATCCAAAAGCAGATTATTTAGTCATACAAACAAAGGAAATCGAACAATATTTTAAAGCTTTTGTGAAAACGGAAAAGTTAAAGATTCTGGCTAATCCAATTGCTTCTCAATTGACCAATAGCAGAACGTTCTCTTTGGAAAGAAAAAAAGTAATTTTAAATGTGGGACGTCTCAGTGAACAAAAGGCACAACACATACTCATCAAAGCCTTTGCGAATATCAAATCTGAAGGTTGGGAAGTGCATATTGTTGGAAAAGGCGGCAGACAGAGGGAGCTTCAAAATTTAATTAATCAGCTGAACATGGAAGAAAAAATTAAGTTACTACCTCCTACTAAGGAAATTGCCACATATTATAATTCTAGTTCAGTTTTTGTATTCACATCTATTTTTGAAGGGTTTCCGAATGCTTTAATTGAGGCTATGCACTTTGGTTTACCATGTATAGCAACTGACTGCCCTACGGGGCCATCAGAACTTATCAGGAATAACGAAAACGGCTATTTAATTAATGTTAATGATGTTTTGGATCTTCAAAAAAAGTTAGATACGCTAATGAATAATAAGGCTTTGCGTGATAAATTTTCCTTAAATGCTATAAATGAAGTCGATAGATTTAGAGCAAAAGAAATAGCTAAAAATTGGGAAAAATTAATATCTTCTAGTCTTGCATAGGATTGTTTTAAATGATTAATAAATTAAGAAAAATTGTTAAAGAATTTGATTTCAAATCTCTTTTTCAAAATCAGGTAATTACTAACATACTTACTGTTGGTATTTTAACTATACTTGTTAAATTTATAGGATTTTATAAGGAATCGGTAGTAGCAGCAAATTTTGGTCTTTCAGAAATCCTAGACACTTTTCTAATTGCTTCATTGGTTCCTGGTTTTATTGATACTGTTTTCCTTGGAGCGTTTAAGAACGTGTTTATACCAAGTTATGTGGCAGAATTAAAAAAAGGAAAAGAAATTTCTTCATTTCAATCTACTGGTTTTATCGTTACTTGTTTAGTCTCTTTGTTTTTTATGCTCATCGCATACCTTTTTACTGACTTTTATCTTGAAACCTTTTTTAAAGGTCATACCGAAGAATATTATTTAATGATTAAAAGACAATTTCAGTTTTTACTTCCTTGTATTTTTATTTGGGGTTTATCTTCTTTACTTAGTGGCTTGTTAAATATTTATGGAGAATTTAGATATTCCTCTCTTGGTACAGTATTCGTACCTATTTCCATAATTACTTCGTTATTTCTCCTAAGAGATTTATTGGGTTATTTAGTTTTAGCGCTAGGAACACTTTTGGGTTCAATAATTGGTTTATTATATTTCTTTTTATTGTGCAAGAGAAAAAATATCTTAAAATTATCTAGACCTGACTTCCGAAGCCAAAATGCCAAAATTATGTTTTCTCAAATTCCCGCCAAGGTTTCTTCCGGGTTTCTTACTGGAATGAACGGTGTAGTAGACCAATATTTTGCTGCACAACTGGCCATAGGTTCAATTGCTGCAATTAACTATGGAAAAAAGATGCCCGCATTTTTAATAGGTATTTTAGTTATTGCTATAACTAATGTTTTGTTACCCTATTTTTCAAAACTTATTTTAGATGACCGACAGAAATCATTTAAAATGGTATTCAAAATGATGAAAATAACATTTCTAGGTGGAACTCTTTTTGCCGTACTGGGAATATTATTTACAGATTTTTTTGTAGAATTATTTTATCAGCGCAAAGAATTTACACCTAGGGATACCGAATTAGTTTCTATAATACAGAAGATTTTCTTGATTTATATTCCCTTTACCATTGCAGGCATGATTAATGTTAATTTTCTTACCAGTATTAACAAAAATGCTTTTATGGCATATGTCTCTCTTATTGCCTTAGTGATTAATATCGTATTAGATTATATATTAATACAATACTATGGAATACTGGGTATTGCTATTTGTACGACAATAGTTGTCATTATAAAAAATATAATAATGTTCGCCTTTACCTATAAAGAAAGTAAGAAAAAGTTGCTGTTAAAAGAATACTAGAGTTTTCTTAATCATCTAGTTTATTCAAAAATGTTTGCTAGTACGGCGCCATTATTTAATTGATGCATGTTAATTCCTTGTCCAAATACATTGTATTCTATTAAAACCACATCGCCATTTTGGTCCAAAGACAAATCCCATGAAATTAATCTGAAATAAGGAATTTGCTGATGTAGAATTTTAGCAGTATTAAAAACTTTTGGTGCCAAAGGAATCGAAACACTTTCAAACTTCAATCCCGAACTATTAGAATAAAATTTTTCACCCTCCTTATTGTAACCTACATTATTCAATTTTCCGTAAGTATTTATTCCGCATACAAAACCACCTCCTGCAACATTGTCAGTAACAGAACCTTTCTTTCCCATCCTAACTAATGAAGATAGAATTTGTACTTCATTGCTTTTGTTTAGAAAGGACATCACCCTTAAAGTATTAATGGATGAGCTGTTAAGTATAGCCATACTTTCGTGCTGCAGTACCTGCCTTTGGACTATAAAGTCTTTTTCGTATTTAATAAATAACCTTTCTAAAACAATTTCTAGATTATTACCGTCATCTTTTTTTACAAGAACTACGTCTTTACCCCCCCATGTTTCAATAGTTGGTTTTAGTATCAGATTTTCATTTATTAAACACTCTTTTAAAGCTTCATCAAATGAAATAATCTTATTTCCTTTAAGAAAAAATCCGTTTATGTTTTTCACCACAGTCTCAGGTTGTTTTACACCAAAAAACAACTTTTCTAACAAATTTTTATCAGCCAATATACGTTTATCAAAATTGCCGTTCAGCAAAGGTTCTAAATGGATGTAATATATGTTTTCAGGTACATATTTTGCAGAAAAAATCCCGTTACAATCTGTAAAGTATTTATGCCATAATGTACTTACTTTCCCAAATTTTTTTTCAGAATAAAATGCTTTGATTTCTCTTTTATGATCATTTGATAGACTCTTACGCGGTTTTAGCTTTAGCAGATTTCTAATCTTCATTTTCAATTTCAAATTTGTATAACCAGCCTTTAATTTTTTAAAATAAAAGTGATGAATTTTTGATTCTAAACTTTTAAAAAAACTAAATAAACGTATAGTATATTTACCCATTTTTTTCCTATAAGATTTTATGAATTAGTTCAAAATTAACTTTCAACTAAAATTGCGAAACTTTTAATATTTCACAAATTATATTAAGAATATTTTATTTTAGGGGTTAAAAAAACATTATCCTTGGATTTAGAGAGCAATTATTCCAAAAAGTCCTTTTATGTTTAAAATTATAACTCGGGTCTCGATATAGGTGTTTGATTTCATTTTTGGTTTTCGTACAGATATGTACATAAATCCTAAAAATTTAATTTCATACAATATCACGCAAAGGCTATAAATTCTCAGTTCATTAATCTACTATTTGAACTGCCCCGATGCAAAATAACAAAGGCCAAGCAAAACATAGCAATGAAGTTATTTCATACCTACCTTTCTTATGAATTATGCATCATCTCAAATATATAATTAACCTAAAAACAGTAATTGGGCTCAGTTTAACTAATTAAATTTGCCCAAGAATATTATCGAACTATTTTTGCCAAAAATGATAATCAAGTATCTTAAATCTCAATATCGATTAAGAAAATAAAAGAATATGATTGTTCTTTTTTAAATAGAAAAGAATATTCATTCCTAATCTCTGTATTTATTATTCACAGTATTTAATTTATGAGTAAAAGCGTAAAGGTAATTAGGTACTTAATATTAATCTTAATACTGTGGAATTTACCTAGTTATTTGAGAGCTTATTTTAGTCCCATGCTAGGCTCACTTAGCAGTTATGCTTCCACCTTATTATTGGTTATATATTTTCTTTTTGCTAAAAGTAGAGTTTCAATACCAATACCTTTTTTAATTCTGACTCTTTTATATTTTATTTTTAGTGGTTTAAATCCTATTTACGGAATCGGGGAAAATGATCTCTTAAAAGAATTTGTGAGGTCAATTGTCGTCGTACTTTTTTCTGCTCAAGTTTTAAAGGATAGTACAAAAAAAGAAATCTATTACATCTTATTGATAGGAGCGAGTTCCATCATAATTAACGCGGTGATTTTTCCTCTTGCTAATGCAAATTTTTATCCAACATACGGCAGATATAGCGGCTTTTATTTAAATCCCAATTTTGCAGGATCAATTTGCGTTATCGGTTATGCCCTTAGTTATTTGATAAAACACTCCGTCTTACGATTAAGTGGTCAGTTCATTTTGACTATTGCCGGGGTATTTACTTTCTCTAGAACTTTCATATTGATTTGGCTGTTAATCAACATCATAGCCATAATTAGAAGTAAAAAAAATTTGGTAACTCCAATTGTAGGGGCTGGAGCATTCATCTTCTTTTTTACAATTTCAAGTATGCTCTCTTTAAATGAAGAAAGGTTTAATGCCATTGAAAGCATATTTAGTAGCGACAAGGAAGTTCAAACGGAAACTCTAGAGGAGGACTCTAGAACTCAAACTTGGGCAATTTATACAGATTTTATTTTAGAAAAACCTTTTTTTGGAAATGGGTATTATTCATTTCAAACCAAAGCCCCCGGTTTACCTGGAGTTCATAACGCCTATTTAATGATCTTCGGAGAATCTGGAATTATACCTTTTTCAATAATGTTAGGCATTTATACTTTTATACTTTTCCAAAGCCTTAAAACCTTTAAACATAATCCGGAAAATTTTTATTTAGCGTTTGCAATTACCATATTTCTACTTACAGGGCACGGATACTTTGATAACTACTGCAACATTTTCTTAAGTATTTTCGCATATTTAAATGTAAAGAAGCTTCAAAAAAATATTTTGGCTTAAAATAATTTTTAAAGGAGCTTTTAGAAAATAAATTTATATGAAAAAAATTTTAAAAAAAATCAGTAAATCTGGTGCAGTAGGTAAATACATAATTCAGATAGGTTTGAGTCTATACAACTATTATTGGACACATATAGTTTCTGATAAAAAGGTAATAAATAAAATGTTTTTGCAGGCCTTTGGAAGAAAAGTTAATTTTCAACAGCCAATTACGTTAAATGAAAAAATAAATTGGTTAAAAATAAATGACCGCTCTCCACTACATACCCGTTGCGTAGACAAATATGCTGTAAGAGAATATATTTCTGAAAAAATTGGTGAGGAATACTTGGTTCCACTGTATTTCAGAACGTCATATTCTGAGGAAATTACAAACGATAATCTCCCTGATAAACCTTGTATAATCAAAACCAATCATGATAGCGGTGGTGGATACTTCGTAAAAAACAAAAAAGATGTTGACTTAAACATCATAAGAATAAAATTAAGAAATAGGTTGAGAAAAAACTATTATTATAAATATTCTAGAGAATGGCAGTACAAAAACATAAAACCATGTGTAATTGTAGAAAGTCTTCTTCAAACGAAGGATGGAAAAATTCCCATGGATTATAAATTACATTGCTTTAATGGAAAGGTAAGAATGATTCAGGTTGATATTGACAGAGGAACGGAATACCATTATAGAAATTGGTATGATATTCATTGGAAAAGAGAACCATATAGATGGTCTTCAAAAAAAGGTCAAAACAAGTTTACCGACCCCGCAAATTATGATGTCGCTCCTCCAGAAAGTCTTAAGCAAATGATTAAACTTTCAGAATTACTCGCAAAACCTTTTGTATATGTTAGAGTAGATTGGTACGATGTAGATGGAAAGCTATATTTTGGTGAAATCACTTTTCATCATGACAGCGGTTACGCACCCATAATTCCTGAAAAATACGATATTCAACTAGGTAAAGAACTAGTTTTACAAAATTAGAAAAATGAAAATAGATTTTTTAATCAATAAAATGAGCGGTGGTGGTGCAGAAAGAGTAGTTAGCTTATTAGCCAACCACCTTTCAAAAAAAGGTTTGGAAATAAGAATAATTACCTTTACAGGTAGTGACAATTATGAATTAGAACCTGAAATTAAAAGAATAAAATTACATAATCATCCATTATTTCATTCTGTTGTTGTTAATGGCTTCTTTAGCTTGCTTAGCTTTTACAGGAAAAAAGAAAATCGTCCAGATATTATGAGTTCACATATAACTCTTCTATCTTTCTGTACAATACCAATAGCTAAAATCTTTAATATTAAAATAATCATCTCAGAACACATTAACCACAGCTACAGCAATAATTTAATCAAGAGAATTCTCCGCGAAAAAATTTATCGATTTGCAGATTTAATTACCGTCCTAACATCTTACGATGTACCATACTTCAGAAAAAATCATAAAAATGTTCAATTGTTACCAAACCCATGCACCTTTGTAAGGGTTGAGGAATATGAAATTACCTCTAGACCTAAAAATAAAACAAAAGTTATTTTGGCTATAGGGGATTTAAACCGATATCATCATAAAGGCTTTGACAACTTGATTGAAATTGCCGAAAAAGTTTTGCCCGATTTAAAAGATTGGAAGTTAAAAATTGTTGGCGGTGGAGATGAGGGTCTTGAGAAATTAAGTCAAATAGTTCATGACAAAGGCCTTGAGGAGCAAATTATTTTTACTGGGTTTAGAAGCGATATTAGAGAGCTGCTGAAACAATCAGAAATATTCATATTGCCATCAAGATTTGAAGGACTACCTATGACTCTTTTAGAAGCCATGTCCCAAGGTGTTTGTTGTATTGCCTATGATTGTATTTCTGGCCCATCTGATATCATTTCACATAAAGAAAACGGTTGGTTGGTTGAAAATCAAAATATTTCGGAAATGGCCAATTCACTAGAGCATTTAATGTTGAATACTTCCTTACGAAAAAAACTTGCAATTGAAGCTCCAAATGCGCTAAATAAATTTGATATTAATCTAATAGGCGACCAATGGTTAGCACATTTTGAGAATTTACTTAATTCAAAATAATTACAGTCAAAAGAATAATAATGTTCAAGTTTTTCAGAAATTTATATTACAATACCCGTTTAGGAAAAATTTTAATATTTCCTCTACTAAAACTTAGAAATGTAATCATTCCGGAAACAATACTTATAAAAACTAGATTTAAACGTTCTCTAGGTTATTCATTGAATTTGACCAAACCTACAACATATAATGAAAAACTTCAATGGCTAAAAGTCAACGATAGAAGTGATTTGCATATTAAATGTGCAGATAAGTACATGGTCAGAAGTTATATAGAGTCAAATATCGGGAAAAAATACCTTATCCCATTAGTTTACCAAACATTAGATGCTAATGAAATCACCTCTAGTATTTTACCAGAATATCCATTTATTGTTAAAACTAATCATGATAGTGGAGGTGTTTGGGTGATTAGGGATAAATCTAAAATAGATTTAGCTGACCTCAAAAAAGAATGGAAAAAAAATCTTAAAAAGAACTACGATTCGGGAAAAGGAGAATGGCAGTATAAGCAAATCCAACCAAGGTTAGTGATTGAAAAATTACTTTTAGATAAAAACAATGAAATACCATCCGACTTCAAATTCCATTGCCTTAATGGCAAAGTCGCCTTTATCCAAGTGGATTTGAATCGAGCAACAAATCATAAAAGAAATTTATATGACCCAAAATGGAATTTATTACCATTCACGATTAGATATTCAAATGGTATAAATATTGAAAGACCTAAATCGCTTGATAAAATGATCGCCATTGCCGAAAAGTTAGCTAAGGATTTTATCTGTGTAAGAGTAGACCTTTATTTAGTAATGGGAAAAATTTACTTTGGTGAACTCACCTTCCATCCAGGTGCTGGTTTTGATAAATTCACTCCAATGGAGTGGGATTATAAATTTGGGAAAATGCTTCAATTACCAATCGAAAAGTAATTGTGTTATACAATATTTATAAAACTTGGCTCCTTGTCCTTCCTACTGATAGTATTCAGGGGTCTGAACATATTGTTCAAAGTTTTGGAAGGTTTGTTCTACAAAAAGGTCATAAATGCAAGGTGATTATTCTCACCAAAAAACATAGTAAGGGCTGGGTACCTTTGGAGCAAGAAATGGAAGTGACCTATTTCAATTTTTCTTCTTATTTCTTAGGCGCTTTTTGGCTCATCCCCTACCTTTTATTGAAGAATAATAAGAACATAACCCACTCATTTTCCTCCCAAACCATCATCAATGGAACTTTAGGGCTGGCCAAAAGACTGAGAGTTTTAAATGCCCATGTAATCGTTAGGGAATCCAATTCTATCTTTGAATTGCTAAAAGGGTATAAATTAAAAATTTATAGTCTTTTTTATCATTTGGGATACAAAGGTAGCTCCTTGGTCATTACCCAGACGGACTATATGAAGAATCAGTTGGTTAGTTCATTACCACAACTTTCAAAAAAGCTCCATATAAAAACCATACCCAATCCTTTTAATTTTCAAGATATAAATTCGAAAAAGGCGGCGCTTGAACCTTTCTATCAAAATACAAAGTTTATTGTGGCCGCTGGCAGATTGGCCCCTGCCAAAGGTTTTGATATACTTATAGACGCCTTTGGCAGGCTCACAGAACAGAATCCACATTTACATTTGGTTATCTTGGGAGAAGGACCGCAAAGAGAACGTCTTAACCACCAAATTAACGCACATGGCTTAACAGACCGTATTCATATGCCAGGTTATGTAAACAATGTCTATAGTTTTTTTGAGAAGGCGGAGGTATGTGTACTTTCTTCTAGAATAGAAGGTTTTCCCAATGTACTTTTGCAAATGATGTCTCAAAATACTGCTGTTGTTGCCACCCTAAGTGCTGGTGGTATAGATGAAATACCTCAAATTTACACGTGTCCAACAGAGAATAAAGAAGCCCTTATCATTGCCATACAAAAAGCTTTAAAGGAAGATACTACTAACAATAGACCTATCTTTGATGCATACCTGAAGGCTAGGACTTGGGAAAATTTTTATTCAGAAATGGTTATGCACCTTCCTTAAAGGGTATATTTCTAAAAGGAGAGGTACAAAAAAATTAATTACTTAACAATCGTATGCCCAAATCAAGAATACTACTAGTCGCTTCCTTAGATATGTCCCTATTAAACTTTAGGGGAGATTTAATTAAACACTTAATAGCCAATGGTTATGAAGTGGTTTGTGCCGCTCCTAATTTTTCGCAAGAAAATACTAATAAGATAGAAGAGCTGGGCGCTCATTGTGAGGAGTTTAGTTTACAACGTACCGGTCTTAACCCCTTAAAGGATTATGGAAGTATTCAAGAATTAAAGCAAATCATTAGAAAAAATAAAATCGATTTAGTTTTTCCATATACCATAAAACCCGTGGTGTATAGTTCTATTGCAGCTAGGTCACTGAATGTTCCTGTTGTTTCCCTTATCACTGGTCTTGGATTCACCTTTAGCGGCGTTTCTACCAAAGCAAAAATATTACAACGTATTACAGAGAGCTTGTACCGGTACGCACTGCGAAGTAACAAAATGGTTATTTTTCAAAATAAGGACGACCAAGCGCTCTTTTTGGAAAAGAAAATTATATCCCGGTCCCAGAAAACCAGAGTGGTAGATGGGTCTGGTATTAATTTGGATTGGTTTTCCTTTCACCCCAGGGTTTCTAAAGCAACCATCGATTTTGTAATCGTAGGTAGGTTAATGAAAGAAAAGGGCGTTAATCTGTTGGTGGAGGTAGCCAAAGAATTACGCAGCACCTATACACAATCGAGATTTCACTTTATTGGAGGCCCTAGCGTTACTGGTAGCGGTGGCATTAGCGAAGAGGAATTTAAAAAATTACATGAGCAAGATATAATCATCTACCATGGAAAATCAAATGATGTAGCAGGTTTACTAGCAAAAATGGACGTCTTTGTTTTGCCTACCTATTACAGAGAAGGTGTGCCTCGTTCCATTTTAGAAGCGCTTTCCTCCGGTATGCCCATAATTACTACCAATACACCCGGCTGTAAAGAAACAGTGGTAGAAGGTATAAATGGTTTTTTAATTGAACCAAAACTAAGGGAGCCCCTACAGAATGCCGTAAAATACTTTATAGACAATCCTGAGAAAATTCAAGAAATGGGTTTGGAGAGTCGAAAGTTGGCAGAATCAAAATTTGATGTCCAAATTATCAATTCGCACATTCTCGACTCCATCAAATATATACTTAATAACCAAAAAACTTGATCTTCGTCTAGGTATGGGTATTATTAAAAATAATTATGTTTATTTTGCCCTACCTATGCAAACAGCCCATGTACAAGCATTTTTTTAAGCGAATTTTTGATTTTTTTATCGCCCTTTTTGTCTTGCTGCTGGCTTCGCCCGTTATTCTATTGGTTATGCTATTTCTAGGATTGGCCAACAAAGGCAGCATCTTCTTTACCCAACAGCGACCGGGCAAAAATGAAAAGGTCTTTAAGATCTGGAAGTTTAAAACCATGAACGACCAAAAGGATGCAGCGGGCAACCTGCTACCGGATGAAGTACGCTTGACAACTGCCGGTAAATTTGTTAGAAAAACATCTTTGGACGAACTTCCCCAACTTTTTAATGTTCTCAAGGGAGATATGAGCCTTATAGGTCCACGACCATTATTGGTTTCGTATCTTCCCCTTTATAACGCACACCAAAAGAGAAGGCATGAAGTACGCCCGGGCATCACAGGTTGGGCCCAGGTAAATGGCCGTAATGCCATCTCGTGGGAGAAAAAATTCGAGTATGATGTCTATTATGTAGACCATCGGTCTTTTTTGCTAGACCTAAAAATTATCTTTTTGACCATTCAAAAAGTGATTAAAAGTGATGGCATCAGCTCTAGCACAAGTGCAACCATGGAAGTATTTACCGGTACCAAACAACTATGAAATTAAGCGTCATCATCCCTTGTTATAACATGGAACTGTATCTGCAAGAATGTGTAGACAGTTTGTTGGACCAAAATCTAAAGCCTTCAGAATACGAGATTATCATCGTCAATGACGAATCAAAGGACCGCACCTTAGAAATTGCCAATGAATATGCTAGCAAGTATAATCATGTAAAAATAATTAACAAGAAAAATGCCGGAGTAGGTGCCGCCAGAAACTCGGGTTATGACAGGGCGCAAGGGGAGTACATTTATTTTATGGATCCGGATGACTATTTGGCCCAGAATACGGTTCCGCTTTTGTTGTCAATGATGGATTCCAATTCATTGGACATTCTCAGCTTTAAGACCAAATCGGTCTTTGAGACCAAGTACCCTATTTCAGACACCAATTTAGAAGAAGTACCTGATAACTTAAACGTTACCGACGGAATTACGTATATCGCCAACAAAAAGTACCAAAATGAAATATGGTGGTATATCATCAGAAGAGACTTTATAAAAGCTACGGGCATCCGATTTATTGAAGGCAAATGGATGGAAGATGCGATATTGACCGCCGAGCTGTTCTGTGAAGCAAAACGAATGGCACATATTGATTTGGATGTGCACCGCTATCGTATTTTGCCAACTTCAGCCATGCGTAACAAGAGCAGGGAGCATTACAACAAGGTAATTTATGATAATGCCAATGCCGCCCACGTCTATTATGAATTAATGGAACGGCTTCCGAAAGACCACCCCAATGCGAAAGCATGCCTCAAACGTCTTAAGACCAGGCAACAGTCTTTTGTTTTTTTCCTTTTAGTGCGACTGATGAAATCCGATATTTCGGTGGGGGAAATCCCAAAAATGCTCGATGGGTTTGAAAAAATAGACGCCTATCCCCTTAAAAAATTCTTGGGACCCGATTATCACGGTTTTAGTTATTCCTTTTTGGTTTTTATCTTTAACCGTAAACCACTTATCAATCCGTTTATTAAAATTTTTAGGTCATTCTATAACCTGTTTAAATGAATATTCTTATTTCTTCTGCCGGAAGGCGCGTTTCCCTTGTTAGGGCATTTCAAAAAGAACTTAAGAAACTGTTTCCCAATGGGAAGGTTTTTGCGGCAGACGCCAACCCTGTTCTTTCCGCGGCATGCCAAATAGCGGACGGACATTTTAAGGTTCCCTATTTATCGGACTCCACTTATTTTAAGGTATTGATTAAAGAATGCCAGGATAACGATATTAAATTGATAGTTCCTACTATAGATACCGAACTTCTTATGCTCGCAGAAAACAGGGAGCTGTTGGAAGAAAATGGGATCACCCCCGTTATTGCATCAAAGGAGTTTGTCTCCAAATGCCGTGATAAACGGGAAATACACAAGTTTTTTGAATCTCATGGAGTATCGGTAGCCAAGGAATTTTCAAAAAAGGACTACCAACTTCCTTTGTTTATCAAACCGATTGACGGAAGTAGAAGCGTCGATACCTACTTAATTAAAGATGAAAGTGAGTTGACCGACTACCACTTTGAAAACGAAAAATTGATGTTTTTGGAGTACCTAGACCATAATGAATTCAATGAATTTACTTGCGACCTATACTACGGCAGGGACCACCAACTTAAATGTGTGGTACCCAGAAAAAGATTAGAGGTTAGAGATGGGGAGGTGTATAAGGCCCTAACAGTTCATAATAAGCTTGTGCCCTACATTCGTGAAAAACTGGCTAAAGTAGATGGAGCTGTAGGCTGCCTAACTGCCCAATTCTTTCTGCACAATGAAAACGATAAAATTTACGCCATAGAAATCAATCCTAGATTTGGTGGTGGCTACCCCCTCTCCTATCTATCAGGGGCCAATTATCCCAAATGGATTATTAAAGAATATTTTCTCGGGGAGGCCATTGAAGAATCGTTCGATATTTGGGAAAAAGACCTTTTGATGATTCGCTATGACGACGAAATTTTAGTGCATGGATATAAAGGTTAATAACAAAATCGTCATTGTTTTTGATTTAGATGACACCTTGTACAACGAAATTAGCTATTTACGATCGGCCTATCAGGAAATTGCCCAAAAAGTAGATGCGAACAATTGGGAAATTCTTTACGCCAAAATGTTCTCCTTATACCGATGCGGAGAAAATGTTTTTCAGTACATCTCTGAGCAGTATTCAATAGACATACAAGAATTGATTTCCCTCTATAGAAACCATGTGCCCAACATTAAACCTTTCAAAGGGGTTAGTTCCTTATTTGAAGACATTAAAAAAGCCGGAGGAAAAATTGGATTGATCACTGACGGTCGGAGTCGAACCCAACGAAATAAATTAGAAGCCTTGGGTCTTATAAAATACTTTGACGAAATTATTATTTCTGAAGAAATAGGAAGTGAAAAGCCCAATGAAGCCAATTACAAGGCCATTGAAAAGGCATATCCAGATTGCCTTTATTGTTACATTGCAGATAATATTAGAAAAGACTTTATATCCCCTAATAAATTAGGATGGCAGTCTATTGGAATTCTCGATAATGGCCTTAACATACATTTTGACGGTCATTTATATATGAACAAACCTTTTATGCCCAAATACTTTGTTAATTCTGTGGCAGATATCAATATTACCTAATGTAGAAGTAGCGCTCAGCTAGGTTGTATCTAAAAATTTAAAAACTAAAAATCCCCGATATGAATAAAAAATTACCGTTTATCGAAAATATTGCCAATATTTTCATAAAAAACATCTAAAAAAGGTAGTTCGTCGTAGATATTTGCAGTTAAACCCCGTAAACGAGCACACGTGTCTACACATAATACCCCAAAAAAATCAAATTTTCAGATTTGGATTGATGGAATTAAAGAAGAAATCATGCTTTCCTTTTATAGAAAGTATCCTGTTCTTTTTCTGCTTATCTTCTAGATAGCGCTTTCCCCCATTACATTTCTACCCCGCAAAAAGTGAGAAACTTTAAAAATAAGATAGAAAATCTAAAGGACAAGAATGTCTTGTTTACAGATTTTTTCGACACCCTTGTACACCGTAAGGTCCACCCAAATTATACCCTAAAGATTTGGGCCAAATTTATGGTCAGGGAACTAGGGCTAACCATTACGGCCGATCAACTTTTTGGTATTCGCTCAAATGCGACCGAATTTGTTGCTAAAAAGGAACAAAAAAATTATCTAGAGGTAGCTTACGAAAAAATAGTAACGGAAGTTTATTTAAGACTTTTACACAGCGATATACTAAATCAAGAAGATTTTGAAAATTTTAGCGCCCTTTATAAAGAAGCTGATATTCTTTCTGAAATAGCGGTTCAGTTTACCAATGAAGAACTTGTTGCTGAATTATATCGACTAAAGACCCAAGGTTATACTATTTATTTGGTCTCGGATTTCTATTTACCCAAGGCTGTCATATCCAAAATAATCGAACACCACGGTTTTTTAGACCTTTTTGAAGATATTTTTGTCTCTTGCAGTGTAGATGCCTGTAAAGAAAATGGAAGCATTTACGATGATGTTCTCCAACGTTTAAAGGTTAGTCCTGATAAAGTTGTCATGGTCGGCGATAATATGCAAAGTGATGTAATCAATGCTGAAAAGAAAGGGTTAACCGGCATACACTTAAAGCACTTTTCCCATAAAATTAGAAACAAACAAAATTTGTTGGGTAAAGACCAGAAGAGTTTTTATAAGGCCTGCCGAAGTATTGAAAAAATATGCCTAAAAAGCGAATATGCCTTTAGTGAATTTATTCTCCATTTTTACTTCTTTACCGAACGGCTATACATCAATGCCCGAAAAAATAAAATAAAGGATTTATTCTTTTTGGCCCGAGAGGGACATTACCTAAAGGCGTTATTTGACAGCTATCAAGAATTGCATCAGTTTCCCCAAGAAAGCAGGATAAGCACTCATTATTTAAAGGCTTCCCGACAGTCTGCCACGCAATTAGCACTGAAGCCTATAGAAGAGGAGGAGTTCGGGCCTCTCATGAAAAAATTCGGGGATATGTCCCTAACCCATTTTTTAGACTGGTTTCCCTTTTCGGACGAAACTAAGATAAAAATAAAGAGCGAGCTAGATTTTCCGGCGGATGAAACATTGCCGAAGTTCTTTAATTCGGAAATTATGGCCGCCTTAAAGAAAAACGAAACTTTTCAAAAGGCCTATGAGAAAAATCGTAAAATTCAAAAAGAGGCTTTTATCAACTATTTACAGTCTTTTGGAGTCGATTATGAAAAAGAAGGCATTACCCTTGTCGATGTAGGCTGGGGAGGTACCATGCAAGAAGCCCTTTATAAGTATTTTGACAAAGAAATTCCGGTAACGGGCTACTATGTAGGTTTAAAAGAGATTTACAATATTCAAAAAGATACGAAAAGGTTCGGTCTTAATTTCTCGATATATCCCAACAAAACATCATCCGATGATATTTTAATGGCCAATGGCCAACTCTATGAGCAGTTATTAGCGGCTCCACATGGGAGCACGCTTTATTACGCCAACAACCCGATGTCGCCAACGGTAGAACGCCATGAAGAAAATGAGAAATTCGTTTACGATACGTATATTGCACCTATTCAGAGTTTTATGTTCGAGCAGTTCGAGCAGCTTTTTCATGCTTTGAGACCCATCGATTACACCCAAGAAATGGCTCAGGACTATATGACCGATATGGCCTTGAAAACGGGTATCTTTTCTACCAAAAGAAAAATCAACTTCGTGAAAAACCTTTCAAAAGGTTTCTATCAAAATGTAGGGGCCAATACGGTGGGTATCGCCTATGATCCAAAGCAACTTAAAACCTCTAAAACTACCTTATTAAAACGGTTTCTTATATCCCCGGAAAAAGTTTTTAGGTATTTGGTAAAGGTCAAGCCTTTTCTTTATAGTAAAGGACTGTATTGGGCTTCAAAACCTGTTGATTTAGCCTATTACTATATTAAATTGAACTTTTGGGTAAAAAAGAAATGGTTCGATAAAGGGCTTTTACCTTAAAATACAACCTAGTAGTTTACTATTTTAAACTCAGAGCGTCTATTAATCTGATGCTTGTCTTCCGGGCAATACGTATGGTCGTCGCAATCGTTCAATAATTGACTTTCCCCAAAGGACTCTCCATGAAGTCTTGTTTCGGGCACTCCTTGCTTCTTTAAAAATTCAAGCGTTCTGTTCACGCGCCGTTCCGATAGCCACTGGTTGTAAGTCTCGCTTCCCCTAGAATCTGCATGGGAAGAAATTTCCAATTCCAGCTGCGGATATTTTTCCATCATCGCTGCCAAACCTATCAAAACGGTTTTGGCATTTTTATTTAAGTAGGAGGAGTTTAAATCGAAGTAGGCATTGCCAAGACCCTCCATTTGTAATTCGATTTCTTTTAGAAGATTTTCCCTTGCAGCTTTTTTGGCTTCCTCTTCAGCTCTTTGCTGTGCCAAGGCCCTTTCCATTTCCAATTTTCTTGCCAGCTCTTTTTCCTTTTCTACTTGGTTCAATGAATCTAGCTGTCGTTGTTTTTCCTTTTCCAACGCCTCCATCAAGGCCAGTTTTTCTTCTCCGGATTCGTTCAGTACCTTCTCAATACCGAAACGATAGACCACTCCTACCCCATGCTGAAGGTGGTTGGTTGCATTATCATTACTGATTCTCCATTTTCCCGTGGAATTAAAGTCGATTCCGAATCTTTCACTAATCCAAGTTCTAAATCCGATAACTGCATTGTAGGTGCCCCGCCCTACATTATCTGCCTTGGTGTAGCCTAAGCCTACCCCGACGTACGGATCAAACCAAGAATCTTTTTTAAAAACCTTCATTAAATCATAGGTCACCCTAGAATCTATGGCGTAATAGTCTTTTTCTACAGTATTGATACTCCCTTCTATCAGCTTTCCTACCTGGTATTTATTGTAAGTGGCAATGGCATCTACCCCTATACCACTTTTGAAGTAGCGACCCAAGTTGATACGGGAAGGAAAATACACATAGTTCCATTGAGAATCGACCGCTAACAGTTCATCAAACATATCCCCAGAATCGTCCACGGCATTTAATCCAATACCCACGTGCCACGAGCGTTCAATTATACTGTCTCTTGAAGTTAATTCAAGATTCGGTCCCAGTTCTTGTGAGAAGATTGACAGCTGCGAAATAAAAAATACAAGAATGGAGAGAATTGCCAAGTTTTTCATGCTCAATACGATTTGGGAATACTTCTACAAAAATAAAGCCCTTAAGTACGGGCTCTCAAAAAAATACTCAAAAGGCAATTATAATCGTCCTATGGCGCCAAAATTTTGTTAATAGCTGTTCTAATGGGCTTTTACTCGTATTTCTTTTAAGGAAGAAGGGAGTTTAAAAACTCCAAAAGGAAGCATCCTAGAGGTAGCATCCGAATTTATCTGGGTGTCTGAATTCTCTTCTAGAAGAATGGTAGATTCCGTTTCTTCCATTACCGACAAACCCAAATTTTCGGTTCGTTCGGTAAACCCAAAAAAATGAACCACCAGCATGTTTTTTGAAAAGTCTATCTGCGGCACTGCCAAACCGGGCTTTCTTGTTCTATTGACAGATGAAAAAAATTTGGTCAAAGCTTTTTTATCACGAATCACCATCGTCCTATCAAAAGCGGATGCATCGTGATAATCAACCAATACCCTACTTAAAGCTTTTTCATCCTTATGTGAATAACTATTGACTGCAGTATTCTTTTGGGCGTTACAGGAAGTCAATACCAACACCCAAGCGAACAATAAGAGTGTTTTAACATCAGGAATATGATCTGTCAAACCTACTTTTATAGGCCTTTTCATATAGATTTTCATACAAGGGCAGTATTTTTAGAATATCAAATCGTTCTGCAGATGCCCTTGCGTTACTTTTAAACTTTTCCAAATTGGCTTCATCTACCAGAATTTTGAGGGCATTTTTGGCCATCTCATCCACATTTCCAACATCGCTCAAATAACCAGTGACCCCTTCAATATTTACTTCTGGTATCCCTCCTGCATTGCTGGAGATTACAGGCACTCTATTAATCATGGCTTCCAAGGCAGCCAAACCAAAACTTTCGGATTCGGAGGGCAGTAAGAACAAATCCGAAAAGCATAATATTCGGTCAATCTCATTACTGTTTCCCAAGAAAATAACTTTATCGGAAATACCTAAAGAATCACATAAACGTTCCGCGACTTCTTTTTGTGGCCCCTCGCCTACCATAACGAGCTTAGCAGGAATTTCCTTTTCTACTCTATAAAAAACTTCAATTACGTCTGGAATACGCTTAACCTTTCTAAAATTACTTATATGTGTAATTATTTTTTCGTGATCATCTGCCATTAAGGAACGTTGACAATCGGTAAATGAATGGCTATATTTCTTTTTATCGATAAAATTGGGTACAACCTGTATCTCTCTACTGATATCAAAAAATTCCAAGGTTCGCTCCTTTAGGTTCTGAGAGACCGACGTAACCACATCAGACTGGTTGATGCTAAACGTTACAGCAGGTTTGTAGAATGGGTGTTTGCCAACCAATGTAATATCCGTACCATGAAGTGTTGTTATCATGGGAACATACATACCTTCTTCCTCCAGCATTTTTTTGGTCATATACCCAGCATACGCGTGCGGAATGGCGTAGTGCACGTGAAGCAAATCTATTTTGTGAAGTTTGATGGTATCTACCAGTTTGCTGGATAGTGCCAATTCATAAGGTTGGTAATGGAAAAGCGGATACTCCGGTACGTGAACTTCATGAAAATGAATATTGTTACTTAGCAGACTCAAACGTACGGGCTGCTTGTAGGTTACAAAATGTACTTCGTGACCTCTATCTGCCAAGGCAATTCCCAACTCTGTTGCAACAACACCGCTACCACCAAAGGTAGGATAACAAACAATAGCTATTTTCATTCTTCAAATTTAACTAAAACCTCTATCTCTGTCGGGCTTGCCTCGCTGTAATTTCAAACAGGAATAGTTAAGGTTTAGTTAAGAAGAACACAATTAATTTTCCAATGCGTCGTAAATTGCCTGCTGAATACGGGTTCGTAGCCCAGATTTTACTAAAAGCGTGTTGGAAGCCGTGGGATAGGTTCTGTTGGAGAGAAAAACGTAAACCAGCTCTTCTTCTGGGTCGGCCCAAGTATAGGTCCCTGTAAAACCACTATGCCCAAAACTTTTACGGGAAACACAACCACAAGTGGGTCCTTTGTCTTCCAATTGGGGTTTATCAAAGCCCACGCCCCTTCTCACCTTGTTGTCACAGAAATAACAGGTATTGAATTTCTTCACCGTACGATTGTCAAAAAAACGAGTTCCGCCATAGTAGCCTCCTTGTAAATACATTTGCATGATCTTTGCTACATCCTCGGCATTACTAAAAAGACCGGCATGGCCACCCACGCCTCCTTGCATAGCCGCTCCCATATCATGTACATAACCCTGCACGGTTTCGTAACGGTAATATTTATCTTCTTCCGATGGTACAATTCGTTCCTTCGGATACTTATTCAAAGGATTATAACTGGTACTAAAAGCACCGATAGGCTTATAGAGAAATTCATCTACCAACTTATCCAATGACTCCTTATTTTTATCCTCTATATATTTCTTCATCACATAATACGCTACATCACTATATCGATACCGATTGGATTTTAATTCCTGTCTTCCTATTCGGTTATAAATGGAATCCTTATAGGCATCGGTTAAATAAAGTTTGTCCGAAACTTTTATGGAATACCCATCCATAGGTGCTTCCCTATAAAACTCTTTGGAGGGTTTGCGGTTTTTATCCAACGTATCTACATAAAAGGCTATCCATGCAGGCAGTCTACCGTAATGACTTAACGCTTTTAGAACGGTTACATTTTTTAATTCTGAATCTGCATATTCTGGTACTAAATCCTGAAAGGTATTATTGAGGGCGATATCTCCCTCTTCCTCCATTTTCATAATCATGGGAAGCGTACCCAAAATTTTAGTAATGGAGGCCAGATCATAGATATGGTTGGGGGTTATGCTATCCTTGGAATCATAGGTTGGCTTACCAAACCCCTTATTGTATACGATCTTGCCATGTCTTGCGACCAATACTTGTGCTCCCGGAAACATCAAAGAATCCAAACCGTTTTGAACCAATTGGTCTATTTGAGCCAATTTGGAAGGGTCAAACCCTACCCTTTCAGGAAAACTATAACCTAAGCGGAGTAAGGATTTAAGTTCTATTTGTGAATTAACCGGAAATTCTTTGTGAGCCGATACCGGTAATTTTCCCTTGGCACCTATGGCACCAAAAATAATCTCCGCAGCCTTTTCTTGGGCAAAATAGCTATTTTGATAGGCCATCACCACCCCGTCAATATGGTCAAAAGAAGGTACATCCAATAAAGCATATGGTTTTGCAAAAACAGATAGGATAAGATTAGAGGTTCTCATTGCAGCCAATTCTTGCAGCCAGGACAATTCTTTTTGTGAGAATTTATAGGATTTCCAAGGGCTCTCATTACTTTTATGAAGGCCCACAATCACTAAATTGTACTCCTCCAATTTCTTTTTTAACGAAGCAATATCATTCCCTGAAACCTCCGTGACGTCTGCGTACTTGTTGAGGGTTTCAAGAAATGGGTCTGCAGAATCATCTCCAAACTTTACATAGGCAATCTTCTTATTTTCCAATCGTTTGATTCCCATTAGAAAGAAATCGTTTTTCAAAACAGTAATGGCATTCTCTATTGCTTCTTCATAAAGAATATCATCTTCCAAGGAATTTAAGTCTTTAAAAAGATTTTTAGTTTCCACTGGTTTGTATGAATGCAGGCCAACTTTATATTTGGCGCTCAATATTTTTTTTACGGAATAAGCCAAGCGTTCTTCGGAAATTCTTCCTTTTTTATAGGCTTTGGTCAATTTCTCCTTTGCTTTTAAAACTTCCGTAGGCATTAACAAAATGTCATTGCCTGCCATAAAAGCGGCCACCTCTGCATCACCATCCTTACCATGTTGGGTAACCCCCTTCATATTAAGGGCATCTGTAAACACCAGACCTTCAAAACAAAGCTCTTCTTTTAGAACCCCACTAATTATTTGTTCTGAAAGGGAGGATGGCAATCCTTCTTTAATTTCCATAGCGGGAACTTCCAAGTGCCCTACCATAACGCTGCTTAGTCCCTCCTCTATCAATCTCCTGAAAGGGTAGAGTTCTAAACTATCCAGGCGCTCCCTACTAAAATTGATCATTGGTAAGGCGTGGTGTGAGTCTGTAGCGGTATCGCCATGCCCTGGAAAGTGTTTTCCGCTAGAAAGGACTCCAGCACTTTCCATACCTTTCATAAAGGCAATACCTTTCTCCGCTACGTTCTCCCTATCTTCTCCAAAAGACCTGTTACCAATTATGGGATTTTTGGGGTTTACGTTGATATCAATATCCGGCGCAAAATTGATATGTACTCCCAACCTTTTGGCATGTTCCCCAATTCTTTTACCTACGGCGGCCACTATGGTATTGTCCTCAATAGCCCCCAACGTCATGTTCCAAGGAAATGCATAGGTAGAATCCAAACGCATGGACAGACCCCATTCTGCATCCATTCCAACAAGCAATGGCACTTTTGAGGCGGCCTGGTACTCATTGGTTAATTTGGCTTGCATTATAGGCCCTCCCGTAGAGAATATGACTCCACCAATTTTCTGGTTTTCAATGAGTGATTTTACCGCATCAGTGGCAGTTTTTGACTGGTCAGAAGCTACCATGACCATAAAAAGCTGACCTAGCTTTTCATCCAAGGTCATTTGACTGTACTGCTTATCTACCCAGTTTTTCTGGGCAATACTATCCTTTGCGACCAAGGGATTCTTCTGTGCTTGGGCAAAGAAAAAGGTTATTAATAAAAAGGGGAATAGTATTTTAAATCGCATTGTAATATGAACCAATCTATGGCAATAACTAAAAACAATTACAAATATTGCATTTCATCGGATATATATAATGAAACCAATACCTAAGAAGGTCTATAAATTTTAAAGGATTACATGAAACGTGCATGCCAGCTTTCCGAAGCGGGCACCTCCCAATACTCCTCATATTCTTGCTTATTATTCACAAGATTGTTGAAGACAACGGTATTTTTAGAAACTGCTTTTTGCTTGGCCATTTTCTTGAAATCTGCCAATGGCTTATAAGCAATATACTCGCCCTGTTTATAGGAAACATTCATTTTATCCAAAAGCTCAACCTCATACTTTTTTTCCAATTCTTGGATAAAGTGGACCGAGGCATCAATGGAACAACCTGAGGCAGAGGCAACGGATTGGTCCAAACCAAGGATTATAAACCTCTTATATTTAATTTCATATCCCGCATGAAGCGAGCTTCCATGGGCTGTCCATTGTTTTACAAAAGCGTCTAAATCTATTTGAATTTGGGTAATTTCCTCATCTGAGAAGCTTCTATTGGCTTGGTAAATCCAAATTCTAGCTGTTCCAGGAAGGGAATCAAATGCTACTAGCATATATTTTTGGTTATAGGGTTCTCTAAGAGTTCGCTAAAAGCTCGGCAACGTCTAAAACCGTTACTTTATCTTCTTTCTCATGAGCTTTTATTCCATCTGTCATCATGGTATTGCAATACGGGCAACCCGTTGCAATTATATCAGGATTGGTTTCCAAGGCATCTTGGGTACGCATGACATTAATGTCCATATCGCCTTTTTCCGGCTCTTTAAACATCTGTGCCCCGCCTGCACCACAACATAGTGCCGTTCTTTTGTGCCTTTTCATTTCTACCAGAGTGGCATTGGTCTTTTCCAATGCTTGTCTTGGGGCTTCAAAAACAGAATTGGCCCTGCCCAGATAACAAGGGTCATGAAAAGTAATGCGTTTTCCCTTAAATGTTTCACCTTCTATTTGTAAGCGACCGGCATCCATTAGCTCCTTTAGATATTGGGTATGGTGCAGTATTTCGTAATTGCCGCCCAGTTCAGGATACTCATTTTTTATGGTATTAAAAGAGTGGGGATCGCACGTTACTATTCGCTTAATTTCATAACCATTGAGTACTTCTATATTCATCATGGCCTGCATTTGAAACAAAAACTCGTTCCCTGCACGTTTGGCCACATCTCCTGTACAGCTTTCCTCCGTTCCCAAAACGGCGAAATCCACATTGGCTTTGTTCAATAATTTTACAAAAGCTCTAGAAATTTTCTTTGCCCTATCATCAAAACTACCGGCAGAACCCACCCAAAACAATATTTCTGGCTGCTTCCCTTCTGCCATAAAGGCTTCCATGGTCTTTACCTTAAGTTCGCTCATCTTCGTTTCTTTATTCGTTCACCCAATTTAAACGGTCCATTTGGTTGTACGGCCATGGCGCTCCGTTGTTCTCTATATTGGACATCATATTATTCAGCTCGGTAGGTGCCGCGGATTGTTCCATGACCAAATACTGCCGCATATCCATAATAATGGACAGTGGGTCTATACTCACGGGGCAAGCCTCTACGCATGCATTACAGGTAGTACATGCCCATAATTCTTCTCTTGTTATATAATCATCCAAAAGTTGCTTGCCATCATCCTTGAACTCGCCCTTGTCTTGGTCCATATTCTTTCCAACCTCTTCCAAACGGTCCCTAGTATCCATCATTATCTTACGAGGCGATAATTTTTTACCAGTTTGATTGGCAGGACACTCATCGGTACAACGACCACACTCTGTACAAGTATAGGCATTCAATAACTGCACCCAATTGAGGTCCCTAACATCCGATGCGCCAAACTTATCGGGTTCTGCTGCATCTTCTGCAGGAGCAGCGAAAGGGTCGGCATTAGGATCAAGCATTAATTTGACTTCAGCGGTAACCGCCTCTAAATTTTTGAATTTACCTTTTGGGGTTACCCTTCCATAAAAGGTATTGGGGAACGCCAATAAAATATGTAAGTGCTTTGAAAAATACAGGTAATTAAGAAAAAACAGGATACCCACTATGTGCAACCACCACGCGGCTCTTTCCAAAATAACTAAGGAAGAGATACTCATTCCCTCCATTAATTGAGCCATAAATTGACTAACCGGAAAAGCGCCGGCCTTTGTATAGTGTTCTGCGCCCAATTGCTGTAGCTGATAATCGGCAGCGTTCATGGTCAAGAACAACAGCATTAGCACCAACTCAATATATAAAATTAAATTACCGTCTTTCTTTGGCCAACCTTTCATTTCGGGCTTTAAAAACCTGCGTAGTTTAATTACATTTCTGCGTATCCAAAAAGCAACTACGGATACAATCACAAGAAATGCCAGAATCTCAAAGGAACCAATTAAAAAGTCATAGGCAGCACCTAATGGCGCAAATACCCTATGTGTACCTAGCAAACCATCGATGATGATTTCAAGTACTTCAATATTTATAATGATAAAACCTACGTAAACGATAATATGAAGTAGGCCGGCTACTGGTCTTACCACCATCTTGGACTGACCCAAGGCAATCCTGACCATGTTTTGCCACCGTTCCTTCCGATTATCGGAAACATCAACGTCCTTACCCAAGTTGATATTTCGTCTTAATCGGCCCACATTTTTTGCAAAATAACCTATTGCGGCTATTAAGACTACCGCAAATAAAACATTTGGTAAATATGTCATCTTTTAATTCTCTACATTTGGTCTGGCCGCAGGGTCTTCTTCGGGAAGCTCATATTCTTTTTGCTTTTTTCCAAAAACTGAAACATTGACGTACCGTTTGGGATTGAGCCTAAAATCCTGAAGCAAAAGGTCTAGTTCCCTAGAAGCATTATTTAGGTTATCATAAAGTTCTTCGTCTTTCATCAACTTACCCAAGGTGCCATCCCCATTTTCTATTCGGGCCATTAAACTGTTTAAATTGGCCATGGAAGATTCTAAACTTGCCAAGGTTCTTCCTAGTCCGGCATTGTTCAATGAATCGGATAACTTGGCAAAGTTGGCCGTTAATTCTTCAAAGTTTTCAAGAGAAGTACCAAGCTTTCCTTCATTATTGCTCAATATTCTATTAAGAACTTGTGCACTTTGCTGAAAGCTGGCCACCGTGGCATTTAATCCACTTAACGTTTCACGTAAATCCTTACGGGCATTATCATCTAGCACATCATTTACATTTCTTAGCAAGGTGTCCGCATTGGTCATTGCTCCTTCTACCTTTCTTTGTAAAGGTGTTAATTGCTTTTGTACTAATTGGGTAAGGCCTGGTTGCGTTAGGCTTGGAAGCGTATCACCACTTTTTGCCAATTGGGCGCCATCAAAAACCGGTTTTATCTGCACGCCTTTACCGCCTATAATTCCTGTATCATATAACTCTGCAGGACTTTTACTGGAAAATTCAAAATCACTTTTAACAAACAAGGTAACAAGTAGGCTTCCTCCCCTATCCTTAAAGCTGATATCCGTAACATTCCCCACGGCAAAACCGTTTATAGTTACCGGTGTACCTGTCTGAAGACCGCCCACATCCTTGTAAATTACATAAAGTGTTTTGCCATTTTCAAATAGTGGTGAAGATTTTAAATAGCTAAATCCTAAAATGAACAACAGGATACCGCCAACAACAATAATTCCTGTTTTAATTTCCCTAGATAGTTTCAAATGACTCGATTTTGGGGTTAAAGTGACTACTTAAAATCCTTTCGTCCTTAACAAAATTAGAAATAAATTATGGAAGGTTATGATTTATCTTGTCCTAAAGCTATTTGATACTCTCCTTAAAGGGAATCCTTTCACCATTACTATACGCAACTATATAAGATGAAGTATAACCTTTTAAGTCGGCATTGCTTTTCAACATCTTGGCCTCCCTGAGCGACCTTGTACTCCCATAAACATATCTAAACAGGTTCTTATACGGTTCTTTAGCCACTTGGCTCAGCCCATTAAAAGATGCCGGTCTTAGGGGCAAATTTTTGGCGCTCGCCATGATTTGAACCTTGTAAACAATAATCTCTTCCGCTGCTTTTTCCTCTTTGGTGGAAGACACAACACCGGTATTATCTGTTTCAACCCGCTTCTTTTCCGAATTTGAAGCGTTTTGCTGGGCCTCCCTTATAATTTGCGAAGCTTCTTTCTTCTTTTTGGCTACAGAAGAACTATTATTCTCGTTGGCAATGACCAAATTTTCCTCCTTTTTGGGGCTTGCTTTTGGCAAAACTTCTTTTTCTTCTACCGTTTCCTTAGGTTTTTCAATCACTTTCTCAGTTTCGTCAGCCTTGGGCTCTGGGGCAGCAACTACGTTTTCAGCATAATCGGCCATATTCGCTTGAGCATTGTTTTTATAGGCCAATATAGCTTCAGCAATGGCGGTGCCCATTTCTGTTTGCCCGTTTTTGGAATTCAAATAGGCACCTTCCTGTTTGTTCGTAAGAAACCCTGTTTCTACCAAAACACTGGGCATAAAGGTTTGATGTAAAACGATAAAACCTGCCTGCTTTACCTTTCTATCATTTCTTTTAAGTTTTCCCGAAAAATTATCCTGCATTGCTTTTGCCAAAGTGATACTATTGTCCAAAAACTCCTCCTGCATGATGGTAAGGCCTATTACAGATTCCGGGGAGTTAATATCATAATCCGCATATCTATTTTGGTAATTATCCTCCAAATAAATTACGGAGTTCTCCTTTTTGGCCACCTCAAAATTCTGTTTATTGGCATGAAGCCCTAAGACAAAAGTACCTGCGCCGTTGGCATTGGAATTATGGGAGTCACAATGAACGGAAACAAACACGTCTGCATTGGCCTTATTGGCAATCTGTCCTCGAACATACAAATCTACGAACGTATCATCCTTACGGGTGTAAATCACATTTATATCCTTGTTCTTTTCAAGAATGGCCCCCACTTTCAAAACAATTTTTAAGGCAATATCTTTTTCCAGATAACCGTTTCCTAAATTTCCAGGATCATGGCCACCGTGTCCTGCATCCAAAACAACGGTAAATTTGTCGTCATTTTGAAATGTAGACGTACTTTTGCCCCAAAAAACCTGTGGCAACAAAAAAGCGATAAAAAGGAATAGCTGTAATCTCATCAAGTGCTTAGTAACACTGTATTTAGATGCGTTCATTATGGTTAAATTTATGGTAAGGCGCTATAAGCGGAAGAAAAAATATATGTAAGTTTGACCTCCGAAAGCCAAGCCAATCGCTTACAAAAATAGGATATATAGCCTTGCAATCAAACATACACTTTTTTCTTTTCATGGCATTGCTATTGCTGGGCACTTTTTCGGTAACTGCCCAAGAAGGCGGTATAGTACCGTTACCCATTAAAGCGGAGAAAGATACCTTAATAGCGCCACTAATTCCCAATCCGCTTACCCAAAACCAAGCTAAAAACGATAGCCTACAAGCAGATACCGTGCCAAAACAGCCTTCTGTTTTGTTGGATAAAATAAAATATAAGGCTAAAGATTACGTAAAACTGAGCCAAAAAGACCAAAAAATTTATCTCTATAACGAAGCAGAAATTTATTATCAAGATACGGAGTTAAAAGCCGGAATCATCGTAATGGATTATGTGAAAAACGAGGTCTATGCGGGCCGAATCAAGGACTCCTTGGGCAACTATACCCAGCTACCCTACTTTAAACAAGGGGACAATGAGGTTAAACCGGATAGTATCAGGTTTAACTTTGATACGGAAAAAGCCCTGATTTTTAATTCACGTACGGAACAGCAAGCAGGTCTTGGACAATTGGGTAGTGATGCAATGAAAGTTTATGCCCAAACCACAAAAAAGGAAAACGATTCCGTTTACTTTATGAGCGAGGCCAAAATTACGACCTCGAACGACACCATCAACCCGGATTATTACATAAGGGTTAGGAAAGCTAAGTTCGTACCTAAGAAAAAGGTAATTGCTGGTTTTAGTAATCTGTACATTGCGGACGTACCCACACCCATTGCATTGCCTTTTGCTTATTTTCCGCTAACGGTAGGTAGAACTGCAGGTTTAATGATGCCAACTTTTGGTAACGACCCCAATAGAGGTTACTTTCTGCAAAATGGAGGTTATTACCTACCCTTTAGCGATTATGCGGATTTGACCGTAACCGGTGATTTTTACACCAATGGCAGTTATGGTTTTAGAACGGCAACGGTCTACACCAAAAGATACAAATACAGGGGAAATATTAATTTCAGGTATGAAAACTTGGTAACCAGCCAAAGGGGTTTTGATGACTATAGCAATCAAAAGATCTGGAATTTTCAGATGTCCCATTCCCAAGACACAAAAGCAAGCCCCAACTCTCAGTTCTCGGCAAATGTGAACTTAGGTAGTAGCTCCTATTACCAAAACTCGCTAAACCAAGTAAACTTGCCGCTAACACAAAACAACACCTTATCATCATCCATTTCATACTCTAAAACATTTCCCAACTACCCATCTGTAAACATGAGTTTGACCGCTTCACACTCACAAAACACGAGTGCCTCGGCTAGGGAAAACCCAGATTTAAAAAACATACAGATGACCCTGCCTACCTTTCAGGCAAGTATGGAGCGTATTTTCCCCTTTGCCAAAAGGGAGGGCATTAAAAAAGGGGCAATTCAGAACATCAATTTTCAGTATGATGTGAATGCGAGAAATCAGCTTACCACCAATGATGAGGACTTTTTGACCGCCGCCATGTTTGACGAAGCTAAAATTGGAGCTAGGCACCGTTTGCCAATTAGCACGAACTTTAAGGTTGCCAAATTTTTCAGCGTTAGTATGGGAGGGAGTTATGAGGATGTGTGGACGCTGGAAACCTACCGTCAGAGGTATGAGCTAGGAACCAATGGTGAGGTTGGTGAAGTGGTAAGGGATACCATACCAGGCTTTGATAGATACAATAAATACAACTTGAGCGCCAGTGTAGGTACCACCCTTTACGGAACGTTTAACTTTGGGGAGGAGAAGAAAATACAGGCCATACGCCACGTCATGAGGCCCTCTTTAAGTTATGGATACGCGCCTTCCTTTGATCAGTTTTATGATGAATATTTAAATAATGACACAGGCGAAGTGGTACAGTACAGTAGATTTGAAGGAACATTGAACGGTGCGCCTAGTCTTGGAAAATCCAACAGTTTAAGTTTCTCCTTGGCCAATACCTTAGAAGCGAAAGTAACGGATAAGGACTCGACTGCCACCGAAGCCAAGAAAGTTTCTATTTTGAACAACTTCAATATCTCAACTGGATATAACTTTGAATCTGACTCCCTAAAACTCAGTCCTCTTAGGGTGAATGGTGGAACCAACATCCTGAATAATAAAATGTCCATTAACTTTTCGGCCGGTCTAGATCCTTATGCGATAGACAACAACGGTCGCCGGGTAGATAAATTTAATATAGATAACGGCGGAAGCCTTTTTAGATTGACACAGGCCAATATCAACATTGGATATTCTATTGACAGTGAGACTTTTGGAAAGAAAAAAGAAGATTCAGAGGATGATGAAGAGGAACCGGGTGCTTATGATTACGTAGCCCAAAGTGGTGGACGTGATGACGACCTATTTGGACGTTCTGACAATTACAATAATGAATTACCGGAAGATAGATATGGCGAAAGGGATGAAGATGAGGATATTGAAAACCCACCCTACGCCACCAAAATACCTTGGAACTTTAGACTGGCCTACTCTGCCAGTTATTTGAACTCCGCAAGACAAAATGAGTTTAGCAGTCACTCCCTCATGTTCTCTGGAGATATAGAACTATCTCCCCGATGGAAAGTTGGTGGGTCTTCCGGGTATGATTTTAAGAACAAGGGCTTTACCTTAACCCAATTACGCTTTGAAAGGGATTTAAAAAGTTTTAGAATGAACTTTAACTGGACCCCCTTTGGAACCTATACGCGCTGGTACTTCTTCATTGGAATCAAGAGCTCCATCCTAAGTGATTTGAAATGGGAAAACAGAAGTCAACGATAACATAATTGTAACATGGAAAAGAAAATTATTAATACTTCAAATGCCCCAGCGCCTATTGGACCTTACAACCAAGCAGTACTTGTTGCGGGCACATTATATATTTCTGGGCAAATACCGCTGGATGCCGAAACCGGAAAACTAATAGAAGGTGACATTAAAGCCGAGACAAGAAAATGTATGGAAAACTTGAAAGCCATACTTACAGAAGCTGGTATGACCTTTGAAAATGTGGTCAAGAGCAGTATTTTTTTAAACGATATGAAGCAATTTGCCAATGTAAATGAAATTTACGGTTCTTACTTTAACGAAGAAACCGGTCCAGCCAGAGAAACAGTTGAAGTTGCCAATCTTCCTAAATTCGTAAATGTGGAAATATCGATGATAGCTGTTGAATAATTTAGCCTACCCCAAGAAAACAAAAAAGGCCCCTATGAAGGCCTTTTTCCATTATTTATAACTCAATCGTTAGAGTGTTTCTCTATGAAATTCCATGAGCCCTTCAATAGGCCTTTGGCGTATAACACCTACGATTAAATCATTTCTTTCCAATACAGTAACCAGTTCCTCCCTTAAGTAATGTGCAATACTGCCCACAAAGTTGATCGGTACTTTGGTGGCAAGCTCAAACTGCATAATGTAATTATTTACAAACTGCTGAAACCCTTTATCGATGACCCCCTTACAATATGGGTGTGCTCTGTTCTCGATTAAAAATCTGGCAAAAGTGGCCAAATACGTATTTGGATTAGGTTGCTTGTATAGGTTCTCCTTGATGACGTCTGGGTCCAAATCGTATTCCTTGGCAAATTTAATGGCCAAATCTTGGGGTATTTTATGAAAATAGTAATCTCTGATCAATTTACGACCAAAGAAATTACCACTCCCGTCATCCATAGGTATATAACCTAAAGAAACCACTTTTTGAAAAAGTTGATGCCCGTCATAATAACTACAATTGGACCCAGTACCTAGAATACAAACTATTCCTTGATGACCGATTTTCGTAGTTGAAAAAATGGCAGCATACGTATCTTCCTTAACATCGGCCACGGCATTGGGAAAAAAATCCTTGAAGATATTTCTCAAAAACTTTTTCATTCTTTCCGTACCGCAACCTGCACCGTAAAAATGTAATCTGGTAACCTCTTTTCTGTTCTTGGAAAGCTCAAAATTATTGGCCAACCTATCCTCGATAACCTCACGGGTAAGTACTTCTGGGCTCAACCCAAGCGTTTGGGTCAAAAAGAGCTGTTCCCCATTTTCATCAAGGGCTATCCAATCAGATTTTGTGGCACCGCTATCTACAATTAAAATCATATAAACCGTTTAAAAAAGAAATCCTGAAAATAAGCAAATTTCGCCCACTTTCAGGATTCCATAGCAAATACATTAAATATTATAAACTAGCAACGTGTTGCACCATATCTACCATTTTGTTGGAGAAACCGGCTTCGTTGTCATACCAGCTTATCAACTTGTAGAATTTAGAATTCAACTCGATACCGGCACCTGCATCAAAGATACTTGTGCGTTTATCACTTACGAAATCTTGAGAAACAACAGCTTCCTCAGTATATCCTAAAACACCTTTCAATTCGCCTTCAGAAGCCTCCTTGAATGCTTTTTTGATTTCTTCGTAAGAAGTTTCTTTTTCCAATTTTACGGTCAAATCAACAACTGAAACATCAGCCGTTGGAACCCTAAATGCCATACCGGTTAATTTACCTTCCAATGCAGGAATCACCTTAGTCACGGCCTTGGCAGCACCTGTAGAAGCAGGAATAATATTAAGCATAGCACTTCTACCACCTCTCCAGTCTTTTTTGGAAGGACCATCAACGGTCATTTGTGTAGCAGTAGTTGCGTGAACGGTAGTCATCAAACCTTCTGCAATACCAAAGTTATCATTCAATACTTTAGCCAATGGAGCCAAACAGTTAGTAGTACAAGATGCATTGGAAACGATGGTATCCGTAGCTTTAACATCTTTATGGTTAACCCCCATTACGAACATTGGAGCATCTTTGGAAGGAGCGGAAATAACCACTTTTTTGGCACCACCGTCAATATGGTATTGAGCAGTTTCCAAAGTTGTAAAGATACCTGTACACTCTGCAACCACTTCAACACCAACAGCATCCCATTGGATACTTTTTGGGTCACGCTCTGCGGTAATTCTTACAGTGTTTCCGTTTACAATTAAGTTACCACCTTCAACTTCTACTGTACCGTCGAATTTACCGTGTACAGAATCATATTTTAAAAGGTAGGCCAAGTGCTCAACATCCAAAAGGTCATTGATAGCTACTACGTTTACACCTTCTCTCTTAACGGTTTCCCTAAAGACCAATCTTCCAATACGGCCGAATCCGTTAATTCCTATTTTTAAGTTTGACATGTGTTTTTGTTTTTAGAATTAATTACGTTGTCATTATTTCAGAAACTCTAATAAGTTCCTTATCTATTTTTGTATGACCCTTAATAGCTTTGCTAATCGGGGTCAATATAATTTTGTTGTTCTGAACACCAACCATAAAATTGGTTTGGCCCTCTAATAGGCTTTCAACCGCCTTAACACCCATTCTACTTGCCAAGACCCTGTCATAACAAGAAGGAGCTCCACCACGCTGCATATGCCCTAACACGGATACACGCACGTCATAAATAGGTAAGTGCTTTTCTACATATTCCTTAAGTTCAAAAACGCTCTTTCCGGTCTTATCACCTTCGGCTACAACCACTATACTGGAAGACTTACCTGATTTCTTGCTACGCTTCAAGGACTCCAATAGCCTTTCCAGCCCTCTGTTGTGTTCAGGAATCAAAATCTCCTCTGCACCTGCTCCAACACCTGTATTCAAAGCAATATGACCCACATCCCTACCCATAACCTCTACAAAAAAGAGTCTGTTATGGGAACTTGCGGTATCGCGGATTTTATCAATCACCTCAACTACCGTATTCATGGCAGTATCATACCCCACCGTATTGGAAGTACCAAAAATATCGTTATCAATAGTACCCGGTATACCTATAATTGGAAAGTGGTATTCTTGACCAAAGACCATGGCTCCGGTAAAACTTCCGTCTCCACCAATCACTACGAAGGCATCAATACCTTCGGCTTTTAGTTGTTCGTATGCTTTTTTACGCCCTTCGGGAGTTCTAAAATCATCACAACGAGCAGATTTTAATATGGTTCCGCCCTTATTGATAATATTATTGACGCTCCTTGCGTCCATAGGCTTAAAATCGCCCTCAATCATTCCTTGATACCCTCTGTAGATTCCAACACAATCTACCTTCATGTAGGCACAAGTTCTCACCACCGATCTGATGGCCGCATTCATGCCCGGAGAATCGCCTCCAGACGTTAAAACGCCTATCTTTTTTATCTCTGAAATCATTAAAAAAAACTAAGTTGCAATAATAACAAACTTATTTGAAACTTGCAGACAGATCTATATCAAATTTATGTCAAAGATTGTTACGAAATCGTTGTAAACTTCACACTTTCTGCCACGCAATCCTAAATTTCTTTCTTGAACACTCCCCAAATGGTCTAATTTTTAAGAATTTGTAGTTAGAACATTCCCAAAAAGCCTTAAATACTCAGTTAAAGGGCTACAATTACTTAGTCGCAAGAAAGCTAATAAAATTACTTTTTAAGCCTTTTATCCTTGGGATAGAACCGCAGTAAACTATCACGCCCCATTACCGCAGTAGGCGTGGATTCTGGTGAAGGTAGTTTTTCTTTGTCGGGAGTTTGATTGTTTTCCCTTTTAAGTATGGAACGAAATAACTGACGAAAACTATTAAAGTCTACTTCGTATTGAAGACCCACTCCTTGGGTGTAGCCAAACCTATCTGCCAAATAATCCTGGATTTCGCTTTCCCTATTAAAGAACTTAGCACTTAAGGTTCCTTCTTCATTCAGCAGTAACTGAATTTCAAAATCCCCGGCCACCACGGTTTCCGTTGTACCACCAATAGGCACCCCTACCTTTCCATTGAAGAGAACGCGATCACTTATTTGTGTAGATACTGTAAATCCAATCCGGTTCTCTGTTTGAAAGTCCGCATTACGGTCCAAAACCCCCTGCTCATAGGATAGCCCTAAATTAAAATTATCATTATCTCCCAATACCTGATTCAACAATCCTGAAGCCGATTGCAATAAATTACCGGTCACCGCCTGTTGGTTAATACCTGTCTGGTCATTAACAAATGAACCTTGAGCCAAAAGAACAAGAGCATTTTGTTCCTCTACGGTAGGATCCTGTAGACGGTATTCCAACTCCGATTTGATGATGGAGTTGGTACCGGGAAAATCTATATTAAATTCAATATCCGGACTTTCAAGGTCATCTGTGAGCTTGATGACTACTTCTGTTGGAAGTCTTCTGGTATAACCCGGATTGTCCAATAAAGGTGCGGGATTGGCATTTAGGGAATACACCGCTTCCAGATCCAATGTAGCTTTTAAGGGCTCACGATCCCAAACAATGGTTCCCCCTGGTTTTACTTGAAATGTTTTGTTGATTACTCCTCCAAATTTATAATTGTATTGGCCGTTTACCACAACAAAATCTCCGTACATCTCAAAGGCACCTCGCGTATTGATCCGAATTAAAAGAATACCTACTCCACTACCTCTTAAGGAACTACCTGTTCTGGTATCGGTTACAATTTCTACTTCGGCATCAGGGGTAACATCAAGGTCAAATGTTAATTCCAACCCTTGAAATTCATCCAAAACCCTGGTCTCTTCTATTTTGTTATGACCGTTCTTTTCAACAAAGTTTATAAAGGAATAATCCCCTATGGTAGCCACATCGCTTAAGGGAATTTTTAAAGAAGTACCGGGAGCCGTACTTCCCTCCACATTAATATTCAGTGCATTGGTAGGCCCAAAAATCCTGCCCTTCCCATTTAGGAACCCTGTACCATAGTATAAGACCTCTTCCTCAAAATCCGTATTTAAAATAAGAAGTCTATTGTCGTTGGTATCAACATTTAAATCAAGTATCCAATCATCAAAATACGAATGACTGATGGTTCCATCAAGGGTGGCTTTGGTATTTTTAGCAACATCGGTCACCCTAATATTATCAAAATCGAATGTTTGCTTGGTTAAATTAACCCTGGAATTCTGTGCAAAATTATAATCCACATTAAGATAGGGTATACCAATACCGGCATTATCCAAGGTAAGGATACCACTAAACTCGGGATTGTCCACAGGGCCGTCTATACGCGCATTTCCGCTTACATCCCCTCTAATATTACTAATAATATCCTCGCCCAAGGGAGCGAAAGGCTCAAGATCAAAATCTTCAAAATTCACCAAAAGCTTGGCCTCGGGCATATCGCCCTGATTCAAGATATTCCCAACAATACCCAGTTTCTCCCTACCTTGATCGGTTATCTGAGAATTGACTACGAAATCCGTTAAATCCTTATTACCGACAATACCCAAGGAAAGATCCCCTAACCGAATATCATTTATGGAAAAATCCTCCACTCCTAAATTGGAAGAGGGCAGATAAACATTATCCCTTTGGAGAATATTTAAGGTTCCATTTACCTCGCCCTGTAATTTAAGACTATCTATGGCCGGTGTAATCTTGTTGAGGGAAACAATTTTAAATTGAAGCTGCAGATCTTTGTACGTAGAGTCCGCCAATTCACCGCGAAGCCTTATTTGCTCTTCCTCGCTATTGTTCATGACAATTTCCTCAATATTGATACTATCCAAAGTGCGGTTAATGATTACCTTATTTTTATCATTACCTTCTTTGTTCAACACCCATGTATTGCCCTTAAAACTGACATCTGAGGTTTTGAGCCCGATGACCGATTTATTCTCTTTGTTAAAAGTATGGTAGAAATTGAGATTGTAGCTGTCATTGAAATTACTACCTCCCTTAAATTCCGTACGGAAAAACAAGGTGTCCTTTAGCGTTGTGTTAATGAGCTTAAAATCCTGAACATCATAATAACTGGTCCTTAAGTCCCCCACGGAGACAAACGTATTAAAAAGAGGATTTTTGTTGTCTATCTTCACATCAATACTATCCGCCTCATTGCCATAGGCCACAATGCTTGGTGATTTAAAATTAAGTTTAAAGTCGCCATCATCAGCAACGATATTTCCGCGGATAAAAGTGTTTGGGTCAAACCGAACTTCCGGAAAGAAAACATCTACAATCTTGTTATATATTTTAAAGTTGAATGCCAAGGTCTGCCCTTCGGAAATGGTAAAAGGCCTATAATTGGTGTAGATACTACCCAAAGAGTTTTGTACCAGCCTACCCAACTCCTTAACACGAAAATTGCCCTTCATATATCCAGTGATAATGTCCGGTGAGTTGATATCTATCACGCGTGTAGTATCGCTTTCAAACTTTGAAGAAACCTTAAAATCCTCAAAATAATAAGTGTCATTCTGATTTTGGAAAACAGTTTTGGTAAAATTGACATCCCCTACCAAGTTATCAAGTGTATTTCCTGTGATGTTCATATTCACATTTCCTTTGAAAATGGAAATACTATCATTTATAAAGTTGAGTTTGTTCAAATCTGCATAATCCACGGACGCAATGAAGTTGAAATCATTCCGGTCCTCTCCAAAATCTGCCAACCCTTTAAAACTGAATTTTAGATTTTCATCATTACTTAACAGCGTACCATCAAATAATTGTTCCTTGAGGATACCACTAACCTTGATATTACTGTAGTCATAATTATTGAAGTTCACCGAGTATACCTCTCCAATCACCTCCGTATTCAAGGTCTCTTGTACAAAGCCCTGTCCTTCTACATTAAAATCCAAACTGGTTTTGCCTAGACGCTTGTTTTCCACAAATTCACCCAAATCAAAATCGATCAAGCTTACAAACCCATTGTAGGTGGCATTATCAATATTATTTACATTGGTGAGCTGCAGGTCTGCATAACTACTTCCAATGGCCGTATTTAAATTTACTTTGGCATCAATAGAAGTTTCGGTAATTGTGGCATCGCCACGAATGGTGAATTGACCTAATTTTTGAAAGGAAGACGGCAAGGATTTCCCCAATATGTTGGGCATTAGCGATCTTAATTCATAATAACTGGAAGTTACATTTTTCATGCTCGCCATCATCACAAATGGCTTGGACCGTGTAAAAAGGTTCCTAAAATTAAAATCTCCTCTTATACCCGTATTATCAGATTGAAGAAAGAGTTCTTCCGTGTTTAGATTATTTAGAACGCCGCTAACCCGTGTAGAAAAATTTACCTCTTTACCGCTCCCAAATTGGTTGTACAGCATATTAATTTCATCAAAGGCAAGGGCAGATTCTTCAAACTCTGCATCAACTTTCACCTTGTTCAAGAAATCTGCAAAGTCTTTTCGCTCATAATTAAATTCCAACTGTCCTTTCAGATGTGAACCCGAAGTTTTAATTAAGAGTGAATCAAAACTCATTCGCTGCTTGGTATATTTAAAATCCGTGGCCATGTGAGCTACATCAATACCTCTTTGGCTTGCAAATGACATATCATTGATGCCAACACTAACCTCCGGTCCCAAAATCAAGAAATCATCCGCAACAATGTTCAGGTTACTAAAATTCAGGATTTCCTCTGTTTCAAAGTTTTCATCCAACAACCTAAAATTGCTATTTGCTATATCAATATGTGAGGAAGAGAAATAAAATGGATCAGTACCAGGTTTTCTGGGCTTACCATCGTCCAATTTATCTATGAAAACTTCAAGATTGGTGTTCTTGTCATCCTTGTAAGTTTTTAGCTTAAAGTCTAACCGGTCAATAGCAATATCACCAAATTCTAGACGACCTTTGGTTAAATTACGCATACTAAGCACCGAAGTTGTTAACCTATCAATATGAAAAAGCGTATCTTTCTTGTAATCCTCAATAAAGACACCTTGCAAATTGGTATCCCATGTTATTAGGGAAATTCGCAATTTTTCAATGGTAATATTTACGTCAAAATCTTTGTTAAGCGTATTTGTGGCATACTGTGCAAACCTAGTCTGAACGATGGGCAAAGAAAGAACCAGCGTACCCAGGACACAGATAACAAGAAGCACCAAAAGGGTCCTAACCAGTATTTTTCTTAGTTTTTTGATAGGGTCAATATGTTTTACCTTTGCCTTTCAACTATTATTCCAAACTAAATGGAAAATAAATCAATTTATATTCTGGCCATTGAATCTTCTTGTGACGATACTTCTGCGGCGGTACTTTGCAATAAAAAAGTGCTTAGTAATGTAACCGCTACACAAAAAATTCATGAGGAATACGGAGGTGTCGTACCTGAACTTGCATCAAGAGCGCACCAGCAGAATATTGTACCTGTAGTGCATCAGGCTTTGAACAAGGCAAATATCGATAAAAAACTAATATCTGCCATAGCTTTTACAAGGGGACCTGGATTAATGGGATCTTTATTGGTAGGTACTTCGTTTGCCAAATCCTTGGCACTGGGATTAGACATCCCGCTTATAGAAGTCAACCATATGCAAGCCCATATTTTAGCGCATTTTATAGAGGGGCAAAATGATGAAATGCCCGAATTTCCATTTTTGGCCATGACCATTAGTGGAGGACACACTCAAGTGGTTCTTGTAAAGGATTTTTTTGATATGGAAATTTTAGGTGAAACCTTGGATGATGCCGTGGGCGAGGCCTTTGACAAAAGTGCCAAGATTTTGGGCCTACCTTACCCTGGCGGACCTTTAGTGGATAAATATGCCAGAGAAGGAAACCCAAAAGCTTTTACCTTTCCCAAACCAAAGGTAGTAGGTCTTAATTTTAGCTTTAGCGGCCTTAAAACAAGTATTCTTTATTTTATACAAAAGGAAACGGCCAAAAACCCAAATTTCATAAAAGAGAACATAGCGGATATTTGCGCCTCCATACAATTTACGATTATTAATATTCTGATGGACAAGCTTAAAAAAGCCGTCAAAGAAACCGGCATAAAACAAATTGCCATTGGAGGAGGTGTTTCTGCAAATTCCGGCATTAGGGAAGCCCTAAAAATGGCCGAGAAAAACAAAGGATGGAAAACCTTTATTCCAAAATTTGAATATTGTACGGATAATGCCGCTATGATCGGTATCGTTGGCCAGCTCAAATACGAAAAAGGCAATTTCACCAATTCATCCGTTAGCGCCAAGGCCAGATATACTATCACCCAAGCAGAGCAACCCATTTGATAAACCTATAACCATGCAGCTGTTTTACCATCCGCAATTAGACCAAAGTGTTAGTCAATTTACTTTTCCCGAAGAAGAGAGCAAACATATAGTACGCGTATTGCGAAAGAAGGTTGGCGACCAACTAATGGTAACCAACGGTAAAGGCTTTCTGTTCACTACGGAAATCATTTCTTCCGAACCCAAAAGGTGCAAGGCACAAGTACTCAAAGCACAAAAAAAACATCAAAAAATGCATTGGTTCCATATGGCCGTGGCACCAACCAAAACCAATGACCGATTTGAGTGGTTTTTAGAAAAAGCCACAGAAATAGGTATCAATGAAATCACCCCTATTTTTTGTGAACACTCCGAAAGAAAAACGGTTAAAAAAGAACGCTTGGAAAAGGTATTACTTTCCGCTATGAAGCAAAGTTTACGCACCTACCTTCCAATACTTAATGATGCCATTAGCTATAACGACTTCCTGAAAAAAGAACACAGTGGGCTTTTATTTATCGCGCATTGTGAGGAAGACGAAAAAGTTGAACTCAAGCGTAGAGTGGCCCCGGACAAAGATATCACCATCTTAATTGGACCTGAGGGGGATTTTAGTACGCAGGAGATAAAAAGCGCCAAGGAAAGGGGCTTTTTGCCAGTTTCCTTAGGGGATAGTAGGTTAAGAACGGAGACAGCGGCTTTGGTCGCTTGCACAACGGTCAACCTCATCAATAATGGCTAAAAATCAAATTTAACCAACCTATTTCTTGAAATCACTAAGTTTGAATTAAGACAATACAAACGGAAAGTATTACTTTCAAAGACCGCAATTAACATTCTCACAATAAGAATTTTAAAATTAAAAATTCACTAGCCCAGATGTATTAAAAGCTGTACAGCAAAAAATGTTTCATTTGAAAAATAGCGTTCCAAGCTTTTTAATTGTTTTATTTCGAAGGATGATTTTTAAAGACACTATTCATACATTTGAGTTATTGAACCAAAGGGTCAAACTACTATGAAAAAACTATTGCTAATCAGCTTATTGTTGACCTCTTTTTCTTTTCTCACTCTTACAGCCCAGGAGGTTGCTATTTTAAAGTACAAAGGCGGTGGTGATTGGTATGCCAACCCTACCGCACTTCCCAATCTTATAAAATTCTGCAATACCAATATTCAAACCGCTTTGGATGAAAAACCTCAAACCGTTGAAGTAGGAAGTCCGCTTATTTTTCAATACCCCTTTCTACATATGACGGGACATGGCAATGTAGTTTTTTCGGAGGAAGAAGCTGCAAACCTTAGGGACTATCTTTTTTCGGGAGGCTTTTTGCATATAGACGACAACTATGGAATGGCTCCTTATTTAAAAAAAGCGCTGCAACAGGTTTTCCCTAACCAAGAGTTAGAAGAAATTGGTCGAGACCACCCTATTTTCAATAGTTCGTTTCCATTCCCAAATGGATTACCGAAAATTCACGAGCACGACGGAAAACGTCCTCAAGCGCTGGGTATTTTTCAAGAAAACAGGTTGATTTTGTTATTCACAACAGAAAGTGACTTAGGTGATGGATGGGAAGACCCATCTGTTCATAATGACCCAGAGGATGTTAGACAAAAGGCATTGCAAATGGGGGCAAATATCATTTCATACGTCTTTAAAAACTAACCGCCTGTAAAAGCGAAAAACAAGATGAGCAAGACACCAGAGAGAAAAATAAATTCTAAAATGATTTCCCAAGGAATTTTAAGGGCCGTAGGAATTATTTTGGGAGTTGTACTAGTACTTTATTTTTTATGGCAAATTCAATCCGTAATTGCGTATTTGGCCATTGCAGCCGTTATTGCTTTGATAGGTAGACCCATTGTTCTTTTCTTGAGACGAAAGCTTAAACTACCCAACACCCTGGCCGTTATCCTCACCATGATTTTCATGGTTGCCATATTGGCCGGCATCATTTCGCTTTTTGTGCCACTAATTTCTGAACAAGGTAAAAACTTGGCCCTATTGGATATAGATAAACTACAGGCAAACATCAACACCCTTTACGTTGAAATTACTGAATATATTGGCGCATCACCCGAAGTGGTTGGCGAAATATTGCAAGAAAGCGAACTGGAAAAGACATTGGTAGACAGGCTAGATATTGGGTTCATCCCCAATTTTCTAAATTCCTTTCTAAATGTTCTCAGCACAGCAAGCATAGGATTGTTTTCCGTTTTGTTCATTTCTTTTTTCTTTTTAAAGGACAGCAACCTCTTTCAAAGGGGAATTTTGGCGTTTGTTCCACAAAACAAGGAAACTGGCACTGTAAACTCCATAGACAAAATTAACAACCTACTTTCAAGGTACTTTGTAGGGCTCCTTTTACAGATATTCATCCTCTTTGTCATTTACACTATCACCCTGTTAATTGTGGGTATAGAAAACGCCATTGTTATCGCCTTTTTATGTGCCCTTTTTAACATCATTCCTTATGTCGGCCCAATTATTGGCGGAGCTATTATGATCGTCCTGACTATGACCAGCAATTTAGGCATGGATTTTAGCACCGTAATACTACCTAAAACAGGTTATGTTCTAATTGGTTTGGTTGTAGGCCAATTGGTGGATAATTTCTTTTCACAACCATTTATTTTTTCTAATAGTGTCAAATCCCATCCACTAGAAATTTTCCTTATCATAATTATTGCCGGATTACTTTTTGGGGTAGTAGGAATGATCATTGCCGTACCGGGATATACCGCTATAAAGGTCATTTTGAAAGAATTTTTAGCCGAAAACAAGCTAGTAAAATCACTCACCAAAACTTTATAGTTAAGATTTGAATACTAATATTTTAAAGACTGGTGTACAGAATTTTATAAAAAATTCAAAACACACTGACACTGTGTCGGTTTTGCTAAAAAAACCACTTTTTGAGGATGTTTCCAATAAAGAATTAGCTGAGCAAATTGAAGCATATCACAAGACTAAAAAAAAACTTCCCCATTGGTCAAAATCTGCCAACATATACTACCCCAACAAACTTAATATTGAACAAACATCCTCTGAAATTACGGCAAAATACAAAGCCGAAATTTTAGGAGGTAAATCACTCGTAGACCTTACCGGAGGATTGGGTGTAGACAGTTACTTTTTCAGTAAAAAATTTGAGAAAATAATCCATTGTGAAATCAGTGAAAATCTATCGGTGATTGCACGTCATAATTTTAAGGAACTTGGAGCAAACAACATCATTTCCCTAAATAAAAACGGAATAGAGTTTTTGAGGGAGACAAAAGAGCGATTTGATGCTATTTTCGTTGACCCATCCAGAAGAGATTCCTTAAAAAAGAAGGTTTTTATGTTACAGGATTGCACTCCTGATATAATCGAAAATCTAGAATTACTTTTAAATAAATCCAATCAAGTACTAATAAAGACATCTCCGCTTTTAGATATTAGTTTAGGACTAAAAGAACTCACCAATGTTCATGAGATTCATATTGTGGCTGTGGAAAATGAGGTCAAAGAACTCTTATGGTTAATTAAAAAAGAAGCTTTAAAAGAACTCACCATTGAGACTGTAAACATTCACAAAAAAGGCGTACAACAATTTCAATTTGACTATAAGGATGAACAAGAAGCAACGGCAACATTTTCAAATCCGTTACAATATCTGTATGAACCAAATTCTGCAATTCTAAAATCCGGTGCTTTCAAAATCATCAGTCAACAACTGGGTATTCACAAATTACATGAGAATAGCCACCTCTATACTTCAGAAAACATCATACACTTTCCTGGAAGAAGATTTAGAATTGAAAAGTTCTTACCATACAATAGAAAATCTCAGAGAGAGCTAAAAGGAATAAAAGCCAACATTAGCACAAGAAACTTTCCTCTATCAGTTCAAGAAATAAGGAGCAAACACAAAATACAGGACGGAGGCTCCCACTATATCTTCTTTACTAAGCTAATGGACGCTACCACTTCCTTCTTAATTTGCTCTAAAACACCCTAAAATCATCCTTCTTCTATTTAAAAAGTTAGGCTCAAAAACAACAAGTAAGAAATTTAAAAAATGTAGGAAAATATGTTTTAAATATAAACTGCAAACCGAATTAGCCTAAAACTAAAATTGACAAATTAGGACGTCTTTTACTGCAATAACCTCAACAAATTCGGGTATTTAAAAGAATCACATAATTTTTAAAAGTATAAAACATATTTTTAAAAATTTACATTTTCACATTAACGACCTTAAATTATCATAAAATTTTGTTATCATTACACTTGTTTTATGGTTTTCTTAACTCTTGCTGTCGTCTAGAATTTGAAAAATCAGTAAAAACTCAATTCAATTAAAACTAACAAACAACAATTATTATGAATCAAAAACTCGTTTATGATTCGTTAAAGTCCAAGGGAAAAAACTCCCTCGCGGGATTAGGACTTTTATCGATTTTAATGCTGGGGTCCCAAGCGACTCTAGCGAATCCCGAACCTGAAAATAGAATTTCAGTAAGTATTTTTCAGTCAACCGTTTCAGGAACCGTCCTAGACAGTGAGGGTGTTCCCCTTCCTGGAGCCAACGTTTTTGAAAAAGGAACCACAAATGGCACCCAAACCGACTTCGATGGAAATTTCAGTCTAGAAGTAGATTCACAAGCTACTCTTGTGATAAGTTATTTAGGCTTCAAATCACAAGAAGTGACCGTCAACGGACAATCGACGATTACTATCACCTTGGCAGAAGATGCAGCTGCCTTAGAAGAGGTGGTCGTAACCGGTTATCAAACAGAAACTAAGCGAGAAACCACGGCAGCCGTTTCAGTTGTACAAGCTGAAAAATTAGCAGCCATACCATCGGGTAATGTAGAACAACAATTACAAGGTAGGGTAGCAGGTGTAACTGTTTTAACAAACGGTCAACCAGGGACGACATCCCAAATAAGAATTCGAGGGTTTGGTGCATTTGGAGGTAATGAGCCTCTATATGTCGTTGATGGATTACCTGTTGGCAATACCGAGTTTCTAAACCCTGATGATATTGCTACCACCACAGTACTTAAGGATGCGGCGGCTGCCTCTATTTATGGAGCTAGAGCTGCCAACGGGGTTGTTGTTTACACAACTAAATCCGGTTCAAGAGGTAAACGTAAAACAGAAATGACAATTAACATTTCTAGCGGTGTCAGCGACCCTAATTCCAATGGAGCAATAGAAACATTGAGCCCCTTTGACCAGGCCAGATATACCCATATTGCGTACGAGAATAATGCCGCAGTAAGCGGAGACCCTGTAGTTTACAATCATCCACAATATGGGTCCAATCCTACCCCAGTATTACCGGAGTACTTATATGCAGACGGACTGAACGGTGTTTCAGCAAGTGAAATTAATTTTGCAGAAATAGCACAAAACTATGAGAATGACCCAGAGAATACATTTTTGATCAAGTCCAATTTGGCGGGAACTAATTGGTATAAAGAAATCACTAGGATTGCACCTATAAGTAGGTTCACCGTTGGTTTTGATGGCGGTACCGATAATGGACGCTTCTATTCAAGTATATCAGGTCAGACTCAAGCTGGTATATTATTGAATAATGATTTTGAAAGGTATACGGCTAGATTTAATTCTGAATGGGATATTGCTCCATGGCTCAGTATTGGAGAAAACTTTCAAGTTACCTATAGATCCGTTACAGGAGGGTTCGGTGGTGAAGGTGGCATTGGTGGAGCTGATGACGAATCGCGTATTACCGATGCCATTCGTATGTCGCAGATAATACCTGTCTATGATGAATTTGGCAGTTTTGCAAGTACTAAAGCTGCCGGTTTCGGTAACCCTAGAAACCCTGTAAGAGTTTTGAAAAACGATGATGGAAATGATCAGGCCTATGGAATTGGGGGAACCGGTAACGTATACGTTCTATTAAAACCTATCGATGGTTTAACGCTACGCTCAAGCCTTGGTGGAACCTATAATAATTCACATTATGTGTCATACAGTTATAGATATCTTGGAGATGCCGAGCCACAGGCAAATAATGGTTTTAGTGAAGGAAGTAGCTACTTTTTTGGATGGACTTTTACCAATACTGCTAGTTACGATAAGACATTTGGGAAACATCGAATTAAAGCATTGGCTGGTGTAGAAGCTTTAAATACAGGAAAAGGTAGAAACATCAATGGTTCTGGTACTAATCCGTTTTCGACTGATGTAGATTTCCAAAGCCTGAGTGTTGTACAAAATCCAGTAGTCAACAGTAGCCAATTTAAGGGAGTAAATTTTTATTCGATTTTTGGCAAACTCGATTATAATTTTGATGAGAAATACTACCTTACAGGCGTTCTACGTAGAGATGGTGCCTCCCGATTTGGTGGCAATAATAGATATGGGGTATTTCCTGCTGTATCAGGTGCCTGGAGAGTTATTGCAGAACCATTTTTACAAAACCAAGATATTATTTCCGACCTGAAAATTCGTGGTGGATGGGGCCAAATGGGTAACTCAAACAATGTTAATCCAAATAACCAATACTCACTTTACGCATCTGACAGAGGAGGTACATTTTATCAAACTACTGGCCAAGCTTCCGGTGCAGATGAAGGGTTTGCTGCTAGCCGTATTGGAAATCCTAATGCAAAGTGGGAGACAAGTACTAGTACAAACATCGGTTTTGACTTAAGCCTATTTAATAACAGACTTGAGTTTATCCTCGATTGGTGGAAGAAAGATACAGAAGACCTACTTTATCAATTGCCTCTTCCTGGAGTAACAGGAAATTTTGCGGCGGCCCCTTCGGTTAACATAGCAAAAATGTCCAATAAAGGAATAGATTTTGAAATCATAGGAAGAGGAAATTTAGCTGATGACTTTACCTTTGAAGCCAGTGTAACGGCGGCATTCTTAAATAATGAGATTGTATCCCTTGCACCTGGATTAGATTTTTTTGATGGCCCTGCTGTAAGGGATATACGAGCAACTAGAAATGCCGTTGGCCAATCTTTATCAGCTTTCTACGGATATAATGTTATAGGTTATTTTAATTCACAGGCCGAGGTTGACGCCAACGTTTATGTCAATGATGAAGGAGAAACTTTACCAGCGCAAGACGGACAAGGTTTAGGAAGGTTTAAATATGAGGATGTTAATGGAGATGGAAGAATAACTCCAGACGACAGAAAATTTTTGGGTAGCCCTGTACCTGATTTTACGGGAGGTCTAACTCTTAATCTAAAATACAAGCAATTAGAATTTGAGACATTTTGGTACACCTCAATAGGTAATGAGATTTGGAATCAAACTAAATGGTACACTGATTTCTATGGTACTTTTGAAGGAGCGGCCAAAGGTACTGCCGCTTTTAAATCATGGACACCAGAACTAGGTAATAACGCAGTAGCGCCCAGATGGGAAAGTGCCTCTAATTTTAGTACAAATACTGTGGGTAATTCGTGGTATGTAGAAGACGGAACCTATGTGCGCTTACAACGCATAGGTCTATCATACGATTTTAGAGAATTGACGGAAAGATTGGGTTTGACTAAATTAAAAATAGGTCTGGCCGCTAACAATATTTGGACTATTACCAACTATGGAGGTATCGACCCAGGAGTTGGAGGTGGCGTTGATACTAATTTCGGTATAGACATTGGTAATTATCCTGTTTCCCCCCAATATTTAATCAACTTTGAAATTGGAATTTAAATTTTAAGAAGATGATAATATCAATTGTAAAACGATATATAGAAAAAAGTTATGAAAACAGATAAAAATACAAATAGGCTAATAATTGTTTTTGCGCTAATGCTTGGACTTATTCTATCTTGTAGCGATGAGTTTCTAGAGGTTCCTCCTACAGGCGTGCTGGCTGATGCACAGGTAAGTACTGCTGATGGAATTGACGGCCTCTTAATAGGTGCATATTCAATGCTAAATGGTGCATTAACAGGAAACAGGGGTTCAACACCTAACAACTGGCTAACTGGATCAATTTTGGGCGGAGATGCAAATAAAGGAACCGATCCAGGTGACGGAGCAAACCTTGCAACCTTTCAAAGGTTTCAAGCTGATGCCACATTCGCTGAAATCAATGAATTATGGAATGCTCGTTATGAAGGTGTCAATCGTTGTAATGTAGTTTTAAGAACTGTTGAAGAAAACCTAGATGCGCTTACCACTGAGAAAGCCACTAGTGTAAGAGCTCAAGCGCGAATGCTCAGAGGGCACTTTTATTTCGATTTAAAGAAACAATTTAACAACATCGTTGTTTTTGACGAAAATGTACCTACTGAAGAAATTCCCGAAATTCCAAATAACGGTGATGCTTGGGCTCAAATTGAAGCTGATTTTCAATTTGCCTATGATAATTTGTCAGTTCAAACCGATGCCGGAAGAGTAAATAAATGGGCGGCGGCGGCATATATGGGTAAGGCTAAATTATACCAAGGTAAATACGCCGAGGCCAAAGAATGGTTCGACGATTTTATTGCAAACGGGGTAAATTATAATGGAGAAAAGTTTGCTTTGCTGCCCAGTTACCCAGAGATTTTCAATGCAGAGAATGATAACCATAATGAAACAATTATGGATGTAGAATCTTCCAACGCTACCGGTAGTGTACGTAATGCTAACTGGTTTGACGATTTGAACTATCCATATCTTACTGGAGTTGAAGGTCCAGGGGATTGCTGTGGTTTCTTTCAACCTAGCTTTGAATTAGCAAACTCGTTTAGAACTACTGCGGAGGGACTACCGCTTCTTGACAAGTCTTATAGAGATCCAGAAAATGAACTTGTTACCGATATGGGAATTGCATCTACAGAAGCTTTTACTCCCGATAGCGGTCCTTTAGACCCAAGAATTGACTTTTCCGTTGGTAGAAGAGATATTCCTTATTTGGGTTGGAAACCACATCCAGGGCAAGCTTGGATTCGAGTGCAAAGCTATGGGGGGCCTTATTCTCCCAAGAAATTTGTTTATTACGCCGGTCAAGATGGATCATTTACTGATACCAGCTCATGGACAAGGGGTTACGCTACCATGAATTATCCTATCATTCGTTATGCTGATGTACTTTTAATGGCTGCGGAAGCAGAAATAGAAGCAGGAAGTTTGGAACAAGCTCGTACCTATGTTAATATGGTTAGAGAAAGGGCTGCTAACTCAGAATTCTGGATTAAGAATGATGATGGTTCTGACGCAGCTAATTATGTAATCGCTGAATACCCTGAATCTCAATTTGCAACTCCCGAATCTGCAAGAGAGGCGGTATATTTTGAAAGAAAACTTGAACTTTCGGGAGAAGGCCACAGATTTTTTGATTTGGTTCGATGGGGAATTGCTGATCAAGAGATCAATGAATACTTGGACTACGAAGTGCAGTATTTGCAAAGCGCCTATTCAGGAGCTCAATTTACCCCCGGTAAAGATGAGTATAGGGCAATACCACAAACTCAATTAGATTTACAACCTGGAGTTCTAACTCAGAATCCGGGGTATTAAAATAATTCTTAAATCAACTAAAGCTGCTCTCTTGAGAGCGGCTTTTTTTGTTTCTTAACCTTAGTTCTTTCATATTTGTCCTACAGGACTATCTACCTAATTATTTAATTTCAATTACATGAAATATATCAGCTATTTTCCAGCTCTTGGTCTATTTGCTCTTTTGCTCATTAATTGTGAGGAAAAAAAGCCAGTATCCAAATTTGTACAAGTTGATTCCCAAGTGTCAGGTTTACTATTCAACAATCAATTGGCTGAAAATGACTCTATTAATATAATCGACAACGAATTTGTTTATAATGGCGCAGGTGTGGCCTTAGGTGATTTAAATGGTGATGGGCAGGATGATATATTTTTTGCTGGAAATCAGGTAGCAAATAAACTATTTCTAAATAAGGGAAATTTAAAGTTTGAAGATATATCAAGTCTCTCAAAAATTCAGAAAACTGATTCCCTACTATGGTCTTCCGGCGTTACTTTGGTGGATGTTAACGCTGATGGAAAATTGGATATTTATGTTTGTAATACCTTTAGAAAGCAAGACTCCAGACGCAAAAACCTGTTGTACATAAATCAGGGAAATAACGATAGTGGCATACCGGTATTTAAAGAATTATCTGAATCATTTGGTCTTGACGATGATACATATTCTTCCCACGCCCAGTTTTTTGATTACGATAGGGATGGTGATTTAGATTTGTTCATAGGCGTAAACAGGATAGAAGGAATTGACCCCACTGAATTTAGACCTCTTGAAGATGATGGCACCTCTATGAGCAAGGATAGATTATATGAAAACACGTATAATGATAGCCTTCAACAACAAGTTTTCATCAATGTATCGGACAAGGCTGGAATTAGGTATCATGGGTATAGTCATAGTACGGTAATTAATGATTTTAATGAGGACGGTTGGCCAGATATCTATGTTGCCAATGATTTTTTAAGTAATGATCTATTGTACATCAATAATCAAGATGGAACATTTACCAATAGAGCCAGGGATATGTTCAAACATTTTAGCCTTTCCTCTATGGGTAGCGATATTGCGGACATTGACAATAACGGGTCTTTAGAACTGTACACCACAGAAATGCAGCCGTACTACAACAAGAGAAAAAAGCTCTTTCAAGGTCCAAGTAGTTACCAAAAAGAAATTTTTACCAAAAAATACGATTACGAAAAGCAATACACTCGCAATACCTTGCAAACAAGCCATGGTATAAATCCAGAAACAGGCCTCCCCATTTTTGGTGAAATTGCAATGCATAGCAATGTAAAAGAGACAGATTGGAGCTGGACTCCCCTATTTGCCGATTATGATAATGATGGTCTACAAGATTTGTTCATTACCAATGGTTTTCCAAAAGATGTAACTGACCGAGATTTTGGGGATTTTAGATCAACAGCTAGCAGACTTGTAAGTAAGGAAAAATTAATTGAGGCAATTCCAGAAATTAAGATACCCAACTTCATGTTTCAGAATGAGGGTAATTTAGAATTTACCGATGTTACCGATTCTTGGGGTCTCAACTTCCCTACTTATTCCAGTGGTGCCGCTTATGGAGATTTAGATAACGATGGTGATCTTGACCTTGTTGTCAACAACATTAATAGTAATGCACTGTTATTAGAAAATAAATCCAATTCAGGAGAGAACATCAATCATTATGTAAGGATAAAGCTGATTGGAGAAAAAATTAATAGGCAAGCCATAGGCTCAACTGTTGAGATTTTTATGGATAGCATTAGGCAGAAAAAAACACTACTCTCGGGTAGAGGCTATTTGTCGCAACCGGAGAGTAATTTGCACTTTGGCTTGGGCCGGAGACTGAAAGTAGATAGTGTTATTATAACTTGGCCCAATACAAAAAAACAAACATATTATGAAATAGAAGCTGATAGCATCTACCAAATCACATATAATCCTAATAATATACAAAACCAAAAAAACAGTGCCCCAAAGTCAACCCCTCTATTTACGAAAGTTTCGGATACCGTAAACCTTAAACACTTTAGTAGGGATATTGATTTTATTGACTTTAACTTTCAGAGAACCTTGCCCCATAAATTTTCGCAATATGGCCCCGCATTGTCCGTTGGCGATATTAATGGCGATGGGTTGGATGATATGTTTGTCGCTTCAAGTAGAAATTTTAAGGAAAAATGGTTTATCCAACAAGACAATGGCACTTTTCTTCAACAAGAAGTAGCCTACAAAACTTCGGAAAATCTTGAGGAGGAGGATGCGGGAACCCTTTTGTTCGATGCTGATAATGATGGGGATTTAGACTTATATATAGCGAGGGGCTGTGCACAGTACCCTGAAAAACATATTTATTATCAAGATGTTTTATTGATAAACGATGGAAAGGGCAATTTTGAGCAAACAGATACTGCGCTACCAACGCTTACAAGCAATGCATCTTCCGTAAAGGCCGCGGATTATGATAGAGACGGAGATTTGGATTTATTTATAGGAAGCCGGGTACTTCCTTTTGCATATCCAATGGCTGATCGATCCTACATTCTAAAAAATGAAAGCGCCAATGGCACACCTAAATTTGTTGATGCAACGGCCAAAGTATCAAAACAACTAGTAAGACCAGGCCTTATTAGCGATGCCTTATGGACAGATTTTAATAATGATAATTGGCCAGATTTAATACTTGCATCTGAATGGGCTCCTTTAAGATTGTTTAGAAACAATAAAGGGGCATTGATTGAAATTACCGAAGATTCTGGTATTGCTGATCATTCGGGTTGGTGGAACAGTCTTGCTGCTGTAGATTTAGATAATGACGGAGATATGGATTATATAGCCGGTAATGTGGGAGAAAATATCAACTTTAAGGCCACACCTCAAGAGCCAGTAAAAGTCTATGCCAAGGATTTGGACAATAATGGATCTATAGACCCTCTTATTTCATATTTTTTGAGAGATAGCATAGGTACAAAAAAGGAGTATCTGTACCATCCGTGGCAAGACGTGACCAAGCAATATGTAGGAATTAGGAAAAAATTCAATTCGTTTGGGGAGTTTGGAGAATCAACCCTACCAGAAATGTTTTCAGATGGTTTACTTAATGATGCAAAAGTACTTTCATTGAATTACATGAAGAGCTCTTGGATAGAAAACTTGGGTGATGGCAAATTTAAAATGCATTCTCTTCCAGTATCTGCACAACTCGCACCAATTTTTGGTATTCTACCCTATGATGTGAATGATGACACCCTAATGGACTTGATGTTAATTGGTAATGATTTTGGTATGGAAGTACAACAAGGTCCCGCAGATGCCTTGGTAGGAGTTGTTTTAATAAATAAAGGGCAAGGACAATTTAAAACCGTTTCTCTTGCAGAATCGCAGTTTTTTGTTCCTGGTGATGGCAAAAGTCTGGTTCACTTGAACACCAAAAATGACACTAACATTATTATTGCTTCCCAAAATAACGACTCCTTAAAGATTTTCAAGGCCAACAGAAATAATATAACTAAGAGCCTGAGAGTCAAACCAAATGAAGTTAAGGCTAAGGTGGCATACAAAAATGGCAGCAAGAGGTTAATTGAATTCTATTATGGGAACACCTTCCAATCGCAATCAACTAGAACTATTCAATTAAATGAGCATATTGAAAAAATTGACTTATTCACCAATAAGGGAGAGCTAAGCAGAACAATAGGTAATTAAATTTTGTACTAAAAAAAGCCCCAGATTTTCTGGGGCAGTATAGTATCAATATTCATTAGGATGCTTATAATCCCCATACCTATATTTAATAGTTCTTTTTAAGGGTATTTGCATTCCTTTGGTTTCTTCCAACCAATCATAAATGGCAGTGGACATGGATTTAACAATGTCCTGTTTATCAGGGTCTGCAATTAAATTGTACATTTCATCTGGGTCATTCTGCAAATCGTAAAGCTCATTACGGTCCCAGATACCTTGAAATTTCATGTATTTGTATTTATCCGTTCGCATACCAAAAACCGTTGGGGTCATGGGAAAGTCATATTCCCAAAAGTATTCGTAAAAAACCTCAGTTCTTCTTGGTGCGTTTTTGTCTCCGGACAAAATAGGAATAAAAGATACCCCAGGCATTTGTTCAGGTTGTTTTACTCCCGCTTCAGCCAAAACGGTAGGACCAATATCAATATTCTGTACCATAGCCTTTGGTTTTACGCCCCCGTCAAAAATTTCAGGACACCTAACTAATAAAGGAACTTTTACGGACTCTTCATAAAAATGGCGTTTATCTATTAAACCGTGTTCTCCCCAGCTAAACCCATTGTCTCCCATATAAATGACTAGAGTGGACTCATCCAAACCCTCATCTTTTAAATATTGCATAACGGCACCAACACTTTCATCCACCCCCAAAAGGGTTTCGCAATAATCCACCACCATTTCATGAATATCCCTATTATCATGGTACATGTAATCCACCCCATGCCAACTTACTCGCTGATCAGCTACCCACTGGGGCCATTTTAAATCTTTATAGGCGCCTGTTTTAGTCTGGTCGTAAGTAGAAGGAAGGTCAATTTTCTTACCCGCGTACGTACCTTTATGTCTACGGGCGGGTTTAAAGGCAGCATGCACAGCTTTGTGGGAGAGATATAGAAAAAAGGGTTTTTCCTTATCCCTATTCTTCATCCAATCTATGGCATGGTCCGTTAGCAAATCGGTAATATAGGTAGAATCTTTATAAGCAATTCTCTCTCCATTAATATTTAAAGTGGGGTTGTAATACACCCCTTGACCGGGAAAACTTTCCCAGTGCGAAAATCCTGGTTGGGGCTCATCCCCATGGTCACCCATATGCCATTTTCCAAAAAAGCCTGTCTGATAACCCGCTTTTTGAAGATACTGTGGAAAATAGGTTAAGTTACCCGGGTCAGGTGCCTGATTATCTACAATGGTATGGGAGTGCGAAAATTGTCCTGTTAATATAGAAGCCCTACTAGGTGAACATAAAGAAGTAGTTACAAATGCATTGGAAAAATAGGCTCCTTCTTCAGCAAGTTTATCCATGTGCGGTGTTTTTAACCAAGGTACCTTACCTGTAAATCCCATATAATCATATCTGTGATCATCGGTTAAGATAAAAACTACATTTCTAGGTTTCTTTTTACCTTTTTTATCGATGGGGTCGGTATTAGACCTGACAGAATAACTAAGTGCCAAAAAGCAGATTAATACTAATTTTAGTGTTTTCATAGTGTTCAAGTTGAAATTGTTCTAGTTTATTTCGGTTCCCTAGACTGGTCCATAAGCCACTCATAGAGCTCTTCTGTATTGTAAGCTTGCACCCAAGAGTCATGGCCCACCCCTGGGTAATTGGTAAAACGGACCTCGTATCCCATAGACCTTAATCTGTTCACCATATTTTCCGATTCACTAAAAGGAATAGATTCATCTTCCTCTCCGTGAAACACCCAAATACCCAGCTTTTTATCGATCCAAGAGGCATATGGTAAAGGAGCCATACCACACACAACGGCCAGAGCGGCAAATTTCTCCGGATACTGAACTACCATTTCCCAAGCAGCTCCACCTCCCCTACTCAAACCTGTTAAATAAATACGATTTTTATCCACGTTATTGTTTTCCACAACAGTTTCCAATAATTGGTTCACCGCCCTGGTATTCCACCATTTTTTTCTATGGGGATTCTGCGGCGCCAAAATGAGAAAAGGAAATTTTTTACCTCTGGCAATTAATTTTGGAGGTCCATTTCTTTTTACGGCCACCAAACTATCCCCAGATTCTCCTCCTCCGTGTAGAAAAAGAAGTAGTGGAAATTTCTCATTTGATTTTTCATCGTAGCCCTCTGGATAATATAAATAGTAATCTAACTTTTCCTTGGTTACTGTTTCATAACTATCATCTATTAATCTTGATGATTGAGACGCACATCCTTGAAAAGCAAAACAAAGGACAAGCATCCAAGTAAATTTGGGCATACAATGTTGATTTGGGTTACTAATTTTGAAAGAGATTAAATTACAAATAAATGTGAACGGTTACAAAAAAGAAACGGACACCTGTCGGTATCCGTTTCTCTTCTTAAAAGCATCCTTATTTATCGGTATAATGTAAAATGACCTACATACCGTATATCCCTATCATCATTTTGGTTAACAACGTACCAGTAATCACCAGTTGGTAGCTCCTTACCTTCATACGTACCATCCCATTTGCTCACTTGGTCAAGTTCAGCAACCACACGGCCATAACGGTCGTAAATAATTACCTCTATATTGGGGAAGAAGTCTCTATTGCCTGGTGCCCAGAAATCATTCTCGTTATCTCCGTTAGGTGAAAAGAAATTAGGAATTTCCAGCATTCCGGTGAACTCAAATGGTATGGCCGCAACTGCTACACAACCGTTTTGATCTACTACCCGTATTTCAACCGTACCACTATCCGTTGTGGTATACAAACCTTCGGACCCGTACGATGTTCCATTAAAGAAGAACTCATAGCCCCCAAAACCACCTTCTGCTGTTGCCGTAATCTCATTTGGACCGGTCTTTTCTGCGGTAAGGGTTAAAGGGTTATACGAATCTATAGTAAATTCAACCGAATTGGTACAACCATTCTCATGGTAAATGTATACCGTATAATCACCAGCTGGAAGATCACCCCATTCTCTCTCTGTTGTTGCTAATGATGTAATGGCATCCGTTGGGTCTACTGGGTTTATTGCGAACAATAATTCAGGCATTAAACTTGAATCTTGTATCTCAACCCTAGCTGTACTGTTTGGGAATATTCCCTCACATCCATATTGAACAATTGGTTCTGCCGTAAGGTCTACCCCAATTTCAATTGGGATAAGTACATCTGTACCGCACATATTGGCATCCTGAACAAATACAATATAGGTTTCCCCACCTATCAAATTATCCAATAATAAATCATCATTTCTCTCAAATACCTCTGTTCCATCCGAATTAGGACCTATAATTCTGGTTTCATAGTAAGTAGCCAAGGTAATAGGGTCTACAAAAGGTGTTCCTCCAGAAATTGTTAACTGGGCCGTACCATCTGCAAAACCGATACAGGTTTCCGGAGTGGTCTCCACATCCGTAATTTCCAATTCACTAGGCTCCGTTACCACAATCTCAAAAGTCTGAGGACAACCTTCCGCATCTTGCGCCAGTACCGTGTAGGACGGATTGCTAGGCGTATTCGCCGGTAAATCTGTAAAGGTATAAACCAACGGATTGTCCGGGTCAGAGAAAAACTCACTTAGGTTTGGTTCTATTGCAAATTTCACAAGTCCAGGAGTTGCACTGGTAACCTCCATGGTGATAGTGCCGTCCGCTTCTCCAAAACAAGTGGTAGGGGTACTATTAAAATCAATAGTCACAGGTTCTGCCGGAGCAATGGTAAATGGCCCCTGTACTACCCCACAATTCGCTCTACTAATAACCGAAATCCAGTAATCTCCAGAATCCAAGTTTTCAAAAGTACCAAAGTCCTGCATAGGTAAATTATTGTAGGTAGGTAAGGATTCCGCAGCAAAAGCGTCAGTACCTGGATCCGTATTATAAATTCTAAATTCATATATACCAGTACCACCATTGGCTACGGCCTCAATTCTTCCATCAACCTCATAAGCACATGACACATCAAAAGTTGGCGAGGCTAGGTCTAAACTTAAAGGCTCTGCGTCCGTAATGGTTATACCATTGGTCTTTCTTGCCAAACAAGAACTTAATCCTCCTACTTTTCTAACCTCATACCTATAGGAGTTTCCTATGGTTCCAGGAATATTGGTTTCAACAGGTAGGCCATTTGAATCTATCCCGCTAATAGGAGACCATGGTCCACCCGAACCGTTAACACTGTACTCATAGGTAACACTAGGATCTGGATCAGGATTGTTCACTCGTATCATCATGGTGGCAATGTTACCACAGGCCGGCACCGATGTCTGAATCAAAACAGGATTGATCGGTGGTGGTGGAATTACCTGTACGGGAGGCGTTACAAAACTACAATCCAGTGTAGAAACAACCTCCACTGCATACCAACCGCCAGGGATCACACCTGTTCCAGCAGTTCCTACGAATTCTGGGTCTGTTTGATATCCTGTTGAAGAAATAACATCTGTATTGTTATTACTTCCCAAATGAAGTAACCTATACTGATATCCGCCTCCTGGAACACCTCCTATAGCACCGGGGGTTGTTGTACCCGGCTCTACAGCCACAATTACGGCGTCATTACCTTGAGGACATTCCAATTCTCGAGTAATAATAGCTTCCGCATCAATAGGTGGAACCGGTAACAGTTCCAATTCTTCGATATGTGTACACCCTTCGGCATCTCGCACCGTTACCCTATAGTTTCCAGCGGAAAGACCGGTAAACCTATCATTGGTGCCGTTAGCCGCAAAAGTTGCATACGCCGCGTTGGAATGTGGTGCAAAACCACTACCAACGGGATTCTCATATTCCAACATATATTCATAAGGCGCAGTGGTCCATCCTCCTTGAGTCGAAACAAAAATTTCACCAAGGTCGTCGTTACAGCCCACACGGCCTACCTCGTCCATGGTAGTAATCACCAATTGCTCACTTGGCATTTCTATGGTACTTGCGTTACTAAATACATTACAGGCTACAGCGGTCATTCCCATTTCACGGATGACGACACGAAGATTACCGCCTTCCAGACCAGTAATTACAAATGGGTTACCATCTACCGCTGTATCTATACTTCCGGTAGAATTACCTCCCACAGGTGCTCCAAAAGCTCCGCCGATAAAACCAGGGTCATTTGATTCATAAACCGTATACTCGTATACACCGTTAAAGCCAGAAACATCAATGGTCAATTCTCCATCCAAAGCGTTAAAGCATCCTACTGGATCATTTTGTGAGATGGTTACCGTAGGTAAAACAGGCTCTAAAACCGTGTAAGCGGCTATTGGATAGGTGCAACCACCCACATCGTTTACCTGTAAATTATACTCTCCAGAAACCATGGGCAGATCAAATTCCACAAACGTACCACTAGGTTGCGAAACACTGCTTACATTAGCTACACTAAATCCTTGGTCTTCAATAATAAAATTGGTAGAACCAGTAACCTCAACCCGTATTCTTTCGGGGTTTTCACAATCCATTGGTCGAATTTGGGTAATTATTGCCGATACATTATTGGGTGCCAATACGGTCACGGAATCAAAAAACTCACAGCCATTGGAATCAATCGCGTAAATGGTAATCGTTTGATCCACACCCGTATCAACTATTTCAAAAGTTGGACTCGTTTGGTAACTGTCCGCCGGGTCTAATTTATATCCATAAGGACCGCCATTACCAACGTTCGTACCAACGATACTTGCTGTTACATTAGTCGTGCTATATTGATTCGCCGCAGGGTTACAAACTAAAGTTCCCGCAGTCACATCAATTTCAAATGGGGGTGGTTCATTAATAACAACTTCTTCCCTATCAAAACAATTTCTATCGGTAACCACCTCAATTACGTAGGTACCCGGCGTTAAATTCAAGAATGTTCCTGAGGCATTTGTTCCTGCTCTACCTGAAGTATCTAGATTGGCAGGCATACTGGCCAATGTAGAATTGTAGAGGTTGTATTCTTGAATACCGTCTATATCAGTTCCTGATTGTATAGAAGCAGAAATACTACCATCATTCGCACCATTACAGCTTATATCCGAAGCACCGGCATCATCAATATTTGGCTGGGTAGGATTGGATCTGAAAATATCATCTACTAAGAACGTACAGTTAGTAACTCCATCATCCACTAAATTGTCAGTAACCTCCACCTCATAATCTCCAGGAGGTATATTCTCAAAAACACCATCACTATTAGGGTCCGTAATGTTTACGGGAGTACCAAACATATCTATACCCGTTAATACATAACTAAAGTCTCCACTACCACCGTTAGCGGTAATTGTAATTTCACCATCACTATCAGTACAATTTGGTTCAGTACTAAAACCTCCTGACGCTGAAAGTACTTGATACACTTCTGCTACGTCATCTACATCACAACCATTGGCATCAATTACGTTTACAGGATATGATCCAATGTTACTTACGAAGAATATCGCTTGTGTTGGAGTTCCAGGAACATAGGGTGGTGTTTGGCTAACTCCGTTCAATGTAAATGTTGGAGTATCAATATCTCCAGGCATTTCAACCGTTATCTCGAAACCACCTACCGGAGTTGTTACATCACACTGATTGTTAACACTAATATTTGGAGCTGGCAAATCAGGATTTAGCTGAATCACAGCCGCTGTAACCATAAAGGAACAATTATTGGCATCCCTTACCCAAATATCATAATCGGTACCAGGCGCCAATGACCCTGGAAGTGCCACGGTGGAGGCATCGGTAAAATCACCTATAGCGGGAGGAGTACCTGCCGGCATATAGGCATATAGATATGGGCTACCCGTGCCAAACGGTGTACCACCACTTCCACGTACGGTCAATTGCCCTAAGGCGTTACAGTTAGCGTTTTGGTTGTCTATAATATCTACACGGGGCATATTTACGGTTGCTTCATCTTCATCACCGCCAGAACAATCACCTGCATCCAGTACAGAAATACCATATCTTCCCTGTGGAACGGTCAAATCCGTACCTAGGGCGGTCAAAGAAGAATTGGTTACATTATAAACTTCAGCGCCTGTATCTAAATTTGTTATGATTACATCGAAAGGAGCCGTACCACCTGTGATAGTGTAATTTACACCTACATCACCATTTCTACAAGTTGCACCGTCAACCGTTATCGTAACCGTAGGACCCGGTCCATCAGGCAAAGTAATCACTTCTTGATAAGTACAACCTGTAGCCGTATCACGAACCTCAACGGTATAAGAAACGCCCCAAAGAAGACCGGCAAAACAGTGATTGGTAGCTGTATTATTAGGAGCGGTCCAACCTACTAATGGATCCGGGTCCACCAATCGAATTTCATACGGGCCTGTTCCATTCACGATTTCCACGCAAACTGTTGTTCCTCCAGGACTACAGATAGCTGGCGGTGGTGGATAGGTGGGAATTATATCCAGGGCTGCAGTGTTAATTGTAAAAGGTTCAATATCGTTACATCCTCTAGAATCAATTATTATCATCTGATAATTTCCAGGAACCAGACTTGGATCAGAAATATTCACTGGAAAATCTGCATCCGCCACGTTATTTTGCGATACAAACTCATTTCCAAAATTATCCTCAATAACGATGGTATAGGTTTCCACCCCGGCCGTTGGTAAATTTACCGTTACCCCACCGGACAAATCACCAGCATTACAGCTAGCGTCAATGGGCGTTACCGTAGCATCTGGTGCAGGGTTGGGGTCTGGGGCAACCGTAATAGCCACAATACCGGTAATACAGTTTCTGGCATCTTTTACCATATACTCATAATCTCCTGCTGCCAAACCAGAGTAAATGGTTTGATCGGAGAAAGAGTAAGTGCTCGTTGGATCCGGGTTATTTGGATCGGGAATCAAAGTGCCTACTGGGGCAAAAATCACCTCAAAAGGTGGCACGCCCGAAGATACCGTTGGTATTACCTCCACAAAACCACTGTTTGGATCACCGCAACTTGGGCCTACAATTCTATGGGTTGCCGCTATATTGGTAGGCTCGGCAAAAGTCAATATTTCAGAAGTATTGTTACAACTGTTGTTATCAGTAACTTCTACGGTATAATCTCCATGAGAACCGAAAGGAACTGTATAGTTAAATGGGTTAGAGGGTAAAGTATTACCCGTATGACCCGCTACAGGAGTTCCGTCTAAATAAATGGTATAAGACGTAGAGGCCAGATTACTCACATCACCTCCGGAAACCGTGATTTCCATTTCCCCGTCACCACCACAAGGTATTTCAGAAACTACATCTAAATTCACCTGAACTTGAGGTGGTATTCTAATACTTGAGGTGGAAGCGATACAATCGTTCCCATCCACTACCTCAATAGTATAATTACCTGGCACCAATCCCGTAAAAGTATAGGTTCCGGCTGTTCCAGGCGTTTGCAAGGAACCTCCGTTTATACGATATCTATGGGATGCCAGAGGTGCTGAGCCTGCGGTTGAAGTAACAGAAAGTTGACCGTTATTGGTTGGCGAATAACAAAAGTCCCCACTATCCAAAGCAATTGTTGGCGCCGTTACACTGGTAAGTGTAAAGGTTGTGGACTCCCTACATCCTTCGGAATCAATGACGGTTAAAGTATAGGTCCCTTCTTCGGTTAAATTTCCAAAATTTCTACCTGTTTTTGGTCCTTGGGTTCTTCCATCGGAAGGTGGCCACAATAGTTCATATCTATAACTTCCAAAACCTCCGGAAGCATTCGCCCTAACCCTACCAATATTGTTGTTTTGACAACTCATATCAGTTACATCGGCTGTTATACCCAAAGGAGTGGCTGCTTCTTCTACATCAAAAGAGGCCGTGGAAACACAATTCGTATCGTTATCGGTCACCGTTATTTCATACGTTCCTGCACCTAAACCTGAAATGGGAATATTTAATGCCGTACTATTACTACCGCTTGTAATAACAGCAGCTGAAGGAGCGGTTCTATTAACTACATAATCATAATCCGTTGCAAAACCATCGACCAAAAAACCGCCGTCACCGTCCGTAGCCCCAGGACAAACCTTTCGATCACCACCTGATTGTACTCTGGCTCGAATAGTGCTAATTCCTCCCGTCGTAAAACTGGCATTGTACGTACAACCATCAGTATCGGTTATTTCAAATTGATAGGAAGTATCCAAATCCAATCCATTAAAAACGTTGCTTGCCTGTGCCGGTGGCAATGCTGTAGCGGGATTGGAAGAAATGATTTCATACTGAGCTACGGTAAATGTAGCAGGTTGAACATCTATGGTAACCCTACTAGTTCCGGTAGCACAATCTAAATTATCCTGTACAAAATTGATAGCCGTTGGCGGAACTGGTTCTGAAACCGTGATGGGAGCCAATGCTTGATAACACCCGGCATCGTCCCTAATGTAGGGAATATAGGTGCCCGGCGCTAGCCCATTAAAACTAGTTCCTGCCTGGTAATTGGTATTATCAATACTATATTCATAACCAGAACCGGATCCCCCAGTAGCCGGAGTAAAATCGATAATAGCCCCGCTATTGCTACAAGTATAATCTTGTGTCAAACTTGCAGAACCGTTCAAACCGCCTTCTGAGCTCACGGTAACCGCCGGAAGTGAAAGAACACATGAAAAAGCTCCCTGAGAATATCTTACTTCAACTATATTATAAGTTCCGTCAGCTACAGGTATGGTTGATGAGCTTGTAAACGGATCACCGGCATTGTTGGTAGCCCTAAATTCCAGATTAAATCCTCTGGGATCATTAATGGTAAAATCTACCTTACCTCCTCCATTGGTACAAGTACCAATAATATCGGACGCTGTTACATCTGGCGGATCCAGTTCTGCTACATATTCAGATTTTTCAGCGGTACAACCTTGATCATCCGTAATGAAAAATGTATAAGTTCCAGGCGAAGTTACCGTATAGGAACTGGTTCCCGTAAAAAATCCGCCTGAATTACCTCCATCGCTCACGGTATAACTATATGAACCGGATCCACCAGACGGGGTTACATCAATATCAACACTTGATATCGTAGAACAACCAAAACTCATACCATTGGTATCAGTAACTACAGAAATGGGGCTTAACCCCTCTCCAACAGTAATTGGATTTCCGCTAGTATCCGTATATTGGATTGGCGCAGGAATTCCATTGGGAATGTCCTCACGACAATCATTAGTCTCAACCTTTACGGCATACGTACCTTCGCTTACCGCCCCAAAAGTATAGGTGTTACTACTAATGGTAGAAGTAAATTCTATTTCGGCGCCGTTCTCATCCAATAAGGTATACACATAAGGTCCAGGCACTTCTGGATTAACGGTAACATCAATACTTCCTGTTTCACCACTACACACCGGATTGGTAAACGTAACTTCTATTTCAATATCAACCTCTTCAATTTCGATTACTTCATATAAGTACTCACATACCTGACCCGAAATGTTCAAACGGGCCTGTACCTGATAGGAGCCCGGAGTCAAATTATCAAAAATGGAAGAAGATTGGTAAGGACCAAAAGGGTTGGCCCCTTCCCTAATTCTAAATTGATAACTATTAGGTAGTCCCGTAATTTCAATCCTTCCTGGATTGTTACACACATAATCTTTTTTGGTATAGGTCTGGGTAATGGTACTCTTAACAACTTCAATATAATAATACTGACCTCCATTTACCTGAACCCTAAATTCCGCACCATTGGCCGCAGAAATAGTACTGGCATCCAAATTAAAGGATGGCCCATCATGTACTTCATTGTAGGTGCCAGCATAGTCTGGACATTCTACATTGGTATTTGGGGTACCGGCCAGTTGCTGCCAAGAAACCGTTGAATAAGGCCCCCCGGATAAGGTAATATTTCTGTCATCAGAATCCCCACAAAGTATAAAACGCGCTATGGTTGCCCCATCATTGGCACAACTTACGGTTTCATCTGCCCCTTGTATGATAGTCATAAACATGGGAGCTGCAGCAGCACTCTTTACTGCTTTGTTTTTTTGGGTATTCCTCAAAAACGTACTTTCCTTCGTGTGATTTTCTGTCTTAACGGTAGAAACCACTTCCTTGACTACCTCGGCAACCTCGGTAATTAGGGTATAGACTTTGGGATTGGCTATTGCCGTAGTGCCTACTACTGAAGATATCAGTAATATTAGGGCAATAAGAATATGCCTCTTTTTTGTTGGGAACATAGGTTAAGTCTTGGTTAAAAGAATAGCAGCCTTTGGGGAGCATTTATTCTTCAGATGTAATTATTTATACTTATAAATTCTCTTTATATTTATCTGCTAAGCATACTATAATATTATTTTTAACGTAGAACCATGAAAAATAGTGTATTTCTAATCTTCTCTTCCCTTATTTTCTTTTACTCATCTTGTGCTCAAGACCCTGAAAACCAAGTTGATGATGTAACAAACACACCATTTCAGGCAGAACTACTGATCGATGAAATGCAAATTCCATGGGGAATGACTTTTTTACCGGATGGAAGTATGCTTGTAACTGAAAAATCTGGAGAAATCATTCACTTTAAAAATGGAACTAAAACACAAATAGAGGGCGTACCAAAAGTTTATGCACGCGGACAGGGTGGATTATTGGACATTGAAGCGCACCCAAATTACAGTGAAAACGGTTGGATTTATATTTCCTACGCATCAGAGCAAGGTGACGAAAAAGGTGGGAATACCGCTCTTATGAGAGCGAAACTCCAAGGTAACTCGTTAGTGGATAGTGAAGTGCTGTATAAAGCAACACCCAACACTACAAAAGGACAACATTTTGGTTCTCGAATAGTATTTGACAACGACGGTTATTTGTTTCTTTCGATTGGAGAAAGAGGTGATCGAGATACCAACCCGCAAGACATAACCAGGGACGGTGGAAAGATTTATCGTTTTAATGCAGATGGCAGCATTCCAAAAGACAATCCATTTGTCAATGAATCCGGTGCAAAAACGGCCATTTATAGTTATGGTCACAGAAACCCACAGGGATTGGCCAAACATCCAGAAACAGGGGAGATATGGGACAATGAACACGGCCCTAGAGGCGGGGATGAAATAAATATTGTTAAGCCAGGAGCCAATTACGGTTGGCCCGTAATTACTTACGGAATCAATTATTCTGGCACCCCCATAACAGATGAAACGGAAAAGGAAGGAATGGAGCAACCCATTCATTATTGGTTACCGAGCATAGCACCTAGCGGCATGGCTTTTGTTTCTACGGATACTTACAAAGGTTACAAAGGTAGTATCCTGGTAGGATCTTTGAAGTTTCAATATTTGGAAAGGTTGGTTTTGGATGGAAATAAAGTTGCCAAAAGAGAGAAGTTAATGCCCGAAATTGGTCGAGTTAGAGACGTAAAGGAAGGCCCTGATGGTCTTATTTATGTTGCTGTTGAAGGTAAAGGAATTTATAAATTGGTTCCTAATAATTAAAAAGTAGTTATTCCGTAGTAATGGTCATAAGAGTATTCCCCCTCGTTATTCTTTTCTTCTGTATTGGCACAGTCTCAATATTTGGGCAAGAAGCGGATTTAGAAGAAAGTATGCTTAGAGGAGAGATGGTATATATGGATTTTTGCGTTACCTGTCATCTTGAAGATGGAAAAGGCGTTGCCAATACCTTCCCTCCTTTGGCCCAGTCAGATTATCTTAAAAATAATAGAGAGGCAAGCATTAGAGGGATCAAGTATGGACAGCAGGGAGAAATGGTTGTCAACGGCGTTACCTATAACAACGTGATGGCCCCCATGGGATTGGATGATTCGGAAATTGCCGATGTCATGAATTATATTTTAAATTCATGGGGCAATTGGTCCGACCATTTTGTCACTACGGACGAAGTTGCGAGAGTAGAAAAGTAAAATTTATACCCCTGCGTCAATGGCCGCTTTTACAGAGCCGTGCTTTCTAAGTAATAATTCTGCTTGTTCATAAGGTATTTGAAGACCTTCGGCCACATACCTTGCTCCTCTGTCCACAAGTTTGTTATTACTCAATTGCATGTTGACCATTTTATTGCCTTTTACCCTACCGATACGGATCATCAAGGCAGTTGAAATCATATTGAGGGCAAGTTTTTGCGAAGTGCCACTTTTCATTCTCGTACTCCCAGTTACAAACTCCGGTCCAACATTCATCTCAATAGGAATATCGGCAGAAGTGGCCAAGGGTGAACCTGGGTTATTGGTGATACCCGCTGTCAAAAGACCATTCTTTTTAGCTTCGGCTATTCCGCCAAGTACGTAGGGCGTAGTGCCAGAAGCGGCTATTCCTACAACCACATCCAACTCGTTTATATCATGCTCCATTAGGTCTTTCCAAGCTTGTTCCGTATCGTCCTCTGCATTTTCCACGGATTTTCTAATGGCCTTATCGCCGCCAGCTATAATACCAATGACCCTGGTATGGGGCAACCCGTAGGTTGGTGGTATCTCGGAAGCATCCAAAACACCCAATCTTCCACTGGTTCCCGCACCAATATAAAATAACCTCCCCCCTTTTTCAAAGCGTTCGGCAAGTCCATCAACTAATTGGGTAATGTGAGGAATGGCCTTTTCTACAGCTATGGCCACTTTTTGATCTTCCTCATTCATTTTATTGAGGATGGATAAGGTATCCAATTGCTCCAAATGGTCATGATTGGAAGGAGATTCAGTAATTTTGGTGTAAGTCATGGCTATTTATAAAATATGTATATCGTGGTTTCTAAATGAATTCAATAAGGCATCCGTTGGATTCAATTCGGTAATCATCGTATTGATGGCGTTTATATCACAGGTTTTATAACGGTGTTGCGAATTCAATTTTTCCGAAATGGATAAAAGTACCGTTTTTTTAGAGCTTTTTATCACTGCTTTTTTTACTTGTACAATATCCCAGTCAAATTCTGTGAGTCCGTAAAAGGAATCTACATAACCTGTACCTATAAAACTAAAATCTACCCTGATTTCGGACAGGTTATGAATAGCGTTGGCCCCAATGGTGGTCTGTGATTCACTGGATACCTGCCCCCCAACGATGATGACGTTTACGTTGGGTTTGTTCAACAGTTCTGATGCTACCGGCAAGCTATGGGTGAAACAGGTGATTTCGAGGTTATGGGGCATAAGCCTTGCGAGCTCAGAGCAGGTGGTACCACCATCAATAAAAATAACCGAGCCCGGTTTTAATAAACTCAAAGCCTTTTGTGCGATAATATTTTTTTCCTCAAGCCTATAGACGTTCTGGTTCCGTGTACTATTGACCGTAAAACCCAAGGAAATAGCGCCGCCATGTACTTTTCGCAGCTTATTTTCAGAATCCAACTCCTTTACATCCCTTCTAACGGTGTCAATAGAGACGTCAAGTGCTTCGGCAATATCCGTAAGCAGGATCCGGTTGTGAAGTTCAACCTCGTTGAGTATGGTCTGTTGCCGCTCTTCCTTTAACATAGCGTCATGGAATTCTTAATTTTTCGGGGACAAATATAGGTAATTATATTGAATGCCGTTTTTTTCTACCTTGAAGTTAACAAATCATTAAAAATGCAAAAAACAGCATTTTAAAAAGCAAAAAACAGCAAAATATCGATTTTCATGCCTATATTTGCATGGATTTAAACCTCTACCAAAAGAACTATCTTAAAATGAAAACAATTCTCGAAAAAAACGGATCTTCAATTGAATATAGACCTGTAGGTCAATTTGAAGAGACTAGATTTGAAAAAATTCACAATGTTATTTTTTCGGACTCCAACAGAGCATCCATAAAGGTCGCTGAGGAAATTGCTGCTCTCATCAGAAAAAAGCAAAAGGAAAATAAAAACTGTGTTCTAGGACTTGCTACAGGCTCCTCTCCTATTAGAGTTTATGAGGAGTTGGTTCGCATGCACAAAGAAGAAGGATTGACATTCTCCAATGTTATCACTTTTAACTTGGATGAGTACCTTCCCATGGAAAAGGAAAATCGCCAAAGCTATTGGTACTTTATGCACGAACACTTATTCAATCATATAGACATACCTGAGGAAAACATTCACATTCCAGATGGTACCATTCAAGGTGATGACGTAATCGACTATTGCTTGGCATACGAAAAGGCGATAAAGAAGGCCGGGGGCCTTGATTTTCAATTATTAGGGATTGGTCGTACCGGACATGTTGGATTTAATGAACCTGGTTCCCACTACAACTCCGGCACTAGGGTCATTACACTTGACCACATCACCAGAGTAGATGCTGCCCCCGCTTTTTTAGGTATAGACAACGTACCTAGAAAAGCCATTACTATGGGTATAGCCACGGTAAGAAGCGCCAAAAGAATCGTTTTATTGGGTTGGGGCGAAAACAAAGCGGATATCATCAAAAAAACGGTAGAAGGCGAAATCTCTTCTCAAGTTCCCGCTACCTATTTACAGGAGCATAAAAACTGTACGTTTGTTCTGGATACAGGAGCCGGCAGCCAGTTGACCAGAAACAAGACTCCTTGGCTTGTAGATGAATCCTTGGATTGGACGGAAAGCCTTACATCTAAAGCCATTGTTTGGTTATGTGAGCAGACCAACAAGTCCATTCTTAGCCTAACGGACAAAGATTACAATGACAACGGTATGTCCGGATTATTGGCGACCCAAGATTCTTACGACCTTAATATAAACATGTTCAATAGGTTACAACGCACCATTACGGGATGGCCTGGTGGAAAGCCAAATGCCGATGATACCAACAGACCGGAAAGAGCGGAACCCGCAAAGAAAAGGGTGATACTTTTTAGTCCGCACCCAGATGATGATGTTATTTCTATGGGAGGTACTTTTGATAGGCTAATCGAGCAAGGCCATGAGGTTCATGTGGCCTACCAGACTTCTGGAAATATTGCCGTTTCCGATGCAGATGCCCTACGTTACGCCGGTATAGCAAAAAGAATTAATTATTCTGATGAAGCGCAAAAATTGATAGACGATATCAAGGCTAAGAAAGAAAGTAGTTTTGATACCCTTGAAGTAAGAAAACTAAAAGGCAATATTAGAAGAGGAGAATCCTATGCGGCAACCCGTTACTTGGGACTTCCGGATGAAAACGTACACTTCTTGGACCTTCCTTTTTACGAAACAGGGACCATTAAAAAAAATAGCCTGTCCGACGCGGATATCGAAATAATGATGAATATCATCAAAGAGGTAGAACCACATCAAATCTACGCCGCAGGGGACTTAGCTGACCCTCACGGAACACATAAGGTTTGTTTGGATGCCGTATTTGAGGCCATGAGAAGATTAAAATCGGAACCTTTTATGAAAGATTGTTGGTTATGGTTATATCGTGGTGCTTGGCACGAATGGGATATTCACGAGATTGAGATGGCCGTTCCTATGAGTCCGGACCAAGTATTGAAAAAGCGTTATGCCATTTTCTGCCACCAATCCCAAAAAGACGGGGTGATGTTCCAAGGGGATGATGCTAGGGAGTTCTGGATGAGAGCCGAAGAAAGAAACAAAGATACTGCACAAAAATACAGAGCTTTAGGGCTTTCGGATTATGCTGCAATCGAAGCCTTTGTTCGCTATGAAGTAAACTAAACAACCACCTATATCAAAAGAGGCCTATCTTAAACAATAGGCCTTTTTATTTTTTATGACTACTAGACTACTTACATATCTCTTTCTTGCAGGATTAATTACCTCCTGTTCCGCATACAAAAAAGGACCGCAACCCAAACGTGAATTTCGAGGGTTTTGGGTAGCTACCGTGGTCAATATCGATTGGCCAAAAAATCCAAATGATGAAATCGCCAAAAAGAAGAGGGATTATCTTGATCTTTTGGATTACTATGAAGAATTAAAGTTTAATGCGGCCATTGTTCAAGTTAGAACAGCCGGGGACGCTTTTTATAAATCAGACTTTGCCCCTTGGTCCCGCTACCTAACAGGAGAGGAAGGAAAAGCGCCCAAAGATAGCTCCGAGGATATCTTAACTTGGATGGTTCAAGAAACCCATAAACGCGGAATGGAGTTTCACGCATGGCTCAATCCGTATAGGGCTACCTTTAATCTAGATACCTTAAACCTTGCTGCTGACCATGATTTTTATCAACATCCTAACTGGATGATCAAATATGGTAAAAAATATTACTACAACCCCGGTCTGCCGGAAGTACAAGACCATATGGCTTCCATCATTACCGAATTGGTCAACAACTACAAGATTGATGGTATTCACTACGACGATTATTTCTATCCCTACACTATTAAAGACGAAATTTTCAATGACTCCCTCGCCTATCAAAAATACCAACTCCCGGGTCAGAATTTAGAGGATTGGCGCCGAAGCAATATGGATTCCCTCATCAAAAAAAGCTTTGAAGTCACTAAAAATAATAAACCATGGGTGCAATTTGGCGTGAGTCCGTTCGGGGTATGGAAAAACAAAAGCACGGATCCGAGAGGTTCCGACACCCAAGCAGGGCAAACAACGTATGAAAACCTATATGCCGACCCTTTGTTGTGGATGGAAAAAGGATGGTTGGATTACATTGTGCCGCAACTGTATTGGAGTATGGAACTCAGTGTTGCCTCTCATAAAAAGTTAGTGGATTGGTGGAGTGAAAATAGCACCAATACCCAACTTTATATCGGAAACGGGCCTTACAAGATTGAAAATAACAGCGACAAGGCCTGGAACCGTAAAAAAGAACTTCCTGATCAAATTCTATACGCGCGTAAAAACGAAAATGTAGATGGTAACGTCTTTTTTAGTGCAAAAAGCCTGAAGGAAAAAAAGAAAAAGCACGAACGCATCCTAAAGAGAAACTTCTATGCTCAAGATGCTTTAACGCCAATGACCAGTAAAGAAACACCTACTAATAACCATCCTGAATATATTTCAAAAGCATATGTAGGCAATACAATCAGGTTTTATTTTAAAAACCTCAGCATTGCAAAGCAATGGGTGGTTTACAAATCAGAAAAAAGCCAAGAGGAAACCCTCCGCCCTAAAAATATTATTGCAAAGCCCTTTATTACCAATCCCGAATATATTGAGATTCTAATTTCTGATTTAAAGGGTAGAAAGAAAATTAGCTATACTTTTTTAGATAAGTATGGAAAGGAAAGTGAACCTAAAACCCTACTTTTAAACTAAAGCATTTTACATGATTAAAAAAGACAAATGGGCTTGGGGCTGGGTTCCTCCGTTATATTTCGCAGAAGGACTTCCCAACGTAATAATTGCATCGGTTTCCGTAATCATGTACAAGCAGTTGGGCATCAACAATACGGATATTACCCTTTACACCGGTCTTTTATACCTGCCTTGGGTGCTAAAACCTATTTGGAGCCCCGTGGTAGACCTAAAAAGTACCAAGAGAAATTGGTTTTTGGTAATGCAACTACTTATTGCCGTCATGTTTTTGGCCGTTGGGCTCACAGTTCCCACACAAATGTTTTTTGTAACCACCTTGGCCTGCTTTTGGGTAGCGGCCTTTGCTTCCGCTACGAACGATATTGCCTCTGATGGCTATTATATGATTGGACTTTCTGAAAAAAAACAGTCCTTTTTCGTGGGAATCAGAAGCACCTTCTATCGCTTGGCCATGGTTACCGGTAGCGGACTCATCGTTGTTTTGGCCGGCTATTTGGAAGAAATGTATGGAGACAATACCAAGGCATGGAGCTATACCATGATTATCACCGGTCTTTTGATGCTGCTATTAACGGTCATCAACTTTTTTACTACCCCTAAATTTGAATCTTCCCTAGAAATAGAAACGGAAAAACCAAAGGCTTTCTTAGAGGTTTTTACCTCCTTTTTTAAAAAACCGAATATTGCCGTGGCATTGGCCTTTATTTTAACCTACCGGTTAGGTGAATCTCAATTGGCAAAAGTGGCACAGCTCTTTATGTTGGATGACCTTTCCGAAGGCGGACTGGCCATTTCCACGGAAAACGTGGGTATTATTTATGGGGTCGTGGGCCTAATTACCCTTTCGGCTGGGGGTATTTTAGGGGGGATTCTCATTTCAAGGGATGGTCTCAAAAAATGGATGCTCCCTATGATGCTTTCCTTAAATGTCCCCAATGTGCTTTACGCGATTATGGCAGTTACCCAAACAAAAAGCCTTGTTTTTGTGGTTGCTACCGTGGCTTTTGAGCAATTTGGTTACGGCTTTGGCTTTGCCGCATTCTTAATGTACCTCATCTACATAGCAGAAGGAGCCTCAAAGACATCCCATTATGCCATCGCTACCGGATTTATGGCCCTAGGTGCCATGCTACCGGGCATGATCAGTGGGGCCGTACAAAACTGGTTGGGTTATGATGGTTTTTTCATTTGGGTGGTCATTTCTGCCCTACCTGCCTTTTTACTTTTAAAATATTTACAATATCCCCCAGATTTCGGGAAAAAATCGTCTACTGCCAATGACTGATGTAGCTACCATCAATATTAAAAATTTGACGCTAAGAGAAAAAGTAGGTCAGCTTTTTATGCCCGCTGCCTTCATCAATGATACCGAAGAAGAAATTCAAGCTTTGGAAAAATTGATTACCGAAGGTAAGGTCGGCGGTATCTGCTTCTTCCACAGTAGGGCCAGTGCCGCTACCAATTTTGAAGGAAAGAAAAAAATAGTAAAGAACGAGCAGAGTTTCAATTCCCTGAAAAACCTCATCCAACGGTATCAAAAAGTTTCCATGACGCCCTTATTGATTGCGATTGATGCAGAATGGGGCCTGGCCATGCGTATAGAAAACACACCACAATACCCTTATGCCATAACTTTAGGTGCCATTCAAGATGATGAACTTATCTTTCAGGTAGGTAAAAATATAGCAAAAGACTGCAAAGCAGCCGGTATCCATTGGAACCTCTCCCCTGTTGTAGACATTAACAACAATCCCAACAATCCGGTAATAGGTTATCGTTCCTTCGGAGAGGACAGAAATTTGGTTACCCAAAAGGCTTTGGCCTATGCAAAAGGAGCCCAAAGTGAAGGTGTTCCTGTAAGTATTAAACATTTTCCCGGGCATGGAGATACAGCCACGGATTCCCACCTAGGGCTTCCACATATTGATAAAAGCAAAGCAGCGTTGATTCAAAATGAGCTTTATCCCTTTCAAAAACTCATTGATGAAGGTGCAGAAGCTGTGATGGTAGGGCATCTTTCGGTTCCAGCATTGGCAGGGAACAAAAACATACCCAGTAGCATTTCAAAAGAAATTATCAAAGGTGTGCTTAGAAACGAAATGGGCTTTGAGGGCGTGGTTATTTCAGATGCCTTGAACATGCATGCCGTTTCTAAGAACTATCCTGAGAAAGGAAAATTGGAATGGCTAGCTTTTGATGCCGGAAACGATATTCTCTGTTTTGCCGAAAATACGATGGAAGGCATTGAAAAAATCCTAAAAAACGCTTCCGAAGAACAAATTGAAGAAAGTTTTCATAGGGTATATATTTTAAAAGAAAAGGCCTTTGGCCATGTTGATAATGAAGTTAGCTTAACTGATGCTTCTCCCCTCAACACCGCTATTGCCAAAAAAAGTATCACTCTTTATAAGGGAAACGTCTCTGATATGGAGCAATTTAGAAAAGAGGGATTTCAAATAGTTTGCAATCGCCCTGAAAAGGCGACCTCTTTTTTAAACGGATTATCCTTTGAAAACTGCAACAACATTTTGGATTTTCAGGCTTTCAAGGATGAAAACCTTTTGCTAGCACTATTTCCGCCACAAATAAAACCTAATAACAATTTTGGTTTTTCTGTGGAAGAATTAGAGAAAATCAATTTGCTTTTAGCTTCAGGAAATACGGTTTTATATCTTTTTGGAAACCCTTATGTTTTGAACCATTTGCAAGTGGAAAAGGCAAAGGCGGTGGTCATAGCCTACCAAGATTTTAAAGAGTTTCAAGAAGTAGCGCAACAACATTTCTTAGGAGAACACCAAGCAGTTGGGAAACTTCCGGTAACCATTGAAAAATAAGATGATGAAAACTCACAAGATAATCGGTTTAATGTCAGGCACTTCGCTGGATGGTTTGGATTTGGCGTATTGCATCATTCAAGAAAAAGAAGGAGCTTTTAATTTTGAAATAGCGGAAACCATGAGCATTTCCTATTCCAAGGAAATGAAGGAAAAATTAAAAAACTCCATTTACCTGAAGGCCGATGAACTTCTAGTATTTCATAATGCATATGGTACTTGGCTGGGCGAACAAACCTTGCAATTTATCCAAGATAAGCAGCTAGAAGTTGACGCCATTGCCAGTCACGGGCACACCACTCATCATCAACCTGAAAACGGACTTACTTTTCAAATTGGTTCGGGACAACATTTGGCGAATGCTGCAGGGGTGAAAACGGTCTGTGATTTTCGCACCAATGATATCGCGCTCAACGGCCAGGGAGCCCCGCTTGTACCTATAGGCGATCGATTGTTTTTTGGCGATTATGATTTCTGCCTCAATTTGGGCGGCATCAGCAATGTGTCCTTTGAAAAAAAAGGAAAAAGAATTGCCTATGATATTGGCTTAGCCAACATGATTCTCAACCATATCACCCAAAAGGAAGGTTTGGAGTATGATAAAGGCGGTATGCTCGCTCGTGGCGGAGTGGTCAATGCCAACATGTTGCAACAATTGAACGATTTGGAGTTTTACGGTCTACCCTACCCGAAATCCATCGGTTTTGAATGGTTTGTTGACAAAGTGGTCCCCATTGTAGACCAGACCAATGATAGCATGGCCAATTTACTTTGTACAAGTATTCACCATGTCTGCGAACAGGTAGCCATTCAAATTAAGCAAAATTCAGTGTCCACCGATCAGACCCTTTTTGTTACGGGCGGTGGAGCGCTCAATGATTACTTATTGGAAGTATTACAAGAAAAATTGGGCAGCACCACTAAAGTGGTGGTTCCTGAAAAAAAACTCATCGAATTTAAAGAAGCCCTTGTTTTTGCATTAATGGGCGCTCTACGATTAGAAAACGATATCAACGTTCTTAGTTCGGTCACCGGAGCAAAAAGAGATTCTTCGAGCGGAGTGGTGTTTTTACCGAATTAAAACATTCGAAATCGTTATATTAGTAGCTTACAACTTAAACGCTACTATCTCAATGTCCGACAAACAAAAAAAGGCCAGTGCCTACTGGCGCGAAAACGTTAGATATCTGTTCATTCTTCTGGCAATATGGTTCGCGGTTTCCTATGGCGCAGGCATTATTTTTAAAGATGCCCTCAACCAGATTAAAATGGGAGGCTTTGAATTGGGGTTTTGGTTCGCCCAACAGGGTTCAATTTATGTTTTTGTTGTACTCATTTTCGTCTACGTACGCCTAATGAACTCTTTGGACAAAAAATACGGCTACAACGAATAATTACACCAACCACCTTTTTTGAAAAGGCTAACCAAAAACTTAAACTATGGATGTTCAAACCTGGACGTACCTTCTCGTAGGTATTACATTTACACTATACATTGGCATTGCCATTTGGTCAAGAGCCGGTTCCACAAATGACTTTTATGTAGCAGGTGGAGGCGTTTCTCCCCTTGCGAACGGAATGGCCACCGCAGCTGATTGGATGTCCGCCGCATCGTTTATTTCCATGGCCGGAATCATCTCCTTTGCCGGTTATGACGGTTCGGTATACCTTATGGGGTGGACAGGCGGTTATGTGTTATTGGCTCTGCTATTGGCCCCCTATCTGCGTAAGTTTGGGAAGTTCACTGTTCCCGATTTTATTGGCGACCGCTATTATTCCAAAACCGCTCGTATTGTAGCGGTCATCTGTGCCCTAATTGTGTCTTTTACCTACGTTGCCGGGCAAATGCGTGGTGTAGGCGTCGTTTTTTCACGATTTCTAGAAGTAGATATCAATACCGGAGTGATCATTGGTATGGTCATCGTTCTATTTTACGCCGTTTTAGGAGGAATGAAGGGCATCACCTATACTCAAGTAGCACAGTATTGTGTATTGATTTTTGCCTTTATGGTGCCTGCCATCTTTATATCCATTCAAATGACCGGAAATCCCATTCCTCAATTAGGTATGGGATCCCAATTAAATGACGGCTCGGGCATGTACTTATTGGACAAGTTAAACGGACTCTCGACCGAACTAGGTTTTGCCGAATACACCGATGGCAAAAAATCTACAATTGACGTATTCATGATTACATTGGCATTGATGGTGGGTACGGCAGGATTGCCCCATGTGATTGTCCGGTTTTTTACGGTAAAAAGAGTGAAAGACGCTCGAAAATCGGCCGGATTGGCTCTTTTACTAATTGCCATTTTATATACCACCGCCCCTGCAGTTTCTGTTTTTGCCAGAACCAATATGATTAATACGGTGAGCAATAAAGAATATGCCTCCATGCCTCAATGGTTCAAAAATTGGGAAACTACGGGTCTATTGGCATTTGAGGACAAAAACGGGGATGGCAAAATTCAATATGTGGCAGATGCTACCAAAAATGAGTTGACCGTAGACCGTGATATCATGGTATTGGCCAATCCGGAAATCGCGGATTTGCCCCCTTGGGTCATAGCTTTGGTGGCTGCCGGAGGATTGGCGGCTGCCCTTTCTACGGCTGCAGGGTTACTTTTGGTAATTTCCGCATCGGTATCCCATGATTTGATCAAAAAAGTATTTGTCCCCACTATTTCCGAAAAGGGAGAACTTTGGGCCGCGAGAGGCGCTGCTACCGTTGCAGTGGTTATTGCAGGCTATTTTGGCATCAATCCACCCGGGTTTGTAGCTGCGGTTGTCGCCTTGGCATTTGGGTTGGCCGCAGCCTCTTTTTTTCCGGCTATTGTTCTGGGCATATTTTACAAAAAAATGAACAAGGAAGGTGCTATTGCGGGCATGGTCATTGGAATTTCACTGATGATTTTTTACATGCTGAAATTTAAGTTTGGAATTTTCGACGGGGGTAAAGAAGCCGTTGCTTCCCTTGAAAAAGACTGGTGGTTCGGTATTTCACCGGAGGGTTTTGGCAGCGTTGCAATGCTGGTGAATTTTATCATTTCCATCGTCATCATGAAATTCACCCCCCCACCACCGGAAGATGTACAAGAAATAGTAGAAGATATTAGAATACCAAGTGGTGCCGGAGAGGCGTCATCACATTAATTTTTTATTTAATTTTAGAGAAATAGAGCACACGAATGAGTAATTACCACATCAAACACCTAGAAGAGTATTTTCAAGTTTACCGAAAGTCCGTTAGAAATCCGGAAGCATTCTGGGAAGAAATTGCCGAAGAGCATTTTGTCTGGAGAAAAAAATGGAACAATGTTCTTAGTTGGGATTTTTCAAAACCTGAAATAAAGTGGTTTGAAGGCGCAAAATTAAATATAACCGAAAACTGTATCGACCGGCACTTACCAACCCGAGGCGATAAAACGGCTATTTTATTTGAGCCCAATGACCCCAATGAAGAAGCACAGCACATCACTTACCGCGATTTGCACGAAAGAGTCTGTAGAATGGCCAACGTGCTTTTGGACCAAGGTGTAAAAAAAGGAGATAGGGTCTGTATCTACCTACCCATGATTCCAGAGCTCGCAGTGGCCGTTTTGGCCTGCGCACGTATTGGAGCTATACATTCCGTAGTTTTTGCAGGATTCTCCTCTAGTGCGTTGGCCGCAAGAATCAATGATAGTGACTGTAAAATTGTACTTACTTCTGATGGTTCGTACCGCGGATCTAAAACTATTGATTTAAAAGGTATTGTAGATAAGGCGTTGGACAATTGCCCTGGTGTAAAAAGTGTATTGGTCGCCAAAAGAATCAATACCGATATTCCTATGAAAGATGGGCGCGACCATTGGTTGCAACCTCTTTTAGATGAAGCTTACGCGGATTGTGTGGCTGAAATTATGGATGCCGAAGACCCACTTTTTATTCTTTATACTTCCGGGTCTACCGGAAAACCAAAAGGAATGGTACATACCACCGGCGGTTATATGGTTTACTCGGCCTATACATTTAAAAATGTTTTTCAATACCGTGAGGAAGATGTATATTGGTGTACGGCCGATATTGGTTGGATTACAGGACACTCGTATATTGTTTACGGACCCTTGGCCAACGGTGCCACAACCGTCATGTTTGAAGGTGTGCCCTCCTACCCTGATTTTGGAAGATTTTGGGAAGTTGTAGAAAAACACAAGGTCACTCAGTTTTACACCGCACCAACGGCAATCAGGGCTTTGGCAAAAGAAAATCTAGAGTTTATTGATAAATACGACCTATCTTCATTAAAAGTGTTAGGCTCCGTTGGGGAACCCATTAATGAGGAAGCCTGGCACTGGTACAATACCAATGTTGGAAAGAAAAATAGCCCTATTGTCGATACCTGGTGGCAAACCGAAACCGGAGGTATTATGATTACACCTATCCCCTATGTGACACCCACTACTCCTACCTACGCGACCTTGCCCTTTATTGGCATTCAACCAGCTTTAATGGACGAAGAAGGGAAGGAACTAAAAGGAAAACAGGTTTCCGGTAGGCTTTGCATCAAATATCCATGGCCATCAATAGCCAGAACAATCTGGGGAGACCACGATCGCTACCGAGATACGTATTTTTCCGCTTATAAAGACATGTATTTTTCAGGGGATGGCGCCTTTAGGGATGCTGTTGGATATTATCGAATAACAGGTCGCGTAGACGATGTGGTGATTGTTTCAGGTCATAACTTAGGAACGGCTCCTATTGAAGATTCCATTAACGAACATCCGGCCGTGGCGGAAAGTGCCATTGTTGGTTTCCCCCATGATATCAAAGGAAATGCCCTGTATGGTTATGTTATTCTCAAGGAAGTTGGGGAAAGCAGAAACAGGGAAAATCTGGCAAAGGAAATCAATCAACAAATCACAGAACATATTGGCCCTATTGCCAAACTGGACAAAATCCAATTTGTATCTGGATTGCCAAAAACACGAAGTGGTAAAATTATGAGACGTATTTTACGTAAAATCGCCTCTAAGGATACCTCTAACCTAGGTGATACCTCAACCCTTCTTAATCCGGAAGTAGTAGAAGAAATCATCAACGGAGCGCTTTAAATTAACGTGACGAAATAATTCAAAGGTTCTTGTCTTAAAGGCGAGAGCCTTTTTTATTATCCCCTAGAAAATCTCGCAGCGACTTTCTTTTTCGTAACGGCCAACATAATGGCCAAGGAAATAAGTCCGCAAACGGCCAAACCTAAAAACATAGGCCACACACTATCTATCACATACTGACTGATAAAACTGGCGATGGGCACTGCAATCACTGTGGAAACAAAGCCATTAATGGCAGCTCCAATTCCTGCAATATGACCTATGGGTTCCATAGCAATGGATCTAAAATTTCCCCAAAGAAAACCTAAGCAGAAAAATTGTAGCGAAAGAAATGATACCAAAACAAATACCGATGGATTAGGTTGGTTCCAGAAAACCAAAACGTATAACAGCGCAATAGCACAAAAGGCGGTCAAGGCCATAAGCGCCAACCGTCGCATTCCAAAACGCATGACCAGTGTCCCGTTTAATAGTGTAGACAGCCCAATGGAAACCGCCAATCCCGCAAAAATATAGGGAAAGGATTCTACCAGACCATATTGTTCCTCAAATACCTGTTGAGAACCGCTTAGGTAGACCAAAAAAGCCCCGGTAATAAATCCGGAAGTAAAGGTAAATGCAACGGTCTCCCGGTATTTGATAAATTCCAAGGTCCCGTTTTTAAAAACTTTTAAAGAAAACGGAATTTTATAAATAGGTTTTAGGGTTTCCGGTTGTCGTTTCCAGAACCAAATACAAATAATTACTGCAAAAAACAGCTGCACATAAAATATGGCCTGCCAGTTAAAAGCATCCATAATCCACTTTCCGGTAGCGGGTGCAATTACAGGAACCAATATAAAAAAGGCCGTTACAAAAGACATGATTCGGGCCATATAATCCCCTTTGTAAGTATCCCTTATGATTGAAATTGCGATACTTCGGGGTGCCGAAAGACCTACTCCCTGAATCATTCTTCCTATGATCATAATGGTCAAATTGGGCGCCAACAAACAAACAGCGCTACCCAAGGCAAAAAGTATGAAACCAGCATATACAATGGGTTTTCTTCCGTAACTATCAGAAAGCGGACCGAAAAAGAGTTGACCAATGCCCAATCCCAAAAAAATCATGGTAATAAGCATCTGGTTATCAGTGGCATCAAAACTGTTGATGGATTCACCTACCTGAGATAATGCCGGCAAAAGAGCATCTAGGGCCAATGCCACAATGGACATCAAGGATGCCATTAACGCAATGAACTCAAAATTAGGTTTTACATTCTCATTTTGCATGGTACAAAATTAGGCATATAAGTATGAAGCATGAGCATGCCAACAACGTTTTACAGAATTGTACCCATTTGCACTTCAAATATGTATTTTTGTCAAAAAATTACTTGGAATGCTGATTATAGGGATTGCTGGAGGAACCGGTTGTGGAAAAACCACAGTGGTCAATCAAATTATAGATGAACTACCCGAAGGGGAAGTGGGCGTTATTTCACAAGATTCTTACTATAACGACTTGTCCCACTTACCATTGGAAGAACGGAGAAAGACCAATTTTGACCACCCCCATTCCATTGATTTTGAACTATTGGAAAAACATTTGGTAAAACTTAAAAACGGGCATTCGGTGAAGCAACCTGTGTATTCGTTTCTAGAATGCAATCGTACGGACAAAACCGTACCGGTTCACCCAACCAAGGTCTTAATTGTGGAGGGCATCTTGATTTTAACCAATTCCCGATTACGAAAAATGATGGACATTAAGATTTTTGTTCATGCTGATTCTGACGAACGCCTCATTAGACGATTAAAACGCGATGTAAATGAACGCGGCTGGAATTTAGATGAAACCTTAGAAAAATACCAAAGTAGTATTAAGCCAATGCATATTCAATTTATTGAACCCAGTAAAGAATATGCAGACATCATCATACCCAATAACAAATACAATACCGTGGCCATAGACATTGTAAAAACAATTATCAATGAGAAATTAACCTAGTTTAAATGGGCCTTAAAGAATTAAGACAAAAGAAATGGTTTAGCCTGCTTACCAATGTGTACATCTTGGTAGCAACGGTTTTTGTTATATGGATGCTTTTTTTTGATACCAATTCCTTGTTGATTCACCTAGAGCTCAAAAAAGAAATCAACAAGCTTGAAAAACAACAGGAATTCCTGAAGCAAGAGATTGCAAAGGACAAGAAAATACTGGAAAAACTGTCCGATCCTGATGAATTGGAAAAATTTGCCCGGGAAAAATATTATCTAAAGAAAAAAAACGAGGAAATTTACCTAATTGAGTATGAAGATAGTTTACAAGTAAAAAACGAAGAGTAACGTTTTAATCAACTCCAGGACTGTACTTCATCGAATATCTTTTTACTTAACCAACTTTAACGCAAAATACCTCGGTTATTCACCTTGTGTTAACAAAATGGTTTCAATCACATTGTAAATAATCGTATTTTTACCCTCTAACAATCACGAATAATGGGCAAGATAATTGCTATAGCAAACCAGAAAGGCGGAGTGGGTAAAACCACTACTACCGTTAACTTAGCGGCCTCCCTTGGGGTGTTGGAAAAAAAGGTTCTTCTTATTGATGCAGACCCTCAGGCCAACGCTACCTCGGGCTTAGGAATTGATGTGGAAGAGGTTGAATTGGGAACTTACCAGCTCTTGGAATTGACCCAAAAAGCAGAGGAAACCATCATAAAAACGGATTCTCCTAATCTTGACTTGATACCGGCACATATAGATTTGGTTGCCATTGAAATTGAGCTTGTGGACAAGGACGACCGGGAATATATGATGAAAAAGGCCATTTCCGAACTTCGTGATACCTATGATTATATTTTAATAGATTGTGCTCCTTCCTTAGGGCTATTGACCTTAAATGCCTTAACGGCAGCAGATTCAGTAATTATTCCTATTCAGTGCGAATATTTTGCTTTGGAAGGTTTGGGCAAATTATTGAATACGATCAAGAGTGTACAGAAAGTACACAACCCCAACTTAGATATTGAAGGTATGCTATTGACCATGTACGACCAACGCTTACGGTTATCCAACCAAGTAGTAGAGGAAGTTCGTAAACATTTTGCAGACATGGTTTTTGATACTATTATTCAAAGAAATGTACGTTTGAGCGAAGCCCCAAGTTATGGGGAGAGCATTATAAAGTATGATGCCAGTAGTAAGGGAGCTACCAATTATCTCAACTTGGCCAATGAAGTGGTCAAGAAAAATAAAGAAATAGCTTAATGGCGAGAGCAACAAAGAAACAAGCATTGGGCCGTGGACTTTCGGCTTTATTGAAAGACCCGGACAACGATATTAAATCTGCATCGGACAAAAATGCCGATAAAGTAGTGGGCAACATTGTAGAATTGGATGTTGAAGCCATTGAGGTCAATCCATTTCAACCACGTTCCAACTTCAATGACGAGGCATTACAAGAATTGGCCATTTCCATTAGGGAGCTAGGCGTTATCCAACCTATTACCGTAAGAAAACTAGATTTTAACAAATACCAGCTAGTATCCGGTGAGCGCAGGTACCGCGCCTCTAAATTAATCGGACTTGAGACCATTCCCGCATACATTCGTATAGCCAACGACCAAGAATCCTTGGAAATGGCCTTGGTGGAAAATATTCAGCGCCAAGATTTAGACCCCATTGAAATTGCATTGTCCTACCAACGTCTTATGGACGAAATTGAACTTACCCAAGAAAAATTGAGTGAGCGTGTTGGTAAAAAAAGGTCTACCATCACCAATTATTTAAGGCTTCTACGTTTAGACCCAATTATCCAAACCGGTATGAGAGACGGTTTTCTAAGTATGGGACATGGCAGGGCATTGGTTAATATTGAAAAGAAATCTGACCAAATTGCTCTTTACGAAAAAATTGTTGGTGAGAACCTAAGTGTACGCGAAACAGAAAAAAGAGTAAAGGAATACCGTTCCGGGCCAGAAGATACCAAAGGCAAAAAAACAAAACGCGTTCCGGACTTTGTTAAAAAAGGAGCAGACACCTTTACGGACCGTTTATCCGTAAAAGTTGCCGTTTCTGCAACAGATAAAGGCAAAGGCAAAATAACCATACCATTTCACTCCGAAGAAGAATTCAAAAGAATCAAAAAATTGATACTTGGTGAATAAATCCATAATGATATGGTTCTTATGGGCATTGGTTGTTTGCAGCACATTTGCCCAAGAACAAGAGACACCTACAAAAGAAATAGATTCCCTTCAAACCTCTATGAAAGAAGAGGGTATCGTGGTTGTAGATACTGTAAAAACCAAAAAGAATAGGTCCATAAATCCTTTGGCGCCCAGTAAAGCTGCATTTTACTCCGCAGTCTTACCCGGTCTGGGTCAGGTATACAACAAACGTTACTGGAAAGTTCCTTTAGTCTATGGCGCTATTGGTGCAGCCGTATATGGATACACGTGGAATGATAGTAGGTATGATCGTTTTCGGACAGCTTTCAAAAGAAGACAGGCCGGTTTTACAGACGATGAATTTTATGACCTAAATGGTGATGGCTCCGGTCCAGATTTGGAAACGGACGACCTTCAGAGCCAACAAGAACGATATCAAAGAGATCGCGATTTACTCTTATTGGTTTCTGTAGCACTATATGCCCTCAATATTGTTGATGCCAACGTAGATGCACATTTAAAGCAATTTAATGTAGATGACGACCTTAGTTTTGATATGCAACCTTACATTGACCTAGACCCCGTAGCCAATGTACCGCATTACGGCATGACAATGACTATTAAATTTTAGGGGTAATGGCGTCCACTTTGCACAAAAACTTACAATTAGCCTATAAAATGGGTTTCAAACCTTATTTTTGGGCCATTCAATAAAAATTTTAATACTACATCAACGGTGAATATAGCACTCTTCGGATACGGAAAAATGGGAAAAATGATAGAGCAAATTGCTCTTGACAGAGGCCATAAAATTGTTGCAAAAATTGAGGTAGACACGAAAGAAATCGATTTTTCTCAAATGGATGTTGCCATCGATTTTAGCATGCCCAGTGCCGCTTACGAAAATATTACCAAATGTTTTGAGCACAAGGTTCCCGTAATTTCAGGCACTACCGGTTGGCTTGATAAATTTGAGGAGGCCAAGAAAATATGTACCGATAATGACAGTGCGTTTATTTACGCTTCCAACTTCAGTCTGGGAGTGAACATTTTCTTTGAGCTCAATCAATATTTAGCTAAAATGATGAAGTCCTTGGACCAGTATAAAGTGTCCATGGAAGAAATTCATCACACCCGAAAATTGGATGAACCCAGTGGTACGGCCATTACTTTGGCGGAGGGCATCATAAACAACAGTGATTACAAAGGTTGGAAATTGGAAAATGCCGCAGAAAACGAAATTCCCATTACCGCCAAAAGAATAGGAATGACTCCCGGTACACATTCTATAGATTATACGAGCAAGGTAGATTCCATTGAAATAAAGCATACGGCCCACAACAGGGAAGGCTTTGCATTGGGAGCCGTTATTGCTGCGGAATGGATCAAGGGAAAAAAAGGCATTTTCACCATGAAAGATGTGTTAAACCTAGGTTAAGCTGTTATTGATTATCCAAAGAAAGAACTTATTTGCGTTAAACCAATCGATATAATACTCTCAAAATGAACGCTACACAGTGGTTACTATTTATTCTGATCGTTCAGGTTATTCATTTTTTAGGCACGTGGAAATTGTATGTAAAAGCCGGTAGAAAGGCTTGGGAAGCAGCAGTTCCCGTATACAATGCCATCGTTCTGATGAAAATTATCAATAGGCCTACTTGGTGGACGGTCTTGCTGTTCATTCCTATTATCAATCTTTTAATGTTCCCCATCATCTGGATCGAGACCATTAGAAGTTTTGGCAGAAATAGCACGGCTGAAACGTGGATCGTGATATTAACCCTTGGTTTTTACATCTATTATGTAAATTATGCCCTTGATGTAAAATTCATTGAAAACCGAAGTTTACACCCTACCACTGCCATGGGAGAATGGGTAAGCTCCATAGCTTTTGCGGTTATAGCCGCTACCTTGGTACATACTTATTTTATTCAGCCCTACGTGATACCTACTCCTTCTTTGGAGCGTACGTTACGTGTGGGAGACCTCTTATTCGTAAGCAAGTTTCATTATGGGGCACGAACGCCCATGACCACTGTGGCCGCACCTATGGTTCATGATACATTACCTATCGTTAGAACCAAATCATACCTTAAAAAACCCCAATTACCGTATTTTAGGCTACCTGGGTTTACAAAGGTTGATAGAAACGATATTGTGGTCTTTAGTTGGCCTGCAGATACCGTTCGCCAATTTTTCAGGAAAGAAGCTGGAGTAGACAAACCCATCGACAAGAAATCAAATTACGTTAAACGTTGCGTTGGTATACCTGGTGATTCCCTTGAAATTATTGATGGTTACGTTTATATAGACGGTAAACAGTTGCAATTATCGGATCGTGCCAAACCGCAATATGATTATACAGTTTATGCCAACAAAGGGGTTTCTTCTAAATTACTGCAAGAAATTGGGGTCATGGATTTTCAGCGGAAATATCTCACCGGAGCTATCAATCAGACTCAATTTGATGCTATTAGAAAGTACCTTATCGGTTCTGACCGTACTACGGATGGGAAAATTGCCCTGTACACCAAAGCTAGCGGTATTCCTGTCAATGTTATTAGAAGTCAAGGCTTGGCCATGACCGAAGAAACACCTAGGGAACGTATTGCGGCCCTTACCGATGAAATGGTCGCTGAACTAAAAAAGAACAACTCCATTGATTCCGTAGTAAAAGAATTGGATGAAAAAGGAGTGGCGGGCTATAACAATTTCCCACAGAACCCAATGTACCCTTGGAATTACGACCAAATGGGTCCTATTTATATTCCAGAGGAAGGGGCAACGATTAAACTCGATTTAAAATCGCTTCCCCTTTACAAAAAAATCATTACAGAGTATGAAGGCAACACCTTGAGTGTTTCCGGCAATCAAATTAAGGTGAACGGCCAAGTAACCGATTCTTACACTTTTCAGCAAGATTATTATTGGATGATGGGTGATAACCGGGATCATTCAGAAGATAGCCGTGCTTGGGGGTATGTTCCCGAAAATCACATTGTGGGGACACCTATTTTTATTTGGATGAGCGTTGATAATTTCAATGAGGGAATTTTTAATTGGAAGCCCCGTTGGGACCGAATTTTTACAACGGTTAATGGAGAAGGTGAACCCGTGTCCTACTTCAAATATTTTATCATCGCCTTGGTCGCTTACTTTGTAGGTAGCTGGCTGTGGAAGCGTAAAAAATCAAATGCCTAATCGCATATTCCCAGATTATGATTTCTTTTGAGGAAGCGTTTGAAAAGGTTCTGAGCCATACCATCGAGTTAGGCACAGAAACCCTTCCCCTGCTCTCTTCTACCCATAGAATTTTGGCAGAAGACATTATGGCTGATAGGGATTTTCCTCCTTTTAATCGATCTACCAAAGATGGTATTGCCATTAATTACAGGGCCATTGAAGAGGGAATTACCGAGTTTCCTGTACAGGGAGTGCTGAGTGCCGGCCTGTCCCAACAACGATTGGAGAACGCCTCTCATTGTTTGGAAATAATGACCGGAGCCGTTCTACCCCACGATGCGGACACAATTATCATGTACGAGGAGACCGAAATTTCAAACGGCATCGCCAAGATCACCTCCACCCCCAAAAAAGGGCAGAACATCCATTCGCAAGGGAGTGATATTGAAAAAGGGGAAGTCATCCTAAAAAAAGGGACCCAAATTACTTCGGCCGTGATAGGGGTTTTGGCATCGGTGGGCAAGCATCAGGTACTGGTTCAAAAAGCTCCCAGAATCTGTGTAATTTCTACCGGAAACGAACTTGTGGAAGTACATGATACTCCTGAACCGCATCAAATTAGAAAATCGAACGTAATTTCACTTTCCGCTGCCTTATCCAACCAAAGGATAGCACATGAGTTGGTACATCTTCCCGATGTTAAAGAAGCCATAGAAAGCAAGCTAAAACAAGTTTTAGAGGATTTTGATGTGTTGATGTTAAGCGGTGGTGTTTCCAAAGGAAAATTTGATTACATCCCAGAAGTATTGAATAGTTTGGGTGTGGAAAAGATTTTTCACCGGGTAGCTCAAAGACCGGGAAAGCCGTTTTGGTTTGGTCGCCATGAAAAATCAGGCAGCGTGGTATTTTCATTCCCAGGAAATCCCGTTTCTACATTTGCTAATTATCACGTCTATTTTCTGTCGTGGCTCAAGGTTGTGAATGGGGATATTTCTACCCATATAGAAGTGACCTTGCAAGAAGAAGTGAATCCGCACCCTACATTGACCTTATTTTTACAGGTACAAACCCACTGGAAAGGCTCAAAACTGCATGCCCGTTTAATAAAAGGCAATGGCTCGGGTGATTTGGTCAATTTAGCCCAAGCCCACGGATTTATAAAAGTACCTACAGGAGAAAAAGTCTTCGAAAAAGGACAAACCTTTACATTTTTCCCTGCAAGTTAATTGCTACTTGCCTTCGTATTTTTCCGAATACCGTTTCCAAAGTTCCGTTTGATGGGTTTCTAAAGAGACTTCCCGTCCATCAATAAATGCGTGAATCAATCGGTTGCCCTTCATATCCAATGCATCGCCTTCGGAGATAAATAAAGTAGCACTTTTACCTTTTTCAAGCGTACCAAAGTCCTTATCAATACCCAAAATTTTGGCCGTATTACCGGTAATCAACTGCAAAGCTTGCTCTTTACTCAAACCATGAACTACGGTTTGCCCCGCAAAAAAGGGCAAATTCCTTGTCTGAAAATTGGAAGTTTCCGAATTCTGGAGCCCCACAAGAAGCCCTGCTTCCACCAAAATTCCCGGTAATTTATAGGGCAAGTCATAATCCTCATCATCAGAATGGGGCAACATATGCGTATGCCTTACCAACACAGGAATCTCGTTCAATTTTAAAAAATCAATGGTTTTGTAGGCCTCATATCCACCCACCAGAACAATATCCTTTACGCCGTTTTCTTTCAAAACTTTTACTCCATCCAAAATCTCCTTTTCGCCACTGGCGTTTAAATAAAGTTTTTGCCCCCCTTTAAAAATCCCTTGCATGGACTCAAAAGCGGGGTTTAGCTCTTTGGTATCAGCTTTTCCGTAAGCCAAGGAGTTCTTCAGAAATTCTTTAACCTCAGCTATTTGATTTGAGTAATTTTCGTTTGGCTTGCCACGATGGTAGCTAGAAGGCCAATTTAAGTGGATGCCATCATCTGCTTTTACTGCGGCATCTTCCCAATTCCAAGCATCAAATTGAACAATGGAGGAAGTACCGGAAATTCGCCCCCCCTGAGGCGTAATTTGGCCAAGAAGAATACCATTGGGCCTCATACTTTCCACCACTTTTGATTCGGCATTATAGGCAATCAAGCTTCTTATATGGGGAATCATTTCTCCAATCTCATCCTGGTCCCTACTGGCTCTCACTGCATCGATTTCTACCAATCCTAAAGATGTGCTAGGCGCGATAAATCCAGGGTAGACGTGTTTTCCATCGCCCTTTATTTTTCTTCCCCTTCGAGCAATTTTAGTCATGGCACTTCCAACAAAGGTCAGCTTGCCTTCTTGAAACATAATTAGGGAGTTTTCTACAACCTCCCCATTGCCCAGATGTGCGGTAGCCCCTTCTATATAAACCGCCTCGTTTTGCTTATCACCCGGCGTTTGTTGCGCTACCGTAAATTGAACTACCAGTAGAGCAACCCATATTGTTATTCCTAATTTCATATCCTTTATATTTTTCATTTTTGGTTACCTGAAACCTTCCTACTCGTGGTGGTCGTTTAAACTTCCGGTATCACAGTGCATCAATTCCTTTTTCTTTAAAGCAGGTTGTTGTGTTTTTTTACCCCCCTGTTTTTCCAAAAGCATCTGGTTGATCAGTTTGGCACGCTCTTTTTTTACTGCCTCTCGCATCTTTTTATCGGTTTCCAAATCAAAATAAACAGCACCGTCGATAATAGTTTTTTCCGCCTTTGCATAAATAGATAAGGGATTGTGTGACCACAGTACCAAATCTGCATCTTTACCTTCCTTGATACTGCCCGTTCTCTCGTCTAAATGCAACAGTTTTGCCGGATTGATCGTTACCATCTTCCAAGCTTCCAATTCTGTCATTCCTCCATATTTAATGGTCTTGGCCGCCTCTTGGTTGAGTCTGCGAATCATTTCTGCATCATCACTGTTGATAGCCACCGTAACCCCTTGATCATGCATAATGGCCGCGTTATAGGGAATAGCATCGTTCACCTCAAACTTATAAGCCCACCAATCTGAAAAAGTACCTCCACCTACACCGTGTTCCTTCATCTTATCAGCTACTTTATAACCTTCCAGAATATGGGTGAAGGTATTGACCCTAAAACCGAATTTTTCAGCCACCTTCATCATCATATTGATTTCACTCTGTACGTAACTGTGACAACTTATGAAACGTTCTCCTTTTATAATTTCGGCCAAAGTTTCCATTTCTTCATCATACCGTACAGATTCTCCTTTGGCTTTTACCTCCATATACTCTTTAGCCCGTTGAAAATAATTGACGAAAACCTGCTCCACCCCCATTCTAGTTTGAGGAAAACGGCTGTAACTACCCCAATTACTTTGTTTCACGTTCTCTCCCAAAGCAAATTTGATGAATTTGGGGGTGTTACTATAAATCATTTCCTCAGGACTTTCTCCCCATTTCAACTTCATGATAGCAGACTGACCACCGATAGGATTCGCGGACCCGTGCAGTAACTGTAAACTGGTAACGCCACCTGCAAGGGCATGATAGATGCCTTTATCTTCATAGTCTACTACATCTTCCATTTTTACCTCTGCCGAAGAATTTTGGCCGGCCTCATTTACGGCAAGGGCCGCAATATGACTGTGCTCATCAATAATACCGGCACTTAAGTGCTTGCCGGTAGCATCGATGACCTTAGCTCCACCGGCCTTAACATCCTTTCCAATTTTTTCTATCTTGCCATTCTTGACCAAAACATCTGTATGCTCTAAAATACCGGCATCTTCACTGGTCCACACGGTGGCATTTTTGAATAACATGGTTTGTTGTTTTGGCAAGGAAGTGTTTCCATATGCAATATTGGGAAATGTGACGGGAACCATTTCCGGAACTACCGGCTCGTCCTTTTCTTTGGCCTTGAAAGCTTTTGTTCTTACTGCCCTAAAAGTGGTTTCACTCCCATTGGATGCGATGGCCTTTCCCTCTAAATTCTTAGTATCCTCAGTAATTGCTCCACTTAAACGATACGTAGCTCCATTTTGATTGTTAACCAATGACATTACCAGCCAATCATTCTTATACTCCAATTTGGTGTTCAGCTTTAACGTATCCTTTTTTACTTCTGCCTTTGGCTGTAATACTTCCCCTGTAATACTTAACTGAAAGGAATCGGTTCCAATGGACAAATCATAATCGCCACGAAGGTCTTTCTGGTTGATATCATTGACCACGTGCTTTTGACCTTGTACCCAATTTTCGTATAACAAAGTTCCATCCTCAAAAATATCGCCGGAAGAAATCAAAAAATTAGCATAGCGGCCCGCTTCCAAAGTTCCCAAACTTTCGGATTTCCCTAAAATCTGGGCGGGTACAACTGTCAATGCCTCTAAGGCTTTTTCCTTTGAAAGTCCATAAGCAATGGCCCTCTTAATTTTATCCTTAAAATCTACGGTCGATTTTAGTCCGTGTAGGGTAAGGGAAAACGGAATACCATTTTGGGCCATAACTTTTGGATTGGCAGGCGCTTGATTCCAATTTCGCATATCGGCCAAAGAAACATATTTAGTAGTATACGGGTTAGAGACATCATAAGCATCTGGAAAATTTAAGGGCAATACCAAAATTGTATTCGCAGCCTTGATATCGGCCACTCTTTCATATTCGTCCCCACCGCCTAAAACAATGTATTGAATACCAAATTTATCCCCGATTCCGTCAGCCCTTAGAACATTGCCCTTATCCCCTGCCTCAAAAATTTGTACCAAAGATTTGTTGCTGTTAAGAGCCTCCAAAGAACGGTCTTTGGTCTCACTATTTCCTTGAGCATACCAATCTGCGTCATAGTACATTTGTCGCAATAGCGCCATACTTCCCATTAACGAGGTGGGATAGGCCTGCCTGTGGGCAATGCTTTTTTTAAAGGAAAAATATTGAGCTGAACGGTCATCTAAAATGCGCTCCGCATCACCCTCTTTTCCATTGAGCGCTACCAATACACCGGTTCCGCGGGCTATACCATCATGACGGTGGGTATTGACAACGCCGAAACCAACCTCCCGTAAATTTTTGGCAGTAGACTCATCATAAACAAAGGAATTGACCGCACCAAATTCTGGCATTATATGGTCGTTCCAGTAATAACCTTGGCGTGAAGGCTCATATTCGGCAGAGCGGCCTCCTTCTTTGCTTTTTTCCGGTTTGGCAACACCGAATTCTGAGAAAACATCTATAAATGAAGGGTAAATCCATTTTCCTGCTACATCAATTTTAACTGTGTTGGCAGGGATTTTTACCGATTTTCCCACTTGCATTACCTTTCCCTTCTTAATCAAGAGAGTACCATTCTCAACGACTTTGGATGGTGAGACATAAATTTTGGCATTAACTATAGCCGTATAATTATTGTTTTGGGATTTTACCTGAGTGTTATCAGGAAAATATTCTTGGGATGAGAGCAAGCCCATACCAAGAATTAAAAGGATTACAAAAGCAAAGGATTTGTTCATAGAGCGTATTCTAAAAAGAAAGTTTTAAAAATAAAGAAAGGCGAAAGAAACAAGAAATGTTTTAGGATGCGAAAGTTACTTTTTTATAATTGGCAAAAACAGCTAAGCTGAACTGCCGATACCAAAAGCACTTAAACACAATTTCAAGAAATCCATTATTAAAGCGGGTATTTTTCATGAAAGCCCACCATCAACTCCACAATTTTACTGTAGCTTTCTATACCGTCTTTTTGCTGATTGGCTTTTAAAAAGGTATTGAAAATTGACTTAAATATGGGCTCAAAAGGATTTTCATACTTTTGGTTGAACTCGTACAGCTCTCTATAATTCTCCCTCACCCCTTGATTGACCCCGTCAAAAATTTCATTGAACACAGCTTCATCATATCGTTTTACAGCACTTAAGCAGTGACTTAATCCATAGGCAGAAGCGGAGTACTGAAAGTAAATATCTTCACTTTTCATGGTCATATAGTAGCCAATAAAATTGGTTTCGTTCTCTTTGGCGTAACCAACTTGGTGTCCTACCTCGTGGGCCGCTACCACTGGAAACCTAAAAACAGGGGTCTTAGCATTCACTTGCGCCTCATTGGTAAAAGGGTTTAGATAGCCACCAATACCTAAATAACAGGAAAGCAAGCTAAACACAGACTTTTTTAAACTTGCATTTTTATACTCCAAGAAAGTAGTTTGACTTGAAGTTTTACGGTATTCTTCAATTGTTTTCTCAAAAATTTCGTTTCGGGTGTATGGCACCTGTACCATGGTGATGGTATCGCCAGTAATTTCCTCTTGCAGCAGATTTACCTTCTTCACCAGTTGCTTACTTAGTTTAAGTACTTCGGCGGTTTGAACGGAATCCTTAATAGCAAAATTTTCGGCCAACGGCTTGCGATAGTAGTTTAGCCCCCATACCAAATTGAAAGTGAAATAGAACACGGACAATACCAACACTACATCCCTCAAAAAAAATAAGGGCTTCAACTTAATTTGTTTCCGGTGCCGTACGAGGTAGGTCAAACCTAGAATTAGTAAGGTGGCATATATCAAATCCCCTATGGAAAAGGGCAACCAACCAAATAACATTCTAAAAAACCGACTTATATACGGATAAATCCCATTGCTATAGTACGTTTCAATCCAATCAGAATGTCCCGCCAACCACATAACCAAAATGATCTGAAGAATTAGACTTAGGGCAATGTAATTCTTTAACTTATTGTTCAAAGTGAAACTTATCGGTTATAATTTTAACATTCAACTTCAAATTTTGTATTCATCTAAATCTAGATGACCACACAAAGCTCTCACAAAATTAACCAATAATGCACGCATGCCAATTGGAGAGTATGTATTTTTGTGCCCTAAAATTGGATTATGAGCAACGAAATAAGAGAATTATCCCCTAAACCGGTCTGGAACAAATTTGCCGATTTAAATGCCGTACCTCGTCCCTCAAAAAGAGAGGAACGCGTAATTGAATTCATGATGAATTTTGGCAATTCTCTCGGGTTGGAAACCTCTAAGGACGAGGTAGGTAATGTAATCATAAGAAAGCCTGCCACGCCCGGAATGGAAGATAGAAAAATGGTGACCCTACAATCACATTTAGATATGGTTCACCAAAAAAATAACGATACCGTTTTTAATTTTGACGAACAGGGCATTGAAATGTTCATTGCCGATGATTGGGTAAAGGCCAAGGGAACTACCCTAGGTGCCGATAATGGTATGGGTGTTGCCGCTATCATGGCGCTTTTAGAAAGTACCGATATTGCGCATCCGCCATTGGAAGCATTATTTACCATTGACGAAGAAACCGGAATGACCGGTGCCATGGGACTCAAAGGTGGCGTTTTACAAGGCGAAATCTTATTGAATCTGGATACCGAAGAAGATGATGAAATCGATATTGGTTGTGCCGGTGGTATCGATGTGACTGCTACTAGAACCTATAGCCAAAAACCGGTGCCAAGGGCCACTGTTGGTCTAGAAATTTCCGTAAAAGGACTGAAAGGCGGGCACAGTGGTATAGAAATACACAAAGGCTTGGGCAATGCGAACAAAATCATGAACCGTATTTTGTATAATGGTACCAATCAGTTTATGATGCGAATTGCCCAGATTGAAGGGGGTAGCTTACGCAATGCCATCCCTAGAGAAAGTGTTGCGGTGGTCGTATTGTTGAAATCTCAATTAGATGCTTTCAAGAAAGATTTTGAAGCATGGGGACAAACTATAAAGGAAGAACTTAAATTTATAGAACCAAACTTGGAGATAGGTTTGAAAGAAACCAAATTACCCAAGCAAATAATGGGCTTAGGTGCGCAAGAACGCTTGTTACAGGCTATTTATACGGCACATAATGGAGTATATGCTATGAGTGCTGCCATACCCGATTTAGTGGAAACCTCCAATAATGTGGCCAAAGTGGTAGTTAAAAACGGGGAAGTAAAAATAGGCTGCTTAACACGTTCCTCTGTAGATTCTGCCAAAATGGATTTGGCTCACGCTCTAAAAAGTGCATTTGAATTGGCCAAGTGCAATGTAAACTTCAGTGGTACCTACCCAGGTTGGTCTCCCAATCCAAATTCCAAAATATTGGACGTTGCTAAAAATAAGTACACTGAGTTGTTTAAGGAAGAACCTAAAGTAATTGCTTGTCACGCGGGGCTAGAGTGCGGAATTTTAGGTAAAAATTACCCTGAAATGGATATGATCAGCTTTGGACCTACCATTTTAGGAGCACACTCTCCAGATGAGCGGGTGAGTATTACGTCAGTTCAGAAATTCTGGAAGTTTCTACTAGAGGTTTTAAAGGATACGCCCAAGAAATAAAAAAAGGGTCGGCCATTGGCCGACCCTCCTATTTAAACTTTCTGTAAACTTGGAGCTTCATCCGCTTTTGGATTAGGCCCCCATTTGTTTTCATGGGGTTCACTATCGCAGCATGCCAAATACAAATTATAGAAAGGCACTAGAATGAACCATCCACTTTTCCCTACATCGTGCATTCTTCTCACACCTACTCCTATTGCTGGAAGTAAAACGGCAAAAGAATAGATCAATGATACTACAAACAATACGGGAGCATCAGCTACCACTGCCAAAATCTGTAGTCCGTAGGAAATCAACATATTGAACAGAAAGAACATCCAATATTCTTTTCGTCTTGCCCTTCCTTCAAAATTCACATAGTTCTGCCATACTTTAAAGTACCAATTCATAAAAGTTAAGATTTAGGTTATTATTGAAAAGTATAAACGGCACTAAGACAAGACTAGTATTTTTTTTAGACGAACTGCATTCCTTTAAGTAGCCCATGCAAACCATATAAACAATAAAACCTCGCAGTTGCGAGGTTTTATAATATCATAGTATGCTAAAAAGATTATTCTGCGATTCCGGTAATTTCCAAATCGAACACCAAGCTGGCATTTGGTGGTATGGGTCCAGAACCTTGGGGGCCATAACCTAAATGAGAAGGGATAAAAATACGTTTCTTATCTCCCACCTTCATATTTAAAAGACCTTCTTTAAAGCCAGCAATAAGACCGGCATCAGGACTATAATCCATTGGTAACGAATTGTAGCCGCCGCCCAACTTTCTTCTTTCATCAAACTTGTTGTATTTAACGGCCACATCCTCATAATTACTATCAAACAAGGTACCATCTTCCAAATACCCGGCATAGTGTACTAAAACTTTACTACCTATAGCAGGTTTTTCGCCTTCACCTTCTTTTAAGGTTTTGATTTTTAGTCCGGATGGCAATTCCTCTGCTTCGTTTTTTTCTTTTTCAAGCGAAGCTACAAAATCAGCTTTCATTTTTTCAAAGGCAGCAATTTTAGCTTCCTCCTCTGCAAAATAGTCGCTCATTACCTGAACTGCATCAAACTTCTTAGCTTCTTTTCCGTTTCTTACGATTTCCACCTTGTTCATTACAATTTCAGAAATAGGCCTATCTTTCGATACCGGATCTTGCGAAGTTTCTACGTTGGCAATGGTATCTACTACATCCAACCCTTCAACCACTTCTCCAAAAACAGTATGTCTTCCATTTAAAAAGGGAGTTGGTTTGTGGGTAATAAAGAACTGACTACCATTGGTCTTGGGACCACTATTTGCCATTGAAAGAATGCCTTTTTTATCATGCACAAGGCTGTCATTAAATTCATCCTTAAATTTATAACCAGGATTGCCCCTACCTGTCCCAGTTGGGTCTCCACCTTGAATCATAAAATCTTTGATCACGCGGTGAAAAATAATTCCGTCATAATAGGGTTTATCCTTTAAACTGTCTGTAACAAAGGGACTTTTACCTTCTGCCAAAGAAACAAAATTAGCCACGGTGACCGGTGTTTTTTCGTATTCCAGCTTTACGATAATATCGCCTTTATTGGTTTGAATATCTGCAAAAAGGCCATCGCCCAGTTCTGCATATTGACTTTTACATCCTGCCAAAATAACACCTAGAACAAGTACGATTGCATACGCTTTTTTCATTGCTTACTAATTTGGGTTTTATACTATAAATTAACTCATTATTCTTGGTCTTCCTTCTCAATAGTAAGAATGGACAACTTGACCTTTAAGGGAACGTTCACCCCTATTTTATTATTATCCCCATGATATCCAAATCCTAGGGAAGAAGGGAAAAAGAAGACCGCCGTCTCCCCCTCCTTTAATAATTTAACACTATTCCTTAATCCAGGGAAAAGCTCTTGTTTATCTACCTTATAGGTCACTGTACCCGTCTCTTCTGCACTGTAAATGGTATCATTCTCAAAACTGTAGATTTCGTATTGCATGGTGACCAAATCATCTGGTTGGGGAGTTGGAAGGTCCTGCTCGTTCTCCACTTCGTAATAATACCAAGAACCTGAAGCGGAATTTTTATACTCGTGAAGGGAATCTTTTGTTATGATAGATTGAATACTTTTTTCCTCTTGTGCCAAGAGCTCTTTATTTCTTTCTACCGATTCCTTAAAAAAACTACCCGTCTTTACCTCCACAGGTCTTCTTGGCTCAGGCCCCCCACAACTGGCAAAAAGTAGAATTAATAAAGTGGAAAGAGTTAATATTCTCATACGGCAAGCTGGTTTTTATAATCCTTCAACAAAGATTCAAAATACAAAGCAGTTTCTTGCAAGGATTTTTCACTTCTTCCGCCAGCGGCATTATTATGCCCTCCTCCATTAAAATGACTTCTAGCAAATTCGTTCACTGAAAAATCGCCAATAGAACGAAATGATATTTTAATGATACCCTCTTCCTTATTTTCTATAAAAATGACGGCAAAATTAATTCCTTCCAAAGTGAGTCCGTAATTGACAAACCCCTCCGTATCTCCTTTCTGATAATTATGGGCATCCAGTTCATCTTGGCTTAGAGTAATGTAGGCAGTTTTAAACTGCTCCAGAATTTTCATATTATTAAGGGCTACCCCCAACAATTTAAGTCTTGCAGGAGTATTGGTATCAAAGACCCTATGATGAATCTCGGTATTTTCTGCTCCCCGATCAATTAAATCGGCAACAATTCGGTGGGTTTCTCCTGTAGTAGACCTGAATTTAAAAGACCCTGTATCCGTCATTATCCCCGTGTAGAGGCAACTTGCCATCTCTGAGGTAATCTTCTCCACACCATCTACCGCTTCAATGAAGTTATAGACCATTTGGCAGGTAGAGCTCATTTCTACATCAGAGTACATTATTTTTGCATAATCTGATGGAGCTTGATGGTGATCGATCATCACAAACGGAATTTTCTTTGCAGCCTCCTCAAGCGGCTCCTCTAACTGGCCCACCCTGCCCAAGTGATTAAAATCCAAGGTAAAGACCACCGTAGCATTTTCTATTTTATCCTTGCACTGATGATTTTCCTTTTCAAAATTCAAAATTTGGTCACTTCCTGGCATCCATTTTAAAAACTTTGGATAGTCATTTGGAACTATAACGGTAGCATCCTGACCATTATTTTTAAAAAAATGCCAAAGTGCCAATGTGGAACCTATAGCATCGCCATCAGGATTTTTGTGTGGTATGATTACCATATTTTGCGGGGTGGAAAGTAGTTCTTTAACCGCTTTTACTGTCTCCAAATTCATGCGCGCAAAGATACAATTTATTAATGTAGAGAAAATGAACAATGGTCTATTTTTGCAGTAGTAAATATGCCACCATGAAATACCACTTATTCTCCATTGTCATCCTAACATCTCTTTTCTTTGCCTGTAGTACCAAAAAAGAAATGGTGAATTTCGCGCCAAAGACGGCTGCCAACGATCAATTACCGTCTCATTTTAATTTGGCTTTTGGTTCGTGTAACAAGCATAATGAACCCAATGACCTATGGGACGATATTCTAGTTTCTAAACCCGACGTTTGGATCTGGGGTGGCGATATAATTTATTCGGACACCTATAACATGAAAAAGCTAAGAAGGCTTTACAACAAACAAAACAAAGTTGCCGGTTACGCGGCATTAAAAAGTAAAGTTCCGGTTATTGGCACTTGGGACGACCATGATTACGGCGTAAACGACAGTGGCACAGATTATAGCAAAAAGAAGGAGAGTCAGGAGGAGCTACTCAATTTTTTAGGGGTGCCTGAAGATAGCCCCAGAAGAAAACAAGAAGGTATTTACACCTCTCACGACTACAAAACGCCTAAAGGCTCACTTAAAATACTTGTTTTGGATACCCGATATTTTCGCACCTCCCTTACTCCCAGTAAGGTAATTGGTAAAAGATACGAGGCCGATAAGGAAAAAGATGCTACCATCTTGGGTGTACAACAATGGAAATGGCTTGAGAATGAATTGACCAATTCCGAAGCGGATTTTAATGTGATAGTAAGCAGTATTCAGGTTTTATCTTCGGAACATGGTTTTGAAACTTGGGGTAATTTTCCTGAGGAAACTAAAAAATTATTGGAAGTTCTTGTAACTTCCAAAGCCAAAGGGGTCATCATTCTTTCGGGCGACAGACATATTTCAGAATTTTCCAGAATTGATCTAGAAGGATTGAACTATCCTTTAGTCGATTTTACCAGTAGCGGACTAACCCACTCTTATGATGGTTTTAACGTGGAACCCAATTCTTATCGCATTGGTAGCGTAGTTTCTAATAAAAGTTTTGGGTTGCTTAGGTTTAACTTTGAAACCAAAAAAGTACATATGCAAATCAAAGGCGATAACGGAACAATATTACAAGAACTGGAACAAACCTATTAATTATTGCCCATTGTTGAATAAAGCTTATTTTTGCAAAAAATTAAAAACATGACTACAAACAGAACATTTACAATGATCAAGCCAGATGCCGTTGAAAAAGGGCATATTGGAGCTATTTTAGAAAAAATTTCAGCTGCTGGTTTCAAGATCGTTGCAATGAAATATACGCAATTGAGCACAAGAGACGCTCAAGAGTTTTACGCCATACACAAGGAAAGACCATTTTTTGGCGAGTTGGTAGAATTCATGACAAGAGGTCCTATTGTCGCTGCCATCTTGGAAAAGGGCAATGCCGTAGAGGATTTTAGAGCGCTTATTGGCGCCACCAACCCCGCAGAAGCCGCGGAAGGAACCATAAGAAAAATGTTCGCAACGGATATTGCCGAAAACGCTGTTCACGGTTCTGATAGTGATGAAAATGCTGCCATAGAAGGAGCCTTCCACTTTTCAGGTCGCGAAATATTCTAAGCCTCCTTTACTAGAGGTATAAATGACAGAGCCTTCACTACATGTGAGGGCTTTTTTTATCTCAATACCAGCTTCTTAACTAAATCCCGCCCCAAATCTTCATTGAGCATAGTTATAATCTTAGACTTACCCAAACTCAATTCTTCTCGGAGCACGGAAGAAGAGAGTCCAACAAAAAGGGTATCTCCCCTAAGCTCCACTGTGCTGGTATAGTTATTTACCCCATTGCCCATCAAATTTTTCCAAGCTTCACGTACATCAACCTTATCCATTCCAGGCTGTAGTCGGTTTTCTTTAATAAACTCGTTCAAGGCTTCACCCATACTTAGGTTATCATTTTTTCTTTTTGCCATTATTTGGGTATTGAAATGGGTTCAAATCTTGTATAATTATAGGTAATGCCATCCTCATTAACAACGGAAAAGGACGTTTTCTGTAGGGTCATTAATTTTTCTGACCATTGCGTTAGTTCCGTTTCATAATGCATCCAAAACTCCCCGTTTTTTTCTAAAATGGTAAAGTCTTCCAAATCGTTCGTTGTCTTGTAACTACCTTGTAGATTTGGACTCATTTTCTTTCTATATCCCTTTAAATCTTCCAAATAAATAAAGTCTACATTGGTATTGGCAGAGTATTCCTTAACGCTTCCATCAGGTAATGTCACTTTCTCAATTTCCCAATAGCCGTTCAATTGATTTAGTTCTTCTTTATTAATTCCTTCGGAACAACCGAGAATTAGAACGAAGACTAGAAACGGAATTAAAAACCTCATTTTTTTCAACATCATCTCTAAAGTTTTAGGCTGCACCAATGGGGAACATTTTATATGATTGGTGTATCTGTTTTACAATAGATTCCGTGCGATCGGCATGCGTATCACTAATAAATATTTGCCCAAAATTATCGTTGTTCACCAAATTGATAATATGAGCCACCCGATGTCCATCCAATTTATCAAAAATATCGTCCAAAAGTAAGATAGGTGTACTATTAGATTGTTCCTTTATAAACTGAAATTGCGCAAACTTCAGAGCGATTAAAAAAGACTTTTGTTGGCCTTGGCTCCCGAATTTTTTAATAGGATGACCATGGATCTCAAAACTCAGGTCATCCTTATGGGTACCCACAGAAGTATACTGCAAAGCTTTATCTTTTTCAAGATTATCCTCCAAAAGCTGTATCAATCCACTATGTAGCAATTTGCTTTCATACACCAAGGAAACTTGTTCCTTTCCTCCGGTTATAATTTCATGTTGCTCTTGAAAAATAGGGACAAAGCGCTCTAGAAACTGCTTTCTTTTTTTAAATATTTCCGAACCAAAATCGTTCAATTGATCATTATAGACTGCAAGCGTAGTACCATCAAAGGTACGGTTGGCCGCAAAATACTTCAATAACGAGTTACGTTGGGCCAGCACTTTATTATATTTCAATAAGTTTTGCAGATATGCCTTGTCTGACTGTGAAATGACCCCATCCATAAATTTACGTCTGGTTTCACTTCCCTCAATGATCAAGTCCCTATCTGCCGGAGAAATCATAACCATTGGCAAGAGGCCTATATGATCGGCCAATCGGTCATAAATTTTACCATTTCTTTTCATGACCTTTTTGGTACCTTTTTTTAAACTACAGACCACTTTCTCCTCCCGTTCATCTTTTTCAAATTCCCCATTGATTACAAAAAACTCTTCTCCATGCTTAATGTTTTGGGAAGATACCGGGTTAAAATAACTCTTTCCAAAAGCCAAATGGTAAACGGCATCCAGCACATTGGTTTTACCAATACCATTGGCCCCCACAAAACAGTTGATTTTGTCATCAAGCTGAAAATCTCTTGAATCAAAATTCTTGTAATTGATAAGGGAAAGTTTTTTTAAAATCATGTAACTACATGGGGGTTTTAGTGCTTGAATCTATCGAAACATCAAAAATAACGAATAAATACCCTTTAGGTTTTAGATAAAAATTTTATTTTTGCGCGACCTATAAAATAAGAAGATGGCCACATATAAAAAGCGCGGATTTAAACCTCAAAACAAAGTTGAAGAGCAAGTTGTTGAAGAACAGGAAAGCGCAACGGCAGAAGTATTTAGTACGTTAGATGAAAGTGCCTCTAAAACAGAGGAATGGGTTGCCTCTAACCAAAACTATATTTTAGGTGTCATTGGTGTAATTGCCGTAGCTGTATTGGGCTACCTTGCTTACGTACAGTTTGTAGAGAAACCAAAAGAGGCAAGTGCTACCAATGAAATGTACTATCCGCAACAGTATTTTGACCAAGCGATAAATAGCACAACCGCTAAAGACTCTCTTTATAATTTAGCCTTGAACGGAGCCGAAGGAAAATACGGTTTCTTGGATATTATTGATGAATATAGCGGAACCCAAGCGGCCAACCTTGCCAACTATTCCGCCGGTATGGCTTATTTGAACATGCAAAAGTACCAGGAGGCCATTACACACTTAGAGGATTTTAAATCTGAGGATGATATCTTGGGGGCATTAGCAAAAGGTGGTGTGGGCGATGCCTTTATGCAATTGGGCCAAGCAGAAGATGCTTTGGATTATTATGAAAAAGCGTTGAACCATAGCGACAACAACTTTACGGCACCAAAATTCCTTTATAAAGCAGGCGTTACTGCTCTTGATTTAGGTGATAAATCAAAAGCTTTAACCTATTTTGAACAGATAAAGGAGAAATACGCTTCTTCTGCGGAAGCAACTACTGTAGATGCCTTCATAGGCATGGCTAAAAGTACTAAATAATGGCCACCGAAAATAAAAACCTATCCGTTTACGATAAGGAAACCATACCCAATGCCAAAGCCCTTCGCTTTGGTATTGTAGTTTCTGAATGGAACGATGAAATTACCGAAGGCCTTTACAATGGTGCCCATGAAGCCCTATTGGATTGTGGAGCCCTGGAAAAAAACATTGTTAGATGGAATGTACCTGGCAGTTTTGAACTTACCTTCGGAAGTAAAAAATTGGCCGCTACAAAAAAACTGGATGCCATTATAGCTATTGGAAGTGTCATTCAGGGTGAGACCAAACACTTTGATTTTGTATGTAGCGCCACCGCACAGGGAATTAAAGACCTGAACGTGCAATTGGATATTCCAGTGATCTTTTGCGTTTTAACGGACAACAACATACAACAGTCACGTGAGCGCAGTGGAGGAAAACACGGCAACAAAGGTACGGAGGCCGCCATCGCTGCCATAAAAATGGCTACCCTAGGGAAATAATTCCTGAATTTTTCTTACTTCTATTGTTTTCATTTTATATAGAATTAAGTACACCTAACCATCTGAGCTGCCCACACTCGACGTTTTAACAAATTTTGGCGTTGGCTATGGGGCATATTTTTTGATTTTAAGTACCTTTGAAAATCATGGGAATGCTCAGTAAATTCACGAAACTCAAGCGAAATAAGAAGTTTGAATACGCTCCTCGTTACTATGACGATAAGGGCAAGGGCAGCCCATTTAAAATGGAAGCTAAATTTGATAAATACAGAACTACCCTCAATACCCCTCGTGGTCTAAAAGGGAAGTTCAGTAGTGCCATGGACGATATGAAGCGGGAAGGAGACCGCAATCTCAAAATAAGAATGGCCATTATCATTGGTATTTTAGTTCTCATTGCTTTGTTTATCCTAGATTTTGATCTTACAATATTCTTCCCTAACTAATGGCGGATATCATTAAACTTTTACCGGACCACGTTGCAAATCAAATTGCTGCTGGGGAGGTAGTACAGCGCCCTGCATCAGTGGTTAAAGAACTATTGGAAAATGCTTTGGATGCCGGTTCCACCACTATAAAGCTGATTGTAAAGGATGGTGGCAAAGCCTTGATCCAAGTAGTTGATGATGGGGTTGGAATGAGCGCTACCGATGCCCGACTTAGTTTTGAACGCCATGCCACAAGTAAAATCCAACAGGCAGAAGACCTCTTCAATCTTAACACCAAAGGGTTTAGGGGAGAGGCATTGGCCTCCATTGGAGCAATTGCCCATGTTGAAATGCAAACAAAACCGGAAGAGAAAGAGGTTGGCACCCACCTAAAAATGGAGGGTAGTAAAATTGTATTTCAAGAAGTGACCGTTACCCCCAAAGGCACGTCCATGGCGGTGAAAAATCTATTCTTCAATATCCCAGCGAGAAGGAACTTTCTTAAATCTAACCAAGTAGAATTAAGGCACATTACCGATGAATTTCATAGGGTAGCCTTGGCCCACCCAACAGTTTCCTTTCACTTTTATCATAACGGAAGTGAACTTTTCAATCTTCCCGCAGATAATTACCGTAAAAGAATAGTAAATATTTTTGGGTCCCGTACCAATGAAAAACTGGTGCCCGTAGATGAAGAAACCCCTATTGTTAAAATAAGCGGCTTCATAACCAAACCAGAATTTGCAAAGAAAAGTAGGGGCGAACAGTTTTTTTTCGTCAATAACCGATTTATAAAAAGCCCATATCTGCATCACGCTGTGGTTTCGGCCTTTGAAGGCCTCATAAAACCAGATACTTTTCCAGGATACTTTCTTTATTTGGAAGTTGCGCCAGGATCCATTGACATCAACATTCATCCTACCAAAACCGAAGTTAAGTTTGATGATGAACATACCTTGTACGCTATTTTAAGGTCTACGGTAAAACATAGTTTGGGACAGTTCAATGTGGCACCTGCCCTAGATTTTGACCAAGACCCAAATCTGGATACCCCGTATGATTTTAAGAATAAATCTGCAGTTCAGCCAAAAGTTACTGTAGATGCCAACTTCAATCCCTTTTCAGATACCCCAAAGAAATCTAGCTCCTCCCCTACCTACTCGTACCAGCCCAAGGCCAGCAAGAACTGGGACAGCCTCTATGTGGGTATGGAATCTAAGATGGGGGGCAATGAACCTATAAACAGTATCAGTTTTGAATCTGAGGCCATTACAGGTTCCATTTTTGAAAACGAAAAGGAAGTACAGGAAACGGTGGCTACCACCTTTCAGATAAGAAGAAAATATATCGTTACCAGTATAAAGTCAGGAATGGTGGTAATTGACCAAAGTAGGGCACATCAGAGAGTGCTTTATGAAAAATTCCTGAAGAACAGCACCGTTAAGGATGCGGTGAGTCAGCAATTGTTATTTCCCCTTACCTTAACTTTTTCAAGGGCAGAGATTCATACATTAAAGGAAATCAAAGAGGTTTTGCTTTCTATTGGTTTTATCTTTGAAGATATGAAAGAGGATGCCATTACAGTGACAGGAATTCCGTTATTGGTGACAGAAAGTGAGGTTGGCATGATATTGGACCAATTGATATCTGACTATCAACAGGAAATTAATGGCGAAAGTTTTTCGCAGAGCGATATCCTTTCAAAAACATTGGCAAAGACATTGGCGGTAAAAACGGGAGAAATATTGGATAATCAGTCGCAAATAGCTTTGGTAAACGATTTATTTGCCTGTACCGATGCTACCGTAAGCCCATTTAACAAACCAGTATACGTTACCATTACGGAAAATGACATCGATAAAAAATTTATTTAAATGAGAGGACTCACCGAAGCGGTAAAACATTTACTCATTATCAACATTTTGTTCTTCGTGGCTACCCAGCTATATGGCGACCAAATGTACGCTTGGTTTTCTTTGTGGTATCCAGAGAATCCCAATTTTGAGTGGTGGCAAATTTTCACCCATATGTTCATGCATGGCAATTTCATGCATATCCTTTTTAATATGTATGCCCTTTATGCTTTTGGCACCCCTCTTGAAAGAATGTGGGGACGCAACAAGTTCCTTTTCTTTTATTTTTCCGCTGGTCTAGGGGCGGCTTTACTGCATACCGGTGTCAATTACTATCTTTTTAATGATGGCCTACAAGCCTTACTGGATAGCGGTATAGGCAAGACTGAATTAATGCAAATCATTACGGATGGTAAATACAGCCCTTCATGGGAAACCGTGATCGGTCCGGACAAGGTAGATAGCTTTTTGAGTGCGTTTTCAACGCCGGCAGTAGGGGCCTCCGGAGCCATTTATGGTATTTTGGTTGCATTCGCCTTTACCTTTAGCGAAGCTGAACTCATGCTTATTTTTCTTCCCATCCCCATTAAAGCAAAATATTTTGTCCCTTTGTTGATTTTAGGGGATTTATTTTTTGGATTTACGGGAACTGCAACTGGTATTGCCCACTTTGCCCACATTGGAGGCGCTCTTTTTGGGTTCCTAATGATGTGGTACTGGAAGAAGAATCAGTTTAACAATAATCGTTGGAATTAAGATGAACAACGGAGGTCTAAAATATCAATACGCCCGGCTGAGTGTCTCAGAAAAGCTTATCGCCATTAATGTAGTGGTGTTTATTGTAATGGGTCTTATTACGGCACTGATCAGCCCAACGGTAGAGGACTGGTTCGCACTGCCAAAGGATTTTTTCGATTTTCTGATACAACCTTGGTCCATTATTACTTATTCCTTTCTCCATGGAGGTATTTTTCATATACTTTGGAACATGTATATTTTATATGTTGCAGGTCGTATTCTACTGAACCTTTTTGATGGCAGGCGATTCTTAAACGTATATTTTCTCGGGGTAATATTAGGTGGTCTCTTATTCCTTTTAAGTTATAATATTTTCCCTGCTTTAGTTGGTATCAACACCTCTCTTATTGGTGCCTCAGCAGGTGTAATGGCTGTTTTGATATTTGTATGCACCTATATTCCCAATCAGGAAGTGAAATTGCTCTTTTTTAATGTAAAGCTCTGGCATATCGGTGTTTTTGTGGTCCTGATGGATTTGGTTCAAATTCCTTTGGGAGGCAATGTAGGAGGGAGATTGGCCCATTTGGGCGGTGCATTCTTGGGATATATGTATGCCAGACAATTATATAACGGGGTGGATATAGGTGAAGGATTTTCCAAACTTGTAGACGGAATCGTGAATTTATTCAAAAAGAGAGAGAAGAAATCGCCCTTGAAAACGGTCTACAAAAACAGAAAATCTTCAAACACCAACGCCTCCAATTACGACAAGCAAAGCCAACAAAAGAAAATTGATGCCATTTTAGATAAAATCAGTCAATCTGGTTATGAAAGTTTGACCAAGGCCGAAAAGGATTTTCTTTTTAAGGCTGGTAAGGAAGAATAGATGTATGAAGGGACTTTCTTGGTTCAATAAGCTCGTTTATTCCATTAATATTTTAGTAGCGGTTTTACTGCTAATTGCCTGCGCAGTTCCATATCTAACCTATGATTTTTTCTCTTTCCTTACTTTTTTGGGGTTGGTAGTGCCCTTTTTGGTCGTTGGTAATTTCCTGTTTTTTCTCTATTGGTTGCTGCAAAGGAAAAGACAAATGCTCACCTCTCTCATCATTCTGGTAGTGGGATATCTAGTTCTAGGCACCTTTATAAAACCAAGTTTTGGGGAAGAAAATAAAAGCCTTGGGGATTTAAAGGTAATGAGTTATAACGTGAGGGGGTTTAACCGTTTGGAAGCTGACCGATCCGTTAACACCAGAGAAAAAATTACAGAGCTAATAGCCTTAGAAAAACCCGATATCATCTGTTTTCAAGAAGTGGGCATCAGCATGAAGCCTGAATTCTTGGACTACCCCTACTCCTTCCTTGATAAATTCTACGATAGCAACAAAGTGCACTTGGGTGTTTTTTCTAAATATCCTATTATCAAAGCGGAAACGATTCAGTTCAAGAACAGTATCAACAATGGTTCTTACACCGATATTTTATACCAAGGCGATACTATCAGGGTCTATAATGTTCACATGCAGTCTTTGGGAGTAACACCAGGATCAGGAAATGTTCGTTCAAAGCCTGTTGAATACGTTTATGACAAGGTCAACCATCGATTTAAAAGACAAATGAACCAGGCAAAACTTGTACAACAACATAAAAATAATAGTCCCTACCCCACTTTGCTATGTGGCGATTTTAATAACACTCAATTTAGTTCTACTTACCACCTTTTAAAGGGTGATATGAAAGATACATTTATTGAAAAAGGAACAGGCTTAGGCAGAACTTACGATTTACTTTTTCTGCCTTTTAGAATCGATTTTATTTTTGCCGATGACCATTTTGAAATTAAATCACACAAGAATTACGATGACAAATTTTCAGATCACTTTCCTATTATGTCCACATTTGATTTAAGGCATTAGAAGACAGTCTGATATGTCTGCCACGATGTGTATCAACAATGCCAATCCCACTAATCTAGTTTTCTTGAAAAAGAATAAGACTACATATAATCCAATAGCCCAATAACTGTGCAAGGGATGAAACCCAATACTACACCTGTTAGCTTCAAAAATGGGTGTGGCCAATAAATGATCAACATCAATGACAATACCAGCCAAAAGAATAAGAATAGCCTTTAAACGATTGTCCTTAAAAAAGTAGAAGCCTACGAGAACAGGCACTAAAAAGTGAATGCCGTAATGGACCAAAAATCGTAACATAACAATTTAAATGTCTAGCTGCTTTAAATAGGATAAGGCACTTGTTCCTTCATTAAAAAGCAGGTCCACTATGCTTAAATTGGGCAAAAAACCGTGTCTGTCACCAAATACTTGATTATAGACCGGAAAATCAACAACCGTCTTTTTCTTAGCGTTGACCAATACCCTTTGGTCATTTAACTTTTCAGGATGCAGAATAAACTCTTCTGTTTTATTCTCTGGCATTTCCACCTGTAAACAATCACAAATAGTTTCGATGGCAAATAGGTTCAAGTCCAACAAAAACTTATGTTGCTTTTCAAAAATTGGTGCCAATTCATCTTCATAAAATTCAAAAAAGGGTGAAGTTCTATAGGCCGTTTGCAGGGTTCTCCAATGTTGTCTCGACCACATTCCGGAATAATCCAAAACTACATCCTTAAACTTCTGCCTGCCTTGGGAACCACCAACATGTTTTATAGGAATACTTAGCATATGTTTCCCCTGGTCAGTGCCAATATAACAGCGATTTCTAAAGGTCTGTTTTTGGAAATTATCTTCTACCTCCCAACAGATTTCTTCTGAAACGATTTTAGCGAATGTTTGAATATTGGGCAAATACGCCGGATGCAACAATGTTTTCAATCTACTTTTCTTTTAACGGTTTCCATTCGAAAATGGGGAGACTTAGGATAAGTGGGGTAGGTATTTTATCAATATTCGAATGCCCACCGCAAAAACTAAAAAGGCTGTAACCCTTTTTATTCCATTAGGGGAAAGTCGCTTTAAACTTAGCCGAATTCCTAACTGACCGCCCAAAAGCACGGCCACTACAAGACCTAAAGTTTCTTTCCATGGCAAATTTAACATTTCTCCTTGAACCAAGCCCACCAAGCCACTAATGGAATTTACCAAGATAAAAAAACTGGCCAAGGCAGCAATTTTAATGGATTTATTCCACTGTAAATGATTTAGAATAGGCGCTAAAAAAATACCCCCGCCAATACCTACTAAACCGGATAATAATCCGATGCCACCACCCAAAACAGCGGTAAGGTACTTGGGGTAGGATTTTACTTTATCGCTTGTATTAGAAGAAGTAAATGTCTGCCATACCAAAAAAATGGAAGATATCACCAGTGAAAACCCCAAGAGTACGAAAAAAACATGCTCTTGTAGCCGGAACGATGCCCCAATAAAAGCCATGGGAATACTGCTCAACACAAATGGTAGGAATTTCTTAAAATCGCTATGGCCGTTTTTAAAATAAAGATAGGAACTGCCCGAAACCACCACCAAATTGCATACCAACGCTATGGAGCGGATGGCGAAAAAACCTGAGAGAAACAAGGTCAACAGGGCCAAATAACTGGAGCCACCACCAAAACCTACCGAAGAATAGAGCGTGGCGATTACAAAAAAGCCCAAACTAAGCAGTACAAACTCTTCAGTGCTCAGCAGCATGCAATTTTATTTGGTTCATACCTCCCGTTACATTGACCAATTGGGCCATAGGTTGCAGTTCTTGTAGTTTTGCTATGGCCTTTTTACTGCGAATTCCCGATTGGCAAAGAAGATAAGCCGTTGAACTAAAATCGATTTCCCCTAAGCGGCTTTCCAGCTCTCCCAAGGGAATATTTTTAGCAACGGACAAATGGTTTCTTGCAAATTCCTTTTCTGTACGAACATCAATGAGTTGTATTTCATCTGTTTCCATAAGATTGGAAAAATTTTCTGCGGAAATTTCATTCACGCCAACTTCACAATCAAAATCATAACTACTTTGAAGTTCGCTGATTTCTAAATTTTCAGTCCTCAGCCCAAATTTTATTTTCTGGAAGGTATTGCCGAGTGCATCAAAAAGCAACAATTTACCGGACAAAGCCTCCCCCAATGCAGTAATGACTTTAACTGCTTCCAAGGCTTGAAGATTCCCAACTATACCGGGTAAAATTCCCAATACCCCGTGATCATTGCAATTGGGCACCTCATCGCTTTTAGGCATGGTAGGGAAAAGACAGCGATAGGTTGGACCTCCATTATAGTTAAAAACACTCACCTGACCTTCAAAACCATGTAAAGCACCGTAAATAAATGGCTTATTTAACATTACACAGGCATCGTTCACCAAATATCGGGTGGGAAAATTATCCGAAGCATCCACCACCAAATCATATTCTCGAATAAGACTCAAAGCATTTTCTCTATTCAAAAAGATTGGATATTCTATAATCTTGGTATCAGAATTCTGTTCGCGCAGCTTTCTTGCCAGAACATTCACCTTTGGTCGGTCAACATCCGCCTCGGCAAAAGCTACCTGCCGATGTAAATTAGTAATGGAAACCACATCATTGTCAACAATACCCAAAGTTCCCACACCCATAGAATTCAAATAGGTGAGCACCGGAATGCCCAAACCGCCGGCACCAATGACCAGCACCTTAGCTTTCTCTAGTTTTTGCTGGGCCTCTTCCCCAAAACCGGGCAAGATTACCTGTCTTTGGTAGCGTTCCATTATTCCGTGGATAGTTTAACGATGGCTTCTTTGTATTCTTCTTCCGAATTGGCATTCATCAGCACATTACTATCCTGCGGAAAAACCAATTTCACCTCGCTATTGATCAAGAATTTTCTAGGACAGGAACCATTACCCTCATCCAAATATTGTTTAGCCTTTTCCAAGGCTACAGGTTCCCAAATGGCACAAATAGGCTCTGGTAGCGGATTTTCCTCATGTGCAAATGAAGTAGCGAAAACGTTAGGGTCCCTAGCTGCAATCAATTCTTGAAGTGATTTTAAATCGATTAGCGGAAGGTCACAAGCCAAAACTAGCCATGCGGCTTCAGGATATTTCTTATGGGCGGATAAAAGTCCGTTAAACGGACCCTTATATTCATCCGTATCTTCAATCAATTGAAAATCAGAAGCGATCTCTTTGGATTGTTCGGGCCGAACGCTCATAAAAGTCTCCTCGCAAACCCTGTCCAACAAATGGTACACATACTCTCTTTGCGGCATTCCGTGGTAATGGATAAGACCTTTGTCCTTTCCCATTCGGGTGCTTTTTCCACCGGCTAAGACCAATCCGTACAATTTAGGACCTATAATCACTCTTACCTCCTGTTTTCTCGTTCAACTTAATTTCTCCAATTACAATATCATGCGAAAGTGCCTTGCACATGTCATAAATGGTCAGTGCACTCACCGAAACGCCCGTAAGCGCTTCCATTTCCACCCCCGTACGTTCATTGCATTTTACGGTGCAGGTAATAAGTAAACAATTATCACTTGGGACTATGTCCACCTTTACCTTGCTCAAACTCAATTGATGGCACAGGGGTATCAACTCCGAAGTTTTTTTAACTGCCTGTATTCCCGCAATTACGGCAGTTTGTATAATGCTCCCCTTCTTTCCCAAAAAATCCTGTGCACTCAGTTCTTCAAAAACGGCAGATGGAAAAACCACCTTCCCAGAGGCAATGGCCGTTCTGGCGGTTATTTTTTTCTTCGAAACATCTACCATGGCGGCATTTCCGGCATCATCTAAATGAGAAAGTTTGCTCATATTTTTGGTTCTCTTATCCTCTAAATTGAATTATTATCCCCCGATGGATGTCATGGAATTATCAAAAACACCTTGATACTTTTTTTGGGCCTCAAAGCCTGTTTTTGCACGACTTCCAACTGCTTCTAAAATGTGCTGTTTCACGAGCTCATCACTTTTTTCACGTCTGAAAATATCTCTAACATTCATACTAGGTTTTCCATACAAACAGGTGATGACATCGCCCGTGGCCGAAATTCGAAGCCGGTTACAAGACCCACAAAAAGTTCGGCTAAAGGAGGGGATAACCCCAAATGAGCCTTTGAATCCGGGCACTTTGTAATTAATGGAAGTGGATGTTTTTGGAGATTCCAGTTGATAATAATCCGGATAGGCATCCGCAATGTGGGCCAATATCTTTTTATAGTCCCAAACGATGGACTGAAATTTCTTGGATCCGCCGTTAAAAGGCATTTCCTCTAAAAAGCGCACCGAAACGTTGTAATGTTTGGCAAGCTCCAACATCGGTAAAATGTCTTGGGTATTTTGCCCATCTAAAGCAATAAAATTAATGCGAACATTGAAACCTTCGGAAATCAATCGCACCAAATTTTCGTACACCGTATCATATTGGTTGCGGCGGGTTATTCGCTCAAAGGTGTCCCTGTTAATGGCATCCATGCTGATGTTCATATTCAGAATGCCCAATTCTTTAAGCTCGTCAATATAAGGTCCGATCAAAGTAGCATTGGTTGTAACCGAAATATCTTTAAGACCTTGAAGTTTGCTCAATTTACGGAACAGCACCATCAAATCTTTACGCACAAAGGGCTCTCCCCCGGTAATTCTGATTTTGTCCACCCCCTGGTCTACCAAAAGCTCACTGAGTTTGCCCAATTCCTGCATGGTAAAAAGCTTGTCACTTTTAGCAAAGTTGATGCCTTCCGCAGGCATACAATAATTGCAGCGCAAATTGCAACGATCGGTGACCGCCAAACGTACGTAATTGATTTTTCTACCGTGGTTGTCTATCAGCATATCATCTTCCTTCTCTTACAAAGTAAATAGATCTTAAGGGGTTGCCGAAACCCAGACGGATTTATTCTTGAACATTTCCTTTTTCCAGATGGGTACGGTCTCCTTCAAAGTGTCAATCAAAAACCTGCAAGCCGTAAAACAAGCGTCTCTATGTGCCGAAGATGCCCCCACGACCACTACAGGTTCTTCCACCCCCTTTTCACCAACGGCATGCCTTATAACCACCTTGTTCAAATCCCATTTTTTCATAGCATCTTGAGCAATTTTAGACATTTCTTTGATGGCCATGCCCTGATAGGTTTCGAACTCCAAAGCCATAACCTGCTCGTTTTGGGTAAATTCCCTTACCGCACCCACAAATACACAAATTCCACCGCTATTTGGATCTGACAGTTCTTGATAAACCTCGGAAGGGTCTAATTCATCTACTATTTCAACAATGATTTTATCTACCATTATCCGCCACTTACAGGAGGTATCAATGCTATTTCATCTTGGCTTTGCAGTAAAACCCCGTCTTCGGCGTATTCGCTATTAACAGCCACTGCCAACGAAGAAAGTTTTCCCAGCTCCGGAAAATCAGTAGTCAGCTGTTGCTTTAATTCCGCCACCGAAATAGGCATCACAGCATTTTCACTGATTGTATAACTAGATGAGCCAACGATGTCTTTGGCAATACCAAATAAAAGTACCTCCATTAAATTAGTATTTGAGCTCCAAATTACTCAAAAAAAAGCGAATGTTTAAGGGTTTAAGACTTCTTTGGCACTTTCCGGTTGTTGGTAAAAGACATCAGGTTTTTGCTGGGTCTCCAATGTTACATTCTCAAATTTCACAGGGTCTTTACCCTCTTTGATGCTTCTACCCTCATAATTATGCCAAGTTATGGACTTTGGCAACAATACCCCGTCAATATTCTGCCAATCGTTGTAGCGTATCCATTTTACATTGTCTGACTTCTCATCACTACCATAGGTAAAAGTATAGCCCAACCAAGTCATTTGGTAGGTTTCAGGGTCGTAGTGAAGAAAATAATCATCTTTGGAGGAGGCTCCTACCCCATCATTAAAACTGATATGGATGCCGGGATAGCTTTTGCCTTCATATTCTAAAGGTTCGGTTTCGCCATAATTTATTCCCGGATCGGCAAAAACAAAGGGCATCGCATAAAAATAGAACATCAAGTTGTGGTACACCGCAGCATTGCCCTTGTACGCCGCATTGTCGTCTTTTAACCAAATTTTTGAACCGTCGAAACCCATTAATATGGTACCCATATCGATACGGTCACGTCTCGATTTTAAGTCGATGGTATGTATCTCCTTACCATCTGGCTTGGGCATTTCATAGCTTAAGGTCTGCTTCGTTTTCCATTTGGCCAAGGTACCATGGGCATCCAATACTTTTGTGAATGACTCGGGAAAGCCGTGGTCTTTAATTTCTTCAACGGCCGAGTTTTCTGCAGCAACATTATTTTCTTTTGTTTTCTGAGGAGCATCTTTGCAACTAAGTATCAATGTACCCAATAAAAACAATGTTATATTTTTAATCATGATGTTGTTTTTTGGTTTTAGATCTTAGGTCGAAGCATTTTGCTTTTCTTTACATTTGCCCCGTGCAAAGTTTCAAGGAAATCAGTAGTGTTCAGAACTCGCTCGTCAAAAAAGTGGTTCTGCTAAAAGAAAAATCCCGCGAGCGGAAGAAAACCGGACTCTTTATTATAGAAGGGCTACGTGAGCTACAGCTCGCTCTCAGAGCTAATTTCGAAATAGAATGTGTTTTGTTCCAACCTCAACTATGTGAAGAAAAAAGATTGGAGCAGCTTCTTTCAAAAACAGGGACCTCCACAGAAATTATTACGGTTACCAATGAGGTTTACCTTAAAATGGCCCACCGTGGCACTACGGAAGGTGTTTTGGTCATTGCCAAAAGCAGAAGCCACACTTTGGACACCTTCGTCCTAAAGACCAACAACCCGCTGATCCTAGTAGCCGAGGCGCCCGAAAAGCCCGGAAATATTGGGGCGCTCCTACGAACGGCAGATGCTGCAAATTTAGATGGGGTAATTATTGCTAACCCCATAACCGACCTTTATAACCCCAATATTATCCGTTCAAGTGTGGGCTGTGTGTTCACCAATAATCTGGCCATGGGCAGTACCGAAGAAATTCTCGGTTTCCTCAAACAAAACAATATTAAAATTTATTGTGCCGCACTAACCGCTTCCATCAATTATCTAAATGCTGATTTTAAAGGTGCGAATGCCATAGTCGTAGGTACAGAGGCAACGGGACTGTCGAAAAGCTGGTTAGACCAGTCACACCAAAATATTATTATACCCATGGAAGGCGAAATTGACAGTATGAATGTGTCCGTATCCGCAGGTATTCTTATCTTTGAGGCCAAAAGACAACGAACCTAATCGTTTCTGGCAACTAAATACTGACCGTTTATAAGCAAAACCATTCATAATCTTGGTTATGCTACCATACCAAACCTTAAACCATAGTAAAATGAATACATTGTTTTACGCCATTGTTGCTATTCTGGTCTTTCAATATGTGCTTGAAACCCTTTTGGATTATTTAAACGCAAGACATTATAATGACCCTATTCCTGAAGGATTGACGGACGTTTTTGACGAAGAAGAGTATAGAAAGTCGCAGGCCTACAAGAAAACCAACTATAAGTTTGGAGTCATCACCTCCACTTTCTCACTAATTCTCACATTAGGCTTTTTATTTTTTGGAGGTTTTGAATGGGTAGACCAGTTGGTACGTGGTATTACCACAAATCCTATTTTAATGGCCCTTTTATTTTTTGGAATCATTTTTATAGGAAATGACCTTATTTCGCTTCCCTTCTCCTACTATTCCACTTTTGTAATCGAAGAGAAATTCGGCTTTAACAAAACTTCAAAAGGGTTGTTTTTTATAGATAAGTTAAAGGGCTGGGCCATGTTGGCGGTCGTTGGCGGTGGAATGCTTTCCCTGATTATATGGTTCTTTCAATGGGCCGGATCCTATTTTTGGTTGTATGCTTGGCTTATCATTTCAGTTTTCACACTTTTCATGAATCTCTTTTACAGCAAATTGATAGTTCCCCTGTTCAACAAACAAACACCCTTGGAGCAAGGTAGCTTGAAAAGTAAAATTGAACAATTTGCAAAGAATGTAGGTTTTGAACTGCAAAACATATTTGTTATTGACGGGTCTAAAAGATCTACGAAAGCCAATGCCTATTTTTCCGGCTTTGGAAGGGAAAAAAGAGTAACCCTTTTTGACACCCTCATCAATGATCTGGAAGAAGAGGAAATTGTTGCCGTATTGGCCCATGAGGTAGGGCATTACAAGAAAAACCACATTATCTACAATCTTGTAGCTTCATTAGTATTAACGGGAGTTACCCTTTTTATCCTCTCTTTATTTGTCAACAATCCTCTAGTATCCTATGCAATAGGCGTCTCCAATCCTTCTTTTCATGCCGCTTTAGTTGGTTTTGGTATTCTATACAGCCCCATTTCTGAAATTACTGGACTAATCATGAACCACTTATCACGGAAATTTGAATATCAGGCCGATAATTATGCAAAGCATACCTATGCAGCCTTGCCACTCATTACCTCCTTAAAAAAGCTGAGCAAGAACAGTTTAAGTAATTTGACCCCGCACCCGGCTTATGTATTTATGCACTATTCCCATCCACCCTTAACCAAAAGAATTGCCAATCTTATCAGCGAAAAATAGTTTCCCAAAACTTTTGAATAATGGGCCAACATTAGGTTGAAGGCTCCCTACGGGCATAATTTTTGTTGTGAATCTTTAAAGATTATCCTACTTTTATTTAACTATGACGGAGGCAGCTTTAGAACAGGAAAATAAAGAGATAGCCAAGCAGTATAAAGAATTGCTTCGGATAAGCTATCAGCACTTATCAGATGATGATAAAACACTCATTCGTTCGGCTTTTGAGATAGCGATTGACGCCCATAAAGACCAACGAAGAAAATCGGGCGAAGCCTATATTTTCCATCCAATAGCTGTTGCTAAAATTGTCGCTTCTGAAATTGGGTTGGATGCCACCTCCATTGCCTCTGCCCTTCTCCATGACGTGGTGGAAGATTCAGATTATACCTTGGATGACATGGAGCGCATGTTCGGGGAGACCATTGCCCGAATTGTGGACGGCCTAACGAAAATTGCCCACCTCAAGAAGGACATGAGCACATCTCAGCAGGCAGAGAACTTTCGCAAAATGCTTCTCACCCTTCACGATGATGTTAGGGTAATCCTTATAAAAATTGCCGATCGCTACCACAATATGCTCACCATGGATTCCATGCCAGAGCATAAACAAGTTCAGATGGCCTCTGAAACCCTATATATTTACGCTCCGCTAGCACACAGGATCGGTCTCTACAATATAAAAACGGACCTAGAGGACCTGAGTCTTAAATACACCGAACCTGATGTGTACAGGGATATCAAAGAGAAAATTGAAGACTCCAAGGAAGAACAACTAGCTTATATTGATGCTTTTTCGCAAGTTATTGACAATAGTTTAAAGGCTGAAGGCCTCAATTATCTTATTAAGGGGCGCATGAAATCGATTTTCTCCATTAGGAGAAAGATGAAAGCCCAAAATGTGGGATTTGACGAGATTTATGACAAGTTTGCCATACGTATCATTTACAAATCTGACCGCCAAAACGAAAAGTTTTTGGCTTGGAAGATTTACTCCATAGTTACAGACCATTTTACACCCAATCCGGTACGTTTACGGGATTGGATTTCTTCACCAAAATCTACTGGATATGAAGCCTTGCACATAACGGTTATGGGCCCCAAAGGACGTTGGGTAGAAGTACAGATCCGTAGTGAGCGCATGCATGAAATTGCTGAAAAAGGTTATGCCGCCCATTTTAAGTACAAACACGGCGAGCAAAAGGAAATGGGTATTGAAATGTGGCTCAATCGCCTACAAGAAGCATTGGAGAACGCCAATAGCAACGCTATAGATTTTGTGGAGGAGTTTAAACTCAACCTTTATTCAAAGGAGATTTTTGTTTTTACACCTAAAGGTGAATTAAAATCACTCCCCAAAGGAGCTACCCCATTAGATTTTGCTTTCCACATTCATACAGAAGTGGGAATGCGCACGAGAGGAGCCAAAGTAAACGGGAAACTGGTACCCTTGAACACCACCCTACAAAGTGGAGACCAGGTAGAGATTATAACATCCGATCAAGCAAAACCAAATCAAAATTGGTTGGATTATGCCACTACAGCTCGCTCCAGGGCCAAAATAAAATCCTCGCTAAGGGAAGAAAAGAAATCGGTTGCCGAAGACGGGAAAGAAATTTTACGTCGTAAACTAAAATCGCAGAAAATCACCCTGAATGAAGATTCCATCAATAAAATGGTGGTGTTTTTTAAGTTAAAAACCAGTTTGGACCTTTTTTACAGGGTAGGTATTGGAGCTATAGATAACCAGATGATCAAAGATTTTGTTTCATCCTATAGCAATGCCTTCATTAGTTTCTTTAAAAATAAAATTAAAAGAAACCCTGTTCCGGAGACTATTGACAGGGAGGAAATAACTACCAAATATGACGTACTTGTTTTTGGAAAGGAAGAAGAAAAATTAGACTATACCCTTAGTAAATGCTGTAATCCCATACCTGGGGATGATGTTTTTGGTTTTGTAACCGTAAACGAAGGCATTAAAGTGCATAAGAAAAACTGTCCCAATTCCATACAGCTTCAATCCAATTATGCGTACAGGATCATTCAGGCTAAGTGGATAGATTCTACCCAAGAAGAATTTAGATCGGAGATAAAACTTACGGGAATTGATAATTTAGGTCTTGTAAATGAAATAACGGAAATTATTTCTGATGAGATGCACGTGAACATGAAAAACCTCAACTTTAGTACGGACGGTGGCACTTTTACAGGAAGAATTACCGTGGTGGTCAAAAACAACGGCATTCTTAAACAGTTAATGGATAACCTCAAGAAAATTCAAGGAATCGATAAAGTAACAAGAATCTAGATAGGTAATTAAAATATAACTGTACATTTGCAAATTGAAGTACGTAAACCTGTTATGGCAGATAATAAAAATCAAGAAATAGTAAAGAACGTTTTTACCTCATTCCTAGAGGATAACGGACATAGAAAAACTCCGGAACGTTATGCTATTCTTCAAGAAATTTATGAAAGTGATGAGCATTTTGATATTGAGTCGCTTTACATAAACATGAAAAATAAAAACTACCGGGTAAGTAGGGCTACGCTTTACAATACGATAGAACTTCTCTTAGACTGTAAGTTGGTACGCAAGCACCAGTTTGGCAAAAGCCAGGCACAATATGAAAAATCCTATTTTGATCGCCAGCATGACCACGTCATCCTTACGGATACCGGTGAGGTGGTAGAATTTTGCGACCCTAGGATACAGTCTATAAAAAAGACCATAGAAGAGGTTTTTGATATTAAGATCAACACCCATTCCCTCTATTTTTATGGCACTCGAAACAAAAATGAAAAAACCAACAGCTAAGCGAATTTTTTAATGGCAGTAGATTTATTGTTAGGATTACAGTGGGGAGACGAAGGTAAAGGTAAAATCGTTGATGTACTGACCAAGAACTATGATATTATCGCCCGTTTCCAGGGCGGTCCAAATGCAGGGCATACTCTTGAATTTGACGGAATAAAACACGTGTTGCATACAATTCCATCCGGAATTTTTCACAAAAATGCAGTGAACGTGGTGGGCAACGGAGTGGTTATAGATCCCGTTATTTTTAAAAAGGAGCTAGATGCCTTAAAAGAGTTTAAAATCGATATTAAATCGAAATTGCTCATTTCAAGAAAGGCCCATTTAATCTTACCTACCCACCGTTTATTGGATGCGGCTTCTGAAACAGCAAAGGGTAAAGCCAAAATTGGTTCCACCCTTAAGGGTATTGGCCCAACCTATATGGACAAAACCGGCAGGAACGGCATGAGGGTAGGTGATCTTGAAATGGATGACTGGAAAGAGAAGTATAGAGCTCTGGCAGACAAGCACGAAGCTATGATCGATTACTACAATGTAGATATCGAATATGATTTGGCGGAATTGGAAACCGACTTTTTTGCTTCCGTTGAAGAATTGAAACAGCTCACTTTCATAGACAGTGAAGAATATTTATTCCAAGCTCAAAAATCTGGTAAGAAAATTTTGGCAGAGGGTGCGCAGGGGTCTTTATTGGATATTGATTTTGGAACCTATCCATTCGTAACTTCCAGCAATACTACAGCTGCAGGAGCCTGTACCGGTCTAGGGGTGGCCCCTAATCAAATAGGAGATGTAAAAGGAATTTTTAAGGCCTATACTACCAGAGTTGGTAGCGGACCTTTTCCAACCGAGCTTTTCGATGAAGATGGAGAGACCATGGGTCGTGTAGGTAATGAATTTGGAGCTACTACAGGTAGGCCAAGGCGTTGTGGTTGGTTAGATTTGGTTGCCCTCAAATATGCCGTTCAGGTGAACGGGGTTACCCAATTAATGATGATGAAAGCCGATGTTCTTAGTGGATTTGAATCTATAAAAGTATGTACCGCTTACAACTACAAGGGAGAAGAAATTACCCATTTACCTTACAATATTGAAGCGGAGAACGTAACGCCTATTTACAGTGAAATGAAGGGCTGGAAAGAAGACCTTACCAAAATGAGTAGTGCTGAAGAACTTCCGGAAGCGTTAAAGTCCTATATCTCATTTTTGGAAAAGGAACTAGAAGTGCCTATCACCATTGTTTCCGTAGGGCCGGATCGTACGCAGACAATTTTGAGATAATCTTAGTTTAGCATAGGTTTGGCAACGTTTTACTTCCTAAATCTATGCTAAACTCCAATTTTTAAGGGCTAAAAAGGCTAATTTTGGTCAAAAATTACAGAGAAAATTGAATCTGCTCTTTCGAATTCTATTTTTTTTCCTTTGTGCCATTCCCGTATTGGCCCAAAACCCAAATGCCGCTAAAGATACCACACAAAGCAGGCAAATAAATATTGTATACGGCGCCAACTTTACCAAAAACGAGGCTAAGTTTCCGGGAGCCTCCATCTTTAGCAAGGACAACAGGCAGGTACAGTTTGAACATCAAGGTGCGGACCTCTGGTGCGATATTGCTATTTACTATCAAAAGGAAAACCGCCTGAGAGCATTAGGTAATGTTAGACTGCAACAAGGTGACTCTATAGAACTCACAAGCGGTAAAATAAATTATGACGGGGAAACCAAATTGGCCAAAGCTTTTGAAGACGTGCTTCTTGAAGCGGACCAACAAACGGGTAAGATGACCTTAAAAACTGACACCCTATATTTTGACCGTGAAAATCAGGAATCTTACTACAATAGCTCAGGGACCATTATAGATTCTACCAATACACTTACCAGTGAAATTGGAAGATATTTTATGGAGTTGAAAAAATATCAGTTTCTGGACAGTGTACATATTGATAATCCTCAGTATACCTTGGACTCAGAACGTTTGGATTACTATACCAATTCCAAGAACGCCTACATGTACGGACCTTCCACAATTACGGGAGAAAGCTATAAAATCTATTGTGAAAGAGGATTTTATGATACCAAGATAGAAAGTGGGTACGGAATTAAGAACACCCGAATAGATTACAATAACAGAATTATAGAAGGCGATAGCGTCTATTTTGACAAGGCTTCGGAATTTGCTTCGGCCACCAATAATATTGTAGTTACGGACACTGTAAACAACGGGGTTATCAAGGCCCATTACGCAGAAGTTTTTAAAGCAAAGGATTCCGTTTTCGCTACAAGAAGGGCCGTTTCCATAAGTTTGGTAGAACAAGATTCCCTTTACATGCACGGAGACACCTTAATGGTTACCGGTAAGCCTCAGAACAGAATTTCCAGAGCCTTTCACAATGCTAAATTCTATAAAACAGATTTAAGCGGCAAATGTGATTCGCTTCATTTTTCAGAAAAGACCGGCATCACCCAATTGATAAAAAATCCCGTTCTGTGGAATGGGGAGAATCAAATGACCGGAGATAGCATCCATTTAATTTCCAACCTAAAGACGGAGAAAATGGATTCTCTCAAGGTAATTAACAATGCTTTTATTGTTTCCTTGGACAGTATTAGTAAAACGGGGTATAATCAAGCCAAAGGAAAGGACCTTTTTGGCAAGTTTAAAGATAATGAGCTCAAGGTTATAGACCTTATCAAAAATACAGAGGTAATCTATTACATGTACAATGATGAGGACCAATTAATTGGTATAGACAAAACCATTTGTAGTAAAATTAGAATTACAATGGCCAATAATGATGTAGAAGACCTTACCTTTTTTACCGATCCGGACGGTGATATATTTCCGGAAAAAGAGCTTCCTGTTGAGAGCAGAAAATTAAAAGGTTTTATTTGGCGCGGTGATGAGCGCATTATAAAAATGGAGGACATCTTTGACGAAGATGACAAAAATCTTGAGCTGGTTGTAATTAGGGGTATTGACAATCCCATTGATATTGACGCAGAAGAAGCGGAGCGATCACAAAATTCCAATGATCCCATTAACGGTATTCCTTCTACTCCGGTAAAAAAAGAGCGCCCCTCTGTTGCTGATAGGCCCAAACAAGTAAAGGTTACCTCTGACCCCAATCAATTTCAATAATTTTAAAAGAGGCCATGAAAGAAGATTTCTTGAAATTCCAGGCCCAAACTTCTCCACATCCGTTAGCGATGGAAGTGTCCAAGGCCAAAGGAAGCTATATTTATGATGAAAAGGGCCAACCCTATCTAGATTTTGTGGCAGGGGTTTCTGCCTGTACTTTGGGGCATTGTCACCCTAAAGTTGTTAAGGCCATACAGGAGCAGGCAGAAAAGTACATGCACGTAATGGTTTATGGAGAATATGCGCAAAGTCCTGCTGTCAATTACACCAAATTATTAGCCTCCCTTCTTCCTCCCAATTTACAAAGTACGTATTTAGTAAACTCGGGTACCGAAGCCATTGAGGGAGCTATAAAATTAGCTAGAAGGGCCACAGGCCGTAGCGAACTCATTGCCGCCAAAAACGCCTACCATGGCAATACCATGGGCAGTTTGAGCCTTTTAGGAAAGGAAGAAAGGAAAGGCCCATTCAGGCCACTTTTACCGGATGTTTCCTTTATTAATTATAATGATGAGGAAGATTTAGCTCGTATCACCTCAAAAACAGCAGGCGTTGTTCTTGAAACCATTCAAGGAGGAGGAGGATTTATTCTACCTACGGCTAACTACCTTAAAAAAGTTAGGGAACGCTGCCATGAGACTGGGGCCCTATTAATTTTGGACGAAATACAGCCCGGCTTCGGCAGAACAGGAACATTTTTTGCCTTTGAGCAGTATGAAATTGCGCCAGATATACTGGTTATTGGTAAAGGAATGGCCTCTGGAATGCCAGTAGGTGCCTTTGTGGCTTCCATAGAATTAATGTCCCACCTACAACAGGGCCCTAAATTAGGACATATTACAACTTTTGGCGGTAATCCGGTGATTGCAGCCGCTTCCTTGGCAACCCTTAGAGAGCTTCAGGAAACAAGTATAATGTTGGAGGTATCCGAAAAGGAACAACTCTTTAGAGAACTACTACAACATGAAAATATACTGGAAATAAGAGGTAAGGGCCTAATGCTTGCACCTATTTTAAAAACGGCCGAAATGGCCAATCATGTAATATTGACATGTGCCAAAAAAGGGCTGATTTTATTCTGGTTGCAGTTTGAACCTAGAGCCCTGCGCATCTCTCCTCCCCTAACCATTTCAAAGAAAGAAATAGAGGAAGGCTGTGGCATGATACTTGAAGTTATAAATATGTATGAGCAATAAGATGTTAACTAATTTGTTAATAATATAGGCTCCAAGGGGAAAAAAAGTGCTTTTTAAAAAAGTACTTTTAATTCCATAGTTTAACCAAAACGTTCATATGGCGTTAGAATCTAACGAAAGGCCAGACCAATCCATCGCCAAGTTTGAATCAATGCTCAAAACTGACGATGTTTACTTCTTCGATGCTGAAGATTTTGAGGAAATCATCCATCATTATCTAAACAACGGCAAGATAACACTGGCAAAAAAAGCGATCCGAATTGGGCTGCAACAACACCCAGGTTCCATAGAACTCAAACTGCTAGATGTAGAGGTGCTCGTTTTTGAGAACCATCTTGATTTAGCAGAGCAGTACTTAGATGAGCTGCAAGTGTTGGATAGCAGTAATGAGGAAATTTTTATACAGCGTGCCAACATATTCTCCAAAAAAGATAACCACGAGGCCGCTGTGGAATTATTGAACCACGCCCTGAATTTAACCGACAATAGTTTTGACATCTATTCCCTTTTGGGAATGGAGTACCTCTTTATGGACGATTATAAGTTGGCCAAGGAGAGTTTCATGAGATGTGTTGATTTTGATGATCAAGACTACTCATCCCTATACAATGTTATTTACTGTTTTGAGTTTTTAGAAGACCACGACGGTGCCATTGTTTACTTGAATGATTACTTGGAAAGAAACCCGTACTGCGAAGTTGCTTGGCATCAATTGGGGAAACAGTATATTTCCAAGAATATGCTTTCAGAGGCTTTGACTGCCTTTGATTTTGCAATCATTTCAGATGACACCTTTATTGGAGCATATTTTGAAAAAGGGAAGGTTCTCGAGAAAATGGGCAAATACAATGAGGCCATTGAAAATTACGAGACCACCATACAAATGGAAGACCCCACTTCCCATGCTTATTTGCGCATCGGAAAGTGTTATGAGCGGTTGGAAAATGATGAAATGGCCAAGTATTACTATTACCATACCGTTCATGAAGACCCTTTATTGGACAAAGGATGGTTGGCCATCACCGATTTTTATTTCAGAAAAAAGAACTACAAAAAGGCATTGTTTTATGTAAACAAGGCTTTGAATATAGATGGTGAAAATGCACAATACTGGAAAAAGTGTGCCATGATCAATGCTGCTCTGGATCGGTATGACCAAGCGGATTACTCCTACAAGCAAGCGGTAGATCTGGGAAATTATGAGCTAGGCACCTGGTTGGATTGGGCCGATGTAATCAAAAAAAATGATGACATACCCGGTGCTATTCAAGTATTGTCCCAAGGGCAGGAATTTTATCCGGATAATGCGGAATTGAAATACAAAACCGCAGGGTTCTATCTGGAAACAAATGACACCATTAATGCCAGGATAAGCTTAATAGATGCCTTAAAAATGGATTTTAAAAAATTAGAAGTCTTTAAGCAGCAATTCCCTCAATATGCCACCTCTGATTGGGTACGAAAAATTGTGGCTACCTTTGAAAAATCCATCAGGCAGTAACATAATCCTTGTCCAAACTGAAGTAGTAATTTAGATATTGGGCACTTACCACTATAAAAGTTTATTTTTGTTTCTGTTGAAACAAATTTCATGGAGAAAAGAAACTTTATCCAATACCTTATAGTTACTCTTAAAGGTATGGCCATGGGTGCCGCAGATGTAGTTCCTGGTGTATCTGGTGGTACCATCGCTTTTATTTCGGGTATTTATGAAGAGTTGATAACATCTATAAACAATGTTGACCTTTCCCTTTTCAAAACCTTAAAGGAGCAAGGTCTAAAGTCCGCTTGGAACCAGCTAAACGGTAATTTTTTACTGTCCCTATTTATTGGCATAGGAATAAGCGTACTTTCATTGGCCAAACTGGTAAGTTGGCTATTAGAAAACAAACCCATTCTCATTTGGTCTTTCTTCTTTGGATTGGTCATAGCCAGCATACTTTTAGTAGGGAAAGAGGTAAAAAAATGGAACGCCACAACTTTTTTCTTTTTGACTTTAGGGGCATGCGTTGCTTATTACATAACCATATTACCTCCTTCGGGGAGTGTAGATAGCCTTCCTTTTCTTTTCTTATCGGGAGCGCTAGCTATTTGTGCCATGATATTGCCTGGTATTTCCGGAGCATTTATCCTTGTGCTTTTAGGTTCCTACAAAACTATTATAGATGCGGTTCACAATTTGGATATTAAGGTGATTGCAGTAGTTGGTGCAGGGGCCATTTTTGGATTGTTAAGTTTCGCCAAATTGCTTAAATGGATGTTCAACAATCACAAAAACCTCACACTGGCCCTACTTACTGGTTTTATAATTGGGTCCCTCAATAAAATCTGGCCTTGGAAAAGAGTATTGGAAACCAGGACCATTGGCGAAAAAATCATTACGATTGACGAAAATGTATCCCCATTTAGCTTTCAAGGGGACAATCAGTTGGTAATTGCTATTATTGCGGCCCTTGTGGGCTTTCTGCTCATTTTTCTTTTAGAGCGAACCGCTGCCAAAAAATAATAGTGATTCATGTACGAGCCGCGCAGCATACAGGATAAGTTTTTTCTGGTCATTAAAGGCCTATGCATGGGAGCTGCCAATAAGGTACCTGGGGTTTCCGGAGGCATTGTGGCCTTTGTTGCCGGTTTTTATGAAGAGTTTATTTATTCACTTCAAAAGGTAAACGGTAAAGCCTTCAAATTACTTTTTAATGGTAGGTTCAAGAGCTTTTACAGATACATTAACGGCTCCTTTCTATCCTTGCTCATTTTTGGGATGCTTGTAAGTTACTTTAGCGTCTCTAAAATTTTGGATTATTTTCTGGAACAAAAGGAACTATATGTATGGGCGGGATTTTTTGGAATGATCCTGGGATCTATTTATTATATTTCAAAAGACTATGAACACTGGAACCGCAAAACCATTATTGCAGGACTTATCGGTCTTCTTGTAGGTATTTCGATTAGTTTTCTAAGTCCCGCAAAAGAAAACGATAATCTGTTATTTATTTTTCTTTGCGGTATGATCAGTGTATCCGGTATGACCTTACCCGGATTGTCCGGATCTTTTATTTTGATTCTTTTAGGCAACTACGTGCTGCTATTGGTAGATTCTGTGAATGCACTGTACGATACGTTTGCTGAAATTTTGACGGGAGACTTTAGTTTTGTAAAAAACCAAGAACGATTGGACACCCTTGTCATTCTTGCGGTTTTCACTACCGGTTCTGCTGCCGGCCTTGTCAGTCTATCGCACCTGCTAAGCTACGTTCTTAAACACTATAAATATATTACTACAGCTGTTATCATTGGTTTCATCACCGGTTCTCTTGGCACTGTTTGGCCGTGGAAAAGAACCATTTTTAAAACGGATGAGCAAGGGGTAAATATCCTGGACTCCAACGGAAAGGAAATCATTGTAAATTATGAACGGTACTTTCCTAAAATGGATCTAGCCGAAACTTGGTGGGCCATTTTTTTTGTTCTTGTTGGAATAGGTATTTTATTGGGCCTAGATTGGTACGGAAAAAATAGAAAATCATAAATGACAAAACACAATCATAGATTTGGTCTTGTAGGCAAAAACATCTCTTACTCCTTTTCAAGGGGATACTTCAAGGATAAATTTGAACAGTTACAATTATCTGGTTATACCTACGAAAATTTTGATTTACAAGCTGCAAATGAATTTCCAAGCCTTCTAAAAAACAACATGGATCTGAAAGGTTTGAACGTGACCATTCCCTATAAACAAGATGTTATCCCTTATCTAAAGGAACTCACTCCCCAAGCTAAAGAAATAGGTGCCGTAAATACCATTCAGTTTTCAGAAAATGGCCTTATTGGCCATAATACAGATGCGTACGGATTTGAAAACTCCATCAAACCATTTTTACAACCCCAACATACCAAAGCCCTAATATTGGGAACAGGCGGGGCTTCCAAAGCTGTGGCCTTTGTACTTGATCAATTGCAAATTGAAAGAAAATATGTTTCCAGAAAAAGGGATGCGCACAAATTATCCTATGATGATTTGGATATAGAGGTTATAAAAGAGTATACGATCATCATCAATTGTACACCCTTGGGCACGTTCCCCGATGTTGAGGCCAAACCAAATATCCCGTATAAGGGAATTACCCAGAACCATTTGTTGTTCGATCTCATCTATAATCCATCGGAAACTGCTTTTTTAAAGGAGGGAAACAAACGCGGCGCCAAAATTTGCAATGGTTTAAGAATGCTGGAACTTCAAGCGGACAGAGCTTGGGAAATTTGGCAGGAAACTTTTTAGCTTACCGCACCCAAATTACAAATTCCGCATTTTCAATACCAATATTTGTTTAAATGAAATGCCATCCAATTCTTAGGGGTTTTACCTATAAATCTGCTTTCTTAAAATAGTCTTATAACCTTTGTACTTTATTAGGTTGTTAGTATCTTACCAATAAATAGGCTAGCTAAACAAACATAAGGACAAATTACTAATGTTCTGAAAATCAAACTATTTGATTTTCACCAAAGCCTTGGGAGCAAACATAGGTGACTATATTCCATACGGATTAGAAGAATGTAGGACATCTACAAAACAAGAACGATCATGTCTGAAGACAAAAAACTTCAAGAGAACACCTCAGAAAATGAAATGGAAAATACCACAGGTATTTCTGCTACGGGTGATGAAGGTGCCAAAGTTGAGGAAATTCCTGCAACTGAAGAGAATATCGCAAACGATGTAGATTCGGACTCCAAAGACGCTACAGAAGATAGTAAGGAGGAACCTATGGGAACTGCGGAAGAAAAGAATGAGGACGTTCTCAATGAAATTGATGAGAATAACGCGGAAGATGCCGAGGATAGCGATAATGAACACAGGCACACCATTCCTATATTGGACTACCACTCCATGTCCATGGAAAATTTGGTAGGAGAACTTCAGCGATTGGTCCGAAATGAAAAAGTACAGGCCTTAAAAAAACATGTAGACGGAATAAAATCTGAGTTCGATTTAAAATTTCAGGATTTTATAGATGAGAAGAAAGAAGATTTTATTTCCAATGGAGGCAATGAAATAGACTTTAGATACAATTCGGTTACCAAAAGACAGTTTAATGAAGTTTATTCGGATTATCGCGAAAAACGGAATCAATACTATAAAAATCTAGAAAAGGATTTAAAGGCCAATCTTAATAAAAGACTGGAAATAATTGAAGAACTAAAGGGGTTGGTGAACGTGGAAGAGGATATGAACACCACCTACAAAAACTTTAAGGATTTACAGGAACAATGGAGAAATGCCGGCCCTATTCCCAGAAATAACTACAATGATGTATGGCGAACTTACCAGCATCATGTGGAGATTTTCTATGATTTCCTGCATCTTAATAGAGAATTGCGCGACCTTGATTTTAAGCACAACCTAGCCGAAAAGGAAAAATTGGTACAACAGGCCGAGGCATTGGCAACGGAGCCGGACCTGAACAAGGTTTTTAGGGAATTGCAGATTCTCCATAAAATCTGGAAAGAGGATATAGGCCCTGTTGGCCAAGAACATAGAGAAGCAATTTGGGAGCGCTTTAGCAATGCTACCAAGGTACTGCACCAAAGAAGGCAGGACCATTACAAGGAACTGGACGCCCAATATGAAAAGAATTGGGAGAAGAAACAGGAAATAATCAAGTCCATTAGGCAGATAGCGGAAAATACGGCCAATAATCATAGGGGTCTACAGCAACAAATTAAAAAAGTAGAGGAGTTTCGTGAAAACTTCTTTGGGGCCGGGAAAGTTCCCAGAAATAAAAATGAAAAAACCTGGGCTTCCTTTAAAGATGCTGTAAGGTCTTTTAATCGAAATAAAAACAGCTATTATAAAAACCTCAAAAAAGACCAACAAGAAAATCTTCAGAAAAAAAGGGAGTTGTTGGATTTGGCTGTTTCATTAAAAGACAGTGAGGATTGGGATAGTACCACCCAAGAAATGAAGCGCATTCAAAGTGAATGGAAGAAAATTGGGCATGTTCCCAGAAAGTACTCAGATAAGATTTGGAAAGAGTTTAAAAACGCTTGTAACCATTATTTTGATAGGCTCCACGCCCTTAAAAATAAAGGTGCAGCAGAAGAGGAGGAAAATTATAGAAAAAAAGAGGAATGTCTTAACCGGCTTAAAACTGTCCAATTAAGCGGTGACAGGGAAAAGGACATTTTGGTACTAAAGGAGTTTATTGCCGAATGGAAAAATTACGGCAGGGTTCCGTTCAGAAAGAAAAATATAGACCAGAAATTCAATAAAATTTTGGATGCCATGTTCAAGAAATTGAAAGTAAGCAGACAAGATGCAGAATTATTGAAATACGGTAACAAAGTTCAGGAACTGGCAGATTCAGAAAATGTAAGGGCCATTCAAAATGAGCGTAGTTTTATCCGCAAAAAAATAGAGGAAATCAAAGGGGAAATCCGTCAATTGGAAAACAACCTTCAGTTTTTCTCCAATGCCAGTGAAGACAACCCCTTGGTGCAAGATGTAGTAAAAAGGGTCAATAGCCATAAAGAATCTTTAACTACCTGGAAAGCAAAACTCAAAAAGCTTAACATCATGGAAAACAGTCTTCATAGAGAGACTGAAAGCGATGACGAGTCTACTGAGGATTCCGAGGAATAAATTACCCTGAACCTATTAAAATCCCTTATGCCTATGCATTCCATTGTTAAATCATTAGTTGTTTTTGCCGTTGTTAGTTTTGGATTTCAGAATGCTCTCAAGGCCCAAGAAGATCGGTTTAACAAGGAAAAAGATTTGTTATTGGGTCACTTTGACTGTAAAACAGACGTGGATGACTTGCACACCGTAGCAGCTTTTAAAAGTTTAATGGTTCACCCGGAATATACGAGTATTAAATATCATGCGGTTGCAGGAACCTACGGAGAACAAGAAGGGTTGTACGTGACGCCCAATAGTCTTTTTAAAATGGCTTTTGGCAATAATTGGACCGATGCGCACAAGGATTTTGAAAAGGCCGTAGTAAAAGTAAAGAAGTTGGTCAAGAAAACATTGGACAACGGCGGTAGGGTATGGATAGCCGAAGCCGGTCAATCAGATTTTTCCGCAGCCCTTATGAAAGCGGTTGCCAAAGAAGATCCCCGCCTGAGCTTAAAAGATCATTTTCTTATTGTGCAGCATAGTGACTGGAATGAAAAAGTAACCAATACCCATGCGCTGGAGTATGTGCAAAACAAGGCTACCTATCATAAAATTCCCGATGGCAATGCTGTAGGAAATGGCACCCCGGGTTTTAGAAGCGAAACCTTTACAGATTGGGACCATCATATTACTAATTCAGACCTACTTAAATTATGGGAGCACGCCATTGAATTAGGACTGCAATATAATGGCGTTGACGGTAGATACAATAATGTGGCGGTTGCCAAAGGGGGAGTTGATTTCTCTGATCTATCAGAAGTTTGCTGGCTACTTGGCATAGAAAACATCAGAGACAGCAAAGAGTTTTTTAATCTTTTTCTTACAAAAAATTAAGAATACCCACAATAATCTTTCTTTCGTTTTCGTTTAAAAGGTTTAATGTTCGTAGTAAACGGACTTAAATGAAAGTTCCCCTATAATTTTCATTTAAGATTAACATCATTAAACCATTGAATAGATGATCAAACCAACTATTCCTGCAAATGAGGAAGATAGACTAAAAGCCCTTCAAAGCTTTCATATTCTTGATACTTTGGCCGAAGAAGAGTATGATGCCATAACACGGATTGCCGCGGATATCTGCGACGCTCCAATGGCTCTTGTATCCTTGGTTGATCAGCAGCGGCAATGGTTTAAATCGCATTTTGGTATCGATGCAACCGAAACGCCAAGAGATTTGGCATTTTGCGCACATGCCATTAATGACCCCAAGAACTTACTTGTAGTGCCCGATGCAAACGAAGATGAGCGCTTCTTTGACAATCCATTAGTGACTGGTGGACCCAATGTTCAATTCTATGCCGGTGCTCCCTTAAACACAAAAGATGGCTTTACCTTAGGAACGCTTTGCGTAATTGACACAAAACCAAGGGCACAGTTTACACCTAAGCAATATGAAGCCCTACAGTTTTTGGCCAATCAAGTTATGGCGCAGTTAGAACTAAGACGCCAAAACTATTTGCAACTTGTCACCAATACTGAACTTCAAGCCAAAAATGATCAATTAAAGCATTTCACCTATCGCATGGCCCATGATATGAAAACGCCTTTACACGGTATTACGTCATTGGTAGGTTTTATGAAGGAAGATTATTTGCACCTCTTAAAGAATACGGAGATTCCAGACTGGTTAGATACTATTGAGGAACGTATCTATTACATGGAATCAATGATTAGGGGAATAACTCAATACATAAAAATTACCAATGCCGAAGTTTGCTTTGAGAACTTCATTCCCCAAAAGAAGGTTGAACTAATTGCAAAGGAAATAGACCCAAAAAATAGAATTGAAATTGTTTTTGACAGTTTCGGGAAAGAAATCAATCACTCCTTCCCGGGATTTGAACAAATTTTCAGAAACCTCCTCCAAAACTCCCTCAAATTCTGTGAAGACCCTATTAAAGTTTGGATAGGATTCAAAGAGGACCAGGACTTTTATCAATTTACATTTGAGGACAATGGGGAAGGAATACCTGAAAAATATTGGCATAAGGTCTTTGTCATGTTTGAAACGCTTCACAAATCGGGCCCCAAGGACACAGGAATTGGTTTGGCAACAAGCAAAAGTATTGTAGAAAGACTTGGAGGAGTCATTACTTTAGGCCATAGACCTAATGGACAGGAGGGCGTTTATTTTCATTTTACTTTGCTAAAGGAGAATTTGTTTGCATAGGAGCTTTATGTAACTTGGCTACTTAAAGTCAGAAAACATGAAGCTAAGCCTTTTCCAAGTTGATGCTTTTACCGATAAAGTATTCGGAGGGAATCCTGCGGCAATCTGTCCATTAAAAGAGTGGTTAGAAGACCAGCTTATGCAGAAAATAGCCATGGAGATTAATTTGGCGGAAACTGCATTCTATGTTCCTAAACAAGATCACTTTGAAATTAGATGGTTTACACCTACTACTGAAGTTGACCTCTGCGGACACGCCACATTAGCTGCCGCCCAGGTTTTATTCAATTTGGAAGGGTATTCTAAAAACCAGATCAAATTTATCTCTCCAAGAAGTGGCCATTTACTCGTAGAAAAACAAGAAGATCTTTTAAGTATGAACTTCCCTGCGGACGTACTTGAGAAAATCTCACTAACGGATGACTTAATAAAATGCTTTCAGATAGAGGCAAAAGAAGCATACAAAGGAAAAACCGATCTTGTCTTGGTATTTGATTCTGAAGAAGAAATCACAGCCCTACAGCCCAAACTGGAAAACATCAAAAGGTTGAAAGCCCGTGGAGTCATTGCTACCGCAGTAGGCAGCTCCGTAGATTTTGTTTCGCGTTTTTTTGCACCTCAATCGGGGATTAATGAAGACCCGGTTACGGGCTCCGCGCATACCACTTTAACCCCTTTATGGCATCAAAAAACCGGTAAAGCCGAGTTTACCGCTAAACAACTATCCGCAAGAGGTGGGGCTTTGCAATGTTCCTTGTTGAAAAACCGAGTAGAAATGCGTGGAAAATGCCAATTATTCCTAACTGGGCACATTCATTTATAATCGTATACCAAGCCTTTTTGATTTCAGGGACCCCATATTTATAAGGTTTAAATTGGTAGATTTGAAATACCAATTTAAATCCCAATCAAATGAGAATTTTTTCGGTCGTTCTTCTGTTTTCCATATTTCTGTCCTCTTGTAATTTTGAAGAAAAAAAAGAGGTGAGCTCCATAAATCCCGAAAACTGGTCCAAAAGAAAAGTGGATGTAAGCTCTTTGGATAGTCTGGAATATGGAAAATCCTACTTATCCATCTATTCTCAAATTTATAGCCTTTCGGAGCATAAAACGCATAATCTCACGGCCATGGTTAGTATGCGAAATACCAGCGACCAAGATACTATCTATCTTTTAAAAGCCGAATATTTTGATACCCATGGGAAATTGGTTCGTACCTATTTTAACCACCCTTTGTATCTGGCGCCCATGGAAACCACCGAAATAATTATAGACGAGGTAGACGTAGAAGGGGGCACGGGTTCCAATTTTCTATTTGAGTGGAAAATTCCTTTAAATGCACCGGAGCCCCTGTTTGAAGGAGTCATGAATTCTACCGTAGGGCAACAGGGACTTTCCTTTACAACACAATCCAAAAGGATAAAGTAAATGAAAATTGTTTCATGGAATTGTAATGGTGCATTGAGGAACAAATTGCATGAATTAGTAAATCTGAAAGCGGACATATACGTTATCCAAGAATGTAAAAATCCCAGTAATCACCCTAACACTCCCTATGAATTATGGGGAGCTAACCACCTCTGGATAGGAGATTCAAAAACCAAGGGTTTAGGAATCTTCGCAAAAAAAGATATTGAAATGTTACCGCTTAACTAGCCAGACTATTACAAAGACCACCAAGTAAAGCTATTTCTTCCTTGCTTGGTTAACAACGATTTTCAATTACTAGGAGTGTGGACAAAACGAAACAAGTCCCCTAATTTTGGTTACATAGGACAGTTCTGGAAATACCTACAAATAAATCTAACTAATTTCAACAAGATTTTAATAGCCGGGGATTTTAATAGCAATAAAAAATGGGACCAATGGGATCGTTGGTGGAATCATACAGATGTTGTTCACCAACTCAAAGAAAAAGGAATTGAAAGCCTGTATCATACCTATTATCAAGAAAATCAATCAGAAGAAAGGATACCTACTTTTTACCATCATAAAAACCTTGAAAAGCCATACCACATAGATTACTTTTTTGGGGCTCCTTTTTTTCAATCTATGGAAACCTATTCAATTGGCAAACCTACTAATTGGCTACATTTAAGTGATCACATGCCGCTTATTTTAAACTTCTAAATCATCACTCAATATATATTAAAAAAAAAGACCGCAAATGCGGTCTTTTCATTTTGTACTAAGTAAATGCCTATTTAGCAACGTTCACAGAACGAGTTTCCCTGATCACGGTAACTTTCACTTGCCCCGGATAGGTCATATCCGTTTGGATTTTCTGAGAAATTTCAAACGAAAGCTGGGCCGCTTTTTCATCGTTTACTTTTTCACTTTCCACTATAACCCTAAGTTCCCTACCCGCTTGTATGGCATAGGCTTTTTGAACCCCTCCAAAACCAAAGGCTATATCCTCCAAATCCTTTAATCGTTGGATATAGGAATCCAAAACTTGTCTACGAGCACCTGGCCTGGCTCCACTAATGGCATCACAAACTTGAACAATGGGCGCAATCAAGGTTTTCATTTCTATTTCATCATGGTGGGCACCAATGGCATTGCATACGTCTGATTTTTCACCGTATTTTTCTGCCCATTGCATACCTAAGATGGCGTGAGGAGTTTCCACCTCGGCCTCGGTATTAGGAACCTTACCAATATCATGCAACAAACCGGCACGTTTGGCCAATTTGGGGTTAAGGCCCAATTCGGCTGCCATTACTCCACAAAGTTTGGCTACCTCCCTAGAGTGCTGCAATAGGTTTTGACCATAGGATGAGCGGTATTTCATTCTACCTACGGCCCTCACCAATTCTGGATGCAACCCGTGAATACCCAAATCAATAACGGCACGTTTACCTACCTCAACAATTTCCTGTTCAATCTGCTTTTCGGTTTTCTTGACAATTTCTTCAATTCTAGCAGGGTGTATCCTTCCATCTGTCACTAGCTTATGGAGTGACAACCGAGCTACTTCCCTCCTAACCGAGTCAAAACAAGAGAGTATAATTGCTTCAGGAGTATCATCTACTATAATCTCCACCCCTGTGGCAGATTCCAAAGCCCTAATATTTCGTCCTTCCCTACCTATGATCCTACCTTTAACATCATCGGATTCCAAATTAAAAACGGAAACGCAGTTCTCCACTGCTTCTTCCGTACCAATTCTTTGAATAGTGTTAATAACTATTTTCTTGGCCTCCTGCTGTGCCGTAAGTTTAGCTTCTTCCAAGGTTGCCTGGACAAAAGCCATGGCGTCCGTTTTGGCGGTTTCCTTCAGAGATTCCAGTAACTGACCTTTGGCCTCATCAGCAGAGAGCCCGGAAATGACCTCTAACTGTTGAACTTGGTTCCTATGGAGCTTATCCAGTTCTGTTTGTTTCTTCTCAAAGAATTCTTCCTTATGGTTCAACTCCTTAAGCTTGGAATCCAACTGCTGGTTCAGCTTTTTGTTTTTGGCCAATTCACTGCTTACCTGTGACTCTTTATCACGGGTACGCTTTTCGGCTTCGTTTATTTTCTTGTCCTTATTAACAATTACTTTTTCATGCTCTGCCTTGAGTTCCAAAAACTTCTCCTTGGCTTGAAAAATTTTGTCCTTTTTAATGTTTTCCCCTTCCGTTTTGGCATCCTTTAGAATGGCCTCCGCCTTGTTTTTGGCTTCGGAAAGGGTCTTGGACGCTTTTCCCTTTTCCAAAAATTTAGCTATCGCAAAGCCAATGACGATACCTACGATTGCTGCTATTATTAATGTTGCAATATCCATATACTTAATATTTAATATAAAAAAACCCACATTGGAGAAGTTTTGTACAAACTCCTAAAAACAGGTTTAGGGCTAACAGGCTGCTCAAGGATCCTTATACTAGTAAGGCCTGCTTTTACAACCTAAACTCACCCTTTTTAAACAAATTAACGTTGAGTTTGTCAAAAGATAGTACCAATGTGGGCAGTAACTTTATGCTATTTTAAAGAACGTCTACTTTACACCAAGCTTAGATGCAACCAATTGTTCCAGAGATTTTAAACGCTCCGTAGCTTCTTGGTTGTTTTCGGTTTGATCAATGCCCCGCTGTTCAATTTTAGAGGCAAACTGTAAAGCGCACATGGCCAGTACATCTTGCTTGTCCCTAACGGCGTAACTCTGTTCAAACTTTTTTGCCAATTGCTCAATATTCTTGGCCGCTTTTCGCAAGCCTTCTTCTTGGCTTGGGTCTATGGTCAAGGGATAAACTCGGTCCGCAATGGAGAGCTTTATTTTGAGCTTTTCTGACATTTTGATTTTATTATTCCGAAAGTTGGGCTATGCAATGGTCCAACTCCCTTATCAAAGCATTTATCTTAAGCTTAGCTTCTGTCTTATCTGTATTACTGCCAAACATCGAGTCTGCTAGTTTAAGTGAATTGTATTTTTCCTCCCAAAAGGAAACGGATTCCAAAACCTTTTCCCGGTCATTTTTCAGGGAATTTAGTTCTTCTTCCAATCTGGTATTTGTCTGTTGGAGCAACTCCATCTTATGCAGTAACTTGCTGATTTTGTTCTCCAAAGAGTCGACAACCTGGACCAATTCACTCATAATTTCAAACGCGATGCATTTTACACAAAGTTAACATACCTAATACTTCCTAGCAATTCTTTTTTCAAATAATGTTGAAGTAATACTTTAACAAGTTTATTTACGTTGAAACTCAGTGGACTTAGCATTTTTATGAATTTGATTTTTCAAGTTTACAATACGTTTGGCTAATTTCGTATTTCTTTAAAAGATTATGGGCAAATCTATTTTACTACTACTTTTTTGTTTTTGTATTACGGTCAACGCACAGGAAAACTATCCTAAGGACGCTTTTAGGTCGCCAATGGATATTCCTATTATACTAGCCGGTACATTTGGAGAGCTACGCTCTAACCATTTTCATTCCGGTATAGACATTAAGACCAAACAAAGGGAAGGTCTCCCCATTTACGCTATTGGCGATGGAAGTGTTACGCGAATAAAAGTCTCCCATTGGGGTTATGGCAAAGCCCTTTACATTGCACACCCAAATGGTTATACTTCAGTGTACGGACACCTTCAAAAGTTTGGGCCAGAAATTGAGGAATACATCAAAAAAGTACAGTATGATAAAAAATCATACGAGGTAGAGGTATTTCCCAAATATGGGGAACTAAAGGTTACCAAAGGTAACGTAATTGCCTACGGCGGAAATACAGGTGGCTCATCCGGCCCACACCTTCACTTTGAAATTCGCAGTAGTATTTCAGAAAAACCTACCAATCCGCTTTTGTACGGTTTTGAGGTGAGGGATGCCACCAATCCTACGTTGGAAAAAATATATGGGTATGCATTATCTGATGATGCCGTTGTGAATCAGAGTAAGGAACCTATTGAAATCAGTTTTAAAAAACAGGCAGACGGTACCTTTTTGGCCCAAAAAGTAAACGCCTCAGGAACCATTGGTTTTGGCTTTATAGGATATGACCGCCAAGATTTGGCAGCCAACCGTAATGGGGTTTATTCCGTACAGCAATTGGTAAACGGTACCACCTACACTGAATATGATTTGGAGAGTTTTTCATTTTCCGAAACACGGTTACTGAACACTTTAATTGATTACGATCGCTATGGCAGATATCGCCAAAGGGTACAAAGACTTTTCAAGGCTCCGGGAAATAAACTTAGTATTTACAATACCATCTACAATGATGGAAAAATAGATGTTAGGGAAGGACTAAGTTATCAAGTAGAACTGATTATAAAAGACTTTGAAGGTAATATTACCAAGGCGATTATTCCCGTAGAAGGTAAAAAAGAAACGGTGGTTGTTGAGAAAGATGAAGAGAAAACGGAAAATTACGTCATTGCCAAAAAACCCAATAATTATGATTTGGGTGGTGCCAAGGTGTACTTTCCGGCCAACACTTTTTATGACAATTTTTATATTGATTTAGAAAAAGGGGAAGACACGGTAACCATTCATAACAGCCGCGTAGCCGCTCATAGAAACTTCACCATCACCTTTGATGTTGAAAAATATAGTGCCGATGAACGTAACCAGATGTTCATTGCCAGATTGGATAGCAGATTAAGACCGCATCACTCCTCCACTTATAAAAGAGGAAATACCTTTACCACCCGTACCCGTAACTTGGGCACCTATACGCTAGCAAAGGATACGGTTGCCCCAACTATTAGACCTAAAAATTTTAAAGACCAAAAATGGTTAAGTAATTACCATTATCTAAGCGTTCATATTTCCGATGACCTTAGCGGCGTGGATACCTACTCCGCTACCATTAACGGCAAATGGATTTTAATGGAGTACGAACCTAAGACCAACACCTTGACCTATAATTTTGACGATGTAATTCTGGACCAAAAGGAATGCAACCTAGAAGTTATTGTTACGGACAATGTGGGTAACACCAGTACATTTAAAAGCACCTTTTTTAGAAAATAATCCCTCTTGAAGTGGCAAGCATCGGTCCTTTTATTTTTGCTGACATTTTTTGTCTCGGTTAGCTACGCCCAAAAAGCGAACCTTACAGGAATTGTTACCAACGAACTTGAGCAACCCCTAGCAGATGTATCGGTACGTGTTGATGACCAAGGTACTAGTACGGGTCCTAATGGATTTTACTTTTTGGAAGTACCGGCAGACCAATCCATAATCGTAGAATTTTCACATGTGGGATATAAGACCGTTCAACTGAACGAACTTATTCTCAACACCAATGAAACCTTTGAGTTCAACCCTGTTTTAAAAGAGAACATCACTCAAATTTCCGAAGTAACGGTAAGTTCATCGGGACGAAAAAAGATAGCGGGTATTACAACGATCGCTCCAGAAATTATTAGAAAAATACCCGGTGCCAATGCCGGTGTAGAAAACCTATTGAAACTACTGCCAGGAGTTACATCCAACAATGAATTAAGTACGCAATATAGTGTTAGAGGTGGCAATTATGATGAAAACTTGGTCTACATCAATGGCATTGAAGTTTACAGACCTTTTCTCATACGGTCTGCACAACAGGAGGGGCTTAGTTTTGTAAATAGTGATATGGTCCAAAATGTAGCGTTTTCCTCTGGCGGATTTCAGGCAAAGTATGAAGATAAATTATCCTCCGTTTTGGACATTACCTATAAAACCCCAAACGATTTTAGCGCTCAATTAGACCTTAGTTTCTTGGGTGCTTCCGCAACGGTAGAATCCACTTCAGCTAATAAAAAATTTAGTACTATCAATGGTCTGCGATACAGAAATAACAGCCTATTGGTGAACAGTACCCAAACACAAGCTAATTTCAATCCCGTTTTTATAGATTTTCAGACCTATAGTAATTATAATTTCAGCCATAAATTCCATTTAAGTTTCCTTGGCAATATCTCCGTGAACGATTACCAAAATGAGCCCTTAAGCCGTTCAACTACCTTTGGAACCATTAATGACCCAAGAACTCTGAACGTTTTCTACGAAGGGAGGGAAAACAACCAATACAACACCACTTTTGGCGCCTTAAAGGCCACTTATTTCACCAACGACCAAACCATTGTTCATTTTACAAGTTCTGTGTATCACACACAGGAAGAGGAATATAGCGATGTAATAGCAAGTTACGCTTTGTCGCCTTTGGAAATTGGCGATTCCGATGGGGCTTCTTCACCACGAGGTGTTGGCAGTCAATTTAAAAGAGCTAGAAATGATTTGGATGCCTTAATAGTGAATATTGGACATACAGGGAGTTATATTCAAGAAGAAAAGAAACTAAGTTGGGGACTAAAATTTACCCATGAAAATATAAGGGACCAAATTAGGGAATCAGAATTTTTGGACTCTTTGGGTTATTCCGTGCGGCCTCCACTGGAGGAATTTCGCAATAACCAACCCTATGAACCCTTTGAAGCCCCATTGGTACCTTTTACAGGTATTTATGCCAGAAACTACGTTAATACCAACAGGATTTCCGGTTTTATCCAATTCAGCAATAGAATTACGTTCAATTCCCATGAATTTTATTACAATGCCGGCCTACGCTCCCAAAATTGGCATGTAGGCGGTCAAGGCCTTATAAGCGCATCCCACGTCATATGGAGCCCAAGATTTCAACTGGCGTTAAAGCCTAATTGGAATAAGGATATGCTTTTTCGATTGTCCGGCGGGGTGTATCAACAACCTCCATTTTACAGGGAACTCAGAGATTTTAACGGTAACGTTCATCCTAAAACAAAAGCACAAAAATCCGTGCATTGGGTGGCCGGTAATGAATATTCCTTTACATGGTGGAACCGGCCATTTCAATTGAGTAGTGAACTGTACTACAAAGACCTATCCCAAGTAAACACCTATACGTTAGATGATGTTAGGATTAGATATGTGGCCAATAACAACGCCACTGCCTATGCATACGGTACAGACGTGAGAATACAAGGAGCATTTGTGCCAGGCACTGAATCTTGGTTGAGCCTTGGGTTTTTAAGAACAGAAGAAAATAGCGACGATCAGGGGTATATTGCCAGACCTACGGACCAACGCTTTAAATTGGGCATTCTCTACCATGATTATATTCCCCAAATACCCAATTTTAAGATGTATCTTAACTTGGTTTATAATACCGGAGTTCCTGGTGGTTCTCCCAGTTATACCGATCCCTATAATTACCAAAGCAGATTACGGGATTATAAGCGTGCCGATTTAGGAATTTCCTATATTTTTGCCGATGGCAATAAAAGTTACCCAAAAGGACATTGGTTCTTTAAATTTGAAGAGTTAAGTGCCGGATTGGAACTTTTTAATATGTTCAACATCCAAAACTCCATTACCAATACCTGGGTGAGGGACGTAGAAAGTAAAAACCAATACGCCATTCCCAATTTTATGACGGGAAGGGTATTGAACCTAAGAGTACGAATGCGTTTTTAGATAATGATGAAGAAGCTGATTTTTACCATTCTTATGATAACCGTGGGTATTGTCAATGCCCAAAAGAATATTTATGAAAGCAATAAATTTGATGACCTAAGTGATGACCATCAAGTCCTTGCAATTATACCTTTTTTAACCAAGTTGGATCTAACCGATGATATCTCCAAAACGGAATTAAAGACTTTGGAAGAAAAAGAAGGTTACGCGGTACAAAATGCCCTAGAAACCTACTTTTCCAAACGAAAAAAGAAAAAGAAGTTCTCCGTAGAGTTTCAGAATATAAAAAACACCAACGCCATTTTGGCTCAGAACGATATTTCCTTTAAGAATATTGACGTTTATACCATTAAACAGCTTAGCGAAATATTGGGAGTTGATGGGGTAATTAGTGGTAACATAGATTTGAACGTACTTCTTTCCAACGGAGTGTCCACAGATTTTAACTTTATGGATTACTTCTCCGGAAGCGCCAATTACGGGCGCATTGGTGTTAAAATAAGCGATGGGGATAGTGGCAAACTACTTTGGAAGTACGAAAAGGAAATCAATAAAAAATCGGGCAAAAACACCAACGATCTTATTGACCGTATGATGAAACTGGCGGCGCGTAAATTTCCTTACGACAGGGAAAAACGTAGGGATAGAAAGCAATCCAATTAATTCTCCACAAAGGACTTTAATACCTGCACGGTATAATCCAATTCTTCTTTGGTGTTGAATTTTGAAAATGAAAAACGTATAGAAGGCTTTTTAAGGTCTTCTTCTTTTAAAATTTCGGCCAACACATGAGATACACCTTCACTACCAGATTGGCACGCACTGCCTTTGGAACATGCAATTCCTTTAATGTCCAAATGAAATAATAGCATCAACGCTTTTTGAGGGTCTATGGGCAAACGCACATTGGCCAAGGTATAGGTGCTTTTTTCCATATCACCTGAAAGCCCATTAAGTGCAACACCTGGTATTTCTTGCTTTAACCGATCTATAAAATATTGCTTTAAATCTTGCACATAGGCCATTTCATCTTCCAATAAATCGTAGGCAGAAGTAAATGCTTCTTCAAGCCCCACTATATTGTGAAATGATTCCGTTCCTGCTCTAAATCCTCTTTCTTGGCTTCCTCCAGAAATCATAGGTTTTAAACCGGAATTTCTTTTAATGAACGCGAATCCTATACCCTTTGGTCCATGAAATTTATGCGCAGCGGCCGTCATAAAATCTACAGGCGTCTTTTTCACGTCCCAAGGATAGTGACCAATGCTCTGCACGGTATCTGAATGAAAATAAGCATTGTGCTTATGACACAAATCACATACCTCATCAATGGGCAAAATGTTTCCTATTTCATTGTTCACATGCATAAGGCTCACCAGTTTCTTGGATTCATCTGCCTCTAAAAGTGTTTCTAAATGATTTAAATCCGGGTTACCCTCGGCATCAAGGCGAACAAATTGCAATTTAATTCCGGCCTCCTTTTCCAGGTCCTCCGCGGTATGAAGAACTGCATGGTGTTCAATCTTGGTGGTAATTATGGTTTTAACACCTAAATCCCTAACAGCACAGCGCAAGATCATATTATCCGCCTCAGTTCCGCCAGAAGTAAAAATAATTTCGGAAGGGTGGGCGTTTAAGTATTTGGCAATTGTTTTTCTAGCGCTTTCAATGGCGGTCTTGGCAGAGCGGCCAAAACTGTGTGTTGAGGAGGGATTGCCATACATTTGAGACAAGGCCTCCTGCATTTTGGTTATAACATTGTCTCTTACCTGAGTGGTAGCCGCATTGTCCAAATACACTTTTTCCATAATAAGTACTGCGTTCTTTTAATGAAATAAGGGGGCAAAATTAGAGTAATTAAAGTTAATTTCTCCCTAAATGGCCTTAAACTTGTTCCTAAATTCCTTTAAATTTGGCCCATGAAGAAAACCATGCTTTCCTGTTTACTTTTGGCACTTTTTTCGTGCGATGATGGCGATTTACAAATAGAACAAGTTGATTTTGATTCCGTTAGTATTTCTAATTGTGGAAAGGAAGAAGATGCCACCGAAACCACATTTTTCTTTAAAATTGATGGAGACGAAGCACTGATTCTAGATTTGGAAGGAGGCCTGCTGTCCAACGAGACTTCAGAAACGGGCACGATTACAAGCGCAATACCTTCATCTTCCAGTTTAACCTACCGCTTGTTTTCAGATGATGTTTCTTCGGATTATTTTTGCAGCAACATTCCGCCCATTGAGCCCATGGTCATGGAAGAAAATACGGCCACTGGCGGCACCTTGGGCGTTGAAACAAAAATATTATCCGCCGCAAGAAATGTGAAGAACTATGGCCATCAGATTACCATTACTGGCCTTACCCTGGTAAACGCCCAAGGCGAAAGTATTACGGACACTTCTTCTTTTAATTATGGAACCTTCACCACAAGTACTGCCAATAGTGCAAGTTTAGAAGTGCCCTTTTCTAATTATAGCGACATTGATTCCTATGTGGAATGTCTGGAAAACCCGAGCGAAGGCACCATACGGTTGTACAAGACCATAAACGATGAGTTTTTAAGCATTGATGTTCCTTTTGACCAGTTGGTCAACACCGTTACGGAAGACACCCCAAGATCCGTGGATATATCCGCTGGAGCATTGCGATATGTGGTTGCCGATGTGGAAATAGCCGAGGATATGCCGTGCTCAACCACGCAGCTTTCTGAAGATATCAATTCATGGTACTATGACTCCATTGGCGGTAGCTTAAAAATAGAAACGCTTGCCGGCGAGGCTGACGAAAACGGAAATATTACCTACACACACAATTTTACCGTAGACAGTCTTATTCTGCAACTAAAAGGTAATGGGGATGATGTGGACGACGTTCAACTACCGCTGATCGAAAATGTGGAAATGGGAAGTTATACCACATTTGGAAATTAGTTACCCATTCTGAAAAATGTAGACTTCAGTGGCCCCCAGGCCATATTGGCTATAATCCGCATCATAATATTTTAAATTGTCATACCTGCGAAAAAGGGAATAAAGTTCTTCCCTGAGAACCCCTTCTCCAACCCCGTGAATAAAAATAACTTTTTGTATGCGCTTGCCAATGGCAAACTCCAACTGCCTTCTGGCCGCATCCATTTGAATATTTAGCATATCAAAATTACTGAGGCCTTTGGTATTTTTGGTCAATTGATTGATATGAAGATCCACCTCCATTTTTGGAGCGTTTCTTTTTTTTGGTTTTACGGAAGCTGATCTTTTTCTTTTAGGTTGTTCTTTTTGAGATTTCATCTGGCTGACCTCAAAATTACTTACCCTTATTTCACCGCTTTCCACAATAACGAGTTCAGCAGGTTCAAAATCAAGAAAAAAGCCTTCGTCGGTCTCAATGGTGATTTCAGTGGGTCGTACTTTAATTACCCTTCCTGAAATTAGATCATCCAATACCTCTACGCTATCCCCTACTTTAAAAACGGTCATGTTTTATTTTATATCCACAAAAATAATGGTAATTTTCCTCAACAAAATTGATTGAGTTTTGAAATTTCAACTAACCACCTTTCTTCTGGGAATAGAAGATTATATGCTTCCTTGTTTGACCAAGCAATTATGGGGATTTGATTGCCCTGGTTGCGGTTTGCAACGTTCCTTGGCTTTTCTATTAAAAGGGGATTTTTCAGGTGCTTTTGAAATGTACCCTGCTATTTTCGCCCTCATACCATTATTTGCACTGGTTATACTTGACAACTTTTTCAAAATAAACATTAGTAACAAAATCATTGTTTTGTTGTCTATTATAAGTGTAGCAATGGTACTGGGCAGCTACATACTTAAATTCTTATAACCTAAACCTTTAAAATATGGAACAACAAAAATTACCTAACGCTACCTTAGCCCTTGTTCTGGGAATCGTATCTTATATCTGCTGCTGTTTTAGCGCCGGTTTAGGTGGCATAGTGCTCTCTGGGATTGCCTTCTTTCTGGCCAATAAAGATGAAAAGCTATACCAAGAAAATCCGGAAAACTATTCCAACTACAGTCAAGTAAAAACTGCTAAAATTGTTGCAATCATAGGATTAGTTCTTGGAGTTCTTTCCCTAGTTTGGACGGTTTTCTCCATTATGCAAATGGGCGGTTGGGAAGCCTATATGGAGCAGACCAAGGAAATGATGGAGCAATGGGGAATTGAAGAATAACAATTAGGATATGAACCAACAACAATTACCCGGAGCCAGTACGGCCTTAACCATGGGCATTATAGGGGTTATCGCACCTTTTGTATGCTGCGGTCCTTTTGCCCTTATCTTTGGTATAATTGGCCTTAATAGTGCCAAAAGTGCCCAAAAGCTATATGACGAAAATCCTAATCTCTATACGGGAATAGAAAATGCCAAAACCGGTAAAACACTTTCCTATATATGTATAGGTATTTCCATTGTACTCTTACTTTTTACCATTTTGTACTTTGGTGCCATAATAGCATTCTTTACCACAGATGGTTTTGGTGTAGGACTTGATTAAAGACATATTCTTATCCAATAAAAAGCCCGTTCCTATAGTTGGAACGGGCTTTTTACTTCCACTACACTACACTTTAAAATTAGTTGTCAAACTCTTTTAAAGTGGATGTAATTATACTAACGCACTCCAGCAATTGTTCCTCATTCATTACCAAAGGAGGCGCAAACCTAATGATGTTACCGTGCGTCGGTTTCGCTAGAAGTCCATTTTCTTTTAGCGCCATACAAATATCCCAAGCGGTGGAACTATCTTCGGTATCATTGATCAGAATAGCATTCAACAGTCCCTTGCCCCTTACTTTGGTCACAATAGAACAGTTTACAATAAATTCGTTCATTTTCTCCCTAAAAAGCTCCCCTAGGCTATGGGCGTTTTGAGCCAGTTGTTCTTCCTTGACAACTTCTAGAGCCGCCATACCAACAGCGGCAGCTACGGGATTTCCCCCAAAGGTGCTTCCGTGGTTGCCTGGCCTTATAACACCCATAATGCTATCATCCGCCAATACCGCCGAAACAGGATACGCTCCACCGGAGAGTGCCTTGCCAAGGATCAAAATATCCGGTTTAACGTTTTCATAATCTACTGCCAACATTTTTCCGGTTCTGGCAATACCCGTCTGAACCTCATCGGCAATAAATAGCACATTATATTTTTCGCACAAGGCTTTTGCTTTGGTGAGATATCCTTCAGACGGAACATAGACTCCCGCTTCCCCTTGAATAGGCTCTACCAAAAAGCCAGCTATATTATCATTTTCACTCAATGTCTTCTCGAGCGCCTCTAGATTGTCGTAGGCTATTTTAACAAATCCGGTAGTATAGGGACCAAAATTTTTTCGGGCTACGGGATCGTTACTAAAAGAAATAATGGTCGTTGTACGTCCGTGAAAATTATTTTCACATACAACAATTTTAGCCTCGTTTTCAGGAATACCCTTTTCTTCATAGGCCCATTTTCTACAGACTTTTAAAGCCGTTTCAACCGCTTCGGCACCGGTATTCATTGGCAAAAGCTTGTCAAAACCAAATGTTTCAGTCACGTACTTCTCATAAGTACCCAACATATCATTGTAAAAGGCCCTAGAAGTGAGTGTCAATGTTTTGGCCTGTTGGGTCATCGCCTCCACAATTTTTGGATGGCAATGGCCTTGGTTCACTGCAGAATAAGCCGATAGAAAATCGTAATACCTTTTTCCTTCAACATCCCAAACATAAACACCTTCGCCCCTGCTTAGTACCACAGGTAGCGGATGGTAATTGTGCGCACCGTATTTGTCTTCCAATGCTATTGCATCTTGAGAAGTCATTTTTTCTAAAACTGACATGATAAAAAATTACTTTAAATAAAACTTCAGTAATTCCTTCTATACCTTTATCCTTTCGATTTTACCGGCAAGAGCCGAAACGAAAATTCAGCGTAGGAGAGAAATCATCCTTGTAGAGCCGTAAAATTACAAAATATCGATGAAGAGTCCTATAAAATTAAGGTTGAAGGTGTTGCTTCCCTAGATTAAAAGTTGAATACTTTAATTATCTCTTAAACCTCCCTTTCTATTGACAGAAACATTCTATTTTTACGCCATGCGAAAGAACAGAAGGCGAAAGGTTTTTGAGAATGTAGAGGTCATTGATGCCGGTGCCAAAGGCAAAACGGTGGGCAAGGCCCCGGATGGGCGGGTTATTTTCCTGACCAATACCGTACCCGGTGATGTTGTAGATGTACAGACCACTAAGAAGAGAAAGGCCTATTTTGAGGGTGTGGCTACCAAATTCCATTCCTTTTCAAACAAAAGGACCGAACCACAATGCCAGCATTTTGGGGTTTGTGGAGGATGCAAATGGCAGGATATGGGCTATGAGCACCAATTGTTCTATAAACAAAAGGAGGTTGAGAACAACCTTAGAAGAATTGGACATTTAGAATTGCCCGAAACTACTCCTATTCTGGGTTCCAAAAAAACATATTTCTATAGGAACAAAATGGAATTTTCATTTTCGGACAGTAGATGGTTGACATTGGACGAAATTAATTCCGAAAAGGAATTTGACGACAAGAATGCCTTAGGGTTTCATATACCGGGGATGTGGGATAAAATTTTGGACATTAAAAAATGCCATCTGCAGCAGGATCCTTCCAATGCCATACGTTTGGCCACCAGAAATTTTGCCGTTGAACACGGGTTGAAATTTTTCAACCCAAGAAACCAACATGGTTTGCTAAGAACACTTATGATCCGTACTTCTTCAACTGGAGAAATTATGGTATTGGTTCAGTTTTTTGAGGATGATGCACAAAAAAGAAGCTTACTCTTGGACTACTTAAAAGAAACATTCCCAGAAATAACTTCCCTACTCTATGTTGTAAACCAAAAACAGAACGATACCATTTACGATCAGGAGATAGTCTGTTTTTCGGGTAGGGACCATATTTTTGAGGAAATGGAGGGCCTTAAATTCAAGATCAACGCCAAATCATTTTACCAGACCAATTCTGAACAGGCATACGAGCTTTATAAAATTACCCGGAACTTTGCAGCCCTTGAGGGCAATGAACTAGTATACGACCTGTATACGGGAACAGGGACAATTGCACAGTTTGTTTCTAAAAAGGCAAAAAAAGTAGTAGGAATAGAGTCGGTTCCAGAAGCAATTGCAGATGCCAAGGCCAATGCCGTAAGAAATAACATTGAAAATGTAGATTTCTTTGTGGGCGATATGAAAAACGTTTTTAATGAGTCGTTTATAGCTCAAAACGGCGTTCCTGATGTTATTATTACCGATCCCCCAAGAGATGGTATGCACAAGGATGTGGTACAGCAAATATTGAACATCGCCCCCAATAAAGTGGTGTATGTTAGTTGCAATAGTGCTACCCAGGCAAGGGATTTGGAAATGATGAAGGAGATATACAAAGTTACCAAAGTGCAACCGGTAGACATGTTCCCACAAACACACCATGTGGAAAATGTTGTACTTTTAGAAAAGATTGCGCCCAATGAATAAATTGAGAATCGTACTCTTACTGTGTATAGGCATCCTATCCTTTGCTGCCTGCGAAAAAGATGACATCTGTGTAGATGCCGATACTCCAAATCTGGTCATTCGATTTTATGACATTATAGATACGACACAAACAAAGGAGGCACAAAATCTGATTGTTAGCGGACTTTTGCCTGAAGGCGCACAAGATACCATAGACAACGTTTCCTTAGATTCCATTGTGCTGCCACTAAGGGTAGACTCCAATACCACTTCATTTATACTTTCTAGGCAAACATCAATTGATGACAAAAATATAGACACCCTTACTTTTAATTATGAAACAAGGGAGTTATACCAATCTAGGGCCTGCGGTTATATCGTTAATTATGATAATTTGGGTACCAGCCTAAACGAGCCTATAGACAGTCTCTGGATCAAAGAAATAAGATTGGTTACCACTACCATAGAAAATACATTCTCGGCACATGTTAAGATTCTTCATTAGCGCCCTAATGGTCATGTGGGTATTGGGTTCAAATGCCCAAGAAAAACCTATAGACCTCAACAAAAAGGACACGGTCACCTACAAACAATCCTATGGATTACGGGTTGGGGCAGATTTAAGCAGACCCCTCATCTCTTTCTTGGAGGAAAACTATACGGGGTTGGAAGTGGTAGCGGATTATCGCTTGACCCAAAAACTATACTTGGCAGGGGAATTGGGCAATGAGAAAAAGACTATAGGCGTGCCGTTGGGCAGTACCATTGAGGATATCTCCGGAGATCTTTATGATTTTACCGCCTCAGGAAGTTATCTAAAGTTAGGGATAGACTACAACACCTACGGCAACTGGTATGGAGAGCAAAATATGATTTATATTGGCGGTCGCTATGCCTTTAGTACTTTTAGCCAAACCCTCAACAACTATAAAATTTTCAATACGGACCGCTATTGGAGCACTGATGATTTCACCCCTGGATCGGAACAAATTGGCGAATTTGGCAGCCTCAACGCCTCTTGGCTAGAGTTTGTAGTTGGCATAAAGGCGGAACTGTTCAAAAACCTGTATTTAGGTACCAGTGCAAGGCTAGGCTTTTTAGTTACCAATAAAGACCCCGATAATTTCAAAAACCTATTTATACCTGGCTTTAATAAAGTTACGGATGGAAGTCGTTTTGGGGTAGGTTACAATTACTCTATTTCCTATTTAATTCCCCTCTACAAAAAAGCGAACAGCCCTGCGGATAAAAAGCCAGTACCTGTAGAGAAATAGATTTATAGTGGAAAAAAGATAGCCCTATTTAGACTGATATTTCGCTTTTTTGCTGCCTTCGTACATTTCATACTTTACCAATCTAGACTCCAAATGGCTATTGTAAACCTTGATTTTTCTGGAAGGCCGTAATCCTACATGTTTTAAAGCCTCAAGGTTGGAGGTGATAAACCAAGCTATAGTGCCAGGATATTCCCTTTTTAGGGTATCACCAATATCGGCATAAAAGGCTTCCACATCAAAATCGGAATCCAAATCCCTACGATTTAATCGTTCTCCGTACGGAGGGTTAAAAACCATATGCAAGGGGCCATCATTAAACTTCTCCGTCTCAAAGAAATTCTTTCTTTCAACGGTTATATATTCGGATAAATTGGCATTCTTAATATTTTCCAAGCTTTTTCTAATGGCCGAAGGCGCCTTATCATAGCCCACAATTTTATAGTGGAATTCCCTTGTTTTGTTCAGACAGACTTCAACAATCTTATGAAACAACTCCTCATCAAAATCTTTCCATTTTTCAAAGGCAAACTCCTTTCGGTTAATATTTACCGGTATGTTACAAGCAATCATGGCCGCCTCCGTTAACATAGTCCCACTACCGCACATAGGGTCCAGGAAATCACATTGGCCGTCCCATCCGCTAAGTAATAACAATCCCGCGGCAAGCACTTCGTTAATGGGTGCAATATTGGTAGCAGTCCTATACCCCCTTTGGTGCAAAGACCTTCCGGAACTATCCAAGGACACATTGCAAAAATCCTTATGAATATGGATATTGATACGTACGTCCGGGAATTTTACGTCCACACTAGGGCGCTTGCCCTCCGTATCCCTAAACTTGTCCACAATGGCATCTTTCACTTTTTGGGACACATATAGAGAATGCGAAAAATTATCTGAATGTACGGTTGAATCTATAGCAAAAGTTGTGTCTACGGATAGGTATTCTTCCCAATCCATGGCATAAACACGTTGATACAGCTCCTTTTCCGAACGAACTGGGAAGGAATGAACCGGTTTAATAATTTTCATGGCCGTTCTTAGGCACAGATTGGCCTTGTACATAAAGCCGGTATCTCCTTCAAATGAGACGCTTCTAGTACCAATGGCAACGTTACCGCCACCTATATTTCGAATTTCCTTAGCTAGTATTTCCTCTAGGCCAAATAAAGTCTTGGCCACCATTTTAAAATTTGCACTCATAAAAACGACATGAAAGTTGCAAAAATAGGTTAATTTTGGCCCAAACCTTAAGATTTTGGGCTATTTCGTACACCTTGGGAGGTAAGAAAGTTTTTCTCCCTAATACCGACCAAGAGCAATCGATACATTATTCCGTCCGCATCAAAATTCATGACCTACCTACTTTTAATACTTGGAGTCCTATTAAGCTTTGTCTTTGTCTACACGGTTAAACCTGCCAACAAAAACCATTTTAAGCTGGTATTGGCCTTTAGCGGAGCCTTTTTGCTCGCTTTGACCATTTTTGAGCTATTTCCATCTGTTTACGAAAAAACAGATTCCAAAACGGTGGGAGTTTTTGTAATGCTAGGCATACTATTGCAAATTTTTCTGGAGTTTTTTAGTAAGGGTGCGGAACATGGGCATGTACACATCAACCATGAAAAAAGTGGTTTTCCGTTGTCCATATTTTTAAGTTTGTGTATTCACTCTTTTTTGGAGGGTTTTCCCATTGGTCATCACCATACCATGCTTTATGGTGTTTTGATCCATAAAATACCCATCGCCATTATATTGAGCATTTTTTTGCTCAACTCTAAAATAGCTTTTAAAAAGGCATTATTATTTGTAGGACTATTTTCTTTAATGACACCTTTAGGCAGTTTTATTGCCTCCAACGACAAATGGGTACGGGAGTTTTACGTTCCTATTACTGCTCTAGTTATTGGGGTGTTTTTGCATATTTCTACCGTTATTCTTTTCGAGAGCTCTGAAGGCCACTCCTTTAACTTGAGGAAAATCTTTGTTATTATTTTAGGAATCCTATTCGCTTATTTCATTTAAATGTTCAGCAGGGAAGAATCAAAAAAATTGAGAGAAGAGTTCTGGATAGCTTTTGGAAAGTCATATCCAAAAAAATGGATTCTTTACAATACCAAAATAAAGGGGCTGAGCCTTAAATTTCACTTTGATACGAAAAAGGCGATGGTTCTCTTAGATGTTGAGACCGATGACCTTGAAAGACGAATAGAGCTTTGGGAAAAAATACAATCCTTGAGGTCCCTTTTAACCTCAGAAGACTATTTGCCCAATGCCCAGTTTGAAGACATATATTTTCTAGAGAACGGAAAGGAAATCTCCAGGGTGTATGTGTTGAAGGAAAATGTTTCTATACACAATAAAAACACCTGGCAAGAAACCATGGTGTTTTTAAGTGTATCTATGTTACGCCTAGAAACCTTTTTTACGGATTTCAAGGAAATTTTAAGCTCGTAAACCTATTCTTGGGTCATCTTGTACCCTTCTATAGTGGTGTAATACTTAGAAATCATATTGGGCACCTCCCACTCCGGAAGTTTGCCGGCCTCGTAGTATTTCAAAAAGTTTTCCGTTACTTGTCCAAAATGGGCTTCATGACCAATTTTGAACTCCTCTGGAATTGCTATTTTAAAAGTACCATCTTCCATTTTTTCTACAGTGGTTCCCGCAAATTCATCCTGTACTTTACCGTTAACAGCTTCATTTAAAACCTCCTCAAATCCTTCTGCCTCTTTTGGGTGAACATATAGTATAGGTTTATAACCTTCCGCTTCACCTTGCTTTATGATCAAATCACTTTTTGTGCCCCGCATAATACTATAGTGGGTGTCTCCAGTACCTTCTGGCGCCTGGTAGTTCCAAATAACGGAAACCTTTGCAAACTTACCATTGATCTTGTACACCATTTCACCATTGGCAAAGACATGAAGATCTTCACCTTTCAAATCTTTATTTAAATAATCAGGATACGCTTCCAATCCGGTCACTTTATTAAATTCCTCCGGCGTTAGAACAGTCGGCCAACGTTTGGCCTTTACCATTTCAATATTGGCAGTATCAATTATCTCGCCCGGAAAAGCTTCCCATTGTACCAAATCGACCAAATGAGTGGTCACATCTACAATACCTTCCCCTTCTTCGTTTACATCAAAAAACCAGGCCGGTCTCACTAAGGGATTTCCACTCACATACTTAAAAAAATGATGCACACTTTCTTTACTAATAGCCGGTTCCTCTGCGGTTCCATCTGTTAATTCCCCAAAAACACTGGGCATGGTAGATAGTAATTTTTGCATCATTGTAGTAGACTCAAAGCGCTCTGTCATAATATCATAAATGAGCACATTGTTCTCCTTGGCAACCTTAAAAGCTTCCTTTAATTTTTCAAAACCTTGCGGGTCAATCACCAAAGGCTTATCTGCATATACATTTAAACCTGCCTTTACCGCTGCTAGTACATAATCGATTTTTTTAGAGTTTTTTCCGGCAACAATCATAACGTTTCCGGGTTTATCAGCTATCATCTGTTCCAGATAATCCTCTCCAAAATTGCTCTCCACTGTCCATTGAGTGGGAGCTTCATCCCTCGTATTATAGGCTTCTATTTTACTTAAAAAGTCTTTTACCTCAGGCCCTTCCGGAGCAAAAAGATAAATAGTAGAATCTACTTGGGGATACATTTTTTTATGTACCAAAGCGGCATGAAAATGCCCCGGGTCCAATGTCATTAATTTCACCTTGCTGGATATTTCTTCATTACTAGGCTCTTGATTTTTCTTTTCTTCGGCACAGGAAAAAAGTAATACCGCGCACAAAAGAGTTACGAATTGCTTCATTATTCTATGTAGTTTTCAGTGTTTTTTTAGATTATTTTCAAATGTACGTTTAAAAATAAAACACCTCCGTGAACTGGGAGGTGTTTTATATATACTAAAATAGTAATTAGGCCTGCACATAATCTGTACCGTAGGGTTTTCTTTGTTCCCTACGTAGCATGGCGTTGGCTTCATCGTCATTGATAAATTCCTCTTTTTCGGGATCCCACTCCAACTTTCGGTCAAACTGCATAGCTATGTCACTAATCAAGCAAATTACACCAGCTTTATGACCTTTTTCTATATCTGATATCGGTTGTTTTCTAGTCTTTATACAATCCAACCAATTGCCATGTTGATCGTCTATTTTTTCTAGGTGGATTTCGTTTTCACCGATTACGGATTCCAATATTTTGGGGTCCGAAGCATTTAAAGCTTTAGCACTTTTTTCCTTATCCACGGGGTCGGAAGCCGAAGCTTGATAAGCTCCTCGGGAAACAAAAATCCAACCATCTTCCCCAATGTACTTAATTCCATTGGTATAGCCTCCACTGGTATAGACGGTCATTCCGTTATCATATTCATGTTTAACAAAGAAGTCTCCATGTACGTTCCACAATCCGGATTTTGGAAATTCTGCAAGTGCCTCTACCGATTTTGGCCCTGTCAGTTCCGTATTCATTCCCCAAGCAGCCGAATCATAATGGTGCTGGCCCCATCCAGTAATCATTCCCGCACCATAATTCCTAATTCGCAACCAACCCGGCCTACTATAGCCCTCTTGGGGATGTACCCCGATTTCCGTATAGGGTACTTCTGGAGTAGAACCCAACCACATATCAAAATTTAGATTTTCCGGTACCGGCATGGCAGGAGCCTCTGGACCGGCAGGGTCTCCCGGTAGGCCTATTTTTACGGTATGTATCTTTCCAATACGACCATTTCTAACCAACTCTGCCGCTACCCTAAATTGTGGCATGGCACGTTGCTGGGTACCCACTTGAAGAATAACGCCCGTATCTTTTACGGCTTTTCGTAATTGCTGACCTTCCCTAACCGTCAAGGAAGTCGGTTTTTGAAGATAGATATCCTTTCCAGCATAGGCCGCTTCCATTGCCGGTTGTGAGTGCCAGTGGTCAGGAGTACTGATAACAACGGCATCAATATCCTTGTCCATCAACATCTCCTTATAATCCTCGTACACTTTGGTGCTATTGTACTTCTTTTTATCAAGTTTCTGTTGATAAAAGGAATCTACCAAAACTTTGGCATCATCTGCACGTTTGGAATCTACATCACATACAGCTATATACTTGGTTTGATCAAATCTAATGGTATCATGAATATCATGGCTACGTGCAATACGGCCACATCCTATTTGACCAATGTTTATCTTATTGCTTGGCGCATCCTTACCTAAAACGTTTGCGGGAACAATAGTGGGAAACCCCACCATAGCGGCGGTACCCAATGCGGTTCTGTTAATGAATTTTCTGCGTTGCATTCTTCTTTATATTTAATTTTTGGTTACTTCAATTTTTGGTTCATTGGCAAAATTTTGCCAGTATGTTTCTGCCTCTTGGGCGGTTAATTCCCCATCAAAGACTATCATCCTATAAGTTAACCCATATTCCTCATTAGGTTCAATTTTCCATTCTTCGTGGCGTATAGGGCAAAATTCAAAAAACATATCACCTCTTCCTCCATTGGCATCCAAAGGCCAAATTCGCATAGGCTCAGGATGGTTCCTATTGCTTGGATGACTTAGAAACAATATACCACTGGTTCCTTTGCCATCTGTTGACTCCCCAGTTACAATACACCATTTTGCGTTAGTGCCATCTGCGGTTGCCCGATCATTTCCTTCTGAAGTAAGTACTGTGCAATTATCAGCTTTCCAACGTTCATGGAACCTTAGACCCAAACCACCTCCGTAACGATATGCCTCAAAGAGGATGCCTTTTTTTAAGGGGGAACTAAAGTTAGTGATATAATCGAACATATATCGGTCTGGTCTATTGATATCCCAAACCTTTATCGTTACATCCTCATTCAAGGCGATTTGAGGGTTTTCTTGGGTTTTTAAATCTATGTGTTCTTGGGAGGCTGTAAAAGAGGAAAACAACTTACCCGAAGTTTCGCTTTTAAAATTTTTAAAAAGGACCGTTCCCATTCCTTCCCTTAGATTCCAAAAATCTACCCGTTGCCCATTAACCTGCGTATGTGTCCAAGGCCCCCAAAGACCGTAGTGATGGTAATGATCCTCAGGTTGTATTCTGGTCAAGGTATCGCCTTTAGGCGTGATAATTGGGTGAACGTAGCCGGACTTTTCATAAAGGGAATCTACGCCCTCTGGTGGATATCTCATTCCATACCGATAAGATATGGCCGACTTTCCATTCAATTGAACGGTCAAATCTCCAGATTCCTTTTCAATTCTAAAAGGATTACTTTTTGTAGATTTTCCTTGTCTATTTGCAAACTTAAAGGAACTTTCCTCCTCTTTACCAGCAATGAACCATAGTTTTCCATCCTCCTGTTGATAAGGCACTTCATTTCCGTTTGCCGTTACCAACACCAATGAACTGTCCAATTGCAATCCGTTGGATTTCAGTTCATCTTCCTCAACAAACCGAGGTTGATTTAAAGGAATTCCATTGCCTTTTGCAACTGCAAACTCTAAAGACTTTTCTTTTTCGCAAGATGCTGAAAGAAAAATAATTAATGCAAGGCAGTATAGAATAAACTTTTCTAAATAGGTTCTTATTATTTTTAGGATATTATACATTTTCATTTCTTAATGAAATCACTTCCAAATAAAATGGAATAATTTATTATTTAACAAAACTAAAAAATATTACCAATTACGCAACCGGTTACATAAATTACTTTAGTAAAAGCCCTTAATACCTTAAAATAAAAACAAACCTGTTAACCAAACCACCTAAAGGACTCTAGGATTTAGTTAGCCTCACTCTTTTGGAACTAATAACATTCAACATTAACCAGTTTTGAAAATATTCTGTATACTTGTTGCATAATTTATTGCGTAGAGCCAAGTGTCCAAAAAAACCACCATATACGACCTAGCCAAGAGGCTAGGGATTTCACCCGCTACCGTTAGTAGAAGTTTAAATGACCATCCATCTATTAGTGGAAAAACAAAAAAAAAGGTTCTTGAGGCTGCAAAAGAAACAGGTTATAGAATAAATAAATTTGCTTCTAACCTAAGCCTTCAAAAGTCCAATACCATTGGAGTTATAGTACCAAGGTTGAATTCAGATTTTATGTCCACTGTGTTGTCCGGTATTGAAACTATTGCCAATAATGCAGGGTACAATTTGGTCATTAGCCAGTCACTGGAACAGGAAGAAAAGGAGAAGTTCAATACCAAGACCCTATTTGAAAGCGGCGTAGATGCTTTATTGGTATCACTAGCAAACGAGACCATGAACTATGACCACTTTTCCATTTTCACCGATCGTAAAATACCTTTACTTTTTTTTGATAGGGTTATTGATTTACCCAACTGCCCAACTATAATTATTGATAACGAAGCGGCGGGTTACCAAGCTACGGAGCATCTTATTCAACAAGGATGTAAGCACATTATACATGTGTCTTCCGGTCTTAACCGAAGTGTATATAAGCTTAGGTATGCAGGGTACCGAAAGGCCCTGAAGGAAAATGAAAACAATTTTAGGGAGCGTGTTATTCAGGTAGATAATTTTTCTCCCCCCGAAGCCAAAAAGGTCATTGACTTTATAAAAACATCAGTACATCCCATTGATGGAATTTTTGTCTCTAGTGATTCTCTAGCAGTTTATATCATCAAAGAATTACGGAGTAATGGTTACCAAGTACCCAATGACATTAAGGTAGTTGGATTTAACAATGACCCGGTAGCACAGGTCATTACCCCAGAACTTTCCACTATCGAATATCCGGGATATAAAATGGGTAAATTAGCGGGACAAAGTATTCTTAGCCATTTAAGTGGTTCCATAAATATTGAAACTGCCGATCAAATCATATTGAAACATCGTCTTATCATTAGGGAGTCTTCACAAAAATAAATTCTAAAAACCAAACTAATGAAAATTAAAATTAGCTTAATTCTTTTATTAACTGTATTTAAACTGACCGCACAGAGCTTGGAGTCCTTTGACCCCAATGAAGAGTGGACGACTAAAATTGAAAACTTAGCTCCGGATAACGCAAGGGTGGAAGCCCCTACCAGAAAAGTTCTAGTATTCTCGCAGCATACCGGTTTTTATCACTGGACTGCACCGCACAACATAGAAATGCTTAAAATTTTAGGAAGAAAATCGGGTGCCTTTGAGGTCACCAACTCCTATGATATTGATAGTTTTAAAAAAGAAAACTTAAAGAACTATGATGCGGTAGTTTTCAACAACTGCAACCCAGCCGGTCCTAAACGTGATTTATTTTGGGATTTACTTCAAAAGAACTCCAACCTATCCGATGAAAAAATTGCCGCTCTTTCCAAAGAATATCAAAAAGGTTTTATGGAATATATTGCTGAAGGTGGTGGTTTAATGATTTTACACGGGGCTATCACCGTACAGAATAACTCAGAAGAGTTTAGTAAAATGACAGGAGGCAGCTTTGATTACCATCCAAAGCAGCAAGAAATGCACGTAATGGAAGTGAATGACAAGCATCCTTTGGTACAGGCATTTTCAGGTAATGGATTTACGCATGTAGATGAACCGTACTTTTTTAATAATGCCTATTCAGACTATAATTTTAGACCGTTGTTATATATAGATGTCACAAAACTGGAAGGACTTAAAAAAGAGCCGGAAGCGGATATTAGTTATGTTTCTTGGATTAAAAAACACGGTAAAGGAAGGGTTTTTTACAGTTCCCCTTCCCATAATGCCCAAACTTTGGACAATCCGGAGTTTTTACAATTTTTATTGGATGGAATGCAGTATGTGACTGGAGACCTAGAATGTGACGACAGCCCCATTGGAAAATAAATCCTTGGAAAATCAAATAAAAAATGGCCGACTAATGTCGGCCATTTTTTATTTTATGGTTTTTATGGTTTTATCCAATTCTTGAATAGTAAATCCTCCCCCCTCCTTAGGGGCCATATCTCTTAATTCCTTAACCCTTTTATCACTTAATCCTTTAGGATACTTAGAAAAGGCATTGGTAACATAAGAAACTAAGGCAGAAATATCTTTGTCGCTCAATGTTTCGTTTGAGTTTAATCCCGGCATGGCATGATTCATATCGTACATGGTTCCGTTCACTTCTATAGGTCCTTTTAATCCATGTAATATGATGAGGCCCAGTTTTTCCGAAGGAAGCACATGTTCAGAATCCACTAACGGTGGAGCCAACCCTTCGGCACCAGTCCCATCCGCTTGATGACAAGCTGCGCAAATCTGTCTATATAATTTAGCTCCTTTGGTCCTTGAGTCTTGTCCGGAACCGTTTCTAACGTAAATTGGGTTTTTCTTATCTGCGGTTTTACGTTTAAAATTCCTCACGAGGTTTTGTGCCAATAAAGAGTCCTTTTCAGTTAGCATCAACTCTTCTCTATTTTTATCATCCAGATTTCCCATTCCACTTACCAATGCTTCTTGAATAACCTGATTGAGTGGATACTTGGTTTTCAATTCCTGCAAAATAGGAGAAAATGCGTCGGAATTAGCATTGGCCCAAATACCAATGGTACTGGCCAAATACAAATCAATGCCCTTGTCATTCCTATTGAACAAATTAAGAAAGAGGTTTTTAACTTTTTCAGCATCCGAATTTCGAATAAATTTCTCCAAGATAACAACCGCATGGGCCACCACTTCCGGTGTACTGTTTTCTGCCACTTCAATCAACATATTAGAATCCAGACCTTGTTCTAGTCCGTTCAGCGTATTCAGTGCATGAATTTGGGATACAGGATGCTCTTTATTTCTGGCCAATTCCAGTAAGGATGGGATTGCAGCAGTCAATTTTTTATATACCAAGCGATGCTGCGCTTGATCTCTTAGATAACCATTGGAACTGGTTAACAGTTGAACCAACTCATTTGGCCCCATTTCATCCAAATTGGGAACCGTTTTATTTTTTTGGGATTGGTTGCTAACTCTAAGAATCCTACCTGAATTAATGATTGTATCAAGTTGCGCTTCCATGGCTTTTTTTTTCAGGTATGGACTCAAAAACGCTTGATGCTGAATCACCCCTCTATGCATATCTACCACGTACATGCTACCATCCGGACCGGTGGTAAGGTATACCGGTCTAAAACCTTCATCTGTACTCGCCAAGAACTCCTTGCCTTCCCAAGCTTGATGGGCCTCAACCCTATCACCCTTAAAGTCAAGTATATTTCGTTTTATCGCATTAATTTCCGGTATACACACAAATGCATTTTCATCGTAGCCTTCCGGAAACGTCCCTCCCCTATAAATAAACGGAGCACATGCCGCAGTAACTTCCAGTAGCAAACTGTCACTGTTCAAAACCCCATCTACATAGCCCCTGTTTACCCTAGCTGCATGCAAAGGATAAACCCTTTGGTCCGATGTTAACCTCTGATTGACCCCTTTATTAGGAATTAAAAACTCGTTGCGTACCAATCTATTGGGTAGAATATAATCTCCTAAAAGTTGGGTGGAATTATTATTGTAGTACAATCTACCTGTATTATCGTGGGTTACTCCCCATTGCCCCCTATAGGTGGTAGGTTCCTTTATCCATTCCCCATTTTTTCTTTGGTACCTAAAATGGCTACCGGCATTATATAACCAATTATCTACATTGAGATGAAGCCCATTTGGTTGATACTCTGGATTTCCTTCTAAAGCGTATAAAGAATCTACCAACACCCTATTCACAGGCTTATCATCTTCATCAACTTCAACAAACCATAGGTTGGGTGGCTCTGAATAAAGAACTCCACCATAGACCAAACTTATGGCCCTAGGCATTACCAAACTATCCAGAAAAACTTTTACATGGTCTGTAGCGCCATCCTCGTCCCTATCTTCAAGAATTTTGATGGTACCTGTTGGAGCGTTTTCTCCAACACCATCCAGTTGACGCATAAATCCGTTCATTTCAACGGCCCAAATACGGCCCTGGGAATCAAAGTCAATTTGCACGGGAGCTTCCAGAAAAGGTTCTGAAGCAACTACCTCCAAATTAAACCCTTCCTCCACCTTATATCCGTCCAATGATACGGTAGGTTCCTCAAAATTCTCATTACAACTCATGGCAACAACCAACAAAAAAATAGTTGGAAGTACGCTTAAAAGACTCTTTTTCAACAATTTCATTATTTAAAAATGCGCAATACTATTTCAAAATTTTTCACACTACATCTATAAACATGACCAACCAATGACTTATTGCTCCAGCCAATACAAACAGATGCCAAATAAAATGATTAAAGGGAATTTTATCGATTGCATAAAAAAGGATTCCAAAGGTATAAAAGAGACCACCAAGAAACAATAGCCAAAGCCCTGTTGAAGACATAATGTTTGTTAAATTACTAATGTCCAATACAATTAACCAACCCATTATGATATAAAGCAACAGTGAAAGGTACTCCAATTTACCCGTATAGAACAGTTTAAAAATAGTGCCTACGAAGGCGATGCCCCAAACAATCCAAAATATAAGAAGACCATTTCCGTCATTTAGTAGAAGTAAGGTGACCGGGGTATACGTTCCCGCAATTAAAAAAAAGATATTGATATGGTCTAAAACTCGAAGTTTATGCTTGATCGCTGGTCTATTCACAAAATGATAGGCTGCCGAAACCCCCATCATAGAAATTAAAGTAATAGAGTATAAAATGATAGCAACAACCGATATTACCGACTCATTATCATTCTTGTACAATAGGATTATAAGCCCACACAGGGCCAGAAGCATCCCAACCAAATGAGAAATGGCATTCAGCTTTTCCTCTTTGATGTGCAAAGCCTCCATACTTAATTTAATAAGTTCAAATCAACTATTATTCCACTATCAGCTTAATACGCATGGTATTGGCATGACCTGGAAAGGTACAAACTATCCAATATTCCCCCGTAGCATTGGGCACTTCAAAATAAATGGTTTCGGCCTCCTCTGGCTGTAAAATACCAGTATGCACCAAGACCAAATCAGAATCGGGTACATAATTAACGTCAGCACCATCAAGCCCTAAATCCAAGGCTAACTTAGCCACTTCATTTACAGATTCCTCACCTTTTTGAGTTACCACTAGGTTATGCAGCATATCATCATTATTGGTGAAGGTTATTTCTACTTTAGATCTTTTCTGCAACCGTAATTCCTTAATGCTATACTTCAACCCGGGTTCTGTACCAATTACCACCTTTTTATTAGGACCATTTACCCATGTGAGCGGCATTTCATTTTTTCTTTTAGGCTGTTCTACACCTTTATCTGCTGAAAGCGCTTCTAGAGGTTTAGATTTTAAAGCTCCTCCCGGAACTTCGTTCAAGGTGTAATAGGCGGTTGAATGCAGAAGCTCTTCACCGCTATTGGATTTTATCATCGGGGATTTGATTTGATGTATAAAACCAATTCTCATACCGTCAATTTTCAAATAAACGCTTTTACCATCTTCTCCAAGTTGAGCATCTACTACTTTTGCCTTTTTCTGATCAACGATAGGGCTACCATAAGTATTGTGATATAAATAATTGAAGCTGGTAATTTCGTAGTTAGCAAGATCTTCAGCCAGATATACATTTACAGGCTTGGTAAACTCTATGAGAAATCCATCATCCTTGGCTTTTATCGTTTTCATTTCAAAAGGCATTTTACCGGTCCAAACCAACCGCTGTAGACCAAAACTTTTTTTACCTGTGGAAGCCCATCCTCTACTTGTCATCCCAACGAACATACTAGAATCGCTACCCCACAACATTCTGAGAATTCCAGATGAAAAACCCTCTACAAAAGGAAATACAGCTCCTTGATACACGCCGTTCACCTTCTCCATGGCAACACGCATTATTTTGCTATGCCCTTGATCCCCTACAAACATTTGACCTTTAAACGGACCAAAATTCCCCCCAGTTTCATCAAAAACCATATCTGAGGTTGAAATACCTAATATAGTATGGGGCAACCATATGGCAGGAGCTTTTAGTGCGGGAACTTTCTTGGCATATTCATATAGGCTCAATCCGGATTGCTCCTCAATATCTTCCATTTTTAAATCGATGGGCGAATTAGGCTCCCCAGACCAAACCAAACCCTCGGGATTACCTGCAAAATCACCTTTCTCCAAATGGGTAATTCTACCGGAACCAACCCAGTCTCCCTGATTTTCAGAATAGAAAATGTCACCGGAGGCATTTAAAACAAAACCAGAGGGCGAACGCAAGCCCGTAGCAATCGGTTCCATTTCTCCCTCGGGTGAAATTTTTAGCAGCCAACCTCTCCATTTAGCAAGACTGGCTCCGTGACCTATCCAAGATAAATTCAGCGTTACCAACATATCCCCATCTTCCGTAAATTTGGGACCGTAGGAATAATCGTGATAATTACCTGAAAGAGGCCATGCATAAATAGTTTTATAAAGGTCTGCCTTACCATCGCCGTCTCTATCAGTTAATTTTGTCAATTCCCCTCTTTGAGAAAGAAAAAAACTATTATCCTTATAATTGAGACCTAAGGCTTCGTGGAGGCCTTGAGCAAAAAGTGAATAATTTGGAGATTTACTATATGGATTATCAATAACCCACACTTCTCCCCTTCTTGTAGAAACTCCCAGTTGGTCCCTATCGGTAAGAGCCAATCCTCCAACCTCCAAAACTACATCCTCAGGAATTGGAACATCCACTATTTTGTAGTAAATAGACTCTTTTTTTGCATTTTCCGTTTGACTGAATACAAATTGGAAGCTTCCAATAAATGTGATTAAAAAAATATAAATATTTCGTATTTGCATGACTTACTTACCAAATGATATTATACTCTAATGAACTATTTCCTGCTGGAACTTTTACCAACATTTCCTCGGTACCCTCATTATTCCGCAATGTTGGTGTAATACCTTCTGTTTTAATTTCTATAAAGTAATTAGCACCATCCACTAGAAAAGTACCATCTGGCAATTCTTTAATAGCATCCCCTTCAGCCAATCTATGCCAAATTGCCTTATCTCCCTTTTTAGTAATTTTACGATTCAAACTACGATAGGTACCAAGCGGTTCTAATTTATCCAATACTTGTACTCCTGAAATAGTTCTCAAAAATATAGGGTAGCCTTGTTCGTTTAATTCATATCCATCATAATTCTGGGGGGAAGCAGCAAAATCATTTTCTGGCCAAACGGCTTTTTCCGAATCCAAACTTGCAAATTGTGGTTTACCCGAAAACAACAACGTAAAACCCATAGGTCTACCTAACTGTTCTATACCCCTATTGTGCCACATATCCGTGACGTCATAAAATGTCCCACTCCATGCTGCAAGTAATGTACCAGAGGACAAATCATAATTAAAATGCGTCCCTACTGGTGACCCCACCGCAATGGTGTGCGTACGTTTGATATTATTATGCATGAAAAAACCCCTTTGGGCAACGACTGAACTATGTGCTTCCAAAACCACCTTATCATTATCATTTACCTCATGAAAAACCAAGGAACCAGGCGCACTTAGTTTTTGTAATTGAATTCCTGGCCCTTCGTATCCAATCTCAAAGCCTTTAGTCCACTGATTATTTTTATTATAGATAAACTGAAATGGAGTTTTACCTTTTTTCAACTCAACAATGTTTCTTCCAGGGTTATTTACCTCAAATGACCCATCCTGCATAACTATGGTATCTCCATCAATTAACAAAGCACCACCTGCGCTATGAAATTTTGTTTGAAATAAATATTCCCCAGTCTTTGGAACGATTAAATCGCCGTTATACTCTACTAACCTAAAGACCCTATTTTCAGTTATAACAGAAGAACTAACACTGTCTACAGCCAATTTCCTTAACACAGGAATAGTGTCCAAGTTAGGTATGTGAACTCCCTTGTAATCATATTCAACCACCTTCAAATTAGATAGAGCTAATTGATAATCATCATAGGATTTATATTTTAAATTACGAAAGGCTACAGGACCATGGTCTCCTTGAATCATTAATGGCCCTTTTTCAACCTCTTCGTTAGACAGTCCTGATCTGGTAGGACCTGAAAGTTCAACATCCTCATGAATAAGTACATCATTCAACCAAACTTTTTCAAATGTAGCGTTTGCTATTTTATTCCCTGAAAAGTCAAATTTAGGGGCATGAAAAATAACTCTTAGGTGTTGCCATAGGCCCGGAGCCTTAGACGCATTTTCTTTTGGCGAATGCCCATCAAAACCTTTATCTTCCCCTGCACGATTATCATCCCACCTTTGATAAATACCCCCCATATCTGTATAGGTTGGATGGTCCACTCCCCAACTATCAAACAATTGTACCTCATACCTTCCTTGAAAATAAATGCCCGAATTAGATTTATAAGGTATCATAACATCCACTTCCAATTCCAAATCACCATGTTCGAAGTTTGTAATCAAATGATTTTTCGAGTCATTGGTAGGCTTATTTAATAACACGCCAATTCCCTCTTCAGAATGAATAGAATTTTCCTCAAATCGATTGACATATACATCTCCAACAATTTGCCAATTATTGGAATTATGTTGAAAGGAACCAAAATCAATAAGGTTGATAGCGGTAAAAGGAATAACCATCTCGCTGGAGTTTTCGGTATCTTTTTGAGTCATCTTTTCGGACTCTGTACACGCAGATAGGAAAAAGATAAAAATTAGTGCTGATAGGGTATTTTTCATTGGCTTTGGTTTGGTTTGGTGTAAAAATAAAACTCTCTTATAAGAATCATTACATTATGTTATATTTTTCCATAACTAATAAGAGATTTTATGTTGAAATTGGTATTTGTACAGTAAACCCCGAAGAAGTAGGGATTAAATAGGTTTATTAAGTAAAATCCCTGAGTACACCCCATAAAAAAAGCCCCTTCACATTTTGTGAAGGGGCTTTTGTAAGAAAGGCGGCGACCTACTCTCCCACTTGGTGTAGCAGTACCATCGGCGCTGGCGGGCTTAACTTCCCTGTTCGGA
>NZ_JACYFJ010000004.1 GCF_014855495.1 Euzebyella saccharophila | reverse complement strand
TAAGTGCAAGTGAAAAGGAGCTAAATGCAATTAAGGGCCGCAACAAGAAGTGGGCGAAGGACCAGGACCAACGGCCGGGGGCGGGCAACAAGGGGGCCAAGTATACCAGTAACAAAACACATTACAGTCCCACGGACCCCGATGCGCGTATAAGCGTAAAGCCGGGCAAGGCCCGGAAGCTGAACTATCTGGGCCAACTGAGCGTTGATACGGCCCACCACGTCATTACGGACATCAGGGCCTACCATGCGGACGGGAAGGACAACCAACAGTTGCCGGATATAGTGAAACGGCTTCAAGGCCGGTTATGGAAACACGGATTGTATTGGGAGAACTGCGTAGCGGACACCGGTTACAGCAGTGGGGAGAACTATGCCTTTCTGGAAGCCCGGGGACTGAAGAGCTTCATTCCGCCCCATGGCACGTACAAGGGCGGTCCCGAAGGTTTTGTGTACGTTGAAGAAGATGACCATTATCTATGTCCGCAGGGCAAGGTGATCCCCTTCACCAAGGTTTTCCTAGACAGCCGCACCAAGACAAAGAAGAAGGAGTACCGCGCAAGAAAGCACGTCTGCCTTGGCTGTCCCTTACGGGAACGGTGCCTGGGCAAAAGCGCACAGGAAAAGAAGTTCAGCGTTACCTATTACCGGGCCGAGTACGAAAGGAACATTGCCCGGGTCGAGGGCCCACAGGGCAGGTATATGAAGGGCAAGCGGCAGAGTACGGTGGAACCCGTTTTCGGCACCCTTACCCAGTTTATGGGGCTCAGGAAGATAAATACCATAGGATTGAAACAGGCCAACAAGGCGATGCACCTCTCGGCAATCGCGTACAACCTGAAAAAATACCTGAAATTCGACCAAAAACGTTCCATCCCGATAGCTATGGGGAGAGGGGCGGGAAAGCTTGCCCTGCCATTATTCGTAAAAATTATGGTCCATTACGTGAAAAGCCATTCTCCGGCGCACGGAAAATTCACGTTCAACTTCTAGCATAGCATAAAAAAAGCCCCTTGAAGAGGCTTATATCGATCGTAGTTATTTCTAATTATAGGCTTGTGCAACGGTTACCATTGTTGTGTAGCGTTTTTATTCAGTTATATTATTCTTAATATTTGGATTTATTATAGCCAAGTCGTTCGCAAAATTCAGTTTGTCCTTTGGGGATATTATTATTTCATCAAATTTTCCATATTTGATTTCAACTCTGTCGAATGAAGGTGCTGGAGAAGAAATTATATTTTTAGTTTTTGACACTTCTTTTATTTCGTCAATTTTTATTGGTTTATAAGAAAAAAATCCACATTTTATTTTGAGTTTATTATTCTCAATTGTGTAATGTGTCCCGAAAAAAAGATGAAGAATAAAGGCAAAAATCAGCGAAAGAAATCCGATTAATCCAATCATTTTTCCACTTAAATCACCATTGATTAAGTTAGGAATTAACGGTCCATAAAAAACAAGAAAAATAAAAATCAATAATCCGTAGGAAACTTTAGAAGGATATTTTTTTATCATAGTCATATTTTCTTTCAACTAAAATTTTGTTTTCAATGCTACAACATAAATATATGGAACCCCAAAATACCTACATATCTTATTTTCAATTGATTACAAGATTTAAACTTCGGTAAAACGTATATCAATTCATTTGTGTTTGTTAATTGATATACAAAATACCAAACTTATACTTCTTCATTTGCAACTTAATTCTAAAGATATACATTCTTTGTATATATTTTAAAATTAGGATTCTACCTGTCTTTTAAGAATACTTTTATTTCAGTTTTTTTCTTCCTAGCCTTTCCCGGGCCTCTATAAGGGCATCGTGCAGCTTTTCCTCCAACTGTGCCTTTGGGGGAAGGTCCGTCCAATATTCGGCTACCATGATTCCGTCCTTTCCCATCTCCAAAAGTTCTATCTGTTCGTTACTTTTCTCGGCGCAAAGTATAAGCCCTATGGGCGGCTCCTCTCCTTCCTGTCTTTCGTAGCGGTTCAACCATTTGAGATAGAGCTCCATTTGGCCTTTATGGGCAGGTTTGAATTCCTCCAGTTTAAGCTCTATGGCGACCAGACGTTTCAGTTTTCGGTGGTAGAATAAAAGGTCTAGATAAAAATCCTTTCCATCCATGATCATTCGCTTTTGCCGTTCGACGAATGCGAACCCTTTTCCCAACTCAAGGATGAAGAGTTCCAATTCCTTGATGATCGCTGATTCAAGGTCTTTTTCGAGATATCCGTCCTTGACGCCCAAAAAGTCCAAAATGTACGGGTCTTTGAAAGAGGCACTTACTTTATTGGATGCGAGCATTATTTGGCTTTTCGCGATTTCCTTGCGTTCGTATGCCTTGCGTTCGATTTGGAACTGAAGTTGCCTCTTGCTCCACGCCTCCTCGGCTGCCTTGGATGCGTAGAACAAACGCTTGTTCTCATCTTTTATGGGCAAGAGTACGATAAAATGTGTCCAGCTCAATTGTGTCACCAGCGGTGACACAATCTTCAAGTCCGGGAACATCCTGGCGAATTGCATCATGCGCCGGAGATTTCGGAGTTCAAAACTCTTTCCAAAATGTTCGACCAATTGCCGCGATACCTTCGCCGTAATTTCCCCTGCGTACTCTGCCCGGCTCTCCTCTAGAACGTGCGTATTTATTTTGAAACCTACTTGCCAATATACTATTGTCAAGGTGCTGTTAACCTGAGAGGTGACCTGTCTCTTACCTTGCTCAATAATTTTGGCTAGGTCGTCGAACAGGGTTTGGGATACATCTTGCGTCATTGGTGGTACTGTGATTTTAAAATTTAATAGTTCTATGATAGCCTATCTCTTATAGGGTCTTAATTGACCGTTAAGTCCTCGATGCCTTAAATACTTGTAGTAGGTCGCCCATGAAATTTTTAACCGCTCGCATATTTCCGTAACAGTCAATTTGCCTTCCTTGAAATATTCCTCACAAAGGACTGCCTTTTGTTTATTCTTTTCGCTGATTCCCTTGGGCGCTCCTAAAACTTTGCCCCTTCTCCTTGCGGACTGTAAACCTGCCTTGGTCCGTTCGATGATGATATCCCTTTCAAGCTGTGCCAGGGAAGCAAATAGATTGATGATAAACTCCGAGTGGGAAGACCTTTCGGTCGTATCTATAAACGGTTCGGTAATACTCTTGAACTTCACCCCCTTTTCATCTAGCTCGTTCATGAGTTTCGAAAGTGGATCAAACTTCTGGCCAATCTATCCTTTATTTATACTTTTGAAATAAGATTCTTATCGTTTAAAGATGTCTCTTGAAATCCCGTACTTGCCCTAAAATGCGGACGACGAATATGCCCTTTTTGGTTGGTTCGTAAAAAATTGTGTGTGCCTTATAGTTGTATCTTTTTAGCAGGGCCGCAAATTCTGAAGCACTTCGACCAAGATCGGGATTTTCTGCCAGAGTTTGTAAAAATTGGTACAACTCGGTAACATAGGTGTGCGTCTGTAATTCGCCCCAAGTTTCCAAAGTATAATCCACTATATCATCGATATCGTCATCTGCCTTCGATGATAAATAATAGCTAGACATTTCTGTTATTTTTACGAACTATCGCAGCTTCAATAATTTCATCAACAGACCTGGTTCTAGAACTCACGCCACTATCATATCCTTCTTGTATGGCCGCTTTGGTGATTAGAAACTCTCTATTGCGCTCCTCATCTAAACGTATGAGATGCCGCATGTATTCACTATCGTTAGCGAAACCACCATTCTCGATTTGTAATTTTATCCACTCTTCCTGGGAAGTAGTTATGGTTAATGATTTTCTGATTGTTGCCATAATAATAGTATTTACATACAATATACGCATTATAACATATTATTGGCGCATAATTTACTAAAACTTTGTAGAAAGGAATTGTGTCCGGAACGTTTTGGGTATCCTTTATTTGAACTTTGGTTCTGTATTCATGTTCGAGCTCAGTTCCTTTTCAATTTTTTCTATTGTAGGTAAGCTTGGTTCAAGTTCGTTAGGGATGGCCTTCCTTAGATCATATTGAGCAATCCCTATTGGTTGTGTTGTACCCCTTAGTGCATACTCAGCTATAATTTCTGATTTTGACTTACATAACAGCAGGCCGATAGTCGGATTGTCCCCTTCTGTTCTCATCTGATCGTCAACAGCCGAAAGGTATAGGTTCATCACCCCGCAAATTCCGCTTTAAACTCAATGGCCTTAAGTTCTATGACAACATAGCATTTGAGTTTTATATGGTAAAAAAGAAGATCAATATAAAAATACTGATTATCGACTTTTAACGCTACTTGTTGCCCAACAAAGGAAAAACCCTTGCCAAGTTCAAGTAGAAAAGATGTGATATGCTTGACCAGTTGCCGTTCTATGTCCCTCTCGATTATTTTTTCACCCAGGTCTAAAAAATCAAGCTTGTAGGGGTCTTTTAGGGTATCCTTGGCCAAATCGGATTGAGGATGGGCCAATGTATTTGAAAAATTAGTGGTCGCTTGGCCTACTCGATTATACAGTTCGCTATCCATTTGATTGATCAAAACCGCCCTGGACCAAGTATTTTCTACCGTTTTATTACAATAAAACAAAGCTTCCTCATAAGACCCTGCCTTCGTTATGATCACCCTGTGATGACCCCATGGAATTTGTCCCACCAGCTGTGGGACTTTCTTAAAATCTTCGTTTTCCATGGAGTGGAACTCGAACCACTTCTTCATATAGAAGAGGTTTGAGCGCGAAAATCCTTTTTGGTCGGGAAATTCTGTTTTTAAATCCTTGGCGAGTTTATCCACAATAGAACTGCCCCATCGGGACTCGTTTATTTTTTTCGATATTGACTTGCCCAACTCCTAATATAGATGGAGCATTTCCCGGTTCAAGGAAACGGCAGCCCTCATTTGTGTCGATTGGATTTTTTTCTTTAAATCATTGACCCAACTGAAATATTCGCTTCTGTTTAGTGTATCCGAACCCATTGGTTAAAGGTACTTAAAAACTAATTTTTATCACTGATGAGAATTGTTTAATGAAGTTTGTCGCACAGCTGTGCGACAAATAGATATTACTTGGTCTCATGGCCATTGGGCGAATTTAAAGCTTTGCATAAAAATAAAATAACATTAAGCCACTCCTACTACTACGCAATTCAAGAACGTTTCTTGGATTACAAGGAAAGCCTCATTACTTACTTGGTCGGTACTTGGTCGGTGAAAGCTGAAAATCCTTTATTTGAACTTTCCACTAAGTTACGATTTCTGAATTATCATTTGTAGAAAATGGGGAAGGCTATATTTTTAGGGAAGGATACAAGAGGCTTGTAACAATCCGTTTTGTTGCCTATTAAAGGGTTGTGCAACGGTTACCCATGTTGTGCAAGGTTTTTTAAGCGATGCTATTTATTCGTAAGTCCTTATAAGATTTTGTTGCAAGATTAATTTTAATATTAAAGAAGCAATTCCCTCCATCAGCGACCAATGGTATTTCAGTCCGCCATTTGTCAAATTGGAAATCTTGACAAAAAAAGTTTAACCAAATTTCCTTTTCTCCTTTTTCGTTTAAGGTGGCTACATATTGACGTTTGTAACCTTTTAATTCAAGTCTCCATCTAGAATCCGTTTCTAATCCCTCATTGTGCTTTGCAATTGCTTTTTTTAGAATAGGTTCAATTTTGCTCAGTTCGTCCAGACTTAATTCCGTTGCAGTTGGTTTTTCATCTTGGAAAATCCAGTACCATTCCGGATTGAATTTAATTATTGTGAAGTCAGAGTTAGCAAGTCCGAAATCCGTCCGCTTTAATTTTTCTTCAACCTTGTAGTCCGTCTTATTCAGGTCTTTACATGAAGAAAACATGATGAGAGTAAGAAGAATAATTTTTTTCAAGATTATCTTTTCAAATGTTGCACAACGCAAGACTTTGTTTAGTCGTGCGTTTGGATTAGTATTTGTCGTACCAGTAAGGTACGTAAAAAGAAAAATACAAGGGAGCACAGCAGATTGCATATTGCGGTTGATATGCACGGTTGTCCTCGATGGCACCTAAAAGTGATAGAATTGATAATCCTTTAACTCAAAAACAAATGGTTCAGAACAATCCTTTATTTAAACTTTGCTCTTTTTAGGTAATATTCACAGGCACTATCTTCATCAAAAAATTTACGTACAGAACCAATTTGACCTCTTTCTTTATGATATATTTCCCAAACAGGTCTGTGCTTTCCCATTTTGATTAATAAAGCCAATTTATCATTATCATCTTTACTTCCATATAAACCATGCAAATAAATTTGGGAATCATCAATTTCTAAAGCTTTTAGTTCATTATATAGCTCGGCTAGATTCATCCTTTTTTTGAACTTTCAATATAAGACATCAAGATAGGCAAAAACCAAACAGTGCCGAAAAAGGTTCATTTAGGGGTACTTAATTAAATCTCACTTAAGATTTTAAGAAATCAAAATAAATTCATACATTTGAATTATGTATAACATAATACAATTATGAAAAATTTAATAGCTGCAACTTATGCTCCTATGCATCCTAATGGAACCCTTAATCTGGGTATTATAAAGGCATATGGGGAATTTTTAAAGTCGAATAAAGTTACTGGAGCCTTTGTAAATGGTTCTACCGGTGATTTTGTGTCTCTGAGCACCTCGGAAAGAATGGATTTGACAGAGGCGTGGTCCGATGCGAAAGCGGATGACCTCTATATCATAAATCATGTTGGGCATACTAATATTCGAGAAGCAAAAGACCTTGCCGTACATTCTGTGGGTAGGGCGAATGCGATAGCGGCATTGGCCCCTTACTATTACAAGCCCAAATGTATAGAAAGGTTGCTTGACTATTGTATGGAGATAGCATCAGCTGCGCCAGACTTACCGTTTTATTACTACCATATACCTGTTTTGAGCGGAGTCAATTTTGATATGGTCACATTTCAGAACAAGGCAATATCATCAATTCCAAACTTTAGAGGAATAAAATTTACAGAAGATAATTTAACAGGTTTTGCCAGTAGTTTGGATTACTCCGATGATAAAGTGGAAATCTTTTTTGGGGTAGACGAAAAGTTTGCATCCAGTATTAAGGTAGGCGCCAAGGGCTGGGTAGGAAGTACTTACAACCATTTGGCTCCTTTGTACCATAGTATTTTGACCAATCATGATAATGGTTTGATTGAAAATGCTGATAAATTGCAAAAACTAGCCGTGTACTTTGTGGACACACTTGAAGAAATAGGTGGTTTCCACGGCGGTAGCAAGGGATTTATGAAGTTCTTTGGATTAGAAATGGGACCTAGTCGTTTTCCACATAAGACGTTCAGCGACATACAGTTGAATCAAGCTTATGATTTGATGAAAAAGGAATCCCTCTTGGATTATCTGTCGAAGCCTACACAACTTAGCAAAATACCTAATCAATAAAAATTTTGCGGTATTATGTAATACATAATACACATTTTATATATTTGCGATTAATACTTAAATAATCAAACTCTAAATTTTATGGAATTCTCCAATTACGTAAGAAAAAGCACTACGATACTTCCACGCCGTGTGTTGCGGGGGAAGGGCGCTTTAGCCCATTTTTCCCTTTTTGCATTAATGGTTTTATATTCTTTCACTTCACACGGCCAAACAAGCCAATTAACCGGTAATGTGACCGGCTCGGATGGGGTTCCCCTTCCAGGGGCCTCTGTGTTGGTAAAAAATACTTCAAATGGCACTCAGACAGATTTTGATGGTAACTATTCCATAGAAGCCGGTCCCAATGATGTTTTAGTTTTTAGCTATATAGGTTTCTCTGCCAAGGAGGTTCCTGTATCTAATCAAACCACTATTAATGTAATTCTAGATGAAAACACGGCAGTATTGGATGAAGTGGTGGTGACAGGATATGGTAGTCAATCTAGGGCTACCTTGACATCTTCGGTTGCAAAACTTGATACCCAAGTTTTGGAAAGTGCGACACGATCAAATCCCGCAACCGCTTTGCAAGGAACCGTTGCCGGTTTGAGGGTGACCAACACTACGGGGCAACCCGGTTCTACACCGGAAATAGTGCTAAGAGGGGGAACTAATTTTAGTGGGAATGACTCCCCTTTGATTCTTGTTGACGGAGTGCCCAGCTCTTTTTATGCCCTTAATTCAGACGACATTGAATCTATTGAGGTTTTAAAGGATGCCGCGGCCACAGCCATTTATGGTGCGAGATCGGCAAATGGTGTTATATTGATTACCACAAAAACGGGCAAATTAGGTAGGTCTTCTATAAATTATAAATATAGATATAGCTTAAATAATGAACGAAATGACCAACAATATATTGGTGCGGCCAGTCACATTAATTATAACAGGCAATCTATAGCTTGGTATCGTGAGGCTGCGGGAGATCCAGGTGCATTTAGTGCATTTCTTGATGGTAATCAAGGTGCGGGAACCGGTAACAACAGTACTAACGACCCTTTCACTACGCAATTGCTGACGTCAGAAAACCGGTACTTGCTAAACCAACCTGGTTGGCAATCCATTCCAGATATATTAAACCCAAGTCAACAAATTGTTTTCTTTGACAACAAGGGTGTAGGAGATAGAATTTACCAGGATAGTGAATCCAAAGACCATTATATATCTTTTGATGGCGGTAATGACAAGGGTACTTATTATTTAGGTTTAGGTATGTTGGATAATGAAGGTCTCATTTTAGGGTCTGGATTTGAAAGATATTCGGGAAAATTTAGTGGTTCTTATAAAGTAAATGACAATGTAAAGGTAAATTCCAATATTCTTTATTCCCACTCTAACTTAAGTACTGGTGGCTTAGGAAATGAAGATACTGTGTTCAGGAGATTTCAAGGGCAGGCGGCCACTTCTAGAACCTATGACAGTAAACCTGATGGAACATGGTCTGATCAATATGCCGTTGGTCAGAACCAAAGTTTTGGTAATCCATTATATTATCAAGACAAGTTTGTTAGAAAGAATCTTGAGCAACGTTTGACGGCATCCGCAGGACTCGATTGGACCATTTTCGATAATTTAATTTTTTCTTTACAAGGAAGTCACTTTGCCATCAATAATCACAATGAAAATTTCAATAGGGCATATAGGGTAGGTAGTACTTCAGGTCCACTTCGCACAGGAAGGGAGGCAAGTGTAAGTTTGGATAGAACCTTAAGGAATCAGCTAACAGGAACCTTGAATTATATCAAGAGTTTTGGTAAGCATAATGTTAATGCGTTGGTGGGAGCAGAATATTTTAAGGATAATTTCTTCCAAACTTCCGCAGGTACTAGAAACTCACCAACAGATTTGATAGAAACTCTTAATGCTGGAGCTGAAGCTAATGGCATACCCTATAGTTTTGAATCGGAATATGTAATCAGTTCCACTTTTGGTAGATTGTTATATGACTACGATAACAAATATTTGGTCGGTTTCACATTTAGGAACGATGGTTCTTCAAGACTAGGAAATAACAAGTTTGGCTTCTTTCCCGGCGTATCTCTCGGTTGGAACGCTCACAATGAAAAATTCTTCCAAGATTCGGGATTAGGAAAAACGATAACCACCCTGAAGCCAAGGTTAAGTTATGGTGTTAACGGAAATCAGGATGTTTTGAGCAATTATGGCGTATATGGTTCTTATGGTTCCCAAGGAGTTTATAATGGACAAACAGGTTATGCTAATTCGAGTTTGGCAACCCTTGACTTAAAATGGGAAAAGGCAACAACATTTAATATAGGTCTGGATGTATCCTTGTTTGACAATAGATTGTCCTTTATCGCAGATCTGTACAAAAGGGATATAAAGGATAAATTGGCAAGTTTGACCCTTCCTTATTATACAGGATTCAGCGGGATTCTTACAAATAATGGAACTTATAGAAATAAAGGTTTTGAACTTCAAGTTAATGGGGATATTATAAGAAAAGATGATTTCACCTGGAATTTGGGAGCGACCATGACCACCAACCGAAACTACGTTGTCAATTTACCCGAAAATGATAATGATCTTAACAGGCAAGGCGGTAGTTTAATATGGAACCCTAACACCGGTCAGGAAGAATGGGTAGGAGGATTACAGGAAGGCCAGCGATATGGTGGCGACTTAGTAGTTGCCTTTGAACAAGAATCCATTTATGCCAACCAAGCAGAAGCAGATGCCGACAATGCAATTACCGATGAATATGTACCTGGTGCCAGTCGTAACCAAAGATGGGCTGGTGATGTAAAATGGGTTGATAAAAACGGTGATGGAATAATCAATAGTTTGGACAGAAAGGTAATTGGCAGAACAACACCGGATTTTGTGGGTGGTTTCAATACTAACTTAACTTATAAAAACTTTAGTCTTTTCGTGCAAACGGATTTTGCTACTGGACATTTGGTATGGAACCATATCAGGAACAAGGGGTACGCACAAACACAGGGTAACTTGGCGCAGCCCGTTGAAGTCTTAGATTCTTGGACTCCTGATAACACGGATACAGATTGGCCGCGATTTGTTTTTGTCAACGGCACGAGAAATGTTTGGAGAGGTAATGAAAGTATAGCAAGTTTACAGACGGAAGGAAATGAAAGATTTTGGGAAAAGGGAGATTATTTAGCGCTTAGGGAGGTTACCCTTAGCTATAACCTGCCAAGTGAATATTTCAATGACTATATAAAAAGATTGAGTATAAACGTAACTGGATCAAACCTACATTATTTTAAAAGTATGAGTGGGGATACGCCAGAAGTAGGTGGGGTACAGTATGGCGAATTTCCGGTACCAAAAACCCTAACTATAGGACTTAACGTAACATTTTAAAAAACAAAGATGAAAAAGTATATCTATTTAATAATAATAGCAGTAAGTTTCATGGCTTGTGAAAAGGAATTGGAGCTTGACGCACCTAGTGAATTGACCACCGCTGGATTTTGGGAATCCGAAGAAGGGGTTAGAACTGCGCACACCGGTTTGTTTGCCGATTTTCGTGGAGAAGCTGCAGATTTATGGCTTCTTGGCGAAATTAGAAGTGACGTATGGGGTGGTCGAACTTATGAAACCCCATCCAATATAGACCTTATAGAATCAAGCTTTACGGTATCAACGGCACCATTTGGCGGATGGGCTGGTCTTTATACCAATATTCACAGAGTGAATGACTTTTTATTAAATGCTCCCGGAGTTGAATTTGTTAATGAATCGGATAAAAGTCATTTGATAGGCCAAGCATATGGCTTAAGAGCTTTTTACTATTATACACTATTAAAAACTTGGGGTGCCGTACCAATTATTTTAGAGCCTTTGTCCACAGTGAATCCCGCAGGTTTAAGTAAAGAAAGGTCATCGCAAAGTGAGGTTATGGAACTCATTAAGTCAGATCTAGAGGCTTCCTTATCAGCATTTGGATCAGATAACAGCTTTTGGCAAGAAAATAGAAATTTTTGGAGTAAGGCAGCAACTTTGGCACTTAAAGGTGATGTCTATATTTGGTCGGGAAATTTATTGGATGGCGGAGCTGCTGATTTTAACGACGCTAAATCGGCTTTAGAACAAATCGAGGGGTTAGGAGTTAGTTTGGTACCGGATATAGAAAGCCTTTGGGGAGTGTCCAATGAGGGGAATAACGAGTTTGTTTTTGCCCTACAATACCAGCGTGACGAGGCCTCCAATATTTACAATAGCTTTACAGGTAGAAGCACGGAGATTAACCCACAGTTCAATGCTGACGGAGAATCCATGATAGACTTCATAATTGCCGGAGCAAATAGATATGGACAATCTGAAAAGACCATAGTTTTGTTGGATGACAATGATGATGCCCGTAAAGATGCCACCTTCATTAGGCTATATACGGACGACAATGGTGGTTCTGGATACCCCATGTACAGTGAACCCACCTATTTTGGGTCTATTTTTAAAAAGTTTTTGGGTCAGGTCGATGGGTCGGAACGTATTTTTGAAAATGATGTTCCCTTATATAGATATGCCGATGTTCTCCTACTATTGGCGGAAGCAAAGAATTTGCTGGGCGAAGATCCATCAGGTGAAATAAACCAAATCAGAAAAAGGGCTTATGGTGAGAATTATTCCCCAGTATTACATGGTTATGCGAGTAGATCACAGGTTGAAAATACCAATGCAATCCTTAACGAACGTTATAAAGAATTTATAGGAGAAGGAAAAAGGTGGTGGGACCTCAGGAGAGCTGGTGATAGCTTTGTTTTGGATAATGTAACATTTTTAGAATCTGGAGAGGAATATAAATTGTTATTACCAATATCCGATGACATGATTGGTAGAAACCCCTTGCTTAATCAAACGCCGGGATGGCAATAGTATAATTATGAATTGTTTTTGTTAGTTTTAGATAGTTGAGTTAGTGAATGGGAAAAGGGATTTGATATATCAAATCCCTTTTTATTTATAATAGAATGTAAAAGATGAACAAAGTTTAACTATCAAGGGGGGGGTATCAAGCTTGAGATAGTAATCAAAAGGATTTTTTAAGGTTGTCCTTTTTTTAATATATGGTCAAAATGAGGCTCGAGATGCCTGCGCATGGCATTTCTAAAAGTTTCGGGAGTACCTATTTTTAAATTGTCCAACAGCATTCTATGCGTTACAAATGTGCCCGTGGTATAATGGTATTCGTCCAAGTCCGTGTTTTCAGTTTCCTTCAAATATACATATTCAAAGACAGGCAAAAGCAAACCTTGAAACCTTTGTAAGGTCTCATTCTTGGATATTTGGTATAGTTTGCCGTGGAAGGCAACTTCCTTGTCCAAGGTAAAACGTATTTTGCCGGTATCCGTGGCCTCCCCGGTCTCTACGATTTCCTCTAGCTCGTCCATATCTTTTTGTGTTCTGTTTTCGAAAAGAAAATCGGCCATGCCCATTTCAAGGATCAGACGAAATTCGAACAGCTGCTTCAACGTGTTTTCGCCCAATAGTGTAGGGTCCATTATCCGTTCAAAATTATTGATGATATCCGGCTGCTTTAATATCATCCCCCGGTGTTTCTTCGATTCCACTAATCCAAGAGTCCTTAGGCGAAGTAATGCTTCACGAACCACCGTTCTACTGACTCCTAACGATTCGGCAAAGTCCAACTCCTTGGGAATGGCATCACCAGGTTTTAAGTTATTTTCCTTAAAAAAGGCCAATAAGCGCACCTCCACCTTATCTACAAGAGATCCGGTATCAACGGGCTTTATATTCTTTAATTGCTTCGTCATTGGTGTCGTTGATTATGCCAGCCATTAATGCTAGTGCAGATTCAAAAATTAAGTAGATAATTCTGCAAAAATAGGAATTGTTATTTTCTTTTTTTTAGGCTTATCGCCATTTGTAGATTATTCCCTTTAAACATTGCGAAGTTAAGGTAAATTTACCTAATTTTGTATTATGTTATACATATTTAATGAAATATAGACAAATATACCAAGAAACGTTGTTGAATGATATACTCCCTTTTTGGGAGAGATATTCCTTGGATACTCAATATGGAGGATACTATACTTGTTTAGACCAACAAGGAAGGGTTTACGACACCGACAAGTTCGTCTGGCTTCAAGCCAGACAAGTTTGGATGTTCTCCAAATTGTACAATCAGTTCGAGAAACGGCCTACATGGTTGCAAATTGCAAGATCTGGGGCGGATTTTCTTAGGAAAAACGGAATGGACGCTAATGGGAGCTTTTATTTTTCCCTGACCAGAGAGGGCAAACCTTTGGTGCAACCCTATAATGTTTTCTCCGACTGTTTTGCAGCCATGGCCTTTGCCCAGTACGCAAAGGCTTCGGGAAGTGATGAATACGAGAAACTGGCAAAAAACACCTATCTCAATATTCTGGATCGAAAAGGTAATCCAAAAGGGATTTATGAGAAAAGCATGGGCGAGAGACAACTGAAGAACTTTGCCCTCCCGATGATATTATCTAATCTGGTATTGGAACTTGAAGATATTCTTGAACCCGAGGAAGTAGAGCGCACAATAGCGTTTAGCGTTGACGAAGTGATGGAAGTTTTTCTACAAAAAGATTCCGGCATCATTTATGAAAATGTCTCAACGGACGGTTCTCTGCATGACAGTTTTGACGGTAGGCTTATCAACCCAGGCCATGGAATCGAAGCCATGTGGTTTATGATCGATATTGGCGTGCGACAAAAAGACCACAAATTTATTCAAAGGGCGACCGAGACAATCATCCGTATTTTGGAGTATAGTTGGGACGAAGAATTCGGGGGCATTTTCTATTTTATGGATGGAAAAGGCCATCCGCCCCAACAACTTGAATGGGATCAGAAACTTTGGTGGGTCCATTTAGAAACCTTGGTAGCCCTGGCCAAAGCGTGGGAGCATAACCCGGTCAAAACTATTAAACACTGGTATAAAAAAGTACACGATTATACATGGTCACATTTTCCGGACCCTGTAAATGGGGAGTGGTTCGGGTATCTTAACCGACAAGGGCAACCTTTATTGACATTAAAGGGCGGGAAATGGAAAGGCTGTTTCCATGTTCCAAGAGCTATGTATCAATGCTATAAATCTTTTGAAAAAATCGAAACTGAACAATAAAATCTAAAAAAATGAAAAAAACAGCGCTGTTTATCCTATTGGTTCTTGCCGCCTTTTCCTTGCAGGCCCAAAACAAAACACCTGCAATGGCCAAAGGATTAAAAACACATCAGGACCTATTTAATACCTCAATGAACGATTCGGTTTCTTGCTATCGTATACCCGCGCTCATTACGGCACCCAATGGAGACCTTATTGCCGCTATTGATGAAAGGATACCCTCATGTAACGACCTTAGGGGCAGTGACGACATCAACATCGTTATTCGTCGAAGCAGCAATAGCGGTAGGACTTGGGGACCAATCGAGACGGTAATAGATTTTCCATTGGGTAAGTCAGCTTCAGATCCTTCAATGATTGTTGATGAAATGACCAAAGAGATTTTCTTGTTTTACAATTTCATGAACTTAGATACCGAAAAAGACATCTATTATTTACATGTCACAAAAAGTTCCGATAATGGGAAAACATGGAGCGAACCGGAAGATATTACTTCGCAGATTGCCAAACCGGAATGGCATAACGATTTTAAATTTATTACATCTGGTCGGGGTATTCAAACTAGGTCCGGAAAACTATTGCACACCATGGTCAACCTAAACAGTGGCCTTCACTTGTTCGGTAGTGATGACCATGGTAAAACGTGGTATTTTATCGATACGCCTGTTCAACCAGCCGATGAATCAAAGGTAATCGAACTTGCGGACGGCACTTTGATGATCAATGCACGCGTCAATAAGAAAGGGCTTCGTTATGTGCACACTTCAACCGATGGTGGAAAAACGTGGGCGACAAAACCCGCACCCGAACTAGTGGATCCAGGCTGCAATGCAAGTATCGTTCGTTATACGGCCATTAAAGATGGCTATGATAAAAACCGCCTCTTATTTTCAAACGCCAATTCGGCCAAGGGCCGAACGAACCTGACCGTTCGAGTGAGTTACGATGAAGGGAAAACGTGGACCAAGGGCAAGACAATTTATGAAGGCCCTTCGGCGTATTCTTCATTGACCGTTTTGGACAATGGGGACATCGGCATGTTCTTTGAAAAAGACGAGTACACCGAGAACGTGTTTGCCAGCTTTTCGTTGAAATGGCTGACCAACGGAAAAGACAAGTATAAAAAACCCAAGAATAAGAAATTCTAGTACTTTGAAACCTAGAGGGGCAATTAAAAAAAATCCAATCCGAATACCGATACAAATGAACAAAGCAAGAATTTTGACAGTGGCGGCTTTATTCTTCTTGATCATCTTCGCAGGCCTTGGTCAAGAAATTCCCAAACTCGGCATCACCGAATTGCCGAACCTTCCGGCACAAGAAGCCGGTAAAACTTCTCTGGGCTTTGCGGGCATGGTGGGCGGCACACATAATGATGCTGTTATCGCGGGGGGCGGTACCAATTTTCCCAACGTTTTGCCTTGGGAAGGTGGCAAAAAATTTTATAGCGATACCATTTATCTGCTGAAGGACGGCCAATGGCACTTAGCGGATCTGCGGATGCCTTCGCCTCTCGCTTATGGAGCTTCGGTTTCCACTCCCGAAGGTGTTTTGGTTATTGGCGGAGAGGATGGAACTTCGACCACTGATGCCGTTTATTTGTTGCAATATGATCCGGGCAAAGGCGACCTTGAAATTATTGATTTTCCCAACCTGCCCGAACCTTTGGCGTATTCATCTGCTGTCGTCGAAGATGATTTTGTCTATGTGGTCGGAGGAAAAAATTCCACGAAAAGCGTCAATTCTTTTTATAGGATGTCCCTAACTGACAAATCTGCATGGGAAAAACTTCCCCACTTTCCGGAGTCGCCCCGTGCCTTGCATGCCGTGGCGGTGCAAGAGACAAGATATTCCCGGAAACTTTTTGTCATCGGGGGACGCAACCAAATGGCTGGAAAAAAGTCGGAACCCCTAACCGATTTCCTGTCCTATGACCTGAAGGAGGGCATCTGGAAAAAAGAGGGCGAAATCTTGATAAACGGAAAAACTAAAGTTTTGATGGGAGCGGCTGCCGAGACCATGGGCTCCATGCATTTGATAGTATATGGCGGTTCGGACGAAGTGCTTTTTGACAAACTTGAAAATATCGCTTTGCGAGTTGGTCGAACGCAAAACGATTCCTTGATCGCGAAGCTGACCGCAAAGCAGGATAAGATTCTGAACACACATCCCGGTTTTTCAAAAGCAATTCTGAGCTACAACACAATTACCAAAAAGTGGTTCGTCTATGATAGCTTGCCTGAGAAAATTCCGGTAACGGCCTTGTCGTTTAAGAAGGATGACCAATTTCTTATTGTTTCCGGCGAAATTTCCCCCGGAATACGAACGCCGAAAGTGCGAAAATATAAAATTGCAGAAGCCGCCGAACCCTTCGGTGTCATCAATTATACCGTTTTGGCCCTTTATCTGCTGATCTCGCTCGGTATCGGCATCTATTTTATGCGAAAACAAAAATCGACCGAAGATTATTTTGTTGGTGGGGGGCGTATTCCGTGGTGGGCCAGTGGGCTTAGCGTTTTCGGTACGTTGTTGAGCGCTATTACCTTTATGGCAATTCCCGCCAAGGCCTTTATTACCGACTGGTCATTTTTTATGCTTACCATTGCGGCCATACTGATAACCCCAGTCATCGCCTTTCTGTTCATCCCCTTTTTCAATAAACTCAAGATTACCACCGCCTATGAGTTTTTGGAAAATAGGTTCAACTACTTTGCAAGGGCATTCGGAAGCCTTTCCTTCATTCTCTTTCAATTCGGGCGTATCGGAATCGTACTACTATTGCCCTCTCTGGCAATATCGATTGTAACAGGTATTCCAGTGGATATAAGCATCCTCATTATGGGAGTGTTGTGCATTCTCTACACTACCTTCGGTGGCATCGAAGCCGTGATATGGACCGATGTACTACAGGTCATCGTGCTTATGGGCGGTAGCATTTTGGCCGTTGTATGGATAATGTTAAATACCGAATCCTCTTTTGGAGATATGGTTACCTATGCCACCGAACGTAACAAATTCAATATGGCCGATATGGATTTCACTTTTACCAAGGCCACATTTTGGGTAACGCTTATCGGCGGTCTGGCCTCGGGATTGGTTACCCAGGGAACGGACCAAACCGTCGTACAAAGGTACCTGACCAGTACCGATGTGAAAAATTCCCAAAAAACCCTATACACCAATGCTGTGCTGTCATTGCCCGCTGCAATAATTTTCTTCGGATTGGGTACGTTACTGTTCATTTTCTACACAGAAATGCCCGAACGTCTATCACCTGCGCTATCGAACAACGATGCGCTTTTGCCCTGGTACATCGTAAGGGAGCTTCCCATCGGGATCTCGGGACTATTGGTCGCGGGTATTTTTTCCGCTGCCATGTCAAGTATTAGTAGTAGCCTGAATTCGGTATCCACTGCATTCTGTAATGATTTTTACAAACACTTTCGGTCAGGCGTAGCTGATGAAAAGCTATTGAAAATTGCCCGCATCGCTACTATACTTACTGGGATTATAGGTGTCTTGCTGGCACTATGGATGGCCGGCTCCAACATAAAATCGCTTTGGGACGAATTTTACAGATACTTGGGGCTGTTTACCGGAGGCCTGGGGGGAATGTTCCTTTTGGGTATGCTAACCAAAAAGGCAAATGCCAACGGAACCCTATTGGGTTTACTGGTAAGTGCGTTGCTGACCTGGTACATAAGTGCCTATACCGAGATCAGTTTTTTGATGTACGCCTTTTTCGGGGTAGTGTCCTGTTTTGTTTTCGGATACTTATTCAGCTTGATTTTTAAGGATAAAAAGTAGCCTATGCGCTTTTTCTTTGGATGTGCTTTTTTTTTCTTTTTAGGTATCCATCAGATACTTGGCCAATTAAATGTACCGAAAATCTTTACGGACAATATGGTGTTGCAGCGAGATAAGCCTATCCATCTTTGGGGTAAGGGTAGTCTAAATACATCTTTGAAAGTACAATTTGGAAAGGAAACTGTTACAACAAGGGTCAATCAAGATTCTACCTGGAGCATCCTATTGAAAGAGCGGAGGGCAAATTCCACCCCCCAATCCATTGAAATCACTGACGGAGTGGATAAAATCATATTGTCAAATATTTTGATTGGCGATATCTGGATCTGCATCGGCCAGTCGAACATGGAATGGCCTATGGAGAAGGAAGAACATCTTAAGGAAGAGCTGTCAAATGCACAGCAACCTTTATTACGATTCTACAATCCAATTTATGCAGGTAAAGGTATTTATAATGAAGTATTTACGGATTCTGTTTTACAGTTATTGAACAAAAAGAGTTTCTTTCAAGGGAGTTGGGCCGTTAGTGATAGCAGTTCAATAAAAAAGATGAGTGCGGTCGGTTATTATTTTGCGAAAAGAATTCTTGAAGAAGAGCATGTTCCAATCGGATTGGTTAATATGTCTATTGGGGGTGCTCCAATCGAAACTTTTGTAGGCGTTAAGGCAATGAAGAATAGTCCGCAGTTTATTCGAAAGGCAAAAGGCAACTGGCTTACCAACGAAGAACTGCCCGTTTGGATACGGGAACGAGGCGATAAAAATGTGGGCAAAATACCGGTAATCAATCAAGACGAACTAGGTTCGAATCACGCCTTTAAACCGGGATTCGCTTTCTCAGCGGGAATTGAACCAATGCTACAAATGCCTATCCAAGGAATCTTATGGTATCAAGGCGAGAGCAACGCCCAAGAACTAGAACGGGTTTATGAGTATGCAGAATTGCAGAAATTATTGATCGAAGACTATCGAAAACAATGGAAGCAGCCCAAAATGCCTTTTTATTGGGTGCAACTTTCCTCTATTGACACATTGAAATACAAATCGCACTATTGGCCAGAATTTAGGAACGAACAGCGCAAACTGTTGGAAGAAATAGATAATAGCGGCATGGTCGTTACCAGCGACATCGGCGCAAAAAATGACGTGCACCCTACCAATAAAAAGGATGTGGGAAAACGACTGGCAAGATGGGCATTGAAAAATACATATGGTCATGGCATCATACCCTCTGGCCCGTTGCCTTATTCCGCGGACTTCAAAGACGGAAAAGTAGTGATATCGTACGAATATGGCGATGGACTGACCACTTCGGACGGAAAATCACTGCGCGGATTTTCTTTGGATGGAAAATCCCCCGTCAAGACATATATCAATAAAGATAAAATTGTTGTTCCCACTGTGCGAAAACCCAAATTCCTATATTACGCATGGCAACCTTGGACGGATGCAAATCTGGTAAACTTTGAAAATCTACCTGCATCGACCTTTAAAATAAAAGTGGAATGAGGCACATTTTAAAAAAGAAGGTATCATTGCCCATTTTCACGGTACTTTTGGGCCTGCTGTCGCTTGTTGCCACAGGTCAAGATAATGAAGGGACAATCTGGCATGATGCTTCATTACTTACGGTCCATGGAAAATTAGATACAGTGTATACCGCACCGTTTCAGCGGTTTCCAATGGATATGAAAGACAAGGTTAGGGAGCGGGTGTGGCAGCTTTCAAAGAACGCGGCTGGACTCTACCTAGATTTTAAGACCGATGCCACTGATATCATCATCCAATATGAAGTTGAAGATAAATTGGCTTTTCCACATATGCCAGCAACGGGTGTCAGTGGGGTGGACTTGTACATGTCGACCCCCGAACAGGAATGGCGATGGGTCCGCGGAAATTACAACTTTGGAGACACCATTTCCTACCAATTCAGTGGAATAGATGTTGATACAATCCAATCCTTTCGACTGTATTTGCCCTTGTACAACACCGTGAAGTGGATGAAAATCGGTATAAGCAGGTATACGGAGCTTAAAGCCGTCGCTTTGCCGGAAGTCAAAAAACCGGTAATAGTCTACGGAACCTCCATCGTTCAAGGGGCTTGTGCCACTCGCCCGGGAATGGCCTGGCCCAGTATCCTGGGCAGAAGTTTGCAAAGATGTGTCGTTAATCTGGGTTTTTCAGGGAATGGTCGACTGGAACCAGAAATCATCGAATTTATGACACGAACAGAAGCCTCAGTTTATGTGCTGGACTGTATGGCGAACTTTACACCAGGTCAGGGACTAAATGTGGAAGAAGCAAAAAAAAGGTTAAAATCATCAGTATCGAACATCCGAAAAAAACATCCCCAAACCCCTATTTTGATTGCAGAACACGCAGGTTATTCCGATGGGGATATTCAGCCCCATCGGATGCAAAGTTATAGGGAACTGAACGTAGCTACCCAACAAGTCTATAACGAACTTCTCCAAGAAAAAACACCAAACCTCTATTTATTGAGGCACGAAAACCTAGGCCTTGGCATCGATGGTTTTGTAGATGGCACGCATCCGAACGACCATGGAATGATCCTGTATGCGGATGCTTATTTAAAGAAAATCGATACGATTGAAAAGGAATAGACCAAAAGAAATGGGGACAACCTTCTATGTAATTTCTATGTTTTTGATTACCTCTTCTTGTAAGCTTCCCTTAAAACCGAACTGTTTAAAAATAGAATTAAAATCGTTTTTTTGAACTTTACCCTAAGTTACGATTTATGAATTATCAAATTTGAAAACAGCCTAAATACACCACATAAGTAAATCCAAACTATTCACTACTTGGTCGGTTACTTGGTCGCTCACTTAGTCGGTACTTGTTCGGTACTTGTTCGGTACTTGTTCGGTACTTGTTCGGTTACATGTTCTGGTACTTGTTCGGATAGTATTTTTGAAAATCGTTTTTTTAAACTTTATCTATTCCTCAATATTCTTTCTAAAAAAAGGCATATCAGTGTAGCAGGTAGAAAAAATATAATCGTATTGTTGATATTCTCAATTTTGGTTGGTTCGCCATAATCCTTCAAAACATAAAATAATAAAATTAGTATGTCTATGAGAATAAAGACCAACAAGAAGTATTTTACAATTCTATATAACAGAGTGTTAAACTTCAAGACTTATCGTTTTATTGAACTTTGTTTAGATTTTGTTTTACTTAATGACTTTTTCAGGTTACTTGGGAATGTTATTTACAAATTCTTGCAATTGATTTATCAACTTTTCTGCCTGTTCACTTTCGAGAATCTTTCCGCTTACTAAACCAAAAACCTTTCCTTCTAAATGTTGCAACCAGTTTTTCTTATCCAAAAATTTAATTAACTCCGCTTGTTCTTCTATTTCTTCAAATATTATATTTTGCCCAATACCATTTTGCACCAACATACTCTTAATCTCAGCTAATTCTTCCAAAACTAGATTTTGGCTCTCCATGGAAAAATAGTCAGCGTTTTTCTTTGTTTGACTTTCATACATGTACCATTCGAATAACTCTGTAAAGGGCTTAAAAAAGTGTGTGTTAAATTTTTCTTGATATGTATAATAATCTCCACCAGCTCGATACCACAAATCACCGAGGTTAATATAATATATGTCATGCCTTCTTCCGGTACTTTTGTATAAGTCATCTATACAAAAAAAGCCGAATGCTCCTTGCAACTCCCGATTTACAAGTTCTTGCTTGATTAGAATAGTGCTCTCATGGTTAGGTCTTTGTATTTCGCAATCTTTCAGTATAGTCTTAAGGCTATTAAAGTCCTCATAAATTCTTTCAAGTATTCGCTTTGAAATTGCTTGGTCCCATAAAAAATAAAGGAAATGATCAATTTTAGTTGATGAATCTTTAAAATCACAATATTCAATATCCGAGGCATAATCCCTGAATTTACCTAAAAGTTCATCCGTGTTTAGTCTTCTCATTACTAATCAATATATTACTCCAAATGGCTTAGTTCAATTTTTAATTTTCTTGTCCTATTCAATTATAGTTAACAAAATGAATATGGATTATTAATAACTCTAAGTAGACAATACAAAAAGCTTAAAATACTTTTGAAAGCCGATATTAAAAATAGCATTTAGCGCACAGCATAGTTTCCTTTATTACCCTCCTCCTCTTCCTCATTGTAAAGCGCCTTGATTTTTTCAAACAAAAGAGGATCAGCAAATAATTCCTGTTCTTTCTCCAGTTCCGTTACAGTTTGTTCTATCAAAGCAATATATTTTTTACAATTCGCCAAAGCATTTTTCTTTGTTCGACTATCCGCTTTCATGCTAGTTGAAGTTGGCAAATAAGCTTGGTAAAGACTCTGGTAAGAGGCTAACATGGCTTGTTTTGCCATAATACGAACTTGAATATTGAGAGCTTTTTGAGAGGAATCTTGGGCCAAAGCAGATTTCTTTAATTCTTCCCTCGTATTGGAAATTTCTTGTCGTTGTAATTGGAGTTCATTTTTTTGCATTACCACTGTGACTATTAAGAATGCGAAGGCTAAAGCCGAAAATAAGGTATTAAGTCCACCAAAACTATCACCGAACTCAGATGCCGTTGAGGGAATCGGATACCAATTAACCATTGCGGCCCAAAGAAGAAAAAAGATTAGTAATACTATTAAGATAGTAACCGTTATCGACTTATTGAAATTTTCCATTTTTTAAATAATTTACAAAGCCTATTTGAATAAATAGCAATTGATTATTTGTGGTCGCCGCGAAATTATCTATTCCGATGGACACGTTTGATTACTTAATTACTAACTAAATGAGAACAAACTTTTACATCATCGATATCAACTCTTTTGCTTTATCTAATGTATATGCTCCTTCAACCTCTTTTTTGTCAAATATCATAAAGTAGGCAAAGTCTTGCCCCGCCTGTTTTTCCCATTCATTTCCTAGTCGGCATTTTGCCGCACTGTCGGCATTGTCCAAATGGTCGCCTTTCGTTTCTACTAAAATTGTTCTGCCCGATTTAGTTCTCATTATAAAATCAGGGTAGTGGTTGGCTTTAAATCCATTGATATAAAAACCTTTTCCACGTTCTAAATTCCTATGCCAAAACTCAATGTTTGAAGATGTACCGAGTTCCATTACTACTCGTTCTTCAAAGTTGTTCATTGAACCTTCCTTTTCGTACAATGAATTACCAATCGAAGAACCTGTATTCCCTGGAACAATCTCCATGCTTAGGTTCCAATTGCCTTTTGTGTTGATTCGTTTCGATTTGATTAAATCCATAAAACGACCTTCGGCATACGAGTCCGCTAATTGCCTTATTTTAGATTTGATTTTGTCTGTATAGCTCCATTTCCGAACCAAAATATCTCTTAGTTGCTCGGTGTTCATATTGTTAAGAACTCGTCCAATGTAAACCTTGATTTCTTGGTCTGGAATAGGATAAATATTTCCGATAATCTGCATTACTTGATGTGTAATGTCTGTTATCTGGTTTTCTTTTGGTTTTGCCAAAATGTATTCCGCAATTGGGTCTTTGACCAAGTTGTCTTCAATCTTTGTGAATGACGGTCTGTACTCGTTTTTCTTGGCTTCTTCCAAGTCAATTTTATATAAGTCAGAAGAGATTTTGTCAAAGTCAATTTTGATGTCTTCATCCGATAACTTGAAGTCTTTGAGCAAAGATTCACGGTTCAATAATTCTTCATCTGTTCCGAAAATATCGCTTGCGGTTACTTTGATGAAGAACTGAGGAAACTCAATTTTATCTATAAACTCCTTGTAGGCTTCTTTAACTTTGTATCGTTTTACTTTATCACCCATTTCTTGAAAAATATTGTCGTCAACAGGTTGTTGTTCCTGTTCTTTTATTTGTTCTTCTAACTGTCGGTTTTGTTCTTCCGCAATGGCTTCAATTTCATCAATTACCGTTGTTGATTCAGGTTCTTCTTCATCTGCATTTGGGTCAAACGTTACTCTATTGGTGTCGATATTTTCATCTTCTTCTTGTTCCGTTTGTTGCTCAGGGAAAAGGAAAGATTCAACTGGGTCAGCAATAACCGTTTTCTTTTCTTCTTCGGTCATCTTATCAACTTTGCGATAATCTTTTTCACTAAAACCTGATTCTTGCAAGCCTTTTACAATGCTTTGTAACGTCTCGTTGAATTTGGCAGAAGCCGTTAAAACATACGAAAGGTTTAGCTGAAATGATTTGTGTCTTTGTACATAAGGCTGTCTCAAAACACGACCTAAAATCTGCTCAACATCAACTGCACTTGATTTGTCTGCCAATGATGCCAGGATGTAAGCAAATGGACAATCCCAACCTTCTTTCAAGGCGTTGATGGTAATGATGTAGCGGACCTCACATTCCTTGCTCATCAAATCAATGCTCTTGAGTTCGTCAATGTTGGCTGTTTTGATTTTAATTTGATTTTCCGGAATACCCAAACTTAACAACTGTTCTTTCAGCTTTTCGAAAGTAGTATTGTCGTCTTTGGTTTTGGGCTGGGCTTGAAATAACACAATGGGTCTGATGTATTTTCCGCCTTCGGCTTCTTGCTTTTTTGCAAGGTTTTCCAATTTGCGTTGCAAGTGCAAAGCATTATTTATGACTTCCGTTTTATCGTGGTTGTTGTACACGATAACAGGAAGTTTTACCATATGTTCCTTCTTTAATTCTATAGCAGGGACAAGGCTAACAATATTACTGTTTTCTTTGGGTGTTGCTGTTAAATCGAGAATGAAAGAAGGGTTTAAGTTTTTAAGCATATCCACACTCAAATCACTTTCCGCATTGTGGCTTTCATCTACTACCAAAACAGGATTGAGATAACGCAAAACGTTAATAAGAGCTGTGTCGTCCACACCGTCTAAAATGTGTTCGCTGTTCTTGAATTGCGATACAAATGCTTCTAACTGACCGTTTTCCTGGTAAACTTTTCTGTCGTCCTTTTTTCTTGCCCGCAAGCTGGCAAAGCTCATAACAAAAATGCTCAACTGGTCTTTTACAACCGTTGGATTAAAGTTAGAGCCTTGTAATAAATCTTCTTTTTGATAGACTTCTACTCGGTGATTGAAAAGAGTATTTAGTTTTTGTCTATATGGATGCTCTGGATTGGAAAGGGCATCAACCGTTTGTTGCAGAAGGTTACTCCAAGGCACTAACCAAATCACCGCTTTTGGTTTGCTAGAATCGTAAGCCTGAAAAATGGAATGCAAAGCATTTACGGCAATAAAGGTTTTACCCCCTGCCGTTGGTACTTTGACTGCAACGTGTGCCGCATTCGGTATGTTATTTTTATAGGGCTGCATTCCTGTACCATCCAAAGGATTGTATGGACCAATTTTATCTTCCCAATATTTATCGAAAGCCGTTTTTAAATCTTTTTGCTCTTGAACGTAAGTCAAGTATTCTTCAAGATTTTCAATTACCTTCTGCTGATAGCTCTTTAATTCCATATTTCTAAAATTTTAACGTGCACAACATTTCGTCTTTATTTAAGCATATACTGATATCGTGCACAACATTCTACACATATTTGTAGATGTTCCCGAAACGTGCACAAGAAACCTTGATTTGCTGTGCATGTCTATTTCTTTATTTAAGTTGCTGGCTATCATCTGTTTTTAAGTATTTGCAGCAAGGCAACATTGATGTAATAGTTGAACTTCCCAATTTTCACTTTGGTAAGCAATCCTGCATCTGCAAGGGTGTTTAAGTAGCTTGAAGCCGTATTTCTGTGAATTTTCAATTCACGTTCCAAAAAACTGTTTTTGGTGTAAGGGTGCTTAAAAAGGATGTTGATCAAATCGTGGCTGTAAAAACTGAAATTGCAGCGGATTTCCTTTTTGTAATCGTCCATCAGCACTTTAATCTTATTAACTACTACAATGGTTTCTTTGGCAGTCAATTCAACGCCTTTTAGCATCCATACAATCCATTCTTCCCAACTGCCTTTGGTGCGTACTTCCTGCAATAGGCGATAATAATCGCTTTTATTTTTAATGATGTAACTACTTAAATACAAAACAGGAATGTCTAGCAAACCTTGTTGAACCAAATACAAAATATTCAGCAAACGCCCTGTTCTTCCATTGCCATCTAAAAAGGGATGAATACTTTCAAATTGAAAATGGATGATGGGCATTTTTATTAAAGCATCTATGTCGTGAAAATCGGGTACGTTGATGTAACGCTCCAAATTATCGAGCAAGCTTTTTATTTCGTCATAATGTTGGGGCGGTGTGTAAACCACTTCTTGTGTTTTCGGATTTTTCAAAACCGTTCCGGGTATTTTCCGAATGGGATGATTTGGCGATATGATATGTTGGATTCGGGAAATATCGTTTATGGTCAATAAACCTTTGTTGCGAACAATATCCAATCCTAATTTAATGGCATTCGAGTAATTGAGTGCCTCTTTTGCCGTTACTGAAGCCACCGTTTCGTCAATGCTTGCTTGGTACATCTCGTCATCGGTGGTAACAATATTCTCAATCTCGTTACTGTCTTTTGCTTCTTGAAGCGTAAGTGTATCGAGTAGTATTTGCGAATTCGGGATTTTAGACACCTCTCCCTTTAACTGCCCTAATGCTCGTGAAGCTTTGTTGAGTTGCTTTAAAATAGCCACGGACTCACAATCTACATTTGGCGGGAGGTTTTGCACTTTTATTTCTTCCATAATCTAAAATCTTGTGATGTCTCTTGGTATTTTCTTGAAGATGATGTTCTTCTTTGCCATAAATTCCTTTGGCAACAAGCAATTATCCGCATATATGATGTATTGCTCGCCTTTGGTTTTGATGAGTTCCAAAGCATCATAATCGAGGGTGGTGAGCTTTTCTTTTTCGTAAATGAAATAATATTCGGTTCCATCTTTTCTCCCTAAAAAATAATCAGAGCCATCACGCAAATCAGATAAATCATAGTTCAGACTTGTTCGAGTTTCTGAAAACCAAATGTATTCTCTGATTTTTGCCAAGCCAACTTCTTCGTTTAAGTTTTGGTTCTCATCAAATAATGGCAAACCGAGTTCGTAAAAGTCAAATGCTCCGCCTGTACCTTCCACTTTTTTGTTGCCTGAACCATAACCTTTAGTTACACGCTTTACTCTTTCTGCCGTAATATCGTTGGCGTAATCTTCCATTTCCACCAAAATGAATTTACGATTACCACCGTCTTGTTTGTTTAAGTTCAATACTGCGTGTGCTGTAGTGCCTGAACCTGCGAATGAGTCGAGAATGATAGAGTTTTTGTCGGAAGCGATTTGTAATATTCTAATTATTAGTGATGAAGGCTTAGGAGTGTCAAACGGATTTTGAGGGAAAATATCTTTTAATTCATATCTTGCTATTTTGTTATCTCCGGCAAAGTCTCTATCCCACCAAGTTTGAACCGTTACACCTTGTTTTATTTCTGAAAGAAACTTTTTCTGCATTGGTCTACCTTTCCCATTAGCCCCAAAAGAGATTCTTTTGTCTTTAAGTAATTCAAAAAATCTTTCTTGATTAAAAATCCAAGCCCGACTTGGAGGCGGACTATATTTTTCACCATTTGGACCTTCAATAATATAATCCCCACTTTTAGAATAAGTCCTTGCAGAAAGGTCGCTAGCACGCCATAATCCTCTTTTGTCATTATCTGGATTTCTAAATGCTTTAAGCTGCTTATCGTCTCTGGGTACTAAATTATGGGTGAAAAGTTCTTTCTGTTTACTGTAAACTATAACAAACTCGTGTGTTTGAGAAAAATATTTGGCGTCATTTGCAGGTCCATATTTTTTCTGCCAAGTTATATTTGCAATAAAATTCCTAACTCCAAAAATCTCATCACACATCAATTTTAGATTGGCTTGTTCGTTGTCATCAATAGAAATAAAAATAGCGCCATCATCAGCCAAGAGTTTGTGCAGTAATTGTAGTCGCGGGTACATCATACACAACCATTTGTCGTGTCGGCTAAGGTCTTCTCCATCTTTACCAACCACTTCACCGAGCCACTTTTTTATTTTAGGGTGGTTTACATTGTCGTTATACACCCAATTCTCATTTCCTGTATTGTATGGTGGGTCTATATAAATGCACTTTATTTTTCCTTCATATTCAGGCAACAGGCTTTTTAAAGCTTCAAGGTTATCGCCCTGAATTATTTTATTTCCGCTGTTGGTCGGTTCGGTTTGTTCTCCTTTGTCGGCTGTAAAACCATATTTGTATTCCAAAACCCGGTATGGTACATCTTGATGGTGACTCACCACTTTTTCTTTTCCTATCCAATGGAGTGTTGGCATATTATTTCTCTTTTATTTTCTTAGGTTCAACAATAATTTCCTTCTCGTAATTTTTGAGAATGGAATTCGATTTATACAATACTCTTCCGCAAGGTATTTTCTTACTCGAATCGCTCAAATGTGTATGCTGGTCGTCAAAAAAGATATGAGCACCAAAGGCTTCTAACACTTTTTCTTTTGGCAGTCCGCCCATAAAGTAGGCTTCATCAACATAAACATTCCAATGTCTTAGTGTTTTGATAACTCGCATATGGCTTGGTGCATTTCTAGCGGTTACTATTGCAATACGCAGTGGTGAAAGTTCTTTTTCAACAGGCAGGAAGTCTTGAATATCAGATAACTTTCTTAGAAGCACAGCAAAAGGTCCATCATTCAAAGGAACATCCTCGTTTTCCTTTTCGTGTTTGTGGAATGCCTCAATATTTTTCGTCTTGTAAATGATTTCAGATTCTTCTGAAAAGACAACCGCATCTGCGTCAAAGGCAAATTTTACTCTATCTGTTTCAGGTTCAAAATTTTCAGGTGGATCGTATATCAAGGCGGTCGCACAGTTTGCTGTATCAGCGAGTTTTTGAACATCACTTTCATCTCGTGAAAGGAAAAGGTCAACATCAAAAGCGTCTATGAAAGGAGCTAGTGGCTCCCCACCTGAGAATGCACATCTTGTAATTGGAAGTTTGTAATATTCAATTGCCTTTAAAACTCTTACACCAGTTTCAGGGCTGTTTCTTGACATCACAACCACTTCAACAATAGGTTTCTCAACGTGGGTATTGAGTTTTAGTAATGCCTCAACCAATGGAAATGCGGTACCTTTTTCGAGTAACTTGTCTTCATTAGCCAATTGGTGTTCCCGAAATCCGCGAATATTTTGTTCTCTGAAAATTTGCTCTTCTTCTTCGAGATTGAATAAAGCTCTCGAAGAAACACCAATCACTAATATTTTTGAAAAGTCTACTGGCATCTATTTTCTAGTTTTATGGTTAGTACATAAGGCAGTGTCTATATCTTGTTCTTTGTCCCAGAACAAAGTTCCACATTCTTTACAAGTTCTTCGTCCACGAATGGCAAGATACTTATAAAGGGTTTTCTTGGAGCCCACATCAATCAGTTTCATTATTTCTTCGACGCTGAGTTCATTATCCCTATAATAGCGTTCAGCCAATATGGCCTTGTGCTCGGCTTTTTTGCTTAAGCCCGGTTTACGGCCAAGACGTACTCCCCTACGCCGTGAACTTTCCAGTCCGGCGCGGGTCCGCTCAATGATAATGTCTCTTTCCAATTGGGCTACGGATGCGAAAATGTTGAAAACAAACCGACCATGGGGGGAGGTGGTGTCGATAAAACTTTCTTGAATGCTCTTGAAATGTACGCCTTTTTGCTCAAATTCTTCGATCAATTTGGCAAGATGCGATAGGCTTCTGGCTATCCGGTCCAGTTTCCAAACAACCACGGTATCGCCTTCGCGTAACTTCGACATCATTTCATCCAGGCCCTTTCGTTCGGCCTTGGCTCCAGAAGAGATATCCGCATAGATGTTTTTGGACTCGACGCCTTCCTTTAAGAATGCATCTACCTGCAGGTCGTGCTTTTGCGTTTTGGTGCTTACCCGTGCGTACCCGAATTTCATTTTGTGGTATTTATACGTGTACAAGGTAAACTATTAAAGTGTACGGTAATAGTAAACTCTGGAATATTAACAATTTGATATAGCTAGTAAAGTTTATTTAAACGGTGGTTTAATTACGTTTTTAGTATAACAAATTTGGTATTTGATTTTGGGTATTCAATAACTAAGAAAAGAAAAGGGAGGCCATTTTCATTCGATATGAATAAGTATACAACCTAATAGAGATTGCCTATTGGCTATCCTTTCATAAAGACGATAACTGTCATAACTAATGCTAAAAAGCTAATCAATCCCAGAAGAACATTAAATTGGGCACTGACGGATACTTTGAGTGATTTGATTTCTGCGACAACTTCTTTCATGTTTGTACCTTTTTCGTAGTTATTACTTCCAAGATAGTTGTTTTTTATCCTTTTTTAACAAGTTGTCACTAAGTTTAGCGAAATCATATCGTTCATAATGAACGATTATAATTTTTTTTCATTGAAGGCTTCTAATTTTTTTGAAGGGTAAGAAACGTAGTTTGCTTTTAATTGAGTTGAATTCTGATGCTACGTTTAGTTTTTACTCATTAGAAAGCACAATAAAAAACACCCAATTTATTTAAAATTGGGTGTGAAAATGGGAGTTTTATCAGTAATTAACTGATAATCAATTGATATTGTGGAGCCGGAGGGATTCGAACCCTCGTCCAAACAAGCAACGTCAGTGCTTTCTACATGCTTAGTTTCCGCTTTATTTTCGATGCACGCACGGCCGGAAACGACCTAACGCACACTTAGCTTCTTAAGGTTTTAGAGGCAGCGCCAAAGCTACGCTACCCTTGTGTTGACTTTTATGGTGCCTCTTAATAAACCGCCGTCAACAAGGGCTGTTCAGAGACATCTCGCTTTCCCGCCTTGCGGGAACGAGGCATAACCTTACTATAATTCGGGTTACGCGGCAAGAGCGTAATTAGATTCGCCAATTAAAAGTGTGAAGTATGATATTATCGAGCTGTACCCCAGCGCTCGGCATGCTTACAATGCCATTGGTCTCGCTGTCAAAACCAGTCGGCCCCGTAATGAGACAGCAAATCTATTGATTTGCGTACTCGAATTACGTCCCGAATTTACTTCGGGACCTAAAAAAAATTATTCTCTCGACAGCAAATCTATTGATTTGCGTAGTCGAGCCCACCCATTGCCGGGCAGGTTACGTCCCGAATTTATTTCGAGACCATCTCATTTTTTTTCAATGAACTTTTGGGCGTTGCCCCTGTCACTAACGTTCCAGTGGTCAGGCTATCGGCCGTACACACCTGCCCGTACCTATCGGCACGCTTTGGCGGGTACCTGCCTTTATCCTTAACGCAAACCCGATACCTTAAAGGAATAGGGCGGCAAATATACCCCAAAAAGTATTCCAAAAAAAGTTTTGACAGTGAATGCGCTTCCGTTACATTTGAAACCAGTCGGCCACGGAATGTTAAAAGAGTGTTTCGATTGTTGAAAGTTAAGCTTAGGATAGTTTGGGTTTACCAACAACCAACAACCAACAACCAACAACCATCAACCAAAAACAATGCAACTCATGAAATTCGGAATTATAAGAGAACGTAAAAACCCACCCGATAGGCGCGTAGTACTATCTCCCACCGCCTGTCAAAAAGTCCTTTCCAAATATCCAAAGGCTGAAATTGTGGTGGAACCTTCTCCCATTAGGGCCTACCAAGATCAAGATTATGTTGCGGTAGGTGTAGAAGTAGCTGCTAAAATGGAAGAGTGTGACGTGCTTTTGGGCGTAAAAGAAGTGCCTATTACTCATCTTATTCCCAATAAAAACTACTTTTTTTTCTCGCACACCATTAAAAAACAGCCCTACAATCGAGACTTGTTAAGGGCTATTCTAGAAAAGAACATCGAATTGTACGACCACGAGGTCATCACTAATGAAAAAGAACAGCGTTTGGTGGCTTTTGGTCGATATGCGGGCATTGTGGGCGCTTACAACGGATTTCGTTCATTCGGACTCAAATACGGAACTTTTGAACTGCCCAAGGCAGAAAACTTGACCGATCAGCAGGCTTTGATAGCGGAACTCAAAAAAATAAAGCTACCTAACATCAAAATTTTATTGACCGGAAAGGGTAGAGTAGGTAACGGCTCTAAAGAGATGCTCGATGCTATGGGACTCAAAAAAGTGAACGTAGCAGAATACCTAAAAGAAGAATTTAACGAGCCGGTGTATTGTCAAATCGATGCTTCTGAATATAACAGGCGCAAAGATGGGGTTAGGGGCAATAAGGCTGACTTCTTCGCCCATCCCGAGGAATATAAGAGCAATTTCTTCCGTTTTGCCGAGGTGACCGATTTTTACATCGCGGGCCATTTTTACGGACAAGGAGCTCCCTATCTCTATACCCGGGAAGATGCCAAACACCCCGATTTCAAAATCAAGGTGGTGGCCGATGTTAGCTGCGATATTGACGGACCTGTGGCTAGTACTATTAAACCGTCTACCATCGCCAATCCAATTTATGGCTACGACCCCATTTCTGAAAAGGAAACGGATTTTAAGAATGAAGATGCCATTGCCGTAATGGCCGTAGATAATCTGCCTTGCGAATTACCAAGAGATGCCAGCGAAGGATTTGGGGAGGCTTTTCTAAAAAATGTAATTCCCGCGTTCTTTAATGGTGATAAAAATGGTATTTTAGAACGGGCCCGCATGACACAGAATGGTAAGTTGACACCACGTTATTCCTATTTGCAGGATTATGTAGATGGGAAGGAATAACTGGAAGATCTTCTTCATTTTGCCTTGAAACAAAACCAAAAGGTTGAAAATTGCCAAAATGTTGCTCGGAAATTTTTTTCGTTTTAACAACGAACAACGAACAACGAACAACGAACAACGAACAACGAACAACGAACAACGAACAACGAACAACGAACAACGAACAACGAACAACGAACAACGAACAACGAACAACGAACAACGAACAACGAACAACGAACAACGAACAACGAACAACGAACAACTAATACTCGATTCCCAAATCATTGGTTCTCACCTCCGTCAATTTCTTCTTGAGCTTTTCTTGAAATAACGCCACGGTATCGGCATAAGCAGGATTTAAAGCCAAATTGGTATACTGCTGAGGGTCTTTATTCATATCGTACAGTTCTATGCCTGATGCGGCATCCTCATCGTATTGGATAAAAGCCCAGTTTTCATTTCTCAATAAAAACGATTTTCCCCCTTGGGAAACGGTAAAAGCCATCTCACGTACTGGGCTAGAGGGATTATCTAAGGTGTTAACCAGCGATTTTCCCTGCAGATGTGGTGAATACGGAATATCGGTCAATTCGGCAAGGGTGGGGTAGAGGTCGATCAGTTCCGTAAACGAATGGCAAATAGCCGGTTCCTTCCCCGGGACTTTAATCAATAAGGGTACCTGTACCGATTCTTCATGTAGGCTTACTTTCATCCAAAAGTCGTGCTCGTCCAAATGAAAACCATGATCGGAGGTAAAGACCACAATGGTATTCTCTTCCAAACCTTCGGTCCTTAGGGCTGCCAAAACTTTTCCAACTTGGGCATCCATATAAGACACCGAGGCATAATAGGCGGCCAAGGCCTTTTTTTGCTGCTCTAGGTTCATTTGTCCGTTAACCGAAGTTACATAATTAATGCCCCTTTCGGGGATATCGACCCAATCTCCTTCCACTTTTTTAGGAAGTGTCATTTCCTCATAATCATAAGGCTCAAAATAATTTTTAGGGGCCACAAAGGGCACGTGAGGCCGTACGAATCCTACGGCCAGAAAGAAGCTGGTATCTTTATATTTTTTGAGCAGTTCTACCGCTTTTTCAGCGGTTTTTCCATCGGAATGGACTAAATCGTCGCCCTCCGCTTTTACAATTGTCATGACATTGCCCCCTTTTACAGGTAAGCTCCCATCAGGGTTTCCCTGAACCAATTCGCCATCTCCCTTAGCCCGCCATTCCGGCCCTTGGCTGTTGTGTTTTTCCGTCCAAGAAGCAGGGTCATCCTTGCCATCGCTCCCTTTTTCAATATCCCCGGGAACGCCCATATGATAAATTTTGCTCACCCTGGTGGAAACATAGCCGTTCTCCTTAAAAAGCTGAGGGAGCATTTTTCTATCCGGACCTATATTTTCCCTGCCACTCACATAACCATAGGTAGTAGTTGCATTGGGGTAATAGCCAGATAGCATGGAAGCCCTGGACGGTCCGCAAACGGGATACTGGCTATATGCCTTAGTATAAATAACACTTGCAGAAGCCAATTCGTCGATATTCGGGCTGATTTCAAGTTTGTTTCCATAACAAGAAAGGGCCGTAGTGGTTAAATCATCGGCAATGATGAAGAGAATATTGGGTCTTTTAATTTTTTCTTCGGGCTGTTGCTGGCAACTGGTAAGCTGTAATGAGATTATTAGAAGAGATAGAATTTTGAATTTCATTGCTTTAAGTTTGGTTGTTGGTTGGTAAGGAATGATTTGATGAATTCAGTGATTTAATTTAAGGTATATTTAATGTAAATAAATTGTAAATAAGTTATATATTGCTCTGCTTTTAAATATTCCCACGATGACTTTTAATTGGCTTATCAATATCAACGGAGACCCTCTCCTCAAAAGTTATTGTGTTGAATTAGAATACCAGTTAAGACCAAAAATCACCAAGTTTTTAATTAGCCGAGTAGACCCCGATCGCTGTTATGATTTTTCTTGTTTTCAATTTGATGTTGATGTCGAAGGCAAAAATATCAGTCTGTCTGAAAACACTCCGTCTACCTTCTATCAATTACTGCAAGCTGATTTTCCCAAGTCCATTTTAGACTTTAGTAGAATGTAGTTCTATTGAACAAAGAACTATTCTTCCAATTCCCCATTTCGTTAATTGATTAAACTTACTCCCAATCCAAAAGTGGTCTGTCTATGGTTGTAATCGATCATACTTTCACCGTAGCCATCAAAAACTTGAATATGTCCACTAAAATTTTTAATGATGGGGAAGGTGTAATTCAACTGTATACTTCCTCTGCTTTTATTCCCGAATTTTAGGGAATGCCGGACAATGGCATAAAAGCGCTGCCGGCCCCAATCGTAGGTAACCTTAGCCTCGCCTCGGCCTATATAATCGGATATTTGTGGGTTGTCGTCATTGCTTCCACCGAGTCGAATCCAATTTTTAAGCATAATTTGTAACGGTCCACGGTCAAAACCGGCGTGAAAAGCCAGTCGGTTCCAACTTCTGGAAATAGGGTTTGAACGCCCATTGGATTCATGAATAAAAGCCGCACCCAACATTTTTCCTTTGAATCCTAATACATCAAAATTTACCGGAAAGTTCAGGATGATTTCCGGTTCGTAATTGGTTTCCCTAAAGGGTCTTGAGAGTTCCTTGTTGTAAATCTGCCAGTAGGCCCGTTGTGAGTAAGCGGCCCAAACATCGGCCTTTCCCCATAAAACCTTATAGAAAACCTTGGTTTTCATACTCAGTTGAAATTTGGCTTCCACGACATTGAGGTCTACGGGTTCAGGTAGCACGTTGTTACGTTCTTCGCTAATTGGAAATTTGTTGGTATCAGTAGAAAATTTAGCAAGCGTAAAATAGATGGGCTTGTAGGAAGTGATTAAAAACGTACCTCTATGGTGCTCCTCATCCAATTCCCAAAGTTCGGAAAGGGTTTTACTGTTCTTGAAAATCCAATCTTGGTCCACATTGTCTTGAGAAAAACCTAATTGGACCACTATCAGTATGGATAGTAATAGCATTTTGCAAAGGGGCGGACTACTATTTCTTTTAATCATTGAAGGGCAATCTTTTGGCAAAAGTATATATTTGATACCGCCCAATGCCTCTTAGGCCTTTGTTTATCATAATTTTAGTAGGAAAATGAACCCAGCCGAAGAATACATCCTCAACCAACCGCAACCGTACAAAAGTGTCTTACTGCATTTACAGATGACCATTCAGCGGGTGTTACCAGAAGTAGAAATGAAATACAAATGGCGAATTCCCTGTTTTTATGTGGGTAAAAGTCCTATTTGTTATTTGAACGCATCCCACAAAAAGAATTTCGTAGATATCGCTTTTTGGAACTCCGCCCACTTGACCAAGCATTTAGATAAAATGAACACCGAAAAACGAAAGGTGGTCAAATCCTTACGCTATACCTCCTTAGAAGAAATTGACGATCAGGTTCTTCAAGAGGTAATCGCCGAAGCCTACGAGCTAAGGGGAAACCGATTTTATAAAAAATCGTGATGCCACTGCTAATTCTTTAAAAGGCAGATGAATGGTAGCTTACTTGATCCACCCATTTTCTTTGTAAAGTTCAATGTATCCGTTACTCAGCTCATCAGAATCTTTATATTTTTTTCTTACTTCTTCTAATTTTTCTTTCATAGCCTCTACCGTTTCGGCATATTCCGGTTCTTCATAAACGTTTCGAATTTCGTTCGGGTCTTTGAGTCGGTCGTACAGCTCCCATTCGTCAACATCATGATAAAAATGAATGAGCTTAAATTCTTTGGTGGAAATGCCATAATGTCTCTTTACCGCATGTTCCCCGGGATATTCATAATAGTGGTAGTACACAGCGTCTCTATCCCAAGCTTCTTTTTCCCCCTTTAAAAGGGGTACCAGACTTTCGCCCTGCATATCGGAAGGTGGGTTCACTCCGGCAACTTCCAAAAAGGTTTGGGCAAAATCAAGGTTTTGTACCATTTCTTCTTCGGTGGTATTGGGCGTAATAACGTTGGGCCACTTGATTAACAGCGGTGTTTTAAAAGATTCGTTATACATAAATCGCTTATCGAACCAACCGTGTTCGCCCAGATAAAACCCTTGATCGGAGGTATAGACCACTAAAGTGTTTTCAGATAGGTCTTTTTTGTCTAAATAATTCAATAAACGACCCACGTTTTCATCAACTGCAGCTATGGTTCCTAAATAGTCTTGCATGTAGCGTTGGTATTTCCAGACCGTCAAAAGACTGTCGTTCATATTTGGGAATTTCTCCGCAAAATCTTCTGCAATCGGATTATAAACCACATCCCAAGCAGCACGTTGGTCGGCATTTAATCTTCCGATACGATTACCTATCTGGTTCCAGTTTTTAATGTCTAAAGTGTTGGCAATGCGATCCGGCACTTTAAGATCGTACGATATTTGCATGTGTTTGAGAATGCCCATTTCTGCGGATGGGGAAGCGGCATTCCTAGTGGTATAATCGTCAAAAAGCGTTTCAGGTAGGGGGTAGCTTTTTTTGGTGAATTCGGGATAATGTCGTTCGGCAGGCATCCAAGTACGGTGCGGAGCCTTGTGAAGGTACATCAATAAAAAGGGTTTCGCGGGATTCCTTCTTTTTTCCATCCAATCAATCGTCAAATCAGTAATGATATCGGTCACGTAGCCCGTGATGGTGGTATCTCCGGTTTGGGTAATGAATTTTGGATTGTAATAATCCCCTTGTCCGGGTAAAATTTTAAATTCATCAAAACCCTTGGGATTGTTTCCAAAATGAAGTTTCCCGAACATAGCCGTCTGGTATCCCGCTTTTTGTAACAGTTGCGGAAAAGTGACATTGGTCGTGTCAAACGGCATTCGATTGTCTATTTTACCGTTGAGGTGCGAATGCTTTCCGGTAAGAATAACGGCCCTAGAGGGAGCACAAATGGAATTCGTAACTGTTGCATTGTTAAAAAGCATTCCCTCCTTGGCAATCCTATCGATGTTGGGCGTTTGGATCAGCTTGTCATCATAGGCACTGATGGCTTGATAAGCGTGGTCATCAGACATGATAAAAACAATATTGGGCCTTTTTGTGGATTGACGAGATTTGGATTCTTCCCTACAGGAGGCAAATATAATTGGCAACAAGGCCAAAGTAAGATACTTCAGATTCATTGGTGGTGTGGTTTGGTAATTGGTAGCGGCAAGTTATCAAATTAATGTCAGTTGCTGCTTGGTAGAAACTAAAAAAGTCCTACATAAGGACTTTTTTAAGCAGTTGTTCTTGGGAAGGGCATATCGGCACATAGCCGATTTTAGTTTCTAAATATTTCTTTTGCTCTACAATGCTTGCAGTATAGGAATTTTTGGTAAGCTGAAGTTGCAAAAAAATCAAACAAGTCCACGTTTGACCGGATTGCATCAATAATCGTAAGTGAACAAAAGAAGGGAACGATATTTTACATGACTAACGAGAGAGTACCGTTTTAAAAATGCTAATTTGCATGTTTTTAAATTCCTACCCATGATCAGCCTAAATGATATTGAAAAAGCTTGTGGTCGAATAGAAGGGCAAGTAAAAAGAACACCCGTTCTTAGCTCTCAATTATTAAATAAATGGCTGGGACACGATGTATTTTTTAAGGCTGAATGTCTTCAGAAAATAGGGGCCTTTAAGGCGCGGGGAGGCTGTAATACCATTTCGTGGTTGATTGAAACGGGTCAAAAACCGAAGAGGATAGTGGCAAACAGTAGCGGCAACCATGCGCAGGCCATTGCTTGGGCGGCTAATCGGTACCATATTCCTGCGACGATTTATATGCCAGACTACTCAAGTAAGGTTAAAATAGAGGCTACCAAATCGTACGGGGCGGAAGTGGTTCTGTGTGAAACAAGGGATTTGGCCGATGCAAAAGTAAAAAAGGCTTCGGAAGAAGAGGGTACCTATTGGATTCCTCCTTTTAATCATGAGCAAGTAATCGCAGGTCAAGGTACGGCCATGTATGAGGCGCTACAAGACGTGCCAAAAATCGATGCAGTTTTTGCCCCTTGTGGCGGTGGGGGACTCGTATCCGGAACTTTGGTGGCCACCAAGGGAATGTCTCCAAAAAGTAAGGTCTTTGGGGTAGAACCTTTGAACGCTAATGATGCGGCAGAATCCCTCCGGAAAAATTCCATTCAGCGGCTTGCCTCAAAACCTAAGACGTTGGCAGATGGAGTAATGACCATGGCCGTAGGCGACATTACTTTTGAACACCTCAAGCATTTGGATGGGATGTATGAAATTACCGAGGATCGAATTGTCTATTGGACACAATGGCTGACGCACTTATTAAAACTACATTTGGAACCCACCAGTGCCATGACTATGGAAGGGGTATTTCAATGGTTGAAGACCCAAAAATCCAAAAAACGGATTATGATGGTTTTGACCGGAGGTAATATCGATAACGCTACCCAAAAAGCTATTTGGGAAGATGATTTTCTGATAGAAACACCCCGACTTTAATCTATTTCCTTATCATTCTAGTAGCAGAATTATATAAAATAAATATATTGGCATAACCAGTTATATAAATACTTATTTATGAATTTTTTTGATAGAACAGGAAAGATAGCCCTGGGAAGCAGGTTACGCATGTTATCAGCTCAAATGACCGAAGACGCAGGGAAAATTTATGAGATGTACCAATTGGATGTTTCGCCCAATTGGTTTCCGGTGTTGTTCGTTTTGTCGCAAGTTGGGGCATTGACCATTACGGAAATTGCAGATAAAATTTCGCACTCTCAGCCATCCGTTACCAAAATGGTAAAAGAGATGTTGAAAAAGGACCTATTGGAAAAACAGGTCTGTAAGGAAGATAAAAGAAGAAACACGGTTCGTTTGACCGATAAGGGGGAGAAGAATGCCAGGCATATTATCGATGTGCAATGCAAGGATGTAGATGCCGCAGTAGACCAATTGCTATCTCAGGCAAACCATAATCTTTGGGAGGCCTTGGCGGAATGGGAGTTTCTTTTTGAACAAAAATCCCTTTTTGAAAGGGTAAAAGAGCAACGCAAAATCAGGGAAGCAAAAAAGGTAAAAATTGTACCATATACCAGTGCTTTTAAAGAAATTTTTAAAAGCCTAAATGAAGAATGGATCTCGAAGTATTTCGTGATGGAAAAGGAGGATTACAAGGCACTTGACCATCCAGAAGAATATATATTAAACCTTGGAGGTAAGATTATGGTGGCCCTTTACGACGGTGAACCTTTGGGAGTGTGTGCCCTGATAAAAATGAACGACCCCGATTACGATTACGAATTAGCGAAAATGGGAGTAAGCCCCAAGGCGCAAGGAAAGAGTATCGGATATTTATTAGGGAAATCCGTTTTGGAGGAAGCAAAGAAACTGGGAGCCAAAAAGGTGTACTTAGAAAGTAACACAGTATTAAAACCGGCCATTAATTTGTACCAAAAATTAGGCTTTAAAAAAGTAGCACATAGGCCAACGCCTTATTCCCGAAGCAATATACAGATGGAAAAGATGCTAGAGTAATTCCTTATTGACTAGTGTTACTTATGGTCGTCTTTTTAAGTACAACCAATGAATTGCTTTGAATATCAATGGCTTTGGCAAAAAGTTCTTTTATGGCTTTGTAATCCTTGGGAGACAAAAGGCTATTGCGCACTAAAAGGGTAAAATTAATTCCAATCTGTGTGGGTGATTTCAAAGGGGTGAAATCCAGTATTAAATCGCTTTCGCCAACGGTTACACGATTCTTTTTTGGTAAATCCACTACTTCGTAACCTTCCGGGATGTTAAGAGCCCAGTTGTATTTATAGGTCCGATTATAACCAAAGTCTATAGGATAATTTCGTTCTGCAAGGCTAAAAGGATTTTCCTTGTAAAAGACGCTGTGAAATGGGTTGATGTATAGCATCTTGGAATTTAAATCACCTTCAGTTTGAAAATGGATGCGCTCCATGGTTTTATTTTCGGTACTCAGGTCTTCATTAAGTTCATATTCGGTAATTTCAAAATCGCCAAAGGCATCTTTTTCCAAATAATTTAAATACGCCTGTTCATTGGTGTCCGCTAATTTTTTGTAAGTGTTCAAGGCAAAATAACCATGAGCTGTTTTATCCATGATTCCGGAAAGGAGATTATTCTCCATATCTAAATTTACGCTAGCCCTGACCTGTAAAACATTGTTGCTGCCAGGCACAATTTTTGCCCAATAACTATCATTTTTAAAATCCATGACCCTGCCATAATGGTTGAGGGTTTTGAAAGGAAGCATACCAAAAGGCATATATTTATCCGTGGCATCCAATAGAAATACTTGATCATCTATTTTTAGGTAGGCCAAGCAGTAATTGAAATCTGACATTACCGGGTGGGTCTGCTTGGGGAGTCCGGCTTCTCGAGTAGACAATAGCATTAGATTGGTTGGTAGGCCTGCCGAGTTTAACAAATTGATCAAGGCCATATTTATTTCACTGGCGCTTCCAGAATTGTTTTCAAAGGCGTCCTTTACCCTGGCTTTTCCGTAAACTCCGTACTTACCGTTCCATGTATAATGGGACCGTACAAATTTGTAGATGTTTTGAGCCTTTGTCAACGGGTCCTTCTCTAGAAATAGTGCTTCGGGAACATGTTTTTCAAAAAAATTGTTTTTGGTTAATTGGCGCCCTATATCCTTGTCACTTTTAAACTCTTTATCAACGTCTTCCCAAGATTGGGTGTATTTATCTACAACACCATCAAATCTGTTGTGTTTGGCCAATTCAAAATCTAAGCGCGATTTATAGTTTCTTTCAGAAAGCATAAACTCCTTTTCACTTTTAAATGCAGGAACGTCTTTCATGGAATATTTTAGTACCTCACAATCTGCAATTTGGGAATAGCCTGGTACCTCAAAACAGTTTTTCTTGATGCTCGCATCATTTGTGTCTAATGTTAAGTTTCCAATAAGGGTTCTGTTGTAGACATAATTGCCAGGTATTTGGGCATTGTATTCACTATGTAATTTTGGAATATCAGATTGAAAATCCCAGCCAGTGAGATTGAAGAAAAATGGAGAAATAATTTTATAGGAATATTCTAAAATACAGCCTTCTTCTAGTTTAGGGAAGGTAAATGTCTGTTCTTTCCAAAATTCATTTAAATTGTTTTTGAAAAACTCTGATGCCCTAACGGGATATTTTATTCCATTTAGGTGGGTTACCGCTTTAATTTTATCAATTTTTTCTTCGGAGGTTTTCCCTTTGTACAGAGGAATGGAAATGGTTCCTTGGTCAAAGCCCCTTTTATCTAAAACTTTTATTTTAACATGGTACTCCTTTATCAATCTAATGTAGTTGTCAACAACCTTAAAATAATTGTTGCCCTTTTCATATAATACCACTGCAAAGGCGCTGGAATCTTTTTCGTAGATTTTTAGGTTTCTCTCTGCTTGAGTGAGTTTACCGAATTCATCTGTTTGAGAAAAAGCGTTGAAGGAGATGAGTAAGAAGAGGAAGCTAAAAATTCTTAACTGTACCATGGAGTGTCTTTAGGTCTCCAATCTAACTTAAAGAATAAAGGGGGCTAAACAAATTCGTTCATCGGAAGAAATTAGGGGTAGGATGTTGCCAACTTAGCATGAAAGTTATGATTGATGTTATTTATTGAGATTGCTTAGGTTTTCCTTTAAAATAAACTACCCAAATGCAAATGCCTCCAATAAATAAGAACAGTAAATCGATAAAAAGTACCTCGGTAAAGCCTTTAGGGTAGCTTATCCAAGGCCAGAGTCCGGTTGTAAAGCCATTGCATAAAGGCACCAGGATACATAAGATTCCCCCGGAAATGAGACAGTATTTATTGGTAAAGTTGATGTTCTTTTTAAGGGTAAAGAAAAGACTCGCTACTAACCAACTTAAGAAATAGACTTTGTAAATAAACCCTTTTTCAGCGCCCCAAATTTTTACCGCACAAAAGCTTACCGCCGTAACCGGAAGCATGCTCAAACAAATGGCCATATAAACATTGGCGACCTGATTGTTGAATCTTCTTCTTTTTATGGGAATATGCTTTTTATTGCGGGCAACCATCCAAATCATGATTCCCGAAAGAATTACAATACACGAGATTAGACCTAACCAGAAAGAAACGATTCTCAGGCCCAGTCCGCCGTAATCGCCTAAGTGCAACCGAAACAATACGTTTTTGACCCCATCCAAATAGCGGTTGTTTTCTATGGGAATGCGTTCATCAATCAGTTTTTGATCCCTTACCCGGTAAATTCGGTAACCGGTACCGTTGAACTTGGAAGCATAGTTGAGATGACCACTCAATGCGACATGCATATTAGCATCATTATAATTAAAGATGTGTACTTCCGCAAGATGAAAATTTTCCCAATCTTCAAGTGTTTTATCAATAAATTGATTAACCGCAGGTTCATTTTCTAGCGGTTGGTAGCTGTAGTCAAACTTCGGATGGGTGTATTCCAAATCTTCAAAAAGAGCGTTTTGGTCGCCGTCGTACAGAGTCATAACGGTGGGTAGCATAAGTATACCTTTTAAAAGAAAGAAGGCCCCGGTGACTGCATAAACAAATTGAAAGGGAAATCCTATGAGTCCTAAAGCGGTATGGGCATCGGTCCATAGCGTTTTAAGTTTTGCCCAGGGCCTAAAAACAAAAAAATTGCTTACTATTTTGTCCCAATGGATCCATAGGCCGGTAAGTAGGGCAAATAGAAAAAAGAGGGCTACAAAGCCAGATAGATACCTGCCATATGGGTAGGGAATCTGGTCTAGAAAGTGTAATCTGTAGAGAAACTCGCCCAAGCCGTAGTTGGTGGCGTAGGTGGACTTTGATAAATCTTTGGTGTCAAGGTAAAAATTCTTTCTTTCTTGAGCCTGTTGCGGAGCCAAGGAATCTTTTGAGGCCGTTAAATGGATGTTGATATTTCTTTCGTTGTAATATCTAGAAATTTCGATTTCTCGGCCTTGGAGTTCGTTATCTAACGATATGTGCCTCAGGTAACTATCGATATCCATTGGAATCCGGTCTGTACTCTCCGCATGATGACCTCTTTCCCACATGGCTATTTCATCCCTGAAAAAAGAAAAAGAACCTGCAAAGAAAATTACATATAGGGCTACACTAATAACGATACCACTTACTGTGTGGGTGTGAAAAAGTATATTGTAAATTCTTCGTTTCATGACGGCAATCCTAAGTAGGTGATTAGTGAAAATATGAGAGTTACTAAGAGGTAAATGCCCCAAATCTTTAATCCGTTTTTAGCCATAAAGGCCAACATCATCAGAACAACCCAAAGAATAAAGGCTGTAAAAGTGCTAGTAATGATTACGGTTACTTGGTCAAACCAGACGGCTAGGGCAAAATGAAAGCTAAGGGTGACCAATAGTCCTCCAAAAATAGCGGCAGTAATTGTTGCCAATCGATGACTGAATTTTGGATTGAGATATTTAGGGTTGGCCGGCATTATAGAAACAGGTTTTCAGTTATTATAAGCAAGGTCAGACCAAGTAAAAGAGGCAACGGGCGCAGTATTTCTAGAGGAGCAAGAAGGATAATCGTGCTGGCAACGGTCATTAAGAGAATGATAAAGATGAAAATTCCGGAACCCCAACCTAACTGCTGTGTACAGATGATAAGGGCCAAAAGAAGTACGAACAAGCCCATACATTTGAGAGATACCCGATGTCTACCCACATATTTTTGAATTAATTCGGAGTTGTTCTTACTTGTTTTTGCCGAGGTCAAATAGTATAGGTAAAAACCTATAAAAATGAGAAGGGTTGAGATGATCCACATAAAATAGTAATGGTTAGCCTTCCCCAGAAATTTTTCTTCTGGGGAAGTAACTAACTAAGATTAGGATTAAAAGGAATAAGCTACGGTCACTCTACCGTTAATCCCCGGTTCTGATTGCCAGTAGATATAACTTCCGTAGTTGGCCCCAGCATAGAGGTATTCGTCAAGTATATTGTTTACGTTTACTTGTACACGGAACTTATTATTGTGCCATGAAAGGGCTCCATCCATTCGAAAGTAGTTGGGTAAATCTGATTGGTTATCGGCGGCCCAGGCCCACGTACTTCGGTCAACTTGGTATTGGTAGCCCAATGAAATGCCAAAACCCTTCAATTGGGTTTTGGGCGCAAAGGCATAATTCAACCAGCCATTGCTTACGTGTTTGGCATGACCGGCGACTAGGTTGCCAGATTTGTCCTCTACATTGGTATTGGCGTAGTTCAAAATAAGGTTTAAACCGGGAGTAATTTCCCCTTGCATATCAAATTCAATTCCTTTTGATTCAATTTCGCCTGAATAGATGCTGAAATTATCATTGGGAAAGGCAGGGTCGCTTACCAATATTTTGTTCTTGTTTATTTTGTAAACTCCCAAAGAAGCACGCAAACGTCCGTCAAAGAAATTGCCCTTTATTCCTCCTTCAACGTCCTTGCCGTTTACAGGGTCGTTCAAAACTTCTCCCTCTGAGCTAAAACCACTTTGTGGAAGGAACGATTCATCATAAAGTGCAAAAACGGTCAGGTATGGAATAATATCGGCACTTAAACCAACTCTGGGCGTTACCACATTATTTGTTTCAGTTTGACCAAGGGAATAGAGATTGGAGTATCTGCCGGCAAGGGTCAATCTAATCTTTTGGTCTAAGAAGCCTAGCTCATCCTGTGCATAGTAAGATCTTAAGATACTCGAGCCATAAGGGTTTCCACCGTTTCTCTCTTGCACTGGAACACTTCTGTCAAAGTTAGTGTCCGGACTATCCGTATAAACGGGATTAAAAACATTGAACGGAACCGTGGTATCAACATTGGAAAGCGCATTCCAATCCGCCCAATATCGTTTATCGCTGTAATCAAAACCACCCATTATTTTATGGTTGATTCCAAAGGTGTTGAACTCCCCATTTACGTACAGTTGGGCATATTTACCCCTGGAGAGGGCATCCCATTGGGATGTGTAGCGAACGGCATCCCCATTTTCGGCCATGGAAATGAGCCACGTGGAATTTCCGGTTTGATCATACCTTAAATACGCCAGTTGTCCGTGAATGCTCCATTTATCTGAAAATTCATGGTCAACATTGGTAAAAAAAGTAACTTCTTGAATATCCGTAACCGGGTAATCGTTATTGGTGAATTTAAAGTCTCTGGGAAGGCTGGCGTAACCGGCACTTGCGGGTGCAAAAACGTAGGCAGAACCTAGGTACGACTCGGCTTGCTGCAAATTGGCTTCCGTAGTTATGGAAGTCTTATCGGAAAATTTATAGGTGAGCGAAGGTGCAATACCGTACCTAGCGGCGTCTTCGTTTCCGCGGTGACTGTCCGAAGTTTGATACATGGCATTGAACCTACCTAAAAGTTTGCCATTGTCCGTTAACTTGCCGCCCACATCCACGGTTCCTCTATAAAAATCGAAACTACCGGCAGAAACCGAGGCATTCGCTATAAATTCTTCGGTCGGCTTTTTGGTTACGACATTATAGAAACCTCCAGGCTCACCGGCGGCCATCATAAATCCTGCCGGGCCTTTTACAAATTCTATTCGTTCAACCGTATTCATGTCCTCCGCTAGTGGTCCCCATGAATCCTGTACGTTTACGCCGTTTCTAAAGGCAGGTAAACGAAAGCCGCGCATGTTGATCCTGGCAAAATTTCCCCAATGTTCTAGCATGGTCACACCGCTCACGTTACGGGTAAGTCCGTCCATAATTGTGGTCACTTGTTGGTCCTGTAATAGATTTTTTCCAATGACCTGGATGTTTTGAGGTAGTTTGACCAATTCAGTTTTTAACCGAAGGGATTGTGAAGGTTCGCGCTCTAAAAACTTGTCTTGGTGGCCTTCCACGATGACTTCGTTCAGTTGTTCTTGCTTTTCGGTAAGTACTACATCGGGTATTTGGGTGATACCGCTGGGGTTTAGGGTTATCGACTTACTTTCGCTAGTATAGCCAATGGAAGAAAAGATTAAAGTGATTGATTTCTTATTACCAGTGGCAAGGTTGTATGCCCCGTTTTCGTCCGTGGTCGTCCCATTTGTAGAATTTTGAATCAATACCGTGGCATAGGGTATGGGCTGGTTGTTTTGGTCAATTACAGTACCTTGAATAGTATTCTCTTGCGCATAGCTAAAGGCAGCTAAAAAGAAAAAGGGTAGAAGAATGTTTTTCATTAATTGCATTATATTTATTTGGTTTAATTCTAAATAACAATACAAATGTATACCCTAAATCGAATTATCAAAAATTATTTAGAATAATTATAAATAAAAAGTTTAAACGGATTGATTTCTAGCGTATTGCTGATTTCTACAGGGAATTGATGGTCGTTCTAATGGCTGTCAAGTCGGTTAAAAGTTTTTCTAGAAGGCTAATATCAAGCATATTAGCACCATCGCTTTTGGCATTGGCAGGGTCAAAGTGGGTCTCCATAAAAATGCCGTCTACCCCGGCAGCAATACCGGCGCGGGCCATGGTGCCGATTAAGGCGGGTCTTCCTCCCGTAACACCAGAAGTCTGATTGGGTTGTTGTAGGGAGTGTGTAACATCTAAAACCACTGGAGCGTATTGCTTCATGGTGGGTATGCCCCTAAAGTCAACGATCATATCTTGATAGCCGAACATGGTACCTCGATCGGTAATCCAGACATTTTCGTTACCGGAATCGGTCACTTTGGTCACCGCATGTTTCATGCTTTCCGGAGACATGAACTGTCCTTTTTTTAGATTGACTACTTTTCCGGTTTCGGCGGCGGCTACCACTAAATCCGTTTGTCGTACTAAAAATGCAGGAATCTGTAAAACATCTACATATTCCGCGGCCATGGAAGCATCCGATATTTCATGAATGTCCGTAATGGTAGGTACTTCAAAGGTTTCGGAAACCTTCTTTAAAATTTTCAATGCTTTTTCGTCTCCAATTCCCGTAAAAGAATCAACCCTACTGCGGTTGGCTTTTTTGAAACTTCCCTTAAAAACATAGGGTATTTTAAGCTTATCGGTTACCGAAACAATTTTCTCGGCAATACGTAAGGCCATTTCCTCTCCCTCAATTGCACAGGGGCCTGATAAAAGAAAGAAATTATTGCTGTTGGCGTGTTTTATCTGAGGAATATTTTGAAGTTGCATAGTTGAAATTTGTACAAAGATACTATTTAAAAGAGCTATTTTATAAGAGTAAAGATGGAATGAAATTATTTCTAATATGCCAAAGCGATTGGCGCAATAATTGGTAAGGCCATATTGGAAATTATATATCTTCACTTCATGAAAAAAACAATACTATTGGCACTTTTTGTAAGTGCTTTTTTTACTTCTCAGGCCCAGACCGATAAACAGGTAGAAAAGGGTTTGCTAAAGGTCAATGCTCTTCTACCTGGTGCTTCTTATGAATTGGGCCTTGGCGATAAAACTACCTTGAACTTTGATATCGCCTTGGTGCTAGGTGGGGGTACCGACTATTACGGTGATCCAGAATTTGGACTTTTTGTAGCTGGGCAAGCCGAGTTCAGGTATTTTACCAATTTTGATAGGCGCCTATCAAAAGGAAAAAATATTGAGGGTAATTAGGGTAACTACCTAGCCTTGAACAATCAAATACTGATTGGAAATCCTTTGCTCGGCACCTATTATTTGGATTATACCTATAACCATATTGTAGCCATAACCTATGGCATTCAGCGCACTAGGCCCAAAGGCTTTTATTGGAATATTTCTTTTGGTCCCGGTGTAGGTATTAGTGAATCCGATTTTGGACCTGCTGCCATGATAGATGTAAAACTGGGTTGGGTGGTTAAAAAGATTCGATAAATTAACACTCTCAAAATCAATCACATAAAAATAACATCAACTTCGTTGAAGACTAGAAAATTAGCAGTATCTTTGCGCGCTCAAAAGAGGGCTGTACCCTTTTAATTTTTTATTATGTCTACAACAAAGAATATTGCGATTATCGCGCACGTTGACCACGGTAAAACCACCCTGGTAGACAAAATTATGTACCATTGTCAGTTGTTCCGTGAAAACGAAAATACTGGAGACTTGATCCTGGATAACAACGACTTGGAAAGGGAACGAGGTATTACCATTACTTCTAAGAACGTTTCCGTAGTTTATAAGGATACAAAAATCAACATCATAGATACGCCCGGTCACGCCGATTTTGGCGGAGAGGTGGAGCGTGTACTTAATATGGCCGATGGCGTATTATTGTTGGTAGATGCTTTTGAAGGCCCTATGCCCCAAACGCGTTTTGTGTTGCAAAAGGCTATAGATTTAGGTCTTAAGCCTTGTGTGGTCATAAATAAGGTGGACAAAGAGAATTGTACGCCCGAGGAGGTTCATGAGAAGGTTTTTGATTTGATGTTTGAGTTGGGTGCCGAAGAATGGCAGTTGGATTTTCCTGTGGTCTATGGTTCTGCCAAGAACAATTGGATGAGTGAGGATTGGAAAAAAGAAACGAAGAATATTGAACCTCTGTTGGATATGGTAATTGAACATATTCCAACTTTTAAGCCTACCGAAGGTAATACACAGTTATTGATTACCTCTCTTGACTTCTCTTCCTTTACGGGAAGGATTGCCATTGGCAGATTGCAAAGGGGTAGCCTTAAAGAAGGTCAGCAAGTTTCTTTGATAAAGAGAAACGGGTCTATTGTAAAGTCCAAGATTAAGGAACTCTTTGTTTTTGAAGGATTGGGTAGAAAGAAAGTAGAGACCGTTGAAGTTGGTGATATTTGTGCCATTGTTGGTATGGATGGTTTTGAAATTGGAGATACCGTTGCCGATATTGAAAACCCTGAGCAACTACAGACCATAGCCATTGATGAGCCTACCATGAGTATGTTGTTTACCATCAATGATAGTCCTTTCTTTGGTAAGGACGGTAAGTTCGTAACCTCAAGACACATTAAGGAACGTTTGGAGAAAGAGTTGGAAAAGAACTTGGCGTTACGGGTGAAAGAAACGGACAGTGCCGATAAATTTTTGGTATTTGGTCGTGGGGTTCTTCATCTTTCCGTATTGATCGAAACCATGCGTAGAGAAGGGTATGAACTTCAGATAGGTCAACCGCAGGTAATTATTAAGGAGGTTGACGGTGTTAAGTGTGAGCCTGTTGAGCAATTGACCATTGACTTGCCCGAGGAAGTTTCCGGAAAGGCGGTGGAAATGGTATCTATCCGTAAAGGAGAAATGGTTAGTATGGAAACCAAGGGTACCCGTATGATCTGCGAATTTATTATTCCTTCCAGAGGTATCATAGGTCTTAGAAACCAATTGCTAACCGCAACGGCCGGGGAGGCTATTATGTCCCATAGATTTATTGAGTACCAACCTTTAAAGGGGGATATTGCAGGAAGGATCAATGGCTCATTGGTATCCATGGAAACAGGTACGGCTATCCCTTACTCTATAGATAAGCTGCAGGAGCGTGGTAAGTTCTTTATCGATCCAGGAGAAAATATCTATGAAGGTCAGGTTATTGGAGAAAACTCTCGCCAAGATGATATGACGGTAAATGTTACAAAAACCAAAAAACTTTCCAACGTACGTTCAGCAGGTGCTGATGATAAGGCGAAGATTGTACCTGCGATCAAGTTCTCTTTGGAAGAGGCTTTGGAATACATCCAAAAAGATGAATATGTTGAGGTAACCCCTAATCACCTAAGATTGAGAAAGGTGTTTTTAAAGGAGGTTGACCGGAAACGGAATAAAATTGCTTAAAAGAGGAAAGCCCTGATTTTATCGGGGCTTTTTCTTTTTAAAATATAGTTAAATCCTTGCCAATAATTCAAAATCAAAGTGGGAATTTTTGCACTTTGATAATTCTTAAAACAGGAAGAATTATTTAGTTCATCTTGCTCCAGATTATATCTACCTTAAAGCTGTCAACTTAACTCAAATTGAATAATATGCAGCTTAAAGGAAAAAAAGTTCTCATTACCGGAGGGTCTAGGGGAATAGGAAAATGTATGATTACTGAACTCGTAAAACATGGGGTTCAGGATATTGCGGTCATAGGTAGAGATAAGGATAGTCTCAAGGCACTTCGCGAAGAATTTGAATCGGTAAATTTTTTATTCGTTAGGGGAGATGTTGGGGATATCAACGCCCTTAGGGAAATATCGTCCAAAGTAGAGGATGAATGGGGTTCTTTGGATGTTTTGATCAACAATGCTGGAGTAGTTTCTGCGGGACCTTTGGATGAGCAATCCGATGAAGATATCTACGATCAAATAGCTGTCAACCTTACGGCAGTGGTAGTGATAACTAAGTACTGTATTCCTATTTTAAAGAGGTCCGATGATGCGGCTATCTTAAATGTATCTTCTGGATTGGGACTTATAGGTATGCCTTTCTACTCTGTGTATGCTAGTACGAAGGCAGCGGTAAGACAGTTTTCGGATGCTATCAGAAGGGAATTGGAGCCTGATCATATTTCGGTTACTTGTGTGTATCCTGCAGCTACGGATACGGATATGATGACTACTTCCAAGGCGCAAAATATGGATACTCCCGAGCATGTTGCCGAAAAATCGATAGATGGTCTGATCAATAAAAAACTTCATGTAATTTTTGGAGGGGAAGAACGACTACAAGAGAGTAAATTGAATTTTGAAAGCCCCGAAAAGTTGGATGCCAAAATTGCCGAGAGCTACGATGAAAGGCGAGAGGCTAGTTTAGAGCATAAATCCATGTAGTTTACTTTTTCTGGGGTCATAACCTTTTGAATAAAATCACTTTGAAAAACACACTATGGGCCATACCTGTGCTAGGCTTTCTAATTTTTGCAGGTTGTAATTCCGAAAAGAAAAAATCAGAAACTGGTAGTACCATGACCCAGGTACAAGAAGATAAACAAGTAGGTTCCGTTCCAGAAAAATGGATTGAAAATAGGGTTGAAAAAGCCAAAGCCCGATTGTCTTCAACACCGGCAGGAAAGGTTGTTTGGCAGGCTATGGAAGCCCATGGGGGATTAAAAAAATGGTTTTCCAACGGAGCTCTCTCCATGAGGTTCAATTATCAACCCTTGGATGATAAACCTGTAAGGGATAGTTATCAAACTATTGATACGTGGAGAAACAGGGCCAAGCATACGAGTGTTGAGGACTCTACGGCACGTTTTGGTTGGACAGGGGAAAAGGCTTGGATAAAAGCAAAAGATAGCACCGCTTTTGCCTATGATACCAAATTTTGGGCATTAACACCTTTATACCTAATGGGCCACCCATTTGTTTTGGACGGTGAGGGCGTAAATCTAGAGCTACTTTCACAGGCACAATACCAAGGAAAGACCAATGATGTTGTAAAAGTTACCTTTGAGGCCGGTACCGGAGATGCTCCCGATGATTACTATATATTGCATTTTGATGCCGAAAGTCATTTGATTACGGCAGTGAGGTACATTGTTTCCTACCCTGAATATTTTAAAGATGGAGGACACAATCCTGAAAAATTTATGGAAGTAGAAAAATTGGTAAATGTAGAAGGAATTTTACTTCCTAGCGGATTTAAGACCCATTGGACGAAAGATGGACTTCCCGGGGAATACATCACTAAAATTGATATAAGTGAAATGCATTTTGATGCTACTCTTTCCAAGGATTATTTTGAAATGCCAGAAGATGCCAAAAGCCTTTAATCTATAGGGATATTGTGCATGGCTGCGGCAGCGGCTCCAATAATACCTGCATGGTTTTGAAGCTGTGCAGGTCTTACAGGGGTTTCTATCTTAATATACTTTTTAAATTCGTCAAAATCCTTGGATGCACCGCCTCCCAATAAAATTAAGTCTGGGGCAACCAGTAATTCTACATATTTCAAGAACTTATTAAACCTTTTGCCCCATTTTTTATAAGATAACCCTTCTCTGTCCTTTGCGGAACCAGCTGCCCAAGTTTCTATTTTCTTGTAGCTTTTATATGGAATTTGGCCCAACTCAAAATTGGGAATCAACCTTCCATCAAGAAAAGCGCCACTACCAAGGCCCGTTCCAATGGTTATCATAATTACCAAACCTTCCTCTCCTTTGCCAATTCCGTAGGTCATACAGGCATAACCTGCAATATCGGCATCGTTTACCACCGTAAAATCCAGACCTGTACGCTCCTCAAATAATTTTTCTACATTGACGCCTAACCAACTTGGGTCCAAATTACCGGGAGACTTGCAAATTCCTTTTTTGATAATAGTTGGAAACCCACAACCTACTTTTCCTTTGTAATTAAAGTGTGCCGTAATTTGAGCAATGACATCTGCCATTGCCTCAGGAGTGCGCGATGGGGGCGTAGGAATGCGGAAGCGTTCAGTTGTCATTTCGCCGGTTTCTATATTGACCATACCGCCTTTTATTCCTGAACCACCTACATCTATTCCTAATATTTCCATTATGCTTTATTCTATTTGGATGGCAAATTAACAAAAACTTTTGATAGAAAATAACCTTTTGGAGTCAATGCCAGTCTAATTGATGTTATCGTACAAACCCGTGTTTCCCTGTGATAAAATGGGCATCAACCTATCTACTATTTTAGGACTTTCTTCGGCAATATTGATACTTTCATTTTGGCTTTGGGTGTGATCGTATAATTCAATTACCGGTTTCTGTCCCCTATAATATTTGGTCAATCTGTATTTTGGGGTTCTAAGCGTTATTCCATTTTTAAAGTAACTATAGGCGTAGGGTTGGTTCCAGTTTTTTTTGCCTCTGAGCAGAGGTATCAAACTCATGCCGTCCAAAGTTGTTTTTGGCTTCAATTGAGCTATTTCAAGGATGGTGGGATAAATGTCAACACTTTCAACTATTTGGTCGATTCTATTGGGTTGGCTTTCTATTGAAGGCTCTTTAATAATTAGGGTGCTTTTTAGGGCATTTTCAAAAAGGGTATGTTTTCCCCACATGCGCTGGTCTCCCAAGTGCCAACCATGATCGCCCCAAATAATGATTACCGTATTCTTGTCCAAACCGGATGCTTTTAATTCCTTTAACACCTTTCCTATTTGTGCATCCGTATAGCTTACTGCAGCTAGATAGGCGTGCCTGATTTTTTTGGCATAGGTTTCGGAAACCGGTTGTTCCAAATATGCTTTTTCCTCTCCCAGGGCATACTGGTTAAATTCTCCGTTGTTGTTGTAACTTGATAAATGCACGTTTTTTAGCAAGTGCGGATTATCGGAAACTTTAATTTTGTCTCTGTCATAAAGGTCCCAGTACTTTTTGGGGGCATTAAAGGGAAGGTGGGGCTTAAAAAAGCCAACCCCTAAAAAAAAGGGCTGTTTGGAGTTTTTTAGTTCTTTTAATTTTGAAACGGCGAGGTTGGCCGTGAGTCCGTCTGGATATCCCTCATCATCAGTATTTCCGGCTTCATAGGGTTTTACTTGTTTTTTTAGGCTTTGTCTATTTTCGCCATTGGCATACGCAAAAAAGGCGTTCCACCCGGTGGACCATTTTCCGGCGTCAAAATGCATTTCACACCAACTATGGGGAAGCTCTCTTTGGTTGGAAGGTTCTTCTTCATATTCGTATAGATACCCATCTGCCGAGTGAGCTATTTTACCAATGCCAACGGTATGATAACCGGATGTCTTTAATTGATGGATAAAACTTTCAGGAACATCGGTTTCCGGTTTGTCAGAAATTTCCTTTTCAATAGCCCTATTGCTCAGATGCACTTTTTTATAGGGTCTCCTACCGGTTAAAATGGAATGTCTTGATGCGCCACAGGTAGGTACCTGTACATAATGATGGGTAAATAGCGAACCAGCATTGGCTAAAGCATCCAAATTTGGGGTAATGGCCTGTGAGCCTTCATGTACGCCCAGTTCATTCCGTAAATCGTCTACGGCTATAAAAAGTATGTTGGGCTTTTCTTGTGATTGGCAAGGCAACCAAAAAATGAAAAATAGAAATGTTAGGATTTTTGAGAGGTAATCGTGCATGGTCTTTTGGATTGAAAGCCAAAAGGTACTAAAAAGAAAATCTAAATAAGGTCTCCGTTTTCTTGAAGAACATCAAAAATTAGGGTGTCTACCTCTGAAACCTTTTCGCGGTCTTCATATCCTAGCCATGCTATTTCCTCAATTTTATCATGAGGTTTTAGGTCTCCTAAATAATTGGCGGCATAGCAAGTCATTCTAACCAGTATTCCGGGTTTGTACCCATCTGCCTGCGCTTCAAAAATACCTACAAAATTCATGGTTGGCAGTTCAATTTCAACGTTGAGCACTTCTTGAATTTCCCTATGTAGGGTTTGTGCATCGGATTCACCCTTTTTTCTATTTCCTCCCGGAATATAAAATTTATCCCGGCCTGTATTTCTGGTCACCAGTATCTTTCCGTCCACAATATGTATCCATGCAAGTTTATCGATGATATTGGCAGTAGGTTCAATATAGTAGTCTATGGAGTTTAGACTGTGGTTGGGGTCAATGATGTCCAATATTTTATCAATGAAGCGTCCCTGCCACGTAAGGGTTCCTAATTTTTTGTTTCTGCCCAGGGCACTGGAAATGGTCTCGTCCCTATTCCCAAATTTATAACCGCCGGGCTTCATCCAAAGTAGATTGAGCAGGTGTTGCATGAGAACGTTGCCCAATTGATCCACTGAAATGGCTATTTTAAGAAAGAACTCCCCGGTGCCCTTAAAACCTTGTTTAAAGAGGGAATGAAGAATGCCATAAACGAAACCTAAAGGACCGGTTATGAGGATAAGCACTATGGAAATAATAAAAAGGAGCGCGCCAATGAATGGATGTACCTTTTTGTCCGTCGTATAGGTGCGTTTTTTTAGAATCATCTTGGATTTTTATACGGCTCTCTGTACCACCTCAAAGATTTTGTTTCCGTCGCATTTGAGGGTTTTGGACGGATATTTAAGAATGAGTGCATAATCATGGGTAGCCATTAAAATAGACCTGCCGGCCTTGTGAATTTCTTGGAGCACTTTCATTACTTCAACGCTGGTCTGGGGGTCAAGGTTGCCCGTAGGCTCGTCTGCAAGAATAAGCTCAGGGTCATTTAAAAGGGCACGGGCAATGGCTACCCGTTGCTGTTCCCCACCTGATAGTTCATGCGGAAATTTAAAACCTTTTGTTTTCATTCCCACTTTACCCAATACATCTTCAATTTTTTGCTGCATCTTGGGCTTGTCCTTCCAACCGGTAGCCTTTAAAACAAAAAACAGATTATTATTAATGTTTCTATCCGGCAAGAGTTTAAAATCCTGAAAGACAATTCCGATTTTTCTTCTCAAATACGGAATTTCTTTTTCCCTAAGTTTTTTCAAGTCAAAACCCACTATGTTTCCCGTTCCTTTTTTTAAGGGTAAATCTCCATAAAGGGTTTTCATAAAGCTACTTTTACCGCTTCCGGTCTTTCCGATAAGGTATACGAATTCACCTTTTTGAACATCCAGGTTCACTTCATTTAGTACAAGGCTGTCTTTTTGAAAAATAGAGGCATCTTTTAGCTCTAAAATAGTTTCCGACATAGTTGGGGCGCAATATTTTACTTTGAATAAGTATTTGACCTAGGATATTTTAAATTTTGTTTAGAAACCCGGGCCAACTGTTTTTGTTGATATAAAAGTAATAAGTGAATGTTAAACCCATAGGGAGTCTTCTAAAAAACTTTTTCTTTTGTTAGGTTTTATTTAATAGACCAAATATACTTTGGTACAATATTCGCCGTTATTAAAATTAATAATAAGGTTAGTTGAACACTATGCTGAAAAGAATCACCGCTATGGTTCCCGTCTTCTTGGGGGCTGTTTTCCTATGCTCTGCCCAAGAGACAAAAATCTATACACACGATCAAAAGGAATATCAAGATGCGTTGGCACTGTACCACAATGAGCAGTACCAAGCGGCCCAATCTATTTTTTCAAGGGTAAAAGAGTCTACCAATGACCTGGAAACCAAGGCCAATAGTGCGTATTACGAGGCCAATGCTGCGGTACGTTTAAACCAATTGGGTGCCGATAGGCTAATGGAAGATTTTGTGGAAAAGTACCCAACATCAACCAAAAGAAATTCTGCTTTTGCAGACGTGGCGGAATATTATTTTGAAACAGGAAAATATCCATATGCCCTTAAATGGTACAACAAGGTGGACCAAGGAGCACTTTCCAGAAAGGAAATGGACAAGTTCAATTTTAATTATGGTTATTCCCTTTTTTCCAGCGGAAAACAAAAGGAAGCGGAACGCTACTTGCAAAAAGTAGAAAATTCGCAGGTGTACGGCTCACAGGCAAAATATTACCAAGGTTATATTGCGTATCAGCAAGATGATTATGAAACGGCCAATCAAAGGTTTGATGAAATTAAAGATCCTGAAATTCTGGAGGAGAAGATGGACTACTACCAAGCCGATATGAATTTTAAGCTTGGTAAGTTTGAAGAAGCTATTGCTTTGGCCAAAAGACAACTTGCCAAAGGTGACCGCAATGAGAAATCTGAACTTTCCAAAATAATAGGGGAAAGTTATTTTAATTTGGGTCAGTATGCCAATGCTATTCCATATTTGGAGGATTATAAAGGCAAAAGGGGTAAATGGAACAATACTGATTTTTATCTCCTAGGATACTCTTATTATAAACAAGGCGATTATGTCAATGCCATTCAGCAGTTCAATAAAATAATTGATGGTACCAATAGTGTGTCTCAAAACGCCTACTACCATTTGGCGGAATGTTATCTAAAGCTCGATAAAAAACAAGAGGCTTTAAATGCCTTTAGAAACGCTTCACAGATGGATTTCTCCCCGGAAATACAGAAGGACGCCAATTTAAATTACGCACGTTTAAGCTACGAAGTGGGCAATGCCTATGAACCCGTTCCACAGGTAATCACAGACTACTTGTCCAAATATCCAAATGATAGCCATACAGAAGAAATGCAAAATCTATTGGTAGACTCTTACATCACCTCAAAAAACTTTGAAGGTGCCATGGCATTGTTGGAGAAGAATAAAAACTATGCCAGTAAAGAGACCTATCAAAAGGTGGCTTATTATAGAGGACTGGAATTATTCATGAACGATGAATATGCTGCTGCGGCTCAAAACTTTCAAAAGTCACTGGACAATGCCGAAAATTCACTTTTCAAGGCCAGGGCCAGTTATTGGAAGGCCGAGGCAGAATATCTTTTGAACAATTACAACGCGGCCCTAAGTGATTATTTGGATTTTAAGTCCAATCCATCGGCCCAAAACACGGAAGAGTTCAAGGATTTGAGTTACAATCTGGCCTACACTTATTTTAAACTTAAGGACTATGGGAATGCTATTGGTAGTTTTTCGGATTTCACTAGTCAAAATACAAGCAACACCCAAAAGCTGTATGACGGGTATTTAAGACTTGGAGATAGCTATTTCGTGACCAGTAAATATTGGCCTGCCATAGAAACCTACAACAAAGCACTCGCCCTTACCGGACCGGAAAAGGATTACGCGGCATACCAAAAGGCTATCAGTTACGGTTTTGTGGACAGAAGGGATTCCAAAATTGAAGAACTACGCTCCTTTGTATCAAAATATTCACGGTCTACACTAAAGGACGATGCCCTTTTTGAGTTGGCTAACACCTTGGTTTCTGCGGGGCAGGAGCAACAAGGGTTACAAACTTATGACCGTATGATCAATGAATTTAAAGGCAGTTCTTTGGTGCCACAGGCAATGATGAGACAAGGTTTGGTACACTACAATGCCAATAGAAATGATCAGGCATTAAGCAAGTTCAAGTCTGTAGTTCATAATTTCCCCAATACCCAAGAAGCTATTCAGGCGGTTTCCACTGCTAAGTTGATCTATGTGGATATGGGCAGGGTGGATGAGTATGCACAATGGGTTAAGGGAATTGATTTCATTGAAGTTACGGACTCTGAGTTGGACAATGCAACATTTGAATCGGCCGATAAACAGAATCTAGAAGGAAAGAAGGATGCGGCCATTAAAGGATATGAAAAATATATAGAACAGTTTCCTAACGGACTTAATTCGGTAAAGGCGAATTTTAATTTGGCACAACTATATTTTGCCAAGGGAGATAAGGAAAAAGCTTTACCGTACTATCAATTTGTGGCCGATAAATCTGGTAGTGAGTATGCGGAACAATCCTTGACAAGGGTCTGCGAAATATTGATCGGCAAACAGGACTATGCTACGGCTTTGCCTTATTTGCAACGTTTGGAAGCACAGGCGGACATTCAGCAAAACCGAACCTTTGCGCAATCTAACTTGATGAAGGGGTATTATGAGCAAAAGGATTATAATAAAACACTTCAATATGCAGAAAAAGTGCTGGCCACACCAAGTATTGATAATAGGATAAAGAGTGATGCGCATATAATGATTGCGCGCTCGGCGATTGCAACGGGTAATGAGGCCAAAGCCAAATCAGCTTATGCAACCGTGCTAACCATTGCTACAGGTGCTACCGCTGCGGAGGCATTGTATTATGATGCCTATTTCAAAAATCAGGATCAGGACTATGAAGCTTCCAATATTTCGATTCAGAAGTTGGCCAAGGATTATTCAAGTTATAAGGAATGGGGCGGAAAAGGATTGATTATTATGGCCAAAAACTTTTACGCATTGGGAGACGCTTATCAAGCCACTTATATTCTGGATAGTGTAATCACGAACTTTAGCCAATTTCCGGAAGTGGTAACCGAGGCAAAAAGTGAACTATCTATTATCAAGGCCAAGGAGGCACAAAGTAATTCATCCGTAAGAACAGATGGGCAGTAATAGGAAAATTACAACGGTGAGTTTAGTATCGGATATGAAAATTGAAAAGAGAACATTAATGAGAGAATATAAAATGCGTAAGCCCTTTGGTTTATTAATACTACTTTTTTTAGGTGGCTTACAGATAGTATCCGCTCAAGAAGAGGAAGAAACGGATGATATTGGTACAGAAACGGTAACTGTAACCAAGGCGTATACCCCTACCATTTCGGACGCTTTTAAAATAAAGTCGGTTCCAAACATGAACGATTCTATCGTTTTACAAAAAAAGAAAATAGAGTATAGTATTTTTTCAGTGCCTGTTGCTTCTACGTTTACCCCGGCAAAAGGGAAAGCCAACGCGGTGAAAAAAACGCCTCCACCGGTACTTTATAACTCATATGCGTCTGCAGGAGGTGGAAATCCTGCTAATGTAATGGGCAAATTTTATACTAGTAGAACCATTGATAGAGAATCTGGATATACCATAGGCTTGGACCATAATTCTTCTCGTGGCGACATAGACGGTACGGCGTTGGACAATATTTTTTCCAATACAAAATTGGACGCTAGCTATAGTAAGAGAGATCGTGATTTTAACTGGGGAGTAGATTTTGATGCCCAGCATCAATTATATAATTGGTACGGTATTGAAAATGGTGCGTTTACTGAAACAGAGGTGAATTCAATTGATGAACGGCAAAATTATTACACAGCAGGCCTTACTGGTAAAATTTCAATGGAAGATGCCTATTTTGAAGATGCCAAATTGCACTACAGACGTTTTTGGGACGCTGTCAAATCTGGAGAAAACAGGGCTGTTTTAGACGCAGGTTTGGCGTTTCCCATAGCAGAGGAAGAACTCGGGATTAGGGCCAAGGTGGATTTTGTGAACGGTACATTTGAAAATTCCAGCCTAAACAACGAGAATAACGAACCGGGTATAAATTACAGTAATTTGCAGGTGGGTCTAAACCCAAACCTAAGGATGTTGGCGGAAGGTTTGGTCCTTAACTTGGGGGTAAAATTGGTGTACGGTCTGGATTTGGAGAACAGTGATAGCAATTTTTATATATATCCTGCGGTAACGGCTTCTTATAACTTATTGGATGAATTGGCCATTGTGTATGGTGGGGTTGAAGGAGAGCTTAACCAAAACTCCTATTACGGTCTGGTAGGTGATAATCCTTACGTATCCCCAACCCTTACTATTCAGCCAACGGATAAGCAATATGATGGGTATTTAGGTTTGAAGGGGCAACTGCTGCCTAATTTAAGTTATAACGTAAAAGCTTCCTATACAGCAGAAAATAGAAAACCCCTGTATATGTTGAATCCACAGAATACCGTTCGCACGGATGAAAAGGGCTATTATTATGGCAATTCTTTCCATGTTTTTTATGACGATGTAAAAACCATTGGTGTTTTTGGCGAGTTGAACGTGGATGTAAACAGGAATTTTACTTTGGGTGTAAATGCGGAATATTTTAATTATAGTACCGAAACAGATAACCCCGCATGGAACCTTCCTGAACTTACCTGCTCCTTATTTATGGATTACCAAATTGGGGAGAAATGGTTTGCTGGTGCCAACCTATTTTATGTTGGAAGTAGAGAGGACCTGGCTTCTATAGCTAATTCTTCCGGGATTCCTTCTTCATTTACTTCAGAAATAGTGGAGTTGGATTCCTTTTTTGATGCCAATGCGCATATTGGTTATAGGTGGACCGATCAGTGGTCTTTCTTCTTAAAAGCGGCCAACATAGCCAATAACAACTATTTAAGATGGGCAAATTATCCCGTTCAAGGATTGCAGATTATGGGTGGGGCTACCTATAAATTTGATTTGTAATAACAAGTATATTTAGTTAGTCAACCGATTTTTATAGGTGCTCGTCTATCCGAGAGGAAGATAAGGTAGGGATTCTTTATTTTTGATTGTTTCTACAAAAAGAAAACTTTGCGCTATGATCAGTTTGGGTAAAACGCCATTGGTAACCATATCCCTTTCCGGATTGAAGGACTTCATTAAAAGGAGTAATTTCTTAAAATTAGTAGTCTTTGTAGGTCTGCTGGTTATCGTTGCCTGTAAATCTGATAGTGGCGGTGGAGATTCACCGATAGATCTAGATTCGGATGGTGATGGTATCACGGATGAGCAAGAGGAGTTGAACGGCACCAACAAGAACAATCCCTGTGACCCAAAGCCTACCTCCGGTTATACGGGTTATGATGCCAACAATACGGTATGGTTGGCTGCAGACTGCGATATTGACGGTATCAGCAATGCTCAAGAATTAACGGACGGTTCAGACCCTTTTTTAAACGAATCAAAGGATAGTGATGGAGATGGGATACCGGATTATTTGGAGGTTGCCAACGGGAGCGATGAGAACAACCCTTGTGACCCCTTACAAGAAGAAGGCTATGATGGTTACAATGCATTAAATTCTGTATGGGCTGCTTCTGATTGTGATGCTGATGGAGTTTTCAATGGAGATGAAGTAAGCGCCAGCACCAATCCCTATCTGGATGACACGGTGTATGCAGTGGCGGAATTTCTGCCAAAACTTTCCGAGTTGCAATTGTTCAGGGGAAATATTGGCGATTTGCTTCCCAATCCTACCACCCATGAATATAGTTTAAGTACGCCACTATATTCGGATTATGCATACAAATTCAGGACCATATCGCTGCCCGAAGGTGCACAAATGACCTATGATGGAAGCGGACTTTTACAGTTTCCGGATAATACCGTTATCACCAAGACTTTCTATTACTACAACGACGAAAGAAATTTTAATTCGGGCAGAAAATTGATCGAGACCCGTCTTTTGATTAAAAAGAATGGAATTTGGACAATGGGGAATTACCTTTGGAACGAAGATCAGACAGAGGCCAATTTATCCAATAGTGCACCAACGGTGCCTGTCAATTGGATAGACGGTAATGGTGCTTCCCAAACGGTCAATTATCAAGTTCCTTTTTCCGTTAATTGTACCCAATGTCATAATGTGAATAGTACACCAATCCCAATTGGACCAAAGGCTAGGAATCTAAATATTGAGTATAACGGGCAAAATCAGTTACAATATTTTATTGCCAAGGGCTTGTTGACAGGGGTACCGGCATTATCGGAAATAGAGAGGTTGCCTGCCTGGGACGATTCCAATTTTTCATTGGCGCAACGTGCCCGAGCTTATATGGACGTGAACTGCGCACATTGCCACCAACCGGGTGGTAATCACAACGCAAACACGCCCGGAAGACCAGATTTTCGTTATGAAGTTTCATTAGCAGATGGTCTTTTTGTTGAATTTAAGGATGATATAAAAAATAGAACGGAAACCTTGCCTGCCTACGGTCCCTCCATGCCGCAAATTGGTATCACCGAAATTCATACGGAAGGAATTGATCTTATTCATCAGTATATGGATACGCTGTAAGGTGGTTAGGGATTCATCCACAAACTAATATTTCCTACATTTAGGGAGTTTTTGTCACTCCTTCTATGTTACCTCGTTTTCTTGTAGCTATTTTTTTTGGGTTGGGAATCCTATATTCTTTCTCACAGAATTTGGTTCTGAATCCGAGTTTTGAAGTGTATAACCGCTGTCCGGAAAAACTGGGGAACTTTAATTTTGATGTTGATATTTGGACTACTCCCACTGGCGGTTCCACAGATTATTTTAATGGTTGCAGTTCGGAAATGGGTACCCCCAAAAACTTTAATGGGGCACAAGCTGCGAATTTTGGAAAGGGATATGCCGGACTTTATTTCTATGCTCCGGATGATTATAGGGAATATCTGCAGGCAGAACTTAAATCTCCTTTGGTGGCGGGAACCAAGTATGAAGTTTCCTTTTATGTAAGTCTGGCAGAAAAATCAGACTTTGCTATTAAAGAGTTTGGTGCTCTTTTCTCCAGTCATAAAATTGAAAATGATACCAAAAAAGAGTTTTCCAAACGCTTGTGGTATGAACACAGGGAAAATAGATATACCTACTTGGAAATTGGCTACAGTAATTTCTATTCGGATACCCAAGATTGGATTTTAGTGCATACCCAATTTGAAGCAAAAGGAGGGGAGCGTTTTATGATATTGGGCAATTTTAAAAATAATAGAAGAACTAGATTGTTCAAAACTAAGAAAAATGCCAAGCAGGGAGCATACTACTACATAGATATGGTGAAGGTGCTTGAAATTGAAGATTCACTCGGCAATAAAGAACAATTGGAAAGTAATTCTTTGCGCAGGAAAGAGTTTAAGGTGGGCGAGACACATGTTTTTAAGAATGTTCTCTTTGTTTTTGATGAATTTCATCTAACTGAACTAGCTCAAATAGAACTCCTGCAAGTCTTGGAGTACCTGCAGGATAATTCAAAAATTAGTATTGTTATCAATGGCCATACGGACAATGTGGGCTCTAAATCCTACAATAAAAAATTATCCCAAAAAAGAGCACGGGCGGTGGCTTCCTTCTTGCAAGAAAAAGGCCTTTCTAAAAATCGGATTTCCTGGAATGGCTTGGGAGGTTCAAAGCCAGTATCCACAAACAAAACCGATGAAGGTAGAACCCTCAATCGCAGGGTTGAATTTATATTTCAAGAAATCTCTCCTGATTAAATATCCCTAATAATCCGAGTATTCAGTTGGGTAAAGAAGTAATTTATCAGCCTTGTTCATGTTGTTTTTGTACTTGGGGTCGTTTGCCAACACGCCCCACTTGTCCGAACTAAAAAATGCTTCCCATTTGGCATCTCTGGTGTCCATATCCGTGAAAGTGGTCATGTACATTAAGTTGGGCATTCTATCTCCAGATATAACTTCCCCATAAAAAACGGCATTAAATCCTAGGGATTCAAAGAGTTCTACTTCCCCACCAGCATTGAACATATCCACTTTATTCCAATAAGTAGCCTCGGTTGGAGATTCGTAACTTCGTAGCTCATAGACCCTATCTTTCCTTTTACCTGATACCGTGGAGGCTCTCATTTTTGGCATTTCCCCAAACGCCCGCATCAAGGTAGAATTAATACGTTCATAGGGTGGGTTGTCATATTTGGCTTTGATGTAATCTTCCCCTGCAGCCTTGTATGCGGTATCTTGATTCAATTTTTCTTCCAGTTGGGCAAATTGGTCTAGGGATGAAAATGGAATTAATACATAAATCTTATTTGCCAATAAGTAATTGTTAGGTCTGTATTTGAAAACGCCTACGTTGTTGATTCCGGCCTTCTTGAGAGCTGGTAAATAAGCTTTTTCAAGATAGTTGTCCATCCTGCTTTCTTGTTGTTCGTCCTTTAAAGTGTACATTTTCAATTGATAGTACTCCCTTTTAGCATTCTGGGAAAGACCTTCTTTTGCACACATTATAAAAAACAATGCTATGAGGGCTAATTTGGCTGAGTTAAAAGTTTTCATTTGTTCAGTTTAAGTTTGAAAGTGAATAAACTTAATGAAGATGGGCCAATAAACCTATTGCAGGCCTTAATTATTTAAAGTTTGTTGATGGAGATAAAATAGTATCTTTAAGAAAACTTAAAATTTAATTCCATGAAAAATGCATTGAAGAAAATAGCTTATGGTTTTCTTGTTTTGACTTTTTTTTCGGTCAATATGATTCAAGCTTCTAGCGAACAAACAAATTCTATTGATATAGCGTTTCAGAATCCGATGGTAGCGGATGGTCTTGTGGGTATATGGAAGTATAAAGTGGTTAGCGCACCTCCTGAATATAGCTCAGGTGTCATAGTTATCAGTCAAAAAGATGAAGCCTATGGGGTTGAAGTAGAATTGAGCGGAGCAACGTTAAAAGGCTACAATGTTCAAGTGGACGGTGAAAAAATTACTTTTGATGTCAACGTAGAAGGTACTGTTTTCTCTGTTGTCTTGACCGCTGAAGGAGATACCATATCTGGAGAAAGTTCTTCCTATGACGGTACCTACCAAATTACCGGGTCTAGAATCACCCCAAAATAAAAAACTTACATCCGCAACTAGTTTTATCCCTCACTAATGATTAGATATTTTTTCCTTTCTATTGGCCTCATTTTTCTTTCTTGTCAACCTACCAAGCAAGAGGTAGATTTACTGGTGGTTAATGCAAAAGTGTATACGGTAGATGAGAAATTTAATACCGTAGAGGCCTTTGCGGTCGAGGAAGGTAAATTTGTTGCTGCCGGAACTACCAAAGAAATAACGGATAGATTTACAGCTGCTGAGGTTGTAAATGCTGATGGAAAAGCCATAACTCCAGGTCTTATAGATGCCCATTGTCACTTTTATAGGTTAGGACTGGACCAACAAACGGTAGATTTGGTGGGTACCAAAAGTTATCAAGAAGTATTGGAGCGGGTTCAGGCCTTTCAAAAGGAAAATCCCGCCAATTTTATTATTGGAAGGGGTTGGGACCAAAATGATTGGGAAGTCAAGGAATTTCCAAACAAAAAAGAGCTGGATGAGCTATTTCCGGATACACCGGTTTCTCTAAGTCGTATAGACGGCCATGCATTATTGGTAAATTCTGCTGCTTTAAAATTGGCGGGAATCAATGATGATACCAAGGTTGAAGGAGGTGAAATTGTGAAGGATGGCAATGTAATTACGGGTGTTCTAATAGATAACCCTATGATGTTAATAGATTCCATAACTCCAGCGCCCAATTTGCAAACTAGAATTAAGGCCTTGAAAGATGCTGAATCTATCTGTCTTTCTTACGGATTGACAACCGTGAACGATGCGGGGATAGACCGCTCTACTATTGAATTAATAGATAGTCTTCAACAGATAGATGAGCTCAGAATTAGGATGTACGCCATGATCAGCAATAACCCTAAGGAGGTAGATTATTTTTTGGAGAAGGGTCCTATTAAGACGGAGAAATTAAATGTGCGTTCAGTGAAAGTATATGGTGATGGGGCTTTGGGGTCTAGGGGAGCTGCATTAAAAGAACCCTACTCGGACAAACACCAACATTTTGGTGCCATGGTAACGCCTGTAAATGAAATAGCTGATTTGGCCAAAAAGTTATCGGTGACCGAGTTTCAAATGAATACCCACGCCATTGGGGATTCTGCGAATGCAGTGGTTTTGAGGGCCTACAAAAATGCTCTTGAAGGGAAAACCAATAAAAGATGGAAGGTAGAACATGCCCAAGTAATCGATGAGGAAGATTTTGGTTATTTTGAAGATGGGATTATACCATCAGTACAGCCTACCCACGCTACTAGTGACATGTATTGGGCTGAAGACCGGTTGGGGGAAAAGCGAATACAAGGAGCCTACGCCTATAAATCATTACTTGATAAAGCCGGGCTAGTGGCCTTGGGTACGGATTTTCCCGTGGAGCAAGTGAGTCCGTTTCTAACTTTTTATGCAGCTGTAGCGAGACAGGATTTGGAGCAATATCCAGAAGGAGGTTTTCAGAGTGAGAATGCCTTAAGTAGGGAGGAAGCATTACGTGGTATGACTATATGGGCTGCTTACTCCAATTTTGAGGAAAATGAAAAGGGAAGTATTGAACCCGGAAAAATGGCGGATTTCGTTATATATGAAAATGATCTGATGCAAGTACCTTTAACTGAAATTCCCAAAATAAAGGTGCTAGCTACATATATTGGTGGAAATAAAATATAAGATTCCGAATACACCAAATAAAAAACCCAAGGCCATTAGCCTTGGGTTTTGTGTATAGATAGTGGATCAATTACATTTTGGTAAATGTGATAGGTACGGCTACTCTCGTTTTTTCCCAACCCATAACTAGTGAAGCACCGTCTCCAGTTTCTTGAAAGGTAACGGAAAATTCTTCTAACGAGTCACCTTCAGCTTTAGAAATACCTGATACACGGGCAACATCCGCACTTTCATCATAAGAGTAAGCGCCCCATTGGTTCAAGTTTTTGTTAAGTACTACCGTCCACTCCTTTTCGCCAGGAATAGTGAATAAAGAATAAGTACCTGCCTTGATATCCTTACCGCCAAAATTTGCGTCTGTATAGAAAGTAATTTCAGGAGCTTCATTGGCACCTGTTCTCCATACCTTCCCGGCTGGCGCAAGTTCTGCAAGGGAACGACCCTTTAGTTGAGGTCTGCTATAGATTACCCTAACGGATTTATTGGCAATTTTATAATCGTTGGGAAAAGACGCCATGTCCATAGGACTTTTGTCCAGACCGCTGAACTTCTGTGCGGTGGCATCGATTGAGAAAAACATGGCTATTGCCAAAAATGCGATAAGAGATACTTTTTTCATGATAGAATTAATGTTTTTAATAAAACTACTTAGTTAACAATTTAATCTTTCCTAAAGAGTCGTTAAAATTACTCCTTCTTACACAATCTTTAATTTTTAATTGAATTAAAGTCTATTTTGTACAGTTTGAATTGGAATTGAATTTAAAAGTTTCAATGTGTAGTTAAAAATTAAATAATATTTTTTAATTGAAAGAATAGGTTCATCTTTGCTTTCAAATTACAAATAATCATTTTGTTATGTGTGGAATTGTATGTGCCTTTGATTTAAAGGAGAGTTCAGATGTTTTAAGACCGCAGTTGTTAGAAATGTCTAAAAAAGTAAGACACCGCGGTCCGGATTGGAGCGGTATCTACGCAGATGAGAAAGCCATTCTTGCCCATGAGCGTTTGGCAATTGTAGACCCAGCTTCAGGAAAGCAGCCTTTGTTGAGTGAAAATGGAAAGTTGATTTTGGCGGCCAATGGAGAAATTTATAATCATAGGGAACTTAGAAAACAATTTGAAGGAAAATACAATTTTAAAACGGACTCTGATTGTGAGGTAATATTGGCCCTGTATCAAGAAAAAGGTGCGGACTTCATAGATGAAATGAACGGTATTTTTGGTTTTGCCATCTATGACGCTGAGAATGATTCCTACTTCATAGCTCGCGACCATATGGGTATTATTCCTCTTTATATAGGATGGGACCAGAATGGTACTTTCTACGTGGCTTCAGAATTAAAGGCTTTGGAAGGAACGTGCTCTAAAATAGAATTGTTTCCTCCGGGGCATTATTTTCATAGTGAGGATGGTGAGTTTAAAAGATGGTACTCAAGGGATTGGATGGAGTATGAAGCCGTTAAGGAAAACGAAACCAGTATTAAGGCCATAAAAGAGGCTTTGGAAGCAGCTGTGCATCGTCAATTAATGTCCGATGTGCCTTATGGAGTTTTATTATCCGGAGGTCTTGATTCTTCGGTAACTTCGGCCATAGCCAAAAAATATGCCCAAAAAAGGGTGGAATCAGATGATACAACTGATGCTTGGTGGCCACAATTACATTCCTTCTCTGTAGGTCTGGAAGGTTCACCGGATTTGGCTGCCGCTCAAAAAGTGGCCGATCATATTGGAACCGTTCATCATGAGATTAAATTTACCATACAGGAAGGTTTAGATGCCATTAAGGATGTTATCTACAATTTGGAGACCTATGATATTACAACCATACGTGCTTCCACTCCTATGTATCTAATGGCCCGTGTCATCAAATCAATGGGGATTAAAATGGTGCTTTCCGGTGAAGGGGCAGATGAGTTGTTTGGCGGGTATCTTTACTTCCATAAAGCGCCAAACGCACAAGAGTTTCATGAGGAGACCGTTCGTAAGTTGAGCAAATTGCATATGTATGACTGTCTGCGTGCCAACAAGTCTTTGGCGGCTTGGGGTATAGAAGGTCGTGTGCCATTTTTGGATAAGGAATTTATGGACGTGGCCATGAGCATTAATCCGCAGGATAAAATGATCAACGGCGAACGTATGGAAAAATGGGTAGTGCGTAAGGCCTTTGAGGATTACTTACCAGAAAGCGTTGCATGGAGACAGAAAGAGCAGTTTTCAGATGGTGTAGGTTATAGCTGGATAGACACTTTAAAGGAGGTTGTAAATACGGAGGTTACAGATGAGCAGTTGGCCAACGCCAAGTATAGGTTCCCTATCCAGACTCCGACTTCTAAGGAGGAATTCTATTACCGCTCCATATTTGAGTCCCATTTTCCATCGGATGCAGCGGCATTGAGTGTACCTCAAGAGGCTTCCGTTGCCTGTAGTACACAGATTGCTTTGGAATGGGATGAAGCGTTTAAAAATATGAACGACCCTTCCGGTAGAGCTGTTGCAAAGGTTCACACAGATGCCTATGTGAAATAAATAAGTTTGTGTTTGTTATAATAATGCCCTGTCTATTTTGTAGACAGGGTTTTTTTGTGTTTTTGAAGTGCCAATTTTAAGGGATTCTTTGTACACGTCGAAATGTAAATCTGCGATGTAAATTTTCCACAAATATTGTTGATAACTTAGAGTTAATATAGTGCTAAAAACCTATATTCTATAGGGTATTCCGTATATTTGCTAGATTGCCAAAATGTAAGTTTAACAACCTTGTAATTTTATGAGCGAAGAAGCGAATAACAAAGAAGAAAACAAGAAAAAATATTCGGCGGACAGTATCCAGGCCCTAGAGGGTATGGAACACGTACGTATGCGCCCTTCCATGTATATTGGTGATGTTGGTGTGAGAGGGCTGCACCACCTAGTGTATGAAGTAGTGGATAACTCCATTGACGAGGCCATGGGTGGTCATTGTGATAAAATAAGCGTAATAATCAATGAGGATAACTCCATTACCTGTCAAGATAACGGTAGGGGTATTCCTGTTGACCTGCATAAAAAAGAAGGTATCTCCGCACTGGAGGTGGTAATGACCAAAATTGGAGCCGGAGGAAAATTTGATAAAGACTCATACAAGGTATCCGGTGGTTTGCACGGGGTAGGTGTTTCTTGTGTGAACGCCCTTTCTAATCACCTTAAAGCTACCGTACATAGAGATGGGAAAGTTTGGGAGCAGGAGTACGAAAGGGGAAAATCCCTTTATCCTGTAAAAAGTGTGGGCGAGACGGATGAAACTGGTACCATTGTTACGTTCGTTCCAGATGATTCGATCTTTACCCAAACTACGGAGTATAGTTATGAGACGCTTGCCAATAGAATGCGTGAGCTTTCATTCTTGAACAAAGGGGTTACCATAAGCATTACGGATAAAAGAGTAAAGGATAAAGAAGGGGAATACCTTTCTGAAACTTTTTATTCCGATGCTGGACTTAGCGAATTTGTTAAGTTCTTGGATGGTACCCGTGAACCTTTGATTCAAGGAGTTATCGCAATGGAGGGCGAGAAAAACGGTATCCCTGTGGAGGTAGCGATGGTATACAACACTAGTTACACAGAGAACTTACATTCCTATGTGAATAACATCAACACGCACGAGGGGGGTACCCATCTTTCCGGTTTTAGAAGGGGATTGACCTCTACTTTAAAGAAATACGCAGATTCTTCAGGAATGCTCGAGAAATTAAAGTTTGAGGTTCAGGGAGATGATTTCCGTGAAGGACTTACAGCCATTGTTTCCGTTAAGGTGGCAGAACCTCAATTTGAAGGTCAGACGAAAACCAAGCTTGGAAACCGCGAGGTTTCTTCAGCGGTGAGTCAAGCTGTTTCTGAAATGCTTACGGATTACTTGGAGGAGCATCCAGATGATGCCAAGGTGATTGTCCAAAAAGTTATTCTTGCCGCTCAGGCGAGGCATGCCGCTACAAAGGCCCGTGAAATGGTGCAGCGTAAGACGGTCATGAGTATTGGTGGGCTACCTGGGAAATTATCCGATTGCTCTGAACAGGATCCTGCGCAATGTGAAGTATTTCTTGTGGAGGGAGATTCTGCAGGTGGTACGGCAAAAATGGGCCGGGACCGAAAATTTCAGGCCATTCTTCCGTTAAGGGGTAAAATCTTGAACGTGGAAAAAGCCATGCAGCACAAGGTTTTTGAAAATGAGGAAATAAAGAATATTTACACGGCTCTAGGGGTTACTATAGGAACGGAAGAAGATAGTAAGGCCTTGAACCTGGAAAAATTAAGATATCATAAGGTTGTTATCATGTGTGATGCCGATGTGGATGGTAGCCACATTGAAACATTGATTCTCACATTTTTCTTCAGGTACATGAGGGAGTTGATAGAAGGTGGCCATGTTTACATAGCAACTCCTCCTTTATATTTAGTAAAGAAAGGCTCTAAGAAACGCTATGCCTGGTCTGATAAGGAGCGTGATGAGATAGCCGCAAGTTATAGTGGCGGCGTTAGTATACAACGTTATAAAGGTCTTGGGGAAATGAATGCCGAACAGTTATGGGATACGACCATGAACCCAGAGTTTAGAACACTTCGTCAAATTACAATTGACAATGCAACCGAAACGGATAGGGTTTTCTCTATGCTTATGGGTGACGAAGTTCCTCCAAGAAGGGACTTTATAGAGAAAAATGCCGTTTATGCAAACATTGATGTATAATAAATAAGACTTTCACAACATAAATTCGTCCGCCAATTGGCGGGCGTTTTATTTTTAGGGATGTTTATTAACAACCCCTAAATTTTTATTATGAAAGTAAAAGTAGTTTCCCTACTGTTATTTATGACGGGCGTAATGACCTTTGCCCAAGAAGATTTGAAAGAACGAGAACAACAGGCCGCCTTTGATCCGGCTTACACTTCTTATTCCAGAAAGAAACCAGCCTATGTAACACTTAAAGATGGTACTAAAATTGAAGGCCATATCAAGGACGTAGACCGTAAAAAAGGTCAAATCCATAGGTTGAAAATCATTGAGGACGGTAAAAAGAAAGTAGAAATTCAGGCTACTGATATTGCAGACCTTTATATGGCTCCTTCAGGTTTGGAGCAATTGGATAAGCAGGCAAATTTTTTTAATGATGCTACTAAATGGGGAAAAACAGATGCCACAAAGCATTTGAGTAAAGGCTATACCATGTATACCAACCAAATGGTGTCTTTGAAAAATAAAAAGAAACCTACGGAGTATTTAATGCAGGTGGTAAACCCAAAGTACAGTCAGGTTATTCAGGTTTATTCAGATCCTTTTGCCAAGCAAACAGCCAGTATTGGTGTTGGTAGCTTAAAATTGGCGGGTGGAATAGCCAAATCCTATTACGTAAAGAAAGGAGAAGAGATCGTTTGGTTGACAAAAAGTAACTTAGACGAGCATTTTGATCGTTTATTTATGGATAGTGAAGATTTTAAATCCAAATATGAAGGAGAGAAGTTTAAATGGAGTTTGCTAGGTGTGTATATATTGGATTACACAGAGTTTGCTTTAGATGCCCAGATGGGCGAAGCAAAATAGATTGCTAGAAACTAGATAATTAAAAAGCCGCATCCTGTCATGGAATGCGGCTTTTTCGCGTATTTGAACCTAGTAAAATTTTTATTCCCTGGTAGCCATGGTCTGTCCTTGTATGTCTGCAAGTACAGTGATTCCATTGGCAGATTGCATATGCACATGTTCTACTGGCATATCGGTCCCAAGATATGTTATGGTATATGTATCATCTTCAATAGACCATTTAAAATCTGTTTTAAAGGTAATGGCCCCATTTGTTTTTCTGTGGTATCTTCCCAAATAGGCATCGTTAAAAATCCACTCGTGTCTCACCGTTTCTTGTTTGGCAGTTAGGCTGGAGGCATTAATTTCTTCATCTGACCAGATGCCAATTACATCATCATTATTCTCTGGGATTCGGGAGCAATTGCTTGCCAAAACAATGGCAACAATGCCAAGAAATGAAAAGAGCTTTTTCATTATGTAGGTTTTTTTGATTCGGGGTTTACACTACTAGAACGCCCTTTTTTAAACCTCTATTATTACAATTCGATGTATGGTTCAATTTTGCATTTTTCTTCGTTAAAAGGTCAAATTTTTTAACAGCTATGCATTTCAACGATGTATTACAACGATTTCGCAATGGAGAAATAGACCCAGAATTCGCTTAATTTTCTAACAAGAATGTTTATTTTTGGAAACCCTTGAAAAAATGGCTATTTAGAGTCTTAATTATGGTGTTCTTCAATGAACGAAGTCATGATTCAAGGTCAAGAGATAAAAAATAAACTTAAACAATTAAACATGAAAGTTACCGTAGTAGGAGCAGGAGCAGTTGGTGCTAGCTGTGCCGAATATATTGCAATTAAAAATTTTGCTTCTGAAGTAGTATTGTTGGATATAAAAGAAGGATACGCAGAGGGGAAAGCCATGGACCTTATGCAAACTGCTTCTTTAAATGGTTTTGATACCAAAATAACAGGTGTTACCAACGATTACTCCAAAACTGCCAATAGTGATATTGCCGTTATTACTTCAGGTATTCCAAGAAAGCCGGGAATGACCCGTGAAGAATTGATCGGAATTAACGCAGGTATCGTAAAATCTGTAGCTTCAAGCTTAATTGAGCATTCCCCTAACGTAACCATGATTGTGGTAAGTAACCCTATGGATACAATGACCTACTTGGTGCACAAGACCACTAATCTTCCAAAGAACAAGATTATTGGAATGGGAGGCGCCTTGGATAGTGCTCGTTTTAAATATAGATTGGCTGAGGCCTTGGAAGCGCCCATTTCAGATGTGGACGGTATGGTAATTGGAGGTCATAGCGACGTGGGAATGGTGCCTTTAACCAGCCATGCTACCAGAAATAGTATAAAAGTCTCAACTTTCCTGTCTGAAGAAAGACTTCAACAGGTGGCTGAAGATACTAAAGTGGGTGGTGCAACCTTGACCAAATTGTTGGGAACTAGTGCCTGGTATGCTCCTGGAGCCGCAGTTTCTGGTCTGGTACAGGCCATTGCTTGCGATCAGAAGAAAATATTCCCATGTTCTACTTATTTGGAGGGAGAGTATGACCTAAATGATATATGTATAGGAGTGCCTGTGGTTTTAGGAAAGGATGGTATTGAGCAAATTGTTGATATTCCGCTTAGTGATGCCGAAAAAGCTAAAATGCAGGAAAGTGCTCAGGGAGTGAGTAAAACCAATGGATTATTGGAGTTATAGAACTTGAAATAAATCCTTAAATACTAAAAATCCGTTTTGGAAGTTTCTTTCAAAACGGATTTTCTATTAGGGGAATAAGATAAAATACGGCTTGATTACTCTTTTGATAAATTGTTGATTTGAAAAAAATGTTTGCATTATTGTCAATGAAAACACTTTAAAATTTAAAAATTTCATTACCGTTGCTACAATAATTACTTTTGTCGCAACATATAATAACTGGCAAATATGTTGCCAAATCCTATTGGAAAATCATATATTTGCACGCTGTTAGAAAAAGCACCCATTAAATATTTGTAATCGATGCAAAATAAAGGACTTATAAAGCTTTTCGCCCTATTGTTCGGGCTGGTAAGTATCTACCAACTATCGTACACTTTCATTACCAATAAGGCCGAAAACGATGCGGAAGCCTATGCCATAAGCCAAATTTCAGAATCCGAGGAAGATTATGTAGTTAAGCGTGAAGCATTAGAAGCGCAGTATCTTGATTCTATTGGAGACAATTCGGTTTTGGGGTATACCAACTACAACGAAGCCAAGAAAAAGGAGTTGAACAAAGGTTTGGACCTTAAAGGGGGTATTAATGTAACTCTTCAGATATCCGTTAAGGATATTTTAAAAGGTCTTGCCAATAATAGTAAGAACCCAATTTTCAATAAGGCTTTGGCGGATGCCGATACAGCTTCCAAGAATAGTGATGCAACTTATGTTGATTTGTTTTTCCAAGCTTGGGACGATATTAGCGGTGATTCCAAATTGGCCTCTCCAGATATTTTTGCAAATAAAGGATTGAGCGAAGAAATCAATTTTCAGATGTCGGATGATGAGGTAAAACCTATCATCAGAAGAAAAATAGATGAAAGTATTGTTTCTGCATTTGAGGTATTAAGGGAGCGTATTGACGGTTTTGGGGTTACCCAGCCAAATATTCAGCGTGAAGGTACTTCGGGCCGTATTTTGGTTGAGCTACCTGGAGCAAGGGATATTGCCCGTGCCCAAGATTTACTTTCCAGTACAGCCCAATTAGAATTTTGGGAAACTTATCAGCCTAATAATCCAGAATTACAAGGCTTTTTCTTTCAAGCGAACGAAAAGTTAAAATCCCTAATAGATGTAGATGAGGTAGAGCCGGTAAAAGAGGAGTCTGAGTTGGATTCCCTTCTTTCGGATGTTGCTCAAGATTCATTGGATTTGGCCAATCAACGTAATCCGCTTTTTGAGAAATTTCAGTTAGGTGCACCAAGTTATGCGGTAGGGGTGGCAGCAGCCAAGGATACTGCCGAAATTGGGTCATACTTAAGAATGAAGGAGATCAGAAGATTGCTTCCTGCCAATATGCAATTTGTAAAGTTTCTTTGGGAGCGTCCTTCAGAGGATTCTGAAATAGTTCAGCTTTTTGCCTTAAAATCTAATAGGGACGGTATTCCAAGAATTAGTGGCGATGTGGTAAGTGACGCCCGTGATGATTTTGATTTAGGGGGCAAACCTGCGGTGTCTATGACCATGAATACCCAAGGGGCCAAAGAGTGGGAAGAGTTAACAGGAGATGCCTATAATAACAGGACGGGTATTGCTATCGTTCTTGACAATAAGGTGTATACCGCACCCGGTGTTTCCTCTGGTCCTATTTCCGGTGGCCGTTCAGAAATTACGGGAGACTTCACCATCAACGAAACTAAGGATATTGCCAATGTTTTAAGAGCCGGTAAACTGCCAGCTTCCGCAGAAATTATTCAGGCTACCATTGTAGGGCCTTCATTGGGTCAGGAAGCTATTGATAGCGGTTTTATGTCCTTCTTGATTGCCATGGCATTTGTATTGATTTGGATGGTCTTCTATTACGGTCGTGCGGGTCTTTTTGCAGATATCGCCTTGCTTTTGAACATTCTATTGATTTTTGGTGTATTAACTAGCTTAGGTGCGGTTCTTACCCTACCTGGTATTGCTGGTATCGTATTGACCATTGGTATGTCCGTAGATGCCAACGTACTTATATTTGAGCGTATTAAAGAGGAAATAGCCAAGGGGAAAGGGAAGTCGCAGGCAGTTGCCGATGGTTTCAATAATGCTCTGTCCTCCATTTTAGATGCGAATATCACAACGGGACTTACGGCAATTATCTTGTTCATTTTTGGTTCTGGACCTATCAAAGGTTTTGCAACTACTTTATTGATTGGTATCGTTACCTCCTTGTTTACAGCCATTTTTATCACCAGATTATTGGTTGATTGGTATTTGCAGGGTAAATCTAGAAGATTGGATTTTGCCACGGGAGCTACCAAAAACTTGTTTAGAAATATAAGTATTGATTTTCTAGGTAAAAGAAAAATTGCCTATATAGTATCCGGTATATTGGTTATTGTTGGTGTGATAAGTCTTTTTACAAATGGATTGCAACAAGGTGTAGATTTTATAGGTGGTAGATCTTACCAAGTTAGGTTTGAGCAGGCGGTAAGTTCTTCTGAAATAGCTTCTGAACTTAATGACGTATTCGGTAGCGGTACCAATGTAAAAACATTTGGTGAAGAAAATCAGATTAAGATAACAACACCTTACAAAGTAGATGTAGAAGGTCTTGAAGTTGATAATGAAATTCAGGATAAATTGTTTACTTCCTTACAGAAATATCTTCCTTCAGGAATCAGTAAAGAAGATTTTGTATCTGGTAGTGGAGAGGATTCAATAGGTATTTTGCAATCTGTAAAAGTGGGTCCTACTATCGCAGACGATATTAAAAAGAATGCTTTCTTGGCAATCTTGGGGTCACTGGCAGTAGTTTTCCTTTACATTTTGTTCCGTTTCCGTAAGTGGCAATTCTCTTTGGGAGCTGTTACAGCGGTTTTCCATGATGTTATGATTGTATTGGGTATCTTCTCCATCTTTGGTACGATTATGCCATTTAATATGGAGATTGATCAAGCTTTCATTGCTGCGATATTAACCGTGATCGGTTATTCATTGAACGATACGGTGGTAGTGTTTGACCGTATACGTGAGATTATTGGTGAGAAAGGTTGGCGCGGGGGCGACAACATTAATCTTGCCCTTAACAGTACTTTGAGTCGTACTTTGAACACCTCTATGACTACCTTGGTGGTATTGTTGGCAATCTTCATTTTTGGAGGTGAATCCTTAAGAGGATTTATGTTCGCTATGATAATTGGTGTAATTGTAGGTACGTATTCATCTATTTTTATCGCTACTCCGGTTATGTTCGATACGTTGAACAAATCGGTAAGTTCTGGTAAGATAAAAGAAGTTGCGGAATAACAATATATTACTAACTCAAACTTTAAAAGGACCCGCTATCTGGCGGGTCTTTTTTAGTTTATAGAATTGTGCCGGTTGATCCGGTTGGAGACAGATTAAGTTGGTAAGTGTAATCAGGAGTCAGTCCGGGTTCTATTCTATGCGATACAAAAATAATGGTAGTTTCACTTGCTTCTGCGAATTTGTTCACTAGCGAAACAAATAGGGCTGCGCTGGCATCATCCAAACTAGCCGTGGGTTCATCCAAAATTAATAAGGGAGGATGTTTGATCATGGCTCTTGCACACATAACCAATCTTTTTTGACCTAGGCTAAGGTCATGAAAGAGATGGTTTCTTAAATCCCACATATGAATCAATTGAAGCCATTCTTTAGCAAGCCTACTTTGTATTTCCGTAGGTCTTACGTATAAACCTATGGAATCAGTTAATCCAGAAATCAACATGTTTTCTACGGAATGATAGCCTGTAAATTTATCCGTAATGGACGGGGTAAAATATCCTATCTTTTTTTTGAGTTCCCAAACGCTTTCCCCACTTCCTTTTTTGTGTCCAAAGATATGTAGGTCTTGACCATACCCTTTTGGGTTTTCACCGGTAATCATTGATAAAATGGTTGTTTTTCCACTACCGTTTTTTCCTTTCAACTCCCAAAAATCTCCCTTCCTGATGGTCCAGTTGATATTTTTTAAAACAGGTTGGTCCAAATACTTTACGGAAACATTGTTAAGTTGAATCAGTACTTCCTCATCATAATCAAACGAGTAAGGGGGAGCAGGTATTTTTCCTGAGAGTATAGTTCTCGTACCTGCTTGTGAAGACTTTTCGTATTCGTCCAGAAAAATAAGGCTTGAGCCATCCAATTTGGCAAAATGATTACAAAATGGTAGTATGTCTTTTCGCCTACTTAAAAGAAATATTAGTTGTACGGAATATTGTACTTCCTCTAACTCTTCCTTTAATCTTTGTTGACTTTCAAAATCTAGATTATCAAATGGGTTGTCCAATATCAAGTAATCTGGTGACAAACTTATTAAATGGGATAACAGGGCCTTCTTTTGTTCACCACTGGACATGGATTTCAATGATTGTGTTCTATCTAAATTGATGATTTTGGTATCATGTCTGTCTTCTTCATCAATTAATTTCTCAAGTACCCTCTTGGAAAACAAATATCCTTTTGAATCCTTAAGTTGCTCGAAACCCTGCGGCGACACTCCCTTTAAAATGCTTTGGATAAAGCTGGATTTTTTTGATGAATTGTCCGTGAAGATGGCCCAATGCTTTTTACTCATGGTGTATGCGAAATATGAATACTTCGTTGGCTTTGTATTCGGTTGTTTTGCTGTTGGTCATTCCAATATTGATAGCGACTTTTTGTGAAGGAATATTATCAACTTGAATAATGGAAATTAGCGAAGGTGAGAGATTGTTTTCAAAGGCATACAATTTACATCTATTGGCTGCCTCGGTAGCATACCCTTTTTTCCAAAATTGAGGTAAAATACTGTACGCTATTTCCAGTTCACTTTTGTCGTCCACTGTTTGTATTAGTAGACCGCTCAGTCCAATTAATAGGCCTGTTTCTTTGCAGATAAGAGCATTCATTCCCCCCAATCCTTTTTCGTACCTTTCAAAAATTCTTTCAAATTGTTCTTGGCAAGCCACTTCGGGGTTTTTAGGTAAACCTTGCCAGAATTGAGAGCTTTTGGGCTCTTGATGAAAGGGTAGCCAATCATTGAAATCTGAAACCTCTACTTTTCGGAATAGAAGTCTACTGGAGGAGCATCCATTCAACAATAATGGGGACATGACTAAAGTTTTTGAAAACTAATGCTATCACCAATACTCAATCCCTTTTCAGCCACAATTCCAGCATTTACTTCCAGGACGTATTGAACAGGTACTTTTGATGATAAGCTGCCTTCATCAAGCGGCTGGGCATTTTCCTGAAAACTACCAATGGTCATATCCTCTTTAATAAAGAGAATGTCCAACGGAAATTCCGTGTTCTTCATGTAGAAAGAATGCATGGCTACATCATCAAAAATGAAAAGCATAGCCTCATTTTCTTTCATTGATGTTCGGTACATAAGACCCGTTTGGGTTTCATAATCCGTTTCGGCCAATTCAATATTTAAGTTTAGTACAGGAACATCTGTTCCTGGTTTATAAATACTGAGCTCTCCTTCCTTAATAAAGGTTATTTCTTCTGTTTTTACCGTTCTTTTTTCAGAGTTTTTGCATCCTGTAAAAAAGAAGGTAAGGAATAGTACTGAAGCGATTAATTTTCTAAAAGAATGAAATGACAAGCACATCTTATCCTTTTTTTATCTGAGGTTTGAACATAAAATAAAGACCTATGAGGATAAATGGAATACTTAACCATTGACCGGTAGATAAAAGTCCTAGGGATTCCTCGAAACCACCTTGGCTTTTCTTTACAAATTCTACAAAGAATCTAATGGTCCATAGCAGAACAAGAAACACTCCAAAAAGGTATCCGGTTTTTTCCCTTTTGTCCGTTTTCCAATACAGGAAATAAAGTATGAGAAAGACAAAAATATAAGCTACACCTTCATATAATTGCGCTGGATGGCGATAGGGAATTTGAGCTAAATATTCCGAAAATTGCGGATTGTTTTCAATAGCATCATAGGCCGCGTTAAGTGTTTTTTGCTTGGTTATGCCTAATGCCTGGGAAGGATGCATATCATCGGAATCGCGGATAAATTTTGTAGCAAACACAAAAGATTCGTCGGTTACCTTTCCATTAATCTCTGAATTAAAAAAGTTTCCCAGTCGTACACAAAAAGCACCTAGTGCAAATGGAACCACCATTCTGTCCAATAACCAAAGCGGCTTCATATCCGGATACTTTTTTGCATAAAGATAGGTTCCAATAAGCACCCCTATAATAGCCCCATGACTGGCGAGACCTGTAAAACCCGTAAATTCATAGCCATTTATAAAGCCGAACAAAGAGCCATTGGCACTTTCCCTAATCGGAAGTAAAATTTCCAACAAGTGATTTTTGTAGTACGGCCAATCGTAAAAAAATACATGGCCCAAACGGGCTCCTAACATGGTGGCCAATACGGTGTGTATGAATAGGGAATCTAATTGTTCTACTGTTTTGTTTTCACGAACAAAAATCTTCTTCATAATAAACCAACCGGCAGCGAATGCAATAATCCAAAGAAGATTGTAATATTTAATTTGAAGAGGCCCTAAGGTAAACAACGTTTCGTTAGGATTCCAGATAATGCCTAGATAGTACATGCATTTGGTTTTAGGATCGCTAAGATAAGAATTTAAGAAGGGGCAAAAGTAAATTTTAGGGGTTAAATCGTTTGGGTTTTAAGTGAGGCTAAACGATATTAATCAGGGTACGGGATCGTACCCATTACCTCCCCAAGGGTTGCAACTGACAATTCTTTTAATGGCTAGCCAACCTCCTTTAAAAAGGCCGTGTTTTTTTAAGGCTTCTAGGGTATATTGGGAACACGTAGGAGAATACCGGCATGTTGCCGGGGTATAGGGAGAAATGGCTATCTGATAGAATCTAACTAAAAATACAAAGGGAGCTATCAGAATCTTTTTTATCATGTTTATAGTATGCTGAAGGTGGTTCCGTCCTTACCGTCCTTTAGTTGAATACCCAATTCTGCCAATTGGTCCCTTATTTTGTCCGAAGTAGAAAAGTCTCTGTTTTCCCTTGCTTCTTTTCTCAGTTGAATAAGTAGCTCTACTACACCGGAAAGTTTTTCTGTATCCTGATTGTTACCTGCTTTTTGTTCCAATCCTAAAATTTCAAAAACAAAAGCGTGCAGGGCTTCTGCCAAAAATTCCTTGTCTTCTTTCGCAATACTTTCTTTGCCTTCCTTAATCAAATTGATGTGTCTAACGGCATCAAATAAATTAGCGATGAGAATGGGACTGTTAAAGTCATCATTCATGGCATCATAACATTTTTGCTTCCATGCCTTTACATCAAAATCACTTTGTTTACCAGTAGGTAGATTTTCAATTAGATTATAGGCTTCCATTAATCTGTTAAAACCTTTTTCTGAAGCTAACAGGGCATCGTTGCTTAAATCCAAGATACTGGTGTAGTGTGCTTGCATCATAAAGAAACGCACCACAGAGGGAGCAAATGGCTTGCTTAAGATATCGTTATCACCAGTAAAAATTTCGCCCGGAAGAATATTATTTCCGGTGGATTTGGCCATTTTTTTACCGTTCATGGTAAGCATGTTGGCATGCATCCAATAATTAACTGGAGATTTGCCATAACTTGCCTCTGCCTGAGCTATTTCACATTCGTGATGCGGGAATTTAAGGTCCATTCCGCCGCCATGAATATCAAATGTTTCTCCCAAATATTTGGTGCTCATGGCTGTACATTCCAAATGCCAACCGGGAAACCCATCGCCCCACGGAGAGGGCCATCTCATAATATGCTGTGGCTCCGCTTTTTTCCAAAGGGCAAAATCCTGAGGGTTCCTTTTTTCATCCTGTGCGGTCAGCTCGCGGGTGTTGGCGACCATATCTTCCAGTTTTCTACCGCTTAACTTACCGTATTCGTTGGTTTCATTAAAAGTGGCCACATCAAAATAGACAGACCCATTGATTTCATAGGCAAAACCTTTATCTAAAATTTCCTTGATAATTTCGATCTGTTCTATAATATGCCCGGTAGCCGTAGGTTCAATACTTGGAGGTAAAAAATTAAATTTTTCCAAAATATTATGAAAATCCAAGGTGTAGCGTTGTACTACTTCCATGGGCTCCAATTTCTCCAGTCTTGCTTTTTTAGCAATTTTGTCCTCACCGTCTTCGGCATCGTCTACCAAATGGCCCGCATCCGTTATGTTTCTAACATACCTAACTTTATAGCCAAGATGTTTAAGATACCTAAAAATCATATCAAAGGACATAAACGTACGACAATTGCCCAAATGTACATTGCTGTACACCGTGGGACCGCAAACATACATACCTACATGGCCCTCATTTATGGGGTGGAACGTTTCTTTTTGACCTTTAAGGGAATTATAAATCTTTAGTTCTTGACTCTCGAAAAGTGGCATTGGTAGTTAAAAGCTGTTAGAAGTTGGTTTCTAGATTAATGTAGTCGAGGAATTCTCTACGAACGGCCTCTTCCTTAAATTTGCCTCCGAATTCCGCGGTTACGGTACTACTATCTATATCTCTAATTCCCCTGGAATTTACACAAAGATGCTTGGCGTCAATAACACAGGCTACGTCATCCGTTTCTAAAACCCTCTGTAGCTCCCGTACAATCTGAATGTTAAGTCTTTCTTGAACTTGCGGACGCTTGGCAAAATAATCTACGATGCGGTTCATTTTGGATAAACCTACAACATTTCCGCTAGAAATATAGGCAATATGGGCCTTGCCAACTATGGGGAGCAAATGGTGTTCACAGGTAGAATACAAGGTAATGTTCTTTTCTACCAACATTTCACCGTACTTGTATTTATTGTCGAACGTTGAGGATTTTGGTTTACGGTCTGGGTGAAGTCCGCCAAATATTTCCTTTACGTACATTTTGGCTACTCTTAGCGGAGTACCTTTAAGGCTGTCATCATCCAGGTCCAAACCAAGGGTAAGCATAACTTCCCTTATATTTTCTTGAATACGTTCTATTTTTTCTTCATCGGATAATACAAATGCATCTGCACGCATGGGGGTATCCTCTGCCGCGGAGACGTGATCGTCTCCCATTTCTTCAAACTGTTTTTCCAAAGTACTGTTAATTTTCATCAGCTCAACTCTTTCTTTGTCCCGTTTGGTCGGTGTAAATGGCAAATAATTACTGAATGCTAAGTATTTATAAATAACCTTTCTATCAACAAAAACGAACTGCAAAGATATACATTATATGGCACTTTATGCTCTATATCTTATCATACACAACATAAATTGGTGTTAAGCTTATTCTTGAAATAGTTTTATAAAAATCTAGATGATACGTATTCATGAAGCTGTTTCAGAAGACATTACTATTATTCTTTGTACTTGGTATACAAACGATTGTAGCCCAGGTTTCTCCAGATTGTATCAATGCCATTCCCATATGCAACAATACTCCCGTAAATGGAGGTACCAGTGGGTATGGAGTTGATGACTTTAGCGGAACGGCGGAAAGTGGCTGTTTAGAGCGAACATTGACCGGTTCCATTGAATCCAATTCTGCATGGTATAGGTTTAGAACAGGAGCTTCAGGCCAATTGGGATTTAATATAAGCATAGATGTTTCTGAAGATTGGGATTTTGCCCTTTATCAAACCAATGATTGTAACAATTTGGGGGAGCCTGTACGGTGTAATTTCTTTGATAATTCTGATTCAAATACATTCATAGGGGTGGGGGAAGACCCTACCGGAGACGATCTAAACGTGCAATATGAAGATTGGTTGCAAGTAGAACCTGGGCAGGATTATTACCTTTTTATCAATAATTTTAGCAACAACAATGCTGGGTTTTCCATTCAATTTTCGGGTCATATTTTTGTGACCAACCCTTATGATGCGCTAGACTGTTCCATAATAGACAGTTTGTTGGGCCCACCAGTTACCGAGTGTGAAGGAAATACCGTACAATTAGATGCCACAACGGTAAATGCCAGCACTTATAATTGGTTTCAGGATTTTGGTAATGGCTATGAACAATTACTTGGGGAGCATAATTCTACACTACAGGTTACCAATAGCGCTATGTATAGGGTAGAGGTTGTTAGGCCCACAGGTAATTTGTATAGTAATGTTCAGGTAGCTTTTTATCCTATGCCTGTGGCCAATCCCCTTACGGACGATGCTTCGTGCAGCGGGTTGGAGGTGTTCGATTTAGACCAAAAAGATTTAGAAATTTTGGGAGGACAAAATTCTAATGATTTTTTGATAAGTTATCATTTATCCATGGACGAGGCCTTAAATGGAGTGAATGCGCAACCCAAACAATTTACCACAATTGCTGGGAGTCAAACCATTTATGCCCGTATTACCTCAAAGGCCAATCCCAGATGTTTTGATGCTTCCCAAAGTTTTGATTTGATAAACTTGGAAACGCCAGACTTAAACTTTCCTACGGAAGTCTATTTATGTGGTTTGGACTCCGGTGTACAAATAGGAGAAGCTAGTCCAAACCTAAATTATCGATACCAATGGAGTACGGGAGAATCCTCTCCTTCTATAATAGCGCAACAGGAGGGAGAATACATGGTGACAGTGACCAATGAACAGGCGGGTCTCTTATGTGAGGTAACGGAAACTATTACGGTATCAAGGTCCAACCCTCCAGAAATTCAGGATTTGTTAATCGAAGATTTGAGTACTAACAATACTATAACCGTAATCACAGCATCAAACAGGGAATTTGAATATCAGCTGGATGATGGTCCATATCAAGAAGGGCATACATTTTATCAGGTTTTGCCAGGTAGGCATACCATTACGGTTAATGATCCAATGGGCTGTGGATCCATATCTGAAGAGGTAATTGTAGTGGGGTTCCCTAAATTCTTTAGTCCAAATGCAGATGGGTCCAATGACTATTGGCAAATTGATGGTATAGAGACATTGGAAAACCCCTTAGTCCATATTTTTGATAGATACGGTAAATTATTGGCTGAATTAAATGGGGCAAGTCCGGGTTGGGATGGCGTCTTAAATGGAAAACCATTACCTGAAACTGATTATTGGTTTCAGCTAACTTATTCCAACTTGGAGGGTGAACGGATAACCGCTAAGTATATCAACAACCATTTTAGCTTAAAACGGTAGTTATTCAAAATTTTCTGTAAAAGGTCTTGATTTTTTTATCGATTAAAGGCCTATTTCTTCGTTTAACATATACTAAATCAGCTTGTAAATAGTTATAGCTAGGAGTCTATTCTTAGTCTATACCTGTATGCGACAACTAACCTTAATACTATTATTTCTCGTTTCCGGGACTACTCTATTAGCCCAAAACTCTCCCGATTGTAGATCGGCCATACCAGTTTGTGCAGATGCGCCCATTATGGGAATGGCAGAGGGTAGGGGGGATATTGATGATTTTGATCCGGAAATCATTTTAGAGACCGGATGTTTGGAAAAAGGCAGTGTAGCCAATGCCAATATTGAAAATAACACTTCGTGGTATGTTTTCAGGGCCGGAACAGGTGGTCAGGTGGGGTTTGATATTGAGGCAATGCCTTTGCCTGGAGAGACTACTATTACTGCTGAATGGGATTTTGCGGTGTACGGACCGGATGTAAGCTGTTCTGAAATAAGTAGCGGAACCGCTACTCCCATTAGATGTAATTATGAGGTAGGAAGTACCCGTTTTACAGGTTTAGGGGTAAACCCTGAAGATGGCACTGTAGGTGTTCCTTCTACCACGCAGAATTTGAATACCTATGACGAGTGGTTGGAAGTGCTTCCCGGTGAAGTCTATTACATTTTAATCAACAATTTTAGTAATAATACAGATAATGACCCCGAGGAGTTTATGCTCACATTCACTGGAAGTTCTGTGGATGCCGATCAAAACAATGCACTGGATTGTACGTTAAGGGATGAATTTCTTGGTTTGGACATTAAAGCTTGTGAAGGAGATCCAGATATTGAATTGAGTGCATTGAATTCTCCTGCTGGCCCTAATATAGCCAATGTGGCTTGGTCAGTTGATTTTGATGATGACGGAACCATTGATCAACCTATGGGATCCGGCCCAACAGCTACTCAATTGACGGTATCTAGCCCCAATTCGGGAAGATATTTTGTGGATATTACCACCAATGAAGGTAACCATTACTTAGATGATATTTTAATTACTTTTTATGGCCTTCCCCAACTGGATAGGGTAGACTTATTGAATTCAAATTTGACATTGGACCCGGATATGAACAATATTGAGGTACATGTGGATGGAACGGGAGATTACGAATATGCCATTAACGGCGGCGAATATCAGGATGATGCCATTTTCGATGACGTGCCACCGGGAATCAATACTTTGGTAATTAATGATAAGAATGGATGTGGAACTACTGAGCCTATTGAATTTCTTGTAGTGGGGTACCCCAAATTTTTTACACCAAACAATGACGGTACAAATGATACATGGAATATAAGAGGTATTGAGACTTTGAACAATCCAGTGGTATTTGTTTTTGATCGTTTTGGGAAATTATTGGCACAATTAGATGCCAATACAGCTTGGGACGGCACTTACAATGGTAAGCCGCTTCCATCATCTGATTATTGGTTCAGATTTGAATATCAAGAGGATGAAGATGGTGTTGTGGTAGCAAAAAACACAAAGGCCAATTTTACTCTTAAAAGGTAAAGTCAATAATAGTCAATGAAAAGGGCGGGCCATAGGCCCGCCCTTTTCATTTCATATAATATCCAGAGATGAACTCCCTAAAAGTTTAAGGTGTACCCAAGGGTAAAATTTGTATTCACTCGGTTTAATACTGCAGGATTGGTTATACCAGTGGAAAAAAAGTATTGCAATACATCTTGCTCTGTGCGGTTGATGGCCAAATCCAATCTGCTGGAACCAAAATTAAATCCAAGTCCACCGGAAATACCTTGTAAGTCCCCAACAAAATTTCCATCTGCATAAGGGCTTTGTTCAAACCGGTATCCGGCGCGTAAGCTCACACGTTGAATTTTGTATTCTCCCCCTAATCTGTATGTGGACACTCCGGCTAGAGTTTGTGAAATAAAGTCGTTCTCTTCTGCAAACCCTGCATCACTGGTAGGTCTTAATTCTGCACTGGACATATCTTGGTAGGAGTAATCAAAACTAATAAGTCCATTATTTCCAAAAATAGCAGCGATACTTCCGGTTAGTCGGGAGGGCGTTTTAATTTGATAATCGAAAATATTTATATCCCTAAGTCCGGTGAAATTAAAATTTGGTGCCTGATTTGGATAATTGGTACTAATGCCTTGTGCAAAAGAATCGCTCAATCGATACCATGTTGAAGATTGGTAACTGCCGCCCACTCTAATGAATTGATTCAACTTGGCAATGGCACCCAAACTAAAGGAAAACCCAGAACCTTCTGTACGTAATTGATTTTCAAAAGTGGCCGATCTTAATTCGTCATCCACATTAAAAAATTCTTCTTGATATCTGCTATACTTATCGTATAGAACGGTATGGAAATTTAAGGAAGCTCCCATATATAGAAAATCCTCATATTGGGTAGCGGCATTCACAACAAATTTACTGTTGTAGCCGCTTGTAGTCTGGCGATAATCTTGATTAAGATCTGTATAATCTGAATTTGAGAAATATGTGGTATTCTCTGGTTCGTCAACCGTAGGTTCGATCAAAGCAGATTGAAACCCTAAAAAGGCCTGTTGACCGGCAAATCCTAATCCGTTGGTGGCTCCTATATCCAAATAGGCATCACTGGGTGTTTCACCATCTCGTAGTTTTAAATTGTCCAAAGCTATTCCATCTGCAAAATTTAAAAAGTAATTGTCCAGTCCTTCTATACCAACTCCATTGGAAACATTGAAATCATCAAAATTTTGAACCACATCATAATTGACAGCGAGGGAAAGTTTTTTCCACCCAGAATTAGGGTCGGTGGTTTTCCAAATAAAGGCACCGCCAATTTGATTCAGGTCCAAAGTATTGTTATCGGCTTGAGCGAAAGAACCTCTATAATTTGATTCCGTATCAGAATTATAAAATGTTGCGGACAGGGTAAGTAAGCTGTTATTGAAAACGGCACTACCTGCGGGATTGATGTTGATAGAGCTCATATCTCCTCCTAGGGCACCAAAAGCCCCTCCCATTCCTTGAAATCGCGCGGTTCCCTGTAGGTTTTCTTGGCTATATCTTAGTACATCGTCTATGGTCTGCGCCGTTGAAATTGTGCATGCCAATAGCCCAATGAAAGTGAAAATTCTTTTCATCAATAATTTTTTAAATAGATTTTGAATCAATGTTGAAATTACCCTCTGCTTCTACTGGATGAACTAGATCTAGAAGCACCGCCAGATGAGCGCGAAGCACCTCCGGAACTACTTCTGCCAGAACTATAGCTTCTACTACTACTACCGGAAGATCGGTAAGAACTTGTTCTAGGAGCCGAACTTCTGCTGTAACTACTACTTCTTGAATTGCTATAGGTATTACCATTACTTCCAGAACTTCTGCTTCTGTACGAACTTGTTCTAGGAGCCGAACTTCTGTAGTTTTGACTGTTTCTAGAAGAGCTTCTGTAGGTATTGCCATTTCGGGATGAACGATTATAAGTAGGAGCTGTTCTAGTACTCCTGCTCGTTCTGTAGTTCCTATTTTGGTCTACCCCAACAACTCTTCTCGAACTAAGGTTGCCGCTTCTTGAGCTGTAACGGCTATTGCTAGTTCTGGAAGCTGAACTTCTGTTGGTAGAACTTCTTGAGCTTGTACTTGTATACCCTGAAGAGACCCTGTTTCTATTGTTCCTGCCCGTATTAGAATAAGCTCCGCGTGAAGACCCGCCGGTTATGGCACTAGTTCTATATCCTCTTCTTGTACTGTTGTATGCATAAGTTCTGCGGCCGTATCTAAAGTTGTTATACCCATTGTAATAACCATAGGGAGGGCACCAAGTATTCCATCCGCCGTAGAAATAAGGATTGTAGGCATAACCGCCCCATCCCCAACCCCACGGGTTGTAACGGTACCTCCATGGATTATAAAAGCCTCCCCAGCCTCCATAATAGCCACCCCATCCCCAGTTGTTATAAAGCCAAGGGGAACCCCAGCCCCAGCCGGCCCAACCGTAGTTGAAGTCGTGAATTTGGATATTTACATCTGTCGTATTATCTCCCCAAGCAGCGTAGCCATTATAATCATTTTCATTGTCATAGTAATCTGTTAATTGACCTTGAGGAATCGTATCGGCTTCCACATTGCTAGAATAGGAATCGATATCGGTAAAAATTTCACCATCCATTAATTCGGCTTGTTGGCCAAAATAGGTAGCGTAATTCTCTCCACTCCCTTTCTTTTTTGAAGTTGAAGGCCTTTGTGGATTTTCTGCACTTACCTGAGTGTCATTCGAATAAATTCCATCATTATCATAATAAGATGCGGATTGATATGAACCACAGGAAGCCAATGTTAGCCCTATAAGGCCAAGAAAGGAAAACATCCTAATTTTTGGGAGGGGTAATGAATATATCATGGTTGCAATTTTTATTGTTGAACATAGTAAAAATAACTAGTTTTACCCAATTATTTTTATAACATAGTCACAAGATTTGTGCCAAACTATTGAGGATGGGTAAAAAACTGACCAAGAGAAACGAGGACTATTCCAAATGGTATAACGAACTAGTTGTAGGGGCTGATTTGGCCGAAAATTCAGGGGTTCGTGGCTGTATGGTGATAAAACCATATGGCTATGCAATTTGGGAAAAAATGCAAGCGGGGTTGGACAAATTGTTTAAGGATACAGGTCATGAAAACGCCTATTTTCCACTGTTCATTCCAAAGTCGTACTTAAGTAAGGAGGCGGCCCATGTTGAAGGTTTTGCAAAGGAGTGTGCCGTTGTTACCCATTATAGATTAAAGAATGCCGAAGACGGTAGCGGGATTGTAGTAGATCCGGACGCCAAATTGGAAGAAGAACTTATTGTTAGGCCAACCTCTGAAACCATTATTTGGGATACGTACAGAAAATGGATTCAATCCTATAGGGATTTACCCTTGTTAATCAACCAATGGGCGAATGTGGTTCGTTGGGAAATGCGTACCCGATTGTTTTTGCGTACCGCTGAATTTCTTTGGCAAGAAGGCCATACCGCTCACGCTACCGAAAAGGAGGCGATTGAAGAGGCGGAACAAATGATGAACGTGTATGCGGAATTTGCCGAAGAACATATGGCCGTTCCTGTTATCAAAGGGCTTAAAACCGAAAGTGAACGATTTGCAGGGGCCATTGAAACCTACTGTATTGAAGCCCTGATGCAAGACGGAAAAGCACTGCAGGCTGGTACCTCTCATTTTTTGGGTCAAAACTTTGCCAAGGCCTTTGATGTTAAGTTTGCTAACAAAGAAGGAAAACAAGAACACGTATGGGCAACCTCATGGGGGGTTTCTACTAGATTGATGGGCGCACTTATCATGACCCATAGTGATGATAATGGATTGGTATTGCCTCCTAAATTGGCACCTATTCAAGTGGTGATTGTGCCTATTTATAAGGGGGAGGAGCAATTGGGTACAATTTCAGATAGTGTAAAGCCTTTACTGAAAGAGTTAAGGTCTAAAGGTATTTCTGTAAAGTTTGATAATAGGGATACACATAAACCCGGATTTAAGTTCAATGAATATGAATTGAAGGGAGTGCCGGTGCGGTTAGCAATAGGTCAAAGGGATCTGGCAAACGGTACGTACGAAGTAGCACGTAGGGATACACTGGAAAAGGAAACTGTTCCTGCCAATGAGGTTGTGAGCAAAATTGAATTTTTGTTGGAGGATATTCAAAAAAATATTTTCAAGAAGGCTAATACCTATACCCAAGATAATATAACGGAGGTAAATTCCTATGAAGAATTCAAGGAGGTTTTGGAGGCCAAAGGAGGCTTTATATCTGCACATTGGGATGGTACCATTGCCTCTGAAAATAAGATAAAGGAAGAGACCAAGGCAACTATAAGATGTATTCCAATAGATGCAAAAGAAGAGGAGGGAAGTTGTATAATTTCCGGTGAAAAATCTTCTAAACGAGTGCTCTTTGCAAAAGCTTATTAAAAAAAGTTAATTGGATGTTGCGATAGTAAAAAATAATTGTATTTTTGCATCCGCAATTACTCAAAGTAATGGCCCGTTCGTCTAGGGGTTAGGACGCCAGGTTTTCATCCTGGTAACAGGGGTTCGATTCCCCTACGGGCTACAAAGTGTTCATAATAGTAAATTGTGATTCTGTTTTAAGGCGTTTTTAAGGCCTTTTCAGAATTTTGAAATTTGGCCCGTTCGTCTAGGGGTTAGGACGCCAGGTTTTCATCCTGGTAACAGGGGTTCGATTCCCCTACGGGCTACTAGACTTTGAGAAAGATTGAGGAAGTTGATTTTTCTAAAAAATTATAACAAAAAAGTAAGATGGCAAATCACAAGTCAGCGTTAAAAAGAATCAGAAGAAACGAAGCGGTACGTCTACGTAACCGTTACCAGCACAAAACTACTCGTAATGCAATCAAGAAATTGCGTGGTGAGGAGAACAAAAAAGATGCTGAGGCTTTATTGCCTAGCGTTGTTAGTATGATCGATAGGTTGGCAAAGCGCAACATTATTCATAGTAACAAAGCCGCAAACTTGAAAAGTAAATTGGCTAAGCATGTTGCTGCTTTGTAATATTATTGAACAGCATTAAAAAAGCCCCGATGTAAAAACATCGGGGCTTTTTAATTTATCATAGGCCGTCAGATAAGGTTATACCCTAATCTGTCCGTCTCCAAACACAAAGTATTTGTTGGTAACCAATTGTTCCAATCCTAATGGACCTCTGTGGTGTAGTTTGTCCGTACTAATGGCTAATTCTGCTCCTACGCCCATTGCTCCGCCATCTGTAAAGCGCGTAGACGCATTATGGTAAACCGCGGCTGAATCTACTTGCTCCATGAACTTCATGGCCTTGGAGGAGTCTTTGGTCATCACGGTAGAAGAATGTCCGCCAGAAAATTTATTTATTTTTTCAATAGCTTCATCTAGATTTTCTACGGTTCCTATGCAGCATTTCATCGCCAAAAATTCTTCATGCCAAATAGCTTCGTCTTTTATAACTTCCTCTTCTTTGAGGATAGAACCCGTTTTTTCATCTACAAGAACGGATACACCTTGTTCTTTTAGAATACTGTCCAATTCTTTGAGCTTCTGCTCATAATTTGGGACTGCAGCATCTACCAAGATTTTATCCAAGGCATTACACGCCGAGATTTTATGCGTTTTGGCATTTAAAATGACCTTGATACTTTTCTCCCAATCGGCATCCTTGTCAACATAAAGGAAATTGTTTCCTCTTCCGCTTACGAGAACGGCACATTTTGCATGTTCCTTCACAAAAGCGATAAGTCGCTCTCCGCCTCTAGGAACAATTAAGTCTAATTTCTCAGAAGGGTTTCTCAGAAATTCCTGGGTTTCTGTTCGGTTCATATGAAGTAGTTGAATCCAGTTGGTATCCAAGTCATTTTCTTCTAAAGCTTGATGCCAGCATTTTTCTAAGGCTTTATTACTGTGAAGCGCCTCTTTTCCTCCCTTTAATAGAATTTTGTTGTTGGCTTTGAATGCTAGGACCGCGGCCTCTATGGTAACATCGGGTCTAGATTCATAAATAATCATTATAGTGCCAAAAGGAGCTGTTTTATTGGTTACGTTTAGACCGTTTTCCAAATTCCTTTCAGACTTTACTTTACCAACAGGGTCTTCCTGTCCCAAAACTTCTTTTACAGAAGCAATCATGCCATCTATTTTTTTATTGTCAACCACTAAGCGGTCATACATGGCTCTGTCTTCCTTGTTAAATAGTTCGCAGTCTTTTTTATTAGCCTCCAGTATTTTATCTCGGTCTTTGTCCAAGATAGAAATCATGGATTCTAATACCTTATTTTTTATTGTTGTTTCTAATAATTTCATTTTGCTTTTTTTAAAGTTGTTCCGCCATTATCTGCGTTCCTACATCCTTACCGTTTACAATGTCTAAAATGACATTCTCCTTCTTACCGTTGGCTATAAAGGTAGGGATGTTCTTGGCCGCTGTTTGCTTGGCTACACTCAACTTAGAGCCCATGCCGCCACGGCCTTCGGCTTCACCTTTTTTAACTTGTTTTACGTACTTTTCTACATTCTCATCAATACCAACTTTTGAAATCACTTCCGTATCCTCATCATCTGGATGACCAGTATATAGACCGTCAATATCCGTTAGAATAATAAGCTTATCTGCTTCAATCAATTCGGCAACCAAACTTGCCAGTTCATCATTGTCTGAGAACATGGAGTTGGTTACGGAAACAGCATCATCCTCATTGGCTATAGGAATAACTCCTTCGGATAAAAGTCCCTCATAGCAACTGATCATGTTTTCTCTATGGACTCCAGGATTGAAATCGCGCTTGGTCGCTAAAACTTGTGCGCATTTCATACCATAATCCCTAAAAATGTTATAATAAAGTCTCATCATTCTTGGCTGACCAATGGAAGAATAAACCTGCCTTCTCATGGTCTTGTCCTTAATGTGACTTTCTCCCAGAACTTCCATTCCGGCAATTACCGACCCTGAAGAAACCAACACCGTCATGACGTCGTTTTCATAGAGTTCCGCTATCTGCTTGACCAATTTTTTGAGAATAGGTCTAACGATCCTATTATCCTTATTGGTCATTACGTTGGTACCTACTTTTATTACTACTCTCTGTTTGTACATGTTTATTGTTTTCCTAGTTCAACCGCTCTGTCAAAAGCTGCATAAGCGGCTTCTTTAATGAGTTCGTTAACGTTATTGTCCTCCATGGAATCCAATGCAGCTCTGGTGGTTCCTCCTTTGGAGGCAACTTTATTCATCCAAGATGACGGTGATAGGTCTGATTGATTGAAAAGCTCTACGGCTCCATCAAAAGTTTGACTCACCAATACTTTGGAGTCATTTGCGGAAAAGCCCATTTTCAGGGCGGCTTCCATCATACTTTGCATAAAGTAAAAAACGTAAGCCGGACCACTTCCAGAAATTCCTGTACTAGCGTCAATATAATTTTCTGAACTTACCTTTATAGATTTACCAGTGGTATCCAAAAGGCTTTCTACCGTAAGGAGTTCAATTCTACTCACCTCCTTGGAAGGAATAAATGAAGTGACTCCTTTTCCTACCTGTGCGGGAAGGTTGGGCATTGCCCTAACTACTTTTTGGATGCCCAAAGCATCTTGCATAGTTTGAATGGTGACCCCGGCCATGATGGATATTACAATTTGTCCCTTATTGATTAAAGGTCTCATCTTGGCAAAAAGGTCCTCACAGTGATATGGTTTAACAGCTATAAAAACCAAATCTGCCTGTGGAAGACAATCTTCTAGATTTTCAAAGACATCAAAATGTGAAATCTTTTTTAAGGAGAGGATTTTTTCGGGAGAGCTGTCAAGAATCATAACGTTACGTTTCTTTAGCTGTTTTGATTTTGACATGGCCTCAGCATATGTGAGTCCCATATTTCCAGCTCCAATAACAAGTACTTTCATATTTTTGTTTTAATTTCTAAATATCTATACGCCCCTAAAGGCGCAAGAACCGTGCGGAATGACAAAAGGTCCTATAGAGTTTGGCTCTATTAAACATAATAGTATAGAATATATCTATTGTGTGGGGCTTAGGGCAATGTTTATGGTGATTCTGTTAGAAAGAAGTGTGCCTATATGAAATGACCTCCTCAAGTCCTGGGGACTCTACTGAAAATACGACAGGTAATACTGTCAGTCAATTTTAACGATATGAGCGCTTTTTTAATGTGATAAAGCCCATGGTTATGAAAGCATACATAGTAATGATGAGTAAATATTGAATTATCCTAATAATAGGAGCTTCTTGGGTACCGTTGGCAAAATGGAAATACCTACCAACTTTAATGGGTAAATAGCCCACATAAAATAAAAGTAACCCTATGCTTATCCAATGTAGGGGATGATTGGCCAGAGGTATTCTTTTATATTTAAAATGTTGTTCTCTTAAATAAAAAATGATGCTAGTAATGAGAAGAAATCCGCCAGAAATGTAGGTTGCGGTTTGCGTACTCATTAAATAATTTTGAAAAAATGGATTTATGGCACTTGTTACCAGAAATAGTACAATGCCCCAAAAGATATATTCTTTCAGTCTAGGTGATTTTATATAGAATCTAAAGAGAAATAGGAAGTATAAGTAGAAGATGAGGTTATAGATATTGTAAATAATTACGTTGTAATGAGAAATGGATTCGCGGCTAAAAAAGCCAAATTGTGGAAGATAGGCTGTTAGGTAGCCCAATATTTCATTGAATAAAGTGTAGCAGATAATTATGGGTAAGTATTGGAGTTTGGTATCGAAATATTTTGGATATCGGTAGATAGCTGCCACTAACGCGATGGCATACATAGCTAAATAGGTGTACTCCAAAAAAGTTCTCAGCATTTGAATAGAGGGGAATTTGCCGAGATCATTCTATATTAAATAGAAAGATATCATGGTTGTTGGTTCATCTCTTCGCAAGATAGGCAAAAACCCTTTTGGTAAGAACTTAGCGCACAAGCTTCTTTTTCATTCTAATAAAGCCTACGATAAATATGATGTAGGTTATTAAAATAAGAGTAAGGTGGATTTTCCTTAATTCTGGGTTTTCAGATAGATTATATAGCCCATTGTAATATCTAATCGCTTTTATTGGTAAGTAGCAAATATGATATAAAAGTAAACCTGTGCCCAACCAAAATAAAATATTCTTCTTTCTAAGCCCTGCTTGTCTATTTGTCCAATCCTCGTATAAATATTGTGATACGATGATTACTAGGAATGCCGTTCCTGTAAAGAAGGTTAAATACTGATATTCCAAAAAGAAATCTTGTACAAATAAATTCACCAGTACTACCCCTAGGAAAATATAGATAAAGTACTTTGCTAATTTTTTGAAAGCTAAATTTTCTGTATAGCTCCTGAACAGATAAAGAAAATAGACAAAAAATACGATGTTATAAATGTTGTATATGACATAATAATAATCGATGTAAAGAGAATTTACCGTTAGGCTAAAGGCATCATACTTATAAATGAGAGTTCCCAGGGTTTCATTAAAAAATGTGTAGAGAAGCAGAATGGGAAAATACTTTAAGGCGGTGTCAAAATATTTTGGATATCTGAACATGGCTACAGCTAAAGTTATCCCATATATGGGGATATAAGAATTTTCAAGTAATGAATTTGGGTTGAACAACATGCATACAGCCGTTAGGTTAAGCTGGGCTAGCTATGAAGGAGGGTGTAACCCTCCTTCATTTCCGTATAGGCTCTGTTGATTTTGGGCAGGTGGAGCGGGTGCTTCTACCGGTAAAATGCTAGGTGCTATAGACGCTTTAGATTTCTTTTTTCCACCTATATACTTCCCGGTATCATCAAGTTCATCGGTAAGTAAATACGCTTTTCTTTGCCCATCCTCAGAATCGTCCGCGGTATAGAATGCAAAATTCTTCTTTCCGTCAGATGTTGTTGGCACCATCATAACACTATTGCGTCTAGGTTCTTTAATAGTTTTACCGTCCGGAAATTCTTGTTTCTTGGGATAGTTGGTGAGGTAAATTCTAAGATTTGAAATGTCTACTTGGGCACTATCTGCCTCTTGTTCAATAAACTTGAGATAGGTCTTTAAATCTTTATAATTGAACTCAATAAACCTGGTAGGAACAAAGCCTCCTTCCATTGCTGCGGAAGTAGACTCCTCTGCTTCCTGACTGTTTCCGTCAGTATCGCCTTTTTGGTCCCTTTTGTCCATTGAGTCCTCATAACGCTTTATAATTTTTGCTCTTCGCTCCGTGTAGGTATCATAAAATACTTTGCCATCCTGCAGGCTAACAATCATATTTTTGGGCTCTGAAACTGTCTCATCAATGATTTTCCCGGTTTGTTCGCCACAACCATAAATTGTGCCCAAAAGAAGTAGGAAAGAAAGAATTTTCATGGAAAAATAGTTTGAATTTTTCATGTTATAAGCGTTTTAGGTTCAACTTGTTTAAACACGCAAAATTCGGGGGTTGGGTATTTTTGCTTTATAAATATATTTTAAAAATCTGATTAACGGTAAATTTTTAAGTAATTATCTAAAAGCTCAAATAGATAATTAGCAACATATGGGCATAAAAAAATCCCGAAAACTTTGATGTTTCCGGGATTTAAATCTATTACTTGGGCCCTTTTATTGGTTCATTGTAAGTAAGAACTCTTCATTGTTTTTGGTTTGCTTGATACGCTGCTCAATGAACTCCATAGCTTCCACCGGATTCATATCCGCTAAATATTTTCTTAGAATCCACATTCTTTGAATGGTATTTTCATCCAATAAAAGATCGTCACGTCTTGTACTTGAAGAGGTAAGGTCAATGGCAGGGAAAATTCTACGGTTAGAAATTTTACGATCCAACTGAAGTTCCATGTTACCGGTTCCTTTAAATTCTTCAAAAATAACCTCATCCATTTTAGAGCCGGTTTCAGTAAGCGCCGTAGCGATTATGGACAGGGAACCACCACCTTCAATATTTCTTGCCGCTCCAAAGAAACGCTTAGGCTTGTGCAATGCGTTAGCGTCTACACCACCACTTAGAACCTTACCGGAAGCTGGTTGAACAGTGTTATAGGCTCTTGCCAAACGCGTAATGGAATCCAATAGGATAACCACATCATGGCCACATTCTACCAAACGCTTCGCTTTTTCAAGAACGATATTGGCTACCCTTACGTGCTCTGAGGCTTCCTTGTCAAAAGTAGAAGCAACCACCTCCCCACGCACATTTCGCTGCATATCCGTAACCTCTTCCGGTCTTTCGTCAATCAGTAAAATAATTTGATAAACTTCAGGGTGATTGGCAGCGATAGCATTTGCCACTGCTTTCAAGAGCATTGTCTTACCAGTTTTGGGCTGGGAAACGATCATACCTCTTTGTCCTTTGCCTATTGGTGAGAATAAATCAATGATCCTAGTGGATATATTGCTCTGCTTGTCTGCCAAATTAAATTTTTCCTGTGGGAAAAGCGGTGTTAAGTGCTCAAAGGAAACTCGGTCTCTCACCACTTGGGGGTCAATTCCGTTTATTTTGTTCACCTTTATTAATGGAAAATATTTTTCACCTTCTTTTGGTGGCCTAACATTTCCTAAAACGGTATCCCCGGTCTTGAGTCCAAAAAGTCTAATCTGGGATTGGGATACATAAATATCATCTGGTGATGATAGGTAATTATAGTCGGACGAACGTAAGAACCCATACCCATCTTGCATAATATCCAACACGCCCTCACTTTCAATAATGCTATCGAACTCATATTCAGGCTCTTTGTACCTGTTTTTTAAGTCCTTGTCAAAATTGCTTTTGTCGTGGTTGCTCTTTTGATGTCTGTTCTTACTATTCTGATTGTTTTGATTTTTGTTGTTCTGCCCTTTTCGGTTTTGATTATTCTTTTGATCCGGCTTACCGCTATTGGTATTGGAATTTGAGTTTGAATTATTGTTGGAATTGTTAGGTTTATTGGTACTGTTATTTTTGTTCTGAGCCCTTGGCCTTGGTTTTTTTGGCTCATTATCAGTTTTTTCAGCTTCCGGTTTTTTTTCCGGTGCAGTTTCCTTGCTTGTTTCAGGGCTGCTATCCTTGCTTATTCTTTTCCTAGGGGTTCTGGTTTTTGGTTTTTCCTCTGTTTGGCCAGCGGCAACCTCTTGCACCACTTTGGGGTTAGAGGCTTGTACATCAAGTATTTGGTATACCAGGTCCAATTTTTTTAAGGACTTGAATTTGGGTACATTTAAGCCCTTTGCAATTTCCTGAAGTTCAGGCAGCTTTTTCGCTTTTAATTCTGAAATCTCAAACATTAAGTAAGGTATATATTATAAGTCTCCGTAATATGATAAGAAGTGTATTGTTACTTGGGTATTACTAAGAACAGATGTTCTTTTGGGTAAGTGCTATAACTAATAACGAGGCAATATTACAAATTATTTTCAATACATCATCGCTTTTTTATAAAAAGACCCTATTTTTGCGCCTGATTATGCCATTTGAGGAATGATTCAAAGAATACAGACCGTATATTTATTAGTAGTTATGCTTATCTCTGCCATTTTACCGTTTTGGGTAAACTTATGGTCAGATGCCAATGGAAACGAGATATACGCCCAAAATGAAATACTTATTTCGATTGTATTTTATGTTATTTCAGTTTTGGCTTTGGTAGCTATTGTGCTTTTTAAAAATAGAAAAAATCAATTTGTAGTCAACAGATTAAATCTGTTGCTAAACCTTTTTTTACTAGGATTTTTCGTTTACCGATCGCTAAATTTATCTGGAGAGACCTCGGTTTCTGAGAAGGGTATTGGGATGTTGATTCCTGTTATTTCTATCGTTTTTCTAGTCCTTGCCAATAGGGCTATCAAAAAGGATGAAGATCTTGTAAAATCTGTAGATCGTTTGCGTTAAACCTAACATCTTAGTAGTATTAGTGCGTTAAACCCGGGGTAGTTCCCGGGTTTTTTGCGTTTTAGGATTTCTTGTTCCTTTTTCTAAAAATGAATCCTAACGCAATCATTGTTAATGCTAAGCATCTTATAGGGCCTTACATGTCTAAATTTCAAGTAGCTTAGTCATAAATAATTGAAGATATGCAGAAACCCAATAAAAGGTTGCAAGGCCAGATCTGTATTGTTACCGGTTCTAGTTCCGGGATTGGCAAGGCGGTGGCTATGGCTATGGGAACCGAAGGTGCTAATATTGTAGTTAACTACCACAGTGGCAAGGAGAAGGCAGAGGAAGTAGCGCATTGGATTATTAAAAATAGTTCATGTGGTGACGCCATTGTTATAAAATGCGACGTGAGCAAGGAAGACGAGGTAAAACAGATGTTTGAAAAAACGATCAAGGAATTTGGAACGGTAGATGTCTGTGTTGCCAATGCGGGAATTCAAATAGACCATCCTTTACATGAAATGCCTTTTGATGCATGGAAAAAGGTGATAGATATTAATCTAACCGGCCAATTTTTATGCGCCAGGGAATCCATTAAGGAATTTTTACGAAGGGGAATGCGTGAAGAAGTATCAAAATCCTTGGGTAAAATTATCCACATGAGCTCGGTACACGAGGTTATTCCTTGGGCCGGGCATGCCAATTATGCTGCAAGTAAAGGAGGTTTGGTTATGCTAATGCAAAGTATTTGTCAAGAATATGGTCCTAAAAAGATTAGATGCAACAGTATTGCTCCAGGGGCCATAAAAACTGAAATTAATAAGGATGTGTGGAGTACCAAAGAAGGTCGGGAAGGCATGTTGGGGCTTATTCCCTACAAGAGAATTGGCATTCCAGAAGATATTGGTAGTGTTGCTTCTTGGTTGGCTTCAGACGAGTCTGAATACATCAATGGTACCACCATTTATGTAGATGGGGGCATGACCTGTTATCCTGGGTTTACAACTAACGGATAAATTTTCTAATTTCCATATCTAAAATAATATCAATTGAACTATGAAGAATATTCTAAGAGCGATTCTCGCAGGTTGGGGAGCAAAAAAAATGGGAGGCGGTAAATGCGGTTGTATCGGTTTTGTGGTCGTATTTATAATACTTTACTGGCTATTGGGCTACGTTTTCAATTAACGTTTTCCTAATTCAATAACTTCAAGGTCTTTAATTTCCGGCCCGTCAATTTTGAAACGGAGCATGGTCCTTACTTGGTGAAAACCGTGCTTTCCACAGGCTCCTGGATTCATATGCAATACTTGATTCTTTTGGTCCATCATCACCTTTAGAATGTGGGAATGTCCACAAATAAAGAGTTTGGGTGGCTGTTTCTGTATCATTGGCCGGGTTCGTGAATTGTATTTTGGTGGATATCCTCCAATATGTGTCATAAGTACCTCCACTTGCTCACATAAAAAACGATTATCAAGCGGAAATTCTTTTTGTATAATGTGGTCATCAATATTACCATAAACGGCTCTTACAGGTTTTAGGGCTTTGAGTTTATCAGTTACCCTAAGGTTTCCAATATCTCCGGCGTGCCATATTTCATCTGCCTGTCTTGCGTATTTAAGAATGGTATCGTCTATATGGGAATGGGTGTCAGAAAGTAAAAGAATACGGGTCATTAATGATACTTTAGGGGATGTAAGATAAAGAAGTGTCTACCTTTTAAGAAAGTAAACTATCTTTGAAATTTTACAAAACTAAGGTTTCAAGTTGAGATATTTTGTTGAGTTTTCATACTTCGGAAAGAATTATCACGGTTGGCAAAAACAACCTAACGCCATAACGGTTCAGGGTGTTTTGGAAGAAACTTTCTCCACCTATTTAAGAGAAACTGTTGAGCTTACCGGAGCGGGTCGAACGGATGCGGGAGTGCATGCCAAACAGATGTACGCCCATTTTGAGAGTAATGCAATAAACGATTTGCAACAGACCGTATATAGATTAAATGCCTTTCTTCCAGCGGATATTTCTTTAAAAAAACTACATCAGGTAGAGGAAAGTGCGCATGCACGTTTTGAAGCTTTTGAGAGAAGCTACGAGTATTGGATAGTCCAAGAAAAAAATCCATTTTATACTGAATCTGCTCACTATGTGAAGGTCCCATTGGATATTGGAAAAATGAACGAAGCCGCCTCTTTACTACTGGACCATAAAGATTTTGAATGCTTTTCAAGATCCAATACCGATGTAAAAACATTTCTCTGCGAGGTTAAAAGAGCAGTGTGGGAAGTAAGAGAGGATAAGCTGGTTTTTTCCATAACAGCCGATCGATTTTTGAGAAATATGGTGCGTGCCGTGGTTGGTACACTGTTGGAAGTGGGTATGGGCAAATGGGATTTGTCCTATGTTAAAACCGTACTAAATAGCAGGGACAGAAGTAAGGCCGGTGCTTCTGTACCGGCAAAAGGCTTATATTTGACGTCTGTTTTATATCCTAAAAAGACCCTTTCAGCGCATGGATAAAGATTCTGGTAAAGCCTTTGATGTTCGACTTTTTAGACGCCTAATGGCGCATACCAGACCTTATAGGCTCACTTTTTATGGTGTTGCGCTTGCTGCTATACTTCTATCGGCATTTGCAGTGATGATACCATACATTGTTCAAAAAATAATTGACAATGCCATTTTGGAGCCTAATGGCGAAAAACTATTGAACCTTAGTGTAATCATGTTAGTGGTTCTCTTGGGGCAGGTAATCTGTCAATTGCTCTTTAATTACTATGCCAACTGGTTGGGGGAATCGGTAATAAAAGATGTGCGTATCAATCTTTTCAAGCACATGCTGGGCTTTAGAATGAAGTACTTTGATAATTCTTCATTAGGAGTTTTGGTTACACGCGCGGTAGCGGATATGCAACGGATCGGTGAAATATTTAGTCAAGGATTTTTCATGATTGTGGCAGACTTGCTAAAAATGTTTGCCGCAGCAGGGATGATGTTGTACCTCAACTGGAAATTGGCCCTTATTGTTTTTGCCATTCTACCTGTTATTCTATATGCAACACGCCTATTCCAAAAAGCAATGAAAGTTGCTTTTATAGACGTAAGGGCAGAGGTCTCGAATCTCAACTCCTTTGTACAGGAGCGTTTAACGGGCATGAAGATCGTGCAGTTGTTTACCCGTGAAAAAATTGAAAGTGAGAATTTTAGGGTCATCAATGAGAAGCATCAAAATGCATGGCTCAAAACGGTTTGGTACAACTCTATATTTTTTCCAATTGCCGAAATAGTTTCGTCTGTAGCTATTGGTCTGGTGGTTTGGTATGGTGGTTTGCAAAATGTTGCCAATATTGGTGCAGATCTGGCGGGAACCATTTTTGCCTTTATCATGTATATTGAAATTTTGTTCAGGCCTTTGAGACAAATCGCCGATAAGTTCAATACACTTCAAATGGGAATGGTGGCGGCCAATAGGGTTTTTAAAATCTTGGATACCCAAAGCAATATTCAGGATGTAGGGGAAATTGAAAAAGAGAATGTAAGTGGAAACCTTACCTTTTCTGACGTTCGTTTTGGTTATTTGGAAGATGAGGAAGTGCTTCACGGTATTTCTTTTGAGGTAAAAGCTGGGGAAACGGTAGCCATTGTAGGTGCTACCGGAGCAGGTAAATCGACCATTATTAACCTGTTGAACCGATTCTACGAAATTAACTCGGGAAGCATCCTTGTGGATGATATCAATATTCGAGATTTTAAATTGAGCTCCCTTCGTGCTCAAATTGCGGTAGTGCTTCAGGATGTTTTTCTTTTTGCCGATACGATAGAGAACAATATCTCCCTGAAAAATCCTTCCGTTGATTTGGAACAGATAATAGCGGCAGCCAATGAAATTGGAGTTGACGAATTTATCACCAGTTTGCCAGGGGGATATCAATATAACGTAAAAGAAAGGGGTACAATGCTCTCCAGTGGTCAACGGCAATTGATTGCTTTCTTACGGGCCTATGTAAGCGACCCCAGTATTCTTGTCTTGGATGAGGCTACTTCCTCAGTAGATACCTATTCTGAACAATTGATTCAACGGGCTACCGAAAAGATTACGGAAGGGCGAACCTCCATAATTATCGCCCACCGATTGGCTACCATTAAAAAAGCGGACAAAATTATTGTCATGGATGCCGGTAAAATTGTAGAGACCGGTACGCATAAACAACTTCTTAAACAAGGTGGCTATTATAGTAAATTGTACGAAGCACAATTTATGGAAGAAAAAGTGGCTTAATCCACTAAATCATTTTTAATGATCTCTATGAGTTCGTTCAAATCTGCATAGTCCGTGAACTCCCCGTTTTTTATGTAGGAGATGTTGCCCGTCTCTTCGCTTACTACCAAAGCCAAGGCATCGGTTTTTTCTGTAATGCCTACGGCGGCTCTATGTCTAAGCCCAAATCGAAGAGGGATATTTCTTTTGTTTGAAACGGGTAAGATGACCCTTGTGGCTACAATATGATTGTCCTCAATTACGGCAGCACCATCATGCAAGGGACTGTTTTTGTAAAAAATACTTTCTAAAATGGGTTTGTTTACTTCCGCATACATTTTGTCACCAGAAGATTTTATAAAGTCCAAAGAAGTGTTTCGTTCAATTACAATGAGCGCACCGGTTTTGGTGGTGTTCATTTTTTTACAGGCAGATATGATGGCATCTACATCGGTAGAAGTATTTAGGCTATCTTCTTTTAAAAATTTAAAATGTTTCAGGAATTTTTTTCGGTTGGAAAAATTGGTGGACCCCACCATGAGGAGGAATTTACGTATTTCTTGTTGAAAAACAATGATTAACGCTATTAGTCCTACCTGCATAAAAGCACCCACCAGACTGCTGATCATTTCCATTCCTAGGAGTTCTGTGAGTTTCCAAAAACCCCAAATGATAACGATTCCTATAAAGATATTGATGGCTGCCGATCCGCGTACCAGTTTGTACACATAGTAGAGAAGAACGGCTACCAGAAAAATATCCAGTAAATCGGTCACATTAAATTCCAGAAAATTGAGAAAGTCCAAAATTGGGAGGAGTTTTTGTAAAATTAGGAAAATAATTCGCTCTTCAGGTTTTCTGCAAGTTTAACACATTCCATGGCTTCTTTAACGTCATGAACTCGTAAAATATTGGCTCCTTTTTCCAACGCCACCATGTTAAGTGCCGTAGTGCCGTTAAGGGCTTTTTTTGCATCGGTTTGTAGACTTTTATAAATCATTGACTTTCGGCTTAAGCCAATTAAAAGAGGGTGTTCTAAGTTATTAAATAGCTCAAGTGCTCCTAAAAGTTGAAAATTCTGTTCCAAAGTTTTCGCAAACCCAAAACCGGGGTCAATAATCACATCTACAATTCCCAAGGCCTTGGTAGCTGCAGTTCGCTCTGCAAAATACGTTAAAACATCCGTAAGCAAATTATCATATTGCGTTAAGGATTGCATGGTTTTTGGAGTTCCGCGCATGTGCATCATGATATACGGCACGTGCAGTTTGGCGATGGTTGAAAGCATTTTTTCATCCATAAGCCCTGCGGAAATATCATTTATGAGGGCCGCTCCGGAATTGATACACTCTTTGGCTACCCGGCTTCTAAAAGTATCTATGGATAGGTTAACCCCTTTAAATTCTTTGGTAAGTAATTGTACAATAGGGACTATGCGCTGCAATTCTTCCTCCTCGCTTACATGATCAGCACCCGGTCTGGAACTGTAGGCACCCACATCTATAAAAGTTGCTCCCTCGGCCAGCATTTTTTCGGTCTGATGTAAAATTTGGGATTCGTGGGTGTAATTACCCCCATCAAAAAAGGAGTCTGGGGTTATATTTAGTATCCCCATTATTTTGGGGGTTGATAAGTCTATAAGTTGGCCTAGGCAGTTAATGGTCATTTTACGTAAAGTTGAAGCGCTATGATTTGAAAAACCAAGTTTAAAACACGAACTTTGAGCAATTCAAAATTTTGTGTGAAATTTACGCAAATTAGAAACGATATCCATGCCAGAAACTTCCCAGCAGTATGACGAGGTCATAAAAACGTGTCGTGAGTTGTTCAAGAATAAAATGCAGGACTATGGGAGTGCCTGGAGAATTTTACGCCTACCTTCCCTTACCGATCAAATTTACATCAAGGCTCAGCGTATTAGGGGGCTTCAAGAAAATGAGGTTAGGAAAGTAGATGAAGGGGAACGTTCCGAGTTTATCGGCATTATCAATTACTCCATTATGGCTTTGATCCAGCTACAAAAAGGCGTGGCGGATCAACCGGATTTGGACCCGGACGCTGCCGTAGAACTTTACGATCAGCACACCGCGGATACCAAGCAACTTATGGAGAACAAAAATCATGACTATGGGGAGGCCTGGAGGGATATGCGGGTAAGTTCATTAACAGACCTTATTCTTCAAAAACTATTACGTGTTAAACAAATAGAGGACAACAAAGGCAAGACTTTGGTGAGCGAAGGTATAGATGCCAATTACCAAGATATGGTGAATTATGCGGTTTTTGCTCTTATTCACCTTAATGAAAAATCCGGTTCTTAAGATGAAGTATGTAGTTGGTATAAGTAGGGTATTTGTTGGGATTCTTTTTATTATCAGCGGATTTATAAAACTGAACGACCCCGTGGGGTTTTCTTTTAAACTGGAAGAATATTTTAGCCAAGGAGTGCTTGATATGCCGGTATTTGAGCCTTATGCGCTGGCAATTTCCATATTCGTTGTAATTTTTGAGGTGCTATTGGGTGTCATGCTATTAGTGGGGTTCAGGGTGAAATTTACGGTATGGAGCTTGTTAATCATGATTGTCGGCTTTACATTTTTGACCTTTTACTCTGCCTACTACAATAAAGTAACGGACTGCGGGTGTTTTGGAGACGCCATAAAATTAACGCCGTGGGAGTCATTTATCAAGGATGTTATACTGTTGGTATTGATACTGGCGCTGTTTTTAGGACAAAAGTATATCACACCCCTGTTTAGTTTTAAAGGGCGTTCCATTGTTACGGTTATCTCCTTATTGTTGTGTATTGCGTATTGCAATCACGTACTCAATCATCTACCTGTCATAGATTTTAGGCCCTATAAAATTGGAGCCAATATTGAGGAAGGAATGAGCGTACCGGAAGATGCTCCTAAGCCCATTTATGATTACGCATGGAAATTTGATGTGAACGGAGAGGAAAAAGTGATTGTTACCCAAGGGGATTATCCACAAGTGGATGGTGAGTTTGTAGATGTGGAAACAACTGAAGTTCAAAAAGGGTATGAACCTCCTGTTCATGATTTTACCATAGAGCAAGATGGCGAGGATTTCGCTGCAAGTTTGCTTCAAGAGCCTAAATTGTTGATGGTAATTGCTTATGATCTTCGTAAAACAAATGAGGAGGCTTATGCTGAAGTAAAATCCGTAACGGCTAAAGCTAAAAGCAACGGTTATAAAGTCATAGGGATGTCCGCTTCCAATAATGAGCAGACCCAGGCCTTAGTCGATAAATTTAAACTGGATTTTGAATTCTATTTTACGGATGAGACCACATTAAAAACCATTGTGCGTTCCAACCCTGGAGTGTTGGTTTTAGAGAAAGGAACCATCAAACAAAAAGTACATTATAACGATTTGGACGCGTTGGAATTCAATTGATTTTCAAACGGCCATATTTATTTAACCATGAACACTAAAAATTAAAATAAAATGAGAAGCAAAATAGTTGCCGGAAACTGGAAAATGAACAAGAATGCGGCGGAGACCGAAGCATTATTAACGGAATTAGCTGCAAAACTGCCAGATACCAATGCCCAAGTGATGGTAGCCCCTACTTTTGTTAATTTGGCTGGAGCTGTTCGTTCTTTGGAGTCTTCCGTAATTCAAGTAATTGCGCAAAATATGCACTTTGCAGAAAGCGGGGCGTATACGGGTGAGATTTCAGCAGACATGCTTCTTAGCATTGGAGTGGAAACTGTCATTTTAGGCCACTCAGAAAGAAGGGCTTATTTTAAGGAAGATGATGAAATATTAGCACAAAAGGTAAAAGCTGCCTTGGACAAGAACATGAAAGTTATGTTCTGTTTTGGAGAAGAGCTGGAAGATAGAAAATCCGGTAATCATTTTAATGTTGTAGAGAGCCAATTGAAGAATGCCTTGTTCTCTCTAGATGCATCGGCATGGAGCAGCATTATATTAGCGTATGAGCCGGTTTGGGCCATTGGAACGGGAGAAACCGCTTCTCCGGAACAAGCACAGGAGATGCATGCATTTATCCGTAAGACCATTACGGAAGCCTATAATGCCACAATTGCCGGAAATGTTTCCATTTTGTACGGTGGTAGTGTAAAGCCTGCCAATGCAAAGGAAATCTTTGGTAAGCCAGATGTAGATGGCGGACTAATTGGAGGGGCTTCTTTAAAAGCCGATGATTTCGTGGCCATCATTGGGGCTATCTAAAAAATTGATGACACATAATAACTTAATAGGGGAGTGTTCTGCACTCCTCTTTGATTTTGTATGGAGAATACCATTTACATAGAATATAGTTTTACCGTTTTACCGCTTCAGCCAGCTACCGATATTTTAATTGCAGAATTGGGAGAAGTAGGTTTTGAAAGTTTTGTTGAAAATGAAACAGGTGTACAAGCCTATATTCAAAAGGAAGAGTTTGAAGAAGGAATGATGGGCTCCATAGATATTCTTAAGAATACCGATTTTACTATTTCTTTTGAAAAAAAAGAGATTGAGCAAGAAAATTGGAATGCCACTTGGGAAGCGAATTTTAATCCAATTCTTGTGGGAGAGGAATGCTCAGTACGGGCTCCCTTTCATGAAAAGCCTCAGGTGACCTATGATATTGTTATTGAGCCCAAAATGAGCTTTGGTACAGGTCATCACGAGACAACCCATATGATGCTTCAAATGATCATAGATCATGATTTTGAAGGGAAGTCCGTTTTGGATATGGGTAGCGGAACCGGTGTCTTGGCCATATTAGCGGCCATGAAAGGGGCAGCCAATGTAGAGGCTATTGATATTGATAATTGGTGTTACCATAATGCAGTGGAAAATGTTGAAAGAAATAAGGTGCAGATTTCCGTTTTTGAAGGCGATGTAAGCCTCTTGAATAGTGACAAAATGTACGATGTTGTTTTGGCCAATATCAACCGTAATATTTTGATAAATGACATTCCTGCATATGCAAAGTGTCTTAAACCCAACGGCATACTTTTTGTAAGTGGCTTCTATGAAGATGATATTTTTGCGATTTCCGAAATATGTAACAGCTGTGGATTAAAATTTGAAAAAAATATTTCCAGAAACAATTGGGTAGCAGTAAAATACGTATTTTAGAAAGTGTCTTGCACGTCTAAAATGAAAAAGATATGAGTACGAGGGAAAAGATTTTAGAAGATTTATTTTTAGAGGAAGAGGTTGTTAAACAAAATGAAATTGTTCTTTTTAACGATGATGTAAACACCTTTGACCACGTTATTGAAACCCTGATCGATGTTTGCGATCATACCCCGGAGCAAGCGGAACAATGCTCCATTATCGTACATTATAACGGTAAGTGTACGGTAAAAACGGGTGAATACAAAGATTTGGAACCTCGTTGCAGCAAACTATTGCGAGCGGGCCTGAGTGCGGAAATTGTCTAAAGTTAACTTAATGGGGGAGTTTATGCCGAAAAACCCCGTAGAGAAAAGTACCCAAAACGGCTCCCGCTATTACGACAAGCATACTTAAAACCCCAGTTCCTACCAATATGTACATGGGTCCGGGGCAAGCTCCCGCAAGTGCCCATCCTAATCCAAAAATGCTACCACCCAACAAATATCGGGTCACACTTTTGTCCTTTGGAGGGAGGTAAATTTCCTTTCCTTCAATACTCTTCAGCTTTGTTTTTTTGATGGTATATACAATTGTGATTCCTAGCAACACGGCAGATCCTATAATGCCATACATATGGAAAGACTGAAACTTGAACATTTCAAAAATACGGTACCAAGAAACAGCTTCGGATTTAACCAAAACAATTCCAAAAAATACTCCTACAAGTAAAAATTTTAGAAACTTCATCAATTAAAAAATTAGGGGGAGAATAAAATGGGTCATCAGCAAACCACCTATAAAAAAACCAATAACTGCAATGAGAGACGGTAGTTGAAGATTACTTAGACCTGTAATCGCGTGCCCGGAGGTGCAACCCCCAGCATAGCGTGTTCCAAAACCTACCAAAAGACCACCAATTAACAATATGAGCATACCTTTTAAGGTTAATACATTCTCCCAGCTATAAATTTCAGGAGGTAAAATGGACTCTCCAGCATTTTGAAACCCTAATTTTTTTAGGTCTTCAACCGTTTCCGGGTTTAAATCTATAGGCGCTCCGTTAGACAGAAATTGTACGGCAATAAATCCGCCGATTACAGCTCCTAGAACAACGGTGAGGTTCCACTTTTGACTACGCCAGTCGAACTTAAAAAAATCGGCATACTTGCCTGCTCCCCCAATACTACAAAAAGTTCGTAGGTTGCTAGACATGCCAAATGTTTTACCAAAATAGAGAAGAAGCAATAAAATCGTAGCTATTAAAGGACCTGACACGTACCAAGGCCACGGTTTGAGAATGTATTCCATTTAATTATAAACTTTTCAGCAAAAGTAATACAAAGACAAGGGCTTGAACGTAATAATTGTTACATTACCATTAATGAATTAAATGTTGTTACAAGGATATCGATTGCATTTTGGAGCATTCGTAAAAAGAAAAGAACTCCGGTACCCTCTAGGTTTTAATCTTTACTTTTGGCGCTAAACCAAACCAAAATTTATTAAAATGACTACTATTTCAAAATCTGGTCTATCGGTAACAATGATGATCAAAACGTTCTTTCTTTCCTTGAAAACTGTTTTTGTGGTGAAGGCACAAGAACCGCCTAGAAATTATATCGCATACCAAACCGTAGATACTATTCAAATTGATGGAATGGCCAATGAAACTTCATGGGAAAAGGCATTATGGACAGACAATTATATAGATATTGAGGGTGATAAAACCCCAGCGTACTCAACAAAGATGAAGATGTTGTATGATGAGGAATATCTTTATTTCTATGCGGAAATGGAAGAGCCTCATGTTTGGGCAACTTTAAAACAAAGGGACACGGTCATATTTTACAATAATGACTTTGAAATTTTTATTGACCCAGATGGGGATACCCATAATTATTATGAGTTTGAAATGAACGCCTTGAACACTTTGTGGGACCTTTTTCTCACTAAACCGTACAGGAATCATGGAAAAATAATTGATAGTTGGGATATTCAAGGGGTAAAAACGGCCGTTCGCATTGACGGTACTTTGAACGACCCCAAGGATATAGATAAAGGCTGGAGTGTTGAAATAGCATTTCCTTGGAAGGTAATAACCGAAGCTAGTAGAAAAAACGGAGTACCTATAAATGAATTTTGGCGCATCAACTTCTCCAGGGTCAACTGGGATTATCAGCTGAAGGACGATAAGTATAGCAGAAAACAGGATGCCGATGGAAAATTTCTTCCAGAATACAATTGGGTATGGTCGCCCCAATGGGTTATCAACATGCATGAACCTGAGCACTGGGGATACCTTTTTTTTGCCGATGGAAAGGTAGGTAAAGAGGTTGATTTTGAATTGCCTGAAGACGAGCATATAAAATGGAAGATGTATGCGTTGTACCGAAAGCTTTTAGGGGCAGGGGACAATTTTGTAAAAGTAAAGGATGAAATTGACTCAAAATCCTTGAAGGTTCTAGATAAAATGGTTGCCCCTAAAGTGGAGAGGCACAAAAGTGGATGGAACATAACCGTGATAAGTCCGTTCAGCTCAAAAGTTTTGCTTATTAAAGAGGACGGCAAGTTTATCGTTTTTGAGCGGTAGTCCATTCAAACACCAAAAATTCTAAAGGTTTATAGATTCAAAACCTTGGAAAATTTAAAAGAATGGCTCATTAAGGTGGGTGTGGTGTTCTATTGAAGTGGCTTTTGGTTAAGGGGTTTGGAACAAATTTCTTCTTTGTGGTTTTTAAAAGATGGAGTCAACCCAATATCCTTGATAATCTTTTCTTGAACATCCGTTAGGGTATAGATATAGTCTTAACCAAAAAATAAATCCCTGCATTTTCATAGAGGGTTTAAGCTTTAAACGAACTCAGTAGGATTATTTCTCTTTCTTGGTGCCCCACGCTTAAAATAAAAAAGGCCAAAAAATCAAAAAAGCAAGCTTTAAGATTTTGCTTGCTTTTAGATTTATTCTTGACCTCGGCAGGATTACCTTCGATTTTCCTTTAAGCGAAATGTTGCAATTGGAAAACTACAGCTATCGCCTTAGTTCTTTGTCTTGCTAAAAAAAATTGAAACCTATCGCTTTCCATCTTTCCGGAAAACAAAGAACCACGTCTAAAAAGACGTGGTTCTCCACTTGTAGTGACCTCGGCAGGATTCAAACCTGCAACCTTCTGAGCCGTAATCAGATGCGCTATTCAGTTGCGCCACGAGGCCTTATAAACGGGGTGCAAATATATTTCTTTTTACTTTTACAGCAAAACTGAAAATGAAAAATATAGACTTTAAATCATATATCAGGGATATTCAAGACTTTCCGAAAGAAGGAGTGGTATTTAAAGATATTACACCTTTGCTCAAAAATGGAGAGGCGTTAAATCAAACTGTGAAAGCCTTACTTGAACTTTTAGATGACAAAAATGTAGACAAGGTGGTTGGTATGGAAAGTAGAGGGTTCTTTTTCGCCCCATTGCTCGCTAGTAAACTAGGCGCGGGATTTGTTCCTGTGCGTAAACCTGGGAAATTACCTGCAAAGACCCTTCAACAATCCTATGACTTGGAATATGGTAAGGATATGCTAGAAGTGCATCAAGATAGTATTAAGAAGGGGGATAAAATACTTGTTCATGATGATGTTTTGGCGACGGGAGGTACTGCTTTGGCTACTTGTGAGTTAATTAAACGCTTAGGAGGTGAAATTGTTCAATGTAATTTCTTAATTGAACTTACTTTTTTAAATGGAGCAGAAAAATTGAAGGAGTACCCTATAAAGTCGTTGATAAAGTACTAATGTTTTACAGGGCATGGGTAGTTACGTAATAACGCCAACCAATGATTGCCAACTGTATTTTAGATGCTTTTGCCAAATCCAGTCTTTTTTTGGTGTAAGAAGGAAGCAAGACTTTATTTAGTTTGGCCAAGAATTTGAAAAAACTTTTTTTCATAATTGGGTTTTACCAAATATAAATAATATAAAAAATAATTAGACCGCCCGCTGGCGGTCTAATTTTATAATAGGCCTATTGGAAAAGTATCTAGATAATTGCAAGGATCAAGGAAATAAAAAATAAAAGCATTTTTGCAATAGTGATCATTTTAATTTTAAAGATTTTTAGGGTTAGCCTTCTTTTGGAAGGTTGAGTAAATAGTACTCCTCAATCGATTGTCTTTTCAATATATATAAGAGTGCTAATATCTTCCTAATAAATTGGTAATTATTATTAAAATTAAATACAAAACTGTAGTCAATAAAATGAATGTAGTTTCGTATTTGGTTATGATTACTTATTTTTTGTTTCTAAATGTTATTATAAAACACTCTATGGGTTCGTATTCGAAATATTTGAAGGGTCCTTTTAGGTCAAATTTGAGTTTTCAAGGGTCATTCCATCAAAAATTTTCATGTTTTAACCAAAACCATCATTCTTGATTTTTTTTTGGTTGTAAGTATTTGTTGGCTTAAGATAGTTTAGTAAATCTTAAATTATCTTTGTTTCTATATTTACCCAACCATGCAAAATTCATTATTTATAGTTTTAGGTCTCGTATTGTTAATTGCCGGTGGTAATTGGCTACTGAAGTCTGCTGTGGCCTTGTCAATGCGGTTGAATATTCCTAAAATCGTTATTGGGATGACAGTGGTCTCCTTTGCTACCTCAGCTCCGGAGTTAATTGTGAGTATAAAATCCGCCCTGGATGGCTTTCCTGATTTGGCTCTAGGAAACGTAGTGGGGTCCAATATCGCCAATATTGGTCTGGTATTGGGCGTCACCGTTATTTTGGGCAGTATTGATGTAAACAAGAGTTTTTATACCACGGATTGGCCCGTGATGATGATTGCCTCTGCAGTATTTTTTGGTTTTATATATTTTGATGGCGTTTTGGTGCGGTATGAAGGTTTGCTTATGGTAACCTTTCTTTTTCTGTTTTTGGTCTATCTTCTCCGTTTTCAAAAACCTGCCGTGGTGGACGAACTTCCTGAAGATGATGAACCTCTTCCGTTATATAAGACGGTACTTTTTCTCGGATTAGGGGGGGTGGCTCTTTGGGGCGGTTCTGAACTATTGATCAATGGTGCCGTAGGTTTGGCTACACTGTATGGGGTGAGCGAACGAGTCATTGGGGTTACAGTGGTATCCATAGGTACAAGTATCCCGGAGTTGGCAGCATCCATCATTGCTGTGATAAAGAAAGAAAAGGCAATTTCCTTAGGGAATCTCATAGGCTCCAATATTTTCAATATTTTGGCGGTTCTGGGCATTACCTCGATTATAACGCCCGTAAAGGTCTTGGATCAAGGTCTATTGCAAAACGATATTTTTTGGATGTTGGGTATTTCCTTTATTATCCTACCCTTGGTTTTCTTCCCTAAAGGTTTGCGATTAGGGTGGCGCGATGGTATAATTCTTGTGGGTCTATATGTGACCTTTGTGTATTTTACCTTGGGGTAAACCAGCAATTATGAGCTATCTTAAATGTTTGTTGATACTGTTGATCGGTTTTTCGACAATTACTTTGTATGCTCAAGAAGAGAATTTTCTTAGGGGCAGGGTTTATGAAACTACTTCAAATATTCCAATTGTCTACGCTACGGTTCGTATTAAAGGAAAAGCGAAAGGTGTGATTACCAATATGGATGGAGGTTTTCGCTTACCTAAGAACCTTTACCAATTGGGTGATACCATTCAGGTTTCAAGTATGGGGTATCAGTTAACGAACTTTCCGATATCAAAACTATCTCCTTCTGAAATTAACATCATAAGGTTACCAACCACTATTTTTTCATTGGATGAAGCTGTCGTAAGTGCTAAGCGTAAAAAAAGATTGACAGCTCGGCAAATAGTAAAGAAGGCCATTGAAAGAATTCCAATTAACTATCTAACCTCGGGTTTTTCTCAAAAGGGATACTCAAGGGATTATCAACTTGACAGCGAAGTATACCTAAACTTGAACGAGGCCATTTTGGAGGTGTATGACCCGGGTTTTGATTATAACGATTCAAATTATAGTGAAGTAAGTATTTATGAAAGTCGATTAAATGAAGCTTTCAAACGGAATGATAGGGCGGCTAAGGCCTATGACTACTTAAATTATGAGAAGATAATTGACAAGGCTTTTCTTCCCTCTTACGGAGGTAACGAGTTCTTGATTTTGAGGGTTCATGACGCCATCCGTAATTTTAGGGTAAATAGTTTTGATTACGTAAATGTGCTGAATGATGGTGACTTAGTGGCCAATCACTCATTCAGGAAGTTTCATGAAACCTCTCTAGGCGATGAAAAACTGTATAAAATTGGTCTAATTCGGAGGATGGAAGACTTCCGGGCGTTGGGTACTATCTATATAAGTAAGAACGATTTTGCTATCCACAAGTTAGAGTATGCTGTATTTGATAGGACCTTTGAGGGGGAGAGAAGTGTTGAAGAATATCAAAAGGAGGGGAAATTGATATTTGAAGTTATAACGGAATATAAAAGGGGGCGCAACAATAAAATGGAGCTTAATTTTATTTCATTCCACAACAACTTTACACTTGCCGCACCTTCTAAGTTTATAATTGAGGAAGTTGTGTTTAGACCGGATAGAAAGGCAATTTAAATTAAATTCAATAATAATTTAAATCCAGAAGTCAAAACACATAAAAAGTCGAGCTATAGCCTTAAATATTTAGGGGTCAGGTTAAAAATTGATTATCTAATGGTATTAAAGAAAAGCGTTTTGGTCTTTCTGGAAGTTAAAGATGAGGAATGGAACAAAATGGTGGATAGTCTTAATGGTGGACAAATAGCTAATGGTAATGTAAATGGGGAAAATTTTCAATTTGATGTAGGTGGTATTCTCGATGAATTCGGTAATGTTATAAACGAGGGAAAATTGGAAGAATACAACCAATTTAGGGAGTTCTTCGTGCAAGAAACGCAAATGGGTTTTATTATTCCTTCACAAGAATTGCTCATGAAGAAGGACAAGCCATTCTTTGATAAAGAACAGCCGCTTGTACTATTTCCAGATATTGGTGGCTATTGGATGAACACACCTTTAAAGCCTCTGGAGGAAAATTCACTTAAGAAATAAAAAACGCCCTGAACAAATCAGGGCGTTTTTACGTATTATGTCAACAATTAATCTTTTCGATTATACGTTAGCAGACTTTACGGTCTTAACGATTCTACCAGCAATTTTATATGGATCACCGTTAGAAGCTGGTCTTCTGTCTTCCAACCAACCTTTCCAACCGCTCTCTACAGTTGCGATAGGAATACGGATAGAAGCTCCACGGTCAGAAATACCAAATGAGAATTCATTGATAGACTGTGTTTCGTGGTCACCGGTTAAGCGTTGGTCGTTAAACTCACCGTAAACTTCGATGTGCTCTTTAACTACAGGTCTAAATGCTTCACAAATTTTCTCATAAACTTCCTTAGAACCGGCAGTTCTTAAAGTAGTGTTAGAGAAGTTGGCATGCATACCAGAACCGTTCCAGTCCATGTCCTTACCTAATGGTTTTGGGTGATACTCAATGTAATAACCATATTGCTCTGTTAATCTATCTAACAAATAACGGGCAACCCAAAGCTCATCTCCGGCTAATTTTGCACCTTTGGCAAACAATTGAAATTCCCATTGTCCGCAAGCAACCTCTTGGTTGATTCCTTCAAAGTTGATACCTGCAGCTATACACATATCTGCATGTTCTTCAACAATATGGCGACCATGAGTGTTTTTTCCTCCTACGGAGCAGTAGTACATTCCTTGAGGGGCAGGATATCCACCTCTTGGGAAGCCTAATGGAAGGTCGGTTACTGTATCCATGATAAAGTATTCTTGTTCAAAACCGAACCAGAAATCATTATCGTCATCGTCAATAGTAGCCCTACCGTTAGAAGGGTGGGGAGTACCATCGGCGTTCAATACTTCGGTCATTACCAGAAAAGCATCCTTTCTAACTGGGTCTGGGAAAATAGCAACTGGTTTTAACAAACAATCAGAAGAACCACCCTCGGCTTGTTTGGTTGAACTTCCGTCAAAAGACCACATTGGGCAGTCTTCCAAGGTTCCGCCAAAATCATTTACTACTTTGGTTTTGCTTCTCATGTTCTGCGTGGGGAAGTATCCATCTAGCCAGATATACTCCAATTTTGTTTTGCTCATAATCTTTGGAAGTTAAATTTTTTAATTTTCAGACTAACAAAAATAGATTTTTTGAAGACATATCCTATTTTTACAGGGGGTAAATATCTAAAAATTGAATAAAATTTATGATACCCCTTTTTTGTGAGGGGTATTTTAAATAATATGGATTATATATCCTTTTTATTATTAAATCCTTAATTGGTAATTTTGCGCACTGTTTAAATAAGTCCTTATGTCTAGATTGCGATTTGATGCTATTTTGGAAAGTCAGAAAAGAACCCCTCTACCTGTGGAAGATGCAGGTAGACGGTCAGAGATATTTGCATCCAATGTCTTTAATGATGAGCGCATGCTACAGTATCTTACCAAAGATGCTTTGGATAGCGTGAGAAACGCTATTTTATCAGGTTCAAAAATCAATAGAAAAATAGCTGATCAAGTTGCCGAAGCTATGAAAGGATGGGCCATAACCATGGGTGCAACCCACTACACCCATTGGTTTCAACCTTTAACGGGTGCTACTGCGGAAAAGCATGATGCCTTTTTTGATCTGTTGGATGGTGGTAGGGCCTTGGAGAAATTCGGCGGGGCGCAATTGGTACAACAAGAACCGGATGCCTCCAGTTTTCCCAGTGGCGGTATTAGAAATACGTTTGAAGCGAGGGGGTATACGGCGTGGGATCCTACCAGCCCAGCTTTTGTTTACGGTACAACACTCTGTATTCCTACTGTTTTTGTTTCATATACAGGTGAGGCCTTGGATAATAAGACTCCGCTGCTAAGGGCATTGAATGCTATTGATGAGGCGGCTACTGGAGTTGCAAAGTATTTTGACAAAAATGTAGTGAAAGTGAGCGCCACCTTGGGATGGGAGCAAGAATATTTTTTGATAGACAGGGCCCTGGCCAATTCAAGAACCGATATTAGTTTAACCGGTCGTACCTTAATTGGTAATGCTGCGGCCAAAGGCCAGCAGTTAGATGATCATTATTTTGGGGTCATACCTAATAGGGCCATTGCTTTTATGAAAGAATTGGAGCGGGAGTGCTTGGTGTTGGGTATCCCCGTAAAAACTAGGCATAATGAGGTGGCTCCCAATCAGTTTGAGCTCGCACCAGTTTTTGAAGAAGCTAATCTTGCCGTAGACCATAACCTTTTATTGATGGACGTGATGGACAAGGTGGCCGCCAAGCATAATTTTAAGGTGTTGTTTCATGAAAAGCCTTTTGAAGGAATTAATGGTTCCGGAAAGCACAACAATTGGTCCTTGACTACGGATACCGGTGTTAATTTGCTGAGCCCTGGGTCCACCCCAATGAAGAACCTACAATTCTTGACCTTTTTTGTTAACACCATAAAGGCGGTTGATAATTATGAGGAATTGTTAAGGTCTTCAATAGCTTCGGCAAGTAATGACCATCGCTTAGGGACCAACGAGGCCCCACCGGCCATTATTTCCATTTTTATCGGTTCACAGCTAGGCAATGTTCTTGATGAACTGGAAGGGGTTACCAAAGGTAAATTGTCCCCAGAGGAAAAAACGGAACTTAAATTGAACGTAGTAGGGAAAATTCCAGAGATTTTACTGGACAATACGGATCGTAATAGAACATCTCCCTTTGCGTTTACCGGAAATAAATTTGAGATGCGTGGTGTAGGTTCTAAGACCAATTGTGCCAAGCCTATGACTATTTTGAATACCATTGTTGCCAAACAACTCCGCGATTTTAAAAAGGAGGTAGATGCTCTTATCGACAAGAAAAGTCTAAAAAAGGATGAGGCCGTTTTCAATGTTCTTAGGGAATATATTAAAACATCCAAACGTATTCGTTTTGATGGTGATGGCTATAGTGTGGATTGGGAAAAGGAGGCTAAAAGAAGAAAGCTTAGCAATAATAAAAATACACCGGATGCTTTAAAAGTGCTTACATCTGCGGAGAGCCTTAATCTGTTTCAGGCCACTGGTGTTTTGAGTGAAACCGAAATAAAAGCAAGACAGGAAGTAGAACTGGAGGCTTATATAATGCATGTGCAAATTGAAGGCAGGGTGCTAATAGATATGGTCTATAACCAGGTAATTCCCGCTGCAGTGGAATACCAAAGTAGATTGATCAAAAATGTTATAGGATTAAAGGAAATTTACGGTGCCGCGCATAAAGGACTTTCAGATACTACCGCTAGCATCATTGAAAATATTGGTGAGAATTTGGCCGAGCTAAAGAAAAAGACCGATGCAATGAAAGCTGCTATTGCCCGTGCCGATAAACAAGCGGATACCCATAAAAAAGCATCCACTTACTGTGATAATGTCTTACCGTATTTTTTAGAAATACGTGGGCATTGTGATAACTTGGAACAATTGGTAGATGATCAATTGTGGCCTTTAACAAAATATCGGGAGCTCCTTTTTATTAAATAAGAATTCAGTTTATTAAGAAAAATTAGGTATGGTACTAAACTTTAAAGGTTATTTAAGGTTTATGACGTGAATACCTTATTTTTGCCACAAACCAATCGTTGAAAATGAGTTCGTCCGCAAGTGAAAGATATAGCCAGAGAGGTGTCTCGGCTTCCAAAGAAGATGTGCATAACGCCATAAAAAATATTGACAAAGGCCTTTTTCCAAAAGCTTTTTGCAAAATAGTGCCCGACTATCTAACGAACGATGAGGACTATTGTTTGGTTATGCATGCTGATGGTGCTGGAACTAAATCTTCTCTTGCCTATATGTACTGGAAAGAGACTGGTGATGTATCTGTCTGGAAAGGTATAGCGCAAGATGCCTTGGTCATGAACATTGATGATTTGATCTGTGTGGGTGCTACGGATAATATTATGCTTTCATCTACTATAGGGCGAAATAAAAACTTGATTCCTGGGGAGGTTATTTCTGCCATTATTAATGGGACCGAAGAATTGATAAGTGATTTAAAAAATCATGGAATAATCATACATTCAACAGGTGGGGAAACCGCTGATGTTGGGGATTTGGTGCGGACCATTATTGTAGATTCTACCGTTACCGCCAGGATGAAGCGCAGTGATGTGATTGATAATGCCAATATCCAAAAAGGAGATGTTATTGTTGGATTGGCGTCTTTTGGTAGGGCAGATTATGAAACGGAATACAATGGTGGTATGGGTAGTAACGGACTCACTTCTGCAAGACACGATGTTTTCTCCAAATATTTGGCCAAAAAATACCCGGAAAGTTATGATGCTTCCGTTCCTGAAGAATTGGTGTATTCAGGTGGTGTAAAACTAACGGATGCAGTTGACGGTGTGGAATTGGATGCGGGTAAGCTCGTACTTTCACCTACCCGTACGTATGCGCCTATCGTAAAAAAAATACTTCAACAATTTACGGCTAAGGAAATTCACGGAATGGTACACTGTAGCGGAGGAGCACAGACAAAAATTCTTCATTTCTTGGGAGAAGGTCTTCATGTTGTAAAGGATAATCTTTTTGAAGTTCCTCCTTTATTTAAAATGATTCAGGAGCAATCCAAAACAGATTGGAAAGAGATGTACCAAGTTTTTAATTGTGGTCACCGTCTTGAAATTTATACCAGTCCTGAAAATGCTGAAAAATTAATCGGTATTTCAAATAGTTTTGGTGTAGATGCCCAAGTGGTAGGTAGGGTAGAAGCTGGGGACAAAAAGCAATTGACTATCTCCAGTCCTTATGGCCAGTTTGTATATTAGAGCATACGATTACCGCCATATTCCCGTTTTCTTTATATAAAGTATTGTTTTGTTATGGAAAGAAAACAGTTTCTTAGGAGTATTGGTTCTGCTGCGGCATTTGCGGTCATTTTTCCTTGCGTTCAAGGATGTTCAAGTGATGATGGTGGGGAGGCTCAACAAGAGGAAGGTAATTTGGAGGTTCCGGTAGGGGTGGACTTTTCATTGGATTTACAAGCTTCTGAAAATGCAGCCTTGGCCGAGAACGGAGGTTATATCCTTAAAGATGATGTAGTAGTGGCTCGCAATTTGGAAGGAGAATATGTAGCCGCAAGTCAAGTATGTAGCCATCAAGGTTATAATGAGGTGCGCTTTGTTTCTCAAAATGGCGGTATTTTTTACTGTGATGTTCATGGTTCCCAATTTGAGCAAGATGGTTCTCCTATAAACCAAGTTGATAGTAGCACTCCCAGACCTTTGAAGATTTTTAAAACAGAATTGGACGGAAGCACTCTTCGCGTCTTTGAATAATTTGGCATGATTTTGACTATAGATAAATCATGAAGCACATTTTCACCATATTCACTTTTTTGGTTTCCGCTCTTGTTTTTTCGCAAGAATGGCAAACTACTTTTGAAAAAAGCTCTGAATTGGCTACCCAAAAAAGTGTACCCTTAATGTTAGTTTTTGCTGGGTCGGATTGGTGTGCACCCTGTATTAAACTCGACCGTCAAATATGGCAATCTAAGGAATTTATAGGCTACTCCAAGGAGAATTTGGTTTTATATAAGGCTGATTTTCCTAGGAAGAAAGCGAATAAACTTACCAGGGAAATTGAACAAAAGAATGAGGAACTGGCAGAGAGATTTAATCCCCGAGGTTTTTTCCCGCTGGTAGTACTTATAGATAATGAGGGTAATTCCCTTGGGAATCTGGGGTACAAAAATGTATCACCTCAAGAATATATTTCCGATATTAAGAAATTGCAATAATGAAAGCTCGCTTATCATTCATATTACTTTTCCTAACCTTATTCCTAGGGGCTCAAAGCAATAAAATGGTTACTGTTCATAAGGCCATGGAGCTTATGGGAAGTAGGTTTGATATTACGGTAGTGGCTTCAAGTGAAGATGTTGGGTTAATCAATATTGATGAGGCCGCTGCGGAAATTGAAAGGATCGAGGCGCTTATTTCTTCATGGAATCCTGATTCCGAAACTTCTTTTATCAATCAAAATGCAGGTATAAAACCCGTAAAAGTTAGTCAGGAATTATTTTCCTTAATAGAAAGAGCTGTGCAGGTATCACAATTAACAGATGGTGCTTTTGATATTACCTATGCTTCTTTGGACAACATTTGGAAGTTTGATGGTACCATGAAAGAAATGCCTTCTGCAGACGTAGTGAAGAGTTCCATTTCAAAAGTAGGCTACCGGCATATAGTTTTAGATGCAAAGCAACAGACCGTATATCTGGCTAAAAAGGGAATGAAAATCTCCTTTGGTGCAATTGGTAAAGGCTATGCCGCAGATAAGGCCAAGGAGTTGTTGGTGTCCAAGCAGGTGGTGGGCGGTATTATAAATGCTGCGGGAGACCTTACTACTTGGGGTACCAAGGCTAACGGAGAAAAATGGTTGATAGGAATAGCCAACCCATTAAGTGCCGAAAGAATTTTTTCTTGGCTACCGGTGGTGGAATCTTCCGTAGCTACCTCCGGAAATTATGAGAAACATTTTTTTCATGAAGGTGTTAAATACAGCCACATAATTGACCCTAGGTCCGGTTATCCAACTTCTGGGGTAAACAGCGTAACTGTTTTTGCTAAAACTGCGGAAATGTGTGATGCCTTGGCCACTGCTATCTATATTTTAGGCAAGGATGAAGGCTTGGAGCTAATTAGTCAGCTTGGTGGTATTGAAGTGGTTTTGATCGATAGTGAGAACAAGGTTTACCAAAGTAGCGGTATTCTTTTGGAAAAGACTCCCTAATATCTATCCATTCGGTTATCTCTCCTGGATCCACTGATTAGTTTTTCTCAAATTTTTAAATAATCTTGGTTCGTAAATATGCTGATTAAATTTGCGCAAATTTATCGTAAATTCGCAGTCCAACTGTGGCAAGCATATGATAGATAAATTAAATATTGTAAAGCAGCGTTTTGATGAGGTATCAGACCTTATAATTCAGCCTGATATTATTGCGGATCAAAAACGCTATGTAGAACTGACCAAGGAATACGCAGACCTTAAGGAACTGGTGGCAAAGCGAGATGAATACGTTGCCATTACCGGCAATATTGAGGAAGCCGAAGAAATTATTTCGGATGGCAGTGATGCAGAAATGTTGGAAATGGCCAAGATGCAGTTGGAGGAGGCCAAAAGCAAACTTCCACAATTGGAAGAGGAAATTAAATTCCTTTTGATACCTAAGGACCCAGAAGATGCAAAAGATGTAGTAGTAGAGATCAGGGCTGGTACCGGAGGTGATGAGGCCAGTATTTTTGCAGGAGATCTCTTTAGGATGTATACCAAGTATTGTGAATCCAAAGGTTGGAAAACCAACGTCATAGATTTGAGTGAGGGTACAAGTGGTGGGTACAAGGAAATTCAGTTTGAAGTTACCGGACAAGATGTGTACGGTACCTTAAAATTTGAAGCCGGCGTACACCGTGTGCAACGTGTTCCACAAACGGAAACCCAAGGCAGGGTACACACTAGTGCTGCAACTGTAATGGTGCTTCCTGAAGCGGAGGATTTTGATGTTCAAATAGACCCAAAGGATGTCCGAATCGATTATTTCTGTTCATCCGGGCCTGGTGGTCAGTCCGTGAACACTACCTATTCAGCAGTACGTTTAACCCACGTCCCTACAGGGTTGGTAGCACAATGTCAAGACCAAAAATCGCAGCATAAGAACAAGGAGAAGGCGTTTAGGGTTTTGCGTTCCCGTTTATATGACCTTGAATTGGCCAAAAAACAGGAGGAAGACGCAGCCAAAAGAAACTCCCAAGTGAGTAGTGGTGACCGTTCTGCAAAAATTAGAACGTATAACTATCCTCAAGGAAGGGTTACAGATCATCGTATTGGTTTAACCTTATATGACCTGCAGAATATAATTGACGGAGATATCCAAAAAATTATAGACGAGCTTAGTTTGGTAGAAAATACCGAAAAGCTAAGGGAGGCTTCAGAGACTTTTTAAATTTCAATTTTTACTTCAGCAATTCAAAAAAAAATTAGGTTTTGACTACCCAACAGCTTGTAGACCAGATTAGAAAAAAGAAGTCTTTCCTCTGTATTGGTTTGGATACCGATTTAGAAAAAATCCCATCACACTTATTGGAGGAAGAAGATCCAATTTTTGAGTTTAACAAGGCGATTATTGATGCTACCCATCAACTTTGCGTAGCGTATAAGCCAAATATTGCATTTTATGAAGCTTATGGGTTAAAAGGTTGGAAGTCTTTGGAGCGAACCATTGATTATCTGAACAAAAATTATCCTGAGATTTTCACTATTGCCGATGCTAAAAGAGGTGATATTGGCAATACCTCTACCAGATACGCCAAAGCCTTTTTTGAAGAACTAAGTTTTGACAGTATTACCATTGCACCCTATATGGGTAAGGATTCCGTGGAGCCCTTTTTAGCGTTTCAAGGCAAGCATACCATACTTTTGGCGCTAACATCAAATGAAGGGGCTTTTGATTATCAAACCCAAATCATTGATGGTACGGAATTGTATAAGAAAGTGTTGAAAACGTCTAGGACGTATGAGAATTCCAAAAACTTAATGTACGTAGTAGGTGCAACTAAGGCCGAATATCTTACGGCCATAAGGGAGATAATACCGGACAATTTTCTCTTGGTCCCGGGTGTAGGTGCACAAGGTGGTAGTTTGCAAGAGGTTTGCCGCTATGGCTTGACCAAAGACGTGGGGCTACTCATCAATTCTTCACGAGGAATTATCTATGCTTCGGATAGTGCAAATTTCGCCAAGGCCGCGAAAATAGAAGCGGAAAAACTACAAAACCAGATGGCAGTTTTGCTTGATAGCAATTGATGCTATTTTACCATGTTTTCCAATAGCTTTTGAATTTTCTGGGCCTTTTGCTCAAAAAACTCTATCAGCTTGGCATCGGTGTATTCCAAATTACTGGCCTTCTCTATGAAGTTTTGATATTGGTACTCCAATAAATTGATAGCGTTTCTGTTAGCTTCAATGGGAGTTACCTGTCCTACTTTACAATATTGATTTTCCATAATTCAATCAGATTCTCTCAAATATACGGTGGAATTTTAGCTTTGGACTTTACAAATCGTCATCTGGATTAAAAATTTAGTTTAATTGACTAAAATTTAACACACTTCTAATGTGCACATGTTCAATAATTGGTTCGTTTTGTTGAAAACCTCATAATTCTTTAAATTTTATAGTCGATTTACTTTCTCAATTCTACAATAAAATGCAGGCTAAAAACAGGAAAAGTAAAATTTGGCCCCCTTAAATGTTCTCTGTTCATAAAAATTGATAAGCTAAACGCCTTGTTTTCAAAGTTTTTAATACATTGCAAGGTTTCCAAATGGGAAATTCAACGAGAACACTGTTGCTTAATTACACTACATACTTACATTCAGATTCTTCTGTTTGGGTCACCTTTGTACATGGTGCAGGTGGCAGTTCCTCTATTTGGTATAAACAAGTACGGGAATTTAGGAAACAATTCAATGTGCTTTTACTTGATTTAAGAGGGCACGGTAAATCCAAACCTGCATTAAAAGATGCTTTTGATGATAAGTATACTTTTGATTATGTAACGGATGATATCATTGAAGTGATTGATCATCTAAAGATTGAGCGGTCTCATTTTATTGGTATCTCTTTAGGTACGGTACTCATTAGAAATTTGGCTGAGAAGCATCCTGAAAGGGTCGTAAGCATGGTCATGGGGGGAGCCATTATAAGATTGGATATGAGGTTTAGGTTGTTGATGGTCTTTGGTAACATGTTCAAATCCTTGGTGCCTTATATTTGGTTGTATCGTATGTTTACTTTCGTAATTATGCCGGATAGCAATCACAAGGAATCGAGACTGCTTTTTGTTAGGGAAGCCAAAAAACTATATCAAAAGGAGTTTTTAAGATGGTATAAAATGGGTTCACAGATAAGTACCCTTTTGCGAATGTTTAGGGGTACGGACATTAAAATACCTACTTTGTACGTAATGGGGGGTGAGGATTACCTGTTTTTGCCTTCCGTTAAAAAGATGGTCCATAGACAATCAACCGCAAGTCTGCTTACCATTGAAAATTGTGGACACGTTGTAAATGTGGAACAGCCCAGCATGTTTAATCAATTTGTAATTTCATACATAGGGGATTTCAATTAATATCCCTTTGGTTAAATTTCTACACAAAAAAACCGGTGAGAACACCGGTTTTAAAACTAACTAACTCAAAAATTTTACAAACTCGAAATAAATCAAACAACTAGATTGATATAATTTTAACGGTTTATATATCAATATATTATAGTCACTTGTGAGAAATTTTCAAGATTCCTAATCCTGTAGTTTAAAGACCCTTTGTAGAAGGTCTGATGTTCTTGCCGAAACATTGTTTCTTATTTCTTTTTCTTCCACTGCAATCATTGTGTAAACCCCGGTTAATGCCTCATTTGTGACATAATCTGTTAAATCTGGATTTACCTTTTTGGTTAGGGGAATGCTATTATATCTAGAAATAAGGTTGGACCAAATTTGGTCTGCACCTACCTTTTCAAATGATTTCTTTATGACAGGATTGAACTTGGCGTATAATTCTGTTTTGGTTGCAGACGTCAAATATTGGGTAGCCGCATTATCTGACCCCAGTAGAATACTCTTGGCATCATTGAATGTTATCCCCTTTACCGCATTTACAAAGATAGGAGTGGCTTCTCCTACGGCATCCTCCGCCGCTCTGTTTAAAATCTTTAAACCTTCATCTGCTAAATTATCCAGACCTATATCACGAAGGGTTTTGTCTACTTTTTGTAGTTCTTCGGGCAACACAATTTTTACGAGCTCATTTTTAAAAAAGCCATTTTCTTGGGTAAGTTTGCTTACCTGCTTGTCTATGCCTTTATCCAAGGCCTCTCTAAGCCCTTGGGCAATTTGTGCGGTACCTAAAGGTGTTTCCCCTTGGGGTAATTGATTGACAACCTGTTGAAGTTCATTGCAAGAAAAAAGGCTAATGCCCACAAAACAGATTAATATCTTCTTGATCATAGCTAAAGAATTTGGTGCTAGGTTTACTTTAATTAAGATTTTATTTACAAAGTAAACGGGTGCAAACCCAAAATCATATAGCTGTAGAGAATTTTATGAAAAGATTACGGTTTTATTGTTGTAGACCATGGTTTTGCGCTGCACGTGCAATTTTACGGCTCTTGAGAGTACAATTTTTTCCAAATCCCGCCCTTTGGCAATAAAATCCTTTATACTGTGGGAATGCGAAACTGCAGTCACATCCTGTTCAATGATTGGCCCCGCATCAAGCTCTTCCGTTACATAATGGCTGGTGGCGCCAATAATTTTAACGCCCCTTTTAAAGGCTGCATGATACGGTTTGGCCCCGGCAAAGGCCGGAAGAAAAGAGTGATGAATATTGATGATCTTATTGGTATAAACATCAATTATTTTTGGGCTAACAATTTGCATATACCTAGCCAAGACTATAAAATCTACTTTTTCTTCTTTAAGTAGTTGTAATTGTAGATTTTCTGCCTCTTCCTTCGAATCCTTGGTAACAGGGATATGATGGTAGGGTATGCTAAATTGATCGGCAATATACGCAAGGTCTGAGTGGTTACTAATAATAAAGGGAATATCAACTTCCAGCTCCCCAGAATGAAATCTACTTAAAAGGTCATAAAGACAGTGGTTGTACTTTGATACAAACAATGCCATTCTTGGTTTTGGCACTGCTTGATGAATACTCCACTGCATATCATACCTGTCGGCTAATTCTGTTTGGAAGCCTTTTGAGAAATCATCTTGGGAGAAGCTATAGGCATCAAATTCACTTTCTAATCGCATAAAGAAAACATTTGCATCCTTATCTACATGCTGGTCTAGATAAATGACATTTCCTCCCGCCTTATGAATATATCCCGTAACGGCATTGATAATTCCGGATTGATCAGGGCAGTTTATTAAAATTGTAGTTTTCAAAAAAATTCTTTTAAGGACTAAAAATAGGATTTTCGGATTATAATTTCGGAAAATAAAGTTGAAAACAACAACTTTAAGGGCAAGTGTACATTTTTGTTAGGAATTATTGTTGTCCCTAAAAGACTTTCTCCACGCTCTAAAAGATTTTCTAAAGGAAATAACTTCTTGTCTAAGTAAATTAAGGTATTCTTTTTCCTTAACTCCGTCCATTTCCAGTCCGTTGCAGTAAGATATAATGTTCCTGGTCATCACGTTGATGAAAGCTGCACTTCTTAACTTTTCCGAGTGGCAACCTTTAGTTTCTGCAAGGGCGATTTTTTGATGAATGAGATTGGAATCCGTAAGAATGGAATCTGCAATAATATCCCGCAAGCTATTGGATTGATACAGCTTGAGCAAATCTTTGTTAAAAGTTACATAAGAGGCAATTTCCCTGCTTATCTTACAGAGTTCCAGTGCCTTTATGTATACGGGCAACGTGCCCAATTTATCGTAGGACATTTTCTTTTCTAGCAATTGATTACTATAAAATTACTGCTGGTTTGGTATATTTGCCTTTAGTTTCAATGGCTAAATTGTTAATTAGGTTTTGAAAATAAATTAATTTTAATTTATGGTTTCGAATACAAACATCGATGATTTAAACTGGAAAATCCTTCAGTGTCTACAGGATAATGCGCGCGAAAGTTTTGCCAATATTGGCCGTAGGGTTGGGTTGACGCCACCCGCGGTGGCCGAACGTGTAAAGAAAATGGAAGACCTTGGGATTATTGAAGGATACCGTACCAAAGTATCGCATGCAATGACAGGGCATCAATTAAGGGCCATCATTACTTTAAGGGCCTTTATGGGAAAATTGAAACCCTTTTTAGAGTTGGTAAAGACATTTAACGAGGTAGTCAACTGTTACCGGATTACCGGAAATGAAAATATTGTGATGGAAGTGGTGCTAAAAGATCAATTTCATTTAGAAAAGTTTATTGATAAACTCATTCAGTACGGGGAAACAAGAACCCATATTATCCTCTCAAATGTGGTCTCCAATGCGCCCATGAAAAAGCAATAGTCAAAACAGGGTAAAAAAATGAGGTTTTTCTTATCTCCTAAAAACTGCTTATTGTTATTTTTAGTTTATGGATTGGAATAAAATAGACGAATATCTACAGTTGGCAACGGACAAGGTTGTTTTTTACCTTCCTAGGATTTTATTGGCGATCATCATATTCTGGGTAGGTTTTAAACTGGTTCAAAAACTGGTGGAACTACTTAAAAAAGGTTTGGAGAAAACCGGTTTCTCTGAAACCTTACGTCCGTTTTTGGCCTCTACGGTAGGTGCTGTACTCAAAGGAGCGGTCCTTTTTATTATTGCTACCGTTCTTGGTGCGGATTTAACAGGGTTGTTCGCGATTCTGGCAGCAGCGGCCTTTGCCATAGGAATGGCCTTGCAAGGAAGTTTGGGGAATTTTGCATCCGGAATCCTTATTTTGACGCTTAAACCTTTTAAGGTAGGGGATTGGATACAGGTAGACGATAAGTTTGGTAGGGTGACGGAAATTGGCATATTCAGTACTGATGTACTTACCCCAGGGAACAAAATATTGATTATACCAAATTCCATGATTACAGAATCTGTGGTAACCAATTTTACGGAGAAGGGTATGATTCGTCTTGAGCTGGAGGTTACCATGCCGTATGAAGAGAGTTTTCCCAAGGTAGAACGCATTTTATGTACGGCATTAAAGGATGTTGAACATATTTTGGATGAACCAAAACCTGAAATAGGTATTCTAAATTTTGATTCACACAATGTTCAGCTCACTGTTAGACCCTATGTGAAACCGGATAACTTTTGGGAAGTGACCTTCAATGCACATAAAGCGATTAAAAACGCCTTTCATAGTCACAATATAAAGGTGGCCTACTCAGAAGGAGTGGAAATAGGAAAGATTGGAGAATGATTTCTGGGCAATGGAAACATTATTCTTCGGAATTTGGCTAGATTTTTGATGAATCAAAAGAATATGAAAAAATTATTACTCGCTTGGGCCCTCATCTTTGGTTTTTTTGGAAGTGCCCAACAAATTGTGCTAAAGAAAGGAGCTATTTTAGATTCCCTTGCGGTTAGGGACACCGTTTCAGAAACATTTTCACTCTACTTGCCCACCAATTTTGAAACAGACAAGGTTTGGCCCGTAGTCTTTGTTTTTGATATGGACGGAAAGGGAAAACAAGCCTTGAGTATGTTCAAACAATCTGCAGAAGAACAGGGCTTTCTTTTGGCGGCATCCAATAATTTAAGTGATACCCTTTCGCTTTCCAAAAATATTTTAATTACCAGGCGCTTAATAAATACAGTGGTTTCTATTTTTCCTGTTCACAAGAATAGGATTTATGCAGGTGGTTTTTCAAAAGGAGCCAAGTTCGCCACCATCGTTCCAACTTTTCTTCAACCGGTCAATGGTGTAATTTCCTGTGGTGCCACTATTGCAAATACTGAAGTCTTGACCAGTAAAAACCCTTTCCATTTAGTGGGCATTGTAGGTACATCGGATTATAATTATCCTGATATTTTGGCCATGGAAAGTACGTTAAACCGACTGCGAGTACCCAATCAGCTTCTCATTTTTGATGGTGTTCATGAGTGGCCATCATCAGACTATATTTCCAAGGCAATGAAAATTCTGGATTTAGGGGCTATGGCAAAAGGTAAAATGGATATGGACTCTCTTTTTGTGGCGAATAATTATAGGGATGATTTGGCTAGGGTAAGTAGATTGCTAAGTGCGAACAAGCCTTTACAGGCAAATCATTATTTAGATGAAATGATGGAAATCTATCGCCCGTTTCGACCAACGGATTCTATAAAGGACAGTGGTAAGGTAATACGAAAAACAAGCAGGTATAAAACTCAGAACAGGACCCAAAATAATCTTTTTTTAAAGGAACAGTTCTCTAAAGAAGACTATGCTTATTATATGGAAGAAGATCTGCTTACCTATAATTACAATAATCTGGGCTGGTGGAAGTATCAAATGGAAGAATTGTCCAAGTATAAAAAGAACCCGGATATATTGACACAGCAAATGGGAAATAGACTGGATGGTTACGTAAAGGCCTTATTAGAAGATAATCTGGAAATGTTGGCAGATGAGGATACCAAAGATTGGGAGGGGCTCAATTTTCTTTACATGCTACAAACCATTTTGGAACCTAAAAATGAGGAAGCTTACCTGAATGTAATATCACTAAGCTCAAAATTAGATGATTTCGGAGCAGCCCTTTTTTATTTGGAAGAATTGTTAAAAACGGGATATAAAAATCAAAATAAATTGTATTCCTTGGATTATACTGCGATTTTAAGGATAACCCCGGAATTTAATGAAGTAGTTGAAAAATACTTGAAGAAGGCACGTTATGAAGTGGTTCCGAATTAGTTTTAGTTAGTTCTATATTCTCATTTCGGTTGGGGTATATCACATTTTCTTTTCTCTTGTTTCGTAACTTCTTGGTAAACTCTGTTTGAGTCTTTAAATAATAGATTTAAGGACATTTCGATTGTATGCATGCTAGGGAGGCAGCGGTTTGGAAATTCTATATGTCGTATTTTTGAACTCAAATAAAAAGCCCGATTTATGAAGTATGTTATTTTGTTTTCTATACTAATCATTTTTTCTTGTAAACCGGAGAAGAAATACCACGATGAGCAAGAGCAAAAATCCGAATTGGTCGCTGCCAACGGTCTAAAGCAAATTTTGAAGTTTCAGGAGGAATTGAATGAGGAATTTAAAAATCCCGAAGAATCTCCTTTGCCGGATAGGTATAGAAAGGACTTTGAAAGTTTAGACTTTTTTCCGGCGGATACCAATTATGTGGTGAAGGCGAAATTTGTAAGAACCCCAGATGCTTTGCCCTTTATGATGCCTACCACAACAGACAGGGAAACGAAGGAAGTGGTTTATGGTATTGCCCATTTTGAACTCAAGGGGCAAAAATGGCAATTAGAAGTCTATCAAAATGAGGAACTGATGCTTGAGGAAGGTTATGAAGATTATCTCTTTTTGCCTTTTACAGACCTTACCAATGGAGAAGAAACATACACAGGTGGAAGGTACATTGATTTAAGAATACCCAATTCCGATTCGATCATGATCGATTTCAACCGGGCCTATAATCCTTATTGTGCCTATAACAAAAAATTTTCCTGTCCCATTGTGCCTAGTGTAAATGATTTGGCAGTACGGGTAGAAGTGGGGGTCAAGGACTTTAAACCCGCATCAAAATAAAAATCCCATCCGGAAAATTGGATGGGATTTTTGTACAACTTAAAACTATAAACACTCAATCAATATAATTCAGCTTAGAAAGAATAGATGGCAGCCAATACAAAGGAAGTCAAACCTGCCATAGGTACGCCATCAGAATCTATAAATACTTCTTCGGAAGCGCTATCCAATCTCAATTCTGGCTTGATCATTAAATCTCCAATAGTAGCGCTACCGGTTAAGGTTACAGCAAATACACTGGCATCGCCATCTGCATCCGTACCACCAACGGCTCCAAAGAAATCAGTTTCGGCAAAGTATTCACCTCTAAGGCCAATGGAGAAGTTATCTGAAGTAGCTAACTGTGGATAAACTGCCACACCTGCAAAACTACCTACACCGTCTTCCTCATCACCGTCAAAATAAGCGGCGTTCAATCCTAGGAAGAAAGTTTCCGATAAATCAAAACCACCCGTAAAATCCACTTCGTAAGAACCGTTGTCTATCAAAAGGTTCAAGTATTGACCGCTATAGCCCAATTGAGCACCCCAAGCATATTGACCGGTTGGATTGAACTCCGTTAAGTCAGTTGGGTTCATTACGGCTAACATTAAGCTAAAGTCGTCAGATAATGCAAAGTCAGCTTTTAAACCAGTATGCGAGAAAGGTCCGTATGAGAAAAGGTAAGAAGTACTGTAGTTAAAGTTAGCTACAGGGGAAATAACTTCATATCCTAAAAATGTATTGAAGTTACCGAAGGTAAGGGTTACAGCATCGGAAACGTTCCAGTACGCGTATAATTGGTTAACAATGTTCCCGGTTGCGGAATACATGGGAGATGCAAAGATGGCATCTGTACCTCTTGGGCCAAATACTAAATCGGCCACAAATCCAACTTTTTCGCCTTCATAGGCTCCAATAACGTTGGCCATACCCAACGCAAAACCTGGAAGGTTCGCAAAAGATGAACCAGGAGCTTGGGCATCCGCTCCATTTGGAGCATTTAAATTTGCTCTATAATAGGCATCTATAGACCCGCTAAAGGAAAATTTAGAGCCTTCTTCCTCGTCATCCTGTGCAATGACTACTGTTGCAGAAGAAAAAAGAACTGCGAACAAGAAAAGATTTTTTAAGAACTTTGTATTGATAATTGCTTTCATATGTTTCAATTTTAGTTTTCCCTGTGTTTGGGAAGATTTTGAGTTTTTGGACCCAGCTATTGACATGAGGGTCCTATTTGTTGAGAGTAATTTTTGAACGGAGCGTTTGGCAGAACGCTCCGTTCTACATTATATGAGTTAGTCGTTAGTGAAATCTGGGTAAGCATCCATTCCGTGCTCATGAAGGTCAAGTCCTTCAACTTCTTCTTCTTTAGAAACCCTAAGACCCATGATGGCTTTAAGCGCTCCAAGAATGATGAAAGAACATACTATACAGAAAACACCTACTATAAGTACACCGTACAGTTGGGTCATGAACTGACCTGCACCCGCTTTATCTCCAAAAAGACCCACGGCCAGCGTTCCCCAGATACCTGTAATCAAGTGAACGGTTACGGCACCTACAGGATCGTCCAATTTAAGCTTGTCAATAAAGGCTACACCTAATACAATAATCAAACCTGCCACGAAACCAATAATTACAGCTTCATTAGGAGACATTAGGTCTGCACCGGCAGTTATACCTACCAATCCACCAAGAATACCGTTCAAGAACATGGTAAGGTCCATATTTTTGTATAATATGGTAGAAAGGATAAATGCACCTACACCACCAGCTGCGGCAGCTAAACTAGTTGTAACCAATACCAAGGAAGTTAATTCTGGATCTGCAGAAAGTACAGAACCACCGTTGAATCCAAACCAACCTAACCAAAGGATCAATACACCGGCGGTAGCCAATGGAATGTTATGACCGGGAATGGCTTTAGGTTTTCCGTTTTCATCGAATTTTCCAACTCTAGACCCTAATAAGAAGATAGCTACCAATGCGGCCCATCCACCTACGGAGTGAACCAAAGTAGAACCGGCAAAATCATAGAATCCCCAAGAATCCAAGAATCCGCCACCCCATTTCCAAGCGCCTACTATAGGGTAAACAAGGCCTACGTAAACAACGGTAAAGATCATGAAGGAACCAATTTTGATACGCTCAGCTACGGCACCAGATACAATAGTTGCTGCTGTGGCGGCGAACATTCCTTGAAAAAGGAAGTCTGTCCACCATGTGTAACCTCCGTCCGCATAATCAGGTGTCATACCCCCTTCTGGAGCTGCGATACCAAATCCGGCGAAGCCGAAAATTCCAGAAGAACCTTCTTCAAAACCAGGGTACATCATATTAAAGCCCCATGCGTAGTAAAGTAAAAGTCCAACGGTAATAATGAAAATATTCTTAAAAAGAATATTGATTGTATTTTTTTGTCTTGTCAAGCCAATTTCCAAAAAGGCGAAACCAGTATGCATGAAGAATACCAATGCGGTAGCCAACATCATCCATACGTTATTTGCTGTAAATAATCCTGCGTCCATTTCTTAAAGTTTTTGTGGGTTGGTAATTAGTTGATTCCGGCCTGTCCAGATTCTTTTGTTCTAATACGGTAAGCATCAATTACCTCTGAAACGAAGATCTTACCATCTCCTACATTACCTGTGTAGGCGACCTCTAGAAGTTTGTTTACGGTCCTTTCTAAAAATTCATCGGACACCACAATGGATAAATATCTACGTTGTATGTCACTAGTACTATAAGAGATGCCTCTGTAGACATGCCCTTGTTTTTCATTTCCAACTCCTGTTACATCCCAGTAAGTGAAGAAGTTGACCTCGATTTCATGAAGAGCTTTCTTGACTTCATCAAACTTGGATTTCCTGATAACTGCCTCGATTTGTTTCATAATTTGATTATTGAATTCGAGCCAAATATATGTTAAAAACATTAACACCATAAAAAAAAGGGGGTGTGTCTTGTAATTTTTGTAATTATAATAATTATACCCCCCAAAAATTTGGGGGTGTATAATTTACAAGTGAAAATTATTGAAATATGATTCGTTGTGATTTTTGAAAAACGATAGAAAAAGGAAAAATGTAGGTTGTTCTGGGGTAAACCCTAAAAAATAAGTAGAGTTACCCTGTGTTTATTGAATTTTCGTTAAATAAATCGCGAATGTTAATGAATTGTTATGATTATAACAATTTGGAGGCCCAAAGACCCAAAGCTATAGCGCAGATACCTATAATGATGCTTGATAAGGTATAAAGTAGAAATTGAAGAATGTCTCCGTTGGTAAGAAGGGAATGTTTTTCAAAGGCAAATGAGGAGAAAGTGGTAAAGCCACCACAAAACCCGGTTGCCAGAAGTAACGTTTGATTTTCTGTAAGTACATTTCCTTTAGCGGACATTCCTAAAATAAAACCTATTAGAAGACATCCTAGAATATTGGCTAAAAATGTTCCTAAAAAAAAATGAGAGAAATAACCATTAAATGTTTTGGAAAAGGCATAACGCAAAAGACTGCCAGCACCACCCCCTAAAAAAACAACTAATAACTGTTTCATTAATGCAAAGTAAGCAATGCTCTGTATTTACAAACAGATTAGTACGAAAAAATAAATGATAATTGAATAATATGGGATAAGTCTATAAGACACGACCCAAGTCCCGGTACTTTGCAAACACTCAAAAGATAGTGGTGTTAAACGGCTTTTTTTAGTTTTGAATTGGATTGTAAAGGATAGACAGTAGTTTTTGAATCTACCGCATCATTACTCCCTTTTTTATCCTTTGCAGAAACACCACTTAAACTGAAGACCATAAATATGGCATTTGCTCCAACTAAAATCAATAATATGGTAAAAAATGTCATCATTTTGTTTGCCCCTTTTTCTACTAACGTATAATTCTTCGTTTTGTTATGTTATACGAAGGAAAATTTGCGATAAGATGTTGTAAGTCTAATTTTTCGCAAATACAGAATTTAACTGTTAATTTTTTAGGTAAAACTTGAGAAAGAACAAAATTCCTATAAAGATGGCAAAAGCAATGGCAATCCATTTAACACCTCCATAATTTTTGGCATGGAGTTTTTTGTCTTTTTTGTAGGTAGATATGATGACCAACGCAAAAACTATGGCGAAGAGGACGGCAAAAATGATTTGTCCGGTGCTGAACATATTCGTTACTTTTAAGGCAAAATTACATTAAAAGGGCAGGTTTTCTGCTACCTAATAAAATTATTTGTCACCTATGAAGAGTAAAATTAGCGCGGTAGAATTGTTTCATACCTCCTTTGGGCTTGGTGTTTCGCAAACAATGAAAGCGGATTTGGGCAAAGCAAAGAACACATTGAGGTACAATCTTATGGATGAGGAAAATAAGGAATACCTAGAAGCGGCCAATAATAATGATATGGTGGAGGTGGCCGATGCCCTGGGTGACATGCTTTATATTTTATGTGGCACTATTTTAGAACATGGTATGCAGTATAAAATTGAAGAGGTCTTCAATGAAATTCAACGGAGCAATATGAGCAAATTGGGAGCGGATGGCAAACCCATTTACAGGGAAGATTGTAAAGTGTTGAAAGGCCCCAATTACTTTAAACCAAATATTCTAAAGATTTTAGAAGATTAAGTCCTATTATACAGGAAGGAATACAATAGCCCGTTCAAAAAACTTTGAAAGGGCTTTTGTTTTTCCTAAAACCAATTTTTGGATTGGACTAAATGCCCATTCTCCAACCAAAAGGGTCTTCAGCTCTGTTGAACTGAATATCCGTAATCCGTTTTTTGAGTCTTGTAGCAAAGCTTTCGGTCAATTCCGGTAAATCATAATCCACGTCCCTGAACCCAAAAGTGGAGATAGGGGAGATAACAGCGGCAGTTCCGGCACCGAACATTTCTTTAAGACTTCCATTTTTAGCAGCTTCTACCACCTCGGAAACTGTTATTTTTCTAACCTCCGTGGCGATTCCTTCGTCCTCTGCAATCTGTAAAATACTTTTTCGGGTAATGCCATCCAAAATACGATCGCTTGTGGGGCCGGTAATCAAGGTATCATTGATTCTTACAAAAATGTTCATGGCACCCGCTTCCTCAATAAATTCGTGATTGTTGTCATCGGTCCAAATTACTTGGCTGTATCCTTTTTCGGCAGCCAATTGGGTAGGATAGAACTGTCCGGCATAATTACCTCCGGCCTTTGCATAGCCAACACCTCCGTTGGCAGATCGGGAATAAGTTTCTTCAATCAATACTTTTACCTTGCCGGAAAAATAGGAGCCGGAAGGAGCCAGACATATAATAAACTTATATTCATTGGCCGGCGAAGCATGGAACCCTTTTCCAGAGGCAAATATAAAAGGACGTATATATAAAGAACTTCCTTCTTTTTGTGGAATCCAATCTTTGTCTAAATTGACCAAAGCCTTAAGGCCTTCCATAAAATATTCTTCGGGTACTTCCGGTATGGCCATGCGCTTGGCAGAGATATTCAAACGCTTATGGTTGTCCAGTGGTCTAAACAACCAAACTTTATCGTCCGTATCCTTATATGCCTTCATACCTTCAAAAATGGATTGTCCATAGTGGAAAATTTTTGCAGATGGTTCCAAGCTAATAGCTTGGTAGGGCATTACTTTGGGTGCTTCCCATGCTCCATTCTTATAATCACAGACGAGCATATGATCGGTAAAGACGCTTCCAAAAGCAAGATTATCAAAATCTACTTGGTCAATTTTTGACTTAGCTACCTTCTCAATGCTGATTTTTTGCATGGTTGTACTCATAATATCAAATTTTAAGGAATAAAAATACCAATTTTAAATTCATGAAACCTTTATAATTGCGGGAAAAATTAGCAGTTTTGTAAAGGCATTTAAATTTTTGAGGGATATGAAAAGATTTAACACTTTACTTGTGTTTTTTATGCTGATTGTAGCATGTAAAGGACAAGAAAAAAAGACAATTGAGAGCCCTAAGGTAAATGAAGAAACAACTTTCAAATCATTTGGCGAAAAGATGGGGTCCGAGCCAGTAGAAGATGTACAATTTCTGGCCTCTAAATATGAGGAAATGAAGGTTGCCGACACCTTGGAGGTCACCTTTAAGGGAATGGTTACCGATGTTTGTAAAGTGAAGGGCTGTTGGATGAAAGTTCAGTTGCCGGAAGGTAACGAAGCCATGGTTAGATTTAAGGACTACGGTTTTTTCATGCCAAATGATATTACTGGAAAGGAAGTGGTCATAAATGGTTATGCTTTTGTGGAGTCTATGAGCGTGGAAGACCAAAAACACTACGCGGAGGATGCCGGTAAATCCGAAGATGAAATAGCACTAATAACAGCACCCTTAAAATCTTACGGTTTTGAGGCAGATGGTGTGCTGGTTCCTGTAAAACAGTAAGCACCTAGTTCATTGGAGCGAAAAATTATTTCCACGGGCGATGGGTCCAAAACCATTCAAATTTTGGATTGGGATGAGCAATACCATTCCAAGCACGGTGCCGTACAGGAAGCTTATCATGTTTTTATAAAACACGGGTTAGACCTTTTTCGGGATACGGAGCTTGGTATTTTGGAGATTGGGTTTGGTACTGGTCTTAATGCATTTATTACCTTGCTTGAGTCCTCGTCCAGGCAACTTACAATTAACTATTGCGGTGTTGAAAAGTTTCCCGTAAACGATGATGAGCTTGCACTTCTGGATTATTCTACAACCTTGAATGCCAAAAGTGAACACGCCGTTTTTCAAAAAATGCACGAGGTACCTTGGGAAGAAATACATAAAATACATCCCAATTTTAGCTTGGTAAAAAGAAGGATGGACTTTTCTGAAATACGAGATCGGAATGAATTTGACCTTATTTATTTTGATGCTTTTGGAGCTCGGGTGCAACCCGAGTTATGGACCGAAGCTATTTTTTCCCTAATGTACGCCGCGCTTAAGGAAGGGGGTGTATTGGTAACCTATGCCGCCAAAGGGAGTGTGAGAAGGGCTATGCAGGCTGTAGGTTTTAGCGTAGAAAAGCTACCTGGACCTCCAGGGAAGCGCGAAATGCTTCGGGCCAAAAAATAGTATATTTTCCATATAAAAAGTTAATTTTCAGTTTGTTAAACAAATAATTTAACAGATGCTTTTGCATTTGTGTTAAATCGGAATTAAAGACAATTCAACACCCAAATCAAAGCTTTATATTTGAGTATGAGAATTTTGATTACAGGTGCAACAGGTCTTGTGGGGAGTGAAATTGTGAGGCAGTGCCATGCACAAAATATACATGTGAATTATCTTACCACAAGTAAGGATAAATTGGTTTCCAAAACGGAATATCAAGGTTTTTATTGGAATCCGGACAAAGGCGAAATAGATTTAAATTGCTTTAAAGGGGTAAGTGCCATCATCAATTTAGCAGGCGCTTCAATAGCTAAAAGATGGACACCTAAATACAAGAAAATAATACTTTCCAGCAGGGTTCAATCCCTTCAAACGTTACACAAAGGTCTGCTGGAATTTGGTTCTGAATATATAAAATCCTTTGTTTCTGCTTCCGCTATCGGAATTTATCCTAGTTCCGTGGGTAATTATTACACGGAGGAGGAACAAGCGGTGGATAATAGTTTTTTGGGTGAAGTTGTAGAAAGGTGGGAACAAGAGGCAGATCAATTTCAAGGTTTTCCTTTTCCGGTTGCAAAAATTAGAATTGGCTTGGTTATGGCCAAGGATGGCGGTGCTTTGCCTCAGATGACCAAACCAATCGACAATTATGTGGGCTCTGCCTTTGGTAGTGGTGAGCAGTGGCAATCGTGGATTCATATCCAAGATTTGGCAAGAATGTTTCTTTTTGCCGTAGACAATACACTTTCGGGAGTTTTCAATGGCGTGGCCCCTAATCCTGTGAGCAATGAAAAATTGGTTAAAAAAATAGCGGATGTTCTAAAAAAACCATTGTTCTTGCCTAATATACCAGAGTTTGTAATGAAGTTGGTTCTGGGTGAAATGAGTTACCTACTTTTTAGCAGTCAGAGGGTGAGTAGCAAGAAAATTGAGGAAACAGGTTTTTCTTTTAAGTATACCAATGTCTGTCCTGCACTCCAAGAAATTTACGGAGTTAAATCTTCAAGTAAAACTTCGGAAATGGGTTTGAAAAAAGAATATTCCTCGTAGAGGTTTTAAGATCTTTTTTGAACAATCCGTCTAATGGCGGATTTTTTTATGTTCTATAGGCTATGCAGTCATCTTAGTTTTTAATGACATTTTGACATTTTTAAAGAAATGGCAGTACTTTTGCCTCCTCGTTACCGTAAAATTAAATGCGAAGAAAAAATGAGCGATAAAGACATAACCGAAGATTTTGAAGAGGCTTTAGAAGAGGAGCAAAAGAATGCTGCCAATGAAGAGTTAAAAGATGCCGAAGGTGCCGTAGATAGGGAGCTTAGTGTAGAGGAACAACTAAGGGAAGATTTGGCTAAGGAGAAAGATAAGTTCTTGCGTTTGTTTGCAGAGTTTGAAAATTTTAAGAAAAGAACATCTAAAGAACGAATGGAAATGTTCAAAACGGCGGGGCAGGAAATCATGGTTTCCATGTTACCGGTTTTAGATGATTTTGATCGTGCCTTGAAGGAGTTGGCGAAGTCTGATGACAAGGAAATGTTCAAAGGTGTGGAGCTTATAAGGGTCAAGTTTCGTGAAACCCTGAAATCCAAGGGCCTTGAAGAAGTTGAGGCCGGACAAGGAGATACTTTTGATGCCGAGGTTCACGATGCCATTACCCAAATTCCAGCTCCGGACAAAAAGCTAAAAGGCAAGATTGTAGACGTAGTGGAAAAAGGATATAAGCTCGGGGAGCGTATTATTCGTCATCCAAAAGTAGTTGTTGGAAACTAAATTGAAGTATGAAGGAAGATTATTACGAAGTATTAGGGGTTGGTAAAAGTGCCAGTGCGGCGGAGATAAAGAAGGCTTACCGAAAGATGGCCTTAAAATATCACCCGGACAAAAACCCAGGGGATTCTAAAGCGGAAGAGATGTTCAAAAAATCCGCAGAAGCCTATGAGGTACTAAGCAACCCGGATAAGAAAGCTAGATATGACCAATTTGGTCATGCTGCCTTTGATGGCGCCGGCGGTTTTGGCGGTGGCAGTATGAATATGGACGATATCTTTAGTCAATTTGGTGATATCTTCGGAAGCGCCTTTGGCGGTGGCGGAGGTTTCAGTGGTTTTGGCGGTTTTGGCGGTGGAGGCCAAAGAAGGGTAAAAGGCAGTAACCTTAGAATAAGGGTGAAACTTAGCCTTGAAGAAGTGGCCAACGGGGTTGAGAAAAAGGTTAAAGTTCGCAGAAAAGTACAGGCAGAAGGGGTAAGCTATGCAACCTGTGGTACGTGCGGTGGTAGAGGCCAAGTTACCAAGGTTACCAATACCATTTTGGGTAGAATGCAAACCGCAACTACCTGTAGTACCTGTGGTGGTAGCGGACAAGTTATTGATAAAAAACCGAGTGATGCAGACGCTCAAGGTCTTAAGGTTCAAGAGGAGACCGTATCAATAAAGATTCCTGCAGGTGTTGAAGAAGGTATGCAATTGAAAGTGCCCGGAAAGGGTAACGATGCTCCTGGAAATGGTGTTGCTGGAGATTTGTTGGTAGCCATTGAAACGGAAGAGCACTTGACACTTAAAAGAGAAGGAGATAATCTTCATTATGATCTTTACATTAGCTTTTCTGAAGCTGTTCTAGGTACTTCTAAAGAAATTGACGCCGTAGGGGGGAAAGTGCGCATAAAGCTAGAGCCTGGCATTCAATCCGGAAAGATATTAAGGTTAAGGGGAAAAGGAATATCCAGTATCAATGGGTATGGTAGCGGAGATTTATTGGTCCATGTGAACGTATGGACTCCTAAAGAACTTAACAAAGAACAAAGGGAGTTCTTTGAGCGAATGCAGGGCAATGAAAATTTTGATCCAAAACCTGAGAAATCTGATAAATCTTTCTTCGAAAAAGTGAAGGATATGTTCTCTTAACCCAAAAAGTTTGGGATTTAAATAAAAAACGTATATTTGATTCATATTGGGAAACCAATATAAATTTTCTTTTTCATAGCAATTTTTTTCCCATCCTTAAATGCATTTAAGGGTGGGTTTTGTTTTTAGGGAGATTGCTAGGTGATTGAAAGGTCTTTTAAACTAAGCTTCTTCCTCAAGTTTAACTGACAACTCTTTTATATATCTTTGACAAAATTGCTTGCATGAACAATATTTTGGTCGCTAAGGAAGTCACCAAAAAATACGGCGAACACACTGCACTTGATGAGGTATCATTGAATATACCCAAGAATAGTATTTATGGACTTCTTGGTCCCAATGGTGCCGGTAAGACCACACTTATTAGAATAATAAATCAAATTACCTATCCAGATAAAGGCGAGGTTTATTTTGATGGGGAGGCTTTGCAGAGCCATCACGTGGCACAAATTGGGTACCTTCCGGAAGAAAGGGGACTCTACAAGAGTATGAAGGTAGGGGAGCAGGCACTTTACTTGGCTCAATTAAAGGGGTTGGATAAGGCCGAAGCCAAAAAACGGTTGAAATTTTGGTTTGAGCGATTGGAAATTGGAGATTGGTGGAACAAAAAAATTCAAGAGCTATCCAAAGGTATGGCCCAGAAAATCCAGTTTATAGTAACTGTGCTTCACGAACCTAAACTTTTAATATTTGATGAGCCGTTTAGCGGGTTTGACCCCATTAATGCCAATATCATCAAAGACGAAATTTTAAAATTAAAAGAACAGGGTACTTCCATCATTTTTTCCACGCACCGTATGGAGTCCGTTGAGGAGCTTTGCGAGCATATTGCTTTAATACATAGGTCCAAGAAAGTATTGGATGGTAAACTATCCGATATTAAGAGGGCTTATAAAAACAATGTATTTAGAGTAGGGCTGCAAACGGCAAACGCGGAATTGATCCTTTCTGAAATTACTGAGAAATTTAAGGTGTCCAATTCTTCCTTCGATTCTTTGGAAAACCAGTTGGACTTTACCCTGCAACTGCCTGATGAAAACTCAAGAGAGGTTCTGGCATATCTTTCCGATAAGGCAAATGTGAACCGTTTTGTAGAGACCATTCCGTCAACCAGTGAAATTTTTATAAGAACCGTACAAAGCAAAGAATTGAATGCGTAAACTATTGCTTATTATCAAAAGGGAATATTTGGCCAAGGTGCGAAACAAATCATTTGTGATTATGACCTTTTTAAGTCCAATCCTAATGGTGGGAATGGTTGTGCTTATTGCTTACCTCACAAAAGTAAATGACAACGACCACAAGGTAATTGCAATTTTAAACGAGAGTAATTTTTTTTCAAATGAGTTTATTGCAACGACTTCCACTTCCTATGTCAATTTTGATGATGTGTCTTTGGAAACGGCAAAGGATTCAGTTGCTAGTTTGGGGTTCTACGGGCTACTTTACATTCCGGATGAAATTCATATAGAAAAGGTTTGCGATCGTTCATTTTTTTACACCGAAGATGCGCCAAGCACGGATATAACCGAAAAAATAGATGCTGTTTTTCAAGAAAGATTGAGGCAGTCAAGACTTCTGGAATTAGGACTTACCGCATCTGAGTTTGAAAAGGTGGATACCCGGTTTGATATTCGTACCGCCACTTTTGATGGGCAGACCAATGTTAAGGGTATCAATGAAATTAAAGCTTTTATTGGGGGTGGTTTTGGTTACCTGATCATGATGTTCATCATTATCTATGGAGGCTTTGTTATGCGTAGCGTGATTGAGGAAAAGACAAGCAGGATTATAGAAGTGATTATTTCATCGGTAAAGCCTTTTCAATTAATGTTGGGTAAGATTATAGGAACCTCATTGGCAGGAATTACCCAATTTGGTATTTGGCTGGTTTCGGCATCATTATTATTGCTGGTGGCTTTTGCCGTTTTTGATATCGATCCATCGGCATTGAACACCAGTGCTCATCTACAAACTGGTATGGGGGCAAATATGGCACCTCCTATACCCACGGCCGATCAAACAATGCAGCTCTATGCTCAAGAACTTTTTCGTATACCTTGGGTAATGCTCATTTTCTTTTTCTTGGTTTATTTTCTGTTGGGGTACTTAATATACAGTTCCATCTATGCCGCTATTGGAGCGGCGGTTGATAATGAAACGGATACCCAGCAATTTATCTTTCCTATTATATTGCCGTTAATGTTGGCTATTTATGTAGGGTTCTTTTCGGTTTTTAGCAATCCTCACGGGCCTATTGCGGTAGGTTTTTCCCTGTTTCCATTGACCTCGCCTATTGTTATGTTGATGCGGTTGCCCGGTGGTATAGGTGAAGGCGGCGTTCCTGTTTGGGAATTGGTGACCTCAATCCTTTTATTATTCGGTACCTTTATAGGTATTGTATGGTTGGCCGCCAAAATTTATAGGGTGGGTATTCTTATGTATGGTAAAAAACCAACGTACAAAGAACTTTTCAAGTGGCTTAAATATGATTAGTGCATTTCAAGAAGAACCCAACAAGGTGGTTGAGGTGATTGAAGAGGATATTTGGGGGGCAATAAAGGAGTTTTTGCAGATTGGTATTGGCTATGGTTCTGGAGACCAGCGGATAGAAATTACCATTGGTCTACTTATAATGCTAAGCGTGGCTTTGCTCGTCACCAATTTTCTATTGCGGTGGTTGAGGTCTCTACTCACTTCTCGCATGGCAAATGATGATCGGTTAAAGTTCATTAGTGTTTTCAAGTTTATACGCTATGTAATTTATATTGTGGTCATTATCATTACCATGAGTGCGGCGGGTATAGATATTACACTTTTACTTACAGCTTCGGCCGCATTGTTCGTTGGTTTAGGTTTGGCCTTACAAGAACTTTTCCAAGATGTGATCGGGGGTATTTTCATAATTCTGGACAAATCTTTGCACGTGGGCGATATCATTGAGGTAAACGGTAAAGTGGGCAAAGTCTTTGAGATAAAATTGCGAACAACTAGGGCCATTACTAGAGATGACAAGGTGATAATCATACCAAATCATCATTTCATCAGTGAAATTATTTACAACTATACCCAAAACCATAAAACCACTCGTGAGAAGGTGATAGTGGGTGTGGCCTATGGTAGTGATATAGATGTGGTTACAAAGATTTTAATGGAAATTGCAGAAGGTCAAGAAGGAATAATGAAAAACCCCAAACCTTTTGTACTATTTGATGATTTTGGTGATTCTGCCTTATTATTTTCGGTTAATTTTTTTATTTCCGACAGTTTTTCGGACCCAAGAATCAAAAGTGAAATGCGCTATAAGATCGACGCTAAATTTAGGGAGCATAATATAACCATACCGTTTCCACAAAGGGATATTCATATTTTTCAAGACCTACCATTTCGTCACACTTCAATTGGCACCGCCAAGAACTCGAATGAATCATAGACTGTTTAACTGGGTCATTGCTGCTTTTTTGGCAATTGGATATTTTGGTCAAGCACAAACTCCTGATATTATAAGGGCGGAATATATGTTGATGCCTAGAAATAAATCGGACGCCAGCCTTTCACGTCTCAAATTTTTGGTAAACTTTCCTATTACCGTTGCAGATTCCAATAACCTGGTTTTTGGTAGCGAGTACAACCGGTTGGCATACGACTTGCAAAGAGAGCTTCCGTTTAGTAATGCCGGATTAAAGCAATTTCATGTCTTGGACTTGAACATGGCCTACGTTTGGAAATTTAAACCCCAATGGCGATTTATTGGGGTAATCACCCCTAGATTGGCTTCCACTTTAAGCAAACCTTTGGAAAATGGAGATTTTTCCATAAATGCTACGGTAGGTTTTTTAAAAGAGGAGAAAAATGTACCTAAACCCATGAAATTGGTCATGGGAATCGCTTACAATTCAACTGTAGCCTTACGAATCCCATTACCAATTATATACTATGAAAAGCGGTTTAGACCAGATTGGAGTTATGTTTTGGGGATACCTAAGTCTGGCTTTAAATACCACTTAAACGAACAACATCAATTTCAGACAGAGTTTATTTTTGACGGGTATTACGTGAATTTACAAAGCAACATTGTGCTGCCCAGTACCGTTACCGCCTCTTCTGTATCTTCCTCTGCGGCTTTATTTACAATAGGGTACCAATACAAGTTGGCAAAAAGTACGTTTTTATATGGTTATGTAGGGCATACGGTTTTTCAAGATGGGGTGCTTAGAGATGAAGAGCGGAATGATATTTTTACCCTCAATGATGATCCCAGTTTTTATTTTAGGACAGGTTTTAGAGTAGGACTCTAAGTTGATGGCCATTGTAATGTGTAATCAAACGATTAAAATGTAGTTAAAACTTTCCAAGTCTTGACTGGTACTTGTATCTTACCAAAAGATTAACAATTGAAGTAATTCCTTATGTCAAAAATATTACTGATTGAAGATGAAGCTGCTATTCGCCGGGTATTGGTCAAAATACTTTCCGAAGAGAACGATTCCTATCAATTAGAAGAAGCGGAAGACGGTTTAAAAGGTATGGAGGCCATTAAGAACAATGATTACGATTTGGTCCTTTGTGATATAAAAATGCCCAAAATGGATGGAGTAGAGGTGTTGGAAGCCGCCCGGAAAATTAAGCCAGAAATCCCTTTTATCATGATTTCCGGTCATGGTGATTTGGATACGGCCGTGAATACTATGCGAATGGGAGCGTTTGACTATATCTCCAAACCGCCAGATTTAAATAGGTTGCTTACCACGGTACGCAATGCCTTGGATAGAAAGGTGTTGGTGACCGAGAATAAGATTCTTAAGAAGAAAGTAGGTAAGAATTATGAAATGATAGGTGAAAGTAAGGGGATTTCAGCTATTAAGGACATCATCGAAAAAGTGGCACCTACAGATGCCAGAGTTTTGATAACGGGATCTAATGGTACCGGAAAAGAACTGGTAGCTCATTGGTTACATCAAAAAAGTGCTAGGAGTTCCGCGCCTTTTATAGAAGTGAACTGTGCGGCCATTCCATCGGAATTGATAGAAAGTGAGCTTTTTGGCCATGTAAAAGGAGCCTTTACATCTGCGGTCAAAGATCGTGCGGGAAAATTTGAGGCAGCCAATAAGGGTACTATTTTTTTGGACGAAATTGGGGATATGAGCCTCTCTGCACAGGCAAAGGTATTAAGGGCGTTACAAGAGAATAAGATTTCTAGGGTAGGTACGGATAAGGATATAAAGGTTGATGTACGAGTGGTAGCCGCAACCAACAAAGATTTGAAAAAGGAAATTGAAGAAAATCGTTTTCGGGAAGATTTGTATCATAGGCTTGCCGTAATCCTGATTAAGGTTCCGGCATTGAATGATAGACGGGAAGACATCCCTTTATTGATAGATTATTTTTCGAAAAAAATATCCCAGGAGCAAGGAATGGGCGTAAAAACATTTTCCGATAAGGCCGTAAAGTTGCTAAAAAGCTACGATTGGACAGGGAATATCAGAGAGCTAAGAAACGTGGTAGAGCGATTAATTATATTAGGAGGAAAAGAAGTAAGTGAAGAAGATGTAAAACTTTTTGCAAGCAAATAATATATTTATTTGCCACACTCACCTAGTTGGTCCAAAGCCTTCTTGGTAATCTCCTTGGTTTTAAGGTTGTAATATTTTTTGCCTTCGGAAAGATTGGGTTTCAATAATTGCTGCTCACAATGCTCATACACCCTATTTGCAAATGCCCTGGCCTCTGTGCAATTGACGGTTTTGACCATGTTTTCCAGTGACTTTCTATAGTTCACTAATGAAGAATCTACTTTTTTGCGAAGTAATATTTCGGAAGGAGGTTCGTAGGTGCTTTTGGATTCATTATTTAGATTTACGGTATTTAAGCTAAGTACGTCGTTACCGTAATTGCTCCCATGGCTATCGTGTTCGTTCAAGGATTCCAACGTGGCAATTGTTTCTTTTAATGCCTTGTTCAAAAGAATATTGGTACTGGCAATGGAGGTAGTTTTGGTTGCTAGTTTAAGATGCTCGGAACCTTCAGTAATATTATCAATAGCGTACTCGCAGCCACATTCTTCCAAATCGTTCTTGGATTTTTCTATGGCATTAATTGCTTTGAAAGTATGAAATCGAGACAATTGAAGATCTGTCATTCCCAAAGCTGCTTCAATTTCGGTTTTTACATATCCAATATTGGAGTTGGCATATTTACAGGATTGACCCGTGGTAAACGAAGATAATATACCAACGGAGCAAAGTATTAAAAAAATTCTTAACTGCTTCATAGTCAATAAAAAGGTTGTAAAATTTGGGACATTCTACGTTTACAAAGTTAAGACCAACTGTTGCCTAAGACCTACTTTTTTCGATGGAACGCCTCTTGATTATACTTTTTTGGATTAACCTGCCTTTTTTTGTGTTTAACGACCATTTTCTTTAACATTTTTACCCTTTCAACGATGTTTTATTTTATATTCCAACTATGGATACATCAAAAATTACTACGTACAAGGTGACTGAGGCCATTCAATTGTCTCAAGTGTCTACTTATGAAGACTTTAGCTCATCGGATAAACAACTTAAAAGAGAGTTGGAAAATGTAAGGGAAGCGTTAGGAGACTTTCAAGATACCCTTTATGCACATGGAAAGTACAGCGTTCTGGTTTGTCTTCAAGGGATAGATACGGCGGGTAAGGATAGCTTGATTCGTGAAGTTTTTAAAGACTTTAATGCCAGGGGAGTAGTTGTCCATAGTTTTAAGGTACCTACGGAACTGGAAAGGAAACATGACTATTTGTGGAGACACTATATTGCCTTACCAGCTAGGGGAAAGTTTGGTGTTTTTAATAGAACCCATTATGAAAATGTTTTGGTTACCCGTGTACATCCAGAATATATCTTGGGAGAATACCTGCCCGGAATTCATTCGGTAGAAGATATTGATGAAGAATTTTGGAACAAAAGATTTGATCAAATAAATAATTTTGAAAGGCATATAGCAGAGAATGGCACCCTTGTTTTCAAATTTTTTCTTCATATATCCAAAGAGGAACAGAGACAGCGATTATTGAGAAGACTCGCGCTAAAAAGAAAGAATTGGAAGTTCTCACCGGGTGATTTGGAAGAACGTAAGCTATGGAACCAGTATCAGGCTTGTTATGAAGAAGCCATTAATAGGACTTCAAAGGCTCACGCCCCTTGGTACGTGATTCCGTCGGACAATAAAAAAGCGGCCCGTGTTAGTGTGGCCAGTATTTTATTACAAGAGTTAAAAAAGTATAAAGATATTCAGGAACCCGAGTTGGACGAAAAAATTAAGGTTAATTTAGAAGCCTACAAACAACAGCTGGAAAACGAAAACGAATGAAAAAGCTCTTTTTTTTAATGATATTATGTTTGGCAGGGACCGTGAATTCCCAAGAAGATGCTGAACAAATGGATAAGATTTATAAAACGGCGTTAACCGAAGGGAAAGCTTATGATTGGTTAAATCATTTGAGCAATCAAATTGGAGGTAGATTATCAGGTTCGGTACAGGCGCAACAGGCCGTGGATTATACCAAAGCTGAATTGGAGTCATTAGGTTTGGATAAAGTCTGGCTCCAACCGGTAATGGTACCCAAATGGGTGCGTGGAACGCCTGAGTTCGCTTATTTTGAAACAGCACCGGGCCAGTCTACCAATGTTTCCGTTTGTGCCTTGGGCGGTTCTGTGGCAACCCCAGTGGGCGGTCTTAAGGCAGAATTGGTTGAGGTAAATGGAATAGAGGATTTAAAAAGTTTGGGAAGGGAAAAAATAGAAGGGAAAATAGTGTTCTACAATAGGCCCATGGACCCAACAGTAATTAGTACTTTCGAATCCTATTCAGGTTGTGTGGACCAGCGATATTCCGGAGCGGCCGAAGCAGCTAAATTCGGAGCCGTAGGTGTCCTTGTACGTTCCATGAGTCTCAAATTGGATGATCATCCGCATACAGGATCCATGAGTTATGGTGATACCCCGGTGGCCGATAGAATTCCCGCAGCGGCCATTAGTACCAATGGTGCTGAACTTTTAAGTACCACTATAAAACTGAATCCCAAGACCAGGTTTTACCTTAGACAAAACTGTAAACAGTTTGATGATGTGGAATCCTATAATGTCATTGGCGAAATAACCGGAAGCCAATTTCCTAATGAAATTATGATAGTTGGCGGTCACCTGGATTCTTGGGATTTAGGCGATGGATCACACGATGATGGTGCAGGCTGCGTGCAAAGTATGGATGTACTGAGACTTTTAAAAAAGACGGGATATAAACCCAAGAGAACAATAAGGGTGGTCCTCTTTATGAACGAAGAAAATGGATTAAGGGGAGGCAATAAATATGCGGAAGTTGCCAAAAATAAAAAAGAGAACCACGTTTTTGCCCTAGAGAGCGATGCAGGAGGATTTACCCCCAGAGGCTTTTCTTTTGATTGTTCTGAGGCTAACTTAGAGCGGGTACAGGAGTGGAAAAAATTATTTGAACCCTATCTAATTCATATGTTCGTTAAGGGATATAGCGGTGCGGATATTGGCCCTCTTAAGAACCAAGATATGGTATTGGCCGGTCTACGACCAGATTCACAAAGGTATTTTGACCATCATCATGCAGAAACAGATACTTTTGAGCATGTTAATAAACGGGAATTGGAACTTGGTGCGGCCAGCATGGCCAGTTTGATCTATCTTTTTGATAAATACGGCATTATCCCCAATAACAAGATTAAAGGTTAGGGGTAAACCAAGTTCTCAATTATGCCGAAACCGGCTTAAATCCTTACCTTTGCCGCTCAATTAAAAAAGCATAAAAATGCAAGAAGGAATCTACGCAAAATTCAATACTTCAAAAGGAGAGATACTGGTAAAATTAACCCACGATAAAACTCCGGGTACCGTTGGCAATTTTGTTGCCTTGGCGGAAGGAAAGCAAGAAAATAAGGTTAAGGCAGCGGGTGAGCCTTATTATGACGGAATTAAGTTTCACAGAGTAATTCCAGATTTTATGATTCAGGGAGGTTGTCCTCTTGGAACAGGAACTGGCGATGCTGGTTACAAATTTGATGATGAATTTCATCCGGAACTTAAGCATTCAGAACCAGGAGTTCTCTCTATGGCCAATGCTGGGCCTGGAACTAATGGAAGTCAGTTTTTTATCACTCACGTCCCAACCCCATGGTTAGACGGTAAACATACCGTTTTTGGTCATGTAGAAAGTGGTCAGGAAGTTGTGGATGCCATTGCACAAGGAGATGCTATTGAAACTTTGGAAATTGTAAGGGTAGGGGACGAAGCAGAAAATTGGGATGCAGTAGATGCCTTTAAGTCATTTCAGAATTCCAGGGAACAAAGAATTGCAGAAGAAAAAGCAAAACAGGAAGCGGAACTTGAAAAGGTAGCGGCCGGTTTTGAAAGTACCCCTAGCGGACTGCGTTATAAAGTAATTCAAAAAGGTGACGGAGCTAAAGCTGAAAAGGGAAGCAAGGTATCTGTTCATTATGAGGGTAGTTTAATGAACGGTCAAGTTTTTGATTCCTCCTATAAAAGGAAACAACCCATAGATTTTCAAATCGGTGTAGGTCAAGTTATTCCAGGTTGGGATGAAGGCATTGGTCTTTTACAAGTGGGGGACAAGGCTCGCTTTGTAATCCCTTCAGATTTGGCATATGGTAGCGCTGGTGCAGGTGGAGTTATTCCTCCTAATGCAACTTTGCTTTTTGATGTAGAATTAATGGATGTGAAGTAAAACTAGTATCTGTTTGATATAAATGAAGCCCCGACGTTATCGGGGCTTTTTTATGCGGCCTATTTTACCATTTTCACCAAAATAATCTGGGGTGAAAACATAGATTTTCCAGTGCCAAAAGGCATCATAAAATTTAATTGAAAATGTAAGGGCCCCTTAGATAAGTTATCGCTGGGATTTCTTTGCCCTATCTGAGCTTACTAGAAACAATACAACGTTTACAATAAGCAATAGAAATAGAATACCGAAAAAAGTAGTCATAATTCATTAATTAGGTGATGGGGAAATTTTGCTATCCGCTTATTAGATGCACAAATTGGAGTGGGGTTGCGTTAAAACGCAAACAAATGTATGAAAAATATGACTAATGTGTTGATTATGAATAAAAAAACCCCAACAAATTGTTGGGGTTGATACTGTATAAAAAGAGTTAATGCGTCGTCTTAGTCAACTACTTTCACATTCACCGCGTTCAGTCCTTTTCTACCTTGTTGTAGCTCAAATTCTACAACATCACCTTCGCGTATTTCGTCAATAAGTCCTGAAATGTGTACAAAGTGATCTTCGCTTGAACCTTCTTCAGTGATAAAGCCATAACCCTTTGAATCATTGAAGAACTTAACTGTTCCTTTACTCATAATAAAAAATTAAATTAATTAAAGCGCAAATGTACTGTTATTAAATTTAAATGAGTGATTTTTCGTTAGTTATATTTGGAGGTTGTCAAATTTTAATGGATATACTGAAAAATATGGTAACCAAACCCCTTAACTGATGATACTTTTTATGGATGCTGCAATAGATTCCGTATTCAAACTTAAGATAGCAGAAGCCATTCCTAGTATTTTGGTAGCCCAGTTAATTCCTTTTTGGATATTATCCAGATTGGAATAGAGTTCTTGGGTCTTTGCGGTTATTACCTTGACCTTATTTAGGCTTTCTTCTGCGTCATCCAATACTAAAACTGCGGATTTTGTATAAAGTTCGGTAGTTTGCTCCAATAAGTTGTTATGTAATTCCTTTAACCGTTTGTTTTCTTGAGGGTTTAACTTTGAATAATTTTCATATCTAAAATCGCCAAGGGCATTGGTCATTCTCAAAAGATTGTCTGCTAATTCCTTTACTTGTTCAGATGTTAAATTTGCCATGCTACTTACTTTAACTGAGAAATAATTCTTGCTCCCAAAGCGAGTTTTTGAGCCGTTTTGGCCAAATTGTTCTTAACTTCCTCATCAGTTAACTGATCTAGATTTTGCAAAAGTAGTTTGTGACCTTCTTTTACCTCATTCACTAAATCGCCAAAAAGCTTCAATTCGTTTTGATGTCTTTCTATGGTTGCTTTTTTTTCAAAGTAATCCTCTGCAAATTTGGTGCGCTCATAAGAAGAAAGATGGGTGTCATGAACGAAATCAAAATAAAAATTTTGAATACTCTTTTTTTGTACTTCCAGTTTTCCGTTAAGATTTTGAGATAGATTGAATTCTAAAAAGTATAATAAATGCTGAAAAGGCTCATGCCCCTCCGTCACGTAACTATTTATTTTTTTCCTTGACCGGATTCCGCTATAGGCTCTTAAAATAAGTGAGGTTAGCTTTGAATAGGAAGCAACATCTTCTGAGTTTAATTTAATTGGACCGTAATTACCTGTAGCCAATGTATTGGTAAGATCTGCTGTTTCAAATTTTGCGGAGGTTTTGTCACTAACTGCCATTAAACCATGCAGGTATTCTACCGTAGCCCTATAAATTGCATTGGTAATACTATCCGCTTTTACGTTACCGCCACATTCGCATTTGGTTTTGTATACATTGTAATTGGAAATATGTTTAAGTTCACAATCTTGAGTGCAAACAGAGGTGAAGCTTTGAGATAGGTTTCCGTAGGTTTGCAGGGCCTCTATTGATGTTTTGGAAAAATTGGTGACGTGGCCCAGATTTACACATCCCATAAGTAAGGACATGAAGGAAATAGCAAAAAGAAATGTTTTAAAAATTTTCATTCACGACTTATCTAATTACAAGTTATGAAGAAAGATTTTAAGTGTACAAATATTTTGGGTCAGCCAGTCAAACCTGGTGCGTTTTATGAATTTTAAAATAAAAAACCTCATAACACTGTTATGAGGTTTCTTGTTTAAGAATATCCGGTTTTAAGCGGTAGGGTCCGGAGTCATACGTAAGTATGGCTTTACTTCCTCTACTCCTTTTTTAAACATCTCTTTGGCGTCCTCGGTAGAAATTGCTGGGCTAACTACCACACTTTCTCCCTGTTTCCAATTGGCAGGCGTAGCTACTTTGTGATATGCTGTTAATTGTAAGGAATCGATGACCCTTAGCAATTCATAGAAATTTCGGCCTGTGGAAGCCGGATAAGTGATGATGAGTTTCACCGTTTTATCCGGAGCGATGATAAAAACAGAACGAACCGTTAAATTATTATCGGCGTTGGGATGGATCATATCATACAAGTCAGATACTTTCTTGTCCTCATCTGCAATAATGGGAAAGTTAACAGTAGTGTTCTGTACTTCATTAATATCCTTGATCCATTCATTATGGGAGCTGGCTCCATCTACACTCAGGGCCAACATCTTAACGTTTCGCTTATCAAATTCATCCTTAAATTTAGCGGCCGTCCCTAATTCCGTGGTACAAACCGGGGTAAAATCTGCAGGGTGGGAAAATAAAATTCCCCAACCGTCGCCTAAATAATCGTAAAGATTTATGGTACCTACAGAACTATCTGCGGTAAAGTCTGGGGCCTTATCGCCCAATCTTATTGTTGCCATTTATATAGTATTTACTGGGTTAAAATTAAATTCCTATAAAATTAGTAGATTAAAGGTCTTTAGACATTCTTTTATGGTTAAAAATGTATTAAAGTTTGTTACTTTTAGTTTATGGAAGAACATGAACTATATCAACTGAAATACCCCATAGGAACCTTTGAGGTACCGGAAGTAATCACTGATGATATTTTAAACGAGTGGATAATCATTTTGGAAAAAATTCCCAATAGGCTGAAAATTTTGGTTGAAGGATTGTCTGAATCCCAACTTGAAACTCCGTATAGGCCTGGAGGATGGACCGTAAGGCAGACAGTTCACCATATAGCCGATAGCCACCATAACAGTTATTTGAGGTTCAAATGGGCCCTAACCGAAAACAGTCCGGTCATTAAGGCGTATGATGAAAAAGAATGGTCCAAACTTTTTGATGCAAAAACGGCTCCCATAGAACTTTCCCTTACTCATTTAAGTGCCGTTCACGCAAAGTTGGTCTACCTTCTCAGAGGTTTGTCACGCGAATCTTTAAAAAGAATCTTCATTCATCCAGAAGGCCGTGTAGAAACCAGTTTGGATGAAAATGTGGGAAGATATGCTTGGCACGGCCAACACCATTATACGCAGATAGAAAATTTACTCAAAAGAGAAGGTTGGCTCTAAATCAATCCTATTTCCATTTGATGTTACATCCTATACTCGGTTTCTGTATTTCAGAAACCAATTTATCGTTTAAAACAGCTAGTATAGCATCTTCCAAATCTTTTCCTGTAACCGGTAACTCGTTACCAGGTCTGGAATCATCCAGTTGGCCCCTATAAACTAAATTTAAGTTGTCATCAAAAAGATAGAAATCTGGAGTACAGGCGGCATCGTATGCTTTGGCAGCTGTTTGGTCTTCATCGTATAAATAGGGAAAGGTGTAGTCTTCTTCCTCAGCGGTTAGTTTCATGAGGTGTGGCGCATCTTGAGGGTAGTTTTCCACATCGTTGCTTGATATAGCCACAAAAGAAATACCTTGCTTTTGATAGGTCTTACCTAATTGCGCTATAGCTTTATTAACATGCTTTACAAAAGGACAGTGATTACAAATAAACATGATAACCGTTCCTTTATCGCCTTTTAAGTCATCAAGGTGAAGTTGTTGATTACTTACAGTATCCAATAGACTAAATTTTGGTGCTGAGGTGCCTAAAGGAAGCATATTACTTGGTGTTCTAGCCATTTTCTCACGTATTTATCCGCAAAGTTAAAAAGTTAATTGCCCAACCTTTGCTATATTGACGGCTATTTTAAATTCTTTACTATTTATGAAGGAACATATTTCTTGGAGTGATTTTGCCAAAATTGATATGCGGGTAGGTACGGTAATAGAAGTAAATGATTTTCCCGAAGCAAGAAACCCGGCCTATCAGGTCCATATTGATTTTGGGGAGGAGATAGGAGTAAAAAAGACATCGGCACAAATTACCCTAAAATATAAAAAAGAGGATTTGGTAGGGTTACAGGTCATAGCTGTGGTCAATTTCCCTAAAAAACAGATAGCCAATTTTATGAGTGAATGTCTTATCTTGGGAGCAGTGAATGAAAAGGAAGTAACCTTGCTACAACCTACCGGCAAGGTAATTAACGGCCTTAAAATATCTTGATTCTTTGAATGAAAACCTGATAGATAACGTTCTTCTTAATTTCGATGCCCGTTCTCAGTGGGTACTTAACATTGCATTGGCCTTTGTTATGTTTGGCATTGCCTTGGAAATCTCAATGTCAGATTTTAAAAGGGTTGCCAATCATCCAAAATCTATAGTTGTTGGGGTGGTTAGTCAATTTTTGGTACTGCCCTTTATTACGTTTTTGTTGGTATATTTTATAGACCCCTTACCGAGCATAGCTATGGGGATGTTCATGGTGGCAGCATGTCCTGGCGGAAATGTTTCCAATTTCATTACCCATTTAGCAGGCGGCAATACGGCCTTATCCATTGGTCTAACGGCTATGGCAACTTTGTTGGCGGTGATAATGACGCCATTGAACCTTCAATTTTGGGCAGGGATGTACGCTCCTACTCATACAATACTCAAGAATGTTGCCATTTCCCCATGGAAAATGGTGCAGTTGGTAGCCTTGTTATTGGGACTCCCGTTAATTCTGGGATTGTTAATCAACCATTTTAGCCCAAACATAGCACGAAGAATTGGAAAGGTTTTAAAAATGGCTTCTTTATTGTTCTTTGTACTATTGATTTTTCTTGCTCTCTACAATAATAAAGAGATTTTTATGGAGTACGTATTTTATGTATTCTGGTTGGTGGTATTACATAATCTTGTTGCATTTTCTACAGGTTTTTCAATAGCTAAATTGTTTAAATTGCCTTCCAGGGACGTACGCTCCATTACCGTTGAAACGGGGATACAGAATTCGGGATTGGGCTTGCTTCTTATTTTTTCATTCTTTGACGGACTTGGTGGTATGGCTATTCTGGCGGCCTTTTGGGGTATATGGCATTTAGTTTCTGGATTGCTGTTGGCTGCATTTTGGAATTATAGGGCTATAAATACAGAAAAACTGGTTTGAAAAACTTCTTCTATTGGCTCCTTAAAATTTATGTGAAAGCTGCCCTTCATCTGTATTTTGGAAGGATAGAAGTTCATGGATTGGAAAATGTTCCCAAAACGGGGGCGGTTCTTTTTTTACCAAATCACCAAAAGGCCTTGATAGATGTTCTTTTGATTGTTACAGATTGCCATAGGAAACCTTACTTTTTGACTCGTTCCGATGTTTTTAATAAACAAGTGTTAAGGAGATTTTTTGCTTTTCTACAAATGATTCCGATATACAGAATGCGGGATGGGCGAAACCAATTGAAGAACAATGAGGCAGTTTTTAAAAAGTGTACGGAACTTTTTGAAAATGAGGAGGCTATTGTTCTTTTTCCTGAAGCTAATCACAATCTAAGACGAAGGGTGCGCAACTTAAGCAAAGGTTTTACGAGGATCGTATTCCATTCATTAAAGCAGAGCCCGTCAAATGAAATTTTGATGATCCCCGTTGGACTAAACTACCTAAAGAGTACGGGTTTTCCCGATAAAGTGGCTGTTTATTACGGAAAACCCATTGTGAGTTCCCAATTGTATGACCCACATGATGTTTTTACATCCGTTCAAAATACTAAGAAGCAAGTGAAGGAACAGTTGAAGCAGTTGACTACCCATATTGAAGATGAACCAAATTACGAGGCCATCATACAAATAATGGAAGAAAAGAATGTCAACTTTTTGAACCCCATGGAAAGTAATAAATTCATTAAATCGTCTGAAAGCAAAACAAAGCGGGAATCTGGTAAGAATTCCAAACCTGTCATTTTTAAATCTGTTTTTCAGCTTTGTAATGTAGCCGCTTTAGTGCCGTGGAGATTATGGATGAAACCCAAAGTTTGGGAGCCTGAGTTTCTGTCCACTCTCAGGTTCGCATACGCTATGGTGGTGTATCCAATTTGTTATATACTTTTTTTATCGCTTTTTACCGCAGGTTTTGGTTTTGGTGTAGCGATTATTTTAGTTTTCTTTCATGTACTTTTTAATTGGGCTTATGTGAAAGGGGGGCCTTAAGATTACATTAGGTTACCAAAAAATATAGCGTTCATCAGCAATTTATTGGTACCGTACCAGAATGCCCTAAAATTGGTATTATCCGTAAATGCAATTACACGACCTTTACCCAAACGTTGTACCTGAAAGGGAACACTGTTTTTAATCATCTCCAAATTCTCCTCAGAAATATAACCGCTAAGTAACGGATCTCCTGTATATTTTATAGGATTGTTGTAGCTATTCTTGTCTGGTGCAATATAAATATTGGTATTTCTAAAAAGTGGTAAGGTATTATTTTTATAACCGAAGGCAATGGGGTGCGAAAGGTCTAATTCAGCTTCAAATATGGCGCCGCCAGTTACTTGTGCTCCGGTAAAATTTTGTTTTTGTTCAAAGGATATATTTTTGGCAATTAGGGTGTCTTTTTTAAACTGGAGATCTATAAATTTTTTGGAAGCAAAAAACTCAACAGCGGAGCGATAGGTGATTAAAGTGCCGCCATCCTGTACCCAATCCTTTAGCTTTTTAATGTTGCTGTTTCCCAGGGCGTTACTTGCTATGCTTGGAACAATGATATCTGTATATCTGTTCAAATCTATGCGGCTAAAATAGGCCACATCCAGTTTGCTTAGTTTCATCTGGTACCGCGTATCTAACAAATGCCAAATTTCTCCCGCATCATAGGAGCGTACCCCATTACCGGTTAAGATGCCTACTCTCTGTCTTTTAATGTGTTCAAAATCATTGCTGCCAAGATCAATTCCATTGGTGAGACCGGTTGCCACAGCTGTTATTTCAATGCCACAGTCTTGTGCTATTTTGGACAAAATATCCTTTATTTTTTCCGTTGGAAGGTTTTGGTTCTGCATGGGGACCATTATAGTTCCGTAACCATAATTCTTGTTTTCCAGACTAAATCTTTTCTTGGCCACCTTGGCTCTAATACCTTTTTTTAAAATTTGATCTAGAGCCTTGGGTGTATAATACTCGTTCCATTCAAAAAGATAGGCGTAACCTCCATTACCGGTTAAATTGCCCTTAGGTTCGGCAAGCTCTTTTACTTCATCACCCATATTTTGAAGCGAACGTATATCGGCATAATCCATATTAAACGCTAAAGGAAAAGTCCATGCAGAAATGTCATAGAAAATACTGTCTGTAAATGAGGTTCGTTTTTCGAACATGGCCTTTATGAGCCTGTGGTTCTTTTGGCTGTATGGTACCATAAAACTCGCACCCTTTTTAAAATCCATTCCATTGTATCTAAAATCATTTTTTATATGATGGAATTTTATTTTATGCCTATGGAGAATTTCTGCCAAGTGTTGGGTTTTAGCTGCATCCTTGCTATCACCAAATACGATGGCCCTAGATCGCCCAATGACCGATTCAAGCCCTACTTCCTTAAAAAACTGCTGTTGGTAGCGTAAAATTTTGGGCCGTAGTTCCGTAGCAGCTTCAATCGTAGATAACGCAGCGGTCATTTGATTTCTGATGGTAAACGGAAAAGTGAGAAGTCCATTTTCAGATTCTTGTAAGTGTCCACGTGAGCTTCCTTGTTCAAATAGAATTCCTATTCCGCCATTGATGTCCGGGAAGGTGGATCCCTTTCCATAATAATAGTCATCATAATTTTCTTCCGAATAGTAGAGTGAACCTATTTTTTCCAAAGCCCTAGCGTGAAAATTCCCGATTTCTGCTGTTAGCGATTGATTTTCCTTAGGTGTTAAAGGGTGAACTCTTGTAGGTTCTCCGGGTTGAAAGAAAAAGGTAGAATTGGTTCCCATTTCATGATGATCGGTAAGAATATTGGGCATCCAACGGTGGTAGGTTTCAATGCGTGCCCTACTTTCCGGTAATTGAACGGGAAGCCAATCGCGGTTCATATCAAACCAATAATGGTTCGTTCGGCCACCCGGCCAAGATTCATGAAACTCTCTGTCATTGGGGTCTGGGTTGGGTTGTAAGTTTTTATTGGAATTGGCCCAGTGGGCAAATCGTTGTAGGCCATCCGGATTAAAACAGGGGTCTAAAAGAATGACGCTGTTCTTAAGGATATCCTCAATTTCTGGCCCTTCGGCGGCAGCCAAATAATAGGCATAAGCCAATGCGGCATTGGATCCACTAGGTTCGTTGCCGTGTATGGAAAACCCTTGATAGACCACAACTGGCATTCCATTGACCGAAATGGAATTTCGATTGCTATCCGATAATTTTAAATGTTCCTGTCGTATACCCTCCAGTTGCCCCTGGTTCTCGGGAGAGGTAACGGTCAATAATAACAAAGACCGCCCTTCAAATGTCTTACCGCGTTCTTCTAACTTTATGCGTTCACTGGACTTTGCCAAAGCGCGCATATACTGCTCTAATTTATCATGGGTCACATGCCATTCCCCAACTTCATGGCCAATTATTTGTTTAGGTGTGGGAATTTGTGGATTGTATGCAATGCTATCGGGTAAATAATAGGAGAGGTCAACATTTTGTTGTGCTTGGATGGAATAGCAAAATAAAACAAGTAAAAGAGAGGTAAGCGTTTTCATAGAGGTCTCATTTGCTTATAAATGTACCTAAAAAGCATTGAACCTAAGGAAACCGGATTATTTGAAATCTTTATAAAATGAAAAACGACCCTTAAAAAGGGCCGCCTTCATATGTTTAGAGTTAGTAATTTAAATGTCATCAAAGCTTACATCCGTAAAGCTGTCAGAAGTTTTTACTTGACCGTTCATACTAGGTTCTTCTTCTTTTTTAAAGTCCTTCTGATGGCGTTCAGAAATAACTTCAGAACCTTTTTCTGAAATTATGTAATCCATCATTTCCTCTACATTTTCCCTAAACGCGGAAAAGTCTTCCTTGTAAAGGTAAATTTTATGTTTTTTGTAGTGGAACGATCCATCATCATGAGTGAATTTTTTGCTCTCTGTGATTGTTAGATAATAGTCTCCGGCCTTAGTACTTCTTACATCAAAGAAATAGGTTCTTCTACCCGCTCTTAAAACTTTAGAATAAATCTCCTCTTGATCCATTGCATCTTTTTCGCTCATCTCGAAATGGTGTCTAGTTAATAGTTAATCAACCAAAAATGTGAAAAAAATGTGAATACGCCAAAATTTTCTAATTTTCTTTCTCAGAGAGTTGCGTGGCATACAGTTCTTTGTAGTACCCGTTTTGGGAATTTAACTCTTCATGGGAACCTTCTTGTAAAAGCCTGCCGTCCTCCAAAACTAATACCTTGTCCGCATTTTTGGCAGAAGATACCCTATGGCTCACGATTAGCGTGGTTTTGTTTTTGGACGCCTTTTTGAGATTGTTGAGAATTTCTTCCTCAGTTTCCGTGTCAACAGCAGAAAGGCAATCATCGAACAAATAAATTTCTGGATCTTTCAATAGAGCGCGGGCAATGGAAACCCGTTGTTTTTGACCACCGCTTAGCGTAATTCCTCTTTCTCCAAGAACGGTTTGATATCCTTTTGAAAACCCTTCAATATTATCATGAACGGCGGCATTCTTGGCTGCCTGTACTACTTCGGCTTCCGAAGCATTGTACTTGCCAAATTTAATATTGTTCTCTATGGAATCTGAGAATAAAAAGGCATCTTGCGGTACCGCACCTACGGATGTTCTAAGACTTTCTACATTCAGTTTTTTAATGGGTACATTATCTATTAAAATTTCTCCACCGGAAACGTCATATAATCTGGCGATCAGGTCTAAAATGGTAGATTTTCCAGAACCTGTTTTTCCCAAAATAGCTACGGTTTCCCCGTCATTTATCGTAAAAGAAATGTTCTTTAGAGCTGTAATTTCCGTATCCTCATAGGTGAAGCTTACATTTCTAAATTCAATTTTACCAGTAATTTCGGTTTCTTCGAGAATGTCGTTCCTAATTTCGGGTTGTTCCTGTAAAAACTCGTTGATTCTTTTTTGCGAGGCTTCGGCCCTTTGGATGATCGAAGTAAGCCAACCAATAATCGCTACCGGCCAAGTAAGCATATTTACATAAATAATAAACTCGGCAATAACTCCCACGGAATCAATTTCCCCGTTAAGTATTTGTCTTCCGCCAATGTAAATGACCAGAATGTTACTTACTCCAATAAGCAGTACCATCAATGGAAAAAACCAAGCATTTACTCTGGCCAGGTCCATACTTTTGTTCTTACCTTCTACCGCCAATACGGAAAGGTCTTTGTTTATCTGTGGTTCTAGGGCATATGCCTTTATGACAGAAACACCGGAGAATACTTCTTGGGTAAAGGTTGAAAGGGTAGAAAGGTATTCTTGTACTACGGTACTTCTTTGATGTATTACTTTACTTATTTTGTAAATAAGAACAGATAAAATTGGTAATGGAATGAGCGTATAGGCGGCCAATTTTGGTGCCGTCATAAACATAATGGGTATGATACATATGAATAGAGTGGCGGTATTTATACCGTACATTAATGCCGGACCCGCATACATTCTTACCTGGCTAACGTCTTCACTGATCCTATTCATTAAGTCTCCAGTCCGGTTCTTTTTGTAAAAGTTGAGACTCAATAGCTGGTAATGGTCAAAAACCTCATTTTTTAAATCGAACTCAATATATCTGGATACATTTATAATGGTCTGTCTCATTAAAAAGGTAAAAACCCCTGAGAGTAGCGCAGCTCCTACAATGATCAGGATATACTCAAATAGAAACCCGCGCGCTACGGATTCTGTAATTTCAGAGGCGGTAAAATCTTCAATTACTTCTATGGATTCCTTTACATACGAAGGCATGACCAACTGAAGAATTCTGGCCACCATGGTTATGAAAAGACCTAGAACAAGTTTCTTCCAGTATTTTTTAAAATATTTGTTGAGGTGTTTTAGTTCCTTCATTTAATTGGGTAAGCTAGTTGTTTAGCGTCTTCTAGAACTCGTCAAAGATAGCTTTTTGTGTTAAAAGCAAATGTTATAAAATATATAAGGTATTCTACATAACAATTTTTGAAAATAACTGAGAATAGTTTAATTATTTCAACAGCAATCAATGTAAAGTGTTTTATTTTAAATTCTAAAACGTATAAGAATAAGAATCTTTTCAATTATTTGAACTTTTATTTAGGTATCCACACTGCATTTATTATTACTTTTGTGCCCGTGAAAACCACTGCCAACACCACAGTAAAAAGTTCTTGAACATGCTAACACGTAGACACATTAGGGTTAAGGTTATGCAATGCATTTATGCCCTTACCCAGTCCAAAGATGATTCCTTGGAAAAACAGGAAAAATTTCTTCGCTATAGTATTGATAGCATGTACACCCTATATTTATTGGAATTGAGTCTGCTCATTGAGCTACACCAGCGTGCTAGCGAGCAATTGCAACTTTCTTCTAAAAAGTATTTGGCATCCAATGAAGACCAATATCCAGATCAGAAAAAGTTTGTAAAGAACGGTCTTTTGCTTAAGATAGTTAGGAACGAAGCCTTAAAAGAGGAACTTAAAAAGCGCAAGCTCAACAATTGGTATCTCAATGAGGAATATGTTCGGATCATCTATAAGGAAATGATTGAAAGTGAGGCATACGCTGCCTACATGCAATCCGGTTCTCAAAGTTTTGCTGAGGATAAGGATTTTTTGGTGCTTCTTTTTAAGGACATCATTGCACCCAACGAAAAGATTTACGATTATTTTGAAGATGATAAACTTACTTGGGTAGATGATTTTCCAATTGTAAACACCTTTGTTCTAAAACTACTCAAGAAAGCAAAGGAGAGCCATCCGGAAAGTTTCTTTCTGCCACGTCTTTTAAAAGACGAGGACGATATGAAATTCGCCAAAAAGCTTTTGACCAAAACCTTGTTGAAGGAGGCCGAATGGAATAAAGAAATTGAGGGCAAAACACCCAATTGGGATAAAGATCGTATTGCAGATATTGATGCCATTCTTTTAAAAATGGCCATTTGTGAGTTATTAAATTTTCCTTCCATACCGGAAAAGGTAACCATTAACGAAGCATTGGAAATTGCAAAGGAATACAGTACTCCTAAGAGTAGTATTTTTATCAATGGTATTTTGGATAAACTGGTAAAAGAATACAAATCCACAGGAAAGCTTAATAAAATTGGCAGGGGATTGATGTAATCTTTATGGCACCCGTATTTGTTTTATTAGGGATACTTAACATTTGTCCCACCCGTTGTATATAAATTAATTCACTAATTTTGCACGAAAATAAAATCATAACCATGAAAAAAGCACTTTTAGCATTAAGTGTATTTTCCATTTTTGCATTCGTTTCATGTAAGGAAAATGCATCCAGTAAAGTAAAGTCTGATAATGTAGCCGAAGCTGCTCAAAGAGATGAGGCTGGCAAGCAACTTCCTGTTATGTCCTTTGAAAAGGAGGAGCATGATTTTGGAACCATAGAGCAGGGAACTCCACAGGAGACCGTATTCAAGTTTACCAACACCGGTAATGCACCTTTGATCATTACCAATGCAACAAGTTCTTGTGGGTGTACAGTTCCTGATCCGCCAAAAGACCCTATCGCCCCTGGAGATACAGGAGAATTGGTAGTTAAGTTCAATGGTTCTGGACAAAATCAAGTTACTAAGACCATTACCGTGAACGCAAATACGGAAAAGGGTTCAGAATTGTTACGCATAAAGGCTTTTGTAAATCCTAAGGGAGCCGCTCCCGTAGGACCAACTTCCAAATAACCAATTTAAAGCATAGACTATGGGCGATTTAGGCCAATTTCTTCCAATGATTTTGATTTTTGTGGTGGCATATTTTTTTATGATCCGTCCACAACTTAAACGTCAGAAGGATGAAAAGAAATTTACCGCAGAATTAAAGCGCGGAGACAGGGTAATTACTAAAAGTGGACTTCACGGAAAAATTATGGAGTTGAACGACAAGGATTTTTCATGTATTCTTGAGACCATGGCCGGGAAGTTAAAATTTGACCGTTCTGCTATTTCTATGGAAATGAGCAAAAAGTTAAATGCGCCAGAAAAAAAGTAACCCTTTGATTATAAAAGATAAAGCGCCCTCAATTTCTTGAGGGCGCTTTTTTTTTGCACTTGTTTTACCGGTAAATTTGTATCTTCAAACATCAACTTAAACTATTTAAGAGAATGAACGGTACTAGAAGACAATTTTTAAGGAAAGGGTCCTTGGCTTTTATGGGAACGGGCGCTGCGTTTATGTTTCCTATGGAGCTTTTGGCGAGCATGAGAAAAAGAGTAAGCCCCAACGACCAAATCAACGTAGGGCTCATTGGTTGCAACGGTATGGGTTTTAGCAACCTGTCATCTATGTTAAAGCTTAATGAAATCAATGTTGCCGCTCTCTGTGATGTGGATGAGTCCGTTTTAAAGAAAAGAACGGCAGATTTGGAAAAGGCCGGGGTTAAAAAACCCAAATGGTATAAGGATTACAGGCTGTTGTTAGAAGATAAGGATGTTGACATCGTAATTATAGGAACTCCCGATCATTGGCATTGTCTCCAATTAATTGATTCTTTAAAGGCCGGTAAGGATGTGTATTGCGAAAAGCCCATAGCCAATTCCGTAGAAGAGGCAGATATTATGTTGAACTATGTTGGTGCTAGTGACCGTATCGTTCAAGTAGGTCAGTGGCAACGTAGTCAGCCTCATTTTGTAGATGCAATTGATTTTGTTCACTCCGGAAAATTGGGGGAAATTCGTTTGGCCAAGGCGTGGGCCTATCAAGGTTGGATGAAACCTGTTCCCGTTTTGGAAAACACCAACGTTCCAGAAGGGGTAGATTATAAAATGTGGTTGGGCCCTGCGTCTCAAATGCCGTTCAACAAAAACCGATTTCATTTTAATTTTAGATGGTTTTGGGATTATGCGGGCGGACTCATGACCGATTGGGGCGTGCATTTAATTGATTATGCATTGTATGGTATGAAGGCCGGTAGACCCAAATCCGTTATGGCCTTAGGTGGAAAATTTGCATATCCAAACGACGCTTCCGAAACCCCAGATACATTACAGACCGTATTTGAATATGACGGATTTTCAATTTTGTGGGAGCACGCCACCGGAATAGATGGTGGGAATTATGGAAGAAATCACGGAATCGCTTTTATAGGAAACAACGGAACCTTGGTAGTGGATCGTAATGGTTGGGAGGTCATTCCGGAGGAAGAGTTTCAAGGATGGGGTAAAAAGGGCATTCCAAAAATGGAGGCAATAAAAAAGGATAAGGGGGATAAAAGTGGGTTGGACCTACACACGGCCAATTTCATTGATGCGGTGAAGAGTAGGGATGCATCCCAACTAAATGCACCCATAAAAGTTGGGTATGACGCGGCTTTGGTCTCACATATGGGTAACGTGGCCTATAAATCTGGGAATAGAATTTATTGGGATGATGCCAAAGCAGGCTTTAAACAAACGGAGGCCAATCAATTTTTAAAAGCGAACTATCAAAACGGTTGGAAATTGCCAATGCTATAACTTTTTTACGGTATTATCGGTAGGCATCATGCAAACCCTTGCCTTCTAAAATTAGCTGTAAAATTTTGGTCAAACGGGACAGCTTGGTACTGTCCCGTTTTGCCGTAACGATATATTCGATGTATTCCTTTTTTTATAATTTGATAGGCCCTCGAAAGCATTTTGGGCGCCATCGGTTTCCGTTAAAGCTTTATTTAGAAGCTCAGGAATGTCAACTTTCCCTGAAGTGCTTTTTTTGGAGGTTTTATGTTCAATACCCTTTCTCTGGTTGTCAATGGCCTCTAGCATGTAAGAAGTAACCTTTTTTGGGTCTACATCCTCTTGGGATTTGAATTTCCAATGGCGCATTGCCTGGGTTTTCCCTACTTGAGCATTTTCTAAAACTTGGTCAAAATCGCTTAAAACTGCTCCGTTAAAAAACCATATGCCAAAGTGCTGTTTAAATTTACAAATAGCCAAAACGTTTTTCCCGTTTATGGTGTAGGTAGGGAAATTCCATTTGTAGGTCTCCTCCAAACCAGTTTTTAGGGCCAAATCACGAAGCACTCCAATCGCAGTCCTAAATTGATGTTCCTCTTCGTAGTATTTGAACATCTTTTCTTGCCGGTCCATCTTTAATTGTTTTCCCTATAAGTTAGGCATTTTTAGGTTTCGCAGTGCCCACTATCTCACAAATTTTAACAATTACCTGCACAGCTTTCAACATACTTTGCACAGGTACGTATTCATATTTTCCATGAAAATTATGTCCGCCAGCAAAAATATTAGGGCAGGGCAAACCTTTATAGCTCAACTGAGACCCATCTGTGCCACCCCTTATAGGTTTAATAATAGGTTTCACGCCAACGGATTCCATAGCGGCTTTGGCAATATCAACAATAAAGGAAACCGGCTCTATTTTTTCCCGCATATTGAAATACTGATCTTTGATTTCGGTATGTATACAATCGCCGTAATCACTGTTCAGTTGAGCACTAATATCCTTTATTAACTGTTTTCTTTTTTCAAAGAGGTCTTTATCATGGTCCCTAATAATCATCTCAAATTCTGCATGTTCAATTTCGCCTTTTATATGATGAACATGAAAGAATCCCTCTCTGTCACTTGTATTTTGGGGAGTTTCTTCAGGAGGCAGAATACTCAAAAACTCATTGGCAATGCTAATGGCATTTACCATTTTATTTTTGGCGTAACCTGGGTGTACACTTTTGCCTTTGATCGTTACTTTGGCACTGGCAGCATTAAAATTTTCATATTCTAGTTCCCCAACTTGGGAGCCGTCCATGGTATAGGCCCAGTCTGCATTAAATTTGTCCACATCAAAAAGGTGAGCTCCTCGGCCAATTTCCTCGTCTGGTGTAAAGCCAATTCTTATATCACCATGTTTTATTTCCGGATGGTTGATAAGGTATTCCATAGCTGTAACAATTTCGGCAATGCCAGCCTTGTCATCCGCACCTAATAGCGTGGTTCCATCTGTAGTAATTAACGTTTGGCCTTTGTACTGTTGTAAATCCTCGAAATAATCAGGAGAGAGAATAATGTTTTCCCTAGCGTTCAAAACAATGTCCTTTCCATCATAGTTTTCTATAATTTGCGGATTTACATCCTTGCCTGAAAAATCCGGAGAGGTATCAAAATGAGAAATGAATCCTACCGTTGGTACGTCATTTTCTATATTACTTGGCAAAGTGGCCATGATATAGGCATTGTCGTCAATGGAAACATCTTGCATTCCAATCTCCTTCAATTCATCTACAAGTAAATCGGCTAAATACCATTGCTTTTCAGTACTGGGAGTGGTTTGCGACGTAGGATTGCTTTGAGTATCAATTTTTACGTAGTTTAAAAATCGATTGATAATATGCTGCATTGTTAATTGTTGTATTAAGTGTAATTTTTATCTAAAAACCTATTAAAAAGTTAAAATTTGTAACTCAAAAGAGGTGGTTTCTTACATTTTTCAGCTCTTTTTACCTAACTTGCTGTTAACATAACTTAAAAACAACTATATGAAACAGCAATTTTTTAACATTTTGATTCTCGTTTTTGGGGTGATTGGTTTGGCCAATGCCCAAATAACGGGTATCGTGATCGATGATGATTCGGTTCCCCTTCCGGGAGCTTCAGTTGTTGTCAAAGGTACTACAACTGGTTCAACAACCGATTTTGATGGTAATTTTTCTATTAACGCTGAGCCTGGAGACAATTTAGTGGTTTCTTACATAGGTTTTGAAACCAAAGAAGTAACAGCTACCAGCGGTGAGATGAGAATACAATTATCCTCAGGGGTAGCATTGTCCGAGGTGGTGATAGTCGGTTCGCGTAACCCAAATAGGACAGCTACAGAAAGCACGGTTCCCGTTGATGTCATTGACATGGCGGAACTGAACAATGTGGCTCCTCAGGTGAATTTAAATCAGATTTTAAATTATGTAGCGCCTTCATTTACTTCAAACACCCAAACGATTTCTGATGGTACGGACCATATTGACCCTGCCTCCTTACGGGGATTGGGTCCCGATCAGGTTTTGGTTTTGATCAACGGTAAAAGAAGGCATACCTCTTCTTTGATCAATGTAAACGGTACGTTTGGTAGAGGTAGCGTGGGAACGGATTTAAATGCCATACCTGCTTCCGCCATTCAGAGAATAGAAGTCTTAAGAGATGGTGCAGCGGCCCAATATGGTTCTGATGCTATCGCTGGGGTAATTAATATAGTTCTGAACAAGTCGGTAAACGAATTAAATGCCACGGTTACTACGGGTGCCAATTTCTCTAAAAATGCGAATGACCAGACAGGTGGGGTAGATGGGGAAACTACCAACGTTGCCGCAAGCTACGGTTTGCCCTTGGGCGATAATGGAGGATATTTTAATCTTTCAGGTGATTTTGATGTGCGTGAGGATTATAGCAGAATGAAGGAATGGGAAGGTGAGGTGTTCAACCAATACAATGTGGTGGAGCGTTTTGCAAATAATGATGGTTATGATTTATCTGCGTTATTGGATGATGATGTATCCGATGTGATCCAATACGCTAACCAAGCGGGAATAGCTTTAAACGGGGCAACCACGAAAGAAGAGTTGCAACCTATTTTATCCCAAGATGCCACCACTTCGGAACTGGCGGCAAGAAATCAACAGCGCAGCGATTATAACATGAGGGTAGGACAATCGGCCTTAAGAGGTGGTCGTCTTTTTGCCAATTTTGCCCTGCCACTCGATGATAACGGAACCGAAGTATATTCCTTTGCGGGAATTAGCTCTAGAACGGGTAATTCTGCTGGTTTTTATCGATTGCCTAACCAAAGCAGAACGTACACTCCGGCTTACATCAATGGGTTTCTGCCGGAAATCAATTCTACCATTAAGGATAGATCTTTGTCCGTAGGTATCAAAGGTAAAATTAACGAGTGGAACGTAGATTTAAGTAATACCTATGGTAAGAACTCCTTTCTGTATACGATTGGAAATACATTCAACGCCTCATTGCAAAATGCTTCGCCCACATTCTTTGATGCAGGGGGATTCTCTTTCGCACAGAACACCTCCAATTTAGATGTAAACCGGTTTTTTGAAGACGTCATGTCAGGGTTGAACGTGGCCTTTGGAGCGGAGTATAGGGTTGAAAACTATGATATTGTTGCTGGAGAAGAAGCTTCCTATTCTCAATATACAGCGGATGGGCAACGCATAACCTTGGCTTCACAACAACCTTCACAAGACTTTTTTGGAAATGCACGTCCGGGAGGATCACAGGTATTTCCCGGTTTCAGTCCTTCTAATGAGCTATCACGGGGCAGAAGTAGTATTGCCGGATATTTTGATGTGGAGGCCGACTTTTCCGAAAAATGGTTGGCCAGCTTTGCTACCCGTTTTGAAAACTATAGCGATTTTGGATCTACCATCAACTTTAAATTGGCAACGCGCTATAAAATATCCGATAACCTGAATATCAGGGGAGCCGCAAATACAGGCTTTAGAGCTCCATCCTTGCACCAGATCAATTTTAATTCTACATCAACGATTTTTGACCAAAATGGAAATCCGCAGGAAGTAGGAACGTTTGCCAATAATAGTAGAGCAGCAAAATTATTGGGTATTCCAGAACTTAAAGAGGAAACCTCAAGTAGTGTAAGTTTGGGTTTTACAGCTAATATACCGGATGCCAATCTTACCTTTACGGTGGACGGTTATTACGTTGAAATCAATGATCGGGTGGTGTACACAGGGCAATTTCAAGGCCCAGGAACAGGAACCGAATTGGATAATTTGCTAAGACAGGCCAATGCTACTGCAGCATCCTTCTTTGCGAATGCAATCAATACCGAGTCTAGAGGCTTGGACGTGGTTATTACGCATAAAACTAATATTGGCGACAACTTCAGGTTAAAGTCAGATTTGGCAGGTACTTTTTCGAGAACCAACCAAATAGGGGATATCAATGCGTCCGAAGTACTACGGAATGCTGGGCAGGTTGATACCTATTTTCCTGAAGATAGTAGGGTATACTTAGAGGAGGCCGTACCAAGAACCAAAGTGAACCTTTCCAATAGCCTAACCTCAGACCGCTGGATTATGTTCTTAAGGAACGTATATTTTGGCGAGGTTACCGAAGCTACAACGGTAGTGGCCAACCAGCAGGTTTTTGGTACCAAACTGGTAACGGACCTTTCCATTGGTTATAAAGCATCAGATGCGCTTACGCTTACCATTGGGGCCAACAACCTTTTTGATATTTATCCGGACAGGGCCGAGGAGAGTTTTGGTAACCGTAGCGGTGGCCGTTTCGATTGGTCACGTAGAGCCCAACAATTTGGTATCGGTGGCCGCTTTTTATTCGCTCGGGTGAATTTGGCTCTTAATTAATACAACTTAGTTATTCCTTAAACCCCGCTCGTGAGAGCGGGGTTTTTATTTTATATAAAGTTCTAAAACCCTATTTTTAACTACTTAAATCCCTAAGCGATGGAAAACTATTGGAAGATAGCCTTGGTGGCTTGTATTTTTTTGGTAAGCCTCTTTAGTGTACGCAAACTCACAATTGGTCGTTATAAGAAGGAGTTCGGTCCTAAAAGACGTACCCTTTGGGGGCAACGAACTTTTTATTGGGAAGGTTTGATTGGTCTCAGTACCGGTGTTACTTTTTTGATTTTGTTGCTATTAAAAAGCGGCACTATGTTAACTTTTTAAAATTTTTAGAATGTTCAATAAATCCTTTTACGTGCTAATGCTATGTTTTTCACTTTCTTTCGTGGGTATTGCACAAGACTGTTTTTTAGGAATTGGAGGTAAGGATACTAAAATGATCGAAGAAACTTTTCAATTGAACGATAGCCAATTGACAACTATGGAGAGCTTGAAAGGTGAGCTGGAGGTGCAGACAAAGGTAATTCAAGATCAAATTGATTTGTTGTTGAAAGAACATCCGCAAAGCAAAGAGGAGGATTTAATAGTAATGGGAGATAAGTATAAGCAATTACAAGGGCAATTAATTTCACTTTCCCTTGATGTGGAACAAAAATTCTTGGAAACGTTCAATGCCAAACAGTATGAGAGGTATCTTGAGTTGTGCAACGCTGCTTATAGACGTCCTATAAAGGCCATTCCTATGGAATACGATGCGGAAGAAGCAAGTCCGGAATGATGAATTTAATTATCATCTGTAGGATTGACATTTAATCTTCGGTCAAAAATTGAATAATAACGTGAATTAAGTTTGTATTTTTGTGCAAACCACAACACGTTTCATGTATACATCCTTCATACGTCCCTTATTATTTAAAATGGACGCAGAAAAGGCACACCACTTCACTTTTTCAATGGTGCGCAACTTAAGTAAAATAGGTTTTTCTTCTATTTTCAAATCCCTTTATAATTTTCAAGACCCTCGATTGGAAAAGGAGGTCTTCGGATTAAAATTTAAAAATCCAGTGGGTTTGGCGGCAGGTTTTGATAAGGATGCCAAACTGTTTAAGGAACTGTCCAATTTTGGGTTTGGATTTATCGAAATAGGGACCCTAACACCCAAGGGGCAACCTGGAAATTCTAAAAAAAGACTGTTCAGGTTAAAAGAAGACCGGGCCATTATCAACCGAATGGGTTTTAATAACTCTGGGGTAGAAGATGCCGTTGAACGCTTAAAAAAGAATCGTAATATATTGATTGGGGGAAACATAGGTAAAAATAAAGTCACTCCTAATGACGAGGCTGTAAATGACTACCTTATTTGTTTTAATACGCTTTTTGATCATGTAGATTATTTTGTGGTAAATGTAAGTTCGCCTAATACTCCAGGATTAAGGGAACTGCAAGATAAAGAGCCTCTAACGGCATTGTTGAACAGGTTGAAAGAAGAAAATAGTTCTAAAGCCAAAAAACTTTCCATAAAGGAAAAACCCATTCTGCTGAAAATAGCACCTGATTTGACCGATGATCAATTGTTAGATATCATTCAAATTATAAAGGACACCCATATAGATGGGGTTATCGCTACCAACACCACAATCAGTCGCGAAAACTTAAAATCAGATAAAAGCTTAGTAAAAGAAACAGGTGGCTTGAGCGGCAAACCATTAACCTCTAGAAGCACGGAAGTGATTCGCTTTTTGGCAGAAAAAAGCAATAAAGCATTTCCCATAATTGGGGTAGGAGGTATTCATAGTGCCCAAGATGCTCTAGAAAAGTTGGAGGCTGGGGCAGACTTAGTTCAACTCTATACCGGCTTTATTTATGAAGGTCCAGGTCTTATAAAAAGTATTAATAAAGCAATACTGGCCCGAAACTAAGGAAATAGCAGCGGGCCAGAGAATATTTTTAGTAAGGTATATCTATTCCTTAGTCCAATAATCAAGAACCATAACGTCTTCTAGGTAAGGGCCTAGAATGCCGCCAAACGCCTTATGGTCTGGGTGTGGTAAATAAATGGCACGGTCTGCCTCACTTTTAAAAGTAAGAAAGAAGCAGTGGGTAAAACCCTTGTCGTGCCCTTCCGGACTGTTATTGGTTCCCCATTCGTAGGAGGCAATTTGAGGTATTTTACCCGGTAAGGCGCTAAATGCTTCTTGAACCTTATCGATATCTGCCTGCGAAGTTCCCTCTTTAAATTTGAACATAACTACATGGCGCAAAAGGCTGTCTTTTTCCATATGAAATTTTGGATTGATGGTTTTTGAATACTCCGTTGCAAAAAGTCCGGAGCTGATTAAAACAAATAATAAAGTCAGTTGAATTGATTTCATGGTGTGTAATTTTGGGGTAAGATATGAAAAAGACCTCAAATTGAAATTTCTATTTAATGGTTAAGTTTAACGCATGAATTACGAAACGCTCTATGCATTTATGGCTGCCACCGCAGCGCTTGCCATCTCACCCGGCCCGGATAACATTTATGTGCTCATGCAAAGTTTGGTCAATGGTAAAAAGTATGGATTGGCCACTATGGCGGGTTTAATGTCCGGTTGTATTGTTCACACCACCCTATTGGCATTTGGGGTGTCTGCGATTATCAAGCAAAGCGATGTACTTTTTTTTGGGATTAAGTTGCTAGGAGCCATTTATCTGTTCTTTTTGGCTTATAAAGTGTTTAAAAGCGATGCCAGTTTGGTTATTTCCAAGGAAGGTGTGGGTAGAAAGAGTCTAGGAGCCTTATTTAAACAAGGTTTTATCATGAATGTGCTCAATCCTAAGGTTACTATCTTTTTTTTGGCTTTTTTTCCGGGCTTTTTATTTAGTGATTCGGTGAGTACGGTAGTTCAATTTTATATATTGGGAGCCTTATTTGTGTTGGTTTCCTCCGTCATTTTTGGAAGTATTGCTTTATTATCGGGTGTTATTTCCTCCCGAATAAAAGAAAATCCCGGTATAGGTGGGTATCTAAAATGGTTGCAAATAATTGTATTTGTGGGGATTGCAGTGTACTTATTAATATCAGATAAATAGTGGTAATTTTGGGTAGGAATGCAAGAGAAAGTAAAAATTATTGAATGCCCCAGGGATGCCATGCAAGGCCTCAAGACCTTTATTCCCACAAAGGAGAAAGTAAAGTATATTCAATCTTTACTGAGCTGCGGATTCGATACTATTGATTTTGGAAGTTTTGTCTCTCCCAAAGCGATTCCGCAAATGGTAGATACCGCAGATGTGCTTTCTCAATTAGATCTTTCGAAATCAAAAAGTAAACTGTTGTCCATTGTAGCGAATGTAAGGGGAGCTGTGGACGCTTGCCAACATCCGGAAATAGACTACTTGGGGTATCCCTTTTCCATTTCGGAAAACTTTCAAATGCGGAATACCCATAAGACTATTGCACAATCCATCGATATCTTAAAGGAAATATTGGACAATGCCAACGCCAGTGACAAAGAAGTGGTAGTATACATATCCATGGGTTTTGGAAACCCGTACGGAGACCCTTGGAATGTGGATATTGTAGGGGAATGGACCCAGAAGCTAGCAAATATGGGCGTGTCCATTTTATCCTTATCAGATACCGTGGGGTCTTCCACTCCAGAAAATATCGATTATCTTTTTTCCAATCTCATACCGCAATATCCTCAGATAGAGTTTGGGGCTCATTTACATACTACCCCAACTAAATGGCATGAAAAGGTAGACTCTGCGTACAAAGCTGGATGCAGGCGTTTTGACGGGGCGGTTCAAGGCTTTGGTGGTTGCCCAATGGCGAAGGATGAACTTACAGGCAATATGCCCACAGAAAAAATGCTCTCTTATCTTACAGCCGTAAAAGCCGATTCTGGAGTTAATTGGATGGTCTTTGAAGCGGCATACAATAAAGCTACGGAGCTTTTTAGTGTTTACCATTAATAATTACTTGTTGATAAGGTCACTTAGGTACTCATCTAAATTCAATTGAAAAAGAGTTCCTTCCACAAGGTCCTCAATTTCCTCCACCTCCTTCTGGTTCATGGCAAAAGAAACACTTTTAAAAGGTGATTCTATCAAAATACTTCTGCAATTACTGTTGCTTGGGCATGGTGTACATTGGGAAGAAAGCTTACATGTTTTGATATTATTCGAAAAAATAACTAGTTGGGGAATACTTAGAAACAAGCCAGTGTCCCTAAAAACAAGCTGTACCTTTTTCTGCTTTTCAGAATTAACATATTTCCATTGAAAGGCTAAGCCTAAGTTATTATTATATAAAAGGTGTATATCGTCCATAGAAGATTATCAGATTAAAGGCTCATCCAAATTTAATAATTTTATTTAGATTGATTAAAAATAAGTGTGTATCTTCGTTTTGTTATCGGAAATCAATTTCTGATAATCCTACGATTTTTCGTAGAACTAAATGTTTGAGTTAGTTTTGCCGGCAACCTTTTCTAGGTTGGGTTGTCGGCTTTTTTTAAATCCAACAAAATTTCATGGAACTTATATATGGAAACAATTATGGAGCCTTTTATAAAATTTTTGAAGCACCTAACAAAGAATGCAAATTGCAACTTGTGGTAGATACGGTAGGCATATTTATGTCAGCGTCTGATTTGGGCCATTTTCTAAGTGTCATTCAGGATTCGGATGCACCATGCCAATGCGCTACCTGCAAAGGAGGCAAGTGCAATAAGATTTGGTGTAGCAATCCCTTGGTGGATATTTGCCTTAAAGTTTCAGAGCCCATTTTGGAAGAAATGGAAGATTTGGTCAAGGGAACCCAATTTATTTTAAATATGGATGAGACCTTAAAACAATATCGCATCAAGAATTAAAACACCGTTTTTGTAGGTACACCATTTCGTTTCAACCATAAATTCTTCTTTCTTTTTAATGGCAAAGTTTTCTTTTAAAAAAACAGTTCTTAAGTTTCATCAAATTTTAGGGTTGGTTACGGGAATCGTAGTTTTTATCGTGAGTATCACCGGTTGCTTATGGGTTTTTAAGGATGAAATTGAATCTTTATATGTAGAGCCTTTTATCGTAGTGGAAAAGGATGGTGAAATGATTACTGCGACACAAGCACAAAATTTGGCCAAGGAAGTTTTTCCCAATAAGCATGTTCATGGAACTATTTTTGGCCAACCAAATGAGGCTCTGGATGTTATTTTTTATGAATTGGATCCTGAGTTTTATCAAAGCGTTTTTCTAAACCCTTATACTGGGGAGATTTTGGGCCTTAAGGACCATTTTAGTGGCTTTTTTGCCTTTGTACTTAAAGGTCATGTTAGGCTCTGGCTGCCTGCAGAAATTGGGGAACAAGTGGTTTCTATTTCTGTTTTCCTCTTTATGTTTATTCTGGTATCCGGTCTAATTTTATGGTGGCCCAAGAAACGAAAACATTTTAGGCAACGATTGAAATTTGATTGGAAAGCAACCACAAAATGGAAACGCAAAAACTTCGATTTACACGCTGTCTTGGGTTTCTATGTTTATATTCTTGGATTTATATTGGCCTTTACGGGTTCAATAATGGCTTTTGATTGGATGTACTCCTCCGTTTATAAGGGAATTGGGGGAGAGAAAACAGCCATGTTCTATATTCCCAATAACAAAACTGAAAAAGACCCAGCCGAAACAAATGCTCCACCAATAGACCGTTTAATATCCCGATTGCGAAGAGAAGACCCTACGGCACTCAATTATGAAATTCATTACCCCTACGCAGACAGCGTTAGTATTTATGTTGAGGTAGCAAAAACGGACGGATTGTACTACGAAAACGACTATCGCTATTTTGATCAGACCACATTAGAGGAAATTGAAACTGAAGGTATTTATGGCAAGTACGGGGATGCCAAATTAGCGGATAAGCTTATCCGTATGAATTACGACATTCACGTAGGTGCTATTGGTGGGATATTTGGAAAGATAATAGCTTTTTTAAGTAGCTTGGTGGTAGCCTCTTTACCGGTTACGGGCGTTTTACTGTGGTATGGTAGAAAATATAAAAGGAAAAACTCAGTGAGTTCACCCCTTTCTTCAAGGGTTTCCTAGTACTAAATAGGTGTTTTTATAAGTACCTTTTCGAATATTTTTGATGGAAAATATGACAATTAAATAGAAAGGTTTCCAGTTAAATTTCACAACGGTTTTAGCACATAACAACCGGGGCGGTATTCGGGCCACAAAACCAATAAAATTCATTACATTTGCACGCAATTAAATCTTTAATTGCTATGGAAGCCCACCTTAACAAAATACTAGGAGAAGGTCTAACGTATGATGACGTACTCCTCGTTCCAGCTTATTCTGAAGTACTTCCCAGAGAAGTAAATATTCAAACTAAATTCACTCGTAACATTACTATCAATGTACCGGTAGTTTCCGCTGCTATGGACACCGTTACAGAATCTAGAATGGCTATTGCCATGGCGCAGGAAGGTGGTATAGGTGTGCTTCATAAGAATATGACCATAGATCAACAAGCGGTAAAAGTACGTAAGGTAAAACGTGCGGAAAGTGGTATGATTTTAGACCCTGTAACCTTACCCCTAAACTCTAAGGTGAGGGATGCCAAGGCGAGTATGAAAGAGTTTAGTATTGGTGGTATTCCAATTGTGGATGAGGACAATAAACTTTTGGGTATCGTAACCAATAGGGACTTAAGATTTGAAAAAAATAATGACAGGCCCATCTCAGAGGTAATGACCTCAGAAAACCTTGTTACGGTAGGTAGGGAGACCTCTTTGGAGCAAGCGGAAGATATTTTACAAGAAAACAAGATTGAAAAACTTCCGGTCGTTGATGAAAATTATAAGCTGATTGGGCTTATTACCTTTAGGGATATTACAAAACTCACCCTTAAACCAATTGCCAATAAGGATGAATTTGGTCGTTTACGTGTGGCAGCTGCCATTGGTGTAACGCCAGATGCCATAGATAGGGCAGAAGCTTTGGTGGAAGCCGGAGTGGATGCTGTGGTGATTGATACAGCTCATGGGCATACCAGAGGTGTTGTTTCCGTGTTAAAAGAGGTAAAGGCCAAATTTCCAAATCTGGAAGTAATAGTAGGAAATATTGCTACGGCCGAAGCGGCAAAATATTTGGTCGAAGCAGGGGCAGATGCGGTTAAAGTTGGTATTGGACCCGGTTCCATTTGTACCACCCGGGTAGTTGCCGGGGTTGGTTTTCCTCAGTTTTCAGCGGTGTTGGAAGTTGCGGCCGCCATCAAAGGGTCGGGAGTGCCGGTCATTGCAGATGGAGGTATCCGTTATACGGGAGATATTCCCAAGGCAATTGCTGCAGGGGCAGATACGGTTATGTTAGGTAGTCTTTTAGCGGGAACCAAGGAATCTCCAGGAGAGACCATCATTTATGAAGGTCGTAAGTTCAAGTCCTATAGGGGAATGGGCTCCGTAGAAGCTATGAAAGAAGGTAGTAAAGACCGTTATTTCCAGGATGTGGAAGATGACATTAAAAAATTGGTTCCGGAAGGTATTGTAGGTCGTGTGCCCTATAAAGGAGAATTGTATGAAAGTATCCATCAGTTTGTAGGTGGTCTACGTGCGGGTATGGGCTATTGTGGAGCTAAGGATATTAATTCCCTCAAGGAGAGCGGTCGCTTTGTAAAAATAACTTCAAGTGGTATCAATGAAAGTCATCCACATGACGTTACCATCACCAAAGAGTCTCCAAATTATAGTAGGTAGACACTTATCTTTTCGGGAAAAAGAACAATTTTTTCATATTATATCTGTTTAGATTAAAAAATACAATATGAAAAAATGGAGTTTTTTGTTTCTATTTACGGTAATAGGTTTATCCTGTTCGGATAATGACGATGAAATAAATCCAGAGAATCCCGGGTTGATCGGTACTTGGTTATTGGTGGAACAATATACCGATCCAGGTGACGGAAGTGGGGAATACCAAAAAGTTGATAGTGAAAAGTCGATTGAATTTTTAGAAGACGGAATCTTTAAATCCAATGGTGAGCTTTGTGATTTAAATTCCGACGCCGGTGCCAATACTTCTGGTGCGTATGTGATGAACGACACTATTATCTCTCAATTTTCTTCTGAAAATTATTTACTACCGGATGGATGTACTACGGAAGATTTTAAAATCTTTTACCATCTTGAGGAAGGTTCACTTGTTCTTTCTTATCCATGTATTGAAGGTTGTGGACAGAAATACTTAAAAAAATAGCACAAAAAACCCCAACTTAAATGTTGGGGTTTCTTTTTATTTACCTTGTCCCGAATAGGAGGACCAATCTTTTTCTTTATAAATATTGTCTCCAAAATATTTGGCAATGGCCAAAAAGGGCTCTGGTTTCTGGTATCCCGGTACAGGGCTAAGCATGTTCATTTCCTCATCCAAAAAGATGGTAGTAGGGTAGCTTAACCTTCCTTGTAAAAGGGCTGCAGCAAATTCATGATATCCTTTTCTTCCTTGCGGAACAAACTTATAGGTCTTTCCTTTAAATTCAATAGGGTCTTTACCTTCACCATCTAATTTTACCATATAGAAGTTTTTGGCCATGTATTCTGCCACTTCCGGGTCCTGAAAGGTGTCCTTGTCCATTTTCTTACACCATCCGCACCAATCGGTGTACACATCTACAAAAATCTTTTTAGGATTTTTATCGGTACTGGCCAATTCGGCGGCTTGGTCCCAAGATAGCCATTCCACTTCCTGCGCATAGGCGTTAAAGGAAGCTGAAAGCAAGGTTAGGAAACCTAAGAGCAAACTTCTGGTAAAAGCAATTTTCATACTTATGGAATTTACATAGTTGGTTAGTCCAACAATTATACCAAAGCTAACGAAAAATTATGCCTTTTTATTTTGCTTCAGCTTTTGCCTTTTTAGGTGCAAATAAATCCTTTACATCAACCTGTAGTTTGATAAGGTCGTCAAAAGATTCCCGTTCCCGAATTAAAATGGCCTTTCCTTCGTGCCAAAGCACTTCTGGGGGCCTAAAGCGTGAGTTGTAATTACTCGCCATAGTAAAACAGTACGCACCGGCGTTTTTAAAGCATAGAATATCGCCTTCAGAAATTTCGTTAATACGTCGGTTACTTGCAAACGTATCCGTTTCACATATGTAGCCTACCACGGAATAATAGCGTTCACGCCCATCAGGGTTTGAAATATTTAAAATTCTATGGGAAGCACCATACAACATTGGTCTAATAAGGTGGTTAAAACCTGTATCTATACTGGCAAATACCGTAGAAGTGGTTTGCTTAACAACATTTACTTTGGCCAAGAAGTTACCGGCTTCACTCACCAAGAACTTACCGGGTTCAAATGCCAAGGTCAACTCTTTGCCATATTCTTTACAGAACTCATTGAAGCGAGACCCAAGTTTTTTGCCCAACTCCTCCACATTTGTTTCTATATCGCCTTCTTTGTAAGGAACCTTAAAACCACTACCAAAATCTATAAACTCAAGATTTTTAAAGTTTTTGGCGGTTTCAAACAGAATTTCAGAAGCATAAAGGAATACATCAATATCCAGAATATCACTTCCTGTATGCATATGAATACCATTTATATTCATTTTGGTGATTTCAACAATTCGCAATAAGTGCGGAATTTGATGTATGCTGATGCCGAATTTACTATCTATATGTCCAACGGAAATTTTGGAGTTTCCACCTGCCATTACGTGTGGGTTGATGCGAATACATACCGGAATATCCGGATGCTTGCTACCAAACTGCTCCAAGATAGATAGGTTGTCTATATTGATACGTACGCCCAACTTGGCGGCCTCTTCTATTTCTTCTAAAGAAACGCCGTTTGGTGTAAATATAATGGACTCCGGTTTAAAACCGGCCATTAAGCCTAATTGTACCTCCTGTATGGAGACTGTATCCAATCCGCTACCTAAACTGTTCATCAATTTAAGAATGGCAATATTTGATAGGGCCTTGGCTGCGTAGTTTAGTTTTAACTTTTTAACAGTGTTAAAAGCATTGGTAAGTCTGTTAAACTGGGAAATGATTTTTTCTGAATCATAAACGTAAACGGGATCGCCATAAGTCTTGGCTATCTTGAGCAAATCGGCATTATTCATAGTCCTTTAAGTTTTGCGCAAAACTAACGTGTTCTATTGATATGGGCAAGAAATCAAATACAGGTTTTAAAAATAAAACATAATGTTATAAATAAAACAATCGTATAAGAACTCTTTTTTTGCCCAGCCTTAAATTCAGTTGTATTTTTACGTGAAATACACTTAAAATGAGACTTCCATTTTTTCCTTTACAATCTATTTTTTTTCCTGGGGAAACGGTTCCTCTTCACATCTTTGAAGATCGTTACAAGCAATTGATCAGGGATTGTAGGGGTGAGGCCATCACCTTTGGTATTCCAGTTTTTATAGACAATAAAATGGTTTACGGTACAGAGGTGCAACTGGTAGAAATTGTAAATACTTATGAAGGAGGCGAGATGGATGTTACCTGTATTGCGCGCCAAGCCTTTAAAATTCTAAGTTTTGATAATAAAATGGATGGAAAGCTCTATGCAGGTGGAGAAGTTGATTTTATTGAAAATATCAATGATACTGATCTAGAACAACGAGAAAAGGTTTTAAATAAGATATATGAGCTCTATGATATTATGGAAGTGCCCTACGACCGTATGCCCATAGAGAAATTTCACAGTTATGTATTGATCCACAAAATGGGCTTGTCTTTCGATCAAGAATATGAACTTTTGCAAATGTCCAGTGAATCAAAACGTTTGGATTACATCTATGAACATTTGCTTTCTACTATTGCAGTATTGACCGAGGTAGACCGAACAAAAAAGACTATAAAGATGAATGGGGATTTTAGGAATTTTGACCCCTTGGACTTCAAGGACTTTAATATGTAAGCTGTTTTTAAATCGCCATCTTGTATTCTATAAGGGGACAATAAACAAAAGTGTTTCTTTTTGAAGCATTTTTTTGGAATTTGCTACGCCTAAATTGTAAAAAGACCGTACAGTTACCTATTTTTGTTCCTAAACGTAAAAATTAGACCCTTAACATATGAATCTTCACGAGTACCAAGGAAAAGAAATTTTGGCCAGTTTTGGAGTACGCATTCAGCGTGGCATAGTGGCCCACAACGCAAAAGAAGCTGTAGAGGCCGCAAAACAACTGACTGCTGAAACCGGAACAGGCTGGCACGTAATCAAAGCCCAGGTTCACGCTGGTGGTAGAGGAAAAGGTGGAGGTGTTAAATTAGCCAAAAACCTTAAAGAGGTAGAAGAACTGGCAGGTGACATCATAGGAATGAACCTTATTACGCCACAAACTTCTGCGGAAGGTAAGAAAGTTCATAAAGTTTTGGTTGCCGAAGATGTTTACTATCCCGGCGATAGCGAAACCAGTGAGTTCTATATGTCCGTTCTTTTGAACAGGGGTACAGGTAGAAATATGATTATGTATTCTACAGAAGGCGGTATGGATATTGAAGAGGTAGCGGAAAAAACGCCTCATTTGATTTTTACAGAGGAAATTGATCCAGCAACGGGATTAATGCCCTTTCAGGCTAGAAAGATTGCGTTCAATTTAGGACTTTCAGGAACTGCTTTTAAAGAAATGACCAAGTTTGTTTCTGCCCTGTACAAGGCTTATGTGGAAAGTGATTCCAGCATGTTTGAAATCAACCCGGTTTTAAAGACTTCGGATGATAAGATCATGGCTGTTGATGCCAAAGTATCCATAGATGACAATGCTCTTTTTAGAAGAAAACCCTATGCAGAAATGCGCGATTTACGCGAGGAAAACCCTATAGAGGTGGAAGCAAGGGAAGTTGGTCTTAACTATGTTGATCTTGACGGAAACGTGGGCTGTATGGTTAACGGAGCAGGATTGGCCATGGCCACAATGGATTTAATTAAAATGGCCGGAGGAGAACCTGCAAACTTTTTGGATGTTGGAGGTACCGCAGATGCCAAAAGAGTTGAAGAAGCCTTTAGAATCATACTTAAGGATCCTGAGGTAAAAGCTATTCTCATAAACATATTTGGTGGTATTGTACGTTGCGACAGAGTGGCGCAGGGAGTGGTGGATGCCTATAAAAATATGGGAGATGCGATAAAGGTTCCAATTATTGTTCGTTTACAAGGAACGAATGCAGAATTGGCCAAGGAAATAATTGATAATTCTGGTTTGGCAGTTCACTCCGCAGTTCAGTTTCAAGAAGCTGCGGATAAAGTAAAAGAAGTGCTAGCTTAATTTTTTATAATACACCTAAAAAAGGGAGGCAAACGCCTCCCTTTTTTTGTTCGATTCTTTTTTATTTCAAATTTTAAAAATTCCACGAAATCGTTAAAGTAGGATTTTGTAGAAAAACTGATGAATCGTTAGATTTTGATTCAAAATTCAATTATTCTTATTTTGATGTGTTAAAAATTGGTAAATCAGTAATTTACGTCCTTTAAATTGTATTATCTTTACATTGAATTAGTTGAAACCAAATAAAAGTTTACCACAAATGAAAAAGATTTTTTATACAATTATAGCAGTTTTGGCCTTGAATGCTAGTTATGCCTCAAGTGCCGATTATGATGTGAATGTTGTGCCGTCCAAAGCGGTAGCGGCTCAAGTTTACAAAATGTTGGACGTTCCTGTAATCCCGGAAACGATCAGGGGTGAAAGAGCAGAAGTTAGATTGGCAGTTGATAGAGGGAATTATCTTAGAATCCTTTCTATTGAAACTGAAAGCGAGGCGTTAAAGGCCTTCATCAAAACCAATGTAGATTTCCAAAGGTTATCCCCTGGCACTTTTGAGCAAGGAGTGGTCTATAGGGTTCCAGTGGAAGTAAAAGAATAATTACTTGATATATAGCTAAAAAAACCTCCAGATACTCTCTGGAGGTTTTTTTATACAATCATTTCGAAATGATAGTTTAACTCTCGTCGCTAGTTTGTGGTGTTGCATTAAAACTAGCATAACTTCTGCAATTGTCAGACTCCAGCTTTTCTTCCCTTGCTCTCTTTATTTTACTTACTAAGCTTGGGATGAATGAAATAGTGGTCAAAAATACTCCAGCAGATAAAATGATGGTTGGGTTCATAAAATATTCGCTAAAGGAGAATATTCCAATAATCAGAATAGTAGAAAAAGGTAGCGAACATGCCAGGATATTTACGGCAAAGTTAATATCGAAAGTAGGTTCTTTTTGTCCATCGTTATCTTCAAAGGATGATACCGCACTCATATGGGCAAAAGGCCAGAAGCTACAGGAACTTTGTGGAAAGACCACTAGTAATAAAATTAACGCTGGCGAAAGAGCCGGAAAAGCAAATACAAAAATAGCGGACAAAATAAATGTGATACCTGCACGTCTAGCAAGCAAGGATACTATGGTACCAAACTCGCCACCTTTTAACCTTACGGCCATTCCAATAAACAATAAGATCAATGGGGTCATGATCGTTTTTAGGCTACCGATCGTGTTTTGTAAAAACTCGGGAAGAGATGCCATATTAAGTCCAAAAGACAATAGTAATAGGCCTACAATGATGACCATGTTAATAGGCTCCTTTAATAAAGAAAGGGCTAAGCTTTTTAATTTGCTGGAGGTAGAGGCTTTGGCATCTTGCAAAGACCTTTTCCTGTACCAGTTCATAGCTAGCATATAGAGGAGAATGAGGACAAATATTTTGTTTCCTACATCTGCCAAAGCTGCCAATGCCAATGAATCGTCCCCCAAATACAAAACGATAAAAGGAAAACAGGAAAGACCGGGAGCCAATGATGGTATTAACATTATTACCGTACGTCTTTTAGACTCTTCTTTTTTAGATAAAGTTGCGTTGAGCAAATATTTTGAGCTGGCTAGCATGACCAAGTTGAATGTCAATGCCAACAAAGGAAAAACGATTAAGGAACTTTCAAGTTTAATTTTTAAAAGGGCAACGAAAATAACGGCGGGTAGCGCTATACTCAAGATGATAGTTTTTACTCCTTTCAAATCTTGCTTAGCTACCTTTTTTTGCAACAGTAGCCCTAAGCCTATAATCAATAGAAGTTCTAATGTATTTTGAAGCGCAAAGTTCATATGTTGAATTTAATTTTTAAACTAAGGTTTGTGGGTGTTCTCATAGAACGGAATTACCCAAAGGAGCCGAATTATGGTATCAAGGCAATCTGACTAAAATCCGGCTCATTGGGTTGACTCAACTTTAAACTAGCACTTTTTGTAAAGCCGAAGCAAATACTTTCATTTCATCCATGGTGCCCATACTAACACGGCACCAGTTTCTGTCCATGATGTCAAATGCTCTGACGCCCACACCTTCGGCGGTCATTTTTTCCAAGAATTTTTCGCCGTCCATTTCTATAGGAAATAAGATGAAACTGGTGGAAGAGGGTACATATTCATATCCCATCTTATTCAATGTTTCATAAACGAACTCTCGGCATTCGGCATTTAATTTTCTCGATTTATTTTGGAATTCTATGTCATCCATACTTGCGGATGCAGCGTATACGGATGGATAGGTTATACCCATACCTCCTCTGGTTATTTCCTGAATTTTATCAAGGGTAGATTCCAAGGCAACAATATATCCTACTCTCAATCCTGCCATACCATGGATTTTAGAAAATGTACGTGCAATGATGACATCTTTTCCTTGGGCTACCAAGGATACCATACTCTTCTTGTCCCCGTCCTCTAAAAATCCCATATAAGCTTCATCAACAAAAACAGGGACCTTTTCTGAAACCCTTGAGCAGAAATCAACCAATTCTGCATGGTCTGTCATGCTACCGGTTGGGTTGTTTGGGTTGCATATGTAGACCAACTTGGTATCTTCATCAATGGCCTCTTCCATTGCCTTTAGGTCATGGGACCAGTCCTTTTTTAGGGGTACTGGTTTCCAGCTTGCACCGGTAGCTTCCGCCACACGAATAAGTGACATGTAAGATGGATCTGCGCTCACAACGTTGCCACCATTTGCAAAAAGCACCATAGCGGTTTTTTCAAGCAGGTCAGATGAGCCGGGGCCCATCATAACGTTTTCCATCTTCACTCCTTCTTTTACGGCAATTTTGCCCATGAGGTCAAAAAGTTCTCTCCAGGCATAGCGGTTACCTAAGGGGGTCGCATTCTTAAAAGCTTCAACTGCTTTAGGCGAAGGACCATAAGGGTTTTCGTTAGCATTCAGTTTTGCCAAAAGTTTGGCGCTGTCCGGAAATATGTTGGCGTTAAATTCTTTAAAGAAAGGACTGTAAAGGCTTCTTCCTTCAGAATCATACTTCAATTGGGTCATGGGTGTCTCACCAAATGTGAGGTGCGGCATAACCATTGCTCCTGCGGCTGTTAAAGCTCCTCGCTTTAACCAAGCTCTTCTGTTTAAGTTTTCCATAGTGCTATATATTTAAGTTAAAAGTTCTAGTTCATGTCTACGGGCTCCGCATTGGCGCCAATATTGCCAGTTGCAACAATGGTATCGTCTGCAGAACTCAAGTAGATATTTATATGTGCGTCCAATCCGCTGATAGCATCGTAATACGACTCATCTGTTATGACAAAAAATTTGTTGGAGGAGAATTCACCAGTGGACCCATCTATAGCATCCAATTCTGTAATGGCCGTAGTTTCATCCCCAATGGCCCCGCCAAGAATTATAGCTGGGTGCATAATTTCATCAATAGTGTTGTATAAGGATACTTGTACCAAGGTTTGGTCTAAAGTGCTTTTATAAAAAACTATCCTACCATAAACATTGGAGCCCGTGGGGTCCGTAGATTCTATAGTGTATGCCATATAGGTATTCAATATACCTCCTCCTTCTGCAGTTGTCAATACTGGTTCCAACCTTTCTTGTTCGCAGGAGGTGATACCTAGGGCTAGTATAAAAATTAAGATGATTGCTTTATATGTTTTCATAATCTTCTGTTTAAATTACTGTTACCTTCAATTACAAGTTAATGGTTAGTCTTCCAAAGTAGTAGGCACCTGCAGAACCTTGTTGGTATTGAGAGTAAAGATTAAATCCACGTAGCTCATATCTTAATATTTCAGGATATTCATTGAAAATATTATTACCACCTATCGTTAGGCTCAAAGCATCGGTAAACTCATAAGTCAAACCTATATCGGTTGTGAATTCTGGGGTAAAATACTGATCGGCATAGCCTTGGGTACCTTCTGGAACCAATGTTCTCAAGTTGTTGTCCCTTGTTTGTACAGAACCAAAGCGAGTACCTCTTAACATGGCGGAAAACTTACCTATTGAATAGTTGACCGTTCCAATAATCTTGCTACTTGGGGTACCGGTTTCAAATTGACCAATCAAAGAACGGCTTACATAATTATCCGTTAATTCCTCATCCGTTAGATTGGTGTTCAAGTCCGGAAGATTTACTCCTTCAAACTTGTTTTTCCTAAAAGTACCTGCCAAAACAAATCCTAATTTGCTATCGCCCAATCTAGTATTGTAGTTAACAACGGCCTCTATACCTTTTGTACTAATATCACCTCCGTTGATTCTGAAACTTGCCAAACCACTTCCGATAATGGGGTCGAGTACGGGCGCATCCGAAGAATCGAATTCACCAGTTTCAAAAATCCTATCATAGATGTCAATTTTATAGGCATCAACGGTAATATCGAATTTTCCAATTTTCGTGGTAAAACCTAAGCTGTAGTTCCTAGATCTTTCCTCTTGTAATGCTCCAATTCCTAAAGCACTGGCTGCAGAACTATTGTTAGGATATAAAGTTCCGTCAAAAGGAACCAAATCAACAAAGAAAGTGTAACTGTGGGAGTAGTTCAACTCCTGTAAGGAGGGAGCTCTAAATCCACTACTGAAAGAACCTCTGAAGGAGAAATTATCTCCTATAGAATAGCGTCCTGCCAATTTACCTGTTAAAACGTTCCCGAAATCGGAATAGTTTTCAACCCTAAGGGCACCGGACATCAAGAAATTTTCGGTAAAATCTAATTCCATGTCAACATAGGCAGCCATAACGGACCTCCAGCTATTGCCTTCGTTTTCAGGGGCAAATCCCCTAAAACACTGACAGTTCAAAGCGTAGTTCTTAACCAAAAGCTGACTCACACCAGCATGTTCTAAGCTTACAGGAAGTCCAAGTTCGTCTACATAAGGGTTTCCGTTCAAATCTTCCAGAGGAAAGCCGTCAGGTCCAATCAATGCTTGATTGTCCTCAGTTGCTGTTACCACACCTGCATCTCCAGCAGTCCAACTTTCTGCCTGGCCAGCTTCAATAGCATAGTTTTCAAATCTAAGTTCACCTCCAAATGCTATGTTAAGGCCGGAAAGAATGTCCTCATAAAAGTGGGAGGCATCCATATTGATGGTGTTTTGTAAGAATCTGTGTGTACCAAGGTTCATATCCGTTGGTGAGCCGGTACCGATACTAGCATTCCAAGTATTGAACATGCCATATTGTGCAGAGTTGGTACCGAAAGTATTGCTCAAGTCAAAATCGTAGTCCCCGATCATGCCGGTAATTCCAGTGGCCAAAGAAATGTTGTATTGGTCATTATAGATTTGTGGGCGAAAACCGTTGGGAAAGAGCTCGTAACTAGCCCTGTCCGCTTGGGCGGCACGTCTGTAAAAACAGCTATAAGCATCGGAATACTGGTAACCGATATCTCCAAAAGCATAAAAATCAGAGTTTTCTGTTAATGGGCTCTCCAAGTTGAAAGCTAAACTCATATTGGTTTTAGCAGGAAGACCTGAGTAGGTAGAAACATCAATTTGTTCAATATCCCTTGCAGCCATCAAACCTTCTACGGTTTGTAGGGAGCTTATTAAACCAGCATCACCGCTGGCTTGGGCGGCTATAAGTTCTGGGTTGGTAATAATGGGGTTTCCGTTAACCGTGGTGCGACCATTGGTTAAATATAAGTTGTCATATAGTGGAGCTCTGTCCAGCGATAGTACGGTAGGACGCACAGTTCGTTCAGATTTTGCCAACATGATGGAGGCATTAAAATAGCCGCCATTTTCGAACCCGATGCCATAATTACCGTCAAATTGAAAATTTTGACCGTCCCAGCCATCCAATGAACGTGTAAGTTCTCTTTCTTCAGGGGTAAGGGCAGATTCATCATACCCAAGTTTATTTGTGTAAGCACCGGCGGTCAATGTTCCTTTAAATTCTCCGGTGCCTTTTTTCATAACCATGTTTATTACACCTGCAATAGCATCTGAACCATATTGGGCAGATGCACCATCCCTTAAAATCTCAATTCGATCTACTCCAATGGAAGGAATAAACCTCATATCTACCCCGGGACCGGGAGTACCTGTTTGGTTTCCCGCTAGAATTGCAGAAGTGTGTCTTCTTTTACCGTTAACGAGCACAAGCATTTGACTGGCAGCAAGTCCCCGAAGACTTGGCTGACTTACAAAAGATGAAAGGTCGCCACCTCCACTTGTAAAAGCTGTGAAGGATGGCGCCGCTGCTGTAAGCATTTGTGAAATGTCCTGTTGTGGCATATTAATAGATTCTGATGCTATATCTATCACATCTACTGGTACGGGCGTATCCAATTTTGATCGCCCTTGTCTTCTTGAACCAATTACGATGGTTTCAAGTAATTGCTCTGCCGCCGGAATTAAAATCATGTCCAATTCCTTTTGGCCGTTTACGGAAATTTCTTTTTTAGAAAATCCTAATGAGGAGAAAACTAGGATGGCATCAGATGGAGCATCGATAGTGTATTCTCCGTCAAAATTTGTAGTGGTTCCCTTCGTGGTTCCTTTAATAACTATGTCTACGCCTGGGAGAACTACTCCCTGATCATCAATTACCTTACCGGTAATCATTATCTCTTGTGCCAACCCTAAGGTGAGAGATAACATAAATAATAATGATAGTATGAGAGCTTTCTTCATAAAATACAAGGTTTTGGTTGATACTAAACGTTGTCATTTGGCCAACCACGCCTCATCCAAACTTGAATGGAATGGGGGTCAAAATCAATGAAAGAAAAGTTCCGGATACTTCACTTTGTTGCTGTCTTGTTACTGACATAACAACAAGACAATATTAGGGGTAGTTTTTCACAAAAAAAAATACACAAACGCCTTAAAACACTGTATTTTAGATGGTTATGAGGATTAAATCTGATGAATAGATATTTATTTTATAAAAATCTAACGAATCGATAGATTTTTATTGTTACAGGGTTAAAAAACTGTTAATATGAGATATTATGTCAAAAAATCATATTTATGACATCCAAAATTTGACCAAATAAAAAAAATACATTTTTCATTAGTTACGGGTCTTTATTGTCATATTATTACGCTTTTTTTCAAAAGCTTGAATTAAATTTACGGAAAACACATTTTTAACAGTTTTAATTCAACGTTTGCGTGTAGAATTCTTCTAAAGTTGGAAAGCAAAACGCTGATTTACTGCAACTAGATTAATAATTTATAGGAGTATGAAAGACAGGTTAGACGCTGTAGATCACAAGATATTATCAATTCTCTCAGAAGACGCCCAAATGAATTATACCGAGGTTGCTAAACGTGCAGGTATTTCTCCGGGTACGGTTCATATGCGTACTAGAAAAATGAAAAATTTGGGAGTTATCAAAGGGGCGACTTTGTCGTTGGATTATAGTATTCTAGGCTGGAAAATGACCGTTTTTTTGGGGGTACATTTAAGGGAGGCGTCTTTATATAAAAGTGTGATTAATCAATTGGCCCTGATTCCAGAGGTGGTCAAGATTCACCATAGCACAGGAAAATATGACATTTTTGTTAAAATTCATGCGCGAGACAGTATACATTACAGACAACTCTATCAAGAGTCTATACTTACCATAGAAGGGATAAGGGAGATAGAATCCTTCATTTCTTTGGAAGAAAATATGAATAGGCATATATCTTTTGAGGAAGAGGGGTAGTCGGTTATTTCTATAAAACCCAAATATTTAAGGCTTAAACCTTAAAATATTGTTAAAAACGCTCTTCTGAAGTAACATTTTCCCTTAGTGCTCGTCTTTTAGATATATCATCAATCATCAATCATTTAAAAAACGAAGTCATGAGAAAAATTAGTTTAGTTATTGCATCTGCATTGTTAATGAGTTTTGGAACTGTTCTTGCCAATGATTCTGAGCCTAAGGTAAAATCCAACACCTTATCCAAGCAAATCACCAACATCTTAAGTGAAAACTCTTTGTCCCAAGAGGTAATAGACATGAGTGCCCAAGTACGTTTTACCTTAAATAAGGAGCGTGAAATAGTGGTGTTGTCCGTAGATTCGGAAGATGCTGACTTGGAAGGTTTTGTAAAGGCAAAGTTGAACTACAAAAAAGTTCAATTGGAAGATTTTACAGAAGGTAAACTATATACGGTGTCCGTAAGGATTGCTAGATAATAATTATTTGAATTAGCTGAGAAAAATCCTGAAACGTTCATTGGTTTCAGGATTTTTTTTGCCCTTTTCTCTGGTTTGGCTTGTTTTTGTATTTTACTGAAGAAATATCCGGTTGATGCTTTTGAAAAGGTTTCTTGGTTGATTTAGGTTTGTTTTTGGGGGTGTCCGACTTCTTGGACAGGACATCACCCGGAAATTTTGGGGCCTCTTTGGAGCCCCTCAAATGTATGACCAGGCCATTAAGGAAATTGCGTAGCACCTGATCACCACACTCTCGGTAGTTAGGGTGGTCTTCCTTTCTAAAAAAAGCTCCTAATTCACTCTTACTCACATTAAAATCTACTAATTTCAGAATTTCAATTATATCATCATCGCGTAGCATAAGGGCTACCCTTAGCTTTTTAAATATGTCGTTGTTGGTCATCTTCTCAATTTTTGGGCAAGTTATCACTATTTGTAGAATACTAGCTCATTTCAGATTTTTAACATAGAGGGTATTGCTCAATTTAGTAATTTTATATAATAAGAATTTTACTACATTAAAATCTATACAATATATGGCTACCGAAAAGGAGAAGTTGAGCATTCTATCCGAAATGATTGAGTTTGCAAAGGTTGATGGGCAAATTAAGGAGCTAGAGTTCAATTTTTTGCTGGGAGTGGCCGAACAATTAGGCGTGGATAGGGAAAAATTCAATTCTTTATTTATTTCTGATGCGGAATATGTAGTACCAAAGTCCCAAGCAGAGCGTATTCTTCAGTTCCATAGATTGGTGCTGCTAATGAATGTAGATCAAGAAAAAAAGGATTTGGAAGTAACCAAGATCCATAATATTGGACTGGGAATGGGATTGCCTCCTATGGCTATACATAGAGTTTTGGCCGTAATGGACGATTACCCGGGCGGTGTAGTGCCCCCTAAGGTACTCATTGATATATTTAAAGTTCATTACAATTAGTATCTACTTTTATAGGATGGGAACGTTTGACATGAAAACAATGGGTGAGTATGTCAAAATGGCACTATTAAATTGTTGAAAAATGACATAAAGACAGTTTTTATTAGTTGGTATATGATTTGCCTTTTGTTGGTTGAATTTAAAGTCTAACAAAATAAAACGACATATTATGAGCATAGTAAAAAGAAACAATTTGGTATTCCCTTCCTTAATGAACGAGATTTTCAAACCCGATTGGTTTGGAGGTGTGGACCATATAAGTTTTGATGTTCCTGCTGTGAACATTAAGGATAATGAGAAGGAATTTGAGCTTCAATTGGCTGTTCCGGGAAGAAAGAAAGAAGATTTCAATATTGAAGTTGATAATGATGTATTGACTATTTCTTCTGATAGGCAGCATGAAGATGAGGTAAAAGAGGGTAATTATACCCGAAGAGAGTTTTCATTCTCATCCTTTAAAAGGTCTTTTACCTTACCGGAAACTATAGATTCCGATAAAATTAATGCGGAGTACGAGGACGGTATCTTGAAGTTTGTACTTCCTAAAAAAGAGGAGTCTTTACCTAAACCAAAAAGGTTGATTGAGTTAAAATAATCATGAGTTTTTGAGCCGTCCTTGCCGGTTAATGTAAGGAGTTTTTAAGTTTAGTTGGTTAGTTGGAAAACGCCCTGATTTCATGTTCAAATTTCGGGGCGTTTTTTTATGCTTTTTTCTATCTAAAATCAAGTCATTTTTTGAGCTAAAACGATGTCTAATTTTGATTATAATTCAGCTGAATTGTTCTTTAATCCACCGAGGTTATTTGAGGGTTAAAAGTATCTTCAATACTTCATATGGAATAGGGTTGATGAAGTGTATTATTGTGATAAATTCCTATAGAATTACAATAATGAAAATTGATTGCACCATCTTATTTGAACAATAATCGTCCTACATTTTACTTATTTTTTGTCAACATTTATGTCTACAGTTTTCTTAAAATATACTGTTGAGCAGACAAATTGTGAATTATAATTTCATACATTTAAATCTAAGCCAGGACAAATATCAAATAACTTTTTTGGAGGGAAAAACATGTTTTAGACTTGCCTAAAAATATTATTTAAATATTTTAAAATCAGAATTTAAGAGTTGGTTATTTTGTGTAAATATTGAGCTTTTTTGCTTGAGAGCTTATTTACCCATTTTAGGCCTCTTTTTCTTGTAAAACCTTTATTTCATCCCTTAATTTTGCAGCTTGCATAAAGTCTAATTCCTTTGCTGCCTTCTCCATCGCTTTCCGTTTTTCCCTGATCAATTTTTCAATTTGATCTTTGGTCAAATAATCCATATCCGGTTCTGCGGCGCGCATCTCTTCTTTTTCAAAATGATAGGTAGAAACCGAGTTTTTTGCCAGTACGCTATCAAGACTTTTATTTAAGGCTTTTGGGGTAATATTATGAGCTTCGTTATAGGCCATTTGTTTCTCCCTTCGGTAGGTAGTTTCATCTATTGTTTTTTGCATGCTTTCGGTCACCTTATCGGCATACATTATTGCCATTCCATTTAGGTGTCTTGCAGCTCTTCCAACGGTCTGTGTAAGCGATCGATTGTTACGTAAAAATCCTTCTTTGTCCGCATCCAAAATAGCGACCAAAGAAACCTCTGGAAGATCTAATCCTTCCCTCAATAAATTCACTCCGATCAACACATCAAAAATACCTTTACGAAGGTCTTGCATAATTTCTACCCGTTCCAAGGTATCAACATCACTATGAATATATCTGCACCTTACTTGTATTCTGGTCAGGTATTTTGCAAGTTCTTCAGCCATGCGTTTGGTCAATGTAGTGACCAAAGTTCGTTCGTCTTTCTCTACTCGGGTCTGTATTTCTTCTACCAAATCGTCTATTTGGTTTAAACTAGGGCGCACTTCAATGATGGGATCTAATAGACCGGTAGGTCTAATGATTTGCTCCACATATACACCTTGGCTCAGCTGTAGCTCATAATCGGCAGGTGTGGCCGAAACGTAAATAACTTGGTTCTGTAAGGCCTCGAATTCTTCGAATTTTAGCGGCCTGTTATCCATGGCAGCAGGCAATCTAAAACCGTAGTCCACTAAATTAACTTTTCTGCTTCTATCACCACCGTACATGGCATGGACTTGTGGCACGGTCACATGGCTTTCATCTATAACCATTAAATAATCATCAGGAAAATAATCCAAAAGACAAAAGGGTCTTGTACCAGGTTGTCTTCCATCTAAGTATCTGGAATAGTTTTCTATTCCTGAACAATAGCCCAGTTCACGAATCATTTCAAGGTCAAAATTGGTACGCTCTTCCAGTCTTTTTGCTTCCAAAGGTTTTCCTATTTCTTTAAAATAGTTGACCTGGGCCACTAAATCATCCTGAATTTGATGAATGGCGTTTTGTAGAACATCCTGTGAGGTAACGAACATATTGGCAGGGTAGATGTTGAGATTTTCATATACTTCCAAGACATTGTTGTTGAATGGGTCAAAAGCCTCGATTTCTTCTATTTCGTCCCCAAAAAAATGAATTCTAAAGGCGTGGTCCGCATAACTGGGGAACACATCCACAACATCACCTTTTACTCTAAAATTTCCGTTTCGAAAATCGGCTGTGGTCCTGGAATACAGACTTTGAACCAATTGATGCATGAACTTTGTTCTAGCGATTACTTGGTCTTTCTTAATTGAAATAACATTCTTTTGAAACTCTATTGGATTACCAATACCATAGAGACAGGATACAGAGGCTACCACCAAGACATCACGTCTACCGGAAAGTAGGGAGGAGGTAGCACTAAGCCGTAGTTTTTCAATATCCTCATTAATGGACAAGTCTTTTTCTATATATAAACCAGAGGTAGGAATAAAGGCTTCCGGTTGGTAATAGTCGTAATAGGAAACAAAGTATTCAACGGCATTATTGGGAAAAAACTGTTTGAATTCCGAGTATAATTGAGCTGCCAAGGTTTTATTGTGCGCCAAAACCAGCGTTGGTCTTTGCACTGATTCTACCACATTGGCCACAGTAAACGTTTTTCCTGATCCTGTAACACCAAGGAGTGTCTGGTAGGGTTCATTGGCTTCTATGCCTTGAGACAATTGCTTAATGGCACTGGGTTGGTCTCCAGTAGGTTCAAATTCTGATACGACTTTAAATTTCATTTCGTAAAATTACGAAAGAACGGGGTTAAAAGTAGATTGATTTAGTTTTTGGCTTCAATTATCTTAAAAGGGTAAAATGGCCTGTGTATACCTTACCTGTTTCATCATCAATAAATTGGTACCAATAATCGGCCTCGGGTAAGTATTTGGAGCTGTGAAATCCATCCCATCCTTCATTTATATTTCTAGTTTGATAGATAAGCCTACCAAACCGGTCAACAATGCTTAATTTGCCGGTTTTTCCACAAGAGTTTTGTAAAACCTTAAAAGAGTCATTTTTTGAGTCACCATTGGGAGTGATAAATGTAGAAAATGTTAAAGTGCAAAAATCTATTGGTGTCTTACATAAAGAGGGATTGATAGTAATGGTGAAAATACTTTCATCATAACAGTTCCCAGAACCTTTGTAAATATAGATTTCCTTTGAGGTATATATCCAATCATTGGCCTTTAACTCCATACCGGTGGCGTTAGGTCCTGTATAATATTTATTGCCAGTAGAAAGTTCAGGTAGTAAAAACTTGGTACAACTTACCTGCTGGGAAAGTACATCGGCTTTAAAATTATTGCAGGATGATTCAAATGCAAGCTCAAAACTAAGTTCTCCCGAACATACTGATTTTCCTTCTCCTTCAGAGTCATATATATAGAGTATGACAGGCGATTTTTCAAAATCTGAAAAAAGAACCTTAGCTCCTGCCTCAAAAACCTCACCGGTCCCCTTAGGTCCGGTATAGTATTTTTCATTACCGCTTAAATTGGTACCCGTTATGGTAGGTAATAAGTATCCTCCATCAACGGATTGTAATGCAATTTTATCAATTTCAATTTTTTTTGAACCAGAATCCGTAATGTTCCACCCGTATGAATTAATCAAGTTTTGTCTGGCATTTTCTCCAGCACAGTATTGGCTATATCCTGCATCAAATTTTACATTTTTCATCAGTTGATTTCCATTCCAACCAATTAACAGGGAATCATAGTTTTCTCTTGAAAGACCCGCCCGATTGAACATTAGAGTGGCATTAGTTAAGTTTTGTGGATTCCAGCTTCCTAAATTCTGATCAAAAGAACTAGCGGAATCGAACATACTGTCCATTGAGCGTACATTGCTTACATTCCATGAGCTTAAATCTTGATTGAATGACTCGGCTGCAAAAAACATGGCAAACATGGCTTTTACATTAGTAACGTTCCATTTATCCAATGGTTGATTAAAGTGGGTTGCCCAGCCAAAGGTTCCGCTCATATCAATAACATTGCTAACATCCCAATTTTCTAAGCTTTGGTTAAATTTGATAGCTCCGGAAAACATAGATTTAATGCTTGTAATATTTGAAAGGTTCCATCCATTGAAAGATTCGTTCCCTTCTAAGGAAATACAGTCCTTAAACATCGAGTTTAGAGATATCGTATTAGTGAAATCTGGTGAATCCTTCGCTATAACGTCTAAATTGGAACACCCTTCAAAAGCTCCTTCCATGGAACTCCATTTTATTGCGCCCCATTGGTCAATTGATAGTATTTTATCTTTATCTCCACTATTCACAAAGGGTATGCTGGGAAATTGTCCGGTTATTTTTATGGAGTAAGTACCGGGTTGTGCGTAGGTGTGAGTTATTGTGCCATTGACACCATAATCCATATTTCCATCTCCCCAATCTATTTTATAATCATAAGTGTAATTAATGTTGACCGGTATTTTTATTTGATTGTCATTAGAAGTTCCAGGATTGTCGGTTTTCCAAATGGAGATAAAAGCTTCATCGTCGGAGCAGTTTTGGGTTTTACCGGAGTCATTGATGGTCCAACCATACGTATCAATAATCATTTGACGTGCATTTTCGGACATACAATATTGACTGGTTCCGGCATCAAATGTAATTCCATTTTGAAGTAACGGAAGTTTGCTCCAACCAGTTAAAGTTTGATCATAGTTTTCTGTTGAAAGTCCCGAGTTACGGAACATACCATCCAATTGGCCTACATTACCTACGCTCCAGTTGCCCAAGGGCTGGTCAAATGATATTGCATTATCGAACATATAATCCATATAGATAACTTGATCAACTTGCCATGTTCCGATGGGTTGGTTAAATGATTTAGCAAAGGCGAACATATAATCCATGTAGGTGACATTGCTTACGTCCCAGGTTGAAATGTCTTGGTCGAAAGCCTCGGTAAAGGCGAACATAAAGTACATTTGCTCAACACTGGAAACATCCCAATTAACAAGATTCTGATTAAATTTACTAGCAGAACTGAACATGGATGCCATTATTTTTACATTACTAACATTCCAGTTGCCTATAGGCATATTGAATGATTCAGCACCATCGAACATTGAATGCATATTAGTGACATTTGAAACGTCCCAATTACTTATGTCTTGGTTAAATATTGTGGCTTGTGAGAACATGTTGGACATATTTTTTACATTTGAAACGTCCCATATTCCAATAGGTTGATTGAAGGAAGTAGCAGTAGAAAACATACCTCCCATGTCAATAACATTGGACACATTCCATTGACTTATATCTTGATTAAAAGCCCTCGCACTATAAAAGAGACCGCTCATATCAGTAACTTGAGAAACATCCCACTTGCTTATGTCTTGATTAAAGGATTCAGCAGAATTAAACATACCTGAAATGTCATAGACATTTGAGACATCCCAATTACTTATGTTTTTATTAAAAGATGTTGCACCAAAGAACATCCAACTGGTTTTTTTTACATTTGAAACGTCCCAGTTATTAAAAGCAGCTGTTCCAATTAAAGAAGAACAACTTTGAAACATACGTTCTAAGGATTGTACTGAATTTAGATTTGGGATATCGGTACTTTTTACATCTAAATTACGACATCCGGAAAAGGCCGAGTCCATGGAATGCCATTCAATATCACCCCATTGATCGATAGATTGAATTTTCTCTGTATCCTTTTGAGTGAAGATATCATTTATTAATTCCTTGAAGTATATTCTGGGAAAATCCCCCGTAATTCTGATTTGATAGCTACCCGGTACAGAATAGGTGTGAGTTACATCTCCAGTATGCCCATAGGTAACTGTACCATCTCCCCAATCTACTGTGTAGTTATAGTTCTCCCCAGGAAAAGTTGGGATAGTAATTTGATTATAGCTAGAGATTCCAGAGTTGTTTGTTTTCCAAGTGGAAATGAACGGTCTTTGTGGAGGCACTTGTCCGTAACTTATTCCATTTGTATTGATAAATAGTGAAAGAAAAAGACCCATCACTACAAATAGGTTGGGATAAAATTTCATATAGCTCTATCGTTTGAGAGCCAATTTAGAAGTAGGGATAAGAAGTATTGTAAAAACTCTACAATCTGTCAATATTATCGTTTCAAGGTAAAATGACCTTTTATTTCATCTCCATTTGAGGCAATAGCTCGGTACCAGTAATCGGATTCAGGTAAAGGCCTTCCTTGATACGTTCCGTCCCAACCCTTTATTTTTGGGTCTAACATAAATAATAGATTTCCATATCTGTTGAAAATACGAATAGAAACAATTACAATTTCACCTTCTCTATCAGGTGTTTTATATTGCCAATAATCATGGACTCCATCACCATTTGGAGTGAAAAATTTTGGAAAATCTTCCGTACTTAGTTGACGTTGAACGGAGGTTTCCGCAATACCACAGCCATTTTTATCACGAACAAAAATGCGTTGGAAGTCATTTGAAATGTTCTCGAATACTGGGCTGTCTTGATAAGGGCCGTCTTCACTGTTCAATGCATATTCATAAGTTCCGGCACCTTTGGTCTTCACCTCAATTCTGCGTTCTCCGTTTCTTCTTGACTCCTTAATGGTCTCTACGATAGGAATCTCTGAAGAAAAAACGTGAAAAATTTTTGAATTGCTACATTCAACCGTGGTTGTAGACTGCGTTATGTTATTGAATGCTTCATAACGGTACATACCAGGGCCCTCAATTTCTGCAAAGATTGATGTAGATATCACTCGCTCACTTCCATCTGCTTCAAGAGCATACCACCTATGCCCGTCAGCTTGGTCTTCACTTACTACGGTAGTAGAGTTGGTCCGTAAACAAAAACCGACCACGTCTGGAAAAGTAATTTCAGGACCTAGGTTTATAGAAGTTCCAGTGCGGTAATCAAAATAAGGTCCACAATTAATTACGGCAGATGTTGTTTGAAAGCTCTCTGTAGCACAGAATGCTGCCTCACCTATTTCATTATAGGGTGTAACCTTAACAAATATTTCCGTATCTGCAGGTAAACCATCTGGAGATTCATAACTAAGTTTATTGCCTACATCTACATTGTTGAGTATTTCATTCCCATCTTCAGAAGTACCAATAGAAAGAAAATATCCGGTAGCAGTTGGGGCATAATCCCAGACGAGTTCTACCTCTGCGGCAATATTCGCGCTATTGTCCAAAGGACTTGCCAATGCAGTACATTCAGGTACTTCGGTTACAGCAACGGTTCTAAAGCTTTCAATGTTGCAAGTGGTAAAATCTTGCCCTGCCTTAAAATAGCCAATGGTCACATAAATTTGGGTATCTGCAGGTAAACCTACTTCAGGGTTGTAAAAGTTTTGCTGCCCAGATGATCTACGATTCAATATTTCCCCTCCTCCAGGAGTAGTTCCTAAGGACACTACATAACCAATAATGTTTGGAATAGCCCTCCACCTAATTGGAGAATCTACATCAACATCAACAGAGCCATTGATTGGTGTACTAAGGGAAGAGCAGGTCTGGCCATTCAGATTGATTGAAACTAGTACCACAAATGCGAACAGCATTATTTTTAACTGATGATATCTAAGTTTCCTAATTTCCATTTAAAGCCGTCACTGAAACTTGAACTAAAAATTGTAACAATTAATATAGTCATCCTTAAGGTCAAGTTATGACAAGATACCATAAATTGTAAATGTAAGTAGATGACATCGATGAATTATAATAATTATCGATAGATGTATTTACAAATCCCTTTTTTTCAAAATGGCATAAGATGAGTAAATAAAAAAGGTATTCCAGAAAATTACCAATAGGATTTCATACCAATGAACCCCATAATCGAATTCAAAACGCTCCCCCATTTGGGCAGCTACAGATTGTACGGCTTTTAACCTTGAAAATGGTTCATTGATTAAATTGGCCATTGATTCCAAGGGAAGTAAATTTTTAATGGTTGAGGCCGTTTCCCATGAGACCAACTTCCAACCTAGAAACCCATATATCAATTGCTCAGTAATCATCCAAAGGATTAAAAAACCAAGCGCAAAGGCAGACCTTTTTACCAATATGCCTAGAAAAAGACAAAAAGAAAAGAATCCCAAAAGTTTTACAAAGAAGGCCAGTAGAAATTCTAAATCCGAAAAAATTATACTCAACTCATTAAAATCAGAATAAGCAAGTCCCAATATCATCGAGACAACAAACACAAAAATGGTTGAAAGAAGTGAAAAAGCCACTACAGTCAAAAACTTGGAAGCTATAAACTCCTTTTTGGAAAGACCGTCTATGAGGTTTTGTTTGATAGTCTTATTGCTGTATTCATTGGACATCATGGATACAATAACTATGGCAAGAAATAACTTGAAAAGGGCGGTAATAAAAGTATTAAAGTGCCAGATATAGGGAAAATTGAAAATTCCTTGTTCGGCCAAATGAAATTTAATAGGGCCGATATCAAATTTGATGGATGCAAAAAGCGCTATGGAAGTGAGCAAAATAAAATAGGCGAGAATAAGGACTTTACTGGACCTATTGTTCCAAAGTTTAATAAATTCAATTTGTAATAGCCTTGTCATCATTGGGCATTTTTAGTAAGTGTCAAAAACTGTTCTTCTAAACTTTCTTTTCTTTTTACTAAATGTGATAATACAATACCTTGATCGAAAAGGGATGAATTTAATTGCGTAGCACTCATTTCTTCTTTTAAGAAGGCGGTGATTATCTCATTATTGACTTTGATATCTCCAAAGCTTGCGTGTTTTTCCAGATACACCTGTAACTTTCCAAAGTCTGCAGTTTTTAGTTCAAAAAAACCGTGGCTTGCCAACATACCGTCAACCCTACCCGAATATAATTTCTCGCCTTTTCTTAGAATGATAACGTGCGAACATACCTTTTCCACTTCGTCCAGTAAATGAGATGCCAGAAGAATGGTAGTTCCTTTAGCAGCTATTTTCTTTATGATCTCTCTAATTTGATGTATTCCTTGGGGGTCTAAACCATTTGTGGGTTCGTCTAGAATAAGGATTTCGGGATCATTAAGTAGGGCAGAAGCAATTGCCAAACGTTGCTTCATACCTAAGGAAAAGGTTCTGAACTTACTGTTTTTACGTTCCAACAGTCCTACTAGCTTCAATTTTTCCTCAATTTTTTCATTTGAAACTTCCTTTATCTTGCAGACCAGTTTTAAATTTTGAACGGCGGTCATGTACGGATAAAAATTAGGACGCTCTATGATGGCCCCGACCTTCTTTAGTGCTTGGTGAGTAGAGGTGTTACCATCAAACCATTTGAAGTCACCCGATGTTTTATTAACAACGTTCAATACAATACCAAGGGTGGTACTTTTACCACTGCCATTTGGGCCAAGAATACCGTAGACATTACCTTTTTCTATGGTAAAGCTTACGTTTTTAACGGCAGTTAATGCTCCAAAATTTTTGGTAAGATCGTGAACGGAAAGGATGGTCGCCAATATAAACTTCTTTTAAGGTTCCATTTACTTGACGAGTTGTGAGGCCAATTGTTACACTATGGGTTAATTTTTGTTGGTTCTATAGGTGATTCTCCTATTTGTGATTACGGTTCTAATCCTGGTTGTTAAACGAGCTGAATTGGATATCGTTTCTCCGCAGATATAATCATTGTTTGTAATAATGACCCTATACAGATAATTGTTCATATCAAGGGTAGGGCCTTGTACTGTTAGCGCGTTCGTAGAAGTGCCATTATAGAGGATACCATCTGTAATGTTAGTAAAAGTAATACCATTGTCAACACTCAATTGCCATTGGTAATTATCTGCATTCGTTGCATTTACATTGAAATTGGCATTGTCGGGAACGAAAACGGAAACATCAGAAGGGTGTCCTAAAATATTGGGAGAAGAACCAACTTCTTGAAAGTCATAACTGCCATTAGTGTTGTTATCCACAGGTACGTTATAGGAAGCCGCTGTCACTGTTCCGTCACTGTTCACGGATGGGGTGCCCGAACCGTATCTACCATCATCCCCACCATCGGCATGAGCATCATTATAGGCCTCATTGGCATCGGAACAACCATCTCCATCACTATCCAAATCCACTCTATCCTCTATGCCATCGCCATCCGTATCGCTACACCCGCCTGCGGCAACTAAGCTTACATTATCCAAAAAAAACTCATCATGAGGCTGTGATGCTGAAAATCCTTCAAAGAGAATTCTTGCCGAATTGGAACTGGCCGTAAATAGAAAGGTTACGGTTTCCGTATTTGATAAATTGCCACCGCCCGTATCAGCCGTATCACCTCCATTGTCAATACTCATTTGGTCAGATAGCTTGGTATATACTAATGTTCCATCGATATAGGCCCTAAAAGTACTTGAATTGGAATACGTTGACATAGTACCAACATCAAAGGAAAATACATAGGTTGTGCCATTGGTGACTGTTACATCTTGATACAAGGGGTAAGTTCCCGTATTATAATCTTCATAAAAAGCATAGAGACCAGAGCCAGGTTCCTGCCAATTGCTACCATCTGGAGTCCAACCATTATAGTACCAAGAAGAAAAATCACCGTTGAACACCAGATTGGTTCCACCTCCACCTGAAGCACATTCTACAGAATCCAATATCCCATCGTTATCATCATCTAAATCATCGCTATCTGAAATACCGTCCAGGTCACTGTCATTATGGACTATAATGTTCGCTGTTGGGGTATCCGTAGAAGTGTTAGTGTCTGTTTGGTCTTGAGTGTGCGTAGCAGTGTTGGTATAGCTTTGTAACTGTGTGTTTACGGGTAGTTCGTTCGCGGAAGCTACTAATGTGATGGATTGTAATTCGCCCGCGTTGAGAGTGCCTATGGTCCAATTTGGATTGTTCCAATTTCCGACAGATGGACTTGCGGAAATTAATGTGAATCCAGAGGGCATAACATCAGAAACCACTAAATTCGTAACCGGATTCGCTCCTAAACTTTCCACGGTAATGGTAAAATTTACCGTTTCGCCCTCTAAAACCTCGGATTGGTTAGCTGTTTTTTCTATGATTATGTCCGGATTACAATAATAGGCGGCAATAGGTTGGGAATCGTAAGTACATCCACCTTTTGTTACCCTCACAAAATAATCACCGGCCTCATTGGGCGTATAGCTTGATAAAATAGCTCCGGGAACCAATGTGCCGTTTTGATACCATTGGTAGGCATCAAAATTTGCATCTATTACCTCAATGGTGGCACCTGGTAAGCATCCTCCACCCATAACTTGTAAATCAACCTCTGGAACGGTATCAAAACCGGAAAAATAACCGGCAACACCTCTGGCACCATTAAAACCTATAAAGCCTACCGCTATGGGGCCGGTGGAATGTACACTTACATTTCCGGTCAAATTGGGAACATAGAAAGTCTTCCATAAAGGAGTTCCTGCTACGCTGCTTGAGGCAGGTAAGGTTACGGGGCCGTTGCCATCCGTAACGGTAATATTGCCATCTGGGGTAGAAGTAGAGGCAACTATGGTAACACCTCCGGTAATGGTAACGCCGGCTACATTTCTAATGTCCGGTATATTATCCATCGTATCCGGTAATAAACAGTTTACCGGTGCCACAAAATTCAATCCTTGCGTATAAGGTTTATCGTCACCCCCTATACATTGGTAGGCATAGGCATCTTTTGAGGTGGTAACGAACATATTGGCGCCTACGGAATTGGAGGAATAGAGGCTGCTAGGAATTTCAAAATAATCTCCGTTGTTAATGGTAGCTATGGGTGTAGCGGACCCATTGACAAAAATTTCCGTATTGTTCTGGGTTCCAATAATGAGCGGGAACTCCGTCCAGCCGTTTGAATTTCCGTTTCCTCTTATAAAGACGTATTCTTTTCCAATTCTATTTTCTGGAACAGGTTGATCAATTCCTGCGTCCCTATTGGAATTATTTGCCTGTCTACCGTAGTTTAACGATCCATTGCTAATAACTATATCCTTATCTGAAACAATACTGGCTCCTAGCCAGCCTTGACTTTGAGCTGCTGAAAATGTATTTCCTAAATAAGCTTCAAATACAAATGATTCATTAGCATTTAGTGTTATTTGAAAGGTATCCGAAGTAATCCCTGATGCATTGTTTCCCAGTCTAAAAACACAATTGGGATCATAACCCGAAACATCTATGGTTGTGTTGTCTTCTGTAGCCATGATTCCCAAAGTATTTGATTTTGAAACATGGGTTCCTAAATTTGGCACACCTCCCCATTTAAACCTTCTACCCATGGCCGCCCTACCTTTTGAGGTGAGGGAGGCACCCTGTGACCCAGACTGACCACGGTAATTGACATAAAACCTTTCCCCATTCGGGGCCTCAAAACGGAGTCCCCCATTTGTAAGCACAACCCCGGTATTGCCATTATCCACTAAAGTAATGTTGTTGTTTCCATTGGCCAAGCTATAAACGGCCGGTGTAGCGTTGGAAATTGTAAACGATGTTAAAACAGAAGTACTTGTGCCCCTATAAACATTTACGGTAAACGCCGCAGTTTCTGGAGTAGATAAATGTACTTCCTGTTGTTGAATAGCTTGATTATTATCTCCTTGTTTTAAGGGAGGAAGATAATGAAGGTCACTCAGCTGGGCAAAGGCACCCATGCTGAGCATAAAAGTCAAAATAAATAACCTAAGTTTCATTCAGAATTATCTGTATAAGGTGAAGTGGCCAACAAACTCACGAGTATCTGCTTCGCCGTTCATTTTAATGATATACCAATAATCGCCGGATGGAAGGTTGCTGTCTTGGTAAATACCGTTCCAGCCGTCTGAATTATCCTGAAAGGTGTAAACGGTCCGTCCATATCTATCATAGATGCTGATATAAATATTAGGGTATACCTCAATATTCTTTGGTTTCCAGATATCATTTTCTCCATCGCCATTAGGGGTAAAGAAATTAGGTATTTCAATATCAATGAACTCCATAAAAATACTTGCGGATACTTCACAACCATTTTCATCAACCACCGTAACTATATAGGTATCCGTTTTGGTAATATGGAAGATGTTGTCCTCACCGTTGTTGACGTCACCAAAATAGATGGTGTAGTTCTCACGGCCACCGTTTACGGTTGCCGTAATTTCATTTATGTTGCTTTGGGTTACCGTTAGTTCCAATGGAGCAAAGTATTGAACTTCAAACTCATGGGTGGTAATACAACCGTTTTCATGGGAAATGGCAATATAATGGGAGCCCGGCTCCAAGTCCCTAAAGAAGGGGTTTAGTTGCATTTCCATTGGATCCATAGTATCCAGTCCAAATAAAACTTCATTCTCCAGACCAGCGTCTTCAAGCACTATGTTCACATAATTGTTAGGACTGTTCCCGTTACAACCGTAAATGGCCTCCACCGTGGCGTTTAGGTTAACCCCGGAGTCAATCGTCACCATTAAATTATCCTCACAACCTTGAGCATCTTCAATGAAAATAATGTAATCACCTGCTGCCAATCCAGAGAAACTAGTTCTATTCTCTACAAAATTGGATTCAGTGGAAAGTCGAGTGCTATAAGGTCCGGTACTACCGGTGATCGTTAGATCGATAGTTCCATTTTCTTCGCCTTCGCAAATCTCAGGAGTTGTAGTGGCACTTACCTCAAGTACTTCAGGCTCTACAATGGTAGCCGCCATGACGTCAAAGCAACCATTCGCATCTTGAACAATAATGGTATAATCCCCAGGGGCCAACTCATCAAAAACACCTTCGTCAAAGAATTGGTTTAAGTTGGGTGAAATCGCATATTGGTAGGTTCCGGCACCACCGGTAACATTAATTTCGATACTGCCGTTCTCGGCCCCATTACAACTAACGTTGTTTATATCTGCCGAGACAACCAATGGTGTGGGCTCCGCAATCTGAATTCTGGCAGAAACAAACTGGCAATCGCCACTCTGTATCCTTAAATAATAGTCGCCAACACTCAAATCTGTGAATAGGCCGTTTGTCTGATTCGGTCTTACTTCGTTGATAAGACCTGAATCGCTAAACAAAGCATACTGGTAATTTCCTAGACCTCCATCCGCTTGAGCAAGAATAACCGCTGTATTATTGCCATGACAAGCCACTTGCGCAGCAGATAGGTCAATGGTAGCCGTTAAATCTTCCACCTCGTTAACATTTACCGAATTAGAAAGTACGGATACACAATTAAAACTATCTCGCACATAGTATTGATAAGTGCTTTGTGTCACATTGGTGAATAAGTGTGTGTTTGTGCCGCCTGAACCGTTCATGGCATTAAAATAAATTCCATCAACACTCCACATGTAGGGTGCAGTACCTCCTGATGCTGTCAACAATAATTCCGCATTGTTCTGGCAGGTCATCATTTGGGCAGTGGTCAATAATCCTTCAACTTCCGTAGGCTCTACAATTTCGATAATGGTTGTTTCAAAAGAACAGTCCATATCATCGAAAATAGAAACGCTATAGAAACCACTGGTCAAATTATTGAAGGTGTTGTTTGTCTGGGATGCCGATGTAACTATCAAATTGCTTCCAGCCAGGTCAGCATAGCTGTTTAAGATGTATCTGTAATTGGCAGTAACATTTCTCGGGTTGACCGATGCCGTCACCGATGCGTCATTATCACCTTCACAAACCAAATCCGTATTGGAAATGGATGCAGATATAGGATCGGGAACAACCAAATCAAACGCATTGTTAAAGTTGGCAACACAGCCTAAAGCATCTGTAATTTGAATGTTGTACTGACCGGCACCTAGACCTTGGAACAAGAAAGAATGTACATCATTTGCCGTATAGTTGGTTCCAGAAGCATCATGGGTCATAACAATGTCGTAAGGTGCCTCGCCACCGGTAGGTACGATTTGGGCACTTCCTCGATCGTTGTTGCATCCAACTTCCTCCGTGATAATTGGGTCGAGAGCAATTGGAGCTTCCGGAGTGGCAATACTAAAACTTCTTGTTTGCGTACACTCGGGGAAGGCATCTTGTGTCACTTCTACCGTGTAATTTCCGGCGGGTACCAAAATAGCTGGGGTAGGACCTACGTTGGCGGAACTTCCTGATTCAACAGGTGTTCCTGAGTTATTGAAAATAGTATAGTTAAATCCACCTGTATAAACAGCATCTACCACCGTCAAACGAATACTTCCATCACCTCCGTGACAAATTACGTCCGATAATTTCTCTACCGTAACATCAAAGGTATTGGGTTCTTCTACCGTGTGGCTTCTGGTAATCTCGCATCCCGTGGTTACATTTCTGATTCCGAAAGTGTATGTACCAGCGGAAAGATTCAAGAATTGATTCGATGCTTGATATGTAGCCGAAGGTAATTGTCTAAACTCATAATTGGCCGGGTTGGCAGTATAGTTAGTGAAAGCACTGGTTACATCAATACTGATATCTTCACCGCTATTGACACAGTCAATGTTTCTATCCACCATAATAGTGGCATCCACTAAGGCATCATAAGCATTTACAGTTACCACATGTTCAGCAGGGCAACCCTGGTTATCATAAACACGTACCCTAACGTCTCCTCCATTTACATTGGTATAAGGATAAAGGGCGCTGTTGCTATCTTGAAGTACATTATTGGTAGCATCATCAATAAAAACAAATCGATTATAAGTACCGGTACCACCAGTAATACTAGCTGTATTAATGGAAATTGTAGCATTATTTACGTCATTATCGCTAGAACAGCCGAATTGTACCACGTTTGGAATATCAAAAGCAAGTACGGCATTTTCATCTACCGTGGAATTTATTACTGTTTCACAACCATTTGGTCCTGTACCGATTACGGTGTAATTGTCGCCCGGTAGGTTGATGAAGGATTGCGTTGCCGCATCCCAACTAGCACTAACAGGCATAGGGCTTAAGCTGTAGACTAATGGGTTGTTGCCATTATTTACCTGACTTAGTTCTATACGGCCATCATTGGCACCTGGGCAAGTTACGGCGGTGGGGTCAGCGGTAAATTGCGGAACTATGGCTGCAGGGACTTCAACCGTTAATGATCGGTTACAAACAGGACTGTCCGTACCCATATCATAGACATTCACCGTATACGTATCCGCAATCGTCAATTGAACATTTTGAGGATTCGTTGCCAAAACTTGACGTACTATGGCAATGCCAGAAGCGCTATCCAACACTTCAAACTCATAGTTACCTGAACCAGCAGATGCTTCTATTGTAATTTCAGCTTCATTACCTGGTCCGCAACCTAATTGAACATCTAAGGCCGCTGTAGCCTGAAGGTTAGGATGAACATCTCTATTAAGATTATCGGTACAACCAGAAGCATCCTTTACATAAATGTTGTAATTAGCAGCAGGCACATTGTTAAATGCATTGTTGGTTTGGTAGTTGCTACCTCCATCAATGGAATACAAAACAGTTCCTGTTCCAGAAGCGGTTATGGTAATTGTAGCATTGGCGTTGCAATTATCGATAACCACATTGGTAATGGACGGGGCTGCCATGAAGTTCATGGTAAGCGAACCCAACGAATAACTACAACCATATTGGTCTTCAACGCTTACGTTGTAATTTCCGGCAGGGGAGTTGGCAGGTATTTCTATTGGATTATCTCCTGACGCGGTGATAGTCGTAAAAGTGCCGGGCCCTGTAACGGTATAGAAATAGGTTCCGCCACCGCCTTGAACATTATCTATTTCGATAAGTCCCGGATTCTCACAACTGATATCTTGAATGGATTGTGGTGAGCCAGTAATAACATCCAACTCATCTAAAAGCGCATTTTCACTGGCGCTGATACATTGTGGTGTTCCACCGGCATCAATTTCCTGTACCTCAATGTAATATTCGTTTGGTGCTAGGCCGGTAATCTGAATGGTACTTGAATAGGTTACCACACCACCGCTGTTGGCAACTACGGCACCCGTAGTGTCGTACAGGAACCATTCCATACTAGGTTCTGTACTACCATCATTGTCAACAATCGTATAGTTTAGAACACCGTTGGTGTTACCGTTACAAGCGGGTGTTACCACTGCTGAAATTTCCATTGGATTGGTAACAACGTCGTTTACATTCACGCTACTTTGCCTAATACAGCCCACATTATCACGAACGTAGAAAGCGTATGTTCTACCCGGTACCAAATTTGTAAAAGTATGGGTAACTCCAGCCGCAAAAGGACCTGTCCACGGGTGCGTAGGCACTGCAGGGTCAAAATTGGCCGGGTCTTCGGAATACGTATATTCATAAGGGGCCGTACCATTTTGCCCTCGAACACTTACTTGTAGCTCGTTACAATTAACAATTATAGGCAACACCGTAATATCCAAATCATCTAGAGGATAAGGGATGGTGTATCTTGGTAAATCCGTTTGGCAAATGGTGTTTCCGCTACCGTCTATGGTTCTTAAAGAAGGGTAAACCTCTTCCCCAGAAAGGTATCCTCTAAACTCATCGGAAGACTGCCATGTAGTACCGCCATCGGCACTAAATTCAATGGTACCAACTGTTAGAGGGTAATTGTCAAAGTCAAAACCGAATTCACTGGCCAGACCGGTACAGTTAGCAGGAGTAACACCGTTGATGTCGGCTGTTAACTCTGCAGGTTCGTCTACAATGATACCCGATTGGGTTTGAGAGCATCCGGCAGCATCTGTTATAATTATGTCATAGGTTCCTGCTAGTAGATTATAAAAAGTTCTATCCGCAGATACCACATCGGTATAAGTTTGGTTTGCGGTTCCATGGGTGACATCCACCAATTCGTAATCATAAGGTGCTAGTCCGCTCGTAATGATTACTTCAATACTTCCTATACCTCCAAAACATTCGGCATCGTTAGGTGTAGCAGTATAGGTTAAACTCGGATTGGCTTGAACCTCTTCGGTCACCATTTCAGTACAATAACCCGGATTACCAAAGTTGTCCCTTACATAGATGTCGTACTGACCAACATCTGCTAGTGGAACATTAAAAGTATTGGAAGGAGCAAAATCACCATCGGTAACTGTATTTCCGGATGGGACAAAAGCGAACAAATAGGTTCCTGTACCGCCCACGGCTGTTACCGTTAGCGTACCGTCTACGCAAGAACTGGCATTGGTGACATCAACAGACAGGGTTAAATCTGGAGCAATGACAATAGTTTCAAGAGGTGAGGCACAACCATATTGATCCATCACTTCTACATCATAACTTCCATTGGAAAGTCCGTTAAACGTGAATGATAAAGAAGTGCTTGGAGTAGGGGTCTGCCATGCGCCGCCGTTCAATCTAAAGGTAAAGTTGCCATTGCCTCCGTTGGCCGTTGCGGTGATGGTCGCATTATTTTGCCCATCATAGCATTGGGTAGCCGAAAGACCTAAGGTCAATGCATTAGGAGCAGCAACGGTCACAGGCGAAGTTGAAACAACCTCACAATTGTTGGTATCACGAACCCTCACTACATAATCTCCTGCACCTACATTTAGGAAAACAGGACTGGATTGAAAGGCTCTTTCCAGGGTAGTGTCCGTTCTTTCCAATTGATATTCATACCCAGGAGTGCCCTCGGTTGCTGATGCTTCTAGAGTGGCACCCGTATTGTAACAAGTGAAATCTGCTGTCTGTACCAAGGAGGCCGTTAAGGCATTTGGAGAGGTTAGGGTAACCGAAGTCGCAGATGTAGCTGTACAAGCGTTTTCGTCTACTTTTCTCGCCATTACGTTGTAGCTGCCATCTCCTAAAGTAGCCGGAGTGGTAAATGGCGAAGTCGTTTCCGCTATCCATGTGGTACCTCCATCCAGAGAATACTCATATCCAAATGCAGCATCAAAGTTGCTCACCTCAAAGCGGATATTTCCATTGTTCGCACCATTACAAGTAGGAGAGGAGCTACCTAAAATAGCTACTTCAAATTCTGTTCCTGACTCCACTACTATGGTCAAATCCTGGGTTTTTTCACAAACTTCCGGTATTTGTGTAGCGTGAATGTCGTCTAGAATAAGGTCGTTACCATCGGCGCTGTTCAAATTGGTTTTAAAGATGACACTTACATTGGTGTTTGCACCTGGGTCAAAAGTAAAACTGTAATCGTGCCAGCTATCGGCATCGGTGTTTTTCGGAATATCTCCGGTGGTAGCCGAACCTAAAACGGTACCTGAGCCGTTCACTAATTCTACCAATACATCCGGATTGTTTCCGTTAGCAGTTACCCTACGTAAGTTATAAGCCGAGAACGCTATTGAAATCGGTCTGTTGGGAAGCACTTCTAGATTTTCCCTCCTCCAAAGAATGGAGTCGTCTACGTTATCATGCACTCTAATATCTACGGCCAAGAACCTACCATCGGTCAGGCCTGTATGGTCGTTGGGACTTCTCCATGCCGAAATTGGATTGGTCACAAAATTGGTCACAGTGTATTCCCCACTCACCAAAATTCCTGCAGGCCCCAAATTACAGGCCGTTTCGGAGCCATTTTGCGGTTCGTAGCAATATCCTGTGCCTATTTCCGCGATTTGTGTTGTGGCACCTGTTCCAAAATTCTCAAAGAACAAAGTACTTTGGTCTGCTCCCAAGGCACTGGAATAACCAACCGTAATGGTGTGGGTACCTGCGGCCACACTGCTGAAAATGTTGGAGTCTTCAGGAGTGTTAGGGACGGAATTGATGCTATAGGTATAATTAAAGTCGGTAGTATTATCCGTATTTACCGTTACTTCACCAGTTCCATCACAATTATAGGTAATTGCGGAATCAAGATTTGGGTCTGGGGTCTCACTAGGTACGGTCAGTTCCATATCAAAAGTACAGCCAAGGGCATCTCTAAGTACCAATTGATAGGAGCCAGCGGTCAGTCTGCTGTTATCCGTAGCGACAAAGTTAGAGCCTCCATCAAAGCTATATTCATATGGAGATTGGCCTCCATTAGGATTCAGTATTTTTACTAGAGCGCCGTTTGGGTCGCATGAAGCGTCCTCTACAATGGTGGCGGAGCCCGTTAACCTGAACGGTTGGGTAATTTCGTAGTCGATACTTTCGGTACATCTGCTATCTACGGTTCCGCTAGAATCACTAACGGTAACGGTATAAATGCCTGCGGTTAAATTGTTAAAGAAGTTTTCATTTTGATAGGTAATACCGCCATCCAAGCTATATTGGTAAGGAGCGGTGCCTCCCGTCGCATTGATGGTCAATGTTGAGGTGGCAGAATCAGCACAAAGAATATCGGTATGTGAGGCGGTAACGCTCACTGCTCCTAAATCATCCACTTGAACACTATTTGAAAATGCAAAGCATCCATTATCATCCTTGACCACAAAAACATATTCACCATCTTCATTGGGGAAGTAGGTGGCAGGATTTCCTCTATATCCGAAGTAGAAATTAGTGCTACCCACAAAATCGGTATCTGGTATGCTGGCCGTATCAGTATAATTTAAAACTCCATCTTTACTCCAAACTGCATATTGGTGGCCGGTAGTTCCTCCAGTTACTGCAAGATTTACCACTCCGGCACTACAAGTGATATGATTTTCGGTATTTGCCGTTAATCGTAATTCCGGAATTTCATTTACGGTGATGGTCTGGGTGTCCGTACAGCCATCTGTGGTGGAGGTGACAACAATATAGTCGCCTGGAGCCACACCTGTAAACGTATGGGTGTTGTCTGCTTTTACCAGTTCCGAGGTAACAAAACTACCTGCACCAGCATTGCTTCCGTCATCAATGTATAATTCATAGCTATAATCTGGAAGCACGTTGAGTGCTTGAACGCTAATGGTACCCTGTTCATCACAATCGGCCGTAGTGCTGCTAAGGTTCACTTCGTAATCCCTTCTTTGAATACCTATATCTTCGGTTTCAAAAACGCAGCTATTGGCAATGGGTTCACCTGTTGAAGGATTCAACTGGGTAGCCTGAACTTTATAAGTTCCGTTGTTGGCAATTTCAAAATTTGGTCCCTGTCCAGCACTAAACGGAATCTCTATGGCGTCATTGGTTACGTTGAATAATTGATATCCATACCCACTGGTAGGGTTGGTTATGCGAATACTACCGTTGGTGTTACAAACAATGTCTGTAGGGATGTAGGCAATATCCAATGTATTTTGGAAAACATTGAAATAAAATCTACTGAAACACCCGTTTTCATAGGCGATTACCACGCGATAGCTGCCGCTTTCGGTAACTGTATAGTTATTCTGTACTACCAGATTGTTCCAAGTACAGGTTCCATTTTTGTTGGCACAGTCGTCGCCAGCTGAAGAACAACTAGTTTCGTCCAATTTCTGCCATGTGATGCTTTGAGCGTCAGTAATTCCTAACTGCAAAAGAGCACTGTCGTTGGATCCGCAAAGGAATATTTTTGGCAATTCATCCCCATCAATGGAACAAGTGACAATTTCGCCCTGTAAATCATTATCAGGATTCGAATCACCATTTACCTGATTGAAGTAATCTACAATAGGATTGGTCTGAACATCTCCAAAGCGATTGACCCTAATTCTTTCAATATGGTCAGCACAGCCAGAAGCGGCCGTTTTTTCTACAATATAATTTCCTATACTGGTCACCACCATTGTTCTTGGGTCTGAATCAGAGTCACCATCATTTAATAGGGTATCTGAACCGTCTATTTGACCGTTGTTATTGTTGTCAATGGCCCAATTGTAAGAAGTGAATCCTTCTCCGGCGGTTAGGGTTACAAAATCACCACAAAGAAGTACCGATCTAGCTACATCGCAATCTTGCAAGGCATTGGCCAAACTATTGGTGGCTACTTCTTGGTCTGTAATACAAGCTCCTGCAGGATTACTACCGTCTTCATCTGAGAACGTACTGGTATTCGCAATTCCTTGATAAGTAGCATAAGCATGGTTTTCCAATTGGGATGCACAGGCTGCTACGAATTCTGAACAGTCACCCGAAACGGTAACCTCAATGTTAATTTTATACTCAGGGTCACCTATTTCCACTAAGTTATCGGGAATGGTAAAAGTGACCGTATGGCTTATAGGGTCATAATTTTCAGTGACTCCGGGGGCGTTGGAGTAATCAAAACCCTCAACTGTTACTCCATTAGGAAGTACATTTCTTATGGTGAAATTGGTCGCGTCATCATCACCGTTATTCTGAAACCTGATGGCATAGTTGAAGGTTTGGCCCAAACTAAGTTCTTGCCCGTTGATATCTGCGCCGCCTAAATCCTCAGAGGTGTTTCCAAGAATAATAATAGGGGCAAATACTTGTACGTAAGGGGCATCTATGACTGTTCCGTCACTAGGGTCCACCGGAGGTGCTCCTGTTCCGTATTCTCCACCATCTCCACCATCGGCATTGTTGTCTTTGTAGTACTCGTTAGCGTCACTACATCCGTCTCCATCGCTATCCAAATCTAAATGATCAGGAAAGCCATCCATATCGGTATCCAAATTGGCACAGAAACCTGAAAAGGAGGCCGTGTTGTAAGATAGAAAAGCCACATCGGCGCTGGAACCAAGCTCCAATCGTAGATAAGCCACATCACTCAAACTAGCGGCTGGAACATTAAACTCTGATAACTCAACGGTGGCCAAACGATAATCTCTTGTCGTATTATTGAAAAAGACACTTCCATTGGCATGATAAACATCTAATCTATAGGAACCTACTACGCTGTTGAGGGCTCCTCCACTTGATGCTTGGACACGAACGGCGTTCCCTAAGGGAGCTCCCGTAGCATCATATAGACTTACAGTATGGGCTACACCGCTAGGGTCGGCCACTTGGGTCAATAATATATCAGGAATTCCATTCCCTACGTTTGTGGCTACAATAGGGTCTATTTCATATACCCAAGTATCACCAACATTGGCAATACCGGTACCAAGATCTAATCCGTTCTGGCCATTGGTTAATAACGGATTTAGAGGGTCGGTCGCAGGGTCGTTTACAACGGTCAATCCTTGTGCATTGTTGGGGTCACCATCATTTAAACTGGCCTCTATGGTAGCCTCGCTATAAATATTTTTTGAGGGGGATAAGGCCATCCAGCTGGATTCGGTAGCCGAAATATCCGCAGTACCATCATTATTGGTATCAATCCCATCTAATAATCCATTACCATTAGAATCATAAAGGTCATCGTCTAAAACCCCAGTGGTAAAGGTGGTGCCACCAGAGGTAAAGGCCAATAACTCATGCGATAAATTAGGTAATAAAGGATTTCTTGAAGAACTGGAGCTCCTCCATAAATCATCAAAATTCGTGAAGATTTCAGTAACGGCACTTCCACCTTGAACTGTAGTTGATGGAGAAGTGAAGTTTACATCATTAGAAATGACGCACATTTGTTCAACAGTGTCTAGAATTCCGTCATTGTCATCATCCAAATCTACACTATCTACCACCCCGTCATTGTCAAAATCGTTATGTACAATGAGTCGCGCAGAGGGGTTGTCCTTGGTGATATTGGTGTCTGTTTGATCCTGTGAGTTGGTAGCTGTATTGATTAAATTGAGTAATGGTAAGATGTCAATTTCATCCGCTTGCACCTCTAGGTTTAAAAAGGCTGTTTCCCCACCGTTAAGGGTACCTATGTTCCATGTGTTTCCACTCCAACCACCTGTAATGGTCTGGGCACTTATTAAAGTTAGCCCAGACGGAATATTGTCTGTAATTCTGAGGTTAGTGAGAGGCCCAACCCCTAAATTTCGTACTCTTATTGTGAAAGTAGCTCTTTCTCCTTCCCTGATTTCAGGTCTATCTACGGTCTTGTCCAAAACCACATCTGGGTCACAATAATAGGCTGAAATTGGCTGAGAGTCGTATGTACAAGGCCCTTTGGTGCCGCGAACAAAGTAATCTCCTGCGACGGTAGGGGCAAAATTTTCACTATTGGCTCCGGGTATCATTTCACCGTCACCAAACCATTGATACGCATCAAAGTTACCGGTTGCCTCAAAGATTTCAGAACCCACAAAACAACCGCTTCCACCTCGTATTTCCAAGTTTACCACAGGAACGGTATCAAATCCGGAAAAATATCCGGCAACGCCGCGTGCCCCGTTCAAACCAAAAAATCCGACCGCAATGGGGCCGGTGGATTGTACGCTTACGTTCCCCGTTAAATTGGGAATAAATATGGTCTTCCAATCACTGGTCCCGGCAACGGGACTGGACGGAGGTAGGGTTACGGGACCATTACCGTCCGTAACCGTAATATTTGCATCTGGGGTTGCCGTTGCGGCTACGATGGTAACTCCGCCATTTACCGTAGTACCGGCCATATTGGTAATATCAGGAATATTGTCCATGACATCTGGCAAAAGACAATTTACGGGAGCCACAAAATTGAGTCCGTGTGTGTACACTGCAGAGCCACCTGCCATTGATTGATAGGCATAGGCATCTTTGGAAGTAGTTACCAACATATTAGCTCCGGCTGAACCACTGGAGTAAAAAGTTCCTGGTATTTCTACATAATCACCATTGTTAATAGTGGCGAAAGGAGTTGTGGAGCCGTTTACGAAAACCTGCGTATTGTCAGCAATACCAATGATTAAAGGAAATTCGGTGGCATTGGTTCCGTTACCTCTAACAAAAACATATTCTTTACCCAATCTATTTTCAGGTACTGGTTGGTCAATGGCAGCGTCACGGTTTCCGTTATTCAACTGTCTACCGGTATTCATTCCACCGTTACTTATGACAATACCTTTGTCCGATTCAACGGTTGCACCTATCCAACCATCAACGTGAGCGGGACTTTCAGAGAGGTAGGTTTCAAATACAAAAGATTCGTTGGCATCCAAGGTGATGGTATAACTATCATTTGTTAAGCCGTCTGCATCGCCTTGAAGTCTAAATTCACAGGCTGCATCATAACCAAAAAGTCTAACAGTGGTATTGTCTTCGGTGGCCATGATACCCAAGGTATTGGACTTGGTATTATGTGCCCCAAGATTGGGCAGACCGCCCCATTTAAACCTGGTTCCTATGGCCACCCTACCCTTTGAAGTAAGAGATGCGGCTTGAGCACTGGAGTTACCCCTATAGTTTACATAAAACTTATTGCCACTGGGGGATTCAAAACGGAGACCGGCATCATTTAAAACTATACCTGTATGGTTGTTGTCAACAAGGGTAATATTATTGTCACCATTAGGCAAGTTGTAAACTGCTGACGCTGTATTGGAAATATTAAAGGAAGTAATGGGCGTACCACTGGTTCCTCTGTATACATTAACCGTAAAAGTGGTAGGTTCGGGTGTTGACAAATAAATTGCCTGTTGTTGAACCGCCTGATTATTCCTACCTTGCTTTAAAGGAGGCAGGTAATGAAGGTCACTTAACTGCGAAAACCCTATATGGGAGAAGAAAAGAAAAAATGCGAATAGCAGTAAATTGATTCTAGAGTGGCTCCACGTATTCATCAGCTTAGCTTGGTTTAATTTGGGTATTACAAAATTAGTTGCCATCCCTGAGTTGAATAAATTAATGTTGCCAATGGGGTTGGATTTGTTGTATGCCGATAAAACCAACAAATTATAGGCTCAGTCGTGATTAGAATTAGAGTTTTTGTAAGAATTTTGTAGGAAAAATTAAGTTTATGTCCGAGGAAAGATTAATGTCAAAAAAAAAGCCGGCGTATCCCGTTACCAAAGAGTTGGATGGATATTTGGCACACTATAGCAGAAAAAGTGAAATACCTATTTTTTATGAGGATCTCCTACGCTTTTCCGGTTCTGTTGTAGTCTATGATTCCAATGATGAAGATACTTTGTGGATCCGTGTTTTCTATTCTGAATTTGACCGTCAGGAAATTGACAATTCCTTAAAGAAAGTTTACTCCATTTTACATTCTGATGGGAGTAGTTATATTCATCAATACTTGAATGTTGATGCAGTGGATTTTTGCACTTTTGGCAACTCTAAACCTTTTAGAATCAAGGTTAGGAACATCCTTAATGACAACTTTACCTATTTTTATGTAAAGCGTACAGATGCCTCTAGAATTTATGGCTTAGAACTGGAACATATGCTATCTCCCTATAACTTAAATTTTTTGGTTTATAAGGACACTTTAATTGAGGAACATATTGCCGGAATACCTGGAGACGTTTTTATTAAGGATATGCTGCCAAGCTGTACAGAGTCTGAAAAGGCGCAGCTTGCCAAGGAGTTCGTAAAGTTCAATGAACGCTGTATGATTCGGCTTTTAGGTGATATGAGGTCTTATAATTACGTTATTGTGCCAGTACATGATTTTGACCATGTAGTGTATAGAATAAGGGCCATTGATTTTGATCAGCAGTGTTTTGAAGGTAAACTAAAGGTGTACCGCCCCCAGTTTTTTAAAGAAAATTTTCAAATGGTAGAATTGGTGAGGAACAAACTCTTGCGAGATTCCGTGGACCAGTATAAACTTGAGGAACGCTCTATAGTAGCTAAAAGAATTCTAAGTTCTGGAAATAGGATTAGAAAACTTAGAACAATTGCTAAGCAGGACGATATATCAACACCGGAAAATGTGGACATGCTCAAAGAACAGATTTATGACCTCACTTTAGACCTTAATTTCAGGAAATGTAACAATATGGGAGAGGTATTGGACTTGGCCCTTGACTTCGTGAGAAGAAATTATGAAGATGTAAGTATGAAGCAAATCATAGAACAAAACATCAAAATACAACAAAACCCTATGGAATAGTTCTATAGGGTTGGTTTTAAGTATCTTATAAAGGTGTTAGCTCTTTTCTTCCTTGTTGAAGTAGACTAGGTAGTAGTACATTTGACGTTCTTCATCCCACCCTTTTTCCACAAATTTTTGTGCAGATTCCGGATTAATGAAATCCATTTTGATCTGAATATTGGTATCAAGATTGATGACGTTTTTAATTTTCTTCCGGGCATCACTTACCGCCTTATTCGCAATATCAAAATTAGAAACGTCCTCAATGCTATACTTAGGTCCTTTCTCCGTTTTATAGTGCTTGAATTCTGGAATAAACTCAGGATTTTCCATAATTTCATTCAAGAAATTACTCTCTTCGAAAGAATCATTTTTGGCAAAGTGATTGACCGCTCTGTTCATGAATAGCACCTCTTGCTGTTTGTCTTCGGCCGGTAGTACCACATCCTTAGCAAAATTCTGGCAGAATTTAAGGTAGTTTTTAGTGTAGAAGTTTTCATCTGCCAAGGCTTCAACATCCAAGAAATTTTCCAACCAATATTTGGTGTCGTATCTGTTACTGTCAACGGATAGGATTTTAAAACCATCTTCTTTATTGGTATTGAAAATAAGGCATCCTTTATCCAATTTGTTGATATTGATACCTTGTTGAATTACGATATCAAGGTTACTACCTTTTTCTTCAAATTGCAGAAAATCATGCTTCAGCTCACTTTTGAAAATACCTATGGCATCTACTTTTTCATTATCCAGCATTAAACCGGAAAGGTAGGCAACATAGACTTCCCCACTTTTGATATGTGGATGGTTGCTTTGTTCAAATAAGTGGCTGGCAATTCTTTTGGAGTTTTCGTGAGTGCTATCAGGATCGGCAAAAATGTTTGAAGCTACTCTCCATAACTCATTAAATTCCACATCTACTTCATTGGTGAACCTAAAGTAATTTTCCTCCTTTTCCCTAAAGGGTTTGAAGAAATATTCTTTTAAGAGTCCCGTTGTTTCATCATTTAGGGCAAATGGTTCTGCCGATAGAAATATACCCTCGCTTTTATTTTTATTGCCAACGCGGTGCAATGAAATGCTTTCAATTTGGGTAGGATATAAATTGATCATAGGTAAATAGGTGTCTAATAAAGTTCAAAAAGTAGTTGAAGGCTAAAATTAAATTGGATTAAAAGTTTCTTTAGTTCCAATTTTCATCAAAATCCAAATCGTCATAGTTATCCAAGGTGTCATCAAAATCGAACTTTGGTGTAGATTCAAAGTTTTTTTCCGGAGGGGTTTCAGGAAGTTCCCCAAAACTGAACAACAGATTGGGGTAGGATTGCCCTGGTTCATTTTCCACAATATCGGCCAGTTCAACAAAGAAGGTCCACATATTCAGAAAATCATATACATAGATAAGTTTGGGAGTGTGACGGGTTAAAACATCCTCCAGAAATGTTTCGTTCATCAACTTAACGTCCGAACCATTTTCGCTCATATCAAAAAGAGCAATCTCCTCATCTTGGTTCCATTCCTCATCGCAGGTGTAGAATGAAGCCATCTCACTGCCTAAAAAACCAAAGGATTGGGCAATGGCATTATGAAACTCTTCCATAGAGTTACTGGCCTCTATTTCAATATCGCGAAAGATATCTTCTTGTGCATCCAAGATGATACGTATCTTATAAATCATAGTCTTTGCTTTTTGGGCGGACGCAAAGTTACAAAGATTTATATCGTTTTCTAGAACTAAAGGCCTCCATTACCAGATAAAACTGAACACCAAATAGAAGTGAGGCAAGGACCAGATGTAAAGGTTGCGTAGCGAATGGAAATTCTAAATAGTACATGGTCATACCTGTAACTATTTCAAGTACAATAAAACCCATTATCCAATTAATTTTCCTAAAGTCTAGTTGGTGTTTGTAGATACGTTGGGCCAAGAGAATATTTAAAATAAGAACGACCAGTGAGAAAGTACGGTGCATATAAAATCTCCAATCAATTGTTGATAGCCATAAGTCCTTAGATAACTCTCCTACTACATCAATTTGATGGTCTACTAATTGCCTAACTTGGGTTCCAAGTACAATTTGGAATAGTGTCAATAGTAAAGTTATGACCGCTAAAGGAAAAATAGCTACTTTTTGATTGACGGTCTCTTCTTCCTTGGTTTTGGTCATATGAATAATATAGAGTAACATGGCCACTATGACCAACGCCATAACCATATGGACAGTTATTTTTGCCGGTTCTAAGACAGAATAGACTACCGTGGCTCCCAACCAGGCTTGAAAACCCATTCCAAAAACTACAAGCCAAGATAAGAACACCCAAGTCTTTTTCGTCTTGATAAAGGCAAAAGAGTAAAATGCTAAAGCCAAGGTGGCCAAACCGGCAAGTGCACCAAATAATCTATTGATGTATTCTATCCATGTATGTGCTACATTGAATTTGGCATAGTCATGTTTAGTGTATGGCTCCCAATTTTCTGGGGTAAAATTTTTGGAAGTTGTAAGGTCTGAAATCGCTACTTGTAAAGTTTCATCAACTATAATAACCTGCCCTTTTTTAAAGAAAGTGTTAGGGAGCCATTGCAGTTCACTAACATCTGTTGGAGGAATATAGTGGCCAAAACATTTGGGCCAATCCGGACACCCCATTCCACTACCGGTCATACGTACCACTGCGCCCGCAATAATGACCAAATAAACCAACACCAAGGAAATTTTTGCTAACTTTCTAAATCTTTTTTGCATAAGTCCGTTTCTACATGCAAAAATACTACTCAAAGGGCAAAAATCTTATACCTTCCAGAGTTAAGATTGAATCTATTTTTCCATAATAATAAATTCGGACCGTCTGTTTAGTTGATGCTCCTTTTCTGAACATTTGACCCCATTAGAGCATTTGTTCAATAAGCGAGTTTCGCCATATCCTTCTCCGGTTACCCGGGAGGCACTAATCCCTTCTGAAATAATATATTCAACAGTTCTTTTAGCCCTTCTTTTGGATAACCACATATTGTAAGTATCACTTTCCCTACTATCGGTATGTGAGCCTACGGCAATTTTAATATCAGGTCGTTTGCTCATATAAGCTACAACTTTATCTAGCTCTGGGTAGGCATCATTTCGTAAGTACGAACTATTCAAATCAAAATAGATGGGCGTCAATTTGAGTATTTTGACCAAATCTGAACCTACAGAGGCTACTTTCTCACTTTTCTCTAGCTCTAAACGGGTACCTTTAATTTGCTTCTGATCTGTTCGAGTAAGCATAAAGAGACTGCCATTTTCATAGCCTTCCTTATTACCTATAAGCTGATATTGTTTTTCTTGACAAGGAATTCGGATGGTATAGCTCCCATCGGATGCCGTGATAGTTTCACCAATTTGTACCCCCTTATGGTCTAGAGAAGTTATTTGAGTAATTGATAGCGGTTCTCCAGAATCCTTATCATAAGCCGTTCCACTAATAAAGGTAAAACACTCAATGTCATTTCTTTTTAGCTGGTAGATGTCGTCTTTTCCAAGGCCTCCCTTCCGATTAGAGGCAAAAAATCCTTTTTCTTCCTTGGGGTCCATAACAATTGAAAAATCATCCTCAGAGCTGTTTATGGGACTACCGAGATTTCTAATATCAGTGGATTTATTTTCAATATCAACTTTAAAAATATCAAGGCCTCCAAGTCCAGGATGTCCATCAGAAGCGAAATAGAGTACCCCCGATTCCGAGATAAAGGGAAAGGTTTCTTTGCCTTCTGTATTGATGGGCGCTCCTAAATTTATTGGTTCTCCAAAAGAACCATCGGCATGTATGGCAACTTCGTAGAGGTCCGAGGCACCTTTACCTCCGGGCATATCGGAAGCAAAATACATTTTTGTACCTGTGGCGTTTAGGGTTGGGTGGGCGACTGAGTAGTCGGTACCATTAAAAGGTAAATCTTCAGGGGCACTCCATGAGTTTCTTTCCCTCTCCACTCTGTAAATTTTTAACCTGCTGACCCCTTTTTTGTCCCGTTTAAACTTTTTGTTTGAATAATTGTTACGGGTAAAATATAAAGTTGAACCATCTTTGGAAAAGGCCGTGGTAGACTCGTTCGCCTTTGTGTTGAGGTCTATTTCTAGTTGGGAAACTGGTATGGGTTCTTGATTGCCATCTAAAGAAGCTTGATAAAGATTTAGGTAGGGCAGTGGGTTGTACTTTTGCATTTCCAGGTCCCTGGCCGTGGTAAAGACAAGTTGATCCTTGTAGAATGAGGGAGCAAAATCGGATTCGGCAGAATTGAGTTGTTCAAGATTGACAATGGTGTATTGCTCCTGAGGAATTTCTATTTTTTTTAGGTAATCAGAGTTTTCTTGATAGCGTTGGGTCCTGGAATCATTGGATTTTACTTTATTAAATTTGTTCATCCATTCATCTGCTTCATCATACCTTTTTAATGTTCTGAGGGTCAGCGAATATCGATACAAATAATCCGGCGAAACAGCTACTTCTTGGCTGGTCAATAATTTCTCGTACCAATAGTTGGCCACATCGTAATTGGCACTGTAGTATTTGGCGTTCCCTAGTTTCTTGTAGATATCCGTTTCTTCATATCCTTTTTTAAGAAGACTTTGATAAGGTTCTATGACGGACATATGTCCGTAATGGTCAAAATTGTCTTCAGCTTGCTTTTTTCGGTTTATTTGGGAAAAACAGTTGCTCCAGCAAAAGAAAAAAAGTAGAACGATATGATATCTTACACCTTTAACCATCTTAAAAGAATCTTGGGGTTATATCAATTTTTTCTGCTTTAATAAACTCATACCGTAAAAACACTTCAAAAGAGCCATCGTTAAATCTAGTTCCGCCCAAGGATGAAACCTCCCGGTCGTATGCGAGTCCCAACATGAAATTTTTTCCCATCTGAAAGCCGAACAATCCACTTACGGCAGCATCTAAACGATAGGCAGCCCCAAGGGTAAATTTCTCCTGAAGCCAAAAATTTGCTTTAACATCCACTTGTAAAGGTGATCCTGGTACTGCCTTTATCAGAGTGGCCGGTTTAAATTTTAAGGAGGGATTCAAATCAAATACATAGCCCGAAATGAGATGGAAGTTCATTTTTTCCTTTGTTATCGCTGTACCGGCATCTTCGGGATTTTGAAAGTGTTCTGTTTCCAACAAATCGGGGACTGAAAAGCCTATATAAAATTGGTTATTATGGTAATAGACACCTGCTCCGATATTTGGTGAAAAACGCTTGTAAAGTTCTTCTTCGATTGAAGGCGCCAAACTTGCACTGTAATTCCTTAGTTTGTTGAAATCTATATTTAGCATATGACCCCCTGCCATCAATCCAAATGAAAGAGTATTCTTTTCTGAAGTGGGCACACTATATGAAAAGGCAATGTCAAAATAGGTGTTTTGATTGGTGTTATTGCCAATTTCATCATGTACAATGGAAAATCCAAGCCCTACCCGTTCATTGTACGGACCTTGAATGTTAAAGGTCTGAGTACTCGGGGCTCCATCGAGACCAATCCATTGGGATCGGTGTAACAAGGAGACTCCTAAAACATCTCTAGAGCCAGCATACGCAGGGTTTACCGTCAACGTATTGTACATGTATTGTGTAAATTGCGCATCTTGTTGCCCAAACATAAAAGTTGGTGCCACAAGTAAAATAAATAAAGACCTAAGCGCTTTTTTCATCTCTACTATCTCATTAGATACAAATACCCATTTTTCATTTTGTCTTCTCCTTTATGAACGTATTTTATTTCATAGAAGTAGACTCCTGCCGGTAATTTCTGGTTTTCAATAATGGTAATTCTTCCCATAGATTTTCCATCAAAGGCATTATTTTCATTGTCATAGCCCGTGGTTTCCCAAACAAGGACTCCCCAACGGTTATAAATTTCCACTCTATTGTCAGGAAAACGGTCGATATTGATAATCCTGAATGACCCATTGAGAATATCCCCCGGTTTAACCAGGTCTAATTCAACGAAAAGTTCACAAGAAATATTGGATGGGGCCGTACCACCTTTTGAACTGCAGGCATCAAGAGGGTCGGTATAATCGTTTACTTCTTGACCGTCAAGTATCATATCTCCATCGGAATCAGGATTGGTAAGATTTGTACCTCTCTCCATTTCATCTTCGTTGTTTAGGCCGTCCATATCGCAATCCTGATTTTTCCATTCTGGTGAAGGTTCCACAGTTTGGCTTACTAATAGGAAATCACAAGGGTCAAGGGGATCCGTATTGTCGGTCACTTCCATGCCGTCAATAACACCATCTCCATCAGTGTCAGTGTTCGTAGGGTCGGTACCAAGCAAGGCTTCTTCCTCCTCCGTTAACTAGTCGTTATCACAATCACTTTGAGGTAATGGCATTCCATTTAGAGAATTGCAATCATCGGTTGGATCTGTACCATCTATATTTTCCTGACAATCCAATACGGTGTCACCGTCGCTATCAAGATTTGATTGAATAATTGTTATGGTCGCCGAAGAACTTGAACAAATAGTTCCGGGTATTGAATACGTGAAACTTCCCTCGGAGGCACCCTCGGGATTCGGATTCCAAGAACCGCGAGTGTCGGTCGTTTGCAATAGGTTGAACAATTGGTTTGTTGAAACCACTTCTCCCATACATAATTCCAAGGTAATACTAGTACCCGCGTCCGGACGTTTTTCTTCAAATACTTCCACTTGTGAGGTGCTATTGGTACAGGCATTACCGGCCACAGAATAGGTGTAGGTTCCGGTACCTGCGAGGGCGGGCGACCAAGTTCCCCCGGAATTGGGAGAGTTCCCCAACTGGGCAAAAAGTTGTGCTTCGGTAACGGTTTCTCCTTCACAAATGGTTAAGGTACCATCGGTTCCGGCGTTGGGATTAGCCTGTGCGGTGACCACCACTTCAGACGTGTCGTCAGTAGTACAAGGTGATGTCGCTGCCACCGTATAGGTGTAGGTTCCGGCACCGGCGAGCGCAGGCGACCAGGTCCCTCCGGAATCGGGAGAGTTCCCTAACTTGGCAAAAAGTTGTACTTCGGTGACGGTTTCGCCTTCACAGATGGTCAAAGTGCCATCCGTTCCCGCATTGGGAGCAGCTTGTGCGGTGACCACCACTTCGGAGGTATCATCGGTCGTGCAAGGTGATGTTGCCGTCACGGTATAGGTATAGGTTCCGGCACCAGCGAGCGCAGGTGACCATGCCCCTCCGGAATCGGGAGAGTTCCCCAACTGGGCAAAAAGTTGTGCTTCGGTAATGGTTTCGCCTTCACAAATGGTCAAAGTACCATCGGTTCCCGCATTGGGAGCGGCCTGTGCGGTGACCACCACTTCCGACGTGTCGTCAGTAGTGCAAGGTGATGTTGCCGTCACGGTATAGGTATAGGTGCCTGCACCAGAAAGGGCAGGGGACCAGGTTCCTCCGGAATCGGGAGAGTTCCCCAACTGGGCAAAAAGTTGTGCTTCCGTAACGGTTTCCCCATCACAAATGGTCAAATTGCCATCGGTTCCCGCATTGGGATTAGCCTGTGATGTTACGATTACCTCGGATATATCGTCAGTAGTGCAAGGCGAAGTTGCCGCTACGGTGTAGGTATAGGTTCCGGCGCCGGCAAGGGCAGGCGACCATGTCCCTCCGGAATCGGGAGAGTTCCCCAATTGGGCAAAAAGTTGTACTTCGGTGACGGTTTCGCCTTCACAGATGGTCAAAGTGCCATCCGTTCCCGCATTGGGAGCAGCTTGTGCGGTGACCACCACTTCGGAGGTATCATCGGTCGTGCAAGGTGATGTTGCCGTCACGGTATAGGTATAGGTTCCGGCGCCGGCAAGGGCAGGTGACCATGCCCCTCCGGAATCGGGAGAGTTCCCCAACTGGGCAAAAAGTTGTGCTTCCGTAACGGTTTCCCCATCACAAATGGTCAAAGTACCATCGGTTCCAGCATTGGGAGCGGCCTGTGCGATGACCACCACTTCGGAGGTATCGTCCACGGAACATGGTGATGTTGCCGTCACGGTATAGGTATAGGTTCCGGCACCAGCGAGCGCAGGTGACCATGCCCCTCCGGAATCGGGAGAGTTCCCCAACTGGGCAAAAAGTTGTGCTTCCGTAACGGTTTCCCCATCACAAATGGTCAAAGTACCATCGGTTCCAGCATTGGGAGCGGCCTGTGCGATGACCACCACTTCGGAGGTATCGTCCACGGAACATGGTGATGTTGCCGTCACGGTATAGGTATAGGTTCCGGCACCAGCGAGCGCAGGTGACCATGCCCCTCCGGAATCGGGAGAGTTCCCCAACTGGGCAAAAAGTTGTGCTTCCGTAACGGTTTCCCCATCACAAATGGTCAAAGTACCATCGGTTCCAGCATTGGGAGCGGCCTGTGCGATGACCACCACTTCGGAGGTATCATCCACGGAACATGGTGATGTTGCCGTCACGGTATAGGTATAGGTTCCGGCGCCGGCAAGGGCAGGCGACCAGGTCCCTCCGGAATCGGGAGAGTTCCCCAACTGGGCAAAAAGTTGTGCTTCGGTAATGGTCTCTCCTTCACAGATGGTCAAAGTGCCATCGGTCCCGGCGTTGGGTGCAGCCTGTGCAATGACCGCCACTTCGGAGGTTTCGTCCACGGTACAGGGTGATGTCGCTGGCACGGTATAGGTGTAGGTTCCGGCACCGGCGAGCGCAGGTGACCAGGTCCCTCCGGAATCGGGAGAGTTCCCCAACTGGACAAAAAGTTGTGCTTCGGTGACGGTTTCGCCTTCACATATGGTCAAAGTACCATCGGTTCCCGCATTGGGCGTAGCTTGTGCGGTGACCACCACTTCCGACGTATCGTCCACGGTACAGGGTGATGTCGCTGCCACGGTATAGGTGTAGGTTCCGGCACCGGCAAGGGCAGGCGACCAGGTGCCTCCGGAATCGGGAGAGTTCCCCAACTGTGCAAAAAGTTGTGCTTCGGTAACGGTTTCTCCTTCACAAATGGTCAAAGTTCCATCGGTTCCGGCGTTGGGAGCAGCCTGTGCAGTGACAACCACTTCCGACGTATCGTCCACGGTACAGGGCGAAATTGCCGCCACGGTATAGATGTAGGTTCCGGCACTGGCAAGGGCGGGCGACCAGGTTCCTCCGGAATCTGGAGAATTTCCCAATTGGGCAAAAAGTTGTGCTTCCGTAACGGTTTCTCCTTCACAAATGGTCAAAGTACCATCGGTTCCGGCGTTGGGATTAGCCTGTGCAGTGACCACCACTTCGGACGTATCATCGGTCGTGCAAGGTGATGTTGCCGCCACGGTATAGATGTAGGTCCCGGCACCGGCAAGGGCAGGGGACCATGTCCCTCCGGAATCGGGAGAATTTCCCAACCGGGCAAAAAGTTGTGCTTCGGTGACGGTTTCCCCATCACAGATGGTCAAAGTACCATCGGTTCCGGCATTGGGTACAGCTTGTGCGGTGACCACCACTTCGGAGGTCTCGTCCACGGTACAGGGTGATGTCGCTGCCACGGTATAGGTGTAGGTTCCGGCACCGGCGAGCGCAGGTGACCAGGTCCCCCCGGAATCTGGCGAATTTCCCAACTGCGCAAAAAGTTGTGCTTCGGTGACAATTTCTCCTTCGCATATGGTCAAAGTTCCATCGGTTCCGGCGTTGGGAGCAGCCTGTTCGGTGACCACCACTTCCGACGTATCGTCCACGGAACATGGCGATGTTGCCACCACGGTATAGGTATAGGTTCCAGCACCGGCAAGGGCAGGGGACCATGTCCCTCCGGTATCGGGAGAATTCCCCAACTGCGCAAAAAGTTGTGCCTCGGTAACGGTTTCTCCTTCACAAATGGTCAAGGTACCATCGGTTCCGGCGTTGGGAGAAGCCTGTTCGGTAATGAATACAGTCGCTTCGCTAGTTGACGAACAAGGGGCGGTCCCGGTGATAGAGTAGGTGTAGGAGCCACTAGGATTTTTGGTCCACGTACCGCCGGTATCAGGGGAACCTCCCAAGGCGTTGAACAAATCGGAATCACTAGGAGTGCTTCCTTCGCAAATTTGTAAGCTTGAATTTAATCCAGCTTCGGGACAAGAATTTATAGTCACGTTCACCGTAGCATGACCTATATATCCTTTCCCGTCCATAATACCGTAATTAAAAGTATCCGTTCCAGAAAAATCGGTCGCAGGGGTATACACAAAATAATCGTCAAGTGGATTGTTTGGTGTACCATTAATAAATAAGGCCACCGTTCCATTACTGGGAGTGCTTACCAAGAAGATGTCGTTAGTTGCAAGTCCGTTTCCACTAAAATCATCATTTACTACAACATCGATTTGTACCGGATTGTCTTCATCTGTGTTTGCTGTATCATCAATCGGAACTGGAAAGTAGCTTTCCGTAACATCATTTTCCGTATTGTCATCACTATCCAATCCATCATCGGAGATATCGGTAGTATCGGCCGGACCATATGGACTATCGGCAGTAACCGTTACCTGATTTAAAAATCCGCCATGAAGTAAGTCGTTCGTAACCATGGTATAACCGGCAATATAGGTCGCCACTTCATTTGGTTGGAGCGTGCCATCTGGTGACCCCATGGTAGAATTAGTGTGGCTTGGTGCACTAGTTAGGCTTAAAGTATTGCCATCCACATCAGTAAAAGTATCGTTTAGCGAAATGTTGTTTAGAGTGACATTTCCGGTGTTTGTTATTTCTATTTCATAGGAAATTTGGTCGCCTGCACTTACAGGTGCCGAGTAACTTTCGGTCACCGTTTTAGTGGCTTCAATGGAAGGTTCTGCAATAATTAGGTCGGAGAGCACAAATTCGACTTCGTCTTGTGCGTTTAATAAGGATAACAGTCCTCCAGACATATTAACATTCATTGCGATCGCATGTCTTGGATGATTCAGTCGCATACTTCCCCCTCCGGTTCCTTGGTCTACCCCATTATTGCATTCTCCCCCAGGGGTCAATAGCAATGCATTGTCATCTATATTAAATAGGGTTGGTGTTGAATTAAAAATCGGACCGTTGGAACTAATTTCTGTCCAAGTACCATTATTAAGGTTAAAATTTGCCGTAGCTGTGCCGGATAATAATGGAACAACGGAAATAGTTCCGACTTTATCTACATGTAGAATAGGTTGTACAATAAAAACAGGATCGCCGGTAGTGGCATCGAAAAAGTTAAATGTAAGCGTGCCAGCATTAAAACTATTGACTTCAATTTCAAGCGAATTGCTTCCAAAAATGGAAGGGTCGCTGTAGGTAGATGCATCTACACAGCCCATGGTTTCATTTCCTAGAATGGATACACCGCCCGTGACCCTACATTCTACCCGAACCAACCCGTCAGACGAAAAGGATTCCCATACGGTTGATGAAACCGATGTCCAATTTGTGGTTTGCTGGGCGTTTCCAAAAATGTTAATTAGAAATAAGAAAAGGAGCCCCAGAAATTTTTTAAGATTATTCACCAATAGGGAATATTTAAATGGACTCCCGCTTCAATTGAAAGTCTACAACATTGAAAACGATAAAATTAAAGGCAATAATGGGGTTGAGGAATTATATGTTGTATACTCCTGTGGAATAGATGTATAACCTTTTTATTTTGTTGAAACCACCTATTGATGTACCGGTTTATCATGAATTTTATCTCACTTGAGGTACAAAAAAACCCTTCAGAAGAAGGGTTTGGAAAAATTTACGCGAAAATTTATTTAATTACGATAAACTCGGATCGTCTGTTTTCTTCATGCCTTTTATCTGTGCAGGATGAACTGGTTTCACAGTTGTTTACCAATTGAGATTCACCATATCCTTTACTTTCTAATCTATTCTCCTCAACTCCATTGGCAATAAGGTAAGCAACCGTATTTTTTGCCCTTCTCGCACTTAAATTGAGATTATAGCTTTCGCTGGCTCTAACATCTGTATGCGATTGTACTTCTATTCTTGTATTTGGAAATGTATTTAAATAGGCAATTACCTTTTCCAAAGTTTGCATGGCATCCGTTCTAATGACATCCTTATCCAAATCAAAATAGATAGGTTGCAAATTGAGATACGTAATGAGATTTGTACCAACCGGAGCTGCCTTAAGGGATTTAGTAAGTTTTAGGTTTACTATTTCATCTGAATTTTGGGTGGCCACCCAGGATTTTTCACTAGAATCATAGTCTTCTTTAGAGGCTACTACTTTTAATTGTTTAGCGTTACAATCCACATTGGCTGAAAATCTACCATCCCTATCAGTTATGCTTTCAGTCACAATTTTTTCAGTCTTGTCCACTATTAGGACCTTTGCATTAGCTAGAGGCAAGTTTTTTTCTTTATCCAAAACTATTCCGTTGATTAACGAAGTGCACTCGAATGTTATGGGTTCGTGTTCTTGGAAGGAGTAAATATCATCACTACCTACGCCTCCATCTCTATTGGAAGCGAAAAAGCCACTTCCGGATTCTTCGCTATAATAGAAAGAAAAATCATCTTGCTCACCATTTAGGGGTTTGCCCAAGTTGATGATTTCCGAGATTTCATCTCCCCTTATTTGTACGGCGAATATATCCAGTCCCCCAAGTCCTGGGTGACCATCTGAAGCAAAATAGAGAATATCATTTTTTGCTGCAAATGGAAAAGTTTCACGAGATTCCGTATTGATGGAGTTTCCGAGATTTTTTGGCGTTCCAAAACTTCCGTCTTCGTTTACATCAACCACATATATGTCCGAAGCGCCGTAGGTACCCTCTCTATCTGATGCAAAGTACAACTTGGTTTCATCTGGATTAAGGGTAGGGTGGGCCGTAGAAAATTCATCGCCATTAAATGGTAATTCTGTGATGTCTTTCCACTCATCTCCCTCTATGGTGGCCCTATAAATTTTAAGTCGACTTACCCCTTCATTATCTCGTGCGAATTTACCTTTCTCGGAATTATTTCTTGTAAAGTAAACGGTTTTCCCATCCTTGGTAAAAGCTGTGGTAGATTCATGCGTTTTCTTGTTCATACTTTTAGGCAATCTTTCTGCATTTGAGAAAGTTCCATTGTTGAAAGTTGCCTTGTACAAGTTTAGAAAGGAACGGTTTGTCCACTCATGAATGTTTCTAAATGTTTTGCCGGTGTCCCTAGCGGTTGAAAAAATAAGTTCTTGATCTTTAAGTGAGGGCGCAAAATCAGATTCTGGTGAATTAATAGGAATATTTTCTATGGTATACCGACCGGACATACGCTCAATTTTTTCTAAATAATCCTGATTTTCATTGTAGTTTTTTGCCCGTAAATCAGTATCAATAGCGTCTTCAAATCTTTCCATCCAAATATTGGATGCTTCGTATTCTCCGCTGGATTTTAAAGATTGTGCATAGCGGTACATATGGTCTGCACTTGCTGGTTCGTTATCTTTTATGAACAATTTTCCGTACCAATTGGCAGCCTCCGCATAATTAGCATTTAAATAATTGGCATCACCTAGATTCTTGTAGATTTCTTCATCTGAATACCCTTTTTTAACTAGGGTCTCATAACTTTCAATGGCATTTTGGTAGGCTAATTGATCGTAAGCCTTATCTGCTTTACGTGCTTTTTGAGACTGGCCATATCCTACGCTTCCTATTAGCAAGGAGAATGCAAAAATTGTTACATATTTCTTTTTCATCATTGCTGGTTTAGAAGAATCTTGGGGTAATGACACGCTTATACCTTGTAAGGAATTCATATCTAAGCATGATTTCAAAGGAACCATCATTAAATCTTGTTCCGCCTAGTTCCGTTACTTCCCTATCATAGGCTAGACCTACTAGAAATTGGTCGGTCAATTGAAAACCGAACATAGCACTTACAGCTGCATCCCACCTATAGGCTGCTCCCAGAGTAAACTTTTCATTATATAAAAAGTTAGCGGATAGATCTACTTGCAACGGAGCACCGCTAACAGCCTTAACGAGTGCGGCAGGTTTAAATTTCCAGATAGGGTGGATGTCAAAGATATATCCCGCAATCATATAGATATTCATACGCTCTTCCGCCAAAAAGGAAGTGCTGGAAGAAGAATCATCAAAATGCTTTGTCTTTAGGAAATTAGGTACGGACAATCCAATATAGGCATTGTCTGTATGATAATAAACTCCGGCTCCAAAATTGGGTGAAAATTTACGGTCAATATTGCTTAAACCCAATGAGCTAGCTTCATTGTTATAATTTGCCAATTTGTTGAAATCTACATTTAAGAGATGGGCAGAGGCCTTGACCCCAAAAGAGAGTTTTGCTTCCCTGGCTAAAGGAATGGTATAGGAAAACACGCCATCAAAATAGGTTTCTTGATTGGTTCCGTTTCCAATTTCATCATTGACAATGGAAAGGCCTATACCCACCCGTTCAGAAACCGGACTATGAAAATTAAGGGTCTGGGTTTTGGGGGCACCGTCTAGGCCAATCCATTGGGACCTATGGAGCCCTGCAATACTTAATACCCCTCTAGAGCCAGCATATGCTGGATTTACTGCCATAGTATTGTACATGTACTGCGTATATTGGGCATCTTGTTGGGCCCATCCAGTAAAGCAGGTGATACCAATTAGGGTAATGGTTAGCATTAGTTTCTTCATGATTCTTTATTTACGCGATGATTGACCTACATTAATTTTTAGATTAAAGTTATCCAATTAAACTTCTAACCTTAATAATATTCCTTTAAAAGACATAGGAATGTGTGATATTATTATTTATAACCCCTATTAAATTGTAAGAATAATATTATAAAATTCGTAGGTTAATCAAATTTATACTAAAGTCTACCTTTCTCCATAATATTGTTGAGTGATGTTAGTATAATGATGTAAACCCTAATTTTTTTGATGTTTATCAATAATTATATCAGACAGTAGTATGGTTAGACTTTTTAGTTTTACTCATTGTAATTATCTACTACACTTAAAAGTGTTAGGGTTATTGATGGTAGTTTAAAAGGAGTTCTGTCATCATACTATTTACCACTGACTTACCAAACAAAAATTGGGGGATTTCTTTCGTAAAACTAATTTTTGGTCGTTAGACCGAGTGCCTTTCCTTTTTGAAGCATAAAATTCTTAGCAGCTTCATATTCATTTGGGATTTCACCTTCTAGTATGGCTTCCTTGATAGCATCTTTGATTAAGCCAATTTCCCGAGAGGGTTTAAGATTAAAGGTGTCCATAATTTCTTCGCCGCTTACTGGTGGCTGAAAATTTCTAATATGATCACGTTCTTCAACTTCTTTGATCTTTTGGCGTACAAGCTTAAAGTTGTTCTTATATTTCTTTTGTTTCTTGGAGTTCTTGGTAGTAATGTCTGCCTCGCATAGCGTCATCAAGTCGTCTACATGGTCCCCTGCTTCAAATACCAAGCGCCTTACGGCAGAATCCGTTACAAAATCTTCAGAAAGTATCTGTGGCCTCGAACTCATCAAAACCATTTTTTGAACGTACTTCATTTTGTCATTGAGGGGCATTCTCAAGCGTTTGAAGAGCTTGTACACCATTTTACTTCCCACAAATTCATGACCGTGAAAAGTCCACCCTATTTTCTTATGGAACTTTTTAGTAGGTGCTTTGCCTATATCATGCAATAAAGCCGCCCAGCGTAACCAAAGATTATCAGTTTCTTTCGAAATATTATCAACGACTTCCAAGGTATGCCAAAAATTGTCCTTATGGCGCTGACCTTCCTTTTCCTCAATACCTTGTAGAGCGGTCAATTCCGGTAAAATGTATGATAAAAGCTCTGTTTTATTTAAAAGGGCAAAGCCTTTGGAGGGCTTTGGACTGGCCATAATTTTATTCAGTTCATCTACAATTCGCTCTTTGGATATAATTTTGATTCTCTCCTTATGAGAAGTGATGGCTTGTAACGACTTTAATTCTATAGTAAAGTTCAATTGTGTGGCAAACCTAATGGCGCGCATCATTCGCAAGGGGTCATCACTATAAGTAATGCCCGGTTCTAAAGGGGTTCTAATAATCTGCTCCTGTAAATCTGCAACTCCATTGAATGGATCTAATAATTTCCCAAAGTCTGAAGCGTTCAATGATAGGGCCAAGGCATTGATGGTAAAATCACGTCTGTCTTGATCGTCCTGTAAAGTGCCGTTTTCTACAATAGGTTTTCGGCTATTTCTTTGGTAGCTTTCCTTTCTAGCTCCCACAAACTCCAATTCAATACCTTCATGTTTGAGCATGGCCGTACCAAAATTCTTGAAAATGGAAACTTGGGGCTTTCCCTTTAATTTGTCAGCTACGGCTTTTGCTAGCTCAATACCGCTGCCAATGGCAACAATATCAATGTCCTTTGGTATTCCTCTTTGTAGCAAATAGTCCCTTACGTAGCCACCAATAACATAAGCGGTTACCCCTAATTCATCCGCGGCAGCGGAAACAATTTTAAATATTGGATTTTCTAAAGCCTCTTGATGGTTCAATTGATAGCATTTAACGGAATCCTCCTGGATTAAGGGATCCTACTTTCTTTACATTACTCCCTAATGACCTTTACCGTACCATCATTGCTCAATTTTATAATGGACGATGGTACCGAATTTTGATGTTCGGGCTGCAAATTTACCACATAGTCTACACCTTTTAAAATTGCGCTGCTAATTTCATCGAAAGACTTAGGTGTAGGTTGCCCGGAGATGTTTGCCGAGGTAGAAACAATGGGCTTTCTAAATTTATTGATTAGGTACTGACAAAATTTATCCGACGCAACCCTGATAGCTAATGTATTGTCACTTGCTACCAAGTTCTTGGCAATACCCTTGGGATGGTCGTAAATAATGGTAGTAGGCTTTGTAGATAGGTCAATAAGATCATAAGCTAGGTCCGGTACATTTTCCACGTGTTTCTCCAGCATGCCGTCATTTCCTACCAAGCAGATCAAAGCCTTGCTATCCTCCCGGTTTTTTAAGTCATAAACCTTCTTAACCGCTTCTTTATTGGTTGCGTCACAGCCAATTCCCCAGACCGTATCCGTAGGGTAGAGTATGAGCCCACCATTTTTTAGGACCTCTACGCAGTTGTTTATTTCTTGGGAAAAGGCGGTAGGCATTACTTCTGATATTTTAATTTTTTTCGTTGAACATCCTCAATATCGAGAATATCCTGTTGTTTAAAGGTTAAGGCTTCATAAGTAGCTTTTAAATCCCTGCAAAGTTTTCTTAGGCCCATGGGTTCAAGAGAAGCTGCATGGTCCGTACCTTTCCACGTTCTGTCTAAGGTATAATGTCTTTCGATAATATGTGCCCCCAATGTATATGCAGCAACATCTATGGCAATACCAAGATGATGCCCAGAGAAACCAATGCTTTTAACCCTATGTTCATATTTTTCCTTTAACTTCAAAATATCCAAAAGACAAACATCTTTGAACGGCACCGGGTAGCCAGAAGTACAATTATATACCGCTAAATCTTTGTTTCGTTTTCTTTCCTCGAAGAAATTTATAATGGATTCAATTTCATCTTTGGTGGTCATGCCTGTTGAAATATGAATTTCCCCCTTATAATTGTCACATAACCAACCTAACATCTCGTAGTTATTGTTGCAGGCTGATGGAATTTTAATGAACTCAGGATTTAAACTAGCAATTTCTTTTGCTGAAGTTGTTTCCCATACAGAAGTGGAATACGTGATTCCTAATTCTTCACAATATTCCTTTAACTCTTTATGCTGCTCAACCGTAAATTCCAAAAACTCCCTGTGTTCGCCGTACGTATCACCATAGGAATTGGAAGGATTCGGGTGCGGAGCGGCATACTGTACCTCTGTCAATAACTCCTTGTTGTTTCTTTTTTGAAATTTTACAGCGTCTGCATTGCCAAAAATTTTTGCCATATTAATGAGCTCTTTGGCAATTTTAATATCCCCTTTATGGTTACAACCAATTTCTGCAATTACGTAGGGTTTTTTATAAGTCATTAAATCTTAAATTGTAGTTGATAATAAATTCCGAGGTTTCTCTAATAGCTCCAGAAGCGGAATTATTGTTAAGAACCATATCTGCGTGATATTTGATTGTTTTGGTGGCATTGGCCGGACAAAAAGACCACCCAACCCGCAACATGTTGCTCCAGTCATTAATATCGTCCCCCACATAGGCTATTTCTTGAGGAACTATTTTTCGTTGAGAGCAGAGGTGACTTAATAGGGAGTACTTGTCTTTAACACCTAAAAAAACATCTTCGATTTGAAGTTTTGCCATTCTCTTGGCAACCACCTCAGATTGCTCCGAAGTCATTACAATGACTTGAACACCGTGCTGTCTTAGAATTTCAAGACCCATACCGTCTCGCATGTCAAAAACTTTTGAGAGTTCTCCTTCTGAAGAAAAATGAACCCTACCATCTGTAAAAACCCCATCAACATCTAAAATAAGATAGTTGATACGCCGTGAAGATTTATCAGTCTTAAATTTGTTGACCAATAGCTGTTCAATTAACAACCAATCTGTTTCAGAATCAATTTCGGTCAATGTATCCTCATCCATTTCAATGAGTCCAATTTGGCCACTTAGTCTGTTTTTAGACTTTAAAAGTGCATTTTTTGAGGTGCAGTAAATAGCTCCGTTCTCTATAAGAAGTCCTTTGAAATCTTGTCTACGAGGTCTCTTCTTATAATCATAATTGAGCGCTCTACCCTCATTGGACCAGATAAATCTATGCGTTTTGACTACACTGAGTACTGCATCTAATTTGTCCAGTTTTTGCTTATCCAATGCTTCATTGATGTCCTTCCTAGTTGTTAGGGGAGAAGTAGCTTGTAACAAGCAGAAAACGTCAAAATCAATATTATGATCATTACTAAACTCCATCATCGCCGCTTCGGTAGATGCCGTATCAGATGCATTCTCCTCAGAGCGTTTTAAGGCTTTAACTTTATTGGTCCAACGAAAATTCGCGTTTATGTATTCAATAATATATTCGTCATCTGTAAAAACATAGATTTCGTCTAGTTTTGAGAATATAGCTTCTGTTAAGACCCAAGTAAATAAAGGTCTTCCTAAAAGCTTTTTTTTGTTTTTGCCGGGAATACCTTTTGAGTTTTTTCTTAAAGGAATAAATCCAATTGTTTTGTAGGCCATATATGGAATTCTATGGGTTTACAACCATATTTTTTATAAGGTTGCGAGTTGATTTGGAGGTAAATTTATCCAAATATTCTTTACCTAAAAAAAACCGCTCTTCAACCATATCCAAATTATTGAGAGCTGTAGAAAATAGAGTATATCCTTTTTTAAAGTAGAAACCGTCTTTTAAGGTTAGTATTTCAATAGGAAAAAGTCCAGGCAAAACAGTGATACCCTTCAAATGTTTTTCATATTGGGTACGTTCTCTTGGATGGGTTTTTAAAACTATATGCATCCCCTCAGGAATTTTTGAAATAATATTCCTGTAAATGGATATCTTTTCTTGCTCATTTGCTATAACCTTATCTTCCGAAATAGGTTGCGTAAGAATCAAGGCGCTGTTTGGGTTGTTAATGGTAAGTGAACTGTTGGGTAAGAATAAATCAAAAATTTCATCTTTGGTTTGCTGAGTTAACTTCGAGCATATCTTACTTATATTAAGTTCAACTGCTTTTTCCTTTATACCTGCAGGAAGCCTTTCTGGAAATTGAGCATAAATGGTGTCAATTTCTTCATCAAATCCGCCACCAATGGGTGTACCGGTAATAAATTCCCTATAAAATTGTTCAAATTTGGAGTGCCGCTGGCAATAGGTCCTAGCCCCATCTTCAATCATGTTTATCTTCTTGTGTCCATAAGTGTACAAGAAATAGCTTTTTGAAGAATCTGTGTCACATAAAAATAGGTCTGAGTTCTCTATAAAAGAATGCTCTTTAACCAAAACCGGATGCTTCTCTCTTAAATAGGGTAGTAGTCTACCCTTTCGTCTAAACGCATAATTGAAAGGTCCTACATCATTCTTGTGGATTTTACGCTTGGAAATAATGTGAACATCCCTAAAAAAGTTCTTTTTTAGACTGGGGATAAGTGTTTCTATTAAAGGAGTGCTTTCCACCAAGAAGAGAAGGTTATCTCCTCTTTCAACAGAATCAAAATTGCTGTCTTTTACTATATGAAGAAGCGAAAGATAGATGTGGTAAATTGTGGAGCCAACGTAGGTTCGCTTCATATAATTTAAAAAATTGTTATTGGGAATGGACCTCAAAAAACTACATTTGCAAAAGTAGCTAAAATTAAATTGTTCTTCATGAGTACGGTAAGTGTTATCGTTAGTACCTATAACCATCCGGAGTGGTTGGAAAAAGTTCTTTGGGGTTTCCATTGCCAAACATATAAGGATTTTGAAGTGGTTATTGCCGATGACGGTAGTGGAGAAGAAACAAAGCAACTCATTGAGAAAATTGAAAAAAAGGTCAAGTTTCCAATAAAACACGTTTGGCAGGAAGATGATGGCTTCCAAAAGTGTAGGATTCTCAACAAAGCGGTAAAATCTTGTAGTGCAGAATATGTGATTATGACCGATGGGGATTGCATTCCAAGGGAAGATTTTGTCCAGGTACATTACATTAATAAAGAACCTGGCTATTTTATTTCTGGTGGATATTACATGCTGCCAATGAATATTTCCAAAGCCATAACATTAAAGGATATTGAGGAACAAAACTGTTTCAATATACAATGGTTAAAGGAAATGGGTATACCAAAAACCTTTAAAAACAATAAACTTACGGCAAGGGGCTTTATTTCAACCTTGTTCAACACTTTCACGCCAACAAACGCCAGTTGGAACGGCCATAATTCCTCAGGTTGGAAAAAGGATATCTACAATGTGAACGGCTTTGATGAACGTATGCAATATGGTGGGGAAGACCGTGAATTTGGTGAGCGACTATTTAATTTTGGGGTAAAATCCAAGCAATTGAGATATAGTGCTGTCTGTGTACATTTAGATCATGCTCGAGGTTATAAAACCCCTGAAGCAATTGCCAAAAATCAAGTAATTAGAAGAGAGGTAAGACAAAACAAAAGTGTTTGGACCTATCACGGCATTACCAAATAATAGGCAAGCTCATTTTTCTTTTCCAGCTTTTTCAATTCTCTATATCTTTCCAAATCACCCAAGGCGTTTAGATAACAAATGGTGATACCTTTTCGCCCATCTAAAATCCCCAAACGTATAATGTAGTGATTAAAAAACTTCCAAGCAGGTTTAAATATTAAAGATAGTACATTGTACCTGTTCTCCCTATAAAAGTCTTCTTTCGCTTTTAATCTGCCATATTTTAGCATCTTGGATTTATAATCCTCAAAGCTCTTGTAGCAGTAATGGGTAAGCTTATTTTTTAAGATTCCCGAAGTGCCTTGAACAACCAAGGTTTCATGCACTATTTTTTTATCGGAAAATCGAGCCTTACTTTTTCTAAAAAGCCTATAGTTTTTATCTGTTTGCCAACCACTGAAATGTAGCGGACTGTTCTCGAACATAAATTTTCTATAGAACCAAAAGGCAACGTCCTCCGGATTACTTTCAATGGTTTCAACAATCTCGTATTGTAGTTTTTGGGAAACTACTTCATCTGCATCCAAAAACAAAACCCAGTCATTGGAGGCCTGATCCAATGCAAATGATTTTTGTTGGGTAAAGTTGGAAAAAGGATGTTGTATGACCCTAACCTTGGGATGTGCCTTTAAATACTCATAAGTACCGTCCGTACTATAGGAATCAACAACAATAATCTCGTCTGCAAATTCAACAGATTCTACACACTTTTCAATATAGCCTATTTCGTTATAGGTAATGATTAGGGCCGATACTTTTTTGTTGTCCTTTGGCATTTGCGATTATTTGGGTTTGGTTAAGCATACTACTCTGTAGATTAAAAAGAACTGAAAAGGTTGCGTTTTCAGGCTCAATAAAAATCCTACCCTTTAATAACAAAGAAAAAACAAAAAAATTATGTTTAATCAAAAAAATCCTACAATTTATACAGCAACATCATACTCACGTAGGGCATCATTCAAGGATGTCTTCTTATTGGTGCTTTCTTTTCGCGTTCCAATAATCAAAGCACATGGCACCTGAAATTCGCCTGCGGCAAATTTCTTGGTGTAACTCCCCGGTATAACAACTGACCTTGCCGGAACCCTACCTTTTAGTTCAACAGGGCTATCTCCAGTTACATCTATTATTTTGGTAGAAGCGGTCAATACTACATTGGCACCTAGTACGGCCTCCTTTTCCACACGTACCCCCTCTACAACAATACACCTAGATCCTATAAAACAATTATCTTCAATAATGACGGGTGCTGCCTGTAAAGGCTCTAAAACACCTCCAATGCCAACACCTCCACTTAAGTGGACATTTTTACCGATTTGGGCACAGCTTCCAACGGTGGCCCAAGTATCAACCATGGTTCCTTCATCTACATAAGCACCAATATTCACATAAGACGGCATTAAAATGGTACCCGAGGAAATATAGGCACCGTGTCTAGCAACAGCGTGAGGTACAACCCTAATCCCTTTTTCTTGATAACCCTTTTTCAAGGGAATTTTATCATGATACTCAAAAATTCCGGCTTCCAGGGTTTCCATTTTTTGAATGGGAAAATAGAGCACTACACCTTTTTTAACCCATTCATTAATTTGCCAACCATTCTCAGTAGGTTCTGCACAACGTAATTCACCGGAATCCAAAAGATTGATAACTTCTCTAATGGCATCTTGGGTAGATGCTTCCTTTAAAAGTTCCCTGTTTTCCCAAGCATTCTCTATGGTTTTCCTTAATTCCGTCATGGTGTTATATTCTTTTGATTTTGTTGTCTAAAAATTCAAACTTCTTTGTGAAGTGGCTGTTAAAGCGATGCAAATATAAGCTAGCATACTCATTTAGACGCCCAATTTTACGCTTATAACAATTTATGAGTTATTTTTGGCAAAAAATTAGGCTTGGGAAGACTATTGGCTTTGGATTTTGGACAGAAAAGAACGGGAATAGCCGTAACGGATGAACTTCAAATCATTGCCTCAGGCCTAACTACAGAACCCACGGAGAAGGTAGTTGATTTTCTTAAGGACTATTTGGCACAAGAAAATGTTGAACGGTTCATTATAGGGGAGCCTAAACAAATGGATAATTCCCCTTCGCAATCCGAGGTTTATATTCAGGAGTTCATATTGAGCCTGAAGTCCGTTTTTCCCAATATCCCCATAGAACGCCAAGATGAGCGGTTCACCTCTAAATTGGCAGTAAAGAGCATGGTTGCAGGAGGACTCAAAAAAAAGCAGCGTAAGAACAAAGCTTTGGTAGACCAGATCAGCGCGACCATAATTTTGCAAGATTATTTAAATAAAATCAAATGATATTACCCATTGTTGCCTATGGCGACCCGGTTTTAAGAAAAGTAGGAGAGGATATTTCGGAAGATTATCCTAAGTTGGACGAATTGTTGGAAAACATGTGGGAGACCATGTACAACGCGAGTGGAGTGGGATTGGCCGCTCCTCAAATTGGACTTCCTATAAGAATATTTTTGGTAGATACGACTCCCTTTGCCAATGATGAAGACCTTTCTAAAAAAGAGCAAAAACAACTTAATGGGTTCAAGAAGGTTTTTATCAATGCCTACATAGAAGAGGAAACCGGAACTGAATGGGCCTTTAATGAAGGTTGCTTAAGTATACCGGATGTTCGTGAAGATGTGAAGCGAAAGGATACCTTGACCATCAATTATTTAGATGAGAACTTTAAAGAACACACAGAAACCTATGATGGCCTATTGGCACGTGTCATACAGCATGAATATGACCATATAGAAGGTGTGTTGTTCACAGATAAACTTAGCCCCCTAAAAAAGAGAATGCTAAAGAGTAAGCTTAGCAATATTTCAAAAGGAAAAATTAACGTAGAATATCGCATGCGTTTTCCTAATATGAAAAAAGGACGTTAAATTTTACCCTAATCCAGCTAAAAGTATAATTTTGCGCTCCTAAAACGTAAATTTCTATATGAGTTTAGACAAAGTTTTATCTATTGGAGGCAAACCAGGCCTTTATAAATTAGTAACGCAGACGCGTACCGGTTTTGTTGCGGAATCCTTATTGGACAAGAAACGTATTAGCGTGAGTATGCGAAACAACGTAAGCGTACTTTCTGAAATAGCTATATACACTTTAGAAGAGGAAGTTCCCTTAAGACAGGTTTTCCTAAATATTCAAGTAAAGGAAAAGGGAGGTAAAACTTCTGTTGGTCACAAGGAAGAAAAGATAAAATTAGAGGAGTATTTCTTTGAGATACTACCCAATTATGATGAAGATAGGGTGTATGCCAGTGATATTAAAAAAGTAATACAGTGGTATAATATTCTTCACGATAATGGGATTACAGAATTTAACGATCCCGAAGAAAAATCTTCATCTGAAGAAGAATAAGTAAAACCCTCGCATTGCGAGGGTTTTTTGTTCAAGGTTCTTTTTTCATTTCAGGCTGATGTTTTACAGTTAGCTTAAAAATATCTTCCCTGGCATAATGCCCAATTACGTCAAAATCCAATTTACTCCTAATAACTTGATTTAAGTCTAGTTCTGCAGAAACGATACCTGCCTGATCTAAAAGTGGACCGGCCATAATCTCTCCCATAGGCGATATAATTACGCTTCCTCCCTTGGAAATGGATGATTCTTCTTCGTCAGGAAAATCCTGATATTCTTTTGGATACATTTCCTTTGTGAAATATTGATTGCAACCCAGAACAAAACATCTGCCTTCTAGCGCAATGTGTTTTAAGGTAGCTATCCAGTTATCGCGGGAGTCGGCCGTAGGAGCTATATATACCTCTACTCCTTTTTGAAACATTGCCATTCTTGCCAAAGGCATATAGTTTTCCCAACAGATGAGTCCACCAAGCTTCCCTATTTTAGTATCATACGTTACCAAAGATGTACCATCGGCTTCTGCCCATATAACACGCTCTGCAGCCGTAGGTTTAATTTTTCTGTGAACACCTAAATATCCATTGGTAGGCGATATATAAACCATGGAACAAAATAAACTTCCGTTAGTATTCTGCTTTTCCGTTATGCCAATGATCAAATAGACATTGTTCTCTTTTGAAATGGTTTCCAGTCTATGTAAGTCCGGCCCTCCTAAATCCACACTATTTTCATAGTATTTAGCATATTGGGTCCTACCTTCTTCACTGCGGCTACCTACTTTGGTGCCAAATGTAAAGCCTCTTGGGTAGCCGGGAATGAAGGATTCCGGGAATACCAAAAGTTCGTGACCTTGGTTGGCGTAAGAAATGACAAGAGTCTGTAATTTGTCCAACGTTTTCTCCTTATCAAAGAAAACTGGATTATCCTGTATTACGCCAACCTTAATCTTCATTTTTCGGGAATCGTACCTTAATCTTTCTTAATTTCCTCGTAGGTGTATTTGCTCTTTTTCCAATCAATAAGTGGAGAGGGGTAATACTTTACGTTCATTCGGTCTAAAAAGGGTGCTTGATTGCCCAATCGTATTTTATAATTTTCCCAATTACGATTTTCGGGGGTAGACCAACTTAACTCTGCATAACCAATAGCTCTTGGAAAGGCAAGATATTCAGCTTCGCCAATATCGCTCACCGTTTCAGACCAGAGGGGTGCTTCAATTCCCAAAATGTTTTCTACAGGAATTCCCTCATATTTTTCTGGGGTCCAGATATAGGCCGTGTCCGTGGGAATAAAAGCTGCCCAGTGAAGACCATGCTTGGAAAGCGAATCATACTGCATATCTAAGTAGGCCTTTTTTGCTGGGGACATAATTATTTTCATTCCTTTTTTAACTGCCAAATCTGCATTTTTCTTGCTGGACCAAAATTGAGCTATGGATTTGGAATCAATATCCGCTGTTACTACTTCATCCCATCCTATCATGGTCTTGCCATACTTGTGGACTATTTTTTCTACTTTTTCTACGAAATAGATATAATCTTTTTTCTTGGTCACATGGCTTTCGTCACCGCCAATATGAAAGTAAGGTCCAGGGGTCATCTCAGAAATCTCTCTTACCACATCATCAATAAAAGCATATACGGTATCTTTTCTAGTATCAAAAGTGCTAAAACCAACATGGGTACCTTCATAGAGTTCTACTTTTTTTCCGTTTCCGTTTAAAAAAGGATAGGAAACAGAAGCGGCATTGGTGTGGCCCGGCATATCAACTTCGGGAACTATGGTAATATATCTTTCAGCGGCATAGGCAACAATATCCTTGTATTGTTCTTGGGTGAAAAAGCCGCCTTTTTCGCCGCCTACCTCTGTGCTACCGCCAATTTCGGTTAGTTTGGGCCATGACTTAATTTCTATCCGCCATCCTTGGTCGTCCGTCAAATGAAGGTGAAGAACATTGTACTTGTAATAGGCTAATAAGTCAATATATTTCTTAACCTCGTCTACACTAAAAACGTGACGAGCAACATCTAACATGCTACCTCTATACGCAAAAACGGGACTGTCCGTAATTTTTCCAGTAGGTATGGGCCAAACCTTATAATCTGCAATGGTATCCAAACTTACCTCGGGTATAATTTGCCTTAGGGTTTGTATACCCCTAAAGGCCCCTTGAGCCGTATTGGAATTTAGGATTACCGAGTCCGGTGTAATGTATAATTGATAAGCCTCAGGAATATCCAGTTCCAAGCTGTCCGATTGATTGATGTAAATAATTCCTTCCCTACTGGGAACTTCTTCCACATTTACAGGGATATCAAGGTCTGTCTTTGCTTTTATAGATTTGGCTAGGAATTTTCCTGCCTCAGGAAAACCAACAGCGTTTTCAGAAGTATAAATGGCCGTAAATTGGTCTAAGGCAAAAGCTTTTTCAGTAGCCAATATTTTTTGCGGCATCGGTATTAAATCTCCCTTGGCCAAATCTGTTTTTGGCAGATTTAGGACTCTCTTTTTCTTTTCCGGTTCACAGGAAAAAGTTGCCGTAATCGCAATGCCTAGAACAAAGCATTGCACTAAAAGTTTCTTCATGGTACGTTATTTTTGGTTGTTTAGTTTGTGATGTAATCTTTCATTACCCCAAACCAAATTTCGTATCCTTTTGGGTTCATGTGGAGACCATCTTCAATGAATAAGTCTTCTTGAAGTTTTCTTCCGTCTAACATGGGTTTCCAAACATCGGCAAAATCCAATAGGGGGTCCTTTTGGGCCATTCTTTTGAATTTGCGGTTCAATCTTTTGTATTTACCTCTTAATTTCCATCTTGAAATACTGGGTTTGGCGGAAATGAGTACGATATTGGTAGCGGGGTATCTTTCCCTTACCAAATTGATGATTTGTTTGGTATCCGCTATAACATCGTTTGGTTTTTTCTTGGCTTGAATATCATTGTCCCCTTCGTAAATAAAAACTTGTTTAGGTTTGTATCTCAGAATCAGATTATCGGCAAAGTATAGTAAATCTGAAGCCTGGGAGCCTCCAAATCCTGTATTGATGACCTGTTGACCTGGAAATCGCTCCTGTACATCCTTCCACATGCGTATACTGGAACTTCCTGTAAATACAATTGTTTCCTTGGTTGGGTCCCAAATGCTATCATATTTGGTATCAAGCTCAGAAACTTGTTTTTTATAACGGTTGGGATCTTGGGCAAAAGTTTGAAAGGTAATTAAAACGGTAAGTAAGGTAAGGATGTTTTTCATGCTTAATATTTAAGAGACACAAGTTAGTTCATATTTACCGGTGTACAAAAGTAATATTAGGGTTATGGAATTTGTCTTCGTATTCATACGGGGTGGTGAATAGCTCTCTTCAATCGTGTAAACTAGTTATTTTGATTCCCAATTTAGAAAAGGTCCTACTTGGCCTAATTGTATTCTTTTTGCTGTCTTCGGTTCAATCCCAGCAAATCTCTAAAGATGAACTAATCTTTCTAACTCCCGAGTGGAAAGGTGAACGTTTTGAAGATGGTAGGCCAAAGGTCCCCGATAATTTATTGCAACGGATGAAAGGAGTTACATTGGAAGAGGCATGGGCAGTTCTAAAGGGTGAAAATTTTAAATACCAATATGCAGAGGGGTGGCAAACCATAAATCCGGACAGTGTTTTGGTAGGCCGGGCGGTAACTGCAGTTTTTGTTCCTGGAAGGCCTGATATACATAGGGTGATTGATGAAAGAGGACATAAGCGGGATGGTAGGATCAAATCACAAAATGCCTGGACCATAGATTTATTGCAAAAGGGAGATGTTTATGTAGTAGATCAATTTGGTGCCCATGTAGACGGTCCTACCATTGGAGACAACCTTGGGAACTCAATCTACGCCAAAACGGGCAACGGAATCGTGTATGATGGTGCTATTAGGGATATTGACGGACTAAAGGAAATTGGTGGTTTTACTTCTTTTTTTAGAAGCTATCACCCTTCCCATCATCTAAATAATCCGGACGGACAACTGAATAGGACGCTCATTGGAATTAATACCCCTACCAGAATAGGTTTGGCTACTGTAATACCAGGTGATGTTGTTTTAGGTAGGGACGGAGGGGTAATCTTCATTCCGCCACATTTAGTTGAGAAAGTGGTGAAAACCTCGGAAGTTGTTAGGCTTAGGGATATGTTTGGCCACCAGAGGTTAAGAGAACAAAAGTATACCCCTGGCCAAATTGACAACAGATGGTCTGAGGAAATTGAAAAGGATTTCTCTCAATGGTTGAACGATCATATAGATGAATTGCCTGTGCCAAAAGAGCAGATTCAAGAATTATTGAAAAACAGGACCTGGTAAGGTGATAGTTGTGTTTTTTTAATTAAAAATTTAGGGTTTTGTCATTTTAGGTTCGTATTTGTTAAGAATACTATAAAATCTATACCGACCGATGAAAAACTCAAGAAGACAATTTTTTACAAAAGCGGCTGCCGCCACGACACTTACAACCCTTCCTTTTGCAACTTTTGGAAGGGAGTACTCTAAAGCCATTGATAACACCCAAAAATTATCGGCTCCATCGGAATTAAAAATAACAAATATTAAATGTGGTTACATTAGGGGAGGGCATAGCCTTTTTGTTAAAATATACAGCAATCAGGATATAGTTGGTCACGGTGAAGGTGTGGATGCTACTCCTGGAACTTTTCATTTGGTGAAGATGTTCGGGAAAAGGTTGGAAGGTAAGAATCCCTTGAACGTCCACCGACTTTTTGAAGATATAAGACGGATTGGTTTTTTTGAAGGGGCGCAGTCCGGAATGTACGTTGCTGTTCTAACCGCGGTGGAGACCGCCCTTTGGGATTTGGCCGGGAAAGCCCTTGGATTACCGGTATATCAACTATTAGGAGGTAAATTTAGGGATAGGATTAGGGTGTATATGGATACGGCTTTATACCAAAGTAGACTACCCAAACCTGAGGATTTTGCAGCCAGTGCCAAGGAGGCGGTGGATATGGGTTTTACGGCGGTAAAGTTTGATTTAGATCAAGCAAACGACCCCAATAAATATGATGCATATAATTGGACCGCTAGCCCCGCGGAGTTACAACGCATGTACGATCAAATGGCTGCAACCCGCGAAGCTGTGGGTCCAACTATCGATATTTGTGCCGATATGCATGGCAGGTACGATGCCATTACTGGTGAAAAGGTGGCAAAAATGTTAGAGCCAATTCATATGATGTGGCTCGAGGAGCCCATTCCTGCTGAGAATGTAGATGCCTATAAAAAAATTACGGAGTCTACCAGTACACCGATCTGTGCAGGAGAAAACCATTATTTGGCGCATGGTTTTAGACCTTTATTGGAAAACGGTGCCGTAGATGTTATAATGCCGGACTTGCAAAAAGCGGGCGGATTGGGAGAAGCGCAGCGCATTGCTAATTTAGCCAACTTGTATTACGTGCCTTTCGCACCCCATATGGTCGCTTCCTTTTTAGGTGCCATGGCTTCCTGTCATGTGTGTGCCTCTGTTCCTAATTTCATGATATTGGAATGGCAGATATACTTTCACAAGAACCCTATGTACAAAGAAATTGTAAGTTATGAGGGCGAGATGGTTAAGGATGGATTTATCACGCTATCGGAAAAGCCGGGCATAGGGGTGGAAATAAATGAGGATGGAATGAAAAAATATGCAGACAAGGATGTTCCATTATTTGAATAAACTATCCTTTTGGTACTTTTTCAATAATTTTTTCTGCCTTGGCCCATTCATAAAATCGCTCGATCCAACTATCTGAAGGCAGTCCTTGGGTTTTCATTCCAAAGCCATGACCACCTTGGGAGTACATATGTAATGCAGGGGTATTTCCGGTCTTTAACCAAGAAGTATAAAGCTCAATACTGCCCTTGGCAAGTCCTAAGGGGTCGTCAGTAGCACAAATAACAAGCATTTTAGGAGCATTTTTAGGAGCTTCTTGAACAGGAAAAGCAGAGGTCCAAGGATACACGGGAACAATAAAATCTGGTCGGTCCAATATTTTGGAATAGTAGCCTACTCCCATAGTGACAGCCCCACCAGCGGAAAAACCCATAAATCCAATTTTTCCAGGATCCAGATCATAATCATTGGCGTGCTCCCTCACATAGGCAACTGCAGAAAGTCCGTCTGCTATGGATAATGGCAGCACTGGTTTAATTCGCTCCCCAATTTTAGCGGGATTATTGGTGCCTTCATCCGTAATTTCCTGTACCCCATCCTTACCTGTGGGGACCAACCTATATTTTAGGACGAAAGCTGTTACTCCTCTTTCACTAAGCCATTTGGCAACCATGTTTCCTTCACTTTCAATACTTAGCCCATAAAGTCCCCCTCCGGGGGCTATAATTACGGCCGTACCATTAGAAGTAGATGGTTTAAACACTTGCATGGTGGGAGAGCTCACATTGGTAACAACTTGGGTGTCCCAAATATTGGAGTAGTATTGATTCTCCTTTGTATTCCAAACTACGTTATCAGATTTTTCGTGGGGTACTTTGATAATTTCCTGTGCAATTAAACAGGTAGAAAAGGATAGCAACATTAAAATGGAGAATAGATTTTTCATCAGTAAGGGTTTTATACGCTAAGGGCCATGAACGCGAACGCCGCAAGAAAGCTGCCAATCACGGGGCCTACAATAGGAACCCAAGCATAGCTCCAATCGCTTTTTCCCTTATTTTTTAAAGGAAGAATACTATGGGCGATTCTAGGTCCCAAATCCCTGGCAGGATTAATGGCGTAGCCGGTGGGCCCTCCTAAGCTGAAACCTATGCCCATAACCAGCAAGGCAACAGGGAGTGCATCTAGGGACCCTAGAGAAACAGGCTCGTTAGAAATAGTTCCTCCAGCAATATAGAACACCCCAAATACCAATACAAAGGTTCCGATAATTTCTGTAACAAGGTTCCAGAAGGGACTTCGTATGGCAGGGGCGGTGGAAAAGGTCGCTAAAATAGAACCTTTATCATCAGTGGCTTCATACTGTTTTTTGTAAGTTAACCATACCAATATATTACCCGTGAAGGCGCCTAATATCTGTGCTATTATATAACCGGGAACCAAATCCCAGCCAAATTTCCCCGCAGCGGCCAAACCAATGGAAACAGCCGGATTTAGATGTGCACCACTAACGTCAGCACTTATATAAACCCCAACAAAGACTGCAATACCCCAGGCCAATGATATGCCAACCCATCCAGAATCTGAACCCTTTGTTCCTTTTAATACCAGGTTAGCAACAATTCCATTACCCAGTAGAATAAGCATGCAAGTGCCAATAAATTCAAATAAATAAACATTCATATGTTGGTTGGTTTAGGCAGAGAAATAACTTTATTTAGTAAAATGACGTTTAATCGTTTTGTTTTTTACGAAAGATACAATTATAAGTCAATTATTCTGTAAATATCTGTTTTTTGATTTACAGCAGGCCTTGGATTTTATTTTTCAGTTTGGAATTATTTTATGGTGAAATTAAAGACGGCAGTACTTTAAACCCCAAATTGTTGCAGGTGATGATCAATGTGCTTATAAAATAGTGTATTCCATTCAGTCGAAGTTAGCGGACCAAAAGCATGAGACTCCCTATTATTAAAATATGAGCTACCTAATTTTTGTGTTTTTTCCACATGTTCTACGAGTTTCTTTTTTTCAGTTTCAAACTCTCTTTCATCCGTAATCAAAAAAACGGGAGCAGTTGGTGAGTTTCTTTTATAAGGTTTTGGTCCCGTAACTACTTTTTTTGCAAAAAGTTTAATGAAAAACTTCTTCAACCCCATTGGCTTAGGGTATTTGTTCGTATACACCAAATCATAGGCTACATTACAATGAGCCAACATTTGACCCACATTCATTTTGCCCCAAAGACCCTTGGATTCTGGAGAAAGTTGGTTAATTCTTGAAACAAGTTCAGAGGATACATCCGGTGAAAAACAATCTTTTATGATCATTAGATTTAGATTTCAATTTTATGGGTGAAAAGTATGTTCTAAAAGTAATAAAGAACTTGTAAAAGTTAGCAACTTGAACCATGATAACTTGAAATAGTGATACTTGGGAATGTAGAATTTTATAAAATCAACAGTTTTTTTGTGATTAAAAAAGCATTGTTCTCGATAACAATAGGTTTTTACCATTTATTAACATATCTATACTTAATTTTGTAGGAAAAATAAGTAACTTCAAAATTTATGTTAAATTTCCTTTCGGTAATAGCGTAAATAAATCAGCCCTAATTCTTTCCAATAAGTACCATTTTAATTGATTTGAGTCATTTTAAAATATGTTGAAGAAGTTCCTCGGTATATTCTTATTATTATATATCCCGTTATTAGTACTTTCCCTACTCATGTTAGCGGGTCAGCGAAGAGCGCGCATGGTAGAGTTCTACGAGGAAGAAACCTCCGTTGCCACTAATAAAACATATTTCTTAAGTGATGTCTGTCAGTATCTTGCACACAACACTATGTACTGGACGTCAATTAAATACCCAGTTGATTTTGATCCGCTTGGATTGGATAAGGAGTTTCTTCAACCCTACCTCGATGTACTTAAAAACCTAGGCTTTTATGACCAGTTTAGGATAATAGATTTGAACGGTGAGGAGATGTTGAGGTATCAAAGTAATGAAGGCAGGGAAATGGAACTTGCCCAATCACAGAATAAGGTACATCGAGAATATGTGCGAGAAGGTTTAAAATTGAATAAAGGGGAAGTCTACTTATCCCGTATCAATTTAAATCGGGAAAACGGCGAGATTGAACAGCCCTACAAACCTGTACTTAGGTCTGTTGGGCCCATTTACGATTCTAATAGTAACAAGCTAGGTTTGGTGGTTATCAATTTTAGAATGGAAGATATTCTAAAGCCCATTGTAAGTTTTAGATCAAAAGGAAATACCTATTTAGTAGATTCTGATTTAAGCATTGTTTCCGCTAGTACTACAAAATATTCGATACCAAATGAGGTAAAGGAATTTCAGGATTCTTTAAAGGGGGTATATAGATTGGAAGATGCTGGGCTTCAAAATTTAAAGGACACCACCTTTATTTCCAACGGCACCATTTGGAGTTTACATAAGCTGGATTTAACAAAAGGCGCTTTGCGCAATAGTGCTGTTTTCAATGAACCTAAAGCTTTAAGGACCACCACTGATTGGGCTGTGGTGCGTGAATTGCCAGAAGAGGAAATAAGTAAAGGTCTTTGGCCCATTTACCAAAACTTTATGGTACTTCATTTATTTTCAATAGTTGCTTTATCAGGGATAGCTTATGGTTATTTAAAATATCAGCAGACCAAATTGAAACTGGTAGGAGAATTGAAGGACAAGAATGAATCTTTGCTTCAAAATAAGAGTGAATTGGAAATGATCAATAAACAGGTAAAGCAATCCAATTTACGCTTGAAAATTAGGAATGAGCAACTTGAGCAGTTCAGTTATTTAATATCCCACAATCTTCGCTCCCCAGTTACCAACATGACGGTTATTTTGGATATGTTAAAAAAGCAAAACGATGTTAGCGGGGTACAGGCACTACTGCCAAAACTGGAATCTATTGCAAGTAGTGTTTTTAACCTTACGGAGGACGTACGATACTATATCTCCATATTGGACCGTAACGAGGTGGATTTAAAGGAAATTAATTTTCGGAAACTTGTTGAAAAGGTACGAGGTGATTTTTCCGAATCCGTATTGGATAATGACAACTTTAAGATTCTGTATGATTTAAAAGAATGGGATACCATTATATTCTCCAAATACTATATGAAAAGTATCATTCATAATTTACTGTCCAATGCCATAAGGTTCCGAAATAAAGAAGTGGATTCTTATGTTAAATTTCGAACCAGTTATGAAAAGGGAAAAAGGGTGTTGTATGTAGAGGATAATGGCTTGGGAATTGACCTTAGAAGACACAAGCACAATGTTTTTAGGTTGTACAGACGGTTTCACCGAGATATTTCAGGCAAAGGAATGGGTCTTTTTCTTATTAAAACTTTGTTAGAATCCCTTGATGCCTCTGTAAGTGTTAAAAGTATTGTAGGAAAAGGTACGAGTTTTAAGATAATTTTTTAAATTTAAGTAACTAACACTTTAAGTAACAAACACTTTTAAGGTTTTTTTAATGCAAGCTGAAAAACCTTTGACAATTAAATTCAACTAACATGAGTAAAGCAAACATTTTGTTGGTAGATGATGATGAAATCTATCTCTACCTAACTGAACGTCTGTTAGAGGGTATTTCCGAAAATTTGGAGATAAACACTTATACAGATGGAGAAAAGGCCTTGGATTACATTGGGGAGTGTATTAATGAAGGTAATGAGCTACCGGGTGTCATCCTTTTGGATGTAAACATGCCCTTCTTGGATGGATGGGGATTTTTAAAGGAATTTAGAAATCTAAAATCAAAAATGACAACGCCAGTTCACATTTACTTGGTTACCTCTTCTGAGCGTGAAAGGGACAAGGAGCGCGCCAAGGAATTTGATGAGTTAACGGGTTATGTGGTAAAACCTGTGTCTGAAGACAAATTAGTAGAAATCCTTACGGCGGTTTATGAAAACCAATGGTAAGTAGTGTAAATGATTAAAGACTAGCGTATAAAAAGAAAAATACTATTTTTGGTTTAAGACCACAAGAAGTAAAAAGGGCGATATAAATCGCCCTTTTCTATTACCATCTTACCCCTTGAACGTTCATCATAATTGTGTAAACGGAGTCCATGGCAGTTATAAACAAAATGTTTTGCTTTGGTCCTCCAAAGGTTACATTGGCCGTCCAGTTTTCTGGCACGGGTATGTGTTTTATTTGCTCACCATCAGCATTAAAAACTGTAACGCCATCTCCTGTTAGATATACATTGCCCTTATTGTCCACGGTCATTCCGTCTGAGCCCATATCTGCAAACAATTTTTTGTTGGTTACTTTACCTGCCGCATCGATATTGTATACGTAGGTTTTTTTTGCCCCGTTGTCTGAGACGTAAAGTTTTTTTCCGTCTGGTGTTCCAATAATTCCATTGGGTTGTTCATAGTTATCATCAATGACAACTTGTGGTTCAGCAGCCCCCTTTTTCAAGTAGTACACCCTTCTTGCCGTTTGTTCCGGCTCTTCATGGTTCCACCATGGCCTTTTATAAAAGGGATCCGTAAAGTAAATACCACCTTTGGCATCTAACCATAAGTCATTGGGCCCATTAAATAGTTTGTTCTCGAAATCATCCAAAAGAACCGTTACTTCCTTATTTAGATTAATTTTCCAGAGCTCATTTTTTTCATCGGCTGCTGCCAAAATAGCACCCTCATTGTCAATGTAAAGTCCGTTTGAACGCCCTGCCGGCTTCATGTAATCGCTAACGGTATTGTTTCTGCAATCCCATTTTACGATCCTGTTATTCGGTTGGTCCGTAAAATAGACATCTCCATTTTTGGCCATTGCAGGACCTTCGGTAAACTTAAACTCTTCAGAAACCAAAGTAAGTTCTGCACCTTTGGCTACAATGTCTTCCGGTATTTTTTGTGCCTTACAGGAAACAAAACAGCTCAATAAACTGGCACAAATCAGTATTTTTTTCATCGTATAAAGTTGTGGTTAAAGCGCTTTAAGAAATTGCATATTGTGTTTCATGCTATCCAAGGCATTGTTAGCGTATTCTTCTTGTTCAATAAAGATATGCTCTACGCCAGATGCTTTTTGGCTGTCCATAATTTGTGCAATATCCAATCCTCCTTTGCCGAATTCTGTACTTTCCTTTTCGTGCATGTCCATATCCTTCAAGTGCCAGCATGGGAAACGCCCTGGATATTTTTTAAAATAGTCCATAGGTTCAAGCCCGGCCACTACAACCCATCCCAAATCGAGCTCCATAAACACTAGTTCCGGATCGGTATAGTCCATTAAAACATCATACAGCACTTGGCCTTTATGACTTTCAAATTCATATTCATGGTTGTGATAGCCAAATTTCAATCCCAACTTTTTACAGGATTCGCCAGCCTTGTTAAAAGCATCGGCTACTCGTTTGTAATTTTCAACGGTTTGTCCCTTGCTAGGTAAAGAGGAGCAAATAACATATTCTTGACCCGATTCTACTGCCTGTGCCATCGTATGGTCAAAATTTTCATCAAGAGCTACATGCCCACTTACTAGATTCATTCCCAAATTTTCACACTCCTTTTTCATCTCTTTTGGGGTAAGACCGTAATATAAACCTTTGGAGCTTCTAGCGGATTCTATTTTCTTTATCCCCAAATCGGCTATTTTTCTCAAGGTGCCTTTTGCATCTTTGGCCAACTCGTCTCTAAAGGTATAGAGTTGTACCCCGTATGCTACATTCTCATGTTTGGTAAAGGAAAATGTTGGTAACAAAAGGCTTCCAGCACCAGCAAGGGCACTGTTTTTAATAAAAGTTCTACGTGAATTCATAAGGTTAATTTTAGTCTTGCTCAAGATAGCGAAATTGGCTGACAACACATTTTAAAAAGGTTCAAAATAGATGTGATTGGTGTAGGGGTGTTTTACAAAGCTGATTTACTTTTAGATATCAATTTAGTAGTATGAAAATTTTCAACTGTAAAGAGTGTGGTAGCCCGTTGTACTTTGAAAATACCATGTGTATCGCTTGTGGAAGTGGCTTGGGTTACTTGGAAAAAACTACCCAGCTCGTACCTCTAACTAGGACTGGTAACCAATATTCTTTTTTAGGAGAGGATGGAAAAAATTATCGCTATTGTGAAAATCACCAATATGAAGTCTGCAATTGGTTGGTGGAGGAAAGCACCGAAACAACTTTTTGTACGGCATGTGCTTTGAATAGGACTATTCCTGACCTAAGCAGCCAAAGTAATCTAGAAGAATGGCGAAAATTGGAAACAGCCAAGCATAGACTGGTTTATTCGCTAATTAGGCTAGGATTGCAGGTTGAACCCAAATCCGACGAAAACCCAAACGGGTTGGCTTTTGAATTTTTATCGGAAACAGCAACCAAAGGAGGGGTCACCACCGGACACTTAAATGGAGTCATAACTATTAATTTGGCAGAAGCCGATGCAGTGCACCGTGAATATATGCGCAAACAAATGGCTGAACCCTACCGGACCTTAATAGGACATTTTAGACATGAAGTAGGTCATTATTATTGGAATGTTTTAATTGCCGATAATGAAGAAAGGTTGAAGGCTTTTAGAGATCTTTTTGGGGATGAGCGAACAGATTATTCACAAGCTTTGGATACTCATTATAAACAAGGGGCATCCCAAGATTGGATCCAGCAATACATTAGTACCTATGCTTCTTCGCACCCTTGGGAAGATTGGGCAGAAACTTGGGCCCATTACCTTCATATAATTGATATGCTTGAAACTGCGTTTTACTTTGGCATACAAACCGGTAACCAGGTATTAGGAGCGTCTCCTTTAAAAATGGAAGCTACTTTTGACCCCTATCAAGAACCGGATTTTGAACGCATCAATGAGGCATTTACCCCTTTGACCTTCGCCCTAAATAGTTTGAACAGAAGTATGGGGCAACCGGATATTTATCCCTTTGTCATACCCGTTGCCGTTTTGGAAAAGATGAAATTTATACATCAAATGCTTTATTAACTTTTTATACTTCACAAATTGTTTTACCCCTGACTAGATGCTTATTTTTGCATCAAAATTAAAAGGTGATGAATTCTAGGGAAGAACAATTAAAAGCGTTTGATAGGTTGCTTACCATTATGGATGAATTAAGGGAACAATGCCCTTGGGATAAAAAGCAGACCATGCAGACCCTTCGTCACCTAACCATTGAGGAAACCTATGAACTGGGCGATGCCATTTTGGACGATGATTTGGGGGAAGTAAAAAAAGAATTGGGAGATGTACTTTTGCACATTGTCTTCTACTCTAAAATTGGGTCTGAAACCCAAGATTTTGACATTGCCGATGTATGTAACACCATTTGTGACAAGCTAATTAACCGTCATCCGCATATTTATGGCGATGTGGAGGTGGAAAGCGAAGAAGACGTAAAGCGTAATTGGGAAAACCTGAAACTTAAAGAAGGTAAAAAAAGTGTTCTGGAAGGCGTACCTAACGGATTACCGGCCTTGGTAAAGGCCAATCGGGTTCAAGATAAGGTGGCCGGTGTGGGTTTTGATTGGGAAAAGCCCGAGCAAGTTTGGGAAAAGGTTCAAGAAGAACTTCAAGAATTTCAAGCTGAGGTGGCCAAAGGCGATGCCAATTTGATGGAAGCCGAGTTTGGCGATGTGATGTTTTCTATGGTCAATTATGCTCGTTTCTTAAAAATCAATCCGGAAAATGCCCTTGAAAGAACCAACAAGAAGTTCATTGGTAGATTTCAATACTTGGAGAAAAAAGCAAAGGAACTAGGTAAAAATCTCAAAGATATGACACTTTCCGAAATGGATGTTTTTTGGGAAGAGGCCAAACATCAATAACAGAACCTCCATAGCTTTTACTACATTTTAATTAGCATCAAACTTAACTTTTTGCTTTGTTTGCCCAGTACACCAAAGAATTCAGATATAACATAAAACTCTCCGTTCCCGTCATTATGGGAATGTTGGGCCATACCTTTGTTCAATTGGCCGATAACATTATGGTAGGGCAATTGGGTACGGCACAACTGGCGGCCGTCTCTTTAGGTAACAGCTTTGTATTTATTGCCATGAGTATCGGTATTGGTTTTTCTACTGCTATTACCCCTTTGGTGGCAGAGGCTGACGGTGCCGGCAATAAGGTGGACGCCAAAAATGCCCTTAAGCATGGACTCGCTCTTTGTTCGGTTTTGGGGTTAACACTATTTGGACTGATCCTGCTAGCCAAGCCTTTGATGTACAAAATGGACCAACCCCCAGAAGTGGTAGATTTAGCATTACCCTATTTGGATTTGGTGGCCTTCTCATTGGTACCGCTCATAATCTTTCAGGCTTTTAAACAATTTTCTGAAGGGCTGTCGCAAACTCGCTATCCTATGTACGCCACCATTATTGCCAATGTGGTAAACATCATCTTAAATTACCTTTTGATTTTTGGAACCTTTGGTTTTCCTGAAATGGGCATAATTGGTGCGGCCATTGGTACCTTGATTTCACGATTTGTTATGGTACTGTACATTTGGTTCCTACTAAAAAGTAAGAAGAAATTCCATGATTATGTTACTGGGTTTAATTTCAAAATTTTAGAGCAAAAGGTCATCAAGAAAATCATAAGTCTGGGGTTTCCTTCTTCCCTTCAAATGTTCTTTGAAGTGGCCATTTTTACAGCTGCTATTTGGCTAAGTGGTGTGTTGGGGAAAAATGCTCAAGCAGCAAACCAGATTGCTTTAAATTTAAGTAGTATGACCTTTATGTTCGGGATGGGATTGGGGGTTGCGGCTATGATTCGGGTAGGTAATCAAAAGGGATTAAAAAATTATAAGGAGCTTAAAAGAATAGGGGAGTCCATTTTCTTTTTGACATTTTTATTGGAAATAGTTTTTGCCATTTTGTTTCTATGGGGGAGGAATTGGTTTCCGTCATTATACCTAGATGTAGATGATGTCATGAACATGGCAGATAATTCTGAGGTGATCGTGTTGGCTGCGGAATTGTTGTTGGTAGCGGCGGTCTTCCAAATTTCAGATGGGGTACAGGTAGTGGTTTTAGGAGCTTTAAGGGGAATGCAAGACGTGAAAATTCCCACTCTTATTACCTTTATTGCCTATTGGGGCATCGGTTTTCCGGTAAGTTTTTATTTGGGTTTACATACCGAATTTAAGAGTACCGGAATTTGGCTTGGGTTGCTTACAGGGCTTACAGCTTCGGGTATTATGTTGTATCTTCGCTTTAATTATCTAACCAATAAATTGATTGCAAAATCGGGGCCGAATACTCTTGTATAAAGCCGATAGCAAAACTAAGTATATGGATTTCCCAAAGTTTCTTTTAGGTGATAATACTGATTATCCTACCGCCATTTTTGTTGTTCATACTGAATATCCCCGTTTTATAATCAACCTAGAAAATGATGAGGTGGAATGGCTAGAAGATTTTTCGCCAGAGGATGAAAAGGAATTAGAGTCCGAAGCCGAAAATCTAATAGAGCAGGCCGGTATTTTTTATGATAGGGAAGTTTCAAGGTACGAAGAATAGGTATGTTGCAAGAATTGGTTCAATGGGATAAGGAACTTTTCCTCTTTTTGAACAATTTGGGTACCCCAAGTTGGGATGCTTTTTGGATGTTTATCACCAATAAATGGAGTGCTATTCCCTTGTATACCTTGCTATTGGGACTCACTTTTAAGCATTACGGACTAAACCGTACTCTTGTCATTTTAGTATCTGTTGCCCTGATGATCGTTGTTACCGATCAACTCTCCAATTTCTTTAAATATGGTGTACAAAGGTTACGTCCTTGTTATGATCCAGAACTTGATGGACTGGTACGCTTAGTGAAAAATTCATGCGGGGGTAAATTCGGTTATTTTTCTGCACATGCCGGTAATAATTTTGCAGTAGCGCTTTTCTTTACTTTTTTGTTGAGGGCATATTACCGGTATATAGGAGTTTTCTTAATACTTTGGGCGCTTTTGGTATCCTACAGCCGTATTTATATAGGTGTACATTTTCCTTTAGATGTGCTAACAGGTGCTCTAATAGGTCTGATTTTTAGCTGGTTGTTTACAAAGTTGGCTATATTTGCACACCACAAAATAACTCTATGATATCTAACTCTAGATATTGGGTTTTAGTTCTTCTAGTAGTTCTGGTCTATGTCACCGGAATGTTCGTGACCCTTTTTGAAAATGATTCTGCCCAGTTTGCGGTAATGTCCATGAGAATGGTACAGGAAAATGATTTCTTAAATCTTTTTAAGGGCACAGAGGAGTATTTGGATAAGCCCCATATGCATTATTGGCTTGCCGCTTTCTCATATGTTATCTTTGGATTGGAAGATTGGGCGTATCGCATTCCTGGTATTTTGGCGGTACTATTGGCGGCCTATTCCAGTTACGGTTTGGGCAAACTCTTGTATGACAGACGAGTTGGAAAAATAGCAGCTTTAATCTTTATGACCGCCCAGACTATTGTTCTTTCTGCCATTGATGTAAGAACGGATGCAGTTTTGACCGGTTTTGTTGCCCTAGCCATTTGGCAGTTGGCTATTTATGTGAATACGGGTTCTATTAAAGCAATCGTATTAGGGGCTATGGCTACGGGGCTTGCATTTTCCACAAAGGGGCAGTTGGCCATTTTAATTATAGGACTGGCACTCCTTAGCCATATAACCTATAGAAGAAAATGGTTGGTTTTGGTCAATTGGAAGGTAATAATTGCACTAGCGGCTTTTGCAATTGCCATTGCTCCTATGCTATACGCGTATTACCATCAGTTTGACATGCATCCGGAGAAGATAATAAGGGGTAAGGGTGAGCGTAGCGGTATCTTCTTTATTTTTTGGGAACAAAGTTTTGAGCGCATGAGCGGTGGTGGCATGGGAAGTAATAGCAGCGATTATTTATTTTTCTTCCATACTTTTCTATGGGTTTTTCTACCGTGGACGGTACTAGGGTTACTAGCCTACGGTACTAAGATGAAAGCCATTTTCAAGAGCCGATTCAATTATGTGCATGGGCAGGAATTTTTAACATTGGGATGTATTACATTTTTCTTTTTGATCGCTAGTTTTTCGCAATTTAAGTTGCCTCACTATTTAAATAGTATCATTCCTCTGTTTTCAGTATTGACGGCTTCTTACATTCTAACTCTGGTACAAGATAAAAAAGCAAGGATCTTACTAGGCATTCAATACTTCGTGCTGAGCATTATTTTCATTACTACCGTACTGTTATGCTTTTTGGTATTTGAGTTCAGTAATATTTTTGCCCTCATTTTATTGCTGACTTTTATAACTGTCATCATATATTTCTGTTTGAAGAATGAGATGTATCCTAAGAAGATCATTACCATTTCCGCGTTTGGGGCACTACTTTTAAATGCCACCCTCAACCTTCATTTTTATCCTAATTTATTAACCTATCAAGCGGGGTCTAGTATGGCTAATGTGGTACAGGAGAGAGAAATTCCTGTCGACAAAATTTACAAACTGGGAGACTACCATACCTGGTCATTGGACTTCTACAACCAACGACCTGTGCAAATTACTTCATTGGATAGGGTAAAGAACAAAAAGGATATTTGGATTTTCGCAAATGACACTGAACTAAGGCAATTGAAGGAGTTGGATATGGATTGGGACATTCAATACACCCGAAATCAGTTTAGAATTACGCGGTTGAGCCTAAAATTTCTTAATCCGTCCAAACGCAATAAGGTACTTTCCAAAATGCACTTGGTGCACATTCACTAATCGTTTTTCAGTATTGGCTTTTTGAAGTGATAAATTATACCCCACAAGGAAGTAAAAGCACTTATTAAAAAGAACATCATGCTCAAGGTTATAGAAATATCTTGGTCTAAGCCCAACCACAAGGAAAAGTAATAAAAGGTTACTTCCCTACTTCCTATGCCCCCTATGGTCAAAGGTAAAACGGCCACAATGGAAGAAACCAAGAAAACAAAAAGGTAGGACAGAATATTACTTTCAACACCCATTGCCAAAATTAAAAGCCAAACGCTAATGAGCTGCATTAGTTGTACAAGTGCAGAATAGCCCAAGGATTTCCAATAAACCCTGAAAACGGAAGGAAAGTATTTTTTATTGATGAACCAAAAGGCAAGCAAACCTAAGGCAAGAACTGGCAATGATAACATTTGATACCCCTTTAAAAGCGGATGCTCCAAAAAAAGAAATATTAGACAGACATAAACGCATATGAAACAGAGTCCGCTCAGCCTATCCAGTAAAAGAACAGAGACTACGCTTTTGGTTTTAACATCAAAAGTCTTTTTTATAACATATCCTTTATAGGCATCACCGCCAATACCACCGGGTAAGAATAGGTTGTAGAACATGCCAAGAAGATACAATTCCAGGTTGCTTTTGTGACTTATTGGTATCGATAGCTCGTGAAAATATAGGTTGAGTCTAAAGGCTGCAAAAAGTTTGGAGGCCACAAACAGGATAAGTGACACTATCAATAATAAAAAATCTACTGTTTTTATTATTTCCCATACCTGTTGTATATCTACTTTCGTAAAAACTAGGTAAACCAGTACAGTACTGAATACAAATTTGAACGCCGTAATACTTTTTTTACGCAGATTGCCCACCTACGGATACTTTTTTGATTCGGTATGGACGCTTTTGTTGGGACTCGTAGTAAGTTCTAATAAGAAGTTCCATGACAATACCGATAGTGAATAGTTGAATACCTCCTAGAATGAGCATAACTCCAAATATGAGTAAGGGCCTTGTACCTATATCTTCGCCCATTCCAAACTTCACGACCAATAAGTACATGTTTATAAGAATGCCCAGCAGAATGAGCAACACACCAAAAATTCCAAAAAGGTGAATGGGACGCTGAAAATATTTTCTGATGAAGAGCAATAACATCATATCTGCAATTACTTTAAAAACCCTTTCTAGACCATATTTGGATACCCCGGCATTTCTTGCATGATGTTTTACAGGAACTTGTTTTATTTGTGCGCCTTCCAAATAAGCTAAAAGAGTAATAAAGCGATGCATTTCTCCATAGAGGTTAAGGTCTTTGGCTATATCCCTAGAAAAAACCTTAAGGGCGCAACCATTGTCCTTAATGTCCAGATTGGTCACCCTACGAACCAAAAAATTGGCAATTTTAGAAGGAATTTTCTTGACCAAGGAATCTTTTCTTTTTTGTCTGATACCCGTAACTAAATCAAATTCACCACTTACGGCATAGGAAAGCATTTCAGGAATATCGGTAGGGTCATTTTGCAAATCGCCGTCCATAGTGATTACAAATTCCCCTTCGGCATAGTCGATACCTGCTGCTAGCGCCAAACTTTGACCGTAATTCTTCTTAAGGCATATAAGATGTACCTTTTCGTCCTGCATATCATTGACCACCTTTCGGGTACTATCTGTAGAAAAATCGTCTACGTAAATAATTTGATATTGGTAGCCTATTAGGCTTTCATGTATCTTTTGTGTCAATAACACAACATTATCCTCTTCATTATATAAGGGTACGACAATGGAAAGCAACGACGTTGTAATAGGGTTCATTCCTGTTTTTTGGTTTGTGGGCAAATTTAGGGTTTTATTGGCTAGTAAATAACTTAGTTGCGGTTAGATGAACTATAGCCTATAGTAATGCCTTTATTTTCTCATTAATAGTTGGGTGGCTTCCCCAGCCGAAATTTGTTTGTCCCTTACCTTTTTTAAAAATGATTTTATAGCATCGGCGCTATTATTGTCTTCAAAGAACTGTGACCTTAGCTCTTCGTCAATGGTTTGATAAAGCCATTTTTCTCGTTGAAGTTTTCTTTTTACCTCAAAGGAGCCTGTCCTCCTTGCCAAGGAAACAAACTCTTGAATTGTTTTCCAAATAGTATCGATTCCCATTCCTTCCATAGCGGAACAAGTACTTACTTTGGTCTTCCAAAAGCTATATTTATCAGGGAAAAGCTCCATGGCTCTTTGAAGTTGCGATTGTGCTTGGTGGGTTTTTTTGAGGTTGTCACCATCTGCTTTATTGATTGCAATGGCATCGGCTATTTCAATTATCCCTCGTTTAATTCCTTGTAATTCGTCTCCTGTTCCGGCCAAATTTAAGAGGAGAAAAAAGTCTACCATATCATAAACGGCAGTTTCACTTTGGCCCACCCCTACAGTTTCAATAAAAATAACGTTAAAACCTGCTGCCTCGCAGAGGACTATAGTTTCCCTTGTTTTAGTGGTAACTCCGCCCAAGGCATTTCTGGTTGGAGAAGGGCGCACAAAGGCATTTTTGCTTTGTGCCAAGTGTGGCATTCTCGTCTTGTCACCCAAGATACTACCAGAGCTATGATTGCTACTTGGATCAATGGCTATAACTGCCACTTTTTTTCCCTTGGACAACAAAAGGGAGCCTATGTTTTCAATGAAGGTACTTTTTCCAACCCCCGGTATACCGGTGACGCCAATTCGCACGCTATCCACACTATTGCTTAGACAATGGCTTACCAGTTGATTTGCCAATATTTTGTCTTCGGCCTTCGTACTTTCAACCAATGTAATGGCCCTTGCCAAAATAGCAGTGTTTCCAGTTTTTAAACCTTCTTGAAATTCTTTTAAGGTAAGATTCCTTTTGCTCCCTAGTTTGTTCTTATTGGAAGTTTCTTGGTTTCCAGAGAGCTTTTCATCTTTCAAAATTAATTGTTTACAGGAATTTTTACTTTGGTGTTATCCCAAGCCATAAACATAAAAAGCTCGCCGTTATCTTCAAAATCGATGGTGAAGTTTTCCATAGTTTTTTCTAAACGCTCTACTGGAACAGTAATTTCAATCACATCTTCTTCCGGATTTCTAGCAGTTTCCTTCCCACCGCTCATGACTGTAACTCCCCAATCCGGAATGTCCTTGTTAAAAATGATATCCCAACTATCTTTATTGGGCCGTGTCCATAATGAATAAGTGCCCGGAGGTAAGCTTTTATCTGCCATTCGTATACTGTACTCCGTAAAAAATGTAGTTGGCTCGTTAGCTCCAGTTCTCCAAATAGTATCAAAGGGAACAAGTTCACCAAAAATTTCACGGCTCTTTTTTAGAGGGCTGGAATAGTTGACTTTAAGATGGAAATCATCATTTTCATAAACCACCTCTTTAAGCGGACTGTGTTTTTTGGTTTGCTCGCGCATATATGGTTCTAAAACAAAGAAAAATATGACTGCCATAGCTGCAACAATGATTAAAATCCATTTTAACAATTTCATATTGAGTGCTAGTTCTAGGGTTGCACAATCTATTTTAGGGAGCAAGATTATGAAATTCTAATGTACAAATAAATATGAAACCCTATAAAAAAACAGGGTTGAGGGAATTTTTTGGTATTATTTTTCTTGTTTAACCCAATTTTTGAATGTTTTAAATTCTATTCTTAACGGTATTCATCATTTTCACATGAATTTAATACAACTCTTTATGATAGCTTAGCTAAGCTGCGTATCTTCAAGAAATAATCAAAATGTAAGAATACGATGAAAACTATATTTCAAACAAGCGCTACAAATTCTGGCGGTAGAGATGGTCACGTTAAAAGTGATGATGGAGCTATTGATTTGGGAATTAAAATGCCCAATGCTAAGGGAGAAACAGATGGCAAATCTACGAATCCAGAACAATTATTTGCTGCGGCCTATTCCACTTGTTTTGCCGGTGCTCTTCAAGCAGTTGCAAAGGAACATAACGTAGATGACCTTGGTGATTTTAGCGTTACTGCCGTTGTAGGTTTCAATAAAGACGAAGATGGATTTTTCATAGATGCTACATTGGACTGTTGGTTGCCAACGGTTGACAAGGAAACCGGTGAGAAATTAATAAATGCCGCTCATGAGATTTGCCCATATAGTAAAGCAACTAGAGACAATATTACAGTTGAACTAAATCTTATGGTTGAAGCGTAATTACTTAATTGTGCTTCGGAGAATTTAAAAGGTTCCGCTATGCGGAACCTTTTTTTTTAGTTGGTACTGAACCTGAATTCTGAAATATTCCTATATTTTTCTTTCGGTCTTAAAACGCAGTTAGGGAAATTCTTATGATTTGGTGCATCGGGTAGGTTTTGTGTCTCAAAGCATATAGCACCAAAGTTGGATGGTGTGTAAACAACCATTCCAACTTGATTGGTAGCGACTTCCATGGAAATTCCTGATTTTGGCGAACTACATTTGGCGACAACTGGAGAATTCATATCTACGACGAATGGAGTATCTAATCTCTCATCCCCAATTGATTTCTCCTTTGTGAAATCCTTCGATGAACCTTCGGTTAGATAGGCCTTTCCTGTTGGTAAAAGGTTGGGTTTTGTTTCTAAAAAATGAGAACAGTTTAGTTGCAACCTATAATCGTTTATAGAAGCCTCATCATCCAGTTTAAAGTAAGAATGATTGGTTAGGTTAACCACGGTAGCTCTATCGGTAACCGCCTCAAAGATAATCCGCAAATTTTTCCCTTTCAACGCATAGGTAACGGTAGTTTTTAGATTGCCCGGGTAACCCTCCTCTAAATGGGAACTTTCGTAGGAAAGTTTTACATATGGGTTTTCTCCATAGTGTACTTCTTCAAATTTCCAATACTTTTTGCTAAAACCTTCTCTGCCACCATGTAAGTGAACCCCATGATCATTGGGTAATTGATATGTTTCCCTATCCAATGTAAATTCCTTTCCAATACGGCCTGCATATCTACCTACGCATGCACCAAGATATAGTTCATCATCTAAATAATCGCTAGGGAATTCATGACCTACTACCACATTAGAATAGGTTCCATCTGAATTTTTTAACATCAATTTTTGGATAACAGCGCCATAATCCAAGACCATCAGTATGAGATGGTCGTTCTTAATTGTAACTTGTTTCAAGAGTGCTCAATAAAAAATTTTATCAAAATTACTCGTTTTTTGCAACATCCAATTATTTGTATCGTCCTTTAATAAAAATAGATAACACATCAATCTAAAACGGCCGCAACCACCAATGCATCTACCGGACCTTATAAGAAAGTGTCAGTCCAACAATAGAAAGGCCCAATTACATCTATACCGTAAGTATTGTGACGGTATGTTCATAGTGGCCTCTAGGTACTTAAAAAACAAAGATGATGCAGAAGATGCAATCCAAGAGGCATTCATTAAGGCGTTTCAAAAGTTGGAACAGTTTTCTGGAGAGGTAACTTTTGGAGCTTGGCTGAAAAAAATTGTTATCAATCAGTGTTTGGATGTTCTCAAGGCACAAAAACAGGATTTTGTGGAAATGGAGGAGGATAATATTCCAGAAGAACCTAATTGGGATTGGAAGGTAGATGAAAATTGTACCGTTGGCCAAGTAAAAAATGCCATCGAAGACTTGCCGGATAAGTACAGATACGTAACCATGATGTATTTGTTAGAAGGATATGACCATGGTGAAATCTCACAGGTTCTAGAAATAACGGAATCTGCTTGCAGAACAAGATTGATGAGGGGCAAAGGTTATCTACAACAAATTTTAAAAGAGAAAAAATATGTCACGGGATATTAGAGATTTGTTAAAAACAGATTCGGCAAATGAATTGCCCAAAATGAAAATTGGGCATGAAAAAAGATTCGTAGATCGATTAGAAAAAGAATTCCCTAGTAGCAGCACAAAGATGGTTGCAATATGGGCCATAGCAGCATCAGTTTTAATTCTACTTGGAATCTTTTTGTTCATTAATGATCCATCCATAGAAAATAGTAATAAGCCTGCAATTGTGAATACGGATAAAGAGCATCCTGAGCAAGATACTTCCATTAAGTTAGGGGACCTTTCGCCAGATTTAAAAAAAATAGAGGATTACTATGTGGCCAATATTAATTTGGAACTGGCAAAATTGCCGGTTTCAAAAGAAAACGAGGAATTGATAGAAGGTTATATGGCGCAATTGGAAGAATTGAACAACGAATATACAGCATTGAGCGAAGAGCTTAATTTGTACGGTCCCAATGATCAAACTATTACCGCAATGATTCAAAATTTACAGCTTAGGTTGGAATTGTTGCGAAATTTAAAAGAGGAATTAAATAAAATAAACAAATCAAAAAATGAAACAGTTTAATCAAAAGTTGTTAAGTGTCCTTTATATGCTTCCATGCCTCATCACCCTGGGAGCTTTGGGCCAATCTAAGGAGAGGAGTGTTACCGAGGAATTTAATGTAGAAGAGAATGTAATTATTGAAATAAATACGAGTTATGCGGATTTGGAATTTGATACATGGAATAAAAACAAGGTAGAAATAATTGCCACCATTGAAATTGATGGAGTTACCGAAACTGAGTTTGAAAAATATGTGGACAAGGATTTTTTTGAAATTTTAGGAAATAGCAGAAAGATTCATATTTCCAATAAGGGCGGTAATGTGAAGCCGATTCATTTTGTCCAAGACGCCCGGCCTATGGTCATTGAAATACCCAACCTGCCATCTATGGAAGATTTTGAGTTCGATTTTGATTTTTCAGAATTAGAAGACTTACCGGAAATGCCTTCAGTGCCCAGTCCAAAGTTTGATTATGAGGCTTTTAAAAAGGACGGGGAGGCTTATATGAGAAAATGGCAAGAAAGTTTTGAAAAGGATTTTGGAGAACCTTACCAAGCACGTATGTTGGAGTGGCAGGAAAAAATGGAAGATAAACGAATAAAAGAGGAGGAAAAACGGAAGGAAACCATGGAGAAACGGGCTCAAAAAATGGAGCAGTTAAAGGAGCATAGATGGGAGGCCCACCAACAAAGAATGCAGGCCCAGAAAGAAAGGATAGAATCTCAACAGCAAAGAATAGCCCAAAAGAATTTAAATAGGGAGTCAAATACTTTTTACTTTATAAATGGGGAAAAGTCTAAAAATTTGAAGGTGAAAAGAACCATAAAAGTTAAAATGCCCAAATCTGCGAAATTAAAAATGAATGTGAGACACGGGGAGGTAAAACTAGCCGAAAGAACCCATAACTTGGATGCTTCATTTTCTCATGCCAAACTTATGGCCAATGCAATTGATGGTACAGAAACCGTATTGGTGGTTTCATATTCGCCTATACGCGTAGAAAACTGGCTTGATGGTACCTTGCATGCCAACTATTCCAAAGGAGTGGATTTAAAGGATGTGGTCAATTTGGAGTTATATGGAAAGTCATCCGAAATTTTCATTGATAAATTGGTAAAGAAAGCCCTTATACAAAATGATTTTGGACCATTGGTGGTAAATTCTATGGCCCATGATTTTGAAGAATTCCAGGTGTCTTCAAATAATGGAGAGGTTATATGTAATCTTCCTTCTTCCGGCTACAGATTTAGGGTAGAAGGTTCTGGAATGGAGTTTATTTTTCCTAAGAACTTAAAGGTGGATACAGCTAGTAAAAATGGAAAAATGGTTTATTCAGGTGGCATGGGAAATAAATCATCTACTGGAAACATTGATATTAATGGTAACTATTCTGAAATAGTGTTAAAATAAGTATATCGAAACTAAATGAAAAAGCGACCTAATCAGGTCGCTTTTTTTAATGTTTGGCATCATCTTTCAAATAGTCTTGAAAATTTTCCTTAAACCTGTTCAATCTAGGTATGGAGACATTTCTTATATAAGAGTTATTAGGGTGCTTTTTTTCATAATCTTGATGGTAATCTTCAGCATCATAAAATTTATTAAAGGGAACAACTTGGGTAGTAATTGGTAATCCCTGGTACACATCATTTTCCTCAAGGGCCTTTATGTAACCCTCAATAACCTTCTTTTCCTCTTCATTTTTATAAAATGCGATGGACCTGTATTGTGGTCCCCGGTCAGGACCTTGTCGGTTAAGGGTTGTAGGATCGTGCGATCCAAAAAATACTTGCACTAAGGCCGTAAAGGAAATTACCTTTGGGTCATAGTACACCTTTACTGCCTCTGCATGGTCAGTTTTTCCACCGCCTACCTCTTCGTAGGTAGGGTTCTTTTTAGTTCCACCGGAATATCCGGAAACTACTTCCTTAACTCCTTTAACACTCTCAAAAATTGCTTCAACACACCAAAAACAACCACTTGCAAAATAAGCCGTTTCAAACTTTTCCAAATCTTCCTGATGTAGCTTAATAAAATTTTCGGATGCGGATTGAGAAGTGGTGGCTACTTTGTCCGTTTTATTTTTTACGTTAGATTGACAGGATGAGGATATGGAGATTGCCAATAATGATAGTAATATTCTGAACATAGTTTTATTAATTAGTTATCATAATGTACGAAACCTTACGGATAAGGTTCAAAAAAAAAAGGTCATTTGCTTTGCAAATGACCTTTTAAAAAAATAGAGTTTAAAATTTTAGTTACCTATGGTACCCGTTCCAAAAACTTCAATTGCTGAGATTTTTGGTTTATTGGTAGTTGCTTCTAATGTTATAGTTAATTCACCATCGGAAACTTCAATGTCATACATTTTAGTTCCTGCCGAAGCGGGGCCATGTTCCTTATGAAGGTCATAACCTGTAAATACTTGGGTATCTTCCATTGCAATATTAAAAATTCTGTTGCCATCTCCCCCTTGTAATCCCTCTGGATTTTCTGAACCCCAATAAATCTCTGCGAAATATAATTTTACGGTATATGTGCCATTAGAAACAGGTATGTTGTAAGAAATGGGCCCTCTAACTTTTGTGTTATCTGATATTCTTTCAGTTAAAAACACGTCGTCCATATCTGTACCATCAATTTCTGTAACAAATGGATTTGTGTATGCTTCAGTAGGGCCATTAAAATATTGATCTTCCAAGAAGGTAATGTCATCGTAAGTTACTTCGGGTCCTCCAGAATTAATTCTTAAAATTGAGGGACCTACGGGTTCAGTAGATTGTTCAATTTCTTGGGCAGGATTAGATTCATCTGGATTGAAAGTAATATTTGCGGTATTAGTAATTGATGTACCGTCCAGAGTAGCGGATACAACTACAGCTTCTTCTGAATCTCCAGTTACTGTGGCTGTATAGGTACCATCCTCATTGTCTGTAACTTCGGAAACTGTAGTGGACCCCGTTACCGAAATTGATATTACTCCTCCTGAAGTACTTAATAAATTACCATCTGCATCTGCCAATTGAATAGTTACCGTTGATGTACCAATTCCGTTACTGTGAATCGGTTCTGTTGCTTCAATTGTAGTATTTTCATTTGTTGGGTCCGGATCAGCTTCCGGTTCTGGTTCTGGTTCCGGTTCTGGTTCCGGCTCAGGTTGTTCCTGCCCTGTACCGCTTCCTCCGTCATCACTGCTACAAGCTACCGGCACCATTACAAAAGAGAACAGTAGGAACGTAAACAGAAAAAATTTAGTAATTAAATTACGTTTCATAGTTAAGATGTTTAAAAATTAATTCATTTTCTTTTTCAGAATATCCATGCAAATTATTCAAATACTGTTCATACTGCAATATTTTTTTTGAAATATCGACAAAATACGAGGAAATGACGTTGGTCTTTAAATTCAAATTGTCAGCAACTGCCTTTTATAAATAAGCGATAATGTAAGGTATCGTTCTGATATTTTAATAATTAATGGATTTATGAGGAGCCATAATTTCTATACACCTCACAACTTAAGTAAAATATTAGGTTATCAGTAAGGATTTGTTCTGAACGGCAAAATTCAATTCTTAGGTAAAGATACAATCCTCTTTATTTAACCTTAGTGGGAATGAAAACAGTATATTCTTTGAAGAGCATGCTAATAGCATCGATAAACGGTTCATTTTTTAGGATAAACGGTTCTTACAACATATCAATTTGGACTACAATTTTCTACCGTTTGTCGAAAATCCTTCACTTCATCGGTAAAGTGCGACAATTCAACGAGTCGTACGGCTTGACGGTACCTTTCAACGAGTTTTAGTTTCAATAAATCCTAATTATGAAATTATATTTAGTTACAATGCTTACGGTCATAGGATTCTTAATACAATTCAATAGTTCCAATAAGGTGTATAAATTGGACAACCATGAGGCTAATCATACCATTTCTACAGATGAAACCGTGACCCGATCATATAGATTACGTTTTGGAAGGTCTCATTCTAAGTCTAACCCAGTGATTTCGGTAACTTCAAAACCAATGCTTTATTAAATTAATTTTCTACAATGACATCCTCCAAAATTTGCCAAACGTTTTCCATGACAATTTTTTGACCTTCGGCAGTTGGATGAATACCGTCTTCCAGATTGAGTTTTGGATTACCTGCTACACCATCCAAGAGAAAAGGAATAAGTGCGACATTGTTTTGTTCTGCTAATTGTGGATACATTTCCTTGAATTCAGAAGTATATGCCGCACCCATATTGGGAGGAATTTGCATACCGGCAAGTATAATTTTTGTTTGGGGATTCTTTTCCTTGACCAATTCAATCATCTTTTGGAGATTGTTTTTAGATTCCTTCAGAGGAATTCCTCTTAAACCGTCATTGGCACCTAATTCCAATACAAAAATGTCCACCTTTTGGTTGAGTACCCATTCTAAACGGTTGAGTCCACCAGAAGTAGTTTCTCCACTAACTCCGGAGTTAATAGCTGTGTAGTTCATATTTAAAGAATCCAATCTTTCTTGAATAAGCGCAGGAAAACCTTCCTCTTTTTCTAAACCATAAGCGGCTGTTAGACTATTTCCAAAAAAGAGAATTATTTTTTCTTCGGAGTCAATTGTTTCTTCCTGAGAGGATATTTCGGTGGATTTATTCTCTTGATTTATTTTTTTGCCCTTTTCACCACATGAGAAAAGCATCAGCACAGCTAAAAAATAACTTAATTTTAAGATGTTATGCATGTTTTGTTAAGCTTAAAACTGAATACAAATGCTTATTTTTCGGCTTTTGGCGTAAAACCCCGTAAGGGAGAAAAAAGTAAGCATACCTGTTCATGGCAAAGATATTAAACGTTACCCAGCTGGGAAAAAGTTATCAAAGTGGTTCAAAACATCTAACAGTTCTTTCGGAAATTGATTTCCACATTAATAAAGGCGAAAGTTTTGCGATAGTAGGCCCATCTGGTAGTGGAAAAACCACATTGCTAGGACTTTGCGCTGGGCTTGATTACCCCAATGAAGGCTCCGTTGAACTTTGCTCAACAGACTTAGCCTCCTTGAGTGAAGATGAAAGAGCTCAATTAAGAAACAGGGAAGTGGGTTTTATCTTTCAAAATTTTCAATTGCTACCAACACTTACAGCTTTGGAGAATGTTATCGTTCCTTTGGAGCTTCAAGGAGTAAACAATCCAATCGAAACAGGTCGCGAGTTGCTTGCCAAGGTGGGGTTGGATGATAGAATGGATCACTATCCTTCACAATTATCAGGTGGGGAACAGCAACGTGTTGCTTTAGCAAGGGCATTTTCTAGTGACCCTTCCATTTTGTTTGCTGATGAGCCCACTGGTAATTTGGATGAGGAAACAGGGGAGATGGTCATTCAGCTATTATTCAACTTGAATAAAGAGGCCGGTACCACCTTGGTCATTGTTACCCATGATTTGGAATTGGCAAAGAAATGTGACAGGGTACTTAAACTTAAAGGAGGAAGGATTCAATCTACAGAAATTAACCACGAAAATTAATTATGGGGCAAAAACAGAGCTCGAAAACCAATATTTCTTGGTTATTTAAGATGGCTTGGCGAGACGGTAGGGCAAGTGGTAAAAGACTGTTGTTATTTATGGCTTCCATTGTTCTTGGTATTGCAGCAGTGGTTTCGGTACAATCTTTTAGTGAAAATTTAAAGGCAAATATAGCCCTGCAGTCTAAAGAACTTATGGGGGCAGATTTTATAATTGATAGTAATAAACCACCTAACGAGAGGGTAATGGGAATAATCGACTCATTGGGAGGAGCAGATGCCAAAGGGGTCAGTTTCCCATCAATGGCTTTCTTCTCTAAAAATGGGGATACCAAATTGGTAGATGTGAAGGGGTTAGAAGGTAATTTTCCTTTTTATGGAAGACTGGAGACCGAACCCAGAAAAGCTGCAGATTCCTATAAAATGAACAAAGGGGCATTGGTAGATGCCACCTTAATGTTGCAATTTAACCTAAAGGAAGGAGATTCCATAAGTCTCGGAAATACAACCATACCCATTGAAGGTGCATTGATTTCTGCACCGGGGGCGGGAGGAATTTCAGCTTCGGTAGCTCCGCCCGTCATTATTCCTTATGAATTGGTTGAAAATACGGGACTAATTCAAGTAGGTAGCAGAATAGATTACGACTTTTTCTTTGTGGCAGAGCCGGATCAGAACATGGAAGAATTGGATAAAATTCTTGACCCGGTACTTGATGCGGAAAATGCTGATTTGGATACCCACGATTCAACGGGTAGGAGACTAGGGCGTAGGTACGATAATTTTGGCAAATTCTTAAATCTTGTTGCTTTTATTGCCCTTTTGCTAGGTTGTGTTGGCATTGCGAGTTCTGTTCATATTTATATGAAAGAAAAATTACAATCCGTAGCAGTCTTAAAATGTTTAGGAGCTACTAGAAAGCAGAGTTTTTATATTTTTTTAATTCAAATCGCAGGTATGGGCCTATTGGGAGGTCTGGTAGGTTCTCTTCTTGGGTTTGGTCTACAACAGTTTTTCCCAATATTGATACAGGGTTTCTTGCCATTTGAAATCGATATTACTTTTTCTTTTAAGCCCGTTTTTTTAGGGCTTTTGTTAGGAGTAATTATGTCTGTGCTTTTTGCTTTGGCTCCACTTTTAAGTACGTGGTATGTTTCTCCCTTACAAGTACTTAGGGTACAGGAAAGTAACCCTTCAAGTTCTAAAAAGGTAAATGGGATAATTCTTCTCGGTATTTTGAGTTTTATTTTTGTCTTCGCTTTTCTTTTATTGGAAAAATGGTCTTACGCATTTTATTTCGTTTTAGGAATATTGGTTGTATTTGGTATTCTTTCGGGAGTTGCAATCCTTTTTATGAGGCTTGTTAAAAAACATTTTCCCCATTCATGGGGTTTTACCGCTCGGCAGAGTTTACTAAATCTATTTAGACCTAATAACCAAACGCTTGTTTTAATATTGGCCATTGGTACAGGAACTTTTTTGATCAGTACATTGTACTTTACCAAGAATATTTTACTGGCAAAGGCTAACCTGGAGAATAGCGCTCAGGCGCCTAATTTGATTTTTCTGGATATCCAGTCAAACGAAAAGGAAGAGGTTGCTAAAAATTTGAAAAAGTTGGAAATGCCAGTTATAAATAATATTCCCATCGTGACCATGCGGGTACAAAAAATTAAGGACCGAGAGGCAAACGAAATAAGAGATGATAGTACATCTACCATAAACGAATGGGTTCTTAACCATGAATTTAGGGTAAGTTATAGAGATACATTAATAGGTTCCGAAGATTCTGTTGAAGGTAGTTGGCCGTCTAATAGTTCAGAGGAAGGTGTGATTCCCATTTCCTTATCGGACAATGTAGCTCGTGATGCAGAAGTTGGAATAGGGGACATGCTCACCTTTAATGTTCAGGGGGTGCTAATAAACACAGAAGTTGTCCATATTAGATCGGTAGATTGGGGCCGCATGCAATTAAATTTTAATATAATTTTTCCATCCAGTGTTTTGGAAAAGGCACCACAGTTTCACGTCATCACTTCTAATGCCGCGAATGCAAAAAAGTCTGCCGAAGTTCAAAGAGCTATGGTGGGAAAGTTTCCAACAGTTTCCATCATAGATTTAAGACAAGTGTTGACTGTGGTAGAAGGCATACTGGATAAAATATCATGGGTCATTAATTTTATGGCCTTCTTTAGTATTCTTACAGGTATTATTGTGTTAATTGGTTCGGTAAGAACAAGTAAGTATCAAAGAATAAAAGAAAGTGTACTTTTGAGAACCTTGGGGGCAAAAGGAAAACAAATTTCTAAAATTGCCTTTTTGGAATATATCTATCTTGGTTTTATTGGGAGTTTTATAGGAGTGCTATTGTCTTTGGCGGGTAGCTTGCTTTTGGCCATTTTTGTTTTTAAAGCACCGTTCGTACCTTCATGGGAACCATTTTTAATAGTTGTTCCATTAATCACTATCATTGTTTTGACCATAGGACTTTGGAATAACCGTAATGTACTTTCAAGTCCTCCATTGGAGGTGCTTAGGAAAGAAGTTGCTTAAGAACTTTTTTTAGAACTGGTATTTCTAACTAGACCTACACCAGAGAAGAAGAAAATGGCACCAAGTACTCCGTAAACTATTAGCATTTTAGTAGTTCCTTGTTCGTTGGCAAACAGAACTCCGGTATATATGAGCCCACCTATTCCTAAAAGGGTGAGTACCGTTCCAAAAATTTTCTTTAAATCCATAAAGTCAAAAGTAGAAAAAAATTAGTGTGAAAACCTGTGGAAGGAATCAAAAATTAAAATTACACGTAATTTATATTTGTAGGAGGTATGGATTTTACGGTAAAGTGCACTGTTTGTCGGTAAGTGGTTTTAAATACTATTTGCGTTCGTCGGAGGTTTTTTACCGTTTAACCTGTACGTTGCATTTAAACGAGTATTTTTTCTCGTTGAACGAACCAACATCAGTGAAATAGGGGTCTGTAGAGTTTTATATATATAAAATCTACAGTCATGAAAACTATTATAACTTTTGTTTTTGTTCTTTTTATCGGATTAAGTGCACAAGCTCAAACCAAGGTTGCCGAGGTAAAAGTTGAGACTATTGAAATGACTGTTGTAACCACCATCAAAGTTGAAAAGAGAGTAACTTCTATGGGTTATCAGGTTGCCAGATTATACAAAAGGGATAATGCTAGAGTAAAAAAGGAACTTTCATTTACCACCAAGTACAATAGAGCTAAAATGGCCTAATCATTTGTTTGTTCTCCCAATATTCTTGCCGCACTCTCTTCCGCCCATTTAGATACTTGCCCATCAAAGCATTCCAGTATAGCATCCACACCCACTACACTTCCTTTAGATAATCTTCCCAAAACGGCTAAAGGGATATTTTTGCTCTTATCCTTACACTTAACCAATCCATTTTTATAGGTATCAAGCCCCAATTCAGTATGAATGGGTTCAATTAATTTGTCTTTTAAAAGATTTACCACCACGGGGGATTTTATCTTCAACAATTTTGGGGAATCTAAAACGCAATTGACCATACAGTTCACATGCGCGGCTTTTTGATTTTTAGTCAATTTCCATCCGGTTTCAACCAGTTCAATTTTTGGGTCGGACACATAGGACAAGTCCATAATTCCTGCACGTAATAAGGCCATTAATTGTTGCATACTTTTTAAGGGCGGGCCATAAGAATACCTTTTAAGGCGCTCATGTAGGTCAATTACTCTGGCGATGGTCTCTTCAGGTTGATTGGCGTGGGAAAAAGCATCGTACCAAGTTGATTGCAAGTGTCTCCATACTTGACCAATACAGTAATCCAAGGATATGGCAGATTTATTAAGTGCCATTTGAATAAACCTTTCTATAACTTCCCGCTTTTTCAATTGGTGATTCAATAACAAGGGATGTTGAAATTTTTCATCCTCTAGCCATGCAAGGGATACTCTTTTAATTTCATCTGGGGTAGTATGATTTTCAATTTTGTTAGGCAATTTGGCATAAACACGTACCACAATTTTGACAATTTCGTCCTTTAAAAACTGTGCGTCTTCTTTGATGGATTTTCCTTGACCTACTTCTGAGATACTTTTTTTAAATGTTAAAACTTCATCCTGCGTTGGTTCGTAAAGTTTGTCAATAGATTCGTTTAATGGTTTTGGAGCCAATGGGAGCCCTTCTAAGGAAAATGGAAGTAAAGTTTTGGGTACTTTAGGAGTAGTTTTAAAAGAACATTCCAAGGTATGTGAGTCCGTTTCGATAAATTCTCCCCCTCGGTCTATCGTAAGCGCCCTCATTGCATCTAACATAGATAGACCAAAACCTCTAAGGCCTATAACGCTGCTATGATTAATTTTTACTTCGTTTGTAAGACGTTCAATAGGATAAGCTTTTTCAAATAAAAGAATATCCGAAGCGGTTGAGGCATGCTCCTTCCAAGATTTTAGCTGATTGGATAACTTGGTGGGTTGATGACCTACGGTAAGCAAAACTTCGTCTGCCTCATAACTTCTTGAATTTTCATCTGTAAGTAAGAATTTTTCTTTTTCAAACGCTATTTGATGGATGTTTTCTTTATATATTGAAATTATATCCTTTCCTATCAACTCTTTTGCCAGTGTCTTGAATCTGGCATTTAAATAGGTTCCCAATTTAGAACGTGGAGGAAAAACATCTGGTTGCCCTTCTTTTGTTGATCCATTCTTTAAACTCCAAGCTCTATATGCTGGAAATCCTGGGATGTGAAAGCCCATACCATTAATTTCTGGTCTTTTGGGTAGCTCCTCTAACGAGCGTTCAGAAATATTGAGCCAATTACTAGAGGGTTGCTCAATCCTCCAGACACTACCTGCTCCTAAATGTTCTTGAGGTTCAAAAATGAGAATATGACAATAATTTTTATTACTCAGGTGAGATGAATACCTCAAAAATTGTTCAAGAGCATAAAGACCTCTGGGACCAAGCCCTATTATAGCCAAGGTTTTTATGTTGTTTGAATTGCTCAACTCAATTAATTTGAAGTTAAAGTAACTAAACTAGGTCCAAATCGAAGGATTTTAACGATGATAATTTCGGCTCAAATGCATTTTGTTCCGATGAGGTGTTGAGAGACGCATTTTCATTCATCGAAGTTAATTTGCATTTTACCTGAAGTATTACATTTAAACGAGTATTTATTCTTGTTGAACGAACCAAAATCCCGTAAATAGGGGGCTGTGGAGTTATATATATAAAATCTACAGTCATGAAAACCTTTGTAAGTTTTGTGTTTATTCTTTTTATTGGGACGGTATCTTATGCTCAAGAAGGTGTTGATGTAAAGGTTAATACAATTGAAAAAACGATCGTTATGAATGTTCAGTTGGAAAAGGACGTGAAAATAGAAAAGCACGAAGTAGCTAGACTATATAAAAGAGATAACGCCAGAGTAAAGAAGGCCCTTACTTTCTCAACAAAAAGAAGTAGAGCAAAAATGGCATAGTATTAATTGAATCTTTCAGGATGGCCCCTTAACCATAAAGCCGACAAATTATGTTAGCTTTTTTCTTTTCGTCAGGGCTTAGTTATAAACTTTCTCGTTAAAACGTCTATTTTTTTGGATAAGGTGTTTATCCTGTAATGTTCGCTAAACGATGAAAATGAGCGTTTTAACCTGTTTTATGACAGAGACCGAAAAAGAGTGCACTTTATCCGGTATAAATTGGAATAGCATTAAACCTGTAGTTATTTAGATGTACCCAAATGACAATTATGAAAGCTCTTTTAACCTATTTTTTGTTTGCTATTTTTACGACCACTGCTTTGGCTAATAATGGAACTGAAGAAGTTAAGATGAAAAGAATGGAAGCTTCAGTTGTTTTAGTGAACAACACCGAATTTGAATCATCACAATTGAAATCGGTTAAAGAAAATAAACAGGAGGTTGCAAGATTGTATAAGTTTAAAAATTCTAGGGTACAGAAAGCTTTGGCATTCGAATTAAAAAAATATAATAAATCCAGATTGGCTTAATTCTTGACTCCTGTAAGAAACTAATTTTTATAAAGCTATGTTTATACTTCCGATATTATTGGCCACTATCTTTACTGGATTAACCTTTTTACTTGCAAGCCCTAATAAAAAACTTAAAGCTATTAGAGTGCGGGTAGAAAAAAGTATTAGGAAATACTAGGAGTTGGCATTGGCGGTGCCACCTGATTTTTAATGTGCTTAAATTTTACTATGTAGTGCGTTCCTTTTTTACTAAAGTCTCTTTTGATAGTTCCTTGTAGTTGTCTTACTAAATTGTTTATCAGTTTCAATCCAAGGGAATTAGACGTTTTGTGATTCACCGTTTCCGGAAATCCTATACCATTGTCTCCTATATGTAAAAGATATTCATTAGCATCATCCTTGGTAAGCTTAATATGTATCTCACCTTTGTTCTCATCAACAATACCATATTTTAGGGCATTGGTAACCGCTTCATTGATTAAAAGCCCCAAGGGAATAGCCGTATCAATATTAAGTTTCAAATCAGGTATATCTATATCTAGTGTAATGTTGCTACTGGTACCTTTGATAGATCTAATCAGATATTCAGCTAGCTCTTGAACATAAGAGCGATATTCAATTTTGGAAAGATCTTCTCTTAAATACAGCATCTCATGAACCATGGCCATAGAAATTACCCGGTTCTGGCTACTTTTTAATAAACCTTTTACCTCCTTATCCGCAATGTTTCTTGATTGTAGGCTCAATAAACTGGAAACCGTTTGAAGATTATTTTTTACACGATGGTGAACCTCTTTAATCAACGTTTCTTTCTCATTGATTTTTTCCTCTAGTTCATTCTTTGTTTTATACAAATTGTGATGAGCGTGCAGCAAATTTTTGCCAAATACTCCCCCCAGTAGATATACGGAGAAGAGCACGCTTAAAAGAGCAAAAAGATTTCGGGAGTTCTCCGGAACCACATTACTTACAAAACTGAAATCTACTACTGATTGGGAATATATTAGAACAATTATCAGTAAGTTGAGATTAAGATAAATGGTTCCATATGACTTTGTGGTTACATAGCCTGCAACAACTATCAAAGCGAGCACAAATATGAAGGGGCTATTAATACCGCCGCTATAAAGCGTAATGATACTGGCACCGGCCAAAGTCATGATAGAAACTATGTTGTAGGTGAGGGTTAATTTTTTATGGTACCTAAAAAGAAAAGTATTAATCAGATTGAGGACACCAAACGCTAAGAACACGTAAGGAATAACCACGGTAATATTTAAAACAAACAGACAGGCAAGGAAAAATATAAGCGAAAATATGGAGGTAAAATAATTTACCTTAATGACCAATTTTGTCTTATCCTTTAACCGATCGTCTATGTGTCTTTTATTTTGCCAGGGCATAGAGGGGAAATTTTTGGGACACTTGATTTTTCATAAAGAAAAAAAGGTACTTCTTAATAGTAAATTTACTTATGTTTTGTCTAATAACAAATTAAGAAGTTTGAATGGGGAAAAATAAACGAAAATAATAATGTAAAATAGATGTAGATCAGGACAACATATTTTCAAATAATCTTAGTCCAATTTAAAAAGTAAACCACAATAATGGGTTTAATTTTCAGCTTAACTAGGATTGGTAATTTCTTTAAAGATAATATGATAACACGTGCCCTTAATTGAAGAATCCCTTTTTACGGAACCTTTTAATTGCCTGGCTAACGTATGAATAAGTTTAAGACCCAAGGATTTTGAGGTTCTTAAGTCTACATCCTTGGAATACCCAATGCCGTTATCGCATATGTTCAAATGATAGGAATTCATGGCTGTATCTTTTCTTAGTTGAATATCAATTTGTCCATTCTTGTTTTGAACAAAACCATATTTAAGAGAATTGGTAACAGCCTCGTTTATAAGTAAACCTAGCGGTATGGCCGTATCAATACTAAGTTTAACTTCTGGGATATCTAATTTGATCTTAACATCATGGTTGCCATAATGGGTAGATTGAATAAGGTATTCACTTAATTCCCGAACATAGGGTTTAAATTCTATTTTGGATAAATTATCCCGTAAATAGAGCATTTCATGAATCATGGCCATGGCGTTTACTCTATTTTGACTACTTAGAACCAAGTTTTTAATTTGTTCATTTCCAGAGTTTTTTGCTTGTAAATTAAGTAGACTTGAAACGGTCTGTAAATTATTTTTAACGCGATGATGAACAGTTCTCAAAAGGTGCTCTTTCTCTAAAATGCGTTTTTCTATTTTGTTTTTGGATTCTACCATTCTATGGTAAGATTTTAAAAGGTCTTTCCCAAAAACACCTCCAAGCATGTAAACGGAGAACAGAATGCTAATAAGAGCAAACAGATCCTTTGAATTTTCGGGTACTTCATTGACCTTTTTATATATGCCTATCTCACTCAGGGTGTAAATTAAAACAATGGCTAAAGTGGTACTAATGAGGTAAATGTTTCCAAACTTTCTTGCAGAAACATACCCGCCCAGCACTATTATGACCATTACGAAAATAAATGGACTATTGATACCCCCGGATAAAAGAGTGATAGTTGCTGCACCAACAAATGAAAACACAGCCGCCATTACGGCACCTTTGGTCAAATTGCCAAAAGTTTTAAAATGCCAGAGGTTGAGAAGGTTGCAAATGGCAAATGTGCCAAATATTATAGGGATAAGCCCTCTCATCTGCAGTGCTACAATACAGAATAGCGCAAAGAGTAAACTCAGAAAAGAAGAGTTATAAATAAATTTCTTGAGTAACCTGGTTTGGTTTACTTGGCGATGGTCTATTTTGAGGCTTTTGGGCATTGGGATATACAACAAAAATCTAAATCCAAAGATTTCTATTATTTCATTGATTTAATACAAATAATTCTAAGGTTCAAGTGAAATTGAGTTGATTGCTATTTATTTTGGATTAAACTACAATTTTATTACGAAAAATCTTAAGTAATAGGAATAAAAAATATTTCTAATTACTTTCTGGATAAGATTTTGAAAGCTTTGTATAGTAGGTATTTAAAATGATTATCATGAATTCTCAAAATAAATTAACAGGATAAAGATTACGTAAATATTTTTGATTTCATGGACTATTATCCTTTTTTATCTATTTCTTTAAAAGTTAAAATGTAAGAGGTTCCGGAAACTGTGTTGAGTCCTCTAATAGAACCATGTAATTGCCTGGCTAAGTTGTGAATAAGCTTAAGCCCGAGCGATTTAATTTCTTTAAGATCGATTTGTTCTTTAAACCCAATACCGTTATCGCTTATGGATAATTTGTAAAGATTGGGCTTTTCCAATTTTTCTAATATGATTGTAATGATACCGTCATTTTCTTCGGTAAATCCATATTTAATGGAATTTGTAACTGTCTCATTGATCAGTAGACCCAAAGGAATTGCAGTGTCTATCCCTAATTGTAGTTCTGGGATATTTAGCTCTAACGTAATCTTCTTGTTTTTTGATATTGCCGAGTTTAGTAGATACTCAGTTAGTTGTTCTACATAGGATCTAAAGTCAATTTTTGAAATATTTTGATTGAGATATAGCATTTCATGTATCATGGCCATAGATAGCACCCTGTTTTGACTTCCTTTTAATAAGTCTTTGATTTTTTCATTTTTAGAATTCCTTGCTTGCAGATTCAATAAACTAGAAACTGTTTGGAGGTTGTTTTTTACCCTATGGTGTACTTCTTTTAAAAGTGTTTCCTTCTCTTCAATTCGATTTTCAATTTCATTTTTGGAACGGTAAAGATTATGATGGGTCTCCAAAAGGTTTTTACCAAAAATATAGCCGAGCAAATAGACTGCAAATAGCATACTGAAAAGGCTGAACAAGTCTCTAGATGCCTCCGGCACTTCATTTTGCATTACATCCGAAGAGAGATAATCAATAAAAAAAATAATAAAAATAGTGGCTGTAATACTATATAGGTAAATAGTACCAAACAATTTAGTGGAAACATAACCGGCCAATACTATTATGGACAAAACAAACAGAAACGGACTTTGAATGCCTCCACTACAAAGACTGATGACAATGGTACTAATCCATGACAATACACTGGTATAAATAGCCATGGTCGTTAAATTTCCATGACGATTAAAAGCCCAAACATTGATGCCATTTAAAGTAGCATAAAGGATAAAGACGAAGGGTATGGTCTCTTTTATGTCTAAAAGGAAAATACATAGTAAAGCAAAAACAAAACTGAGTAGGGAAGAGGAATAGTTGAACTTAAGCAATAAACTTGTTTTATTGCCCAACCTAAAAGTGTCTATTTTTGAACCCTTGACCATAGGTGTCCGTTAGCCTATTGGTTTATTTATTACAAATTGTAGGCTTAACCCTGTTAAAAGGTACTTTAAAAAATGCTAATAAATTTGGTCTAATCGATTATCTACCAAAAAATTACGGCAACCTAATAGGTTGCCGTACATAAATTTCAAGTTATAGAAGGCTGTTTAATCTTCTGTCAAAACCCATTCTCCTTTTTGAATTAAAGGTTCCGCTTGTTTAAATTTAACTGTCTTACTTTCACCTGTTACCACATTTTTAATGGTAACCCTATCATTTCTTCCAATTTTAGGTCTTTCCCTGATAATAGTTTCGGTTACTTGTGGTCTTTGTCCTTGCGTTTGCCCAGCTGCTCTGTTGCGGGCCGCTAACTCATCACTATTGGGTATTTCCTCCTTACTGGTCTGTAGATTCTCTTTTGGCCTACTGATTGTTCTTTCTTCTTGGATTTCATTTGGATTGCTACTTGGCAATTCACCTTTGAACAAGAAAGAGACAACTTCTTTGTTCACTTTATCTATCATACCCTTAAAGAGTTCAAATGCTTCAAACTTGTAAATTAACAACGGGTCTTTTTGTTCGTGGACCGCTAGCTGAACGGACTGCTTTAATTCATCCATCTTGCGTAAATGCGTTTTCCAAGAGTCATCTATAATGGCCAAGGTTATGTTTTTCTCAAAGTCGTTTACCAATTGCTTTCCGTTGGAATCATAGGCTTCTTGCAAATTGGTTACAACATTTAGAGTTTTAATTCCGTCTGTAAAAGGAACTACAATTCGTTCAAACTTATTGGAACTATCTTCGTGTACTTTCTTAATCACCGGAAATGCGGTAGCGGCATTGCGCTCCATCTTTTCTTGGTAATGGTTATAGGCTTCTTCATAAACCTTTAAAGCGATATCCTGAACGTTCATTTTCATAAACTCATCCTCGGAAATGGGAGAAGTAATAGAAAAATATTTAATAAGCTCAAACTCAAAATTCTTGTAATCGCTAGCGGCTTTGTTGGTATCCGAAATAGCTTCGCAAGTGTCAAAAACCATGTTGGCGATATCAACTTTTAAACGTTCTCCTTGCAACGCATGTCGCCTTCTCTTGTAAACCACTTCCCGTTGGGCATTCATCACGTCATCATATTCCAAAAGACGTTTACGTACTCCAAAGTTGTTTTCCTCCACTTTTTTCTGGGCGCGCTCTATAGACTTGGTCATCATGGAATGCTGTATGACTTCACCTTCTTCAAGCCCCATTTTATCCATCATTTTAGCTACCCTGTCCGAACCAAAAAGTCTCATCAAATTATCTTCCAAAGAAACATAGAATTGGCTCATACCTGGATCTCCCTGACGGCCGGACCTACCTCTTAACTGTCTGTCCACACGTCTAGAGTCATGCCTTTCTGTACCAATAATGGCCAAACCACCTGCTTTTTTAACCGCATCGGTCAATTTAATATCCGTACCGCGACCCGCCATGTTGGTAGCAATAGTTACCACACCGGCATTACCGGCTTCTGCAACTACATCAGCCTCTTTCTTATGTAATTTGGCGTTCAATACATTGTGCGGTACCTTTCTAATAGTAAGCATTCTAGAAAGCAACTCTGATATTTCAACCGATGTTGTACCGATCAAAACAGGTCTTCCGGCTTGAGAAAGTTTGGTTACCTCCTCAATAATAGCATTGTATTTTTCCCTTTTGGTCTTATAGATAAGGTCATTTCTGTCATCACGTGCAATAGGACGGTTGGTTGGTATTTCCATCACATCCAATTCATAAATCTCCCAAAATTCACCGGCTTCCGTTACCGCTGTACCTGTCATACCAGCCAGTTTTTTGTACATTCTAAAGTAATTCTGAAGGGTAACCGTTGCAAATGTTTGCGTTAAAGCTTCAATTTTCACGTTTTCCTTTGCTTCAATTGCTTGGTGCAGACCATCTGAATACCTTCTACCGTCCATGATACGACCGGTTTGTTCATCTACGATCATCACCTTATTGTCCATCACCACATATTCTACATCCTTCTCAAATAAGGTGTAGGCCTTTAATAATTGGGTCATGGTATGAATACGCTCGCTTTTTACGCCGAATTCCTTAAAAAGTTCTTCCTTAAGTTCCGCTTCTTTTTCAAGCTCAAGATTTTGGTTCTCGATTTTTGCAATTTCGGCACCAATATCCGGCATGACGAAGAAATCCCTGTCTTGGGCACCAGAAATATAATCTACGCCTTTGTCCGTAAGTTCTATCTGGTTGTTCTTTTCATCAATGACGAACAATAGGTCTTCATCTACCTTGGGCATTTCCCTATTGTTGTCCTGCATATAAAAACCTTCCGTTTTTTGCAGTAATTGTTTTATTCCTTCCTCGCTTAAGAACTTGATCAGGGCTTTGTTCTTAGGTAGGCCCCTATATACTCTCAATAGGAGAAAACCGCCTTCTTTGGTATCTCCAGCTGAAATTAACTTTTTGGCCTCTGCCAGTACACCCGTTAAATGCTGTTTTTGCTTATTTACAATATCGCTAACCTTTGGGCGAAGTTCATTAAACTCATGGCGATCTCCTTCCGGAACAGGACCGGAGATAATCAAGGGAGTTCTAGCATCATCGATCAATACGGAATCTACCTCATCCACAATGGCAAAATGGTGTGGGCGTTGCACCAAATCCTTGGGTGTATGCGCCATGTTATCCCTTAAATAGTCAAAGCCAAACTCATTATTGGTTCCGTAAGTAATATCGGCATTATACGCAGCCCTTCTACCCGCAGAATTGGGCCTGTGCTTATCTATACAGTCTACGGATAGGCCGTGAAATTCAAATATTGGGGCCATCCAAGTACTATCCCTTTTCGCCAAATAATCGTTAACGGTTACCAAATGCGATCCGTGACCCGCCAAAGCGTTTAAATAGAGTGGCAGGGTAGCTACCAAAGTTTTACCTTCACCTGTTTGCATTTCTGCAATTTTCCCTTGATGCAAAGCAATACCCCCTATAAGCTGTACGTCATAATGAATCATATCCCAAGTAACCTGCTTACCTGCCGCATCCCAAGAATTGGCCCAAATGGCCTGGTCACCATCTAAGGTAACATAGCTTTTGCTGCCTGAAAGTTCCCTGTCATATTCAGAGGCTGTAACCGTTAGCGTTTCGTTTTTGGCAAAACGCTTGGCAGTTTCCTTCACAACTGCGAACGCAACCGGTAGGATGTCGTTCAATGTTTTTTCCGTAATCGCGTAAGCCTCTTCTTTTAGTTTGTCTATCTCGGCGTATGTTTCTTCATTTTTATCGATGTCAGTAGAGGTTTTTACCTCTGCTTCCAATTCCTCGATTTTGGCCGTTATCTCACTAATATCTTCAGCAATCTTTAACTTGAAAGTCTTGGTTTTGTCCCTTAATTCATCAAGGCTTATCCCTTCCAGTTCTTTTTCAAAGGATTTTATTTTATCAAGTATAGGCTGAAGTTCTTTTACGTCTTTTTTAGACTTGTCGCCTACAAATATTTTTAGTACGGAATTTAAAAAACTCATCTTGTCTTTTTTATGATTGAAGCACTCAGGAATACAGTGATGTGCAGGTATCTTCAAACTATTTGGCTTTACTCTTCAAAAGCTGTTCCAGTATGGATTTAATTGGTAAATACTATACTGGACTGCCAAAATTACAGAGAAGTTACCGGCCTGTATGCCACGTGTGGCGAATTTAACAAATTGTGTTCTAAGAAACCTCTATAAAGGAATATATTAAAATTCAATTTGTTCCTTAACTAAGTTCATCAAAAAAAGCCCCTAAAAGGGGCCTTTTTTATAATTTTTTTGGTGTAGGATAATTAATATTCATCCTCGTTCCAAAGGTAGTCTTCTTCAGTTGGATAATCGGGCCAGATCTCTTCAATAGACTCGTAAATTTCACCGCCTTCCTCTTCCATGGACTGTAAATTTTCGACGACCTCTAAAGGCGCACCTGTACGAATGGAATAATCGATCAATTCGTCTTTGGTGGCCGGCCATGGCGCATCACTTAAATAAGATGCTAGTTCTAATGTCCAATACATTGTAATAAATCGGTTTTAAAATTTTTGCAAAAATAATTTTTCTGTACACATAGCCAAGTAAAAATGACCATTTTATAGCTATTATTTTTGTTTTAATAGTTTGATAACGAAGAAATAATCAATTTATTAGAGAAATGCAAATAATTGCCTCCTTAATTATTTCCGTAGGTGGGAGATGTTGAAATTACCTACGTTTAGGGAATCCACTTAACTTCTTCTACCTCCAAATCCTGTGACAATTTTCGTGCAAATACAAATAGATAATCGCTTAGCCGGTTCAAAAAAACAAGAATATTCTCCGCTACCGGTTCATCTTCATTTAGCAGCGTGCAAGCTCGTTCAGCCCTTCTACAAACTGTTCTGGCTAAATGACAGTATGACACAATTGGATGTCCTCCAGGAAGTACAAAATGGGTCATTGCCGGGAGAAGCTCGTTCATTTGGTCTATTTGAGACTCCAGCAGTTGTGTGCTACTTCCAGTGAATTCAGGAATTTGAAAACTATTTTTACTTTTTTTATTTGGGTCCAACGCCAATTGTGCACCAACAACAAACAATTCTTTTTGAATAGTTTTCAGAATTTTGAGGTGATTACCATCTATATTTTGATCTCTGATTAGTCCTAGCCATGAATTTAATTCATCAATATGGCCATAACTATCTATTCTAATATGGTGTTTTTTTACCCGGGTACCACCTATTAATGATGTGGTTCCTTTATCCCCGGTCTTGGTGTAGATTTTCATATCAAAAAAATGGATTTAGAAAATTAAATGAAGATTTTGAAAGGGTAGGATCTATTCCTCAATTTCTTTGGACTCTTTACGCTTATAGCCCTCCATAAATTTTCTGCTTTTTCTTTCCTTGTGTTGCCTCCGATTGGTAACGGATATGAATAGGTAGATGACGACAACTACACCCAAAATAATGTAAATGGTATTTCCCATAGCTTAAACTCAACCTAAAATTAGCGTATTATATTCTAATCTTAAAATGCTCCTTTACCTGTTCCTTTCTAAAAAAAACCATAGCCCCATAAAACATATCTACCGTAACAGTTACTCGAGAATCATTTTTTACAATTTCCCATGATTCTTTTTTTGCTTTGTTTGTATAGGGAGAATGTATGTACATCATGGTTCCATTAGTAAGGTCATTTTTATATGAAATACTGTCTAACGGCAAATTTTTAGGGTGGTCAATTATCAAAAAAGAAGCATTTTTTGCAGTTGTTTTAATGTCTGTATTTCCCTCGAATGTTTCTTTAAACTGCTGGCCCTCCTCAATAATACTAACGGTTTTAATACTAAAATACTCCAAACTTTTTAAAAGGGCATTCACCCCTTTATCATTATGCAGTTTGGATTTTGAATAAAGACATTTGGTAACATAGGTAAATACAAAAGGGGAGTGTACCCCGTGCTCATTGGAAGATTTATAAAGGAACTGACAGAATTGTAAAAATTGGTACAAGGTTCTAATTTTTAATCTTCGAGCATGGCGGAAAGTTCAAACCACCTTTCGGTCTTTTGGTCAATACTGTCCATTGTTTCTTGGAGCTTAATGGATAATTCATCAATTTGTTCCCCGGTTAGTCCGGCGTCTGTAAATTGCTGTTGAATCTCTACTTTTTTCTTTTCAAGTTTCTCAATTTCCTTTTCCAAATTCTTGAACTCCTTTTGCTCCATGTAGCTAAGGGTTTTCCTTTTGTCCTTTGTGTAGCTATCCGCGGTAATTTTGGCTTCCTTGTTGGTTTCTGCTTTTTCCAATCGCTCTTCTGCAACCTTGCTATCTTCATAAACTCGATAGTCCGAGTAATTTCCTGGAAAATCTTCAATTAGTCCATCGCCCTTGAAAACAAATAAGTGATCGACAATTTTATCCATGAAATAGCGGTCGTGGGAGACTACCATTAGACAACCTGGAAAATCCAACAGAAAACTTTCCAAAACGTTTAGAGTAACAATATCCAAATCATTGGTAGGTTCATCTAAAATGAGAAAGTTAGGGTTTTGTATTAGTACGGTACAGAGGTAAAGTCTTTTTCGCTCACCTCCGCTTAATTTATCTACAAAATCATATTGTTTTTTACGATCGAACAGAAAACGCTCCAGTAATTGTTGTGCCGATATTTGCCTTCCCTTTTTAAGGGGAATGAAATCCCCAAAATCACGAATGATATCAATTACCTTTTGACCTTCTTTGGGCTCTATACCCTTTTGGGTATAATAGCCAAATTTAATGGTATCCCCTATGACAACCTTACCGGCATCTGGCTGATCTTTGCCAGTCAATATATTGAGAAAGGTAGATTTACCTGTACCGTTTTTTCCAATGATACCAATTCTTTCCCCTTTTTTAAAAGTGTAGTTAAACTGGTCTAAAATGGTTTTCTCAGGGAAAGCTTTAGAGATTTTGTGAAGCTCTAAAATCTTGCTTCCCATGCGTTCCATATTAATTTCTAGCTGAACTTCATGGTCTTTTCTACGTTGGCCCGCTTTTTCTTTTATAGTTTGAAAGTCATCGATTCTTGATTTGGATTTAGTGGTACGCGCCTTGGGTTGTCTGCGCATCCAATCTAGTTCTTTTTTAAACAAGCGTTCAGATTTGTGCTGTTCTACAGCTTCTTGCTCTAATCTAGCTTCTTTTTTTTCTAGGTAATAGGAGTAATTACCTTTGTAGGGATAGAGTTGTCCATTGTCCAATTCCAAAATTTCGTTACAGACTCTTTCCAAAAAATAGCGGTCATGGGTCACCATAAATAGACTCATATTCTCCTTGGCAAAATAATCTTCTAACCATTCGATCATCTCAAGGTCCAAATGGTTGGTAGGCTCATCCAAAACCAAGAGGTCTGGTTTGTTTATAAGGGCGTTTGCCAAAGCCAAACGTTTTTTTTGTCCTCCGGAAAGTAAACCCACCTTGGCATTTAAATCTTCTAGCTTTAGCTTGAAAAGGATTTGTTTGTACAACGTCTCAAAGTCCCATGCATTGAAACGTTCCATTGCTTCAAAAGCAGCTTGGTAGGTATCTGTGTCCTCAGGATTTTCCAGTGCTTTCTCGTAAGAATGAATTACCTTAAGAATCTCGTTATCCGATGCAAAAATGGTCTCCTCAACCGTTAACTCTGGATTTAAATTGGGCTCTTGTGCCAAAAAGCTCACACGAATATCCTTTCGGTAATTAACTTGACCGGAATCTGGTGTGTCATCACCGGACATGATATTTAATATGGAGGTCTTTCCCGTACCATTCTTGGCAATCAAAGCAATTTTTTGACCGTTGTTTACACCAAAAGAAAGGTCTTGAAAAAGAATGCGCTCTCCATAGGATTTGGAAATATTTTGAACCGTAAGTAAATTCATTTTAAGCTAATAAAGGTTTCTGATAAGACCAGAATAAAAATAAGTACCGAACGGCTAAGGTAAGCCAAAGTAGGATGAAAACGGGTGAAAAAGATTGCAATCCCACAAGCCACACAATTGCGCTTACCAGGATTAGGCCTAGGGAGAAAAGGGCATATTTAGCAACCCAATTGGGGCCTTTTCTTTTTGAAACAATAAAGGCAACAAAAAGATGTGCTGGAAATGCCCATAAGATGTTATAATTGTCCGCAGTCTGTGTATGATCGGTAAAAAACCAAAGAAAGATAATACCGGCACCAATGAGACCGGGTACTAGAAAAAGCACAAAATCTAGCCATCTTCTTCGAGTATTGTTCTTAAAATCCAAAAAGGTTAGTAATAATACCGCAATTAATATTAGTAGAAACCAAAAGGCAGGGGAGAGTAAAAAAAATGTTGACCTGTCTACTGGTTTGCTTTCAAAGAGTGTTTTGGCATCTTGGGCCAACGCCTTGTCATTTAAGGTGGCTACCGCAATTTGTTCCATAGTATAATCCGGTAGGAACATATGCTCAAAAGGTGTGGCATTATCATCTACTAAAGAGCCTAAGGCCAAATCAATTCCAAAGCCCAGCCATGAATTAATGGACACATAACTCCTGATAAGCGCCCTGTGCGAAACATCAGGTTTATTTTTTAAATAGTCATCCTTGAACTGTAGTTCGTTTCCATAGTTTTCTTTAAAAATATCCCATATTTTGGTAGAACAGTTATCATAAAAGAAATCATATTTATAATCCCTGTTTTCCGGTTTATAATTGTTCTCAAGAAATTGGAAGAGTTTTTGCTTTTCCTGAAGGTTTAAATTAAGAATCTGCTCCTTGACCCACCTGTTTTCCTCTTCGTAGCTTAATAGAAAATAGGGAAAATTTTGTCTGGCCAAAGTGTAATTAAGTTTACCTCTTGCAAATTTTAAAGTGAAATTTGGGGTGGTAAAATCAAATGTACCATAGTTGTATACTACATCAATTTTTTGTGAGGCATCATAAACCCTAATGGAACTATGACCAAAGGATGAATACACTTGGTCACCCGGTCCGCATGTGATAATACTAAGTTGCGATTGTGGAGTAAGTTTTACTTTTTGGCTATATACATTTAGGCAGAGTGCCGTAAGTAACAACAGAAATACTTGTCTCAATGGCGTTCTTGTTATGGCAATTAATGGGGCAAAGATGCGAATAAATTATGGTCTTACCTGATTGATGTTAAATTGTGTTATTTTTACTTCGTAATCCTATAAAAAAGGGGGGGAAATTGTTTTAAATTTTCCTTTTTTTAACTCAAATTCGGAATTTCAATTAGTTTAATTCTCAGGGTTTTTGAGAAACTTTGCATGTATGAAAAGACATATACCTAACCTAATCACCTTATTGAACGTTTTCTGTGGCTGTATAGCAGTAGTTTTTGCAGTTTTAAATCAATTGGAGTTTGCCGCTCTTTTCGTGTTCTTGGGCATATTCTTTGATTTTTTTGACGGACTTGCGGCCAGGCTTTTAAAGGTACAAAGTGACCTAGGTGTTCAGCTAGACTCGCTTGCAGATATGATTACAAGTGGAGTTGTTCCTGGTATCGTTATGTTTCAGCTTTTAGGAATGAGCGAAACCGGTGGTTGGAATGCCGGAGGCTTTATGGAAGCCGGTTCAGCTGCCGGAAATATATCCATGGTATTTAGACCGTTGCCACTATTGGGCTTTGTTATAACCATGGCTTCGGCATATAGGCTTGCGAAGTTTAATATAGATGAAAATCAGGTTTCATCCTTTATAGGTTTGCCTACGCCTGCTAATACGCTTTTAATTTTATCCCTTCCGTTAATTTTATTCCATAATGGAAGCGATATTTTAAACAGCATTATTTTAAATCAATGGTTTTTAATTGGTTTAACCTTCCTAAGTGCTTACCTCCTAAATTCTAAAATTGAGCTTTTCGCCCTAAAATTTAAAAATTGGGGTTTTAAGGATAATGCCCTAAGGTATATCTTTATAGTATTGAGCTTGGTGCTGTTGGCAACCTTGGAGTACTTGGCAATACCGTTTATAATAGCTTTTTATATAATTGCTTCTGTGGTCGTAAAATTGGGGAGCAATAAATAGGGTATTAAAAATCCAATTTCTTCTTACGTAGTTCAAAATTCTGGCCTAGGTATACTTTACGTACCATTTCATCTGCCGCCAAATCTTCGGGAATTCCCGATTTTAAGATACCTCCCTCGAACATTAGGTAGGACCTTTCTGTAATTGCCAAGGTTTCCTGAACATTGTGGTCCGTTATAAGAATCCCAATGTTTTTGTTCTTTAATTGGGCCACAATACGCTGAATATCCTCAACTGCAACAGGGTCAACCCCGGCAAAAGGTTCATCCAATAAGATGAATTTAGGATCCGTGGCCAATGCCCGGGCAATTTCAGTTCTACGTCTTTCCCCACCGGAAAGTAGGTCTCCTCGGTTTTTTCTTATATGACCAAGACCAAACTCCTCTATCAGGGACTCCATTTTCATGTGCTGTTCTTTCTTGCTCAGTTTGGTCAACTGTAAAACGCTTAGTATGTTTTTTTCAATACTTAACTTTCTAAAAACCGAGGCTTCTTGGGCTAGATAGCCAATACCATTTTGTGCCCTTTTGTACATGGGGTAATTGGTAATTTCCGTACCATCTAAGAATATTTTGCCACCGTTTGGTTTAACCAAACCTACAATCATGTAAAATGAAGTTGTTTTACCGGCGCCATTAGGGCCTAATAGACCAATAATCTCTCCTTGGTTTACCTCTAGTGATATGCCTTTTACCACTTTACGGCCCCTATAGGATTTCATTATATTGTCTGCTCGTAACTTCATTTATACAATTGTTTATAAAAGTAAAAGTCGATACATTTTCTAAGTGACATCAAAGAAAAGGGAAACTTTTCACACTGCGAGGGGTTTACGTTTTCTTTAACCCTTTTTGCTCTTTTCTGGCATCTTTTTTAAGGACGTAACCGGAAATATAAATACTTATTTGATAAAGTATTAAAACCGGTACCGCCACTATAATTTGGCTCGCCACATCTGGAGGTGTAATTACTGCAGATAGGATGAGCACGATTACCAAAGCTATTTTTCGATATTTCTTCATGATTTCCGGCGTAATCAAACCCACCTTGGTCAAAAAGAAAATGATAATAGGTAGTTCAAAAAGAATACCACATGCAATGACGGCTGATCTTACCGTTCCGATATAGCTGTCAATATCAAATTCATTTAGAATTTCGGCACTTACCTGATAACTTCCTAAGAAATTAATGGATAATGGGGCTACTACATAATATCCAAAAAGCACACCCATGAAAAATAGGAGGGAGGCTATCAAAATAAATCCTTTGGAATGTCTTCTTTCCTTCTCATAAAGTCCCGGACTAATAAATTTCCAAAGCTCATAAAGAATATAGGGGAAGCCCAGAATAAAACCAGCCCAAATAGACGTCCAAATGTGCATGGAAAATTGAGCGGACATTTGTCTACTCTGTATGCTGAAGGGTAATTTATCTGCACAAAAGGCAGAATCAAAACCTAAATAAGTGGCAATATCACAGAACAACTTATAAGTGGGGAAGGACATTTTAGATGGTCCGAAAATGACCGTATCAAAAATAAAACTCTTTGCGAGAAATGCGACGCTTCCAATAAGGACAACTGCTATGGTAGAGCGGATTAGATGCCAACGTAATTCTTCAAGGTGGTCCAGAAACGACATTTCGTCGGGAGACTTCTTATTAACTTTCGCCATTATAATATGCCTTCATTTATCAAATTGTGCAAATGTACAACTCCCACGTATTTTTTACCCTCTACACCCAATAATTGTGAAATGCCATTTTCCTGCATGGTCTCCAATGCTTCAATAGCCAAAACCTTAGTGGATATGGTTTTTGGGTTTGAAGTCATGATGTCCTTGGCAATCAAGCCACTTATGTTATCGTACTTGTTTAGCATACGCCTAATATCCCCATCAGTAATAATACCTACCAACTGTTCATTTTCGGTTACAGCAGTGACCCCTAACATCTTCTGGCTAATTTCAACAATTACTTCTTTTACACCGGTGGAAAGATGTACTTGCGGAATTTGGTTCTTTGCCACAATATCCGCTACGGTCAAATAGAGCTTTTTGCCCAAGGAGCCGCCAGGGTGGTACTTGGCAAAATCTTTACTGGTAAATCCTTTAATTTCCAATAGGGAAATTGCCAATGCATCGCCAATGACCATTTGTGCCGTAGTGCTCGTAGTAGGAGCCAAGTTATTGGGGCAGGCTTCCTTTTCAATGAAGGTGTTTAGGATATAATCTGATTCGGACGCTAAGTACGATTCCTGGTTGCCTGTCATGGCAATCAATGGATTATCCGCGCGCTTAAGCAACGGTACCAATAATTTAATTTCAGCAGTATTGCCGCTGTTGGAAATGCATATAACTACGTCATCTTGCTGTATAGTACCTAAATCCCCATGAATAGCATCCGCGGCATGCATGAAAATAGCTGGGGTTCCAGTCGAATTTAAGGTGGCAACAATTTTAGAGGCTACAATGGCACTTTTGCCAATACCGGTAACAATTACCCTGCCCTTGGATTTAAGAATGCAATCCACGGATTTTGCAAAATCTTCATTTAAAAGGTTGCCTAAATTGAGGATGGCATTCCCCTCCGTTTCAATGGTTTTTTTAGCAATCGAGAGAATAACTTTTGTATTGCTCAAATTAGATTCAATGTTAGAAGGTTGTTAACTTTGCGCGCTTTTTAACGCATAATCATGCACTTTTCCTAAAACTATACAAAAAGCCAATGGTTTAGAAAAGATTGTGCTATATTTAAAGTTACAAAATTACAAAACTAACTATAGGGAGTTTCACTCCTTCGAAATTAATTTATTTCAAACCTTAATTCCCCCGCGCAAGAAAAATGAATTCTCTTAACTTGTTTTTCAACAATCAACATTATAATATAGCTTATGGCGAGTGATAGACCGGTTGTTAATGATAGCGAATTGCATGCGGCGCTCAAAAAGTATTTTGGGTTTGCAGAGTTCAAAGGGCTTCAGCAAGACGTCGTCACCAGTATTTTAGAAGGTAATAACACTTTTGCCATCATGCCTACCGGAGGTGGTAAGTCTTTATGTTACCAATTACCGGCGCTTATGCAAGAAGGAACGGCCATTGTGGTATCGCCATTGATCGCCTTGATGAAGAACCAGGTAGATGCCATAAGAGGTATTTCGGACCAAAACGGTATTGCCCATGTTTTAAATTCCTCCTTAACAAAGACGGAAATTAGACAGGTAAAGCAAGATATTTTAGACGGGGTCACCAAATTGCTTTACGTGGCTCCGGAATCTCTTACCAAGGAAGAAAATATAGAGTTTTTACAAAGTGTAAAGCTATCCTTTATAGCGGTAGACGAGGCTCACTGTATATCTGAATGGGGGCATGACTTTAGACCGGAATACAGGAACCTTAGGAATATAGTGAACCGGTTAGATGACTCCATTCCGGTTATTGGTTTAACGGCCACTGCCACGCCTAAAGTTCAAGAAGATATTATTAAAAATTTGGGCATTACGGGAGCCAAGACTTTTAAGGCCTCTTTTAATAGGCCCAATTTATTCTACGAAGTTCGTCCAAAAACAGCCAACATTGATTCCGATATTATTCGCTTTGTAAAGAAAAATTCTGGAAAATCAGGAATTGTGTATTGTCTAAGCCGTAAAAAAGTGGAAGAGTTGGCACAGGTACTTCAGGTCAATGGGGTGAGTGCCGTTCCCTACCATGCTGGTTTTGATGCCAAAACCCGGTCTAAGTATCAAGATATGTTTCTTATGGAGGATGTGGATGTGGTAGTGGCGACCATTGCTTTTGGAATGGGAATAGACAAGCCAGATGTGCGTTTTGTGATTCACCATGATATTCCTAAAAGTATTGAAAGTTATTATCAGGAAACCGGTCGCGCAGGAAGGGATGACGGTGAAGGGCATTGTTTAGCCTTCTACGCTTATAAGGACATAGAAAAATTGGAAAAATTTATGTCTAATAAACCGGTGGCCGAACAAGAAATAGGTAACGCCCTTTTACAAGAAGTGGTGGCCTATGCCGAAACATCCATGAGTCGCAGAAAATTTATGCTCCATTATTTCGGGGAAGAGTTTGATGAGGTAAATGGAGATGGGGCCGATATGGACGATAATGCCCGAAACCCCAAGGAAAAAGTTGAAGCCACTGAAGATGTAGTCAAGGTTTTAAAGGCTATAGAGGGTACCAATGAAAAATTTAAGTCCAAGGAAGTAGTAAAAACGCTTACGGGAAAAGTAAACGCGTTGATTACCTCCCATAAGGTTGATGACAAGGATGTGTTTGGTTCTGGGTCAGATAAAGGGAAGGAGCATTGGATGGCGCTTATACGTCAAATGATTGTGGCCGGGCTTGTTAAAAAGGAAATTGAGCAATATGGAATTCTCCATGTCACCCAGAAAGGGAAGGATTTCATGGCCAAGCCAGACTCTTTTATGATGACCAAAGACCACACCTATACCAGTACTGGAAATGATGCTATTGTTAGTGCGGGAACGGCCGCCGTGGCAGATGATAATTTGCTTAAGCAGCTTCGTGATCTTCGAAAATCTCAAAGTAAAAAGCTGGGCGTACCCCCATTTGTGGTATTTCAGGATCCTTCTTTGGAAGATATGGCCATGAAATATCCTATTTCGCTAAAAGAATTGACCAATATCAATGGAGTAGGTGAGGGGAAGGCTAAGAAGTATGGTAAACCTTTTGTGGAATTTATTTCTGACTATGTTGAGGAAAATGATGTGGTAAGACCCGATGATTTGGTAGTTAAAAGTACAGGGGCCAATTCGGCATTGAAGCTTTATATCATTCAAAATGTGGATAGAAAGTTGCCACTTAGTGATATTGCGGATGCCAAAGGACTTGAAATTCCGGAGTTGATCAAGGAAATGGAGTTAATTGTCTACAGCGGTACCAAGCTGAATATTGATTACTGGATCGATGAAATACTTGATGAGGATCAACAAGAAGAAATACATGATTATTTTCTAGAGGCGGAAAGCGATAATTTAGAAGATGCAATGCAGGAATTTGATGGTGATTACGAGGATGAAGAGTTAAGGCTTTACCGTCTTAAATTCATTAGCGAGGTCGCTAATTAGCCTTCAGGTTATTAAACTGATAATAAGGGTCCTTGAAATAGTATTTCAGGACCCTTTTTCTTTTAAAAGCTTTTATCTATTTGGATTAACTAACCGCCTTTTCCAACAATGTAAGTGATAGCCTATCCGCATCCATTTCTGCTTCAATTCCAATTGGGAACGTAAAATTGTTCTCTACATGGCCAAAACTCAGACCGTAAGCTACCGGAATCCCTAGAGGTTTTAGTCTGTCTACAAGGACTTCTCTTAAAGAAAATGATAGGTCATTATTGGAAGAATTGCATCCAGCACAAACTCCAATTGCTATAGCTGCAGCATTTTTGAATGTTTTGCCTTCAATTAATTGAGTGAGCATACGGTCTATTCTATAAGGCGCCTCTTCTACATCCTCTATGCAGACAATGGTATCGGTAAAATCTATCTCGTGAGCTGTGCCAATTAAGGCATTGATCAGTGTTAAACTACCTCCTGATAGTTTTCCTTTTGCCTTTCCAGAAGTGATGGTATAACGTTCGTATTCTGGATTTAGACTTTGCTCTTGAGACAATTCTACGTTGGTGAGTTCATAGTTTTCCTTTGGCTGCATCAAAACATTTTCTAAATGATTTATGCTGTAGGCATCGTTAAGCGTACTCCCTACAGGTCCGTGAAAGGTTACCAGACCCGTTTCCTTAAATATGACGTTTAAAAGTGCCGTGATATCACTGAAGCCAACCAGTACTTTTGGATTTTTATGAATGGAGTCATAGTCGATCATGTCCATAATACGGGTGCACCCATAACCTCCCCGAGCGCAAAGTATACCATCTATTTCAGGATTGGCAAACATTTCGTTCAGGTCTTTTGCCCTTTCCTCGTCCGTATTGCTAAAATAACCGTGGTTACCAATTATCCTTTTGGTGTAATGCGGTTTAAAGCCCATTTTGACCAGTGTTTCAATAGCGTCTTTGAGTACTTCGGGCTTTACGGCATAACCTGGAGCCACCAAACCTATTGTATCCCTTTTTTTTAACTTTTTGGGCAGTATTCTTTCCTGTTGCTCTAAAAAAAGTGGTTTGTGGGCGGATAAGACGTGGGGTGCTAAAAATGCCCCTGCCCCGGTAAGAGCAGTACCCAAGAATTTTCTACGGTTGGCCATATGCTTTGGTTTAAAAACGTGAATTTAAAAAGAATAAAAAAAACGGCCACTAGGACCGTTTTAATTTATGGATTGAATAAGGGTCAAGGAACGGAAGCGCCACCGCTCGAATTGGCTCTTCTAAGTTGCCGTTGGATTTTTTTAATGGCAGATTCAATGGATTTCTCAGGTTCTATTATATTGTATTCACCCCAAAAATCTGGGTCAGTAAACCCTATAGCCTCATCACTTAGTATTATGGAGGTCTTTATGCGATCTCGGGATTTTGGATAATCTGCAGCCATGTTCTTTTTCCAATCGGTTACTGCCATCTCGCAGGTCATGGTGTAAACGGAGTTGAAAAGTCTACGGTCCCAGTTTATTTTAAATTCCAATAAGACATTGCTATAGCCATAATACCATTTTCCATTTTTTTCTCGGTAATCTACTCGGTAAGCCACTTCATTGGGCCAGACCTTGGCATTGGCCGGTTTTCGTTTAACAAAGAGTCTGGATGCAATTTCTTTGTCCGTTATATTCAGGCTATATATAGCGCTGGTAAGAATTTTGTTATCGGCATCTATATATAGTTTTCCCTTGTACAAAGGGTCTGGAATGTATGATTTTTGAGCAAAGTCTATAACATAGATTAATTTGTTGTTGACCAAGGTGGAGCGATCAAATTTAAAGTCGTAATAATCGATGGACTCCGGTGAAAAAATATACTCCGGATATTTCATAATATCTACAAAAAGGGCATTAAAAGGTCCTCCTTGTAGCTTAAGTGCTACCGTATCCAATTTATTATAGTCTGTACTTTTGCGTGCTTTATAGAGCTTTACTCCATCTTGTTTAAGACTTGTATATGGGGTTTTGTAAATATTTACGACCGCTTCTGAAAGTGAAACATTCTGTCTTCTCTTTTTAATCGTTTCCCGGTAGAACGCAGTCATTAGGGTGGGGTCTTCAAAATAGTTTTCCCCTTTTCTTTTTAGGGTTTCCCGTACCAGATTTTCTGCGTCTTTTGGAATGGACACATTAATTTCTGGAAGTTCTGTAACCGAAATATCCATAGCGATACGGTTGTCACCATTTTTAAGTTGACCTAAGGCAATAGTCTTGGTTTTGTACCCCAAAAAGGAGATTATGATATTGGCATCTGTAATATCTTCCGGAACTTTTAAAGAAAATTCGCCTTCTGTATTGGTAATGGTGCTAATGTTGGATTTTTCAACCATTAGCGAAGCAAAAACCAAAGGTTTTTTAGTGTCGGAATCAACTACTTCACCCTTGTAGAGCTTAAAATTAGTTTCTTCCTGGAGTTCTTCCTGAAAAAGAGCGAACGAATATTCTGTGCCAACGAATACGGAGAACAACGCAGTGCACAACAAATTAATCCAATGATTTCTTGCTATGTAACCTAGTGAGCCTAACATGTCTATCTAATTTGAGGAGTTGAGTCTCTCTAAGTTACTAATTTTTAGCTTGATACCATGTTAAAAAAAAGGTATTGTTGTGGGTATATGAAAAGTAATTCAAACTTGTTATGTTAATCGTGGGTTTTGGAGGACGCAGATACCAAGCGATTGATTTCCTTTAGCTCTTGGTCAGTTAAGTCTCGCCATTTCCCTACGGGAATATCCAACGAAACGTTCATTATCCTGATTCTTTTTAGTCTTGTTACATGGTAATCCAGGTACTCGCACATTCGCCTAATCTGCCTATTAAGGCCTTGGGTGAGGATAATCTTAAATTCAAAAGCACCTATTTTCTCCACTTTGCATTTTCGGGTGACAGTGTCCAGAATGGGTACTCCGTTTCTCATTTTGTTTAAAAAGTCTTCCGAAATTGGTTTGTCCACGGTTACTAAATACTCCTTTTCATGATGGTTTCTGGCTCTTAAAATCTTATTGACTATATCACCATCATTAGTCAAAAAAATAAGTCCTTCACTGGGTTTGTCCAGCCGGCCGATCGGGAAGATTCTTTTTGGGTAGTTGATAAAATCAATAATGTTATCTTTTTCCACTCTAGTATCGGTGGTGCACACAATGCCAACCGGTTTGTTGAATACAATGTAAACAGGCTTATCCTTAGGTTCAGAAATAAGTTTTCCGTCTACCCTTACTTCATCTCCATTGGTAATTTTAGTACCCATTTCGGGTACGCTTCCATTAATGGTAACCCTGCCTTGATCAATAAGTTTGTCTGCAGCTCTTCTCGAGCAAAAGCCAACTTCGCTCAAATATTTATTAATTCTTGTTTGTTTGGGTTCTTGCACGCCACGCTGTTTAGTAGTACAAATTTAAAAGAATCTAAAATTCTTTCTACATAATCTAAAGGGTCATTGATTGGGTCTGGTAAAGCAAGTGATAAAGGTCTTATTTCTTTCGTTCTAGCTCTAACCCATAGATTTGTCTTCCTAATTCTGCCAAAAAAGGAATGCCAATTTCATCATATTCGTATTGGTTATCGTTGAAAACCCCGTCTTTATTGACAAGTATGGTTGCTGTTAGCAAAAATTCCACATCGTTTTTTTCGTCCTCTATGTAAGCGCAGTCCGTTAAGGTTCCATATGCAAATCCTACTTTGTTATAGATTTTTATATGATCAGGAATTCTCTCCTTGGTATCACCGTAGATGAAAAATTTACAATAACCATCATAATAGGTAGCCTCATCATACCCCGCTTTTCTGGGAACCGTGTGCATAGTTTCTAATAAGTACTCATGTTGTTGGGGAGAAAGTTCAAACCGCTCTGTTTTAGCATACGCTTCTGGGAAAACCACACGTTTTAAAACTTCGTGCTGTGCCGTAATAGGGTAGTAGTTTTTAAGCGAGAAATCAAAACTTTCGTTTATGAGCTCCCCTTCTTCAAAATATCCCTTACCTTTTTTAATTCCTGATAAGTCTAATGGTTCTGCCGTGGTATTGATGGTCCCTTCCATCAGGTAAGTGGTACTGTCATTTTCAAAAACAATCAATGGTTTTGTACTAGGGTCATCTGAATGGTAGCCCAGCCTATGGGAAATTCTAACTGGCTCAATGCCTTTTTTGTCCAATTGATGGTTAATGTGGTCCATCCCCATAAACTCAACCAATCTATTATTGGCCAAATTGTCACTTACAGCGAATATTTGTGAAATATCCTTTGCAAAATTGGATTCAACAGAATCTCCTTCAACAAAATACCTACTATTCAAATCTATGGAATCTATGTTGTTTAGTTTTTCCAAGGCCAGTACTGCAATCGGAAATTTTACCGTACTTGCGGGGTAGAAGTATTTATTTTCATTAACCTGAAAGTCATAATTTTTAAAGAGTGGTTTTCCTGTACTTCGGTCTATTTGGGTAAAACGTATCTGTACTTCGTACTGTTCTACACTATCCATCACCCTTTTGATTTTTGGATGGTCAGATGTTAACGCAGCTTCCAAGGGATTTAAAACAACTTTTTTTTCAGAGCAACCATAGATGACGGAAACAAGTAGCAAGGCAAGTAGTCTATTCATTTTTGGGATGTTGGTTGTATATCTCTCCTCTATGGGGTTTAAGGGCATCTCTTACGGCAATCATTTCAGACTTGGTTACCACCATAAAGGCGATACTGTGTAATTCTGTTAGCTCTTTGAATCCAGTGATAGTGAGGTTGGTTTTTTCTAAGTCAATATATTCTTTTAAGTGTATTTCATGGTGTTCAGCTGTTTTTTTGGCTGCCGGACCTCGAAAATCCCAAATTAACTTTATAAGTTGTTCCATTGGTTGGATTAAAATATTTGTAAAGTAATGAATTAATGGGGCGCACGCCAAAAATCTGTTAAGTAATAGATTAGACTTTGTGCGAGATTACAGTTTTGCTATTTTTGCGGGATGAAATTTTCACATTCCTTGGGAAAACAAGGGGGATGGTACACATTCCTTTTGTTAATGGTGTTCTTAAATATAGGATGCGAATCCCTATTTAAAAAGAAGGAGCCTAGCTTTGTGGCGAGAGTTGGCGAAAACTATCTTTTTGAAGAAGATATCAAAAAACTTCTGATAGAAGGAATGTCTAAAGAAGATAGTGCTTCGTTCGTAACTAATTACATAAACAATTGGGCATCTAAACAGTTGTTGTTGGATAGGGCAAAAATCAATCTACCGGAAGAAAAATTAGGTGAATATGATGCTCTGGTGGCGGATTATAGAGCAGACCTGTACACTAGGGCCTACAAGGATGCTTTGGTGCGCCATGGAATAGATACCATTATTACGGAATCTCAATTAGAAAATTTTTACGAGTCTGAGAAAGAGAACTTTAAATTAAAGGAAAAGGTGGTTCAAATTAGGTTTGTGGAGCTTCCCAAACAATTTTTGAACAAAGATCAAGTTATTGATAAACTGAAGAGCTTTAAACCTGAAGATCAAACCTATTTGGATTCTATTGGGGTGCAATTCAAGAAGTTGAACTTTAACGATAGCATTTGGGTGAGTGCTCCTAGGGTTATTGGTGAAATTGCTCCCTTAACTTTTGAAAACGCCGATAAACATCTAAAAAAATCACAATTTTTTGAGATGGAGGATGATAACGGGGTATATTTGGCCAAAGTGGTAGATGTAAAGAATATTAATGACACAGCGCCACTTTCCTTTGTAGAGCCTCAAATAAAACAGGTTTTGTTGAGCAGGAGAAAATTGGATTTTCTAAGGCAATTGGAAACAGAGGTGCTGGATGAGGCAATTAAAAAGAATGAATTTGAAATTTATGCAGAAGATGAATAAACTTTTTGGATTATTTTGTTTCATATTGGGGGTGATCCATTTTGGTTACGCTCAAGAAGATGTAAGCGTTCTGGATGGTCAGGATGAGGCTATGGCTTCAGTTGAAACGGAAGAGGTGGCCGTAATGAAGGATACCGTTAGAAATTTTAAAAGGGTTAAGTTAGATGGTATTGCCGCAGTGGTTGGTGATTACGTAATTTTGGACTCCGATATTGAAAAAACACTGATAGATTTAAAAAGTCAAGGTGTTTCAACTGCCGATGTCACCCGTTGTGGTTTGTTGGGGAAATTGATGGAAGACCGCTTATATGCCCATCAGGCAGTTCAAGATAGTCTTTTGGTTTCCGATGATGAAGTTGCCGCTACTACGGAGAGACAAATTCAAGGTTTTGTGCAGCAAATAGGCTCCATGGAAAAATTGTTGAAATTCTACAAAAAAGAAGACGAGGCAAGTTTGCGGGAGGATATCAACGAAATCAACAAACTTAGAATGCTTTCTGAAAAAATGCAGGGGAGTATCGTTGAAGAAGTTGAAATAACGCCTGAAGAAGTGAGACAGTTCTTCAATAAAATACCCGAAGATGAGCGTCCTGTTTTTGGTGCGGAGATGGAAATTGCACAAATAGTTAAATCTCCAAAGCCAACAGAAAAAGAAAAACAAAATGTTATTGACAAGCTCAATGCGATCAAAGCAGATGTTGAGGATAATGATGCTAGTTTTAGCGTTAAGGCCATTCTTTATTCACAAGATCCCGGGTCAAAGTCAAAAGGTGGATTTTACAGTATTACAAAGGAAACCGGTTTTGACAAGACCTTTAAGGATGTGGCCTTTAGTCTTAAGGAAGGTGAGATTTCAGAACCTTTTGAAACACAATTTGGTTACCATATTATCTATATAGAAAAGATAAGGGGGCAGGAACTGGATTTAAGGCATATCTTAATGCAGCCTGAAATTTCCCAAAAGGCATTGGATGATGCCAAATCTGAGCTTGATTCCATTAGAAGTCATATAGAGGAAGGAAAATATACTTTTGCCCAAGCAGCCATGAATTTTTCAGACGAGAAGGAAACAAAATATGATGGCGGGCTACTAAGAAACCCAACCACTTTTGATTCCCGTTTTGAACTTACCAAAATGGATCCAACCTTGTACAATCAAGTAAGAAATCTAAAGGATGATGAAATTTCATATCCTATTTTGGAGCAAGACCCACGGGGAGGCGGTCCTAAATATAAAATCTTAAAAGTAACCAATAGATTTGATGAGCATGAGGCCGATTTTGCCAAGGATTATCTAAAGATTCAACAACTGGCAAAGACCGAAAAGCAATATAAAGCCATAAAAGAGTGGATGGACGAGCATATCGAGGAAACTTATATTAGCGTAAACGAGTCCAATCACGAATGCGATTTTGCCAACAACTGGGTAAAAAATTAATTGCATGTCAGATGTAGCGGCAATCGATCAGCTAGTTGATAAACACCAAGCACTTAAAAAGGAAATAGCCAAAGTTATAGTTGGCCAAGAGGAGGTAATCAATCAAATTCTTCTAAGTATTTATACGGGAGGGCATTCCCTCCTTATAGGGGTTCCTGGTTTGGCAAAGACTTTAATGGTCAATACCATTGCCAAAACTTTAGGGCTCGATTTTAAGAGAATTCAGTTTACTCCAGATTTAATGCCCAGTGATATTCTTGGAAGTGAGGTTTTGGATCAAAACCGAAACTTTAAGTTCATTAAAGGCCCCGTATTCGGTAATATTATTTTGGCCGATGAAATTAACCGTACCCCTCCAAAAACCCAGGCGGCTCTGCTTGAGGCAATGCAGGAAAGGGCGGTTACTATTTCAGGGAAACAGCATAAATTGGAACTTCCTTATTTTGTTTTGGCCACTCAAAACCCTATAGAACAGGAAGGGACATACCCATTGCCAGAAGCTCAATTGGATAGGTTTATGTTTGCCATCGAGCTTAAATATCCCTCAGTTGAGGAAGAAATTGCGGTGGTAAAAGCTACAACTTCAGATGATGTCACCCATGTTAATTCGATGTTCAACGCGTCCGAAATTTTGGATATTCAGCATTTGATAAGAAGAATTCCCGTTCCTGATGCTGTCGTGGAATATGCTGTAAAGCTTGTAAATTCTACGAGGCCTAATTTAGAGACGGCTTCTGATTTTGTTAGGCAGTATCTGGATTGGGGTGCAGGTCCAAGAGCCTCCCAAAACTTAATTCTTGCCGCTAAGGCCCATGCCGCCATCAATGGAAAATATTCTCCTGATGCGGAAGATGTACAGGCCGTTGCTACAGGTATTTTGAGACACAGGATAATTAAGAACTACAAGGCAGAGGCCGAAGGTATATCCGAAGAAAAAATCATCCAACAACTGTTATAAGCTACTTTTTCCTTATCTCTTTTGGATTTGGTATGTCAACGTTTTTTTGTTAATAAATGGTACTCCAGCAGCCTTTGTTTGCCAAATTGGAACTTATCTTATTTAGTACTACTGGAATAGTGGGTTTATAACAAAATGCATTGTGTTATTTAAATTCAATAAAAACACAATAAACCTTCTCTAAAAAATTTTAAAACACTTTGTATTTTAGTAATTTTGTAGGATTACAATAACCTAAAACGTAAAAAGACAATGGCATTCGATATCGATATGATTAAAGAGGTGTACGCCAACATGGCCGAGCGTGTTGATAAGGCCCGTGAAATAGTTGGAAAACCTCTTACCCTCTCGGAGAAAATTTTATATTCCCACTTGTGGGATGGTAATCCTACCACAGCCTTTAAAAGAGGTAAGGACTATGTGGATTTTGCTCCAGATCGTATTGCTTGCCAAGATGCTACCGCCCAGATGGCCTTGTTGCAGTTTATGCAGGCCGGAAAAAAGAAAGTGGCCGTGCCAACAACGGTACATTGTGATCACTTGATTCAAGCAAAAAGCGGTGCTGCAAAAGATTTGCAGTCTGCCAATAGCACAAGTGCTGAGGTTTTTAACTTCTTGGAGTCGGTTTCCAATAAGTATGGAATTGGTTTCTGGAAGCCTGGTGCAGGTATTATTCACCAAGTTGTTCTTGAAAATTATGCTTTCCCTGGGGGAATGATGATCGGAACGGATTCTCATACCGTAAATGCCGGTGGACTGGGAATGGTGGCCATTGGTGTTGGGGGTGCAGATGCAGTTGACGTAATGGCCGGTATGGCTTGGGAGCTTAAGTTCCCTAAATTGATTGGAGTTAAATTGACCGGAAATATCTCTGGATGGACTTCTGCAAAAGATGTTATCCTTAAGGTTGCAGGCATTTTAACCGTAAAAGGAGGTACTGGAGCTATCATTGAGTATTTTGGAGAAGGTGCCAAAAACCTTTCTTGTACGGGTAAAGGAACCATCTGTAACATGGGTGCCGAGGTGGGTGCTACCACCTCTACTTTTGGTTATGATGATTCTATGGAGCGCTATTTAAGAGCTACCGATAGAAGTGACATAGCGGATGAAGCTAATAAAGTACGCGAGTATCTTACTGCAGATGAAGAGGTATACGCCAATCCTGGTGAATACTTTGATGAAATTATTGAAATAAACCTTGATGAATTAAGGCCGCATTTGAACGGACCTTTTACTCCAGATTTAGCTACTCCTGTTGGTGAATTGGGTGTAAAGGCTAAAGAAAATGGATGGCCAATTAATGTTGATTGGGGATTAATCGGTTCTTGTACCAACTCTTCCTACGAAGATTTGACACGTGCCGCTTCCATTGCAAAACAGGCAATTACCAAAAAGATAAAACCAAAATCCGATTTCGGGATCAACCCTGGGTCGGAACAAATTAGGTTTACCGCTGAAAGGGACGGATTACTTCAAATTTTTGAAGATTTAGGAGCTACCGTATTTACCAATGCTTGTGGACCATGTATTGGACAGTGGGACAGAAGTGACCTGAAAGGCGAGGAGAAAAATACGATTGTACATTCCTTTAACCGTAACTTCTCTAAGCGCGCCGATGGCAACCCAAATACACACGCCTTTGTGGGTTCCCCAGAAATGGTCGCTGCTATTGCTATCTCGGGTAAATTGGATTTTGATCCAATGAACGATACCTTAATCAACGAGAATGGAGAGGAAGTGAAGCTAGATGAACCAATGGGTATAGAATTACCAATTCAAGGCTTTGAGGTGGAAGACGCTGGTTATTTGGCTCCAAAAGAGGATGGTTCTGATGTAGAAGTGATCGTTTCCCCAGAATCGGAAAGATTGCAACTGTTGAGTCCTTTCGTACCTATTCAGCCAGAGCAGATGAAAGGAGCCAAGTTGTTGATCAAGGCTTTTGGTAAATGTACAACCGACCATATCTCTATGGCAGGACCATGGTTACGTTTCCGTGGTCATTTAGATAATATTGCCAATAATACTTTAATAGGGGCTGTAAATGCCTTCAACAAGAAAACCAACTTTGTAAAAAGTCAGTTGACCGGGGAATATGGAGGAGTTCCAGATGTACAGAGAGAATACAAAGAGAAGGGTATAAAAACCATTGTAGTGGGTGACCACAACTATGGCGAAGGATCTTCTCGTGAACATGCAGCCATGCAACCAAGGCATTTAGGTGTTGCAGCTGTATTGGTGAAATCATTTGCCCGTATCCACGAAACCAACTTGAAAAAGCAAGGAATGTTGGCTCTTACTTTTGCGAATGAGAGTGATTATGACCTTATACAAGAGGATGATACGTTTAACTTCCTTGATTTGGCAGAATTTGCGCCAGATAAGCCGTTAACTATTGAGGTAGTACATGCTGATGGTAGTAAGGATACTATAAAAGCAAATCACACTTATAACAATGCGCAAATTGGTTGGTTTAATGAAGGGTCTGCCTTAAATGTAATCAAGAGAGAAAACGCTGCTTAATCGCTGTTATAATAATCGATAGAAAAACTCCCGCTTTAAACGGGAGTTTTTTAGTTTTGGAACGCTTGTATAAAAGTGTCAAGATAACTTCATGAAAAGAAAAACTGTACTTACGCTTCTACTAATTGTATTCATCCTATCCTTTTTTATTACACCTGTAGGGTATTGGTCCAAGAAAAAATTAATGCAAGTTTTTGCACCTTCCCCTGAGCTTATACCACAGGCGGATAGAACCAAGATGCAAGAATATGATTGGAGACTAAAGGACGCAGATTGGGATTATTTTAATTTAAGGACATCGGAAGGGAAGCCGTTATTCATTCATTTTTGGGCGTCATGGCATTTGCCCAGTTCTTCTGAATTGGATGACATACAAAGACTGTACGATGAATATAAGGGAAAAGTGGATTTCTATATTATTACCAACGAAGAGCGCGAGCCTGTGGAAGAATTTTTGGGAAAGAACAAATATACCTTTCCTTTTACCTATAGAATTGTTGGAGAGCCTGCGCCGGTTGAAATATTGGAACCATCTGGAACCTATATTATTGACTCAAAAGGTTCTATTTGGGTGAAGTCAAGGGACTCTAAGGATTGGTATAATGATAAAATTAAGGAAATCCTAGATGCGATTGGTAATTAATTAATCAGCTACTTTTGGCGTTCTTAAAATACTTGAAAGGAACGAATAGCATACCGAAGCATTCTCCATCTTCTTTTCCAATATGTTTGTGGTGCATTTTATGTGCTCTCCTTACTCCCTTAGCGTACCAATGATCAGCTTTTCTAAACATTTTAAATCTTTGATGGATAAAGATGTCATGCACCAAAAAATAGGCAATGCCATAAGCTAGGATACCAAACCCTAAAGGCCAACCATACCAAAATGATGTTTGCGCACCCAGGTAAAACAAAACCATGCTTACAATGGCATAAAATATAAAAAAGGCATCGTTGCGTTCAAACCAAGAATCGTGGTCCTTTTTGTGGTGGTCCCTATGTAGACTCCATAGAAAGCCATGCATGATATATTTATGGGTAAACCATGCCATAAATTCCATAAAGCAGAAAGTACCGAGAAAAATCAGCATCCAAATTAAAAACTTCATATTATACCAAATTCAATTTATAGTTTACATAGGACTGTGCCAACAATCCAAATTTCTCATAGTTGGGAACACGTATTCTAACATTTTTGATTTCCAATGGTGGCGTATTCTGTAATTTTTTAAGTAGTCTGGAATAATACTTGTAAGCTGTATATACCCCAAATTGGGCTTCTGCGGGCAATTTCACTATACCTGAATAGCCCAAAGCGAAATCTGCCTTTATTTCTTCCACAATAAGTTCCTTGGTGGCTTCGTCCAATTCTTTAAAATTGGTATTGGGAAAATAACTTCTATTCAGTTCCTCATAATCTGCCTTAAGGTCCCTTAAGAAATTTACCTTCTGAAATGCCGAACCTAAAGCCATAGCGGTCTCCTTTAATTCATGGTACTTTTCATCATTACCTCTTACAAATATCTTTAGGCACATGAGACCTACAACATCAGCAGAACCATAAATGTACTCTTTAAACTCGGTTTCTGTCAAGTAAGTGTTTTTGTAAAGGTCCGTACGCATACTTTTCATAAAGGAGGAAACCAAGTGATAAGGTATTTGATATTTGTGATAGGTATGCTGGAAGGAATTTAAAATTGGGTTTAAACTAATCTTATGTTCAAGTGCCCTGTCTAAATCCCTTTGAAACTCCTTGAAAAGTTCTTCTTTGTCATAATCATGAAAGGTATCTACAATCTCGTCCGCAAAACGAACAAAACCATAAATGTTGTAAATATCTGCCCTAATGGAAGGCGCCAACATTTTAGTTGCCAAACCAAAGGAAGTGCTGTAGGATTTGGTCACAATCTTGCTACAATTGTACGAAACTTGATCAAATAATGCCTTCATAATCTATTACTTAAGGTTTTTCATAATTAAATCGGAAACTAATTTTCCTGAAATCAAAGCGGGAGGGACCCCCGGCCCGGGCACCGTTAATTGCCCGGTAAAGAATAAGTTTTTTACTTTACTGCTCCTAAGTTTAGGGCGTAAAAAAGCCGTTTGGGTGAGAGTGTTGGCCATACCGTAGGCATTGCCTTTATACGAATTATATTCACCTAGAAAATCATTAACGCAAAAGGACCTTTTGAAAAGCATATTACCTCTAACGCTTTGGCGTGTAATTCTTTCAAAACGATCCATTACAATATCAAAGTACTGGTCCCTTAATTCCTCATTATCTTTCAATCCCGGGGCTATTGGAATAAGAAAGAATCCTGTTTCACAACCTTCGGGTGCCATTGATTTGTCCGATACGGAAGGAAAGTTGGCGTAGAACAATGGGTCTTGTGGCCAAGAAGGATTGTCGTAAATCTCTCTTGCATGCTTTTCAAAATCAGTATCAAAGAAAAGGTTGTGATGCACGACATTGTTAATCTTTTTATTGAAACCTATATAAAAAAGCAGGGATGAAGGGGCAAAAACCTTGTCTTTCCAATACGTTTCTGAATATTGTCTTTCGTTGGGGGCTAACAGACTTTCAGAATGATGGTAGTCCGCTCCACTTAAAACAGCATCCGCCGCTATTTGGTTTCCGTTGACAACTATACCGTTAGAAACACCATTGATAGTTGTAATTTTTTCTACCGGACTGTCCGTATGTATTTCTACGCCCAATTCTTTGGCCAAATTATGCATGGCCCTGATTATTTCATACATTCCACCTTTTGGATGCCAAGTACCCAAACCAAAATCGGCATAATTCATAAAGCTATAGAAAGACGGGGTCTGACTTGGTTTAGCTCCTAAGAACAACACAGGAAACTCCAATGTGGAGACTAATTTTGGGTTTTTAAATTTCTTTCTAACTTCTCCGCTAATCGTTTTAAAGAACTGATCTACGCGCATGATAGTTTCAGGGGTAACAAGTTCTAAAGGGGAGAGGCCGGGCCTAAGTACCACCTTATTAATGGCTATGTCATAATTGGTTTCCGCTTTGGATATAAATTCTTTAAGATGAACAGAACTTCCTGGTTCTATGCGCTCAAATTCCATACAAATTTTATCCAGAGAATCTCCAATGGTCAGTTGCTCATCGGTAAAGAAAATTTTGTAAGCAGGATCAAGTTTGTCCAATTGATAGTAATCGGATGTTTTTTTGTCAAAATCGGAAAAGAATTTATCAAAAATATCTGGCATCCAATACCAACTGGGACCCATGTCAAAAGTAAATCCAGATTCTTTGAACTGTCTAGCTCTTCCACCCACAGTAGAATTTTTTTCGTAGATAGCAACTTCAAAACCGGCCTTTGCCAAATAACAAGATGCGGAAAGCGAAGAAAAACCTGAACCTATGACGATTATTTTTTTTGACATTGTAAAATTATAGTTGATTGACCACTTCGTCAATTGAGGTGAAGGTGCTCACAAATTCTGGTAGTTGTTTGTTCTTTAGATATTGAACTTGATGCCCTAAAAGCCACAGTTTAGGGTTTTCAAATTTGCTGGCAAATGCTTGAAAGTCCTCAATATATTTTTCTATATAATCTTTGGTAGGAACTACGGTAAAGTAGGATAAGAAATGTACACCGTTAAAATATTTTAATACCTCGTTCAAATTATCCATTGGTACGGACTGCCCTAAATAAATTGACCTGTAACCTCTTCTAACAATCTCGTAATTTAAGTATAGCAGACCTATTTCATGTATTTCGTTATCTGGGAGGTAGGGAACAAATACCTTGTCATTTCGTTGAGGTTCCAAAGTTTGAAAGGCCTCTGTATTCACCACAATTTTTTGTTTTACCAAATTGGTAATAAAGTGTTCATGGGCAGGGGAGATGGTATCCGTTTGCCATAAAACACCCATTTCGTTCATAAGAGGAATAAAAACTTCCTTAAATATTTCATGAAAACTCTTGTCTTTACTCAAGTCATTAAACGTTTTCATAAAGAGAGCTTGGTCAAAGTGAAGCATGGATAGCTTAAAGGCGTTTATGCTATGACTTTTTACGCTATTTGATGCCACCATTTCCCTTACCATGTCAGGTATGTTCTGCTCTGGAATTTTGGCAATTTTAGAAATCTTATGGCCGTGGTTGTAAAGAAGGGTAATGTTCAGTAGTTTCTGAAGGCTACTTAAAGAATAGGTTCTAATGTTGGTACTCGTTCTTTCGGGGGATAACAGCTCATATCTTTTTTCCCATATTCTAATGGTGTGTGCTTTTATACCCGAAAGGTTTTCAAGATCTCGTATGCTGAACCGTTTCTTTATGTTGTTCATCTTTTTATAAATATTGTTAAACAAATTTATAAATTAATCTGAATGTACAACCCTTTGATTGGTAGGATTTCTTAAAAGATAGTTAAAAAAAGAGTCGGATTATTGAAATGAGTTAAAAAAAGATAGTAAAAAAGCCATCTTTCATTTAATAAAGATGGCTTTTTGTGCGCACGAGAAGACTCGAACTTCCACGACCTAATGGTCACCAGCCCCTCAAGCTGGCGCGTCTACCAATTCCGCCACGTGCGCAGAAAAATAGAACGGTAAAGCAATGATTGCTTTGGGCCCGCAAATATCATCAAAATAGATTTTCTATGAAAGTTTTAATTCTTTAAAATGGCTTAAAAAAAAAGGAAGTTAAAATCAAATTTCTTTGATACTAACTTCCCAATTTCTTAAAAAATAATTGTTTTATCTGTACTTGATGGCAATTTGTGCTAACTGCCCAACAATCTTAACGGAGTCTTTCATGGAAAGCTTGGAACCATCTGCGTGTATCCAACGTTTTAAGGGTTGCTCACAGATCAATCTTTTTGCTTCATCCTTACCATAGTACCTGCGCATTCTCATAAATATTTCAACGTCAAACAACCATTTGGTAACAAATTTCTTTTGAAACATTTGTGTAACTATTTCTCGATCCATAATCTTGGCTCCGCATTGGGTATCTTTAAAGGGCATGCCTAAAATCTTTTGTATAATCATATTAATGGTCATACTTATAATTTTACGGGCAGACTCCTTTGTAATGTTAGCTCCCATTCTGCTTATACGGCTTCCACTGACTATTTTAAAGTTGGAATTCTCCAAGGTTTTTACCAGATCATCAAAGTCCCTGAAATCCGTTGAAAGGTCAGCATCCAAATAACCAATATAATCCAACTGTTCATCTTTGACCATATGAAGGACGCCCTGTCTTACAGCCTCGGCTTTTCCTCCATTTTTCTCACAATTGTATACACTTATATTACTGGGGTTTTCTTTTTGAAGTTCTTGAAGTACACCTAAGGTATTATCAGTACTGCCATCGTTCACGAAACATAGATGATATCCTAGGTTTTGATGGGCAAATTTTTTGAACTCCTCCCCAGAGAGCCTTTCTTCCTCATTATAACAGGGAATGACCACTCCCACACAATGCTTTTGTAACATTTGTGTATCTGTAGAAACCTTGGAATTACCGGTAATCTCAGGAGCTCCTATGATACGTTTAATCCTTGCGGACATTTCATCCAGGCTCACGGGTTTTTTCATATAGTCATTGATTCCCAAATCAAAACCGTCTACAATTACTTTTTCATCCGTATTTCCTGACATAATGATTATGGGAGTTTGGGATTTTTTGGTCTGTCTTATATGCTGTACCACACCCAACCCAGACATTCCGGGCATATTTATATCCACCAATACTAAGTCCGGTTCCAAGGCGTCGAATAATTCGATTCCTTTTTCTCCATTATTTGCAACTTCTACTTGATAGCCTATCTCGGTCAATCTTTTTTTAACCGACATCAATATCAGTTGCTGGTCATCAATAGCTAGTATTTTCATAATTATAAGGTTTGGGACCTATATATTCTTTTCGGTGATTGATTTGTTTTGCTATATCACTAGAAAAGGTCAATTTTACAAGTGTATAACAATAATTTCATCTAATTATTGTTGTTATTTCTTACAATTATGCATTTTTAATGAAGGGAACAAACGTATTGTTGGTGGTAGCCTTATTTATAGGGCTTGCATTCCATGGGTCCAGTATATTCTTTACACTGGAATATACCTATGACGCTTTAATACACCTATTCTTTGCGGACCATTATGCCAACAGCTGGTTTGAACCTTGGGATTACCGCTGGTATACAGGTTTTACAGTTCAAGGATACCCACCTTTGGTACATCAATTAATTGGTATACTATCTTATATTGGTGGCTTAAAATTTGGGCTTTTTACAGTTGGGTTATTGGCCATTTTGCTGTATGTAACCGGTGCCTATAGGTTTGGACTTTTAATGACCGGTGATAAGAAAGTTGCTGGTTATACGGCCATTTTAGCGGTTTTTTCCTCTACTTTTATTGAGACCCTTCATATTTTTGGACAGCTTCCTAGTATTTCGGCATTATCCATATTAATGCATTCCCTCACAGAAATATACTTATGGCTTAAAACAGGAAAACGTGTTTATCTTTTTACCAGTCTATCCTTAATTGCAGTAACGGTTACCTCACATCATGTAACACCTATTTTCGGAATGGTCTTTTTCATATTTCCATTGATAGGCATGGTGGTAATGGATGTATCCAGAGATAAAGTTAATTCTTATAAGGAATTAAGGTTCAAAGTGTTTTGGAATTCCTTCAGACAGCTTTTTTGGAGAATAGTAAGTTTTGGGTTCTTTTCGTTGATACTTATTGTTACATGTATTTTACCCTATTGGATCAATTCCAAAAAGAATCCTATTACTCAAGTTCCTATACCTCATGGCTCTAGAGATAATTTTTTGGAAGTAACCTCTTCGGGTTTGGTCTTTTTCATGATTCCTTGGGGAATCTTACTTTTTCTCATTCCGTATCTTTTTTACCGGTTTTATAGCAAGCGCTATTTGTTTTTTGGATTATCCATGACCATGCTCACTATTTTAGGAACAGGGGGAACCACGCCCGTGCCTTTAATGCTTTTGGGAGAGACTGCCTTTAATATCCTAACATTGGATAGGTTTACTTTATGGGCCACCATTATGGCGCTTCCCATTTTTGGGGAGTTTGCTTTTAGAATGGTAGAGGGTGATATAAAAGAAAAAATTCAGAGAAGATTAGGTTCTGTTTACCATAGGATTCTTGGTGGTTTTATAGCTGGCGGTGTTCTTTTTATGGTCATCTTCACCATGAGTTTAGGATATTTTAGACCATCGCAACCGGCAAAAATCAAAATGCTTCCCATCGTAAATTTCTTGAATCAAGATCAGCATGATCGCTGGCGATACTTACCTCTAGGTTTTGGTGATCAAATGGCTTGGTTGTCCGCACAGACCAAGGCAATGACGGTAGATGGAAATTATCATTCTGCAAGACGATTGCCAGAATTAACTACAAGGGCCATAGAGAGGTTGGAAAACTCCAAGTTTAGGGGAGTTGAAGGTATTGGTTCCTTACAGCAATTTTTAACCGTACCTGAAAAATACAATCTAAAGTACATCTTTAGCAATGACAAATTTTATGACCCTCTATTATACTTCTGTGGTTGGCAACGGCTACAGCAATTGGAAAACGGGATTATGGTCTGGGAAAAATTAAATGTACCGCCAATGCCGGCGATACTTCCTAAGGACGATGTGCCAAAGTGGTCTAAAATAATGTGGGGGGTAATACCCATTTTAACAGTACTCGTAGCTTTTTTTATCAATGTACAGATGTTATGGTACCGTGTCCTAAAATCAAAAAAATTACCCTTGCCGGATTATTTTAAGTACCGAGTGACTTACAAAGGTTTTCCTGGTTTTATGATTGTAATCAATCATATTTGGGCTGTAATTGTCTTGATTTGTTTGGCTTTTGGGATGTACAAGTTTTACATTCACAATGCGAGCCAGAGATCTCCGGAAAATGTACTTACAGCATACTATAATGCTCTGGATTTTAAGGAGTTTGAAACAGCTCACTCTTTTTTGGATAAGGAGAAGGAAGTTCCCATTGCCCAATATATGCTTGAAGTTTCAGTAACAGATGGCATTTTAAGTTCTTATGCCAAGCTGGATGCAATGGATATTACCATTAGCGAAGAAACAGAATTTGGAGCAAAGGCCATTGTAGACACCGACTGGGTTACCCCTTTAGAAAGAGTGAAGAAGATTTACCATCATGATTTGGTCAAAAGAAATGGCAATTGGTTTATTATGCCATCTTATTTAGATACGGATATACCACCCGATCAACTTTTTAGTAGTAATGACACCAAATTTTATAACCATGGTAGGCGTAGAATAACCACCCAACAGACTTATCACGAAGATGTGCTCAAACAGCCAGTTTTAGAAGTGTTGACTGCAAAACTGGTTAAATATAATGGTCAATATTCCGTTATAGGAGAGATACAAAATGTGGATAATATTCCGTCAGACGTGGTAATTAAGGCCACCCTTTATAATGACGCCAATAAAGAGTTGGCCAATTACGATGCCAAATATCACATGAAACACAAGTTAATGCCTATGGAATCTACTTCGTTCAAAATAAATTTTGAAGGAATTGCGTGGTCGCAGACAAAAGATACCATACCTCCAACATTTAATCCAGATGAGTTTACGCCGGTTGAATTGGAGGAGCAACCCACTAAATTTAATCTGCAGTGTGCAGGCAATGTAGCCAATACGGATCTTTATAAAGGATTAACAGTGCAATCACTTCATATTGGGGAGCAACAAATTGATGGGGAACTCTATAATTCTGGAATTCAGGAAGTAACTATTCCCTTGTTATTGATTTCCTACTATGATGAGAATAAAGAACTAATTTGGGTTGATCATCAATTTGTTAAGGACGGGGTTAGGGTACAAAGAAAACAACCCTTTCAATATAATTTATTGAATGTAGATGATGTTAGTACGATTAACAGTAGTTTAAAAAATTGTTTTGTAAATGGATTGCCCAATGAATCTATAGCGGAGAAGGTAATTCCTGATAGGAACCAAACCCATCAATGGGACCAATTACAACCCCTTAAAGGAAATAGTTTTGATTTTGTTAAACTAGAATTGAATAGTTATATCGGAAATCCGAAATAAAACATGTTGGGGCGCCATTTTTATATTATCCTGTTTTTTTTGATTCTTTCTTGCAGAGGAGAGGAAATAAAGACTGTGGTACCTAAGGATATTAATGTTGTTGGTCATGAGCAACCTACATCCATTGTCGCTGGGGAAATCGCCCAATTTTCGTTTGAAGTTAAAGGAAAGGGTAATCCATATTTATTGTTACATCAAGGTTTGGGCCCAATGATTTTACAACCTAGATTGGACAATAACAAGTTGGTTTTCACTTTAGAGAAAATGTATACCAGGCAAGCAGGTTTATATGAATGGGAACTTATTAATAATTCACAAGTAGTGTTAAGTGGCAATTTAAAGGTGTTGCCCAAGCAAGAATTGACAACCAAAATAGAAACCTATTTTGGTCCTAGAAGTATTAGGGCCGGAGGAGATGATTTTTCAATGTTATTTATGGTACCAACAGATGTGTATGATAATCCTTTACCAGACGGAACATCTGTAATTATCAAAAGGCAAATGGACAATGCTCAAGATAGCATACAGGGAGAATTAAAAAATGGATATCTATGGCATAACCTGTTTAGTTCTAACTATGCCGGGAGAATGCTGGTGAGCGCCACAGTTAATCAAATAAGCTCCAAAGAACTCACTAGTATGATAGCACCATCCAATTCAGTTAATTTCCAGATTGATTACAAAAGAGTGCATGATTATGCAGATGGTAATCAGGTAATAGAATTTATAACAGATGAAATTCAAGACAGGTTTGGCAATACGGTTGCAGATGGAACATTAGTTAATTTTCAAGTTACGGATCAAGATGGGGCTAGATTGCTAACCGCCGGGTCTACTTTGGCAGGTATAGCTACCGGTAAACTCTTGCACCCCACAAAAGCCAGTAATTGGAAGGTTACCGCTTATGTTACGGGAGAATCAAAAAGTAACGAGACTCAGCTACAATTTAAACCAGCGGTGAAGGATTATGAGGTTTCTTTTTTACATGATAACCGTTTGATTGAGGTGGGACCTATTCACGGTTTTATGGAACAATTAGTTCCTGATGGGTTGTTGATCACGTTAAAGTTGTTTAATGATAAGGGTGAGTTGGTGGACACCAAATTAACCAACTCCAGCAAGGGCAAAGCCTCCTTTGAATTAGAAGAACTGTTTTATGAAAATGGACTCTATACCTTACAAATTGAAACTGCTGGTTTACAAAAAGAATTTAAAGTAGCTTTAGGAACTAATGAACTGGAATAGGTTACTCATAAGATGTTTTCTAATAATCACCTTTTTAGGTGTCAATGCCCTTATTCTTTTTGGTATAAGTTCTGTTTGGTCTTATTTAAATACAGGGGCCGAAAGGTCTTCGCGATTGCATTTGAATTTAGAGGAGGTACGAACGTATTTGCCCAAAGTGGAGTGGGATACCTCCAAAGTGGAAGGAAGGCCCATGGAGCCATTAACCTTAGCGGCAATTGAGCGAGACTATCTAAATGGGTGGTACGTAAAAAACAATTCTCTGTTGACCAATAAAAGATATGGTCTTTCAGATTATTTTACTGATAGTGCAAGGGTAAAAGTGAACCGTATCCTTGATTTTAATGGAGAGCAACAAGCTTCGTTTAGGCAGACTACTTTAAATCACTTTCCAAAACTTGATTTTTATAGTGCAGATGGAACCCAAGTTTACTTTACGGACCATAATGTAGACATCTATCAAGAAAGCTTGGTAAACAATCAAACTATCCTCGAATCGAAGAAAAAGGAATCGTATAAAGTCATAATGCTTTTGGAGGATGGATTTTGGAGAATTCGTCATTTTACCAAAAGGGAAAATAAAATAGAACCGGCACAGCCACGATCAAAATTAACAGATAGTATTAAATCCTTGGTTCAGGATATTAAAGGTCTTAACTACTATCCTAAGGATACCCCATGGGATGTTTTTGGGAAAAAATACAGCGATAGTATTATATCCAAGGACTTTGGGTTAATTAAGGAAATGGGACTCAATACCATAAGAATTTTTATTCCTTATGAAGATTTTGGATCAGCATTTGTAGATGGGAAGAAAATTGACAAGGTGAAGTCGCTATTGGATAAGGCGTACGAAAATGAGCTGAAGGTAGTGGTTACCTTATTTGATTTTTACGGAAATTATGATGTTTTTGATTGGACATTGACCCACCGTCACGTAGAGCAGGTGGTTTTGGCCTTAAAGGACCATAAAGCCATTTTGGCCTGGGATATAAAGAATGAACCTGATTTAGATTTTGAATCTCGAGGAAAGGAAATGGTAATGGCCTGGCTTGATCAAATGATAGATGAGGTTAGAAAATGGGATGGCAAGCATCCGGTTACTATTGGTTGGGCAACCCCTGAAGGGGCATTGAACCTAAACGAGAAATTGGATTTCATTTCCTTTCATTATTATAGGGAATTAAAGGATTTTAAAGAAGCCTACAATCAACTTGAGGAGGGTGTCACTGATCCTGAAAAACCTATTGTTCTACAAGAGTACGGTCTTTCTTCCTATGGAGGGCTTTGGAATTTTTATAGAGGGTCAGAAGAAGACCAAGCCAATTACTACAAAGAAATACAGGGCATTTTAGAGGAAAAAAATATCCCGTTTCTTTTCTGGACCCTTTATGACTTTAGCCAGGTGCCAAATGCGGTAGTAGGGCGTTTACCTTGGCGTAAAAAACCACAGCAATTTTATGGTTGTTTTGATATGGAAGGCAAGCCAAAACCTGCAACAAAGTATTTGATGCAAAATAAAAAAGCGGAGTAAAAACTCCGCTTTTTAAAGGGTAACTCGATATAATTAAGCGTCTGTTGTTTCAGGGGACAGTTTTATGGAGTTAACATCTATTACTCTACCTTCGGATTTTTGAACCTGAATGGCTTTGAAGTAATCTATGTACATTTTCGTAATAGTACTCATAGGAAGAGAACATGCTGCTTTGTAATTGGTTTGTGCCAATTCTATACGGTGCGCATCATCCAAGATTATCTTTTCAATGGCATCGGCCAAAGAGTATTTATCTTCGGGAGCAAAGAATTCACCTCTATAACCTTCTTCCCTTACTAGAATGCTTAAATCGCCAAGGTCTGGCAATGCCACGGCTTTCCCATAGCTTCCGGCTTGGTGCAGTACCCCGGAACTTCCAGTAGTGGAGGTATAGGGGAAGACCACAACAGCGCTTTCGCCAAAAATTACGGGAACATCCTCTTCCGCAACGTAACCCGTAAACCTAAGTTGATCTACATGGCTATATTTTTTCATCATTTCCTCAATATACCCTGGAGTATTAGGGCTATCCGTACCAGCAATAACTATTTCAATGTTTTCATGTGTACGGCTTCGGATAACTTCTACAGCCTCAATAAGAACTTCTACCTTTTTATATGTGCCAAATTTTCCAAATGCCATTATTTGTTTTGGCCCTTCCGGGAGGTTGAAATTTGGAAGTGGGGGAGTTTCAAAGGATCCATGGGGTATAAGCGCAATATTTTTTGCTTTGTATTTTTTTTCTAAAGTTGAAACATACTTGCTTATGGTAACCGCCACAATATCAGAAGCTAAAATAAACTTTGTAAGATTGGTTCCAATAAAATTATAGGCATACTGCAGTAGTTTATTATTCGTAAAACCAGCACTTCCCAAATCAACTTTCTCCAAAATATTATGTAGGAGGGATATAGTAGGAATACCTTTTCGCCTGCACATATAGGGTAACATTAATCCTAGTGCCGCAGGAATCTTTTTATCCCCAAACTTAAGAAACTGTAAGTTGAAAAGAATCGCATCCGGTTGATGTTTATTCACTGCTTTGTTCACCCTAAAAAGGTTCTTATAGCTATTGAAATCCCAACATTCCTCAACGATGATGGGGCAACCTTGTTCTTTAAAATCTAAGTCCTTTGGGTTAGGGGTACTGTCTGTCATCAATATAATTTCAGACACTTCTGGTTGTTGCCTAAAGTGCTTTACCAAATAATAGGCATACTCGTTTAGAGTAACTTTGCTGGGGGGATAGGCGGTAACAATTGCTAATTTCATTTTAGTATTTATTAGTCCGTAAGTCGGTTATTTTTATTCAGTTCTTTGTTTAAAAAATAGATAATCTGTACAACAAGCAAGGTAGACATGGCAATGATTTGCATGTGTACTACCGTGGCCAGGTTTTCATGAAAAAGGGCCACCAATACTATTTGTGAAAGTCCAAGAATTCCGGAAATAATTACCGGTACGTAATGGTCAAGGGATAAAAAGTAGTAGGCAAAAATATTGGATACGGCAAAGAGCGATGTTGCCAAGGCGTATTGCCATAAAAGGTTGGCCATACTTAAATAAGACTCCCCGAACATTAAGGTTATGATCAAATCTGGAAATAAATAGCAGCTGATTACAATTGCTGCGGATAACAGGCCTATATAGGTTACGTATTTGAATAGGATAGGAGCTGTGGGTTCACCATCCTTTTGTTTTTGTACTACGGCAGGTAAAAGGAGCATTACAAACATCCAAGCAACAAAATATACAACTCTGCCAATTAAGGCTAGAGAAGCATAAAGACCGGCATCCAGAGCATCAAAATAATGTTTGACCATTAGGATGTCGCTATTGTTGATGATGATCTGTGTTAGTTCGTAACATGCTGTGAGTACGACAAATTGGGAGACTTTCTTTGCGTTTTCTGGGCTTAACTTTTCCGAAGTGTTCAAAGAGACCCCTTGCATATCAGATGGATAAAGTCCAAACATGAAGGAAATTAATATACCCGTGGATACCAAAATTCCAGGTTCAAAATCAAGGAGTATCAGTAATAACATAGTGATAAGTAGCCTACTCCACATTTCTGTTTGATAGGTGATGGAAAGTCTGTTGAATTCCTGATTTCCCTGATACGTACCTCTATTGACACTCATGAAAAAATAGATAGGTATGCCAATTCCAAAAATGATAAACATCCACTGGCTTTGGGCATTGAAGAGGACTTGTAGTTTACTGGAAAAAATAGTTATGATAAGCCCAACTATTGTTCCAATAATTGCTGATTGTTTGTAACTATTATTTTTGAATATTCGCCATTCGTTACCGGTAAAAAGTACCGCAAATTTGGCTACGGCCAATTGAAAGGTCATTCCTAGAAACGAAAGTACTAGTAGCAAGGTAATGAGCAGAGCAGCTTCGGAAAATGCTTCGGGGCCTAAGAACCTTCCCAGTAATAGGTTGTACAAATAGTTACCACCGTTGACGATTAGAACGCTTAACATAAATAACTGCTCTTGCGATACTTTTCGAAGCATTAGTCTAATGGCCGTCATACTATTGTTTAATATGTTGATTTATCGTCTTTAAAAATGATGGCAGTCGTGTAAAACAACGAATCATTTATAGTATACAAACGTTTATTTTGTTTTTTATTGTAGGATAAGTCTTATGTTTTAGCGATGGGTAATTGTAAATTGAGAATTAATTAAACGTTTATTGATTCATGGGTATTGACTATACCCAAAATACCTGCAAGTATCATAAATAGAGCGGTAGAACCATATTGACTTCTCTTCTTTCAATACTTTGGGGACCTTGGTCCGATATTTTTTAAACCTGACAACATAATTTTGTAAATACTGCGTTATAGTTTTTGTAAATAAAAACCTACGTAAATTGATGTTACGATTCCTGGCAATAATCGGCTTAACCTTGATCACTTCCAACTTGTTGGCACAAGAGGATATGGCTCCCGGATTTCAACTACTGGAAAATGGTAAATTTGATAAGGCCGAAAGCTTTTTTGAGGACTATCTAGAACAGGATCCACAAAATAAGACAGCAAAGCTTTGTTACGGTCGAGCGGTTGGTTTAAACGGGGATCCTAAGAAAGCTACAGCACTATTTGGGTCCTTAAAAGATTCCTACCCCAACGATTACGAAGTAACTATCAATTACAACGAATCGTTTTTATGGGATAAGCAGTATGAAAAGGCCAAACCTTTGTACAAGGATTTAGTAACGGACTATCCAGATAAATTTGGGGCAGTACTTGGCTATGCAAATACCCTTTCCAATCTAAAGGAATATGAGGAAGCCTTGGTTTGGGTGAATAAAGCTATTGATCTTAACCCGGAAAACCCTAGTGCTAAAGTCTCCAAAAAATATATACGGTTAGGGTATGCCAATGAATATACAAATGCCCAGAAATATAAAGAGGCAGAACATCTTTTGTTACAAATTTTTGAGGATTTTCCAGAGGATAAAGACGCCCTCACCAATTTGGCCAATCTTTATTTGATTACAAAAGAGACCGATAAGGCCAAAGCAATCTACTGGCGTTTTGCTACCAATAAAAAAGACTCTATAACTGCTAGAAACGGTATTGCTTTAGCAGAGCATATTGCTGAAAATGACAAGGAAGCCTTGAAAGTTTCCCAACGGGCCATGGAGAGTTTGAATTCCGTAAACGACACGGAATTAATAGAACGCACCAATAATAGGTATGTACAAGCACTTATCTGGAATAGGCAATTTGGCAAGGCAAAAAAGCAAATAGAACTACTGGAAAAAACCAACCCTGATAGGAATTGGATCAGGGCCTCAAAGGCTACGTTGGGCATGTATACGGCCAACTTTAAGATGAGCCTTAAAAATTACAGGGAAATTTTGGAAAAGGATAGTACTTCTTTTGATGGCAACCTAGGTTTGGCCAACGCATTATTTGCTTCTGATCGAATAAAACCTGCCTATAGTGCGGCCTTCCAGACCCTGAGAATTTTTAAAAACCAAAAGGATGCCCAAGGATTTATAGAAAAGCTAAATGGTTTGCATGTTCCTACCGTACAAGATCATGCGGCCTATACATTTGATAACGGTAACAATGTGGCCTTTTCAAATACCATCAACGGCTTGGTCCCTTGGAGTACAAAATTTAAGACTTCAGTTAGTTATCAATATAGAAATACCGAAAATACTATTACCCAGAACAAAGCGGAATCCCATGTGTTTACTTTGGGTGTAGACTACAAGTTAATGCCCAATGTGAACCTGAGCAGTCTTATTGGAGTTAACAATAGTAGGTTTGAAACAAGTTATAGTCAGCCCGTTCTAAATTTTAAATTGGCCCTTAAGCCCTATCGCTTGCAAAATTTAGAATTGGGTTACCAACGTGAAATGCAAAGTTTTAATGCCGATTTGATTGAAAGGGAAATAGTAATGGATAACTATGGCCTCACTTATAATTTAGGAACCAACATCAACTTGGGATGGTACACGCAGCTAATGCACACCAGACAGTCAGATGATAATATTCGTAATTTATTATTTACTTCACTATACTATTCCGTGTTTCGTAAACCAGCTCTCAAAGTTGGACTAAATTATCAATACATCACTTTTAAGGACCAAGTACCCACAATTTATTTTAGCCCAGAGATTTATAGGGCTGGAGAGGTTTTTGCGGACTTACGTGGTGATTTTTCTGAAAAGACCAAGTATAATTTTAGCGCTGCCACGGGCTTACAGCGTGTGCAAAACGACCCTCAAACCGCTATTTTTAGAGCAGAGGCAGGAATTACCCATCAATTTAATAAGAGGTTAAGTGGAAACCTTTATGGAAAATACAGTAATATCGCGTCTGCGACTGCTGCCGGATTTGAATTTACGGAAGTAGGATTGAAGGTAAAATGGCAATTACAGGAAAAACCAATTTTTTACGCTAAGCTTGATAATTAACCCTATTAGGAATACAGGGCCTGATTAAATAAAAAAAGATGGGGATTCCCATCTTTTTTCTGTCAATAACTGTATGAGGTTAAATAGTTTGAATGTATTCTTCCACCAGATTTAAAGATGCTTCAAATTTTGTTTGCATATCAGTTTTACTCTTAAGCAATTCTGCTTCATAATCCTGTGCCAATTGATAGGATTCCTCTAGACCAAGAATATTGAACTTGTGTTTAATTTTGTGCACCAGCTGGGCCGTTTCTTGATATTCTTTATTTTGTAATGTTTTTTGGTATTCGTTTCTTTCTACAGGAAATTCTTCCTTTAAAATATTGATGAATTGTTGTTCAAATTCCAAGTCATCTCCGGCCAGTTGCTTTATATAGTTTTTGTTAGGTGTTTCCATAGCTATTTCTGTTTTTTTAGGGTAAAGTAAAAAGTGGTTCCTTCACCTTCCTTTGAAGTTAGGCTAATATCTCCTTCATATAGATTGACTATTTTTTTAACCAGGGAAAGTCCAATTCCTGTAGCATTGTTTTCATTACTCAGCTTACTGAACATATCAAATATCTTGGATTGATGATGTTCTGGTATTCCTTTACCATTATCGGTTATTTCAAAGGTGTAATAATATTTATTTTCCTTCGCATTTATCGTAATGATTCCTTTTTCCTGCTCTTCCGTAGCGGTAATAGCGTTGGTGATTAAATTGGTAAAAAGTTGCTCAAGGGTATATTTTTGTCCGTGGATGATTGGTAATTCCCCCGAAAAATCTAAAGTTACGTTTTCAGGTACATAGATGGTATTTTCTATTTCCTGTAATAAATTTGAAATATTGATATTGGCTTTTTCTTCTTCCAAGGTAGAAACGGTGGCATGTTTGAGAACGCCATCTATCAGCCGATCCATCTTTACTAAATTTTGGGAAATCATTTCGCTATTGGCTTTGCTATCCTCAGAGAATTTTTCTCTCTCTTCCTCCATGATCCAAGTCAGCAACGTATTAATGTTTCTTATGGGAGATTTTAGGTCATGGGAAACCACATGGGCGTAGTTGTTGAGGGATTCATTTTGAGATTCCAATTCCTTCATCAATTTGCTCTGCTCCGTACTCATTCTAGAAAGTTGCTCTGCTTGCTCGCCAATTTTGGTAGCTAACTTTTCAACATCTAGAATACTTGATCGACTCCCATTTTTGATATTCAAGTTTTCATTTAAACTTTTTAATGCTTTTTCAAGGGCGTCTATAATTTTTTTCTGGCGTTGTGCTTCCGCTTCTAATTCCCTGTTTGCCTCATAAAGCTCTTTGGAACTAATGGCCGTTGCCCTTTGAATCATGGCCAGCTTATCGTCTTGATCTTGATAGGACCTTTGGACCGCTTCTAGAAAATTATGGAGACCTTCGTTTTCCCGTAAATCATCTGGGAGAAATTTTCTTATTTGTCTTTTTAATAAGGAATGCATTATTCGCTAAGTAGGGTTAAGGTCATAGTCTGGTTATGTAGTTTGCACGCGCCTTGGCCCGCAAAAGGTGCCATTTCCCCGTAGGAATAAAAACCGGTCACTGCGGCTTGTTCCCCAATGACATCAATTACTTCTTCCACTTCATCTTCCGTTCTTTGGTCCATAACCAATTTACGGCCAACACAACTTACCAACAAGGCCAATTCTGTTTTCTTTTCTCTAATTTCAACCGCCAATTTTGCAGCTTCCCTTGCCCCATCCGCAATATCATCTACGGTAGACATCATTAATTGTACGGAAGATCCCTGGGGGACATTTCCTGCCAAAATCATGGAATTTGATGCTTCGTCTATGTTCAATATGGTTCTCACCAGTGGTTGAGAACCATCATGTTGGTCTACGTTTAACGGATAAAAAAGTGCAGAGTAGGGCAAATCTTTTGCTTTGTCCCCTAAATATTGTTTGTAAAGGTCTAAAGCGGGTTTACCATCCAACTCAAATAAAATGTTTTCTTCAGATTTGGTAATAGTTCTTTTAGGGCCAAAAACGGACCAGCCTCCATAATTGGCACTAGTAACTTCTAAACTTTCGCCGTAAAGGCCTACTGCAATAATTTCCCCTTCCTTGGGAGCCGTATTATAAGAAGAAAGTGTTTTTTCAAATCGCGCATCATCTCCGCAAAGGCCGCCGCTAAGCCCGACGTTGGCTTGTTTTGTTTTCTCAAGTCCATCAATTAGGCTGCTTCCATTTACGGAACTTCCTTCAGAGACTACAAAAATGTGTTTAAGATTTTCTTGAGGAAATTCTTCCATTAAAGCCTTTCCCAATAACTTATCATCCCCATCAAAATCTGCTAAATTCTTGCTTTTGACCAAATAGCTACTTTTTTCGAATTCTATAGCGGTGAGAACTATTGATTTTTCAAATACATTCTCTTTTAGAATCTCCCCGCTTGTGGAACCTATTACTATATGGCCATCTGGAAATAATTGTGAAATTTCCTCAAAACAGTTTTCTTCTTCCAATAAAAACCGGTCGCCAAATACGAGGACCAAAGGGTTTTTTAAGATGGATTTCTCTGTGCTAAACTCCCAGCTAGTATCTTTTGTTTTTTTTGCTTGAACTATTTTCATGCCCCTTTATTTTCATCGGTTAATACAGACTTTTTAAGGGTAAAATGGAACTGCGTTCCTTCTCCCACTTCACTATCTACCCATACGTCACCTTCATAGCGGTCTACAATTTTCTTTACAATGGAAAGACCAATGCCTGTTGATCTTTCTTTATTTCCTATAGATTGGAAAATTTTAAAGATCTTTTCATGGTATTCCTTTGGAATACCTACACCATTATCCTCAATGGTAAAATGGTAGAATTCTTTGGTGTCCTTAAAAAGAACTTGCACATGGCCTACTTCCCTTTCAATATGCACTACGGCATTGCCTATTATATTCTGAAAAAGCTGTTGCATCTTGGTCTTGTCACCAATGATAGTAGGTAACGGATCAGGAACGGTCACATTTACATGGTCTGGAATGAAAATAGTTTCCTTAATGGTATCTATTACTTCATTTAAGTCCACCTCGCTGGATAATAGTTGGGAACTATTGGCGGTAGAATATTCCAAAATCCCTTGGATGAGTTTGTCCATGGAAGCAACTTTTTCCTGTAGCAGCGAAAGTTGTTCTTGTCCGGCTTCATCAATCTTATCATGGTAATCTTCTTTTATCCATGAGGCGAGGGCACTTATACTGCGGAGCGGTGATTTTAAATCATGCGAAACTATATGTGCGTATTCTTGAAGATTTTTGTTACTAGCCTCCAAGTCAACTAAAAGTTGTTCTTTTTGTTTTTGTAGTTCTTTTTCTAAAGTGATGTCCTCTATGACAACTACCTGAAATTTAATTTCGCCTTTTTGGTCTCTAACGGCGTTTATGTTTGTTTTGGCAAAAAAGGTACTTCCATCCTTTCTTATGTATTCTTTTGTCACCGAAATATTGTCCTGACCGGATTGATTGTGAGTCTCCACAAACTCATAGCACTCTTCTTCATCATAGCAGGTGGTGATATCTTGAGGAGTGGTGTTGATCAGTTCATTTTCTGTATATCCTAGCAGCTGTGAGAAAGTGGGGTTGGCTTTTATTATCTTACCGTCCACGGTCAGTGCTATTCCTAGGGGAGAATTATCTACAATGATATTAAGTTCCCTGCGTTGTTCATCCAACAACTCTTTAATTTCCATTTCTCGGCTAATATCTCGCATGATTCCGTGAATCCCAATAGGGTTTTGTTCCGCATCATAAATGAGACTGGCGTTTATCTGTATAAATTTTTGAACCTTGTCCTTCAGTACTATTTTGGCTTGATAGTTTCTAAGGATACCAATCTTTTTAAGGGACCCAAAAGCTTCCAAAGTGTAATTAACATAGTCATAATGTACCATGGCCCCTACGTTAATGGATTCTTTACGGTGGTCTACCCCTAAAAACTTGATAGCCGAATCGTTCATGGTAACCACATTGTAATCCATGTCCAGAATGACATATGGATCAATGATGTCCATAAAAGAATCACTAAGGTCTGTCTGCTTTTTGTTTAACAAACCCTCCAACTTATTATTGGCAGCTTGTAAATGACGGGTCATGTCATAAAGTTCTTTGGATTTCTCCTCAAGAATCTTTTCGGCCTGTTGGCGCGCCAATTTTTGACGCTCCAAAGCCCGTTTAAGCATCTGTACCTCTTTACTATCCATTTTGGACGATGTCGAACTGTACTTCTGTTCCATCCTCTTTTAATAATTTGTATGTTACTTGGGCAGAACTGTTATAATGCTCAAAGCAGCGTTCAATTAAACCGTGTGCCAATCTATAAAGTCCCCTTGAAGATGCGTACACCATAGAAAGAGAATGGTCTGTTTTATCCAATATTTTAAATGTGGGTAGTTCCGCTTCTGGATAGATTTTTTGCACGTGAACGTGAATATGGTCTTCAATGGCATAAATAAGCCCTAAAGGATTATTATAACTCTGTATTACCTCAGGGTGCGCTTTACCAAGACTGGCAAAAAGATAATGGCCAAAAGTATAAATTAGAGTATCTATATCAATTTTGACCTCAGAGCTGAGGTTGGTAATCAAACTTAGCATTTCATTAAATTCATACGTACCTATGGCCGTATAAATTCCATTGGAGGGTAAGTCAGAATTCTCAATGATGGAGTCGGCTACTTCGAGTCCAAATTTTTCTTCCACCATCTCAAGAAACTCGGTAAAGACTATTCCTTTCATTTAATTGGGTTTAAGTTGAATTTTGATTCGGTCTTTTAATTAACGATAAATGTAGGAAAAAGACTTCTTAATCAAATAAAAATGTTGTAAAATGTAGGAAAAACGTTATGCTTTCACTAATTCACTAACTTCCCAATAATGGACCACCTTAATGAGTTTTTCTTCGTATTCCTCATATTTTAAGGGTTTTAAGATATACCCAGCTATGCCAATACGGTAACATTCCAGCAAATCTGCCCTATTTTGAGATGTTGTGAGCATTATTGTTGGAAGATATTTATAATGTTCATCTGCTTTTAAGATTTTTAAAAACTCAATGCCGCTCATTCTGGGCATATTCAAATCCAGCAGAATGATATCTGGTAATTGGTCTCCAGAACCCAAAACTTCAAGAGCTTCTTCTCCATTTTTGGCTTCGGTAATTTTATGTTTAACATTTAGTTTTGCCAGAGTACGTTTAAATTTCATGGTCTCAATGGCATCGTCTTCAATAAATAGAATGTTCATGATGGTAGTTTATAATTGCCCTATACTAAATATAATGAAAAGTTAGTCCGAATATTGTGTGGCAACTACAACTTACTGTAAATCAATGTGGAATAAATGGTGCGAAATCGTTTGCAGAAGGACTGTCCAATTTTAAATTTCTTTATAAGGAAATACTGATGAGATCTTAAAATAAAATATTTATGGCTTCACCTAGTTTAGAAGATTTATAGGCGGCATCAACAATTTTGTTTACAACTATCCCTTCTTTTAAACCTGGTACTGGGATTCTGTTTTTTTGAATACAGTCAATAAAATAAGCCATTTGTTTATCATAGATGGTTTGATCGCAATGTTCATTTTTTTTAGAAAATGTGGGTGACAAAATTTCTCTAGAATCCCCGTCTTTAAATTTTAACGATGTAGGAAAAAGTCTTGCATAACCCTCGGTACCAAAAATTGCTGTGCTGGCCTCAGGGCCATCCATATGGGGTTGCCACCAACCACTTTCAATAATACTTTCAGTGCCATTACTCCAAGTGATAACCAAAATCCCGGTGTCGTCCACTTCATAATCACCAAAATTGGTAGCGATCCTGGCATAAACCTTTACAGGTTTGGGGTCGTTTAGAAGAAAACGTACCGTATCAATGGCATGTACGCCCATATCTGCTAAAGCCCCTCCACCTGCTAACTTTTTATCGGTAAACCACCCTGAGGGACCCCAATTTTCATGTATACCATACCCTTTGGTTTTAATGATTTTACCTAAGTCTCCTCTTTCGATAACCTCTTTTAGATATTTAGCTTCTTGATCAAAACGCCACATATGGCCAACCATTACTTTTTTGTGGATATTGTTTGCGGCAGTTTCTATTTTTAGAGCTTCCTTCTCGGAAATAGCCAAAGGTTTTTCAATGAAAACATCCTTTCCATAATCCAAAAAAGCCAAAGCATGAGGGGTGTGTAGGGCATTAGGCGTACTTAGAATAACCGCATCAATGGCTCTATTTTCTAGTAGGGGTTTAATATCATCATAGGCCTGTGGTATTTTATATTTTGAAGCAAATCTTTGGGCACTTTTTAAAGTTCTGGCCACTACGGCGAGCATTTCTACGTGTGCTATTTTTTGAATAGCTCTAGCGTGGTAGTCTGCAATATAGCCTGCTCCAATAAATGCTACTTTTATACTTTTCATTAGAAAGTTATTTAACGGTAATCTGATTCAATTTCTAACTTTTTAAATGCACTTAATAATAATGAAAGCCTATCTGTCAAAATAAAGTCTACGCCCGAATCGATTAACTTTTTCATTTCTTGTATGGAATCGGTGCCGAAATAATTGACCCGAACATTTTTCTTTTTTAGTAAAGCAAGCTCCTTTGCGAGGTTTCCATGTTCCCTTGATTTTTTTAATTGGATAAATTTGAAATTACCATCGATGGTTTCCAAAATGTATTGGTCACGGGTGGTAGTCCGATCCATGTTGCAGACCATTAAATTTTTATTTACGGATTGAACACCGGCGAAGGCTTCCTTTCCACAGGCAATGACGGACTGCTGTTCTTTATTGGATTCCAAAATTTGAAGGGCCACTTTTCTTCCCAATTCCTCACCCCCTTTTAAATGCACATTTAACCAAACATTATTATGAATAAGGCCTAAAACCTCCTCTAAGGTGGGTATTCGGGTATTTTTGAACTGGATAGATTTCCATGAACCGGCGTCTAATTGTCGCAGTTCATTTAAATTTTTGTGAGATACTTGTCCGTTTCCATCGGTGGTGCGATTTACCGTATCGTCATGAATAACTACCAAGGCACCATCTTTTGAAAGTTGTACATCAAATTCTATCATTTGGGCACCTAACCGAATAGCTTCTTCGAAGGCTGGCAGGGTATTTTCAGGATGGTTCTCAGTAGCACCTCTGTGGGCACAAACTCCCTTTTTAGGTAGTTTCATTTCCTGTGCTATCAAGATAAAGGGACTTAGTATTACTAGTATAGAAAGCAGGTATTTCATTTACAACCCCATTAATGTTTCCGCTTGGTCATATATTTTTTTAACGGCACTTGCAATCAGACTCATATCTTCTTTGCTTCCCATTAAGACCTTGTGGTGTAAACAAACAGATTCTACATGAAAGATACGCTCGCAAACGGGCAATTGAAATCGTTTCGGGTCTATTTGAGCCCAATAATCTTCAGTGAGTTTATGTCTGGCCGGCTTTGTATGGGGTACGTATAAAGGGCATTGATTCAAGGGTTCATAACAAGCGTCTACCACAATATTTAGTTCAGCTTCCAACGCTTTTCTAAATTTATTAATTGGCAAACCTTTAAATTCATCTTTTATGTATCTAAATGCGAAATTGAAATAGGCTTTTTTAGTTTCTCGAGAATCCCTTTTCAAAGGGAGAATGCCGGGTAGTTCTTTCAAAAGCTCGTTGAGATATTCTCCGTTTCGGTCTCTTGTGTCATTTTGCTTCGGCAATCTTTTGAGACCCTCCACTAAAATAGCTGCTTGAAACTCGGTGATTCTCAAGTTACCCGATTGCAAGAAGTTGCCATCGTCACCATAATCACCAATTCCTTTATCCCCACTTTTAAAACTGCCTTCCGGCCTCCTCCCGCAGTTTCTTAAGGCGTCAAGTCGTTCTGCCAAATTAGGGTCATCGGTAGTAACGGCGCCACCTTCGCCAGCGGTCAAATGTTTTGAAAGTTGAAAACTGAAGCTTCCTATATCACCGATACTTCCGGCTTTCTTCCCTTTCCATTCGCCTCCATGTTTGTGGGCGCAGTCTTCAATGATGTGCAAACCATGTTCATTCGCTATAGCCATTATCGAGTCCATGTCCGCAAAGGCGCCATACAAGTGAACAGGAATAATTGCCTTGGTTCTCGGGGTTATGGCTTTTTTAATGGCTTCGGGGTCAATACACCAAGTGTCTTCAAGAACATCGACAATGATTGGAGTCGCATTTACATCAATGACCGTCGCTGCCGTAGCCTGCCACGTAAGACCGGGAATGATAACTTCGTCTCCCACACCTATTTCAAGGGCTTCCAAGGCAATCTGTAAAGTGACGGTTCCGTTTACGGTGCATACCGAATATTTGGTTCCAGTGAAAGCAGCAAAAAGTTGATTAAATTCCGTCTCTTTAGGGCCATTATAAGACCAGACCCCGCTATTCAGTACTTCAATGAGGGCTTTTTCCTCTTCTTTACCCCAAACAGGCCATTGAGGCCAGGGGTCTTTAGATATGTTTTTTACGGATGGCCCATCCAAAAGTGCCAGTTGTTCCATAGTTCAGTTTGATTAAATTGGTATCGTTTTTGGATAAATTTCGGTTCTAAATTCTTTAATATTCCATCCAGAAATTTTTAATTGGACAGTTCCATGATAATTAAAATGGACTTTTATCGCTCTCTTTTCGTTCGGCAGAAGGGAGAGGTAGTTTTCATCCCAAAAAATAGGAAGAATATCATTCCCTTTTTCATCCAAAAGAAACAATGAAATCTGAAATGCTATAGCGTTGTTGGTATTGGTTAACGCTACCTTTATTTGATTGGATTTTATTTCGTAATTGACTTGTAGTTCAAGTGCTTCCAATTGTTGTAGTAGGGTATAATCGGAGAATTTTTTGCTCGGGGTATGAAAGGCGAATTCACCTAAATTTTTTTCGTAATCCAAAATCTCTTCTTGTGTGGATAGCCAATAAAAGTTAGAACTAATCACATTCTTGTCCTTCTCGAACAATCTGAGATCTAAAAAATAGGTAGTCGATAAATTGTTGATGTCACTTAATTCATACAACTGAGTCGAGCTATTTGCTTCAGAAATGATTTGGTGCTCGACACTGAAAATTAATTCTGAATGAATATTAAAAACTTTAATTTTTGCGATACAATCAGAACTTACATCAAATAGGTCATTGACCAAGTACACAGAACGACTTCCGTATTCATAGATTAACTGTTGGGGAGCACAGGCTTTTCTAGCGGCGTAGAAAGCTGCCGTTGGCATCAGGTAATAGTCGTATAATTGCCAATACATTTTGGGCCATGCCGCGTTCAGCATCCATTGGATCACACCTGTACTTTTAGTTTTGTTCACCCTAAACGCCTCAAACATGGGGCGCATCAGCTCATAGTTTAATGCTTGGGCTTTTCTGTTGAAGTCGTCAAAATTTTTTGCTTCGCCGTACTTGGCAATCAGGGCCTCTTTAAATCTGTCGAGATGTGCGAATTCATAAAGTCCGCAATGGTAATTCCACACCTCGTTAATGGGCCACATCTTGTCGTCTGGAATAAACTTCTTAATGCTGCTCAATTCCGGAATTTGAGCACCCGGCCCCGTTTCGGTATTAAAACCATAGGCACCACCAAAATTAGTATCCGTATACCAGTAGACTGGCGCCGTATAATCATAAGGGCCGAGCATTTTTACGCCTGAAGAGCCGCTAATTTCGCTAATGACATCTTCACTGCCAATCACATGTTGGTCACTGCCAACGCCTCCTGTAGAATTCAGGTAAGGTCGCGTATTATCGTACTGATCAAAGATCTTGATATATTGCTCTTCGAGTGCGGTAATAGGTACTTTGTCACTAGCTACCGTCCAAACAAAAATACTGGGGTGATTTCTTAACCAAGTAATTTGGTCTTGCCAAGCCTTGGCTACATGCTCGATGTGTTCAGGCTTATAAACACCTCCGAATCGTTCGTCGACAGGAACTCCCATGTGAATTTCATGCTCCCAATGACAACTCCAACCCGCCATAATCAGAATGCCGTAAGTGTCGCAGAGATCATATAATTTTTGATCTGTTCCCCAAAAACCTTCGAGTCGAACACAATTGAGATTCATATGGCGCACATATTTAATTTGCGCTTCCAGTTTTTCAGGGGAATCCATGAGCAGCAAATCATCCGTCCAACCGGCACCCTTGATCAATAGTTTTTTACCATTGATCTTAAATCCGCGGTGTTCGCCATCAAGCCAATAATCGGTGACACTTCTTATTCCGAAGTTGGTTTGACAAACACTGTGTATGTTCTTATTAGAGGAAAACTGCATGTGAAGTTCATACAAATGAGGTTCTCCCATGTCTGCAGGCCACCAAAGATTCGGGTTTTTAATGTTCAGTTGGTCAAATTCTGTTGGTTTCAGATGAATTATCGTACTGCTATGGGCCTCTAAATGTAATTTTTTTTCGATTTTAATATCACCAAATGTTGCATACAGGTCTCCAGTTATTGAAGTGTCCGATTTATTTTCAACTTCCACAGAAATATGAACCTCGGCAGAAGAGCCTACAAAATCATTTAAATAGGTTTTAACAAATGGTTTACTGAGAAGGACGCCGCCGTGCAAAAGTAGTTTTACAGGCCTAAAAATTCCCATATTTCCGTCAGGAGGCTTTGGATTCCAGTCAACGAATCCGGTACTAAAATCTCCGGGTATAGGAGGAATCACTTCTACAGCTAATAGGTTCTCGCCTTCTTTTAAGTGTTCGCTGGTTTCTATAGTCGTAATGCGATATGCTCCATCAATTAAATTGGAATCGGCAATTTTCGTTCCGTTCAACCAGATATTCGCTTTGTAATTAATTCCTTCAAAAACAAGTTCATCAAAAAGGCTAGCCTGCTTTTTGCTGAGTTCAAAAGTTTTGACATACCACCAGGGAACAGTAAAAATTTCTTTAGGAACGGTTTTTAGGTTTTCACCAACATAGAGGTTCTCGTAGACCTTATTTTTGACCAATGCCGCTAAAACAGTAGACGGAACATCAACACGCATCCAATCATTTGAGCATTCACCCTGTGACGATAATTCTTTACCGTCATACTTTATGTTTGAAGAGGATTCTAACCTCCAATTATCTGTAAGTTCCCAATTATAAAAGGCCATATTACAGCGATTTATTCTTAGTACTTAGCTGAACCAAGTTCATTTGTGATTTCCAAAACATACCTCCGCCAATAAGGATCAATACCATGCCAGCTACCAAATCGGTCATTTGTTGCACAAAAGTTTCGGTAAAGGCTATGGCAACTAACACCATAAGGCCAAAAATTAATATAAAGACTCCAAGGGCTCGATTTATCTTGGCCGTTTTGATTTTGTTCAATAGCTCTATTTCGGTCATAGTTGAAATTTTAAAATAAGTAGTAAACGGTTGCCAAAATTCCTAGAACGGCCCACGACCAAATTTTTAGATTATGGTACCAAGATCTTTTTTCTTTTGGAATGCCTTGATAAATGTATTCTGTAGGCAAAAGCAATACCAAGGCCCCAATTATTAGATAGAGACCGAAAAATATCATTTTTGCGGTTTCTTGCGATATTCCAGCAGCCCAATCAAAATTCAACATAATTATATAGAGGTGTTTTCGGTGACTATTTTCGCGTTAAAGACCAAGCCTTGTAACTCTTTTTCCGAGTGTTTTTTGGTACAAAGGCTTACTACGATATTGATGACAAATCCCACTAAAAAAGACCACCATGAAATATAGAGGAAGGGGTCTTCAATATGAAAAAAGTGTTCTTTAAAGACATTTAAGAAAACGGCAAAGGCAATTCCGATTATCAATGCTGAAAGTCCGCCCCATTGAGTAGTTCTTTTCCAGAAAATGCCCAATAGGAGAATGGCGAAGAGGGGGCCTTGGAAATAGGACATAAAGGTCTGTATAGCCACATATATTCCCGGGAAATCACTACTGATTGGTGAGGTCGCCACCCCAAAAATCAATAAAATCAAAGTGGTTATTTGCCCAACTTTTAAATAATGCTTGTCACTTGCGCCTTTTTTAATAAAAGGCTCATAAATATCTTTGGTAAACAGGGTGGCGGTAGAGTTCAAAAGCGAATCGACACTCGACATAAGTCCGGCAAAAAAAGCAGCGAACATAAGACCTACCAATCCTGGGGGCAAAATACTTTTTATCATCATGGGCAATGCCTGGTCACCATCTGCCAAATCTGGGTGTACCACCACGGCCATCAACCCCGGAAATAGCACCAAAATAGGAATGAACATTTTTAAGGCCGATCCAAAAATCATACTGGCTTTGGCGTGCCACTCATTTTTAGCTGTAAGACATCGTTGAACAATAGACTGATTACCGATCATGTAGGCATTTGCCATTACAAAGGTCAGACCGAAAAGAATTCCTGTCCACGGAAATGGAGAAGTGGTGTCCGAAGGTTGAATGATATCAAAATGGCTTTGGTATTCTGGTCCCATGGTACTTATTTTCTCTACCATGTTTTCCCATCCACCAACGGCGTGCAATCCTAAGAAAACGAGGGCAAATCCACCTACGAACATGATTATCATTTGAACTACATCGGTCATGATAACCGCTGTAATTCCACCGAAATAGGTATAAAGGCCAACCACTCCGGCGGTGGAAAGAATTGAAATCCAAATGGGCCAACCCATGAGCACGTTGAGCAATACGGCACTTGCCCAAAAGAGTACACCAAGATCGAGAGCAAAGAAAAGTATCCAAGTAGCGGAAGCAATCGTTCTGACCGATTTGTTGTACCTGCGTCCCAGATATTCGGGAATGGTGTACATGCCACCACGCCAGAAATAGGGAATAAAAATAAAGGCGGCCAATAGCATGGCCGGTACGGAACCAACCCAGTCAAAGTTACCTACTGATACACCATATCTATAGGCCTGACCGGAAACGCCTACAAAATCGAGTGCCCCAATATCAGATACGACTATCGACATACCGATGGCCCAAAAGGGCAAGCTTTTGCCACCCAGAAAATAGTCTTCTGAGGTATTTACAAATTTCTTAAAGTAAAGTCCTAATAGCAGCATTCCTACGATATAGGCGATGACAATAAAATAGTCGATTCCGGCAAGCATAGATGGTATAGTTTGATTGCTTACAAAGTACGCTCAATAGACTTCAATTCATTTCTTATATTTTATACACTTTACGTGAAATTTTAACATAATCAATGATTTATTCTTTTAAATGTGTCGGGATAGGTTAAAATATCTTATAAGGAATTAAGTAGTCTTTAGAGCATTGGACAATTTTCTTTCCGTAGTTTATTCAAAAAGAACTCAAACCATCGATTTCGGTAGAAATGTTGGATTATTATAATTGATTTTGAGTCTTACAATTGGCGGAAATAGCCCTTATAAGTCTTTTCACTAGTTCATTTGCTTATGATTTTTGACTAAAAATTAATGATATATTAACCATAATTTTTTCTTGTGGTAAAACAGCGAAAATATTGGTCAATATTACATATGTAATTAATAATATACCATATGTTTTGAAAGGCAGAATCGGATAGTTTTGTTAGGAATTAAACATCATTTCATTCAATTTCCTAATTAACTAATTCTACCAAGATGAAAAAACCAATGATTCGTTCGTTACTTTTTCTTTTTTTCGTTCTCTCCGTAACAGGGGTAATGGCACAAAGGGAAATTACCGGAACTGTCAGCAGTACAGATGGAGAACTCTTACCCGGAGTATCCGTGGTTCTTAAAGGAACCACTACAGGGGTAAGCACCGATTTTGACGGTAACTACAGTATTAATGTGCCCGGCAATGATGCCATTCTTTTATTTTCGTACATAGGAATGTCTTCCAAAGAAGTGCCTGTTGGAAGTCAAAATACCTTGAATGTCTCACTTGAGCCCAGTTCTGAAGCCTTAGACGAGGTGGTGGTCACTGCACTGGGTATTTCCCGAGAGAAAAAATCCTTGGGGTATTCGGTAAGTGAGGTCGATGGAGATGCACTGGACAATGTACCACAAGAAAATGCTTTGAACGCCCTTTCGGGAAAAGTTTCCGGGGTAGCGATCAATAGTACAGGAGCACCGGGCTCTTCCGTAAGTATGGTTATTAGGGGAGCAACTTCCCTTTCAAGCGATAACCAACCGCTTTTTGTAATTGATGGAGTTCCGGTTTATAACTCCTTGAACAACGTGGGTGGCGTTGGTCGCGATAACCGAGTCGATTATGGTAATGCTATTTCGGATATTAATGCCGACGACATTGAAACCATGACGGTTTTAAAGGGGGCCAGTGCAGCCGCTTTGTACGGTTCTCGTGCCGGTAATGGGGTGGTATTGATTACTACCAAATCCGGAAAGGCCAAAAAGGGGATGGGCGTTACCATTAATTCCAGTACGGTATTTGACATCCCGTACAGATACCTTGATACGCACACAAGATTTGCTGCGGGCTCAAGACCATATACTGAAGATAATTTTCCCTCAAATGAATATGGGGCCATACTCATAGGTGAGACTTCATCGGCTTGGGCCGGTCCTGCTTTGGATCAGGGAATCAATGCCATTCATTGGCCCTACACTGCCGAAGAAATTGCAAGCGGGGTTCCCGTACCTCGAGAATTGAAATCGTATGACAATGCCGCCAACTTTTTTAACACGGCAATTACATCAACCAACAACATTTCCATTCAAGATAATACCGAAAGGCTTAATTATAGGCTTTCTTATACCAATCTGGAGAACAAAGGTTTTATACCTAATTCCGATTTGAGCAAGAACAGCATCAATTTGAACTCTTCCCTCAAATTGGTAGATAACATTACCGTAAGCTCAAGTCTTAATTATACGAAAACGGCCAGTGATAATAGGCCGGCAGGTAATAGGGGAGCCAATCCTATTCAGGCGATGTATGAGCTGGCACCCCACATTGATGTTAGGGACCTTGAAGATTATTGGCTTACGGATTATGAAGGACTTCGTCAAAATTCCCCCTACGCCTTTGGAGATGACCCAACGGAGACAGAATGGAACAATCCATATTATTTGGCCAACGAGGTCAATAACAGTTTTGAAAGAAACCGATTTTATGGGAATGTAAAGGCAGACTGGCAGATAACCAGTGAATTGTCAGGCATGGTCCGTTACAACTTTGATGAGGTTAATGAAGTTCGTGAAACTAAGATCTCGAATGGATATACCAACGAAATGAACGGGGCCTACGGTATCACCGATATTTTTAGAAATGAGACCAATATCGATTTTCTTTTGACCTACGCTAAAAAATTCAATAATTGGGATTTTTCGGCCTCCTTCGGAGGTAACAGAAGGGTAAATAGAACGTCTCAGGTAACCAATTCTACCAAGGATAGGGGGCAAGGGCTACTGACGCCTAACTTGTTTACTTTAAGTAATATCGCTCCTGAAAACTTGAACTACAATTCCTATAATACAGAAAGACAGGTAAACAGTTTATACGGCCTGGCAAATATTGGTTTTATGGATACTTTCTTTGTAGATGTTACCTTCCGTAAAGATTGGTCCAGTACGTTGCCAGTAGGCAAAAATGCTTATGACTACCCGTCGGTATCTGCAAGTTTGCTGTTGAACAACGCCCTTAATATGGGGAATAAGGTTTCAATGGTGAAATTAAGAGCGGGTTATGCTGAAGTCGGAAACGATACAGATCCTTACAAATTAGTACCTATTTTGAATAGTGGAAACTCTTGGGATGGAGGTTCTTTGTTATCAGTATCCAGTAACCTTCTAAATCCTGAACTAGAACCTGAAAAACAAAATTCTTGGGAAGCAGGTGTAGACCTAGCTTTTTTCAGTAACAGGTTGCGATTTGATTTTACGTATTATGAAAGCGATAATAAAGACCAGATTTTTCCGGTTAATACGCCCATTTCGTCAGGGTATAACTCTAAGTTCATTAATGCCGGTCTGATTACCAGTGAAGGTATCGAAGCAGGTTTGAACGCGACTATAGTATCCAAAAACGATTGGAACTGGGATATGGGCTTTATTTTTAGCCGTAACCGTACCAAGGTAATGGAGTTGGCGGATGGTATGACTTCCGTTACTCTTTGGACCGATGCTCGTGGTGGTGCCATCACCTGGATCGGTGAAGAAATCGGTAATATTTTTGATGCCGCTATGGTTCGGGTAGAAGACCCTAATTCACCTTATTTTGGATGGCCTATAATCGATGAGGAAGGATTTGAAAGTAGTGACCGTACTAGAGAAGATGAAGATGGAAATAGGGTAGCACCCATCATAGGAAATTTCAATCCAGATTTCAACTTGGGTATGACCACTTCGGCATCCTATAAAAATTGGACACTCTCTATGAACTTTGACTGGAGAAAAGGTGGTCAGTTTGTTTCCCAAACCCACCGTTACGGTGAGTCTGATATGCACACGCAAAGGTGGTTAGATAAGTTGCACAACTTTAGTGATGTAGGTGATTTGCCCTCATATTTAAAAGAAAATGCGGACCAATATCTTTCTCCTGATGGTGAATTCTATGTACTGGTAGGAGGACCTACTGCTGCTGATGGGGGCTTTCCCGTAGAAGAAGGAGGCGTAACTCTTAGTGACGGCGTGTTTATGCCTGGTGTACTAGGAGAGTATGACGAAAATGGAAACTTCGTAGCGACCGCTGAAAATTTAGGCGGGCCCGGAACGGTATACACCCGTTACCAAGATCACTATGGATGGGATTTTACAAGAAATGCCACATTTGATGCCGATTATGTAAAGCTTCGGGAAATCTCATTGACCTACAACGTACCTTCTAAGTCCATTAAACAAATCGGATTGCAAAACTTGGCTATTTCCCTGTACAGTAGAAACGTGATTCTCTGGACGAAAGCCGATATTGGTATCGATCCAGAAATGGCATTTCAACCGGAATCTAGCGAGCAGGGAAGAAGTGGCATCCAATTCAAGCAAGGTATTGAAAGGTTTAATGTAAATCCGTGGGCAATTCCTGTTGGATTTAAATTAAGTGTAGGATTTTAATCAGGTCAATTCAATAAAAAATTAGATATAGTTATGAAGACTTTAAATAAAATAATGAACCTGGCTCTTTTAGCTGTGCTAGTAGTGCTCGGTTCGTGTGATGATGATATTACGGAGCGTAATATCAATCCGAATGGGGTCAATCTAGAAGAAGGTAATCCTAGCTTTTTGTTGACCGATGTTATGGTAAATACGGCTATGGATGTAGGCAATAAGGGTTATAGCAATCCTTTGGCCGCCTACGTTCAATATATTCAGAAAGATTCTTGGGGCACCAATGATTACGATTGGGAAGGCGACGGATGGGAAACTTATTACAACAATTTAAGAACCGTAAACCTGGCCTTGGAGCGCTCACAAGAATCCGGACTGGTTTTTCATGAGGCAATTGCAATGATTTTAAGGGCACACAATTTTGCTCTCTTAACCGACTTTTATGGGGATGTGCCCTATACGGAAGCCTTGCAAGGGGCAGATGCTGATGGGGTCGATTTACCTAAATACGACTCTCAAGAATCGGTTTACAAGGGCTCAATAGCCGATTTTGAAGCTGCATCCCAATTGATTTCATCTAATATGTCCAGTTTGGAAACCATAAGCCCTTCTCAGGATATTTTCTTTGGAGGTGATGCCGAAAAATGGGAGAAATACGCTAATTCACTTGCTTTGAGGTATTACATGCGATTGTCTGAAAAAGACCCTGCATTTGCTAGTACCGGCGTCCAAAATACTTTGGCAAAACCACTAATGGAAAGTGTAGATGATGAGCTTGCTGTTTCCTATTTAGGCATTAGTCCCGGAGATTCGCAGCCTAGTAACGGTTTGTCAGCTACACCTTCTAATTTTACTCGGGTAAAGCCATGTGCCACATTGATTTACGCTTTAGAGGAACTAGATGACCCTAGAAGTGATATCTGGTTCGATGCTGTTGAGGTACCTACGCAAGTGGTCGCTCCCGCCGAAATGCCTTCTGGGCCATCTACTTTTCTAGAGATTTCCAACGGATTGCGATATATTAACAACGATTCTCTAGCGAGTAAAAACTTGGCCATTTATGACCCTGCAACTTGGTATGCAGATCGTGAGGCAGGGCTTACTATGATCGATACCAATGGCGTATTTGTGGGCTTACCGGTGTCTAACCAAGGTACAGAACCTTATACCTATAACTTGAATCCGAGTCCGGTACAGGGTGGGGGTAATATTCATGTTTCCCTAATGAATCCTATGTTCAATGAACTTGAAGGCCCTAATCTAAAAGCACGGGTATTTTCCTATGCTGAATTGTGCTTCTTAAAGGCCGAGGCCGCCTTAAAAGGATGGGGTACCGATGCCGAGGGTAATTATAACAAAGGGGTGGAGGCCTCTTTAGAAACTTGGGGATTGGCCGATGCCTATGAAGATTATATCGATAATGAAGGGGTTGCCTATGATGGAACCTTGGAACAATTGATGGAGCAAAAATGGATAGCCAATTTTAGTTCGGCATCGGAAGCCTATTTGGACTGGAGAAGAACAGGACTTCCAGATTTAAGACCGGGGCCCTTCGCTAAATCCGATGTGATTCCCGTAAGATTTGTTTATCCCACCGAAAACAGTACCCTTAACCGTGAAAACTATTACAGCGCATTGAACAGCTTAGAAGAAACGGAGCATACGGATGATGTACCAGGTTATATTCAAAATGATACCCCTTGGTCAAAACCTTGGGTACTGCAGGGGGTTGATCAACCTTGGTAGTCTACTAAGCGATGTTTGAGAATTATTAATTGTTGAGTTAGTTTATTATTTTAATTACCTGGGGTTTTGGCCCCGGGTAATTTTTTAGCATACAAACGATAGATAGCACTATTATCTTGTTTTTATCATTTTATCAAACTGCATTGAAAACCAGAATTTTTTTTATTGGAATAGTTGTTCTTCTGCTAGGTTGTAAATCAGAGGTTGAGAATGACCATTTAGATTTATCGAAAGCGGTAGTAATAATATCCAGTGGGGTGGATAAAACAATGCAGGCAACCCTTTTTGCTGTTTTGACCGAGGAAATTGCTAAGAGAACCGGTTTTAATTTGCACAAAGGAGATGCTACAGATGCGAAAACGGTCATCAAAATGGCATTACAAAGAGAGATAGACCTCTTTGAATCCTCAAAGGTACCTAGCTTCCTCTTGGAGACTAGCCTAAAAAAAGAAGGGTTTCGTCTGTACCATGAAGTCCTCGAAGACCAAGATGTCCTTTGGATTGTTGGTGCCGATGAACGAGGTCTTTTGTACGGAATTGGCAAGTTATTGCGAATTGCTCAGCTGTCGAGGGATAAATTTACATTAGAAAAGGGTATAAAGCTGGTATCTGAACCTGAGTACCCGCTGCGGGGCCACCAGTTCGGATATCGGAATACGGCCAATTCTTGGGATGCATGGACGGTGGAGCAATTTGACCAACATTTTCGTGAACAAATACTATTTGGTGCTAACAGTTTTGAAAACATCCCTTTTCAAGAAGCAGGTTCGAGTCCACATTTTAAGGTGCATCCTCAAGAGATGGAGGTAGCATTGAGTGAAATATGTCAGAAATACGGGGTGGATTATTGGGTATGGACGCCCGCTCCCAAAGATTTAACGGAAGCTAATGCACACGAAGAAGGGTTTATACAACAAGAAGCTTTTTATGCCAGAACTCCCAAATTGAACGCCGTTTTTGTTCCTGGTGGTGATCCTGGTGAAAACCATCCGTCGGTATTGATTCCTTATTTAAAGGATCTGGCCACTATCTTGCATAAATACCATCCAGAGGCCGGTATCTGGGTCTCTTTGCAGGGCTTTAATGAAGAGAAGACTTCTTATTTTTTTGAATACCTACAAAAAGAAAAACCGGATTGGCTGGCCGGTTTGGTAAACGGACCTAGTAGTCCACCGCTTGATTTTGAAAGGGAGCAATTACCAGAGAAATACGCTTATCGTTTTTACCCTGATATCACCCATACGGTGAGATGCCATTACCCCGCCTTACGTTGGGATCAGGCCTATGCGCTTACCTTGGGTAGGGAACCTATCAGTCCACAACCGAATTTATATACTCAATATTTTAGAAGAGATGTTTCTAAAACCGATGGATTTATCACCTATTCTGACGGTTCCCACGACGATGTGAACAAAGTGTTATGGAGTCAATTAGGATGGAATTCTAAAGTAAATACCGAGGATGTGGTTAAAGAATATTGTCAATTTTTCTTTGGTACGGAAGTAGCCGATAAGGCTTCCGAGGGCATTTTTGCACTGGAAAAAAATTGGAAAGGGCCCATTTTAGAAAATGAAGGAATCGATAGTACGCTTGAAAAATGGAAAAGCTTAGAGAAAAATCATCCTGAACTTTCAGAAAACTGGAGGTGGCAGCAGCTGATTTTACGAGCTTATTATGATGCTTATGTAAAAGCAAAACTTGTTTTTGAATCAGGTTTAGAGCAAAAGTCCTATAAAGTGCTGTCAGAAGCTGCGGAAATGGGTGCTGAAGCGGCCATGGAAAAAGCCCTTATAATTTTAAAATCCACCGATTCGGCGCAAACTGGCCGAGATCTTCGAAAGAAAATCGAGTGGTATGCTGAAGAGCTCTTTCAGTCCGTTGGAGCTCAGACAAGTGTAGAAAAATATCAAGCGAGGGGTGCCGAACGGGGCGCTATTTTAGATTTTCTTGATATCCCTTTAAATAACAGGTGGTGGTTAGAAGATGAGTTTGGAAAGGTGAAAAAACTAACTACGGAAGAAGAAAAAATAGCCCGATTGGATTTTATAAGAACGTATGAAAGTCCGGGTGAGGGCAGTTTTTATGACAATATTTCAAGTGCGGCGGCAAAGCACGTAACTTCAGAAACGGACGATGCCATTGACTACTTATGGGAGCATGATGGAAAAAGCCGAAAGAGGTTGTCGACCCAACTGTTTCAATTTTCCCCTGTTTTGGAATATGAGGGCTTAAATTTCGAAACGGACTATCTCATAAGGGTAGCTGGTTACGGAGAGGCGCTCTTACGAGCGAATGGGGAACGATTAGAGCCCACCAAATATGAAAAAGGCTTCGAAGAATTCAAAGAATTTCCCTTGCCGAAAGAATTGATTGCTGACGGTAATTTGAAAATTACCTTTGACAAGCCTGATGAGAAGCACCTAAACTGGCGCAAGCAGTCACGGGTCACAGATGTTTGGCTAATCAAACAATAGGTCTATAAATTGATTAAAAATATCTGTTTGGTTTTTTCCCCCTTGGAATTTTTGACCATTCTATTGTAGGCAATGGTTTGGCCATCATGTGACCATACCAAATTGGTGGGGACATCATTGGTAGGCTGGGTGAGTACCTCTGACTCTTGCGCATTGATTTTTTTTCGGTGGATGGAGTTATTCTGCACATAGATAATCTCTTGCCTACTAGGATGCCAGCGAACCCCAGTTTGAACATCGTTTTTGTGAAATGTAAGCTGTTGGGGTTCTCCGCCAAGAGGTGATATGGCATAAACCTGTTTTACGTGATTCTTATCATAGGCTAAAAAAGCTAATAGAGAACCATCGATAGAGGAACGTACAATACCCTCGCAGCCTGGGTAATCGTTCCTTGAAGTGAAGGTCAGTCTCCGTTGGTTTGCTCCTTTTGGTGGAGCGGGCAAGCTAGTTTCCGTTCCTTCTAAAGGACTATTTTCATTTGGTTGAGTGATATCTTCCGGAATATCTACAATAAATACCTCATCTACATTTTCCCCTGTTGAATTTTTAACGGTTCCGATAAAAGCTCGCGCTCTTTGCCTTTTTCCATCTTTTTTTATGTATCCGTTATGACCGACCCAACTATCTCCAGCTGCCCTGCTTATTTCATCACTTCCGGGAGCGGGTTCTGGTACGACGCTGACCACCAAAACACTGTACCACTCTCCCGAAAAATTTTCGGCATTCTCATTTTTCACAACTACGGGAGAATTGCGTTTAGAGACACCGATAGTTCTGAGATTATGAATGCTTCCAGTAGAATCTTCCAATTGCTTCATGATGGCATCGTTATAGGTAAAGCCGATAAATTTCCCATCGCCACTCCATTCGTGCCGGTGCGTACCTCCTCTAAGGGCACCAACAGTAAAAGGTGCTTCCACATCGCGAGCATCCATAAAAATACGAGCTTCAGAACTGTTTTCATCAATGATAACACCACTACGCCGCCACTGTTCGTAGGGGCTGGTCTCAAAACAATTCAGAAGTCCGTGAATAAAGGCCACTTGGTTTTTAGTGTGACTGTAACTAACGGCTCCTACACCAGGGCCGTGCACCGTGTTTTCGGGAATATGGTAAAGCACCTTTTTTTCGCCCGTTGCCACATGCACCTTTTCGATGGTCGCATTACCGCCAATGCCGCCCGATTCGGTTCTTGTATCATAGACCAGCCACAGGTCGTCAGGAGAAAAATTATCGTTGTTGTCCAAATCGTGATTGTATGTGAGGTCACGTGTCAGTTGAATCTCTTTTTTAAATTCCATTTGATTACAGGAATGGATGCTTGCGCATCCGATGAATATTAAAAACCAAAACTTTTGATAATTCATAAATACACTTCTATTCAGGCTCTCGTAATTTGTTACGTAAAAGCTTTCTCACTTTTTTCAATTGCTCATGGAAGGCGGTGTCTTTTTACTGCCCCAAGACTTATTGGGTTTAGCTCCCATCACGAACTCTAAAGTTCCTCCCTTCAGAATGATCGAATGGTCTATAAAAGTTTGATTAAAAGGCTTTCCGTTGAGTTTCGCCGATTGTATGTATTGATTTTTTAGCGAGTTGTTGATTGTTTTAATGTTGAAAGACTTCCCCTCTGGCAGGTTTAGTTCTACTTCTTCAAAAATAGGACTTCCGATGGTGTAGACGGTGCTTCCGGGGGTCATGGGATAAATTCCAATGGCACTGAGGACATACCAGGAAGATAACGAACCCATATCTTCATTTCCGCAAAGTCCTCCCGGCCCTGTACGGTAAAATTCGTTCATTACCTGTCGTGCTTTTTGTTGTGTTTTCCAGGGTTGTCCTGCATAATTGTAGAGATAGGCCACATGGTGTGAGGGCTGGTTTCCATGCACGTATTGTCCTATGGTACCCACCACACCCACGTATTTGGGAGGCGTAATAACGGGCGACATTTCAAAAAAGGTGTCGAGTTTATTTGTAAAGGCTTTCGGTCCGCCAAATAGTTCAATTAGTCCCTGAACATCATGTTGAACAGACCAAACGTATTGCCACGCATTCGATTCTGTATAATGGCGGTTCGGCCTACGGCCCACTAATAAAGGATCGAAATATTGATAATAGCTATGGTCACCTTCGGTTACGATTTGTTGGGTTTGGTTTTCCAAGGCCGGTAACCAAGAACCATCTGCTTTTCTTGGTCGCATAAACTGTGTTTTTTTATCCCAGACATTTTGATAATTGTAAGCACGCTGGGTAAAAAGTTCATAATCTTTTTCCTTGCCGAGCTCTTTTGCCAATTGGGCAATACACCAGTCGTCATAGGCCAATTCTAAGGTGTTGGGTACGGCCTCGGTAACTTTATCTATAGGTGCATATCCTAAATCAAGATAAAATTCGAGTCCAGAACGGCCCGCCTCTTCCGGAATAGGTGGTTTTGGCGTTTCCAAGGCTTTCTTTTTCATGGCCTTGTATATAAGTTCTACATCAAAATCTCGGTAGCCTTTTAAATACGCATCTACAATAACAGGTATTAAATGGTCGCCTACCATAGATTCGCCGTAAACATTTAAAAAATGTTGGGCAGGCAACCATCCGTAGTTCTTTACTTTTTTTTCAATGGACTTGATATAATCATTCACATGCTCCGGTTCCACCAAAGTCATTAGCGGGTGTTGGGTTCTATAGGTATCCCAACATGAAAAAGAACCGTAAAAATCGAATCCATCAGCTTGATGAATTTTACCGTCGGAACCAAAGTAGCTACCATCAACATCTTGTGAAATATATTGGGCCAATAAGGACCTATATAAGGCGGTTGTAAAAATTTGTTTTTGCTCTTCAGTACCTCCTTTAATAGTAACCTTGGAAAGCTCTTTGTTCCATATTTTCTCCGCGCGTTCCTTGGTTTGGTCAAAATTCCAATGTGGAATTTCAGCCTTTAGATTCTTTCGGGCGCCTTCAATACTGGTATATGAAATTCCTACCTTGACCAGAATAGCTTCATTTTCTTCCGTATGGTATTGTACGAAAGCACCGATTTTATCGCCCACTTCGGCATTTTTATAAGGGAAAATACTTCCATCGGATTCCGGTGTTTTGTAGGCGGTATCAAACGTACCGTAGTAAAGAAAAGGCTTGCTGAATTCTGCTACAAAATAAACCTTTCCCAAACCGGCAGCTTTGGCACCTTCAATTTGCTGGTTGTTGACAATCCGTAATTCAGATAGTTTCCCTTGGGTCATATCACCAATTTGATGTCCCACATCTAAAATAATGCGTGAAGTTTTTGATTCTGGGAAGGTGTAGCGGTGAAAACCTGCTCTTTCGGTAGAGGTCAATTCGGCCTTAATATTATAATCCTTCAGCATTACGGAATAGTAACCGGGAGAGGCGGATTCCTCCTTATGGTCAAAACGTGAGCGATAACCTGCATCCGGATTCTCCAAGCTTCCTGGAACCACTTGTAATTTTTGATGGGTTGTGGGCATTAAAAGAATCTCGCCCCCATTTACCATGCCTACACCGCTCCAATGCGTATGGCTAAAACCCATAATCGAACTTTCGGAATATACATAGCCCGCGCAATAGGTCCATCCTTCCGTATGTATATCCGGACTCAAATGTACCAAAGCATTGGGTAAGGCCGCACCGGGGTAGGTATGCCCGAAAAAGTCGGTTCCGATAAAAGGGTCGACGTAGTCAATCGGATTTTCTTGGGCGTAACCGATGATGCAAAAGAAAGCTAGATACAATTGGTAAAATTGGGAGGTTCTGAACATGTTGGTTTTATTGTGGTGTAGCTACTGGCAAATATAATATTCCCTTTCAATCAGAAAGGTTAATATACTAGGGGTAAAGGACAAAAAAGTAGAAATAATTGCAGCTTCTTAAACCTTATATTTGTAAAAACCGGTAGTTACTTTATAATGAAAATAGTTGTTTTGGATGGGTTTACTTTAAACCCAGGAGATTTGAGCTGGAAAGGTCTTGAGCAGATGGGAAATGTGAAAGTCTATGACCGATTGCCATCAGTACATTCTGAAATTGTAAAAGCGATTGATGATGCGACCTATGTATTCACCAATAAGACGCCTTTGCCCAAAGAGGTGTTGGAAAAGACACCTCACTTGCAATATATTGGCGTCTTGGCCACTGGTTTTAATGTTGTAGATGTCAACTACGCCAAAGAAAAAGGTATAACCGTGACCAATGTACCTACCTATGGTACCCAGGGAGTCGCCCAGATGACCATGGCCCTTTTACTTGAAATGTGTCATCATGTAGGGGAACATAACCGAGCAGTTCAAAATGGAGATTGGAGTGCGAACGATGATTTTTGTTTTTGGAATTATCCTCTAGTGGAATTGGAAGGAAAAACCATGGGTCTAATCGGTTTCGGAAGTATCGGTCAGGCCACCGCTAAATTGGCTACCGCATTCGGAATGAAAGTGATTACTACCGGAAGTCGAAAGTTTCCGGCACCTGAAGGTATCGAGTATGTAGAATTAGACCAGCTTTTACAAGAGTCGGATGTAATTAGTTTGCATTGCCCGCTTACGGAAGAAACGAAAGGTCTAATCAATAAAAACTCCCTTGGCAAAATGAAAGATGGGGTCATGTTCATCAATACTTCTCGCGGACCTTTGGTGGTGGAAGAAGATTTAAGAAAGGCACTTTTAAATAAAAAAGTAAGTTATGCCGCCGTAGACGTAGCGTCAAGTGAGCCGATCAATGCCGACAATCCTTTGCTCGGCCTAGAAAATTGTATAATAACCCCTCACATCGCCTGGGCCTCAAAGGCGGCGCGTCAACGCTTGATGAATACAGCCGTTACGAATTTCGAAGCTTTTTTGGCAGGGAAGCCTCAAAATGTGGTGAACGATTAAAACCTTTAATATGGCGGCTAATGAAAAGTCTTTAAGTAGAAGGAGGTTTTTGGCGAAGTCTGGCCTGGCAACGGCGGCAGCACCGCTGTTACCCCTTTCAATGGTTGCAAATGATTCTTTGTCTTCTAAGGAGGATACCTCTTTTGAGTTCGTTTTTATGACCGATATTCATATAAAACCTGAAATGAATGCCCCACTGGGGTTTCAAATGGCCATAGACAAAACCAATGCACTTAAACCTGATTTTGTAATTACCGGTGGTGATTTGGTCTACGATGTGATGCGGGGCAATTTTGAGAAAAGTGACGGACTTTTTAAACTATATGCAGATATGGCCAAGGGTTTTCAAATGCCGGTTTACAATTGCATAGGTAATCATGATCTTTTTGCGATTTATGAAGAAAGCCCCGAAGACGCCTCTCACCCCGACTATAAATATGGCATGTGGCAGCGTTACTTTGGTGATACCTACTACGCTTTTGATCATAAAGGTTGGCATTTTATCACACTCAATTCATTGGACGTTACCGACAACAAGCGATATAAAGGTTCGTTTCATGCAGAACAGCTCTCTTGGTTGCAGAAACACCTTCAAACCATTGACACTGAAAAGCCTATTGTGGTCACTACCCATATTCCCATGCTTTGCACTTTTTCCCAATTAAATGGAAAAGAAGGCACCAGAACGGTAAGTAACGCCTATGAGGTCTTTGATATTTTTAAAGACCACAATCTTAAGTTGGTTTTGCAGGGACATATTCATTGGAAGGAATACGGCTTCGTCAACGATCGTGTCCATTTTTTGACAGGGGGTTCCATCGCCGGTAACGGCTGGAAGGGCCGCAGGCATCATACCAAAGAGGGCTTTATGAAAATAAAGGTCAGTGGAAATGATTTTTCTTGGGAATATATTGACCATGGATGGGAAGCCCAACGTCTTAAAATGGGAATCGGTAAGGAGTAAATGAGGTTACCGCAGGTTTTTAAGCATAAAACGCTTGATGTTTTCGCCCATAATAGCCTTAATTTCATCTTCTGTAAATTTTTGTGCCAACAATTCTTCGACCAGCAAGGGCAGGCCGGTGATATCAAACGGTGTGGTTACACTTCCGTCATAATCTGAACCCAGAGCAATACAATCGATACCGGCAATATTCTTTACATGTTTCATGGCGTCTACAATCCCTTGAATTTCAGGTGAGCTAATGGCTCCCTTAAAAAAAGCAATCCCAATCAAACCGCCATTTTTTGCTATCTGCTTCACGTGTTTATCCGAGAGGTTTCTCGAATTGTCCATCGTGCCTTTCACTCCCGTATGGGATACAATTAAGGGCTTATCTGTCATCTTAAGAATGTCGTCAATAATGGCAGGGGAGGAGTGTGCCAGGTCTATGAACATACCCAATTCGTTCATTCGCTGTACGACCTGTTTCCCAAAATCCGTTAATCCCTCGCCGGTAATACCGTGTGCGGAACCGCCTAATTCATTATCGAAAAAATGGGTTGGCCCCAACATGCGTAATCCTTCGTTATAAAGCTTGTCTAAATTTTCTAAATTTCCCTCAAGACAATGCCCGCCTTCCACACCAAGAAAACCACCGATTACTTTTCTATCTACTTTTCTTTTTTCGATTAACTCTTCAAAGTCGGTTTTGTCTTTTACAATGATAAAATCATCATCAAAATCTTCGGCATATTCATGCAACTGTTGGCATTGATATTCAGCTCGTTTAAACAAACTACGCCAGTTACTGATGGGTTTTCCTTGTACAATATTTAGTAGGGTAATATTGTCCATCGCATCGCTTGAATTTTTGGAAAAGTTTTGGCCAACGGGCGACTTCGTCACAATAGTGAAGGCTTGTAAAGCCATATTAGCTTCTTGCATCCGAGGTAAATCTACATGACCCACTTCATTCTTTTTAGTCAAATCGCGGCGCCATAAAAGGGCATCGCAGTGCAGATCAGAGATAAACTCAAGGGAGTTATATAGTTTCAACGCCTCGTTGGAGACGGTGTAAGGCGGAAGTACTTTTGTCTGGTTGTGCTTGGCGTCTAAAATTTTAGGAACAATGAGTACCGCTAACAGATACAGGGCTAAGAGTGTGCCTAAGGTTATGAAAAGCCATTTAAATTTTCTCATAGAATTAGTTTTATGGAACTAAGGTGTTTTCAAGAATAGCGACCGAAGGACTTCTCTTTAACCAGCGTTTGCTGAGGCCTGTAGCATCATCTTTTGCCAAAAAGTACACAAAAGAGCCCAATGCGAGGTCTATATCTCCATCCCCGTCAATATCACCGGCATCCATGACCAGCCATCTACCGTTACTTGCATTTTTAAAGGATTGAGCCTTGAAGTTGAGGTCTCCCTGATTTTCAAAATATACAAAACTTTCTTCGGGTCGTTCCGCGTAATCAGGAAAAAAGGAAATAGCGGCCATATCCAAATCCCCGTCATTGTCAAAATCTAAAGATATGGTTTTGTAGGCACCGTTCATTCTAAAGAAATAGGCTTGTTCAAAATTCATTTGCCCATCGTTTAAAAAAAGGTACACCCCGTGATAGTCTTTTAAAATAGGAGTTTTATCGGCATTATCGCCGCAGGTATACAGAATATCTTTAAATCCGTCGCCATTAAAATCTATAAATTCAAAGTTTTGACTGCCGTTTAATGGTGAGAATTGCATCCACCGTTTTTCTTTAAAATTTCCGAGTCCCAGATTCTCCAAATAAAAAATACCTTCATCGCCCTGCGCCATTAGGCAGATAATATCCAATCGTCCGTCTTGGTTGACGTCGGCTACGACCGATTTTATAGCTCCCGATTCTTGTTTTAGAACTGTTCTATTATATGCGTCGTCTCCTTTTTCGTAAAGGGTCAACTGACCCGTGTGATCGCCATATTCACAAACGACCAGGTCCTCTTCACGGTTTCCATTCATATCACCAAAAGCAATATGAACAGGGCGCTGCAGATTGTCGAGTTCAGAGGTCAGTTTTATTTTTTCATGGGCGGCTGAAGGGTTGGTATAGGCTTGTAAACGTCCATTTTTAAAATCATTGGGAAAAATATTCTTCCCCACACTTAAAAGATAGCTCATATCCTCTTTTTCTTCCAGATGGATGGGTGTTTGAAACGTAAGCATGTTTTTTTCCAGCTCCAGATTTTTATCAAGAAAAGTCAACACATTGCTATTGGGTTTTCCATCGGAGAAAATGAGGCCTATCCCTTCTTTTCTAATTTTTACCATGGTGGTCATCGGTGGACGGTGGGCAACCTTTACTTCTTTATAATTGAATTGTTTTAGCCCAAGTACAATGTTTTCATTGTAGGTGGTTTTTTGAAGTTCATCTGGAGCGTTTTTCAAATAGAAATTCTCGAGTTTTAGCCAATCTTCGTGAGATATAACAGGGCTTTCAGGATAAATTTGAGCGGCTTTGACAATCTGGGCGTTTTCTGGACTACCGAATAGGCTGTCGTTTAAAATTCCATTCGAATAGATGCCCAAACGTTGTGCCATGGCGGGTAAGACATCTTCTTTCCAAATGGTCTTGCTTAGTTTATCAGGGGGTACGAACTGATGGCATGAAGCACAGTGGATATGGGCCAAGGCTTCTCCAGTTAGCTCGGTTGTATGAGGAATAGGTTTTGATTCAACCTTTGGAACCATTTCTTTGCAAGAGCAGACAATTAAAATGATAAAAATAGAAAAGGAGAGATATTTCGCACTCATAATTGAAGGTCAGGTAGTGACTACTTACAAATATAATGGCTTCTTAAAGAGGTAAATGCTAAGATTACATCGATTTTAGGTAAAATTTAATTTCCAGCTGTATAAATTGAGGTATAAATTTGAAAATGGAACTTAAAGACATGATTACAACTATCATTTTTGACATGAACGGGGTAATCACTGATGATGAGCACTGTCATGAAATGGCGACCAAACTAGTTTTTGAATCTTTTGGTGTTGATATTACCCCTGAAATCTACAGAACCTATTGCCTTGGGAGAACCGATAAAGCCGCATTTGCCGATTTATTGGCGGATTTTGGACTACAATATGTGACGTGTTCTAATTTGATTGCTGACAAAACCAAAATATATCTTGATTTAGTAAGCGATGAATTGAAAATATATCCCGGAGTGGTGAATTGTATTCAAAAACTTGCTCAAAATTACATCTTGGCCCTGACGACCAGTTCGACCAAATTGGAGGTTCAAGCTACCATGAAAATTACAGGTCTCAGCGATTTGTTCAAAGTAGTAGTGACATCAGAAGATGTGAGCCGAGGAAAGCCAGACCCAGATCCGTACTTGGTCACCTTGAAAAAACTGGGCCTACCTGCATCGCAATGTTTAGTAATCGAAGATTCTGAGAACGGGGTGAAGTCCGCCAAAGCCGCCGGAATTAAGTGTATAGCGATTTCCAATACAGAAATACCGGACAAGCTTCTACTTGCAGACGGCGTTATTGAATCTTACGAAGAATTTGACATTAATTTGATACAAAGTCTTTGCGAGCGGTGATGACTATTATTTCTTCATTTTCTCAAAACGTTCCATGATTTCCATCCAATTGGTGAAAATGATATCCTCTTTCTTAAAGAAATCCAAAAGATTTGGGTCGGCAAACATTTCGGCTTCCCAAACGCGTTGTTGCCAAGAATTGGTAATCCCTTTTAAGTTTTCTGTTTGCACGGAAGGATGAAAAATGATTTCGGTAAGCCCTGGATGTAAAGAATTGACCAAGGTTTTAAAGTTTTCTACCTTTTCCTCATAAGTGCCTCCCTTGGGCGCACTACTAAAAAAGTCCAATTTTGGAAGCTGATAGTTTGCTATCATCTTAACAACAGAATCGTCAAGAGGATATCCTTCTTTTCTAAATCCTTCCAGTACTTCTGGGTTTGAGATATCTATAACATTTGCGGGTATTTTATATTCCTGAGCCACTCTTAAAAAAGCTTCTACGTAACCTGGATCAGCATAAAGCGTACCCATGTGGGTATCGATATGGTTGGGTCGAAAACCCCAAGCTAGAGATTGTTCTATCTGGGCACGAATCTCTTTTTCAACCTCTTCTGCAGAAGCATTTTGAACCACTTGAATGACCTTGTGCCACATATGGTCAGTTTCATCTAGCAAACCCGGTACTTCTTCATGTGGGGTTACGGTTCCCCAGCGATAGGTTTTCCATTCACTCGTGAGGGTCAAGTGGAGTCCGATATCGGTTTTGGGGTTTTCTATGGCCCAATCGATGAACTCTTTGGCATTCGGACAAGGTATCATGACCGCAGCGGATTGAATGTCTCCGTCGGTTAATTGATTCTTTGCGGCTGTATTTGCTTCGGGACACATTCCAATATCATCGGCATGTAGAATGAGTACCTTTTTACCTTTGGGCCATCCCAACTTTTCTGCCCATGTTTTATTTTCCGAGGAAGCTTGAGCACCGTTGTTCATAACAACGTCCTTTTTTTCTAGGTCTTTACAGCCTCCTAAGAGCAGAATGGAAAAGATGGCTGCACTTACAAATGGTATAAATTTATTATTCATGGTAGGAATTTTAAAGTACTTCGTCATTATCGGCTAAATACATTCGTGTGCTTTTGGTATAGGTACCTCCGTTGATATCCTTGTATTCAAAATCGATATAGAATGCCTTGTATCCTGAGTTCGGATATTCCACTTTTTGGGAAACTTCACCATTTTCATCCAGTTTAATAGGGTTAGAACTCCATTGGTCATCCCTTAAATCTCGATCGGTAGAACTGGCTGTCCACAAAAATGCATTGGTCAAATTCTCGGTAGTGGATGAGACGGTAAGGGTAGCTTCCTTATCAGTAATGTTGATATTATAATCGAGATTGTCATATTTTTCCTTTGCCAAAGTTTGAGCCCAAAATCCACTTAAAGATTTTAAGGCTTCTTCACCACCTCCTAAATTATGACCTGCATTGGGTGTGTAGTGAATGTAATTTTCACCTGGAATATCATTAATGTAGTGTTTAATGGCGTCCACGGGCCAGTATTCGTCGTTGGTACCTATAAAAATTAATTTAGGCATCGTTAAGTCAGCGCGGTACGAATAGGGGTCGATCATTTGCGTAAGCGCCTGCCCATCCCCCGTATTTACGGTTTGTGGAATTTCTAATTTGATGTAATCGTTGATTTGTACACTGTACTCGTTCCAAGCCTCGAGGTGATAATCGAGACTGACCGGCATATTCAAGACATCAATGACCATAGGCGCAATCGCCTCTACGCGTTTATCGGAGGCGCCGGTTAACCAGGTTGTCCAACCTCGTTTTGAAGCTCCTGAAACGGTGAACCTCGATACATCTTTGTCAAGGTTTTCTTTACTGAATTCCTGAACGGCATCCATGGCGCGCACCGCACTTTTTACCATGGGGAAGAGCAGGGGCCATGTGTAATCTTTGTCGTTTTTAAAATTGTGAAGGGTATACGAAATAAGTTGGTCTTCCACCAAGTCGCCGTCGTACAAGGGTTGCATAGGCACTTGACGAATGATGGAGGTGATGGCCTTGTTTTTTAGGGCCATCAATGCCATAGGTTCTATTTCATCCCCGCCTTTTTTTACGGATTTCCATTTGGGTTCACCATTTTCAAGATGTCCACCCGTAATAAAAAGTAGCGAACCATCAAAAGCTATCTCTTGAGGTACAAAAATGGTCAATTGATGTTTCCAAGTATGTTCGCGCCATTTTTGAGAGGTGAGCAATAGGTCATAGGCTTTTACACCTTGCAGCTCAAAACTATCTTTTATAACCCAAGAAAAGGTTTGGTCCCCATTATCAAGATAACTTTTTAGTGCGTTTTCTGGAGTAACCTCCGCAATTTTCGGTTCTGGGCCTTGAGCAGTTTCTTTTTTCTTCTCTTTGCAAGAAAAGGTCAGGCTTAAAAGAGTAAGACAAAATATCCAGTAATGAGATTTTAAATTCATTTTCATTGCTTTTGTTGTTTCTTAGGTTGATGATTTTTATTTATTAGATAAAGAGCCTCTTTCACAAGAATTTCACCCGTCTTTTCACCTAGGCTCGTACGGCTGATGTACTGATAGCGATCAAAGCTGTTGAAGTCTTCCTTGGTCAAAATATAGCCAAAAGCATCGTTGGTAAGGCCTAATAAAAACGGATGCTCCCCGGGCATTTTCCTTTTAAGGTAATAACCGATATTGGGCAAGGCCTCTCCAGGAATTGTAATCATTTGGGCGGTGCCTAGCTGAATATAGTTCAAAGTGGTGGAAATTGATGTTCCATCCTTTGATCCCATGCCTAACGGAGAATTTTTTAGTATATGCTGCATCATGACCGAAGCCACCGGAAATGTAACCTTCTTGGAGGCCACCCTTAAATTGGGGTTGGTCTGTATGGCCGACTTATCGATTATTCGCAAAGCTTCATCTGCCAATAAAAATCCGATACGCTGGCACTCTTCCCAATCGTTGGCTTCTTTTCCGTTATCTAGGCGATTGTCTGCAGTAACCATACCTCCGAGTGCTCCATTCATAAAAATGGATAGGCCCCCAGTTTCTTTTTCGATTCGTTCGTGAAGTGGTCCTACCAAATCAGGACTTAAAATACCTCTTTTGTTTCCTATAACCTCAGGGTGAACAGCATAATTTGTAAGGGTGGCTTGAATAGTCCCTTTCCTTTTGCCGCTGGCAATGATAGTTTGTAGCACTCCGCACCTAGGGTCATATAGTTGGGGGGCATAATAATTATAAGCTATTTTGCCTTCTACTTTTTCATGGGCAATTTTTAAATGAACCGGTTCTAGCCGGTCAAGGGCTTCATTGATGGCCTCAGCCATTTGAACAGTACACCAATTGAGGTAATCTATGTCGGCTGCGTGATTACCGCTTTCATCGGCAAAGGCATAAGCATCAGGGGCACTATGGGTATGGGTTGCTCCAATAAGAATGTTTTCAGGGGCAATTCTATTTACCAAAGCCCTTGTTTTGTCGCCCCAAACCGCAGGCCAACCTAAATTATCTATGGAAACAATAGCGGTTTTGATATTTCCCTTTGCAAATACCATGGCTCTTACATAAAGGTCATCTTCTTTTTCTTTGGCCGCTTGGGGTAGACCAACGCCTCCTGAAACGGCAATTAAAGGCTCAGGGGTAATCTTACGCTTGGCGACACCTGCCATTAAATCCTGAGACAAAGAAATAAGGGGTGAAAGAAGAATGAATAGGACCAAAAGCCTTAATTCACTTAACCTTAAATATCGCTTAACCTTCATTTAAATGTTAACATGATTTGGAATTAGTTAAAATTCATTATAGGGTGTGTAAATCCCATTTTGTAAAAATATATGTAACGAAATAAATGGATAGTTAATATATTATCAAAAATCAACAAAATAATTGAAATTGTTTCAGTGGTAAAAATATAGTTTTGAGGTATTGATTTAGATATAATTAACATATGTAACAACGTTTTTAGACCCCTCCCGAATAGCCCGACCTAATTCCTACTTGTCTTGATCGAAAACTATTGATGATGAAAAATCTCTCCATTAAATCTACACTCTTCGCGGTAATTGCCCTGTTTTTAACTGCATGTCAAACGGATGATAATACAAGTGAAGGGCCTATTCCCTTTACAGCCGATGTTTTTAATTCCGTAAATGGAAAAAAAGTCGCTTTTCAGGGTTTGACAAATAATGCGGTAAGCTGGAATTGGGATTTTGGTGATGGCAGCACTAGCAACCAACAAAATCCGGTGCATACGTATGCAGATTCAGGCTACTATACCGCCACATTGACGGCTACCGATGCTACTGGCGCCACCTTAAGTAAAGAAGTACAATTGGCCCTTGATATCACTCCCTATGTATTATTGACGGGAGGTGCTACCGATGACGATGGAAAAACCTGGAGACTTTCTAGTGCCCATTCTGATAGTGACTATTTCGGAAATACCGATGCGGCTTTAAGTCCGTTTGATGGGGCTCCCAATCCTTTACCCGCGGGTATTTTTGGTGCTGGGCTCGGTATGGCAGAGGTTTATGAAGATGAGTTCACTTTTTATTTTGATGGAAGGTATGAAATGGATTTGAAGGCCGACAATGCCGCTTTTAGTGGCTTGGTCTACCAAATTGTAAATGACGGTGGTGCCAGTATCGTTAATAATGGTGGTGCGGACTTTGGCTTGTGTACGGCCAGTTTTACCCCAGATTCGGATGCTACCTTCAGTTATGCCGAAAATGCTGCTTTGACCGTTTCTTCGGTCTATGGCGCAGGCGGAAGCTTAACGTTTGAAGATGTGAGCTATTTAGATTTTGAAGGGATGGCCTATCTCGGACTTTTAGATTTCGAGCGCCGGGTAATGATTCAAGAAATTAATGACACCAGCATGCGTATGGTGATGTTTTTAGCAGCCTCGCCAGACTTTATTGGTGTGGGCACCAATGTGGTTATTCTAACATTTGAAGCCGTCCCATAAAAATTTCCAATCCAGCAGAGATATACAACCAATTTCCAAAGCACTATTATGAAAGAAATTAATCAAAAGAATAGGTCACCATATACGAAAAGCCTGCTAGGTTTATTTCGGGTATGTTCGATAGCGGTTTTTTTATGGGGTAGTCCGTTGGTGGCTCAGACGGTTTCAGGTACGGTTTCTTCTGAGGAAGATGGTATGCCCTTACCGGGCGTGACCATTATGGAAAAAGGAACGAACAATGGGGTAACCACAGATTTTGACGGTCTCTACAATATTAATCTACAATCTGAAAATCCAGTATTGGAATATTCCTATTTAGGATTTATTTCACAAGAAATTGCGGTTTCCGGCAGGGCCAACATCAATGTAGCTTTAGAAACGAATACCCAAGCTTTGGACGAGGTGGTTGTTACTGCTCTGGGAATCAAAAGAGAGGATAAATCGTTAGGGTATTCCGTAGAAAACGTCGCCGGGGAAGAGCTTACACGTGTTGCCCAAGAAAATGTTTTAAACTCCCTATCCGGTAAAGTGGCCGGGGTTACCTTGAATAATACAGGAGGTACCGGGTCTTCAGTAAGTATGGTCATCAGGGGAGCCATTTCTTTAAGTTCTGATAACCAACCTTTATTTGTAATCGATGGGGTTCCTGTTGCCAATACACTGAACAATATTGGGGGCTTTGGCGATAGAAACCCTGTTGATTATGGTAACGCCATATCGGATCTAGACCCACAGAGTATTGAAGATGTTTCTATTCTAAAAGGTCCCAGTGCGGCGGCACTTTACGGATCTAGGGCGGGTAACGGCGTGGTTTTGATTACGACTAAAAAAGCGGGCAAAGGCCAACGTATGAAGGTGAATTTTACGTCAAATACTGTTTTTGATATTCCCTATCGCTATATCGATACCCAATCGCGTTTTGCTTCCGGATATTTCTCTTATTCACCAGAATCGGAAGGCGGTTACATTATGCCTGATGTACTGAATTCAGGGGGAAATGGTGGTCCTGAATTAGACCGAGGTTATTTCGCGGTACAATGGAATTCGCCCCTTGATGCCAATGGCGTGCCTATTCCTACCGAATTAAAATCGTACCCGAACAACATTAAAGAATTTGTACGTAACGGTATTACCACGACCAATAGTTTGACGGTGAGCAGTAGCAATGAGGTATTGAATTACCGCTTGGGGGTTACGGCTATGGATAATACAGGAGTGGTGCCTAATTCCGATTTGCAACGCAATAGTTTTTCGCTTTCAGCCTCCTCCAATATGAGCCAGAAATTGACGGTGAGTACCAATGTGAACGTGGTTCATAGTTATGCCGATAATCGACCGGCTTCTAACCGTGGTACAAATCCATTACAAGCGGCCTATAGTATTCCCGCCAACGTAAATATTCTGGATATCAAGGATTATAAACTTCCCGGAACGGATATTTATAATTTCTCCGATAATTATGAAAATCCATGGTTTTTGGCCAATGAGGTCAACAACAGCTATTCAAGGTTTCGGGTGTACGGTAATATGGCCTTGGATTGGAATCCCCTGCCTGGTCTAAATCTGAGAACCAGCTATAACTTAAACAGCTTTAGTCAAACACAAGAAACCAAAATGGCACCTGGTTACACCCGTGAACCCAATAATGGTACCTATGGTATCGCAGAAACGGAAGGTATTGAAACCAACGTAGATTTCTTAGCGAGCTACACCAAAGATTGGGAAAAGTTTGATGTTACCGTCTCGGGGGGAGGCAACTTGATGTATCAACGAAACCGTGGTTTGAGCAATTCGGCCTTTTCTAGGGCAGGTTTAATCGTTCCGAACCTCTTTACGGTCGATAATATTGCGCCAACTTCTTTGAACTACTCCAGTTTTACCTCTGAAAGGGCCATTAACAGTGTATATGCCTTGGCGAATTTTGGGGCATATGATATGCTTTATCTAGATGTCACGGCTCGTAACGATTGGTCCAGCACCTTACCCGTAGATAACAGGTCTTATTTCTACCCTTCGGCCTCGCTTAGTTTTCTGGTCAGCGAATTGGTTGATATTCCAAAAGTGGATTTATTAAAATTAAGAGGGGGATGGGCCCGTGTAGGTAACGATACCAGCCCTTACCAATTGGGTGCTTATTTTAATAATTCAGGACAGTGGGAAAATGCGGTCCTCTATAGTGCTCAGGGAAGTTTAAATACACCTGATTTGGAACCTGAGGAAGCTACCTCACAAGAATTCGGTATCGATTTGACCATGTTCGGTAACAGGTTGCGATTTGAAGGAACCTACTACACCGTTGAAAATAGAAATCAGATTGTACCCAATATTCCTATCCCAGGTTCATCGGGTTACAATAGTGTAAGCATTAATGCCGGGGTTTTGGAGAGTAAAGGTTTTGAATTGGCCTTGGGCTTTACCCCCGTACAGTCAGAAGATTGGAATTGGGACCTGAACCTGAACTATACCACCAACGAATCAATAATATTGGAACTGGCCGACGGTGTTGATTATATTGAATTTTGGAGCGACAACAAAAGTGTTTCCCGTGGCTATGTGGCCAAACCGGCCACCGGCGAAGATGGCTTGGTCGGTAATATTTATTCGCCCAAGATTAGAAGGGTAACTGATGAGAGCTCTCCCTACTATAACTACCCACTGCTAGGTCAAGGGGAAGATGCTGAATGGCTAGCTACCGAGGAAAGGGTAAAAGTGGGTAACTACAATCCTGATTTTGTTATGGGACTCCAATCGAGCCTATCCTATAAAAATTTCACTTTAAACCTAACATTCGACTGGCGTTCTGGCGGGCAATATATGTCGCAGACCTCTCGCTATTTGGTCGAAGATGGTTATGGGCAAACTATTATCGATAACTTGGTCGATCCAGGAATTTCAGAACTTGGTCCTGAGATGAAGCAATGGGTGTTAGACAATGCCGATAGATTTATTTACGGCGAGAATTTTCTTTCCATCGGTGGTCCACCGGGTGATGGCGGATTTCCGGAAAGTTTAGGAGGCAGAGTGGTGTATGACGGTATCTTCAATGCCGGTGTGGTGGGTACCCATGATGCAGACGGTAATTTCATCTTAGATTATGAAAATCTGGGAGATGTCGGAACGAACTTAATTCCGTTTTCGGTCGCCAACCCATGGGATTTTGGTACCCCGCACATGTTCGATGCCGACTATGTAAAATTGAGAGAAGTTGCACTTGGGTATAACATTCCCTCAAAACACTTGGATAAAATCGGGATCAGTGATTTGAACTTTTCCATTTATAGTAGGAATATCATGCTTTGGACAAAAGACTCTGATTTCGGAATTGACCCTGAACGGGCATTTCAAGCGGAAACTAGTTCAGGAAATAGAGGAACCCAATTCAAACAGGGTATTGAAAGATATAATGTGGAGCCTTGGTTGGTTCCTATCGGAATTAAAATTGGCCTAACTTTTTAATTGATAAAACTTCACGATGATGTACAGAATAGCGAATAAGATTGTCATAGGAATAGTAGGCATATTTGTTCTCGTTTCATGCCACGGTCTTGAAGAGTTGAACGAAAACCCCAATCAAATAGGATCCGAAAATGTGGACCCAAATTTGTTGTTGCCAACGATTATTAATGGGGTTGGTAAAAATGTGGTCAATCTTGGTTTTGGTAATATGGCCGGAGTTATGCAACATACCCAGAAAGATGGTTGGTCTAGCGGTCACAATGCTTATGATTGGAGCAATGATTCTCATAGTTGGAACGGCTATTACAGCTTATTGACCAATAATAAGACCATGATCGAAAAGGCAGAAGAAGAAAGCTTGGATTTTCACCATGGGGTAGGTTTGATTTTGAAATCATATCTCTTTGGCATGATTGCGGACTTGTGGGGAGATGCACCTTATTCAAACGCCTTAAGAGGAGATGAAGGTTCAGAATTCTTTGATGCCGAGTTTGATACCCAACAGAGCATTTACGAGGGTATTCATACCGATTTAAAAAAGGCGAATTTATTATTGAGCAATAGTCAAGACAGTTATTTCAGCATTCAGGCCAATCAAGACATTCTTTTTGCTGGGGATGTTGCCAAATGGCGAAAATTCGGTAACTCACTACTACTACGCTACTACATGCGTTTATCTGAAAAAGAACCAGGTATTGCCCGTCAAGGAATACAGGCGATTACCTCACAGCCTCAGACCTACCCTCTGATCTTACAAGCCGAGGACGATGCCAATATGCCCTATATCGGCAATACTACCAGTGATTCTTGGCCAACGAATACTAAATTTGATGCAGACCCTCAAGGAGCTTATTTCAGAATAAAACTGGCCAAAACTTTCGTAGACAAGCTGCAAGAATTGAACGATCCTCGTTTAGGCGTGTGGGCGAATAAAATAGATGTTCCCTTGGTTTTGGAAGAAGGGGCACCTGAAGGAACTGATTTTGTAGATGAAGAAGGAAAAAGACATATATCACAAGATATTGTCGATGCCTATGAAAACACGGTAGGCTTACCGGTCGATTTTGACAGTCTTTACGTGGGACTTCCGACGGCTCTGACTTTTGGGGCTTCCTATAACTTGAGTGAAGACGTCAATCAAGGTACCCGCAACTTACATGTTTCTCAATTGAACGATATCTATAAAGAAGCGAGTGGACCATTATTACAGTCCAGACTAATATCCGCATCGGAGGTTAATTTTATATTGGCCGAAGCGGCGGCCAAGGGCTGGATAAGCGGTAGTGCCGAGAATTATTACAATGAAGCTATCAAACAATCCTTTGCCGCTTGGGGTGTTAGTGGTGACTACGATGACTACATTGCTAACGGAGGGGCATACTCAGCGGAAGAAGATATCATTGTTCAAAAATGGATTGCCAGCTGGTCTGCAGCTACCGAGGCCTGGTTCGATTATAGAAGAACGGGGCTTCCAGAATTGGAAACGGGTCCGGCATCGAAAAGAGCGGCCTTGCCCTTACGGTTCTATTACCATATTGATGAGATAGACAATAATCAAAATTCTTCGGAAGCAATCGACCGATTGGAGCCTACTCAATTTAAAGGTGACGATGCCAGTTACAATAGTGCATGGTCAAAGTTTTGGTTATTACAGGGCACCAGTCAACCTTATTGATAATTAGTTGTTTAGAGGCTTTTTAGGCGTTTAGTGTAGAATTGCCCTTTATGGTTAAAATTTAATGTGTTTCCCGTAAAATTATGGTAGTATGTCAACTAACTAAGGGTTTACTTTGGTCTAACACTAATTAACCGAACTATGAATTCGCCTTTGAAAGGGGTCATTCCGCCCATGGTTACTCCCTTATTGCAAAACCTTCAACTTGATGTAAACGGACTAGAAAATTTAATATCCCATTTATTACAGGGCGGGGTACACGGTATCTTTATTTTGGGTACCAATGGAGAGGGTCCTAGTTTGGGGTACGAAGTACGCAGGCGGTTGATTGTTGAGTCTTGTAGAATTATTGATGGTCAGGTACCTGTTATGGTCGGTATTACCGACAGTTCGTGGTCTACGGTAATTGAAATGGCTCATTTCGCTGAGCAAGCCGGAGCCGATTATCTAGTACTGGCGCCGCCTTATTACTTTCCTATCACCCAAGATGAAATGATAGGGTATCTTGAAAAGTTAATTCCAGAATTACCGTTACCTGTCGTCATCTATGATATTCCCGGTTGTACAAAATTACACCTGAACCTAAAAACCATTCAATCCGCCAGAAAATTAGGCATCCAAGCGCTCAAAGATAGTTCAGGAGACCTTGGTGCTTTGTATACGATTATGGATGCCTTTAAAGAGGATCCTGAATTCTCAATTATAGCCGGAGCGGAACTGTTCATGTCCGATGTTTTAATGAATGGTGGTCATGGAGTTGTTGCTGGTGGAGCCAATATTTTTCCCAATTTGTTTGTACAACTGTATGAAGCATCTATAAATAAAGATTTGGAAACTGTTGCGAGACTACGTCATAAAGTACTTCAGTTACAGAATAGCATTTACATGCTTGATGATTCACCTACAAATAGTATTCGAGCCATTAAAAGCTCGCTTTCTGTTATGGGAATTTGCTCCGACCAGATGGTACCTCCCTTAGAGAGCTTCCCAGAGACGAAGAAAAAAATTCTTGCACAACGTTTATTTCAGTTAGGTATAAAAGAGAATGCCGGTTATGAAAATCAATAATTTGCTACCAATACTGTTCGTAGCTCTTTGCCTCGCTACTGCTTGGGCCATTCGAGGGCAGTTCGGTCATGAGCAGGGAGCCGCATGGGCAGGTGCAATAGGCGGTACTGCATTGGTGATTGCTTCTGGTCGGGAAGATTGGTATCCAAAAATGCTTTTGGTGGCATTGGCTTCGGCCATAGGTTTGGGTGCCGGCGGAATGATTAGCTATGGTCAGGTCGTAGGTTATGGTCGTTCTGACGACTTTCTGAACGCTTATTACGGACTGGGGATGCTCTTTGTCATAGGAGGTTTGTTCGGATTGTTGGGAGGGGGGCTGGTCGGTTTGGTCTTGGACTCCACGGAGGAAAAGAAGGTGAAATGGGGAAGTTTAATGGCCGAAATGACCGCTGGAGGCATTTTGTGTTACTATTTTCTCATCCAACAGATTGGTTTTAAAATGACCCCACCCAGGTCCGAGGCTTGGGCCGTAATACTTGGTGCGGGTATGGCCATGATCTGGCATATGGCTCGAGAAAATAGAATAGCCCCGCTAAGGGTTGCTATGTTCGCTACCCTTGGAGGAGGATTGGGCTTCGCCTTTGGCAATTTTCTTCAGATAGTCGGAAATGTGCTGGAAATACCTTTTAATATGTGGAACGTAATGGAGTACTGCATCGGTTTTATGGGAGGTACGGGAATGGCTTACGGAGTCTTTTCTTCTAAATGGCCCCATAAGCCCACACCGACAAAACCGTGGTGTAACAAAGCGGCACTGGTCTTTTTAATTGTTTTTATTCCCTTGATTGTGTTTAGGGAGTCATTGGCGTACAGTCATATGCTCCGTCGATTGGGGGCATCATTTGACGTTGAAAAAATAGCAACTGCCAGTACAGCCATGGCGGCATTATTGCTGTTGGCAATGGCACTTTTATTATGGGTCAAGCTGACTGCCCAAAAGTTAGGTAGAAGCCAATGTGTATGGTTCCTTTTTGGTTTATTAGGTACGTATACCGCTGTAAGTTATTTGGTCTCTGGGCTTTTGTTAGGCAATTCACCCATTAATCACCACTTATATGTACTCAATATTTTGGCTGTGGCCTATATTTTAGGAAAAATACAAATGCAAGTAAAATGGCAGCAGATAAAAACCTTACCTGAAAATTGGATTTGGGCCATTCCTGTAGTGTTGGTTATAGTTGCTTTTTTAGCTCTAATCGCCATTGGTATCCATGGAGAACTTCCGGGTGCCAATGAACGTTTTTAATACTTAGCGGAAGTTTTTACGATAATCGGAAGGCGTCTTGCCCATACTAGATTTAAAGTAATGGTTGAAATTAGCTAGGTTGTTATAGCCACTTTCAAAACATATTTGGGTAATCTGTTTGTCGGTTTCCGCCAATAGCTTGGCAGCAATTCCTACACGAACATTTTTTACATATTCCATAAAGGTGAGTCCGGTCTTTTTCTTGAAAAAGCGACAAAAAGAACTTGGGGCCATGTTCAGAACATCGGCGGCATCTTCAAGTTTTATTCCCTCCTGTATATTTTGAAAAACATACTCGTATACTTTATTTACTTTTTCAATGTTCTTTGAAAAGACCGAAGATTTGTTCACCGGGTTGGCCAAAATTTCTCTTTCTTCCACTTTCAAGAGGTAACTGAATACCTTTAAAAGTCCTATAAAATAGTCCAAACCGTCGCTATGGGAAAGTTCTCTTAGGGCTTCACAGATTTCACGGTCGTTTTCTGTTTTAAACCGAACTCCTCTATTGGCCTCTTTGAGCAAATTGACCACCTTCTCAAGTTCGGGAATCTTGAAGAAATTGGAATCGGCCACATTTTCCGAAAAATGGGTGACAATACACGTAGCTTCTTGGTCTTTCTCCGTGTCGAGCAATTCCCAACAGTGAGGTAATTCTGGACCTAGTAGCACAAGATCTCCCTTTTCAAAGTTAGATATGTTGTCGCCTACGATTCTTCTCCCTTCACCAGAGGTAATATAGTTCAACTCAAAATTTTTGTGCGAGTGAATTCTGGCATTGGAAGAAAGGGGGAGTTCTCTCGATATGAAAGAATGATTATTAGGAACGTATATTTTTTCGAAAACGAATTCCATATATAAACATATTTAACTCTTATTTCAATATTACGTAATTAATTTCTAATTGAAGGTTAAAATTACATGTGTTTTGTGTAAAATAATTGTGGTGAATAGCGTCGTTATCGGTTTACTTTGTAGGATGTAAATTGAAAATATGAAATTAAATTTGAGGGGTATTATACCTCCAATGGTGACCCCTTTAAAGGCTGATGGATACCTAGATGAAGAAGGACTGAAGAATTTGGTCGAACATCTGATATCGGGCGGCGTTCACGGTATATTTCTGTTGGGAACGAACGGTGAGGCAACTAGCTTGACTCACGATGCCCGAAAGATACTGGTTTCGAAAGCCTGCAAAAATATTGATAATAGGGTACCGGTTTTAGTAGGTATTTCCGATACGGTTTTAGAAGATTGTGTGGCGATGTGCAATCATGCCAAATCTTGTGGAGCCGATGCCGTGGTGATAGCTCCACCTTATTATTTACCGATCTCTGAAGACGAGTTTTTAGATTTTATGCAGGCCTTGGTTCCTCAATTATCTTTGCCATTTGTACTTTACAACATGCCCAGCTGTACCAAATTACATTTATCTGTACCAACGATTAGGAAAATTAAGAATTTAGGCGCTATCGGTATAAAAGACAGCTCTGGAGATTTAGATTATCTTTTAAAATTGATAAGCGAATTTAAATCGAGTCCAGACTTTGCCATCATTGCGGGTACGGAATCTTTTCTGTCTACCACCATTTTACATGGGGGGCATGGGGCAGTGGCCGGAGGGGCTAATTTCTTCCCCAAACTCTTCGTTGAGCTATACAATGCTTCCCTCAACGGCGAATTGCTGAAAATCGAGCAATTGAATGAAGAGGTCAATAAATTATATCATACTATTTATAATGTAGGATCTTATAGTTCAAAAATAACCAAGGGAACCAAATGCGCTTTGGCAGTTTTGAATATTTGTGAAGACCACATGGCCCTTCCTTTAAAAAAGTTTAGCGATATTGAATGCCAGAAAATAGCCACGTATGTTCAAAGTTTTCAACAGACTTTGGCCCTTTAAAATCCAAAACAAATGAATTATCAGCTAGGAACGGTAGACACCATTATTCTTGTGGTCTATGGATTGATTATGGTGGCCATGGGGGTCTATTTTTTAAGAAAAACCAAGACTTCTGAGGAGTTTATGGTGGCTGGTATGGGCATACCTTCATGGGCAGCGGGTATTGCTGTGATGAGTGCATATACCAGCAGTATTTCGTATATAGCCGTTCCGGGAAAGGCATTTGACGATAATTGGCACCCCTTAATATTCGCGCTTACCGCCTTGCCGGTCGCCTGGTTCGTTACTAAATATGTTATTCCCCATTACAGAAAACACAAAATTATATCGGTATATAAATACTTGGAAGAAAAAATTGGGAATTGGGGCCGGATCTATGCCTCTTTTTCATTTGTACTTTTTATGATAGGTAGAACAGCGGTCATACTTTACTTATCGTCGTTATTACTTACTTCCTTTATTGATTTGGATATACGAACCCTCATTGTGATTATTGGTGTGCTTACCATTGCCTACACCTTGATGGGGGGTATGGAGGCCGTTATTTGGACAGACGTTCTACAATCCGTAATCATGATCGGAGGTCTTTTGTTCAGTGCCTACGTTTTGACCACTGAGGTCTTCTCTCGACCCGATTATTTGATTCAAAAAGCTTTTGATGCGAACAAGTTCAGTTTGGGGGATAGTTCTTTTTCCTTTGAAAGCAGAACTATTTGGGTGATGATCATTTATGGGGTTACCGAAAATATAAGAAACCTGATGGCTGACCAGAATTACACGCAGAAATACAGTGCAGTCGCCACAGAGGCAAAAGCTAAACGCTCTGTGTGGATAGCCATGTTAATTTATTTGCCACTTACCGCCATTTTTCTCTATATAGGCACCACCATGTTCGCTTTTTATTCCGGAGCAGGAAATGTATTGGATGCCGCTATTACCAAAGGAGATGAGGTATTTCCGTTTTTTATCGCTACCGAATTACCGGTAGGTCTAAAAGGTTTAATTATCGCCGCAATTTTGGCGGCATCCATGAGTACGGTCGATTCGGCCCTGAACTCGTCGGCAACAGTCTTGTATTTAGATTATTTTAAACGCTATTTCAAACCCAATGCTTCCGAAAAGACCAGTATTGGCTTCTTAAGGTGGACAACCGTAATTTGGGGTGTTCTTGGAGTTGGTTTTAGTCTATTATTGATCAACGCCGAAAGTGCCTTGGATATTTGGTGGCAGATTTCCGGTATTTTTGGCGGTGGAATTCTTGGACTTTTTCTATTGGCCATTTTCAATGTGAGACCCAAGTTTTGGCAAGGAGTTACCTCTGTTTTATTTAGCGTTCTAATTATCATTTGGGGAACTTTTTTTAGGGAGATGCCAGATTCATACCAATGGCTGCAATGTACCATCGATCCCATTATTATTGGGGCCATTGCTACCGCGGGACTCATTGCACTAGCCTTGGTTTTTGTAGGTCTGAATAAGTGGGGCAATCATACTCCTGATATTAAAAGTGCTTAATATGAAAAAACTCAAATGGGGCATTTTGGGTACTGCCACCATTGCTGTGGAACAGGTAATTCCTGCACTTTTAACGAGTGAGTTCAATTCCGTGATTGCCATTGCTTCCCGTGTCAAATCGAAAGCGAAACTTGTAGCGGAACGTTTTGGAATTCCAACTTATTTTGGTGCATACGAGCAGCTGCTGAATATGGATGAAATTGAAGCAGTTTATATTCCCTTGCCGAATCACTTACATGTAGAATGGGCTATAAAAGCTCTGCAAAAAGGAAAGCATGTTTTGCTGGAAAAACCGGTGGGAATGAATGCTCAAGAAGCAAAAGTTCTGATGGAAGCATCGGTACAATTTCCTCAATTGAAAATTATGGAAGCCTTTATGTACCGCTTTCACCCACAATGGAAAAAGGTACGCCAGCTCATCACAAAAGGATCGATTGGAAAAGTCACATTGGTAGAATCTTCCTTTACTTTTTTTGAAGATAATCCTGAAAGTATAGTCAACAGTAAAGAGTATGGTGGGGGAAGTTTGATGGATGTGGGTTGTTATCCCATTTCTGTTGCACGCCTAATTTTTGGAACGGAACCCATCAGTGTTATGGCACAAATGGAGGTAGATCCGAAATTACAGATTGATGCTAGTACCAGTGGCATTTTAGAGTTCAAAACCGGAAGGGCCCTTATTCATTCTTCTATCCGTCAATTTGAAAATCAAACTTTAAAAATTAGTGGGGAAAAAGGGAGCATTGAAGTAGCTGTCCCATTTAATCCGGAAGCGGATAGGGAAAGCAACCTAGTATTAAAAAATCAGGAGGGAGTGACGGACTTTACGATAGAGCGATGCAATCAATATGTTTTACAAGTAGATTCTTTTGCCAAGGCAATTAGTAATGAATTTGCACTTCCTATTTCGTTAAGCGAGTCTTTAGCTAATATGAAAGTTGTCGATGCTCTAAAAGAGAGTGACCCAGCGGAAAAGAAGATTTACTTATCGAAGTAGCCTTGTCTAATCATTCTGCCAGTAATACAAATAACCATCTTCAGCGCCCAAGAGTAAATCGGGCTTACCATCATTATCCCAATTAACAAGGGTGGGGTCGGTGGAGTGGCCCGCTAATTTCAAATCAGATAAATCTCCACGGAATTTAAGGTTCACCCTGTCTTTTTCTTGGCCAACATTTTCCCAAAGTGCGGCGTTGATACCATTGACAAGCATATCAATATCTCCGTCATTGTCCCAATCACCAAAAGCCAATTTACGTCTGCCGCTACTACCATACTTCTTTTCGTTTAATTGAATTGGGCCATTTTTTTGGTCAATCAACTTATTTTTTCTGTCATACGTTCCATTTACGGAGTGGAATATTCTTTTTCCCGGTTTTAAAATTAACGCTCCATCTTTTCTGTGACGCTCGTAAAAGCTCAAATAACCTTCATGGTCTAGCATTATCAGGTCGGTCAATCCATCTTGGTTCCAATCAATTGCGGTGGGCGTGGTACGCCATTGGGTTGCCATAGATTTGGGTTCTGGATCCCACCAGTACCAATCAGGTTTTGGAATTGTAGTTTCCCAATTTACAGTTACCGGTTGCTCTTCGGCAAGCTTGGGCTGTGTTTTGCTGCCTATATTTTTATACCAAATGACCTTGCCCCAAATAGAATTGACGATGAGGTCTTTTAATCCGTCATTATCCCAATCTTCTACCGATAAGGTAGTATAGCCCCATTTGGCTTCACAAGGCCCTTGAATAGAACCATTTTCTCCAGCTTGAATTCGAATTATTCTATTGTCTGATTTCAACAGTTTTGGGGCGGCCCATTGAGGGGTGTTTCCACCATCTAGGTTTTCGATGAAAGCTATATAACCGGCGGAGTTACCGCAAATAAGGTCTTCATCGCCATCATTGTCCCAATCGATGCTAAAAGGCGAGACTAGCGCTCCGAATTTCACATGCTCCGCCTTTTGCTGAAAGTATCTGGGACTCTCAAAAACGGGCATGTTATTTTTGACTGCGCCCGTATTTTCTACCCAAGCAACCCTGCCATCTTCATCGCCCACTATAAGATCGATGTCACCATCTTTATCCCAATCAATGGATACCGGAAGAATCATTTCCAAATCCATTTTGAGGGTTCCTTTCTTATTCTTTAAAAATCTACCTGCTGCATACTTGGGTTTCTTACGGGTACCTACATTCTCGAACCACGTAAAACGGTCTAAAAATTCGCCGCAAATAATATCGAGGTCTCCATCGTTGTCATAATCGTCAAAATTGGGCGATGGGGCGCCATAAACGTCAATAGGCTGGCCTCCGGCCAAAATTTTATCTTTTAGCTCGTAGGTGCCGTTTGTATTTTCTATTAGATAAACATAACCGTGCAGGGGGCCATTGGTCCATTCGCCTTGATCGTTAAAGGCATTGTCCCAACCATAATCCTCTCCGTCTTGTATTCCAACGACTATATCGAGGTCTCCGTCATTTTCATAATCGACATATTTCCATTGGTTGAATCGTATTTTATTGTGGAATTTGGAAAAAATATCACTGGGAAAAAGGGAGTCCGGTTGCTGGGTAAATTCCTTTTTAAAATTCGTGAATTCTTTACCCGGCTCTAAAAACCGAGGTTCACCATCTACGTAGGAAACCTGAATATGTCTTATCGGTTCGCTCACCTTTACTGGAGGTTCAAAAATAGGAAATGCATCTCCGCTGCTGTTCTCAAAAAAGAAGAGGCCATTGAAAGGGACATCGTTGCAGGAAACCAACAAATCCATATCACCGTCATTGTCATAATCCATCGGTAACGGACTCGCCCAAAGTCCTACCCCTAAATCTACCTTCAAGCCAAGGTGCTTGTACGGTAAACGCTCAAACTTGGGTGAGTTTTCTATAATGGTATGGGCGGACCTTGTTTTGGCGATATAGAGTAATAACAGAATGGCCCCCAGTAGCACAAGAGAACGGGTTAGTTGCATTGTTTAAAATGATTATGAAGGCTAAATATAAGTAAATAAGAAGGTTACATCCTATAGATTTTTAACACTCTTACATGGAAACTTAACACATGAATTCCGCCATTCAAAAAATGGTAAAAAATTACCGCTCTCGCAGTTTGGGTTTTGGCATTCGAATGAGGTTATAATCTTTAATTCATGGGTGACAAGATGTTATAACGAGGAGTTTTTTTGTAGGGCAATATTCCATTTGTTTTAATCAAAAATAGAGAAGCAAATAATAGGGTATACCAGTATTTTTAACCTCCATCAAACTAGATTCAAAACCATGAAAAAACTCTTTTTGCTTTCAACGCTGTTAATGGCACATTTTGCAACTTCCCAAACCTATAAAGACCAGCCATTTCTACAAGATTATGCAGTAAAATATTTACTGGTCGATTCTTTAAAAAATGAAACCCTGCGAGAGGTGCAATGTGATAGAAATGGCTTGATTCAGGTACTTGGTAGTTCAAGGTTGTTTTTGCCACTTGAAAAAGAATTGGTGCTAGACCAACGGTACCGACCCTTAATGGATATGAAGATTTTAGATGTAGATGTCTCCAATGGGCAACACTTTTATGTAACGGATAAAGAGGTTTTTAGCAATTTCGCTGGTGGTACTTTTTACTTTAATCACGGAATGGCATCTCCGCTTCAAGTTTCGATATCTGATGACCTAACAGTTTTAGTTGCTTCCCAGACTCAGTTAAAAATTTTTAAGAATAAACAATTGTTTTGGGAACATCCTTTAAATGACCCGGCAGTCAAGCAATTGCTTTTTGACGCCGAGCACAATCGTTTTCTTTTATTGACGGAAACGGCTATTTATCAGGTCTCTTTAGCAAACCCAGGTATCGATAAGATTTTTAGTGGTGCAGCTATGCAGGCAATGGTGTTTGACGGAACACAATTGGTGGTCGGAACTAGCAATGGTGTTTTGAAACTTTCGGGAAACCCACTAAAACAAGAAGAAGTTTTAACCAACTTACCCCATCATCAAATTACAGTGCTTAAAAATGTCAAGGGAGAATTATGGTGCGGTTCTTCAAAAGGGGCCTTTAAGCTTAGGTCAGACGGTAAATTTGATTATTATGCCTCTAAAAGATGGTTGGTAGATGATGAGGTGGTCGATATTGCGGAAGGACCAGACAATAGCGTTTTAGTTTTAACCCGGAAGGGACTTTCTCAAATAGAGTTCAAACCGATGACACTCGCGGAAAAGGCGGCCTATTTTCAGAAAATTCAGAGAGAGAGACATTTACGATATGGCCTAACGGCCAACTTATCATTGAGAAAGCCTGGTAATTTAGCTACGGGTTATTATAAGGATAGTGATAATGATGGTTTATGGACTTCGATGTATTTAGCGGGTGAACTTTTTCGTTATGCGGTTACCAAAAGTGAAGACGCGAAGTTGAATGCTTATGATGCTTTTGCCGCTATGGAAAGGCTGACCGACATCACCCCGATGCATGGTTTTCCAGCGAGATCGTACGAGCGTGATGGATATGAGGTAGGATTGCACGCCAACGGATTTTCTAAAGATTGGTATCAAAAGCATGTAGAGGAAAACGGACGCATTTGGCGTTTGACGGAGGATGAAAAATGGCGTTGGAAATCTACTACCAGTAGTGATGAGTCTTGCGGTCATTTCTTTGTGTATGCCTTATTTGCAGAATTGGCCCCTGATAAAGAGTGGAGAGATCGGGCTATTCACCAGATAAAAATTCAAACGGACCATATTATGGAGAATGATTGGTATTTGGTAGATTGGAACGGAGAGCCTACAGCTTGGGGAAGATGGAACCCCAAGTACGTGAATAAATTTCCGATAAACGTAGGTGATAGACGCTTAAACTCAACACTGATACTCGCCTTTTTACAAACGTCCTATCATTTTACAAAAGATGAAAAATATAAAAAAGCGGCTCGCAAACTGATCAAAAAGCACGGTTACGATGAAAATGCCAATCGCCCGGCCACGATTATAGGTTATGTAGAAGGGGAAGATTTAAGTAGTGGCTGGAACCATTCTGACGATGAGATGTACTTTTTGACCATTCCGGCGTTTGTAAATTATTCTTTTGATGAGGAACAGAAAGCAAAGCACTTTGAAACGGTAAAAAGCCATTGGGAAATTGAGCGTTCGGAGAAAAACCCGTTGTGGAATTATTTATTCGCACTTTCCGGTGGTACGAATATTGATTTTGAAGAGTCCGCTTGGTGGCTTCGTGAGTTTCCAATGGATTTGATTGATTGGTCCGTTGATAACAGTCACAGAAAAGATTTGACCACTATCGAACCTAATTTTCGAGGCCAGACCTATTCCGAAGTGCTTCCCCCTGATGAAAGACCTCTTCATTTTCACAATGGAGCCTATCGTAACAATGGAAAAGGAGGCGGAAATAGAGAGTATGCACCGTATATTTACTTATTACCGTATTGGGCAGGTCGCTATGTGGAAGCCATTAGCGCGCCTAAGGTAAAAAACTAAAAATCCATCCTAAACCAAAAAAAGCATGTCCCAAACCTTGACCCGGTACTTCGTTTTCTTGGCCATGATTTTTTTCTTGGCTTGCAAGAGTACCTATGATGTAAATTCATTATGGAGCATACAAACGGAGTTTCATGATGCATCTTCTAAAACGGTATTGGTTGCGGCTCATAGAGGGGCTCACAAAGGTAATTTTGAAAATTCTATTGTATCTACAATAAAATGTATTGAACTAGGAGTCGATATCGTAGAAGTAGATGTACGTTCCACGAAGGACGGGCATTTAGTTTTAATGCATGATTCCAGTGTTGACAGAACGACCAATGGTTCGGGAAAAGTGGCGGATTTAACTCTTGCTGAAATCCGAAGCCTACGTTTAAAAGACCCTGATGGAAACCTAAGTCAGGAGACGGTACCCACTTTCAGAGAATTTTTAAAAGTAATAAAGGGCAATATTATGGTCGATATTGATATGAAAACCGACAATGTAGAAGGTATTGTCAAAGATTTAAAAGCGACTCGTACATTGGGGGAAGTCTTTTATTTTGATAATGATTATGTTCAGTTGGATAGGGTGAAAGAGTTACACCCAGCGGCCCAACTAATGCCTCGAGCATATGATTTACAGATGGTAGATTCGGCGCTTACACGATTTGCACCTCCCGTGGTCCATATCGATCATAAATTTTATTCCCAAGAAGTGGTAGATGTCATCAAAAGAAACCGAGCTAGAATTTGGATCAATTCTTTGGGTGATTTAGATAAGGACATTGCCTCAGGAAATGGCCAAAAAGCGTTGGAACAGGCAATTGAATTTGGGGCCAATATCATACAAACCGATGAGCCTGAAATAGTGTTGCAACTTCTGAAAGAAAATGGATTGAGGTAAATGCGTTAACTCCATTTCATACGTTGTAGTCGAACCACTTTTACTAAATTACAATTGACATACTGAGTTTTAACACTATCATCCGCGGTTTCGATTTTGCATCGCTATTTTGGTCGAATTTTGGTAAGCCTTATCATAGCAACTTCGAGTTAGGCAAAATGTTTAGTGCATAAGTTGTAATTACAGTCCTCCATGCACAATCCATATGTATTAAAACCCGTGCCATCGTCAATTTGGTATACGATTGAATTCTCTTCAAAAGTTTTCAGCGTACGGTATAAAGTGGTTCTATCGGCCTCTCAAAAGAATTCTCAATGTCTGCTAAGGCCACAGCAAATACCCAAACGCCAACATACGGATAGATGTAGGCCTGATTCCTTTACTTTATGGGACCTTCTATCTGTGTTATGTTCATAAAAGGGTTTTAGTCGTTCAGCTGTTCTATAGAAAACATCTGTTAACTCCGGAAGGTTGTTTTATAAGTTCAAAAAGAAACTACTGGAAAAGAAAAAACCCTTTCTAAAAAGAAAGGGTTTTGTGGTGGTGACTTGGCTGGGGCTCGAACCCAGGACCCTCTCCTTAAAAGGGAGATGCTCTACCAACTGAGCTACCAAGTCATTGCTTTTTTTGTTGGCTTAGTGCCTTAAAGCGGGTGCAAATATAAGACCTATTCTTAATTAATCAAGGGATAATTATGATATTTTTGCTTTTTATTGAATTTTAAATTTATTCCAAATTATGAAAGTACTCCTTTTAGGATATATGGGAAGCGGCAAATCTACTGTGGGTAAAGAACTTGCAAAAAAAATGAACATACCTTCGGTAGATTTAGATGATAAAATTGAAGCAAAAGAAAATTTAAAAATTTCAGAAATTTTTTCTCAAAAGGGGGAAATCTACTTTAGAAAAAAAGAAACAGAAGTACTTTTAGAGCAGTTGGAAAGTGACGAGAAGACCATTTTATCCCTAGGTGGCGGTACCCCTTGCTATGGCAACAACATGAAATTGGCGCTGGAACATTCCAAAAACGTTTTTTATCTCAAAGTCTCCATTCCCGGATTGGTAGAACGATTATTAAAGGAAAAGGCGCACAGACCCTTGATCAAGAACATTGAAGATGAGGAGTTGCCTGAATTTATAGGGAAACATCTTTTTGAGCGCAACAACTATTACAACCAAGCCCATCACATTATAGCTTGCGATGGTAAATCACCTTTAGAGTTAGCCCGGGAAATTGAAGACAAGTTAGTCTAAATAGACCACATAGTTCTTTGACTCAAATTTGACATGTACGTGCTCCTGTAGGGAGGTAGAAAGTGAAATACCCTTAAAATCCGCTTTTACAGGGTATTTTTTATGGTTTCTGTTCACCAGAACGGCCGTTTTAAGTCGTTTAAGCGGTGTTTTTAAGAAATGGTGAACGCCGTAAATTAAAGTGGTACCGGAATTTAAAACATCATCGACCAAGACAACCGCCTTGTTGCTATAATCCGCCTCCGGTAACGAAGTGGTCACCCCACTTTTTAATGGGTCCGATTTATCCATAAAAACGGTACAAAGGGTAATTTTAGCATCCGTTATCTTTAGTAGTATCTTTTGAATCTTCTTGGCAAAATTGAGTCCTCCTCCATCAATACCGGCTATGATAATTTCCTCTTCAGAAACGTTGGTTTCATAAATTTGATAGGCAATACGTTGAATGGTATGCTGTATTTGTTGATGGGTGAGAATCTTATTATCCATTTGCCAAGCTTTACGGTTCAAATATAAGCAAGAAGCTTCAAAGAACGCTATTTATTAAAAGCTTCATCATTGTTGGAATCCGTAAAGAAATCATCGGAATCGTCTAAATATTCATCAATATCCCTGCGGTCTTTTTTAGTAGGTCTTCCAGTGCCCTTTTTCCTATAATAATCCTTACTCTGTTTTAAAAGTTCACTGTGGGCAAAGGCTTCCTGCGGGGTGGTATCTTTTCGGTAGATATCCACTAATTTGGCACCAACGCGATTTGGTGGAATGTCCAATACCGTTAATTGGTAATCGATTTGGTTTTTTCGGACAATCAATTTATCCATCGGATACACTTCTCTTGAAGGTTTCACTGCTTGTCCGTTTACTTTTACTTGTCCTTTTTTAACGGCTGTAGAAGCTATGTTCCTAGTTTTAAAATAACGAATACACCAAAGGTACTTGTCAATACGCATAAGCAAAAATCTTTGTTAAGTGCCAGCACAAAAATAGGGGAAAATTGTATCTTGCCGCCCTTAAAGACAGATTGATGATTAAGAACCGATTTATTATTCTTGTATCCGCTGTGGCCGTTTTTTGGTCTTGTAACAATGATGATGACAATACTATTACGGTAGAACCTCCCAGGCCATTGGATGAAGTGCTTGGCGAAGATGAGGATGAAATTCAGGAATATTTGAATACCCATTATTACAACTATGCCGAGTTTGAGAACCCGCCCGCTGATTTTGATTATAAGATTGTTTTAAAGGAAATTCCTGAAGGGGATACCACAGGCATAATTCCGTTAAAGGATCAGGTGTCTTCTAAGACTGTTCAAGTGGATGGAATTGCCGAGGACGAAGCTAGTCTTTCTCATACGTATTATTATTTGGAGGCTAGGGAAGGAGTTGGTGGAATGCCAACCGTGGCGGATTCGGTTTTTATTAAATATCAAGGGTCCTTGCTGGATGGAACTGAATTTGACAGTTCTAGTAGTTTTTTATGGCAATACATGCCAAGCACGGTTCGAGGCTATGGTTTGGGCGTTTCAGAATTGAAAGTTGGTGGTGAGATTGTCGAGGAAGAGGATGGAACATTTGAAATAAAGAACACGGGTATTGGAATGGTCATTATGCCCTCAGCTTTGGGTTTTTATAATGGTGCCGCTGGATCCATACCTTCTTATTCTCCTTTAATTTTTAGATTGGAATTAGGCTCCTATGTGGAGGATACGGATTATGATGGAGATGGCATTCCTTCGCTTTTGGAAGATTTAAATGGAGATAGAAATTTAAACAATGATAACACCGATGGCGATATAACATCTACCGGAAGTTGTATATGTAATCATGCAGATTCCGATGATGATAATGATGGAATACCCACTCGTGAGGAAATAGAAATTGATGCGGACGGAAACATTACCTATCCTGATTCAGATGGGGATGGCACCCCAGATTATCTGGACAGTGATAGTTGATTTTTAATAATACTAGAAAAGAAAAAAGCCCCAAAATTTAATATTTTGGGGCTTTTATTTTTTATAGCAATACTCTTTAAAGCTTCAATGATAAGCTTACAATCAGTTGATCAGGCCTAGCGTCAATTCTACTAGGGCCTACAGTGGTAATGTTGTCATTGATAAAAGTGGCTTCATTGTCATTAAAGCCTCTTTCATATCTAATATCAATACCCAATTTTCCAAAATTGAGTCCGGCGCCCAAATTGGCACCAACACTAAAGTCATTTTCAATATCGTTAATGGCAATACCATCAAACTCGGTATCCAAGATATATTGAAAGGCAGGTCCTGCAAAAACATGTAGCGGCCCAATGACTTTTACGCCCAGTAGAATGGGAGCGTCCAATTTGCTGACATCAAATTTGTCTCCTTGGTAGTCAGATTTTGTCTTGGTGTAAATAAGTTCTGGGCGAACATAAATTCTGGCCACTCCAACTTTTCCATAAAGACCAACGTGGTAGCCTACATTACGGTCCGGCTCTCTAGCGGCATCTCCAATAGACTCAAAGTAGTCTCCATTGGCACTGTAGTTCAGTCCGGCCTTGATACCAATTCCGGAATCATTTTGTGAAAAAGCGGTCAGGCCCATTAGGACCATGACCGCAGTAAGCAGTGTTTTTTTCATAGTTCTCGTTTTAAATACAGTAACCCCGTATCAAAAACGATACCATTAGGCTACTTTTTTTCATCACCTTTAAAACGGCCTCTACAATGGCTTTATTGTTAAGTCCGTATTTCTCCATAAGTTGTTCTGGAGTACCGCTTTCGCCAAAAGTATCTTTGGTGGCGATGAATTCTTGAGGTGTAGGATGCTGATTAGCAAGTAGTCCGGAGATACTTTCACCCAATCCGCCCAAATAATTATGCTCTTCACAAGTGACGATACATCCGGTTTTTTTAACGGACTTTAACACCGCCTCTTCGTCCAAGGGCTTGATTGTGTGTATGTTAATAACCTCTGCGGAAATACCTTGTTCCTCCAGTTTCTCTGCAGCGATTAGGGCTTCCCAAACCAAATGTCCTGTGGCCACAATGGTTACATCTGTACCTTCGTTGAGCATTAATGCTTTACCGATTTCAAATTTCTGGTCTTCCGGGGTAAAATTAGCCACTTTTGGTCTCCCAAAACGAAGGTAAACAGGTCCTTCATAATCGGCAATTGCCAATGTAGCGGCCTTCGTCTGGTTGTAATCACATGGATTGATAACCGTCATGCCCGGTAGCATTTTCATAAGACCGATGTCTTCCAAAATTTGGTGCGTTGCACCATCTTCACCCAAAGTAATACCGGCGTGGGAAGCACATATTTTTACGTTCTTATCGGAATAGGCAATGGATTGACGAATTTGATCGTACACACGCCCAGTGGCAAAATTGGCAAAAGAACTGGCAAAAGGTATTTTACCTCCAATGGTCAACCCCGCTGCAATACCCATCATGTTGGCTTCGGCTATACCTACTTGAAAAAATCGCTCTGGATTTTCATCAATAAACGGCTGGATTTTAAGGGAGCCCACCAAATCGGCACAAAGGGCCACTACATTCGGGTTGGTTCTACCCAATTCGGTCATGGCAGCACCATACCCACTTCTTGTATCGTTCTTTCCTTGATCTATATATTTTTTCATATTGTTTCGGAAAATTTCCCATCACCGGGAAACTAATTTTTTAACTCTTGATTTCTAAATTTACTGGCATTCTTCCGCTTGCGGAAAATAATTAGTAATCCCCTAGGGTTACCGGGTTCTGGGATAAAGCGGTCTCCAATTGTTCGTCATTGGGAGCTTTACCGTGCCATGCATGGGTATACATCATAAAATCTACGCCATGGCCCATTACGGTATCTAACATGATACAAACCGGCTTTCCTTTTCCAGTTCTGCTTTTCGCTTCGTTTAGACCGGCAATTACCGCTTCAAGATCATTTCCTTTGGCAACTTCAACAACATCCCAACCAAAAGCTTCAAACTTTTGCTTTAAATCCCCTAAAGGCAGTACCTCATTGGTAGGCCCGTCAATTTGTTGACCATTCCTGTCTACGGTAGCGATTAGGTTATCTACCTTTTTACCGGCAGCGTACATAATGGCTTCCCAATTTTGACCTTCCTGCAATTCTCCGTCCCCATGAAGACTGAATACCAAATGTTGGTCCCCGTTAAGTTTTTTGGCCAATGCCGCGCCTATAGCTACGGACATTCCCTGACCCAAAGATCCAGATGCCACGCGTACACCGGGCAATCCTTCGTGGGTTGTTGGGTGGCCCTGTAACCTGGAATCGATCAATCTAAAGGTTCCCAATTCCTCTACCGGAAAGTATCCCTTTCTCGCCAATACGCTGTAAAAGACTGGGGAGATATGTCCGTTGGACAAAAAGAAAAGGTCTTCGCCCTTTCCATCCATATCAAATCCATCCTTAAGCTCCATAACTTCATTGTAAAGAGCTACCAAAAATTCTGTACATCCCAAAGAACCTCCTGGGTGTCCGGAATTTACATTATGTACCATTCGCAGGATGTCCCTTCTGGTCTGTATCACAATATCCTGTAATTCTTCTAGTTTTGCCATTTGTAAATGTTCATTTATAGTAGTTTCCAAAGGTAAATGCAATCTTTTGCTATTACAAATTGGGCCAATATTATTTTTGTTAGTTTTTCAACTTTTGTTTTTTAAATTGTATCATCCAACCCATTAAGCATCAGTAATTTTTTAAATAACTACAGGATTTGCGGTAACCCCTTGAATGATACCCCAACTTTATTTTTTCCTTAAGTCTTTTATGCAGCCTAGATGTTTATCTTTGCGCCCATAATTTGTAGTTTGAAGTTTACATTACACCATACAGACCCACAGAGTAAGGCTAGGGCAGGAACCATGAAAACGGACCATGGAAAGATAGAGACCCCTATTTTTATGCCGGTAGGAACGGTAGCCTCCGTAAAAAGTGTGCATCAAAGAGAATTAAAGGAGGATATTAACCCGGATATTATTCTAGGTAACACCTACCATCTTTTTCTACGGCCTAAAACCGATATTTTAAAAAAGGCCGGTGGGCTCCATAAGTTCATGGGCTGGGACCGTAATATCTTAACCGATAGTGGGGGTTACCAGGTGTATTCCCTTTCTGGAAATCGAAAGATCAAGGAGGAAGGTGTTAAGTTTAAATCGCATATAGATGGATCAACCCATTTGTTCACCCCCGAGAATGTAATGGAAATACAACGGGTTATTGGAGCAGATATCATTATGGCATTTGATGAGTGTACGCCCTATCCTTGTGATTATAAATATGCACAACGTTCCATGCATATGACGCACCGGTGGTTGGAACGCTGTATAGCCCATTTGGAGAAAACTCCATTTGAGTATGATTACTCTCAAAGCTTTTTTCCCATTGTTCAAGGATCTACCTATCTGGATTTAAGAAAACAATCTGCGGAATACATTGCGGGCGTAGGGGCAGAAGGAAATGCTATTGGTGGATTGAGTGTTGGGGAACCAGCTGAGGAAATGTACGCTATGTCTGAAGTGGTCTGCAACATCTTGCCGGAAGATAAGCCCAGATACCTTATGGGGGTAGGAACACCCATTAATATCCTTGAAAATATTGCGTTAGGGGTGGATATGTTCGATTGTGTGATGCCCACAAGAAACGCCAGAAACGGAATGCTGTTTACGGCCCACGGAACCATAAATATCAAAAATAAAAAGTGGGAAGATGATTTCTCCCCTATCGATGATATGGGAATTACTTTCGTGGATTTAGAGTATTCCAAAGCGTACTTAAGGCATCTCTTTGTAGCTAAGGAATATTTAGGAAAACAGATTGCTACCATTCATAATTTAGGTTTCTATCTTTGGTTGGTACGTGAGGCAAGAAAGCATATTCTAGCCGGAGATTTTGCGGATTGGAAAAATCGTATGGTCAAACAAATGGATAAAAGATTGTAGTGCTAACCATATTAGATAAATACATTCTAAAGCGTTATTTAGTCACTTTTGCGGTGATGATTTTGCTATTTATTCCTATTGGAATTATGGCACACTTGGCCGAGCAAATAGGTAAAATGCAGGCCAATGAAGCGCCTTTGGATGAAATTATTATCTATTTTGGAAATTTCACCATTTATATTGGTAGTTTATTATTTCCCATATTTTTATTTCTTTCCATTATATTTTTCACCTCCAAATTGGCCGGAAATACGGAGATAGTTGCCATATTAAGCTCAGGGGTTTCCTATACCCGTTTCTTAAGGCCCTATATCATAGGTGCTTCCATTATTGCGGTCATTATGTTTATAATGGGGATGTTCGTGGTACCCTCGGCCAGTAAAGGGTTCAATGAGTTTAAATACAAGTACCTTAAAAAGGGCAAGCAGGATAGGGTTACCAACAATATTTTCACCCAACTTAATAAGAGCGATTTTATTTACGTGAGTAGTTTTGACCCTGCTAGACAGATTGGCTACAATTTTACCTTTGAAAGGTTTGATGAGGAAAACCAACTGGAATTTAAAATTTCTGCTGCCAACATCCGGTGGATAGAAAAGGATAGCCTCTACCGTTTAACAACCTACAAAAAAAGAAAACTACTAAAGGACACGTCTATAGTAGAAACCAAGCGCCGTTTAGATACGTTATTCACCTTTCAGATAGGGGACTTAACGCCTGTATCCTACGTAGCTGAAACAAAGGATATTTTTGAACTTAATAAGTTTATAGAGGATCAAAGGGCAAAAGGAGCTTCAAACATTAATGCTTATGTGCTGGTCAAATACAAAAGATGGGCGCTACCTATTACCGCATTTATTCTCACCATTATTGCCGTAGCGGTATCTTCCGTAAAGCGTAGAGGCGGGATGGGGGTAAACTTGGCATTTGGAATTATTGTAGCTTTCATTTTTGTATTCTTTGATAAGGTTTTTGGTACATTAGCGGAACAGTCCGGTTTTTCGCCTCTTTTGGCCGTCCTATTGCCCAATATTCTTTTTGGAGTATTGGCCATAATATTACTTCAAAAGGCAAAACGATAGTATTCAACCTCATTTTATTGGGATAATATGGAGCCCAAGCTAAAAAACTATCTTCATTTACACCTCATTGTATTCATTTGGGGGTTTACAGCTGTTTTGGGAAAGTTGATAAGCTTAGATGCTTTGGACCTGGTCTGGTACCGGATGCTATTGGCTTCCATATTGGTATTGGCGTTTATCGTCTTTAAGAAATATAGACTTAGGGTAACCGCAAAAATGTTGGTTTCCTTGGTTTTTACCGGTATAGTTATAGCCTTGCACTGGGTAACCTTCTTTGGTGCGATCAAAGCTTCCAATGTTTCCGTGGCTCTGGCAACAATGTCTACCGGAGCTTTTTTTGCTGCTATAATAGAGCCGTTCTGGTATGGGAGAAAGGTTATTGGGTATGAAATTGTTTTTGGTGTTATTGTAATGTTGGGGCTCTATCTTATATTTCAGGTGGACACCACTAATTTGTTAGGAATTGGTTTGGCACTAATTTCCGCTCTGCTTTCTACCATTTTTTCTATGCTGAACGGCAAGCTGATACAAAAAGAGAGGCCATCGGTCATATCATTTTATGAATTGACCAGCGGAACTTTAGTATTGACCCCCTATTTAGCGTTTACCGGAAAGTTCGATGCCAATTACTTTCAAATTTCCATAAATGATCTTTTCTTTTTATTTCTCTTGGCTTCTGTTTGTACGGCCTATGCCTTTATCGCATCGGTGAAATTGTTAAAATTCATTAGCCCTTATACCGTAATGCTTACCGTTAACATGGAACCGATTTATGGCATATTGTTGGCATTTGCTATTTTTGGGGAAAGCGAAAAAATGCAACCTATGTTCTACGTAGGCGGTTTGATTATAATTAGTACCGTTGTAGCCAATGGAATCCTTAAAAACAGGAGAAGGATTGGAAAACCGGCAGTAGAATAAGCGATATATGTTATATATTTGCCCATCAAATTAAACCTATAACTACCTATATGGAATATCTCGATTTTGAACTCCCGATCAAGGAACTGGAAGAACAGCTAGATAAATGCATGGTCATTGGTGAGGAGAGCGACGTAGATGTTAGTGAAACCTGTAAGCAGATAGAAAAGAAACTGGCAGACACCAGAAAGGATATTTATAAAAACCTAACGGCTTGGCAGCGAGTACAATTGTCAAGACACCCTAATAGACCCTACACTCTTGATTACATTAAAGCCATCTGTGGCGATACTTTTCTTGAACTTCATGGAGATAGAAATGTCAAGGACGATAAGGCCATGATCGGAGGTTTGGGTAAAATTGGTGACCAGACCTTTATGTTCATCGGTCAACAAAAAGGATACAATACCAAAACCAGACAATATCGAAATTTTGGTATGGCCAACCCCGAAGGATACAGAAAAGCGTTGAGGTTGATGAAATCTGCCGAAAAATTTGGTATTCCTGTTGTTACATTCGTAGATACTCCAGGGGCCTATGCCGGTATAGAGGCAGAGGAAAGGGGCCAAGGAGAAGCCATTGCTAGAAATATCTTGGAAATGACCCGTTTACAAGTACCTATCATCGTTTTTATTATTGGTGAAGGTGCATCAGGTGGTGCATTGGGCATTGGAGTAGGAGATAAGGTATTAATGTTGGAAAATACTTGGTATTCCGTTATTTCTCCAGAATCCTGTTCTTCCATACTTTGGAGAAGTTGGGAATACAAGGAGCAGGCTGCAGAAGCTTTGAAACTTACCGCTACGGATATGAAAAAGCTTAAGCTGATCGATGAAATAGTACGTGAACCGGCGGGAGGCGCACATTCCAATAGGGGCAAAACCTTTACGACCGTAAAAAACAAAATTCTTTCACATTACAAGGCACTGGAAAAGTTATCCCCAAAGGAATTGGTGCAAACCCGTATGGATAAATATGCAGATATGGGAGTTTTTAATGGATAAAATACCATTTTATCAAGCTCAGAAAAATCTGGAGAATCATAACTCCAGATTTTTTTTGTTATCAACACAAAATCGTAACTTATTAACACCTAATTGTGGATTACCTGTGAATTATAGTTCCAGGGTTGGTACACATAATTGTATATTTTCGTAGTCATGGAAAAAATTAACCCGGTAGTGGGCCGAAAGGTAGACAAATCAACCCTCATTAGTTTGGAAAGAGGGAAAATACCACCTCAATCAGTTGATTTAGAGGAGGTTGTGCTTGGTGCTATGATGATTGACAAAAAAGGTGTGGACGAAGTTATTGATATTCTACATCCAGATGTTTTTTATAAAGATGCACATAGATTTATTTACGAAGCTATCTTTAAGCTCTTTGAAAGCTCAGAACCTATAGATTTATTAACCGTTTCGTCCCAATTGAAGCGAGATGGCAAGCTTGAGTCTATAGGAGGGGATTTTTACCTCATTAAATTGACCCAAAAAGTGGCCTCGTCGGCACATATTGAGTTTCATGCAAGAATTATTCTTCAGAAGTACATACAACGAAGTCTTATTAAAATTTCTAACGAGATTATTGAGGAGGCTTACGATGAAGGTACCGATGTTTTTGACCTTTTGGACAATGCGGAGGCCAAACTCTATGATGTTACCCAAGGAAATTTAAAGCGTTCTGCAGAAACGGCGCAAAACTTGGTAATCCAAGCCAAGAAAAAGATTGAGGAAATTTCCAATAAGGAAGGCTTAAGTGGTATTCCTTCCGGATTTGATAAGTTAGATAAATTAACTTCTGGATGGCAGCCCAGTGATTTGATTATTGTGGCCGCTAGACCGGGTATGGGTAAAACTGCGCTTACCCTTTCTATGGCAAGAAATATTGCTGTTAGTTTTGATACGCCGGTGGCCTTTTTCTCTTTGGAGATGTCCTCTGTACAGTTGATTACCCGTTTAATTTCATCGGAAACCGGATTATCTTCGGAAAAACTGCGTACCGGAAAATTGGAAAAGCATGAATGGGAGCAATTGAACGTTAAGGTAAAAGCGTTGGAGAAGGCGCCTTTATTTATAGATGACACGCCTTCCCTTTCCATTTTTGACTTACGTGCCAAGGCAAGGCGATTGGCTTCCCAGCATGGTATTCGAATGATTATCATTGATTATTTGCAGTTAATGACCGCGGGAGGTAGCCAAAAGGGAGGTAACCGTGAACAAGAAATTTCCACCATTTCCCGTAACCTGAAGGCCTTGGCCAAGGAATTGAACGTACCGGTAATTGCACTTTCACAGTTGTCCAGGGCGGTTGAAACCCGTGGCGGTAGTAAGAGACCCGTGCTTTCAGATTTGAGGGAATCCGGGGCAATTGAGCAAGATGCGGATATTGTATCCTTTATCTATAGACCGGAATACTATAAAATTGATGAATGGGATGATGAGGAAAGAAGCCCTACCCAAGGTCAAGGCGAATTTATTGTAGCCAAGCACCGTAATGGTGGTTTGGAGAATATTCGGTTGAAATTCATCGGTCAATTAGGTAAGTTCGATAATCTAGATGATTTTGATTCTCCTTTTGAATTCCAGTCAAAAATGAACGACGAGGAAGAAAATCCATTTGCAACTAAAAATTATCCAAGCGCCGATCAGGCCTTTGGTAGTTCCATGAACGATGGAGGTTCCATGCCAAGTGATGATGATGTTCCTTTTTAGAAATCCTACGGTTCATTAGTAGTCTTTAACAGATAACAAAAGGGGCAGCTGCCCCTTTTGTGGTATATTTGGGTAAATCATAATGAGCGTTTAGTGCATGATAAGGCCCATATTCATCTTTATCTTTTTCTTTTTTTACACTCTTGAGTCGGGTGCTTCTTCCATTTTAATTCCAATGGATGCAGATGGGCAGGAAAATCATCTAAAGGCCTATGGCATCACTTATTGGGTGCTTCAAAAACAACAAAAAGTACAGTGGTTATTAAATTATAGGGGAGGCTCTTTTTTGCTTCCGGATGGAGAAACCATTAGAAAGGAATGCCAGATCAGGGGAGTATCTTTTGAAATTCTTTCTGATGGTCAGGCGCAAGGTATTTTAGAGGGTATAAGCAGTCCTTCACAAAATCAGGAAGCGGTAATATTGGAAAAGGCTCCTAAAATTGCGGTGTATTCCCCAAAAGGAAACCAACCTTGGGATGATGCCGTTACCATGGTGTTGACCTTTGCTGAAATTCCCTACGTAACCGTATATGATGAAGAAGTCTTGGATGATAAATTGGCCATCTATGACTGGTTGCATTTACATCATGAGGACTTTACGGGCCAGTATGGGAAATTTTATGGAGCTTACCGCACAGCGCCTTGGTATATTGAACAAAAAAAGGAGGCGGAGGCTTTGGCCGCCAAGTTGGGATATTCCAAGGTTTCTGACCAAAAGAATGCCGTGGCGCAAAAAATTAGAAATTATGTTATTGGAGGTGGATTTATGTTTGCCATGTGTTCGGCCACCGATAGTTTTGATATAGCCCTCGCATCAGAAGGGGTCGATATTTGCGAGCCTATGTTCGATGGAGACCCTTCTACACCAAATTATCAAAGTCAATTGGATTATAAGAAAACCTTTGCCTTTAGCAATTTTACGTTGGAAAGAAGCCCATTAAAATACGAGTTCTCTTCCATTGATATGACCAGTAAAAGGGGAAATGTTCCTAAGGAATCGGATTATTTTTCGCTTATGGATTTTTCTGCGAAATGGGACCCGGTACCTACCATGCTATGTCAAAACCATACGGCCTTGGTCAAGGGGTTTATGGGGCAGACTACGGCCTTTACCCGTGAAGAAGTAAAACCCACGGTTTTGGTTCTTGGGGAAAATAAAATTAATGGCGAGGCAAGGTACGTACATGGTATTAAGGGTAAAGGCTTTTTTACTTTTTATGGTGGGCACGATCCCGAAGATTACCAACATAGGGTAGGCGACCCAAAAACAGAATTGGAACTGCACCCCAACTCTCCGGGTTACAGGCTTATTTTAAATAATGTATTGTTTCCGGCAGCAAGAAAGAAAAAGCAGAAGACCTGATTAATAACAATCCATTTTTATCTGCTTTTTATTTTGAAAGTAACTTAAATCCCTTCCTAATTCTTGGCTGCAGATGTCTTGAAGTTCATAGAGGACTTCCTTTTGCATGGCAATGGAACCACAGATCATTATGGCTCCACGTTTTTTAAGAACCTGTGCGAACAAATCCCGGTCCTTTTTAATGAGGTGCTGCACATATACTTTTTCCTCCTTTTCTCGGGAATAGGCTGTTTTAAAATGACTCAATTTTCCTCCTTGCATAGATTTTTGAATAAATTCTTTGTACAAGTTTAAAGATTGAGGCGTTCTGGCGCCCCAGTATAAATGCAATTCTTTCTTGTTGGTATTTTCTTCGATCATACCTAAAAAAGGTCCTATGCCCGTTCCCGTGGCAATAAGAATGGTCTTTTTGGAATTCTTGGGAAAGTGGAAATTTCTGTTGGGAATAACCGTAGCGGTCAACTTTTCACCATCTTCTAATTGATGCAAGTAATTGGAGCACAATCCATTCGGATGCCGGCGAATACTGACCACCAAAGAATTATCCGATAGTTTTCCAAGGGAGTACAACCGCTCCCTTTCACCTTCCTTAGGAACAACGGATAGTAAATCTCCGGAAATGGGCTTTGCTCCGTTCAAGTTTTTTAAGTTGAGCAAAAAGGTTTCGTCCGTTGGCAGCTCACTTTTATTCAATACTTTGAAGGTGGAAGACGGCAAGGTATTGCCCATAGTTTTTGGTTTCTCCAATCGCAAGTCCATTCCCTGCAATTGGCTCCATTCCGTACACCAATTTTGAAAAGCCTCGAAGGATTGGTCATTCACCGTAAAGACCTCCATGAAAGCTGTGCCGTTGTCTAATTGTGATAGGTGTTGATGCGCCTCATGTGCAAATTGGCAAAAATGAGGATAAGCCGTTGACCCAAAACCGACCGTAGTAAATTTAAAATTTTGATTTTGCGGTTTCTTTTGCAGTAGGGACAAGAATTTTTCGGCAGATGCTGGAGCTTCCCCTTGACCATAGGTGGCGGTGATAAGAATCAGCTGCTGCATACTTTTGAATCGATTGTATTCGTTCATCATCCCTAGAAAACAAGGAACTTTTCTTTCCAGTAATTTTTTCTGAAATTGTTCAGCAAATTGAAGTGTAGTACCTCCTTCGGTACCAACTAAGATTACAATTTCCGCTTGGTTTTTAGAAAACTCGTTTCTTATTTTGGTTTTAGGTCGCTTAAAATAAATGACAAAGCCGGTAATAATCAAAAAAGGAATGGCCAGACTACCTAAGCCTACAAAGATGGCCCAAAGAATGCTTCCTTCTGCCGTATGGAGCACCGTGGCCCAAGAAGATATAATCTGCACCATAGGAAATTTTTCTTCCGCCAAAATATCGCCGGTAACCTGATTGAGAAATACTTCCTTGTCCCTATATCTAATAATGTAGTAATCCTCCACAAATTCAGAAAAAGGATATTCCAAATCACGAATATCTCCTAACTGGGTATTTTTAAACAATTCAAATTCCGCGTGGGGTAGGGCAGGTTCCTCTTTAATATTGTCATAATCCACCTCCATGGAAATTGGAGTTTCCGGGATGATGTTAAATCTTAACAGGGAAAGATAGACACCTGTCAAGGCCAAAATAAAAATAGGAACAAGTGCAAATCTTGAATAGACAACATGGTGGTATTGCGAAAAATTTTCACGGACTATTGGTGAAAAAAAATGGCGGTATCCCCCTTGTCTTTTCGCAATTAGTACAATTCCTGATATGGCAATTAAAATGAGGAAAAAGGAACTAAGACCAATTAGAATTCTACCGGTAGACTTTAGAAAAAGGGACCGGTGTAGATTGGTAGCAAACTGATAAATTGCTTGTTTTTCTATGGGGTCGGCCAATTTTTCCCCGTTAAAGGGATTGACGTAGAATTCGGCGTTGGCACCGTCAATAATGGCCGATACCTTGATAAAACCATTGCGGTCTCGAGTAACGGCCAAAATTTCTTCATAGGTATCGTCTAAGGTAGTCAACACTTCTGCCAAAGAAAGTTCGTCTGCCCCGGAAATACGATAGGGCTGTACTTTATTGGAAATAGGTTCAACCGCTAGAATGACTCCTGTAATGGAGGCCATTAAAAGAAAAGCGGAAGAAATAATGGCAAAAAGTAAATGACTATATCTCCATACCGACACCATCATAATTTACTTATCTGTTGGGCACCATTCTAATGTACCTGATGTATCCCGTACCATCCACTTTGTTCTTAATAGTGGCGGAGTTGAGTTTGATTTCAGCATCTACCTCATGGTAATCTTGGTCTTCTACGGCAGATTCAAAACGTACTTTGTAGCCCGCATCCAGTTGGGATTCATCAAAAGTAAGGGAGATAATATTTCTTTCGCCGTTACCAATGGTGGCTCCGGTCAAACCATCTATATTCTCATTAGATCCGTTGCTAAAATCCCACCATTGTTTTAAGTCTGGAAACCATTCTGCATCATCACCCTGTACATATAAGGTTTTTTCGTAATTGCCTTCTGGGTTGATTAAAGAAACCACTACGTAGGCCTTTTCACCGCTGTAGTTGGTCATTTGAATCATACACTTATAACTAATATTGGGAGGTGTCATAAAGGCTGATATACTTAATAAAAGCCCTATCAAAAATAATCCCGTGGTTGATTTAAAAATAAAGTTCTTCATTATTCTAATTCAAAAAATCGATATTCACCTTGTTTTTGGCAAGTAGTTCATTTTCACTGGCCAAATCGTATGCGGTTTCACCAAATTCAGTGGTAGATGCTGCATCCGCCCCGTTATCCAATAAGAATTTTAAAATATCAGCATTGGTAGTCTTCATTGCTGCGTAGTGGATGGGCGCATTACCATCCTTGTCCTTTGCGTTGATATCCGCACCAAAATCCTTTATTTTTTTTAGAAGCTCTAAATTGTTTTTGGCTACGGCCAAATGCCAGATAGAACTATCATCACCTTGTAGTTTTTTAAAGTCAAAACCAGCCTTGCTTAGAGCGTCCACTTTTTTGGCAAAATCACGCGGCATACCTCTTGTTTCAAATAAATAAAATGCCAAAGTATTGCCTTTTTCATCAAGCACATTAACATCTGCTCCCTTTTCGATCAGATAGGAAACAACATCTATGGTATTGTTCTGTACGGCAATGGTAAGAGCCGTTTTACCTTCCTTATTAGAGTGATTAATGTTGTTCGATTTCTCCGCAAAATATTTTACGACGGCAAGTTTGTTTCGTTGAGCCGCTTTGGTCAATGCGGTATTACCTTCTTTGCTTACGGTATTTGGGTCTACACCTTTTTTGATGAAGTAATCCAATAATGAGGTATCATCCGAAGAACTAGCCAAATTATGTAAAGGTGTTTCCCCATCTTTGGTAGTGGTGTTGACTTTAAGCCCAAGACTTTCCAGATATTCAAAGAGGGCTATATTTGCTTCCCTGCTTTTACTAGCAAAAAATATGGCATTTTCACTGGTTTCGGGATTCATGGTGATTGAAACACCTCGGTCTTTAAGTTCCTTTAAAATTGCAATATTTCCTCCCTGTGAAGCATAGTGAAATACCCCATTTCCATGGTCGTCCGTACTGTTAATATCAAGACCTTTGGAAACAAAATAGTCTACCAATTTTAAATCTTTGGCCCTTCCGATAGCTACTAATAGGGCATTTTTGCTATGGTGATCCTTTTCTTTTGTAAGATCGGCGCCACCTTCCATCAATAAATCATAGACTTTCGTGTCCTGCTGTCCTGTAGCAGCAGTAAAGGATAACGGCCCATATCCATGGCTATCCTTCACATCCATTTTAGCCCCGTTTTCTATTAGATATTCGACCACTTCTAGGTTTCCTCTAGAGGCTGCCCAAAAAATGTAGGTTCTAGAATCGTGGGTGGTTTTGTTCACGTCATTTCCGTTTTCTACCAAATATTTAATGGTGCTTACCGGATTATTCCCAAAAATAGCAAAGGTAGTAGCATCAAAACCACCTCCATTCGCTTCAGTAATAGAATGGCCTGCTTTTATATTCGCTTCAATATCGGAAATAGTGGGTTGCCCTTCCCAATAGTCCCTATTTAGAAAAGTGTTTTTGGAGCGTTCCGAATGTCTTTGAGCCAAAAGTTGTAGAGGTACTAAGGCAATTACCAATACAAATAGTGAGTATTTGATTAGGTTCGTTTTCATTTCTATAGGTTTTGAAAAAGGTTAATAGATGTCATCCAAGAATATCAAAAATCAAAGCGTAAATATCGCTTATTTAGATTAATTAAAAAAGAATTTCCATGGGAAGTGCCCATGGAAATCCTAAATATTAAAAGAACTGATTTCTACCAAGCTCCAATAAAGTGACTGCCTTCAGCATTGATCAATTGGGCACCTTGGGTTACTTCGCCAGTTTCTGTGTCTACAATATAAATATGACCGTCTTTTCCAGTGGCGGAAGCGGTAAGGTAAATTTCGTTACCATCAACCGCATATCCTTGGTATTGGAACATTTCCATGTCTACCTCATATGGAATATCATCAATTCTGGTAGCGGTTTGAGTATTTAGGTCTACTAGGGCAAAGAAACTTTCCCCTCTTCCAGAAATTCCTTCAGCAGAACCATCGTGACGATAAGCTAATACAGCTTTTCCGTTGGCTGCTGGTCTCCATGCCAAAACATAGGCTCCGGTTACTCCTAAAGCATCGTCTAGATTAAAATCATAGGAATCGTCATATTGGTTGTCCGCACCTATTTTAAGAATATGTGACCCCTCTGGATCTCCCTGGTTGGCTTGGTATACGGCACCATCATACTCAAAAGAATTAATGCTACGGTACCCATTGGTGTTACCATGACCTACACTAGAACTTATGACTGTAGGATTTGAAAGTGATGGGTAATCCAATACGATGGTTTTAGAACCTAAAATTTCATAATCGCTATCGCTCTCAAAATCTGGGTTGTTTTCTTCGTCCCTTTCCAAAGTTGCAGGGTCCACTTTATTCAAACGAGCACCAATGTATAATTTGTCTCCAGCAGCGTTTAAAGTTGGCATGTCAATTCTCCCAATGTAATACCCTTGAGATTCTAGCTCTTCACCTATTGATAGTTCAAAACTTTCAAATGATTTAATGGCAGAATTAACCAAATCTAATGTCACTACACCAACCGTTTGTTGTGTGCGAACATAGGTATCGTCCGTAACTTCATCTGGAGTACCATTATCATCAACAATATGTTCCGTATCCATTCTTACGGCGCAACCAGTTTGGTCCCCGTCAAATAATTTTATCCAACGTGGAGCAGACCCTACGTAAGGAGCGATACTGATTTCCGAACCCGTGGGTTCAAAATCATTGCCTCCGTTTACAGTGTACTTGGTGTAGTTGCCACCCGTATCTCCGGCATAGCTGATGTTGAAAATGGTGCTTCCGTCTTCTGATGCCTGTAATCTGGCAGTTCTATTGGAAGGAGCTTCGAAACCATTGTTAAAGGGGTCAATCTGCACAGTAGGATCTTTTGCTTCTGTACTGGTTACGGAATAGATTAAAGTACCACCATTACCATTACCTGGTGTTTCATCCATTTTGGCGCCAGCTATGGTAATCCATCTCGTTTCCTGCTCTTCTTCCTCTTGTTCTTCTTCTTGCTCCTGCTCTTCCTGTTCAGGCTCTGGAGTAGGGGCGCTGTCATCACTACTACAAGCAGTCATAAAGCCAGCAGCCAGTAGGGCCATGGCAAATGATTTCAGATTTAAATTGGGTCGTTTCATATTATGTTCTATTTAGATATTTAAAGATTATTGATTATATAATTCAGTTTTACGTAAAAGGCCCTGCCCGGTTTTGGTACGGACAGATTATCATAAATTGCTTGGTCAAAAATGTTTTTCACATCCAGACTTACAATAAAATCTTTCTTTGGAAAAGTGTAACTAAGTCCAAAATCATGTGATAGTTGTTCTGGGATTGACCTACCTCCAACTGTATTTGTGCCTTGAGAAAATTTATAGGCAAACTCATCCGTATAGTACACATTGTAAAAAAGGTTGAGAAGGGATTTTGTTTGGATAACGTTATCAAGGCCATAGCGCAATCCACCATTCATAAAAAACAAAGGAACATTGGGCACATCGGTCTCAAAACCTTGGTTGACCGTGGTCAAGGACATTTTAGTCATGTTAAAATTAAAGCCAAGGTTATTGTTATAGGAATAGAACAATTCAAACTCAATTCCTTTGGATTCTGCGGTATTCTCTAAATTGGCAAACTGTACAAATTCGTCACTTTCCCTTAAGGCTTCGGCATTGGCCGGTAACCCTATTCTATTCTCAATATTGCGTGCAAATAGATTGGTACTAAGTGTAAGCCCATGTTTTTTAAAATTGAATTTTCCTAAACGCACACCCACATTAATATTGTCACTGGTTTCTGGTTCTATGGTGAGGTTGGGCAGCAAATTTTCTCCCGCATCCCCAAAAACCTCGTTTTCACTGGGTAGACGAATGGCTCTTTCGGCCGATAACAATAAGGTGACTTCAGGGATAAGGATGTAAGAAGAGGCAAAACCAAAACCTGTAAAGTCGATATTGCTTTCGTACACTTCCTCTACAACCTCATTGTCGTCGTTAAATACAGGTTGATTGTTTAATACTTTTTGAAGGTAATGTTTGCCAAAAGCGTTTAATTTAAACTTATTCTTAAAAGCATTTAGTTCATAGCTCAACGAAAATATGTTCTTGTAAAGATCACTTGTAGATTGGAAGGTGTTTTCCAATAGGGATACCATCTCGTCCCTATCATCTCTATCCACTCCACTATATACGTGGTTGAACAACAACTTGTGGTTTGGATTGACGGCGTATGAGAGGCCTGATCGTATGGAAGATACTTTGCGGTCTATATGCAATAGGGTTGGGCCGCCCTCATTTTGTGAGCCCCACGGATAGCTATGGTACTCGCCATCAAACCTAATCAATCTGTTACCGGTCCAGGTATAGGCATCGGCTACGGTATCGTTTACCACACGGCTGCGTTTACCGTATACTCCGTTAATATTTAATTCAAGGCCCCTGGTAAACAAATCTTTTTTTCGATAGGACAGGTTGCCCAGAATAGCGTCCGACTCTAAAAAGCGGCCCTTGTAGGGCATAACGGTTACAAAGGTACCGTGTTGCACTTCGTTATATTCATCCGAGGCGGTTACGCCCAACATAAATTGATCGGCCCAGCTTACATTGGTATATCCTAGTTGTACCATGCCCCCGGTTGATCGGTAGGCGTCGTTAAATCTTCTGGCTGTTATAGGTGTTTCAACCCCATTTGGGGCAATATCCACGATTTTGCCTCCGGAAATTTTATAATTATTATCAGAGTAATTATGAAAGGCCGATGCCTTTACCGTAAATCCGGAATTATTCAATCGGTATGCTCCATTTAAAAAGGTTTGCAAGGTGTTGAAGGATCCATAGGAAACAGAGGCGTTTAAGTTATTGCGGGCTTCTTGGCGCAGTACCACGTTAATGGCCCCACCTACGGCATCAGTAGATAAATGTCCTGGTACTACTCCCTTGTACACCTCAATGTTCTTGATCATGGAAGGAGGTATACTATTTAAGCTAAAGGAAGAACCATAGACGGAAATGGGAATACCGTCTATAAATATGCTTACAGCCCTACCGGAAAGTCCGTTTAAACTGTATTGAACATTCGAACCTAGTCCACCATTTTGCCTTATTTTAACTCCTACGGTAGCATTAAGTAGCTCATTGGTCTGTATACTTCTTAGACCGGCTTCCTCGGTCTCAATGGAGCTTACGGAAAACCCCTTGGTTTCTAGTGCTGTTTTTTCAGATTTACCTTGTACCGTTACCTCCTCTAGTTCCTCAGTGTTTTCGGTAAGGACAAAGTTGATTTCTATTTTTTGGCCTTCACCAACTTCTATGGACTTGGACAGGGTCTTAAAACCTATATAAGATGCAGTAAGGGTGTAACTGCCATTTGGAATGTTGCGGAGCGTATATTTTCCAGCAGTATCTGATTGAGCTCCTTTCCGGTTTTCTTTCAGTACAATTGTAGCGCCAAACAATAGTTCACCATTTTCTGACAGGACAGTACCGGTTATCGATGAGGTATTTTGGGCCAAACCAATATTAGATACCGAAAATAAAATAAAGGCGAAAATCCAAAACCTCACTACTGTTTTTATTTAGAATGATTAAATATAATTTGGATTGCAAAAATATATGCGACATATTTGCGAACAGTAACGAGAAAGGAAGTTTGTATAACGCAATCGGAAGTATTGTTCATTAAACCAATATATGACCGCTAAAATTGAAGCACCATGGATAAATCTTATGACTTCTGCATACTCTGAGGAAGATTTTCTTGTTCAAGAAGAAGAGTTGAATATGTGGGGCATAAAAGGTGAGTGGCGCCTTCAAGAGCTTAATGGATGTAGCATATTTGAGACTCAACTGAAACAGGAAAAGAATTCAAAACTTGGCCTAAATATTAGTAGCGAAATGGTTAAGTTGCATTTTCAGTTGGTTGGTACTCAGGTAAGCTTGGGAAAAGATGGTAATAGCAAACAATTTTTAGGGGAAGGCTATTTTAATTTTTTGAAAGTAGAGAAAGGTAAAAGGTCTTATAGATTGCGTAGTACCATCATTCATTCTTTTGAACTTCACTTTAAAAAGGAGTTTCTTCTGTCTGTAATCGGTAATTTAAACAGTAAACTAATTGGTTTTTTAAAGGATGATAAAGACGACGATTGTCTACCTTTTTGGCAACATAACCAACCATTGACAAACTATCTTTGTGAATTAATAAATAACATAAAAACCTGTTCATTGCAAGGAGCCCTTAGAAAATCCTATTTAGAGGCAAAGGTTATTGAGCTAGTTGAAGCTCTTTTTGTGAAAAAGCCAAAATGTATTTCTTTGGGTATAGTTCCTGCCAGACCCCCTAAAATTGAAGATGCATTAATGGAGAAAGTGCATATATTTTTGCAGAGAAACATGTCCAAATCCATAACCATCCCACAGCTCGCACAATTTGCAGGGGTTAATACGTCTAAGTTGAAACATGATTTTAAGCAGGCTTATGGAACTACACTCTTTAAGCACCTAACTTCTTTAAGGATGGAAAGGGCCTATCAAATGCTTTCACAAAAGGACACGACCATTGCTCATATTTCTCAAAAAGTAGGATATAAAAATCCTCAACATTTTACCGCAGCATTCAAAAAATACTACGGTTTCTTACCAAGGGAAATCAACTAATTGACTTCAATGGAACTTAGTTCAAAAGTATGGAGCTGGTATTATTGTGACAAAAGTTTCTGTAGAATACGTTCTACGCCTAAGTTATCGTTGTTGGCAGTTTTGTAATTGGCAGCTTGGAGCACATTGGGATGCGCATTTTCCATAGCGAAACTAAAATCGGCCAAGGCCAACATTTCCAGGTCATTATTATAATCACCAAAAACCATGGTCTCATGTGGTTTTACATTGTTCATCTCTTGAACCTTTTTTAAAGCGAAACCTTTGTGCGCGTTGGGGCTGGAAACATCCACCCAGTTTTCGCCGGAAACTTTTACTTTTAACTTGCCTTCTAAATGGGATACTGAGGGATAGATATATTTTTCAGAATTAACATGGTGGTAAATGGCTATTTTAAGTATTTCACCATTAAAATCAGATAAATTTTCAAGTAGTTCATATTCCGTATAATATTCTTTTAATTTATCCTCAAACTCGGTAGAATCGTTTCTAATATAGGCCTTTTGGCTTCCACATAGGACGGGATGTATATTTTCTACGGATTCAAGAATTTTTAAAACTTCTTTTTTGGATTCTTGGGAAAGGGGAGTGGAGACCAGAACTTCGTCCTTTTGTTTGGCGAACCCACCATTTTCTGCAATGACTATGATGTCATTTTTTATGGGCTCTAGCTTGTCTATAATACTATGATATTGTCTTCCGCTTGCGGCAACAAAGATGATTCCTCTTTCTTTAAGTTGTTCAAAAAGCTCAAAAAATTCATTGCTTACCTCATGATTGGAGTTGAGTAGGGTACCGTCCATATCGGTTACCACCATCTTTATTGCAGACAAATCCATAAGTTTCAATTTTGAAAACGGCAAAGGTATTTGTTATGATTGGATAATAGCTTAGTTTTAGCAAGTTTTACATTTATTTGACATACGGAAGCAAACGCTCATGAAATTTTATCAAAAACAAATAGCCTTAAAGGCGCGCGAAAGAGGTTTTCACTTGGTAACCAAGGAAGTTCTTGAGGGCTTTCCTGAAATTAGGGAGATTGAAAAAGGCATGCTTCAGGTTTTTATAAAGCATACTTCTGCCAGTCTTACCATAAATGAAAATGCGGATCCAACTGTTAGAACGGATTTTGAAAGTCACATGAACCAGATGGTACCGGAAGATGCGCCTTATTATATCCATACCTATGAAGGGCCAGATGACATGCCCGCACATATCAAAAGTTCTTTAATGGGAGCTTCAGTTCAGATTCCTATTTATAAGGGTAGGTTAAATTTAGGTGTGTGGCAAGGTATCTATCTTTGTGAGCACCGTAATGGAGCTTGGTCCAGAAACTTGGTATTAAGTGCTTTTGGGATATAAAAAAATCCGGCTCGTTAGAACCGGATTTTAAAAGTGAGATAAATTTTCTACAATTATTTTACCTTTTCAACTATAGCTTTGAATGCCTCCGGATGGTTCATGGCCAAATCTGCCAATACCTTACGGTTCAATTCAATTCCATTAGCTTTAACCTTACCCATAAATTGTGAGTAAGACATACCGTGTAATCTGGCACCAGCATTAATTCTGGTAATCCAAAGAGCACGGAAGGTTCTTTTCTTGTTTCTTCTATCGCGGTAAGCATAAAGCATTGCTTTTTCTACCGCATTTTTGGCTACTGTCCAAACGTTTTTACGTCTTCCAAAGTAACCTTTGGCTTGCTTCATTACCTTTTTTCTTCTGGCTCTAGAAGCAACTGCATTTACTGATCTTGGCATAATTTTAATTTTTTTTGTAGCAGGCGGTTAATCTGTTAATGGTCTTAAAAAATAGTCTGAGTATGATTTAAAACGATTAACTCTTAACTCTTCAATAGCCCAACTCCATGGTTAATAAATTACCTTTTTAGAACAATTATTTTAAACACAATTGTTCCTTCACACTACCCTCGTCAGATTTATGGACAAGAGTGCTGTGAGTTAATTTAAGCTTACGCTTTTTAGACTTCTTCGTAAGAATGTGGCTCTTAAAAGCGTGCTTTCTTTTGATTTTACCAGTACCGGTAAGCTTAAACCGCTTTTTAGCACTGGATTTTGTTTTTTGCTTAGGCATTTTTTCCTATTTAATTATTATCTCACTTTTCATGCTAAACGCTGCCCAAACAGTATGGGCAGCGTTCAGTTTATTTTAAATACCGGTAATTGAAACCGGTCTCATTTTTTTGTCTTAGGGGCAATGAACATGGTCATTCGCTTCCCTTCAAGTTTTGGCATTTGTTCCACTTTACCCAATTCTTCCAACTCTTGGGCCAACCTTAGAAGTAAAATTTCACCTTGGTCTTTGTAAACAATAGATCTTCCTTTAAAGAATACATATGCCTTTAATTTGGCACCGTCCTTTAAAAACTTCTCAGCATGCTTCTTTTTAAACTCGTAATCGTGATCATCCGTGTTGGGACCAAATCTAATTTCTTTAACTACAACCTTTGAAGCTTTGGCTTTCATGGCCTTTTCGCGTTTCTTTTGTTCGTAAAGAAACTTTTTATACTCCATGATTTTACACACCGGCGGTTCTGCCTTTGGTGAAATCTCTACCAAATCCAATCCCATATCTTCCGCAATTTCACGGGCTTTTCTTATGGGGTAAATACCTACTTCTACATTGTCGCCAACCAACCGGACTTCAGGAGCCTTGATTTTTTCATTGATATTATGGGGATTTTTATTCTCCCGTCTTGGTTGAGGCCTAAATCTTTTTCTTATTGCTATGACTTAATAATTTTAATTAAACTTAAATTTTCTAAAACGACTTTAAGGTACTATTTATTTCTTTAGATACCAAGTCTACGAAACTTTCAACGGAAATGGAACCTAAATCTTCACCTCCGTGCTTTCTTACGGAAATGGTATTTGCTTGTTCTTCATTTTCCCCTACGATAAGCATGAACGGTAATTTGTTCATTTCTGCTTCCCGTATTTTCTTTCCAACAGTTTCGTTCCTGTCATCAATGAGCGCGCGAATTTCGTTATTTTCTAAGGAATTTAAAACTTTTTCCGCATATTTTTCATGTTTCTCGCTCACGGGCAGTACAATAGCCTGTTCAGGAATCAGCCAAAGAGGGAAGTTCCCTCCAGTATGCTCTAGAAGTAAAGCAATAAATCTTTCCATACTGCCAAAGGGTGCGCGGTGAATCATGACCGGTCTATGTAGTTCGTTATCGCTACCCTTATAGGTAAGGTCAAAACGTTCCGGAAGGTTGTAATCTACCTGTATGGTACCCAACTGCCATTGCCTGCCTAAGGCATCCTTTACCATAAAGTCCAGTTTTGGGCCGTAAAAGGCGGCTTCACCCTGTTCAACAATAAAGTTGAGACCTTTTTCTTTTGCGGCATTGATGATGGCATTTTCAGCTTTCTCCCAATTTTCGGCCGTGCCTATGTACTTATCCAAATTATCCATATCCCTTACGGAAACCTGGGCTGTAAAGTTCTCAAAACCTAAGGAAGTCAATACATATAAAGAAAGGTCAATAACATTTTTAAACTCTTCGTCTAGCTGGTCTGGGGTACAAAAAATATGAGCGTCATCTTGGGTAAAACCTCTTACCCTGGTAAGGCCGTGTAACTCACCGCTCTGTTCGTATCTGTATACCGTGCCGAATTCGGCATATCTTTTAGGTAGTTCCCTGTAGCTATAAGGCTTTACGTTATAAATCTCACAATGGTGCGGACAGTTCATTGGTTTCAATAAAAACTCTTCGTCCTGTTTTGGTGTATGTATGGGCTGAAAACTATCTGCTCCATATTTTTCATAATGACCACTTGTAACATATAATTCTTTTTGGCCAATATGTGGTGATACTACCATTTCATAACCGGCTTTCTTCTGGGCTTTCTTTAAAAATTGCTCCAACCGTTCCCTTAGTGCGGCACCTTTTGGTAGCCATAGGGGTAGACCTTGACCAACTTTTTGGGAAAAGGTGAAAAGTTCCAGTTCCTTTCCCAACTTTCGGTGATCTCTCTTCTTGGCCTCTTCAATCATAGCCAAGTATTCCGTAAGCTCTTTTTGTTTAGGAAAGGATATACCATAAACACGAGTAAGCTGCGGTTTGTTCTCGTCACCTCTCCAATAGGCTCCGGCAACATTTAAGATTTTAAAGGCTTTTACGATTCCGGTGTTGGGTATATGGCCACCTCTACATAAATCTGTAAAAGTGTCGTGGTCGCAAAAAGTAATTGTCCCATCTTCCAGATTCTCTATCAGCTCTACCTTAAACTCATTTCCTTCTTCCTTATAATAGGTAAGAGCTTCGTTCTTGGTAACGGAACGCATTTTAAAGTCGTGTTTTCCGCGGGCTATCTCTAAGGCTTTCTTTTCAATGGTTGGGAAGTCTTTTTCGGAAACGCTGTGTTCTCCAAAATCCACATCATAATAAAAACCATTTTCAATAGCAGGACCAATTGTCAACTTAATTCCAGGGTACAGCTCTTCCAAAGCTTGGGCAAGAATGTGTGAGGAAGAATGCCAAAAGGCTTTTTTTCCCTCGGTATCGTTCCATGTATATAAGGTAAGGGAGCCGTCTTCCGTTAATGGAGTGGTTGTCTCAACCACGGTATCATTAAATTTTGCAGAAATTACATTGCGTGCCAGCCCAGAGCTTATACTTTGTGCCACATCATAAGGAGAGCTACCGCTTTCATACTCTTTTACGTTTCCGTCCGGAAGGGTTATTTTAATCATGTTTAGTTTAATAAATGCGTGCAAAGATACTATTCCCTGATTAGGCATACAATATTGATGTATTCAAATTATTGTTTCATCAAAATTGATAGGACACAGTTCGTGTGTAGGAGAAATTTTACGATTTAGTTTAAAAGGTACTTGCGTAGATAAATTTTTAGAATTATATTAGATGCCCTTTTCTAATGTAGCACTCTTAAAGTATTTGTTTTTAGGTGTTTAGGCCGATGTTTTTTTATAATCTAAAAATAATTAAAAAAAACCTTGAAAAAATAGTTGCGGGGATGGGAAATGGTGTTACATTTGCAGCCCGAAAAACAACGAAGGTTGTTGTTTTGGACGCTCATTGAAAGTTGTTTTTTTTCGTTTTTTTCCTTCGG
>NZ_JACYFJ010000003.1 GCF_014855495.1 Euzebyella saccharophila | reverse complement strand
GCCCTCAAGGTCCGGCAGGAGCAGACGGAGCCGATGGTGCAACAGGTCCACAAGGTCCCCAAGGCCCGGCAGGAGCGGACGGAGCGGATGGTGCAACAGGCCCACAAGGACCCCAAGGTCCCGCAGGTGCAGATGGTGCGGACGGAGCAACAGGCCCACAGGGTCCCGCAGGCCCGCAAGGCCCCGCAGGAGTGGACGGAGCAGACGGAGCAACAGGTCCCGCAGGTCCCCAAGGCCCAGCAGGTGCTGATGGAGCAGATGGAGCAACAGGCCCACAAGGCCCCCAAGGCCCGGCAGGAGCAGACGGAGCAATAGGTCCACAAGGTCCCGCAGGCCCTCAAGGTCCAGCAGGTGACCCGGCTACCGATGATCAAACTCTTTCAACGGATAACAGTCCTGGAGATATTTCGATATCCGGAGGAAACAGTATAACAATTAATGTAAATGATGCCGATTCTGTGGTAGGTAACGAATACAACAACAGTTTTGGAGTCGTCGGTGGAAACCTCCGTTTGACCGATGGTGGAGGAAACTTGGACGTTCCACTCTCAAGTCTTGGTTCTGACGACCAATATGATGATGAGGTGCCTTTAAGAACTCCAATTGATGTAGATGAGGCTGGAGAGGCTTCACCAACAAATGAAACCAATGTCCAAGAAGTTATTGAGGCGATAGCCCCTATAACCTCTAAGGCAGCACGCATTTTTTACCCTCCATCCATTGCAGTTGATGCTTCCATTAACGGAACGTTTACAATTGATCTATACGCGCAATATACGGCTCAGTATGGAACGCCAACTGTTTCTAGTGCTGGAGCTCCAGCTGCGCTGCCTACCTATGGGGCTACAGAATTATATTACTATGTAACGTATGCTGATCCTACTGTTTTTGATACGGGAACTATGTCAATTGATGCCAATGGTGTTCTGACCTATACAATTATAGGGCAACCGGCAGATTACAATTCCCTGATCAACGTAGTGTTTATGGTTAAATAAATATAATCCGATAGAATAAAATTGAAAACCATCGCTACATATAAGGCCATTGTACTTGGTATTGTCCTAACAATATTAGGAATTGCAGCTTCAAATGCCCAGTTTTTACTTCAGGCGCCCAATGGGGGCGATGAAAGTAACTATCGATGGTACGAAGCATCGGATACAAGTACGGTTTTAGGTACGGATTCCTTTTATGAAGTAACCGAAAGAGGGGTGTATTTCGCTACGTATGATGGTACGGCATGCGGACATAATGCTACGGGATATTTTATAGTTACCAATTGTAATTCACCTTATAACGAGGTTACGTTAGATATTTCTAGAAACCCTTTGCCGCCAGGTGCCACGCTCACCTGGAGTCCAACGGTAGCTGGAGACCAAATGCAACCCACGGTAATAGCCACCCAGACCGTTGAAAAGTATACCGCCACCATTCTAAAGGCCGGAAACAGTAAGAGCCTTCCTAATTTTACGGTGGTATGTATTGATGAATCAGCCATTTTGGTAGATGATTTGGTGTCATTGGATGAAGACACTTCCACAATTGTCGATATCTATGCCAATGACTCCGATTTACCGGATTCTGGATCACTAACTATTTCTAGGGATCCAAATAATGGTCAGGTAACAATTGATAACAATGATACGCCTAATGACCCTACAGATGATATTGTGACCTATGTTCCAAATCCAGATTATAATGGTCCGGATACTTTCAATTATAGTGTTTGCAACACCTTTGGCGATTGTAGTACAGCTTCAGTGACGGTGAATGTGAACCCTATTGTGGACGCTATCGATGATGCCGTGGCCACAACCGAAGGAACACCAGTAGAAATACACATTATGGATAATGATAATGATGTACCTGCCACTGGAACATTAACGGTAGAAAATCCAACCAATGGAATAGTATCCATCAATGATGGGGGAACACCAAATGATCCGTCAGATGATGTAGTGTCCTTTATTCCTAATGATGGATTTATTGGTACGGAATCCTTTAACTACACCTTGTGTGATGCAATTGGAAATTGCAGTTCGGCATCTATTTCTATAGTGGTAACGGACGCCGAAGATTTAGACTCGGATAACGACGGTATTCTTGACTCCTTTGAGGATTTAAACTTGGATGCGGACAATGATCCTTCAACCAACCCCACGGACACAGATGGAGACGGCATTCCGGATTATTTGGATATTGATAGTGACAATGATGGAATTCCAGATAACGTGGAAGCTCAATCAACAGTGGGATACACAGCTCCTAGTTTGACCGATGCCAATAGAAACGGTTTGGACGATGCGTATGAGACCGGAGGTCAATTAGGTCTGATACCGGAAGATACCGATGGTGATGGGCTACCTGATTATGTGGATGAGGATAGTGATAATGATAATATACCTGATAGAATTGAAGCACATGACCACAATCAAGATGGTATACCGGAAGTAAGTTTAATTGGATCGGATAAGGATAATGATGGTCTGGACGATGGTTATGAAGGAGAAACTGCCATTGATCTAGACGTGAACGACGAAATTAACGATCCTTATAATGACCTTCCAAATACAGATGGAGATGGAGAAAGTAATTATAGGGATATCGATGACGATAATGACGGAATTGAGAGTAAAAATGAGGATGTGAACATCGATGGAGACTATTCCAATGATGATAGCGATAATGATGGTATTCCAGAATACCTAGAACCCAATGCAGATGAACAACAAATAGAGGTATTCAATGTGATTACGCCAAACGGCGATGGGGTTCATGATGTACTCACCATACATGGTTTGGAAAATTTCCCGGATAATTCCTTGAGAATTTACAATCGATGGGGTGTATTGGTCTATAGTACTCAGGCTTACGATACCCAAGGAAATACCTTTGATGGAACTTCGGAAGGAAGGGTTACCGTAGATGTGGATAGAAAACTTCCTGTAGGAACTTATTTCTATATCCTTGAATACAAAATAGATAACGGAGAGACCAAAAATTTGAACGGATACATATACCTAAATAGATAGTGCAAATGATTACCCCAAATCTAAAATTACAAGTCACAAGAGTATTGCTACTATTGATTTTCGGTGGTTTTATTACTTGTAATGAAATTAATGCCCAACAAGATGCACAGTATACCCAGTATATGTACAATACCATGAGTGTAAACCCTGGTTATGCAGGTTCTAGAGGACATGTAAGTGCAGCCTTATTGCATAGGTCACAATGGATTGGTTTAGATGGAGCGCCTAAAACACAGACCTTTAATATACATTCACCTATAGGTTATAGAGGGGTGGGGCTTGGTTTGTCCATTGTTAATGACCAAATAGGGCCTACATCGGAAACTTATTTTGACATTGATTTTTCTTATACGGTATACACCTCCAATGAAGGTAGATTGAGTTTTGGGTTAAAAGGCTCAGCCCATTTATTGGATATTAGATATTCAGAATTAAACCAGATAGCTCCGGATAATGATTTGCAAAGCGATGTAGACAATCAGTTTTCTCCCAATGTAGGAGCAGGGGTATATTATCATACGCAAAGGTTTTATGCAGGAATATCCGTTCCTAGAATTTTAGAAACTAAACACTTCAAGGAAGGTCCAACTCCTTCCACCGCAAAGGAACAAATGAACTTTTACCTTATAACAGGATATGTATGGGACTTAAATGATAATCTTAAGTTTAAACCTTCCATATTGACTAAAGCGGTTAAAGGTGCGCCTTTACAAGTTGACTTATCGGCCAACTTCATGCTCAACGAGAAATTTATTTTAGGTGCCGCATACAGGTGGGATGCTGCTTTTAGTGGTTTGGTAGGGTTCAGTGTTTCCAACAAGTTTTTAATTGGTATGGCCTATGACCGTGAAATTACGGAGTTAGGAAATGCGCTATACAATGATGGTTCTTTTGAGGTTATTTTGCGTTACGACTTCATAAGTACCCAAGGTAACTTAAAATCCCCTAGATTCTTTTAAATACATAACTTCATATATCAATTGATAAACTAAGTTGTTATCCTCGGATGGCAACTTCTTTATTTTTGATTGGTGCCGTTTATCGATCAGTACTGTCTATTGTTCATTTTAGGCTTTCTTTGGTTTTAAACAATCTGCTCGAAAAAGGGTTTTCAAACGGGAAAAAGTGCCTTAGGACGTGAAAATTGCCGATCTGTTTTGCTGAGCTATAATTTTGTTTGTTGTAGGTCCCAAACTACTTCAACTAGAAATGAATGCTTAGCCTATGGTAAAATATTATCCCCCAGTAAATCTATCTAGACTATTACTGCCTACATTATTTATATGGTTCTCAATCTCCATAAGTTGGGGACAAGCAACTTCTATTCGATCAGGGGTTACCTTTAGTTGGGCAAATAATCAGAGCGTATTTTCAGACCCTGCCAACTTACAATCCATCACTATAAACGGAGTTGATTATACTACGTTTGTGGTACCTAGCAATTATGAAATGACTCGTTTGGGGCCAGGTGGTGATGGAGAAAACAATATTTGGAACAACGGTACAAGAATTGTTACCGGTAGCGATGCGGCTAATTGGGGCACCGAGGCATTGAATGCCTATCAATCATTAAATCTGAACCATTACTTTCAGAGCAATCAAAACGGACGTAATTTTTGTGGGAACTATTCGGCCCTAAGTACTACCGATGCCCAGATTCAGACCATTTCTTATAACCCTGGAATTCCTTCCAATCCCGACGGCGTTATTGCGGTAACCGAACGTGGCGGAAATAATTGTATGTATATAGAACTATACGGAATACCCGCAGTCGGAGGCCCGGAACAGATGTTAGGTAGCACCTTTGTTCGTAATCAGGGTAACTTGACCGGAGTTGGCCCACAAGCCGCTCCAACCACAAATAGTGATTATTGGAGCAGCGGTAGAAATAATGAAAATGGGCAGGTGATAGGAATTGCCCTTTATGAGCTTTCTGAATTGGCACCCGTCGGCTCCATAATTACCTCTATTCGCTACATGGGTGCAACCAATGACCATGGTGATGGTAAATTCTTTCTGATGCAGACTTATGCCGAAGATGATAGTCTTCGCATAAAATTGGATAGGGAAGGTAATGGAAATATCGCCGAAAATGATTTAGTACCTGCTGGCAGTACCTATACTTTATTGAGCAACCCAACGAACGGTACACTGGTTTTTAATCCTGATGGAAGCTTTAATTATATTCCAAATCCCGGATTTACGGGAAATGATACATTTGAATATCAGGTTTGTCTTCCTGCACCCAACACCGGTGTTTGTGATACGGGTACGGCCATAATAGTTATTAAGTTGGAAGCTGTTTTTGATAGTGCCAACGTAGGCGTTAACTCAGCTGATAATTCAATAGAAATTCTTTTGAACGATAACTTTGGGAGTGCAGGCCCCCGATTAAACGGTGCCGTGACCAATTTCAGTCAGCCAACGAATGGTTCTGTGATTTTAATGGACAATGGAACGGCGGATTCTTACGATGATTATTTTACTTATACTCCCACAAATGATTTTTTAGGAACGGATATTTTTACATACGAAATTACCGATGCAGGCGGAAATACAGATATAGCTTCGGTGTACATTACCGTTGATTACGACACCGACAGTGATGGTATAGACAACCGAACCGATGTTGATGATGATAATGATGGTATTTTAGATAGTTCTGAAGCGCAAGATTGTATAGATGATGATTATTTTGCTTGGGGGTTCAATAGTCCCGTAGGTACACGTGAAGTGGATTTTGAACAAAACCCTGCCTTTAGTAGTTGGTTTTTGGCCAACACCGGCTCTATTGTCACCGGAGCGGGCATTACCGCAGCTTCACCGGGTTCAGAATTACAGATTTCCCAAATAGAGGCCGACACCTATCAAGAGGCGCTGACCCAATCAGAATATATAGAAGTTTCGTTTACCACGGCTTCCGGGTTAATCAACCCATTAATTGAACGTATGGGAGTTAATTGGTTTCGCAATTCCAATGGTACCACGGTGGGCAATAGCTATGATGCGGCCATCGCCATTTCCAACGATAATTTTACTACTTCCGTACTACTCTACTCCGATATTAGGGTACACTATCCCACTAATGGAGTTTCTGAATTTTTTGACCTCATGCCCGCAGGTTCCTATTTTAATCTGGAAGAGAATACGACTTATACCATACGTGTTTATACTTATAATCAGCAAAACGATGGGAATGTGGCTTATTCCGTTTTTGACGATTTTACGGTGAGGATTTCTTCCTGCCAAGAACAGGATACCGATGGTGATATGAATCCTGATCATCAAGATTTGGACAGTGATAATGATACCTGTGCAGACACCACCGAAGCTGGTCACTCAGATAATGACGGGGATTTTATTTTAGGAACTTCTCCCGTTACCATCGATGCCTACGGTCAGATTACCGGGCAAGGCGGCTATACCGGTACGACTACCGAGGTTACCCAAGCCAGCGCGCACATGACAGTGCTTGCCTCCCCTGATAACGTACAAGCCAATTCAGGCGAAACTGTGGTTTTTACTGCAGGTATTAGCGGTCCGGATCTTTTGTATAGATGGCAAAATAGCCGTGATAATGGCATAACATGGGTCAACCTCTCTAATGATGCAAATTATTCGGGTGCTGAGACCCAAGAGTTGACGGTTAGGGGCGTGAACTCATCCCTTACGGGTTTGTACCGACTAACGGCCACCAGTAGCCAGAATCTATGTAATCCTTTTGCAGCCACAGTTCCGGCACAATTGTCCATGACCAGCTTGATTCTTGATAGTGATGGCGATGGTATTACCGATGCTTTTGAAGATTTGAATTCCGATGGCGATAACGACCCGTCTACCAATCCTACCAATTCAGACAACGACGAGTTCCCGGATTATTTGGATATTGACAGTGACAACGATGGTATTCCTGATAATGTGGAGGCTCAAACCACTTCAGGATATACTCCGCCAAGTAATCTAGATGAAAATAACAATGGTCTGGATGATGCCTATGAGCAGGATGGCAACGAGGGTTTGATTCCTGTAAATACGGATGGAGAAGATTTACCAGATTACTTAGATACGGATAGTGACAATGACAACATATTAGATGCTACGGAGGCTCATGACCACGACCATGACGGTATGCCCGATGTGATTTTTATCGGTTCTGATAAAGATAACGATGGTTTAGACGATGGTTATGAAGGTGAAGAAGCTATTGACGATGATATTAACGATGAAATAGACGATCCCGTTAATGACCTTCCTGATACCGATAATGACTTTGAATCGGATTATAGGGATATTGATGATGATGGCGACGGAATTATGACCATGGATGAAGATAGTAACAATGATGGAAACTATGCCAATGATGACGAAAACAATAATGGAATTCCCAATTACTTAGAGGCTCCTTATACTCCGGTAATCGTATATAATGTGGTAACTCCTAATGGGGATAACGTTCATGATTATTTGACCATCACCGGTTTGGAATCACGGCCTGTCAACCACCTTGAAATCTATAACCGTTGGGGTATTTTGATGTATGAGACCGATGCTTATGATTCTAACGGAAATAACTTTACGGGGCAATCTTTAGACCAGCTGAGCGAAGGCGCTTTGGAAAGGATGCCCTCAGGTACCTATTTTTACATTCTAAAGTATGAGGAAATGAACGGGGAAACGATGCACCTTCGTGGATATCTGTATCTCAATTAAGATTGACGCATTAACTATTATTTATATTCCTCATTTTCTAATATGGTCGTAAAGATGTTATTTTTGTGAGGAAGGCTTTGAGCCTATCCCAACAAATAAATTGCATTTGAAAGAAGAACAAGTAATTCTAGTAGACCAAAACGATCAACCTATTGGGACCATGGGAAAAATGGAGGCCCATGAAAAAGCGCTATTGCATCGGGCATTCTCTGTATTTGTTATGAACAAAAACGGGGAAACCATGTTACAGCAAAGGGCAGCTCATAAGTACCACTCCCCATTATTATGGACCAACACCTGTTGCAGCCACCAAAGAATGGGGGAGTCTAATATTGAAGCGGGAAAAAGGAGACTACAGGAAGAAATGGGTTTTAAGACGGATTTAAAAGAATTGTTCTCGTTTACCTACAAGGCCGTTTTTGATAACGGACTCACGGAGCACGAGTTTGACCATGTTATGATGGGGGAATTTGAAGGCAGTCCGGAAATTAACCCCGATGAGGTCGCTGCCTGGAAATGGATGAAACCTTCGGATGTTAAAAAAGATATCGAAGCAAATCCCAATCAATATACAGAATGGTTTAAAATCATTTTCGAGAAATTCTATAGTCATATTACCTTAAATGATACCCAAGATGAAGGTTAAGGTAAGTAGGAAGGCCCATTTTAATGCCGCGCATAGGTTATATAGAAAGGATTGGGACATGGCCAAGAACGATGCGGTTTTTGGCAAATGCAACAATCCTAATTTTCATGGCCATAACTACGAGTTGGTGGTAAGCGTCACGGGTGAAATTGACCCGGTAACCGGTTTCGTTATCGATATGAAGGATTTAAAAGATTTGATTAAATCTGAAATCGAAGAGGCCTTTGATCACAAGAATTTGAATGTTGAGGTACCAGAGTTTAAAGATTTAAATCCGACCGCTGAGAATATTTCTGTAGTTATTTGGCAAAAATTAAGGCCTCATATTAAAAAAGAGCATGAACTTGAGGTGGTGCTCTATGAAACGCCCCGCAATTTTGTAACCTTTTCCGGATAGTATGGGATTAAACGTAGGCGATACCATTCCTGAGTTTATACTTAAAGACCAACATGGAAAGCCGTTTTCCAGTTCAGATTTATTGGGTAAAAAACCTATGGTCATCTATTTTTATCCAAAAGACGATACGCCAGGTTGTACTAAAGAAGCCTGTTCTTTTCGTGATAGCTATGAGGAGTTTAAAGATTTAGGTGCTGAAGTAATCGGTATTAGTGGCGACTCGGTAAATAGTCACTCAAAATTTGCCGAGAAATACCAACTTCCATTTATACTTTTGTCCGATAATAATAATGAAGTACGAAAAGCGTTTAAAGTAGGAAAAAGTATGTTAATTTTACCCGGTAGAGAAACCTATGTCATCGACAAAAATGGTAAAATTATTATGGTGTTCAATAATCTTTTGAATGCCGAAAAGCACATAACAGAAGCAATCAACGCATTAAAAAAATCATAGCAATGAGTCTATACCCGTTTAAATTTCAGCCCATATTAAAGGAAAGACTTTGGGGAGGAACCAAATTAAAAGATGTTTTAGGAAAACCTATTGAATCTGATATCACTGGCGAGAGTTGGGAACTTTCCACTGTAAAGGATGATGTCTCTGTTATTGCTAATGGAGAATTGGCAGGAACTTCCCTGCAAGAACTTATTAATGAACAACCTGAAAATCTTCTTGGCAAGAGTGTTTATGAGCGTTTTGGAACGGATTTTCCCATTCTCATAAAGTTTATAGACGCCAAAAAAGACCTTTCCATTCAATTGCACCCTAACGATGAATTGGCCAAAGAACGTCATGATTCCTTTGGGAAAACGGAAATGTGGTATGTGATGGATGCCGATGATGATGCGGAATTGATTGTGGGTTTCAATAAAGATGTTACCAAGGATGAATATGCCAAAAGCCTCGAAAATGACAGCTTATTAGAATTATTGAATTATGAGAAGGTAACAGAGGGCAATACTTTTTTTATAAACACCGGAAAAATACATGCGATAGGAGCTGGTGTATTATTGGCAGAAATACAACAAACATCTGATATTACCTACCGTGTTTTTGATTTCAATCGTCGGGATAAAAATGGAAACTTAAGAGAGTTGCATACTGAAATGGCTCTAGACGCCATCGATTATACCAAAAAAGATGATTTTAAGGTGAATTATCCCAATGCCAAAAATACGGTGAACGATATGGTAGACTGCCCATATTTTACTACCAACTATTTGGATTTAGATAATGATTTAAGCCAAGATGTAGCCTCTAGAGATTCCTTTACAATTTATATGTGTGTGGGAGGTGCTGCCACCATTTCCGATGAAAATGGTTCGGCAGATATACAAAAAGGAGAAACTATTTTGGTTGCTGCGGCTTCCCAAAGAATTCAGATAAAAACCAAGGGAGCCAAATTATTGGAGGTCACTATTTAGCAACTATTTTTTTTAGATACAAGTTCTGGGTAAATAGCCTATTTTTGCCAAAAATATACCTATTATGGCAAGTGTAAAAAACTTAAAAAAAGACATCAATAACGTATTGGGCGATATCATTGAAGCTGTTTACATCGTAGATGACTCTAAGAACAATGTGGTTTCAAAGGAAGGAGAGGGAATTATAGATGAAACCATCTCAACTTTTGATGAGCTAATTGGAAAAGTTAATGATAGAACTGTTGAAAATAGGCAAAAACACCTAAAAAATGTTAGGGCCGAATTGGAAACCAAAGCTACTGGATTGGTAGAAAAAGTGAATCAATTAGGTTCATAGAACGTTTAGAATATCAATAAAAAACCCGGCTTTTAGCCGGGTTTTTTTTTTGCTTTATAGTTTCTAAATGCTCTTTTAGCTTTTTTCCGTATTTGGATTCTGCAACCTCCGGACTCAGTACTTTATAGATAGAGTCTAAATATATGACATTGGCATCTGATACTTCATTAAGGGCTATATAAGGCGCTATGTAGGAGTCTCTATGGTTAAGTGCAAAGTTGAGGGCATAGGCATAACCACGTTTTAAATTTTTATTGCTTAAAAGTTGTAGGGAGTCCAATTGAAGTGAATCCAATGGTTTCTCTGTATTGGATGCTTCGCGCAAAATTTCTAGATTTCGCATATTGAACCTAGACATGGTTTTTTGGTATTCTTCCAATTTCTTCTGGGTTTCCGAACCGGAAATTTCAGGACTCATGTCAAAAGTATTCCATGAAGTGTTGATGGTTATGGTGCCGGGCTCGCCAAAAAAGGTAATCCTATCATTAATATCATTGGCATCATCCTTTTTTAGGTATAAGTAGAAAACTTCAGGACTTTCAAGTTCAGTTTCCAATTGAAAGGCGCCATCCCCGGCAATTTCCAAAGAATCTACTGTGGTCAAGGTAGTATCTATAAGATGTTGCAAAAATAGGGTGCCTTTCTTTAACCCCTTAACATTACCGTTTACGATCATTGTATCTTTTGAACCATTTCCTGAACAGGAAATAATAAGTAGGCTCGCAAAAACTAAAAAAGATATTTTCTTCATGAGTAATTTTTATCGGCGCAAATATCCAAAAAAAAATGATTTTGTCAGCTTGTATAAAAACAGAAGTTTACATCGTAGATGCAACTTCCATTAAGTAAGCGCATAAAAGAGCCCCACCGGTACCTACTACGTACCCAAAAACGGCCAGAAGAACCCCAACAGAGGTTAAGGAGGGGTGAAATTCAGCGGCAACAACAGGTGCGGATGCGGCGCCCCCTACATTGGCCTGGCTACCTACGGCCAAGAAAAAGTAGGGTGCTTTTATGAGTTTTGCCACCAAAATAAGTAGCCCTGCATGAATGGAAATCCAAATAAAACCAATGGCTATAAGCCCCGGATTTTCCAGAACTTTGCCCAGATCCATTTTCATGCCTATGGTCGCCACTAAAATGTAGATAAATATTCCTCCAATTTTACTCGCACCGGCACCTTCATAATTTTTAGCCTTTGTAAAGGAAAGCGCTATTCCGCAAGTAGTGGCGATGACCACCATCCAGAAAAAACTGGAGCCCAAAAAGGATAGAAAGCTTTTTTTGTCGCTAACGCTATCAAATCCGTTGGTCAAAAATGTACTGATGTGATTCCCAAAAAAATGGGCGATACCCGTAGCTGTAAAAGCAAAGAAGAGCATCATCATATAGTCTTTTAATGTAGGCACTCGTGTAATTTTTTCAGCAAAGGCAGTTACTTTTACCTTAAGGGTTTCAATAGCACTAGTATCGGCTTTTAACCAATTATCAATTTGTTTGGTTCTGCCCACCCCAAGAAGAATAACGGCCATCCAAACATTGGCCACTACTATATCTACGAGTACCATTCCACCATACTTTTCAGGGTTGTACCTAAAGATTTCGAGCATGGCCGCCTGATTGGCACCACCGCCGATCCAACTTCCAGCAATAGTGGAAAGACCTCGCCAGACGGCATCAAAATCGTTCCCTCCAACTGTTTCCGGAGAAAAAATACTGACGATAAGAATAGCAATAGGACCACCGATGATGATTCCGGCACTGCCTGTTAAGAACATTATTAATGCTTTGGAACCTAAATTACTTATGGCCTTAAGGTCAATACTCAAGGTCATAAGAACTAAGGCTGCAGGCAGTAAATACCTACTTGCCACAAAATACAGATTGGAAGTCTCGTCCGATATTAATCCGGAACTGGCTAAAATGGCCGGTAACAAATAGCACATTAATACTGCGGGAACCACGGAATAGAATTTTTTCCAAAAACCGGTAGTGATGGAAGAGGTGTAAAAAATAAAGCCCAAACAAAGGGTGAGCAAGCCAAAAACTACCGTGTCATCCGTAATAAGAGGTTCCGTCATAAAATTGCTTTTGCCCAAATATACTTAATTATACGAGTGGATGCTCTTTTAAAAACACCGCTACGCCATCTTCCGTATTGGGCAAGGTAACAAAATTGGACACGGCTTTAACTTCTTCCCGGGCATTGCCAACAGCTACCCCGTAACCGGAATATTGTATCATTTCCACATCATTGTAATTATCACCAAAGGAAATTACATCTTCCATGGTTTCGTTTTCTTGAAGCAGTTTTTGGATAGCGGTGAGTTTTGAAACCGATTTAGGCGCAATTTCTATAAGCGTATCATTGGAACGATATAAGTTGAGGTCCTTGGAAAAACGTTCTTCCAGCTCAGGATAAATGGCATCCGAAGTATCCTTGGTACCCATCAGCATGATTTTATGTGCTCCCAAACCTCTGTTGGACCAATCAAGAATAGAGGCTTCCGTATCTCTAAAAACGGGTGTTGCTTGCGTATATCTTATTTCCTTGCGCACCCGTTCCGTATTTTCTTCTACATACCATTCATCATTATGGTATAGACCTAGTTTTATTTGTCTCACATTGGCCATGGCAAATATTTCCTTGACGTGGTCAATGGCTATTTCGGTAGAAGTAATAATTTCATCCCCATCAATAATAAGAGCACCGTTGTAACATATGATGGGCTGTTCTTCAATACCCAATCTCCTTTGTAGGTAGCGCATTCCTCTAGGCATACGGGCTGAAACCAAAATTGTCCTGACTGCGGACTTAATTTTATTTATTTCAGATATGGTTGATTCGGATACATCACTTTTGGTGGATAGAAGGGTTCCATCCAAATCGGAACAAAGAATTTTATATTTCAAAACAGCACTGAATTTATGGAGCTACAAAACTACGAATTGATGTGGCCAAAGCCTAGGCCTCTTATAAAGCTAGTTTCGTTTTTAATTTCTGAATTTTTTCTTCTTTTTCTTATCAGGGTTTTTAAACAACCGTTTAAAAAATCCATCTCGTTTAACCGGTTCACAATCGAGCATACTTAAAACTTTTGGGTCGGTTGAAGTAAATTGTGCCTTTGTAATCTCGTTATAACTGGGGTGCCGGTTCATTTCTTGCATCAATTTTGCGAAAATGGGCAAAGCGGCATTGGCTCCCTGACCTAAACTGGTACTTCTAAATCCTATTTCATGGTTGTCCAGTCCTACCCATGTTACATGTACCAAATTGGGGGTTAGGGCCACAAACCAAGCATCTTTATTATTTTGTGTGGTACCTGTTTTACCAGCAATGGCATTATTCAATTTATAGGTCGTTCGTAAACGGGAAGCCGTACCCTTGTCAATAGTGGATTTCATCATCTCTACCATTACCTGTCTGGTTTGTTCGGAGAAAGCGGGTTCAACAGCCCGTTTGGGTTCAAATTTAACCAGCACGGAATCTTTTTGGTCAGCAATCGTTTTGATGAAGTAGGGCAGTATAGCGCGGCCTTTATTCACATAACTGGCGTAAGCGCCTGCCAATTCGTTTAGATAGATTTCGCCGGTACCCAACGCCAAAGAAGGTTGCTTTGGCAGCTCACTGAAAATGCCCATGTTTTTGGCCATGGTAATAACATTTTCAATACCTGTTTTTTCCAAGACCTTTACGGCTACCGTATTGACAGAGTTGCTCAATGCTTCCTCCATAGAATAGTTGAGATAGGTTTCATCCTTATTTCCGGAGTTGCTGGGTGACCACCCTTTCAGATTTTCATATTCCACCTCTTCCGCAGAAAAATAAGTGCAGGGCTCTATACCTACTTCCAAGGCAGCAGTATAAACAAAGGGTTTAAAGGTTGAGCCTACTTGTCTTTTACTTTGGGCTACATGGTCAAATTTAAAGTGTTCAAAATCGACACCGCCAATCCATGTTTTGACCGCTCCGTTGTGAGGGTCTATGGATAGGGAGCCGGTGTTTAAAAACTTCATATAATGTTGTAAGCTGTCTATTGAACTGGCCTCCACAGTTTTTTCTCCTTCCCAATCTACCAAGACCATTTTCTTTTTCTGTTGAAGGGAATCCATGATTTGTTTTTCCTCCAATCCTACAGCCTTCATTTTTCTGTATAGCGGAGACTGCTTGATCCATTTATTGATGAGAGATTTATTCTTTAACCAGGGAGCATTGTTTCCGTAGCTTTTTTCAAAACTAGCTTGAAGCGATTGCATGTGCTCGCGCATGGCCGCTTCTGCCCAAAATTGCATATTGTAGTCGAGCGTGGTGTAAATTTTTAGTCCCGAAGTATAAATATTGTACTCGTTTCCCTCTTCTTGCTGCTCTTGTGTCCACTTGAGCATTTTCTTTCGAACCTCTTCCCTGAAATAGGGTGCAATACCTTCATTATTGTCGTATTGGCGGTAATTAAGAAAGAGGGGAGTTTTTACTAGACTATCTTTTTCGTTCTCCGAAATAAATTCGTTCTTAGCCATGGAGGCCAATACCAAATTTCTTCGTTGCAAGCTTCTTTCCGGAAAAACCCTGGGATTGTAACCATAAGTGGCTTTCAGCATACCGACCAAAACAGCAGCCTCTTCTAAATTCAATTCTTGGGTTCTTTTGTTAAAAAATTTAAGCGAGGCACTTTCAATTCCGAAGGTATTATCCCCAAATGAAACCGTATTCAGGTAATGGGTGAGAATTTCCTCTTTGTTAAAAATGTCTTCCAGACGTGTGGCAATCATCATTTCCTTGATTTTGTTCACCACGATATTGGCTTTGGTGCGGTCTCGTCTGGGATATAGATTTTTTGCCAGCTGCTGGGTGAGCGTACCACCACCACCAGCGGACTGGTCTTGCATTAATATCGTTTTTAGAGCTACGCGGCCCAAACTAGGGTAATCAATACCATTGTGTTCGTAAAAGCGTTCGTCTTCAATGGCTACCAAGGCCTCTAATACGTTTTTTGGGATATCCTCAAAAGCGATGGGTTGCCTGTCATAGAGATAGTACTTGCCTATGAGAACGCTATCGGCAGAATAAACTTCGGATGCCCGCTGGTATTGAAAATCGGACAAGTCTTCTATAGTGGGCAGTTTACCCCAAGCACCCCATTTGATACTTAAAATAAATAGGAGAAATAGTAATATCAAGCCTATAACGGCAAATATTCCGTACCGTAGAAACTTGTTTTTGATCGTTTTTAGTACCAATGTTTTTCAATTTTGGGCTGCAATATCAATTTAAATCGTGAATTGCAGGTGTTTCTTAACAATAGATTTAATCTCATCCGCTACTTTTGGGGCATATTTTAAGCAGTTATGAGAATCTTATTGATCGTTGTATTATTTAGTACGAGTTTTTTAATGGCTTCGGATGGGGATTGGTCCAAAACCGGTCACCGAGCGGTGGGCAAAATAGCGCAGGAGCACTTGAGCAGAAAAGCCAAAAAGATAATTAAAACACTTTTGAACGGAAGAGGCTTGGCTACGATAGCCAATTTTGCGGATGAAATTAAATCCGATACTGCGTACCGGAAATTTGGACCGTGGCATTATGTAAACATGCCGGAAAATAAACGATACAAAGATGTGGAACCAAGCCCATATGGAGATGTGGTAATGGGGATTCAAAAATGTATAGCCATTTTGAAAGATGAGGAAAGCAATTTAGAAGACAAACAATTCTATCTTAAAATGCTGGTACACCTGATGGGAGATGTCCATCAGCCCCTGCATGTGGGCAGGGCAGAGGATAAGGGGGGCAACGACATACAGTTGCAATGGTTTGGTGAAGGAACCAATCTGCATCGCGTTTGGGACAGCCATATGATCGATGATTATCAAATGAGTTATACCGAGTTGGCATCTTCCCTTCCAAAGCTGAATAAAAAAGAAGTATTAGCTTTACAAGAAGGGGATTTATACACTTGGGTGAATGAAACCCAAGATTTGGCCAATGAGGTATATAACTCCGTGGAAGTAGGAGAGAAGCTCTACTATAGATACAGTTATGATTGGTGGTCTACGGTGGAAGTTCAATTACAAAAAGGAGGCATTCGCTTGGCCAAAGTTTTAAACGATATTTTTGGATAAGAATGTAATTTTCAGGTTTAAAGAAAATTCTTACATCTAAAAATATGGCTTTCACAACAAATCATCTAAAAAAGCTATAATCCTATCGATTAGAGATACTTTGGAACAAAAATTGAAGTTATATTAATGTTGAAAGTTGGCTATGAGGACATTAGTTGCCTGCCCAGTAGCTAAAGGCAGTACTCAACTTTCGTAAAGATATGGGCACTATAAAAAATCGACCACTTGTATTAGGCGGTCGATTTTTTTATGGTATATATCGGAAGGTCAAATTAATCCGTTCCCCTACTTCCCTAGATGTCTTGGGAATTTGATGCAACCATTTATGTTGGGTTTTTCCGCCCATCACCAATAAGCTACCGTGCTCCAGTAATAATTTGTATCGTTCACTTTTTATTTCTTGGTGCTTTAAATGAAAGAACCGTTCCGCTCCTAAAGAAATTGATGCAATTACTGGTTCTTTGCCCAATTCTTTTTCATTATCTGCATGCCAGCCATTGCTATCCTTTCCATTTCTGTATAAATTAAGTAAACAGGTTGTGAATTTCGTTTTACATTTTTCTTCAATATTTTGTTTCAGTTCTAGTAGCTCCGGTATAAATTTCTTGGGATGCATTGTGATGTTAGAATAGCTATAAGACTTTTCATTGTCGCCATAAAGTGCCGTTAACCTGGGTTGCAAATAATCCCTACCAAAAATTTTAATGGAATCCTGCTGCCAAGGTACATTTTTACGTAAAACATGATAAAGAGTATCCGCTTCTTTCCGACCCAAAAACTGTGGGTAATAGCTCATGGTGCTTTCACAAAGCTGTAAATCTGGACGTTTGGGGAACAGTCTTTGCATTTATTGCAAGACATTTTTAAGCTCGTTCCTATATTCTGAGGGGTTTTGACCTGTAAAGGCCTTAAACTGTTTATTAAAGTGCGAGAAGTTGTTAAAACCACTCTCCATACAAACTTCTGTAATGCTCATGGGCTGCTCTGCCAATAATTTGGAAGCATGCACCAGACGGTATTCATTAACAAACTGAACAAATGTTTTATTGGTAATCTTTTTGAAGTACCTACAAAAAGAAGGAACGGTCATACTCACCATATTGGCAATTTCATCAAGCGTAATTTCTTCCTTAAAATTAGCCTTCACATGGTTGAAGACAATATTGATACGGTCGTTATCCTTAACCTCGGTTTCCATGGAGAAGCCTTCGGCATTCAAAATTTTAAAATCTTTTGAAATAGCCAGTTCGTTCAGGATATTCAGAATTGACAGTAAACGCTGGAAATCTGTTTGATATTCCAAAATCAACAGTTTCTCACCTAGTTTTCTTTTGGTCTTTCCAGAGAAGGCAATACCACCTTTGGCTATTTCAAATAGATTTTGAATGTTTTTCATTTCCGGAATGTTGAAGAAATCATTTCCTAAGAAGTCCTGTTTCATTTGTATGACCGTCTCACTTTCGTTGCCGGTTAGTTTGTCCGTAAAACCACAATGGGGCAAATTGCTACCTATTAATATAAGGTCTCCATTGGAATAGTAGGAAACATGGCTACCTATTTGTCTTTTTCCGGAGCCACCGTTAACGTGAACCAGTTCAATTTCTGGATGATAATGCCACACACTCTGTTTATTGTTTTTGGTAGCGTCAAACTTTTGATAGGTATATGAGTGACCAAAACTGGGTTCTATAGCTTCAAAAGCAGGTTTTTGGGTAATGGGGAACTTTCTTTCCATAGTGCAAAATTAGTACAGTATAAAAACGCAATTCTTTGCAAAATTAACCAAAAAATGTTCAAAATTATCTTTTATCGATAAAAGGTACCCTACCCATGTTAATATAGCACATAAATTGGAAAAATGAGTAGTAGTGTGAGGTGGTATTCCGTGGTATGTTTGTACCAGATTATTAACCAAACCTGTTGTAAGACAGGCTTTAAAACAAAATGTCATGAAAAAAGTAACAAGAACAGTAGCAATGATCGCCCTTATGTTCGGAACAATGACAGCTTCGGCCATCGAAGGGAAATTAAGCCTAATCACTAATGAAAATGCAAAAAGCGTAGTTTTTGAATTGGATTCTGAAACCAGTAAAACTACCATTAAGCTTCTAGATACAGATAGTAACGTTATCTACTTTGAAACCGTAGATCAAAAGTCGTACGCTAAAAAATTCGACTTGAAAAACTTAAAAGATGGTCAGTATTACTTTACTACTGATGATAGTTTGAGAACTACAGTTTATACGATTACCGTTGATGGTACTAACGTAGCTATCACAGATAAAAAAGAAGAAACGAAGCCAGTTTATAGGCTTAAGGACGGAGTGGTTTATTTTAATCACTTAAACCTGGACAAAAACGATGTTAACGTTGATGTTTTCGATAGCAGCAACCGTTTGGTTTTCTCCCAAGAGTGGAAAGACAGTATGGTAGTTGAGAAAGTATTCAACTTTAAAACAGCATACAAAGACGTTTATACCGTAGTTGTTACTGACGGAAAGAAATCATACTACGAAACGATCAATATCAAATAAGTAATTAAAAATAGTAGTTTAAGTTGAGTTGAGTTAAAGGCCCTGTCGGATTTCCGGCAGGGTTTTTTGATTTCTTTATTTTAACTAATGTTCAAGTACCAAAAAGACCAGAACATTAAAACAAACTGCAAAGGAATTCTGGCAAATAGCGCCCATTTAGGTAATCCCATTCCTGCTTTTTTGTTATTGAGCATGAAAAAATGAACAGGAAGAAAAAAAGTGAGCATTATAATAATGCCATAGAGCGCAGCATTCCTTGTTGGGGGATAAAAAACGGCCAAACCCAATATAATTTCTACAATACCGCTTATTACAACAATGAAACCATGCCCGGGTAAATAGGAGGGTATGATTCTTTTATACATTTTAGGTTTCAAAAAATGGAGAATACCGGCAAGGATGTACAACGTTGCCATCAAGTACAAATGCCATGGACCGTATAGGGACATAAATTTTAAATTTTGAACCCAAAGTAACGTCTCTTCTTAAAAAATGGGCTTTGTTGAAATTATAAAAATTTCTTGAATTTCTCCTTTTTATATTCAGGAACCGCAGAATTGGTCATGAAAAGATGTAATAATTCCTTCGGTTTCTTTCTTATGTATAAAAGTTGGTAGAATTGGCTTACGGTAAGCTCATTTTTGGATTCTTCCACCAATTCCATGGTATCTCCTTTTTTTACCAAGCCTTCTTCTAGAATCTTAAGATAAGTCCCTGGGAGCCCATAATCAATAAATTTTTTAAGAATTGATTGATCCTGGAAGCGTACCCCTAGTTTATAACATGGTTCGCGCGGTTGTGTCATCTGCACCAAAGCACTTCCCAACTTGTAAATATTGCCTACTCTAATTTGGGTCTCGTCCAAACCCTCCACCGTTAAGTTTTCTCCGAACATTCCCCAGTCCCAATCCAAATTTGGAAATTGTTCCTTCCAATAAGGATAATGGTTTGATGAAAAGATATAACATGCCTTATTGATGCCTCCATGATGTATTTTATCAATAATGGTGTCGTCCTTAATAATGGTCTTATTGAGCTCCAATGCATGGTCAACAGGATATTTGTAAATACCTGTCTGTTCTTCTTTACCGTTCCAAGTAATGGTTACCGGGTTACCAAGGTTAGTGGAAATAATTTTCATATTCAAAAATACACAAGCTAAAGAAGCGGTACAATAAAATATTGCAAGCTTTCCATTTACAAGGTTTAGACCTTTACATTTATAGTTCTTAATGTTGTAAAATTTACATTTCTCACATGATTTTGTAACTAATTAATTGTCAGGAAGATGTGCGTTTGGGTCTTATGGTTCCTCTTTCCAAATGTTTTTTTGTCATGAGGGGAAGGATATAACGGTTTGAAAAAATTATCTACATTTATCGCCATGGCCTTATTAACCTTTTTATTATTTACCGGATTTGTTGCGTTTTACGCAACTTGGCAGCTTAGGAAAGACAAACTTGATACCCAGGATGGCTATTTCTTGGGAGGACGTTCCCTTACGGGAATTGTTATAGCGGGTTCCCTGTTACTTACCAATATTTCTACAGAGCATTTAGTGGGGCTCAATGGATCGGCCTATAGAAATGGGGCCATCATCATAGCTTGGGAAGTAACATCGGCGGTAGCCTTAGTAATTGCTGCGTTGTATTTTGCCCCACGTTATTTGAAAATGGGACTGACTACCATTCCTCAATTCTTGGAAAATAGATTTGATGGCTTGACCCGAACCTTAATTGCCGCTCTGCTCATTTTTTCCTTTGTAGCAACGTTACTGCCCATTGTACTTTATACGGGGGCATTGAACATAGAAGCTATTTTTGAAATATCAGATTTGCTGAACGTAAGTCAACAACAAGGTATTTGGATAACTATCCTGATTGTAGGTATTATAGGTGCTATTTATGCCATTTTTGGTGGCCTAAAAATGGTTGCCTACACAGATACAATAAATGGTTTTGGACTATTGGTAGCGGGGCTATTGGTTCCTATTTTGGCACTTCTAAGTATTGGGGAAGGAAACCTTTTTGAAGGTTTTGGAGCGGTATTTAATAATGCGCCGGAAAAGTTCAATGTGGTAAGCGACGAACCAGGGGTAGGGGAAGGAGCGCGTACCGCTATTTTACCTTTTGAGGTTTTGTTTACGGGCTTTATGCTCAACCAAGTTTATTTTTGGTGTATGCACCAATCCATTATTCAGAGAGTTTTGGGGGCGGTAAACTTGAAAGAAGCTCAAAAAGGCTTACTGTTTACGGGCCTATTGAAGATATTGGTACCGTTGGTGGTTGTTCTTCCCGGACTTATTGGTTATTATTATTTTGGGGAAAGCTTATATGACAATCCAGATAGTGTTTATCCATTGTTGGTAAAAAAGGTATTGCCGCTCTGGCTTACCGGTTTTTTTGTCGCCGTAATGATGGGAGCTATCTTAAGTACATTCAATAGTGCTCTCAATAGTGCGGCCACCCTATTTAGTTTGGGTATTTACAAACGATACATCAATAAAAATACCAGTGATAAAAGACTGGTAGCCATTGGAAAGTGGACTTCCGCTTTGTTGGCAGTTTTTGCCATTGGCATTGCGCCTTTTGTGGCGAATGCCCCAGAAGGACTTTATCAATTATTACAACAACTAAATGGTATCTTCTTCATTCCTATAGCCAGTGTAATTCTGGCCGGATTCCTTTTTCCACGGGTTTCGGCGGGAGGAGCCAAGGTTGGACTGCTCTTTGGATTGGTTTTTTATGTGGTGATGGACTATATCATTCAAGTTCAATTACACTTTATACATATTTGGGCCATAGAATTTGTCCTTAATATTTTGGTGATGCATATTGCATCTGCCTTAATGAAAAAAGAGGAGCGATTTGTAATGAAAGATGCCGGGGTTTTGGATTTAAAACCATGGAAGTATGCAAAGCACTTTAGCGCCATACTCGTACTTTTTGCAATAATTTTGTACATTGTACTGGGAAATGTGTCTTAAAAACACTTATATCGAATAAACTAAACTCTTTATAGACTTACAACTACTTAAATGGAAAAAACGTTTAGAAATTACGAGGCCGTGGATGTAAAAGCCGCAGTTAAGGAACATTATCGTAAAATGCGTTCCAAACAAACCGTGGATTACGTTCAAAGAATGCATAAAAAATACCTCACATTTGATAAGCCTATGCCTCTTTTTGAAGCAATGGCGCATTTAAACAAGCTTATTGATGTTAGTGATCCCGATTTGGATTTGCCAAATGTTCAGCATTTAATACAGAGCGCAGAAGCTATTAGGGAAGATAACAGACCTGATTGGATGCAATTGACGGGGCTTATCCATGATTTAGGCAAGGTAATGTTCATGTGGGGAAGTGATGAAGACGGTACAAGTCAAGATGAGCAATGGGGAACTGTGGGAGATGTTTTCGTAGTAGGTTGTAAATTGCCGGACACTTGTGTGTACCCAGAATTCAATAAGTTAAACCCAGATATGGACAATCCGGAATACAATACCACTACCGGAATTTATGAAGAAGGGTGTGGTTTGGATAATCTCAATCTAGCCTGGGGACATGATGAGTACCTTTATCGTGTTTTAGCAAATCATAAGGATAATAAATTACCGGCTGAAGCCATGGTAATGATTCGTTACCATTCCTTCTATCCCTGGCATACGGGAGGTAGTTATAAGGAACTTCTTAACGAGAAAGATGGGGAATACCTTCAGATAATAAAGGATTTTAACAAGTATGACCTATACACCAAATCTCAAAAAATTTATGACCTGGATGATGTCATAGATTATTACAAGCCCATTGCAGATAAATATTTGGGTACCGGTCCAATTTATTGGTAGCAAGTAAAGAAACTTAATAAATAAAAAGCTCCAGTGAAAACTGGAGCTTTTTAATTTCAATAGAGGATGAAACTATTTCACCATCTCGTAGCTTCTTTTTATAAAATTGGTAAGCTCCTCACCTTTAAGCAAACCTTTGGAAAGTTTTGCCAAATCGATAGACTGATTAATCAGTCGCTCTCTTTTTTTAGAGGTCTTTGTACTTAAAATTTCACCTACCAATTCATGATTGGTGTTTACGATAATGTTGTACATATCTGGCATATTGCCCATCCCGAACATTCCGCCACCACCAGTTTGCTGCATTTCTTTCATTCTTCGCATGAACTCTGGCTCCGTGATAATAAAAGGTGATGCACTACTATCCATAGCTTCTAGTTGTATGGTGTAGCTTTTATCGTCTATAACTTCTTCCAAATTGGTCTTAAGGGTTTCTTTTTCCTCATCGGATAATTTGGAAATCTGGGTGTCCTCTTTTTTGATAAGATTATCAATATGATCGGCATCAACCCTGGCGAAAGATATATTCTCCTTACTGGTTTCCAACTTCTGCATTAAATGGCTGATGATGGGGGAATCCAATAGTAGCACTTCATATCCTTTTGCCTTAGCAGATTCAATATAACTGTGTTGTGCCTGTTGATCGGATGCATAGAGAATAACGGTCTTATCATCCTTGTCCGTTTGGTTCCCCTTGATTTTTTCCTGTAACTCTTCAAAGGTGAAAAATTTACCATCTACAGTTGGGTATAGCGCAAACTTATCTGCCTTGTCAAAGAATTTTTCTTCGGAAAGCATTCCGTATTCGATAACGATTTTAATATCGTTCCATTTTTGTTCAAAATCCTCACGATTGTTCTTAAAGAGGCTATTTAGTTTATCGGCCACCTTTCTCGTGATGTAGGAGGAAATCTTTTTAACAGCACCATCGGCCTGTAGATAGGAACGCGATACGTTTAGAGGGATATCCGGAGAATCTATGACCCCACGTAACATGGTCAAGAATTCAGGTACAATACCTTCTACGTTGTCCGTGACAAATACCTGGTTCTGGTATAACTGAATTTTATCCTTTTGGATATTTAGGTCATTGGTAAGCTTTGGAAAATAAAGGATACCTGTGAGATTGAAGGGGTAGTCTACATTCAAATGAATGTGGAACAATGGCTCCTCAAACTGCATGGGGTATAACTCCCTGTAAAATTCCTTATAATCCTTTTCCTCTAGATCCGTAGGCTGCTTGGTCCAAGCTGGATTCGGATTATTGATTATATTATCTACTTCTTTGGTAGGAGCTGGATCGTCTTCTTTGGCATCTTCTGGCTTTGGTAGCGTTTCGGTTTTGGTGCCAAATTTTATAGGAATGGGCATGAACTTGTTGTACTTACGTAAAAGTTCACTTATCTTATTATCTTCTAAAAACTCGGTGGAATCTTCCGCTACGTGAAGAATAATCTCCGTACCACGCTCCTCCTTTTCTGCCGTTTCTAGATTAAATTCAGGAGAGCCATCACAAGACCAATGAACGGCTTCAGTCCCTTCCTTAAAGCTTTTGGTCAAGATTTCAACTTTGTGGGCCACCATAAAAGCCGAATAAAAACCAAGACCAAAGTGGCCAATAATACCTGCATCTTTGGCTCCATCCTCATACTTGTTCAAAAATTCTTCGGCCCCGGAAAAAGCAACCTCATTAATGTACTTCTCCACTTCCTCTTTGGTCATACCTATTCCTTGGTCGATAATGTGGATTTTCTTTCCTTCCTTATCTACCTTAACTTCAATGATGGGTTGACCATATTCTACTTTAGCCTCGCCTATAGAGGTTAAATGTTTCAATTTTAAGGTGGCATCCGTCGCGTTTGAAATAAGCTCCCTTAGAAAAATTTCATGATCACTGTATAAAAACTTTTTGATCAATGGAAAAATGTTGTCTACCGAGACATTGATTTTACCTGTTGCCATAATTATATTTTTTTGAACTTGTTTTAAATAGGTTTCCCAAAAAAGGGAATAAATTTCTCTCGACTCTTGGGTTCAAAAAAAATACCAATCGTATAAAAGTGACAAACTGACATTTTGCAACGGCTGTAGGTGACAGGTTTTTTAACAATACTTTTTGTTTAACTTATTTTAATATTAATTAAACAAATTGTATATTTGATGTGTGGTAAAGGGAAATTTGCTATGAAAAAGGATAGTCTATTACCACATGCTGATTATTTATTGGTTAGGTTGTTTGGAAACGTGTCTTCGCAAGGAGGCACGTTTTTAATTTAAGATAATAGCCTCAAAAAAAGACTGCTAATTAGAATGTACCCAATCTCAAATTCACTATCTTGTTTGGTAGCAAGGACAGTTATTCCTAAATAACCTCTTATTTTTGCTTGAAAGGAATTCTAATTGAGCTATACATACAATTAGATATTGGCCTTTTATAATTTCAACAGAAACTTACACTATGTACAATTCAAAAATTACGGGCCTTGGTTATTATGTACCTGATAATGTAGTGACCAACGATGATTTGTCCAAGGTTATGGATACTAATGATGCGTGGATTCAAGAACGTACGGGCATTAAGGAAAGGAGGCATGTGGCCAAGGAACAGGATACGACGACCAGTATGGGTGTCAAAGCTGCTAAAATTGCCATTGAAAGAGCAGGTTTAGACAAGGATGATATAGACTTTATTGTCTTTGCAACACTAAGTCCAGATTATTATTTTCCCGGTCCCGGTGTTTTGGTACAAAGAGATTTGGGAATTAAAACAGTAGGTGCCTTAGATGTTAGAAACCAATGTTCCGGTTTTATTTATGCCATTTCTGTTGCAGACCAATATATAAAGAGCGGAATGTACAAAAACATTCTGGTTATTGGTTCCGAGCTTCATTCTAGAGGGTTGGATATGACCACTAGGGGCAGGGCGGTCTCCGTTATATTTGGAGATGGTGCCGGAGCGGCCATACTGAGTAGAGAGGAGGATACCTCAAAAGGAATTTTATCCACCCATTTACATTCTGAGGGGCAACATGCAGAAGAGCTGTCGTTAATTGCCCCCGGTATGGGAAAAAGGTGGGTTACGGATATTATAGAGGAAAATGACCCTGAAGATGAATCTTATTACCCATACATGAATGGCCAGTTTGTATTTAAAAATGCCGTTGTTCGCTTTAGTGAGGTAATTATGGAAGGATTGGCCAAAAACAATCTTCAACCAACGGATATTGACTTATTGGTACCACACCAGGCCAATCTTAGAATATCTCAGTTCATTCAAAATAAATTTGGACTGTCAGATGCCAATGTCTTCAATAATATTATGAAATACGGTAATACCACCGCGGCTTCCATTCCCATAGCCCTAACAGAAGCTTGGGAACAAGGAAAGGTAAAGGAAGGTGATGTAGTGGTGTTGGCTGCTTTTGGCAGTGGCTTTACTTGGGGAAGCGCCATTATAAAGTGGTAGATTACTTAGTTGCTTAAATAACAAAACCCCGATGTTTCCATCGGGGTTTCTATCATTGACTCCACTATACTAAACACTAACCATTAACTATAAATTATAGCTTTATCAATGATTTTTTTATAAAGATAAAATGCTGAACGTTGAGAATAGACGGTTTGGATTTACAAACGTTACAGCTTTTGTATTAATTTAACATTCCTCTCCCATCATGAAAAAAACACTAGTTCTCGGAGCCTCGCTCAAACAAAATCGTTATAGTAATCTTGCGGTTAATCGCTTAGTTGACCATAACATTGATACTGTAGCATTCGGTTTAAAAGAGGGGGATATCAGACATATACAAATAAAGACCAATTTTAAGGATTTTCAAAACATTCACACCATTACTTTGTACATCGGTCCAAAGCGTCAGCCTGAATATATCGACAAAATCCTACAGCTAAATCCACATAGGGTCATCTTTAATCCCGGTACGGAAAATCCCGATTTTTATCCTGTTTTACAGGAAAACGGCATTGAAGTAGAGGTTGCCTGCACATTGGTTTTACTTGCAACCGGTCAATATTAAACAATGGATTTTGAAGGAAAAACAAGTGGGATTTTTCGCATCAAAGTTTAACATTTGTACAAAATACATTTATAGAGTCACGTCCGATGAAATACCTTTTTTGTCTTTAATCAGCCATAAGCCCAAAAAGGTAAGTAGACCGTTAATGGGTAAAAGCTCATAACCAATTTGGTAACCGCCCAGTGCTTCCGCGGGCAGTTTGGAAATGAGATAAATAAGAGCTACCACTACAATAGCAACTATCCATACATATTTATCCTTTAATTGATATTTTGTTAGAATCCCAAAGGTAAAAAGACCTAGTAAAGGCCCGTATGTAAAGGTGGCAACCTGTAATAGGCCATCAATTACGTTGGTGTCCAAAACATGTTTGAAAATTATGACCACTACCACTAAAAGTAGACTCATACCTACATGCGTAGTTTTTCTAATCTTTTTCTGCTGGTTTTCAGGGCGTTTTTCAATTCCCAAAAAATCCACACAAAAAGAGGTGGTTAAAGAAGTCAAGGCGCTATCTGCGCTACTATAGGCTGCAGCAATTAAACCCAACATAAAGGTTACGGCTACCACAATACCCAAGTCACTTTTGAGTGCAATTTCAGGGAATAATAGATCAGACTTGGCTTGCCCGTTCATTAAAGGAGTTGCAATATCAAATCTATCGGCATAAATGAACAGCAGTGCTCCCAAAAGCAAGAATACGAAATTCACAACTACCAACACCACGCTCAAGGAAACCATATTTTTTTGGGCATCCTTTAGGGAGCGACAGGTAAGGTTTTTTTGCATCATATCTTGGTCCAGACCTGTCATGCAAATAGTGATGAACATACCCCCTAAAAACGATTTTATGAAGTGGTTTTTTCCAAAAAAATCGTCAACAAAAACCATTTTGTTGTACTCCTTGAGTTCTTCGGAAACTAGAAATTCCGAAATACTCCAATCCAACCTGTCATTGATAAAATAAATGGATAACAGAACACTTAATATCATAAAGGTGGTCTGCAGGGTATCTGTCCAGACAATGGTCTTGATTCCGCCTTTAAAAGTATATATCCATATCAAGAGAATAGAGAGTACCACGGTTACCTCAAACCGAACCCCTAAATCGTCAAACACAAATTGTTGTAAAACAATGGCAACTAAAAACAACCGGAACGCAGCTCCTAAAACCCTAGAAATAAAGAAGGAGACCGCACCTACCTTATAGCTAACCTTTCCAAAACGTTTCTCCAGATATTCGTAAATAGAAGTGACATTAAGACTGTAATAAATAGGGAGAAGAACATAAGCAATGACTAAATAGCCTGCCAAATACCCCAGGACTACCTGCATGTAGCTAAACTGTGAGCTTTCAACCCAGCCAGGTACAGATATAAAGGTTACTCCGGATAGCGATGCCCCCACCATACCAAAGGCGACTAAATACCAAGGAGACGATTTTCCCGCCTTAAAAAAATCATTATTGGAATCATTTTTACCCGTAAAATAGGAAATGGCCAAAAGCATAAGAAAATAGATTCCAATTAGGATGAGAATGTGGATGGCGGTCATGAAAATAAATTTGGGCCAAATTACGAAAAGTTGAATTCATTCAAGTCAAATGATATCCGCTATCATTTGCCTATATAAAATTGTAATTTTGTTGGGTAAATTTGCTACATGGAATTTTCATCAAAATTACTTGAGAACGCCGTTTATGAAATGTCTCAGTTGCCGGGCATTGGTAAAAGAACTGCACTTAGGCTGGTATTACATCTTTTAAAAAGGCCCACGGAGCAGACACAAAAGTTGACTCTGGCATTGGACCATTTAAGAAATGATATTAAGTTTTGTACTAATTGCCATAATATATCCGACGTAGAGGTTTGCGAAATTTGCGCGAGTCCCAGAAGGGATAGAAGTTTGGTCTGTGTAGTGGAGGATATTAGAGATGTAATGGCCATTGAAAATACCAGCCAGTACAAGGGATTGTATCATGTTCTAGGTGGTAAAATTTCACCAATGGAAGGTGTGGGGCCGCAAGATTTGACCATTGGTCCATTAGTGGAAAAGGTCAAAAAAGGAGAAATTAAGGAGCTTATTTTCGCCTTGAGTTCCACCATGGAGGGAGACACTACCAATTTTTATATCTACAAACAATTGGAGGGCTTGGACGTAAATACATCCACCATTGCAAGAGGTATTTCTGTGGGTGATGAACTGGAATATGCAGATGAGGTAACGTTGGGTAGAAGTATAGTTAATAGAATACCTTTTGAAAACTCACTTAAGGCCAACTAGATACAGTCTTTTTGATCAACGGGAGTATTTTTTGGTATTTTTGTACTGAAATTTAGAATTTCTAAGATTTATTTGGGAATATGTCAAAGTTTGAATTGAAGTTGCCGAGGATGGGTGAAAGTGTTGCAGAGGCAACATTGACCACATGGTTAAAGGAAATTGGGGAAACTATTGAGTTAGATGAGCCAATTTTTGAAATTGCTACGGATAAGGTTGATTCTGAGGTGCCTAGTGAGGTGGAAGGGGTCTTGGTTGAAAAATTGTTTGAGGTAGATGATGTCATCAAGGTTGGACAAACAGTAGCCATTATCGAAACTGATTCTCAACATATAGCGACCACCTCAGAAACTTCAGATACGCAGCAAGAGAGCTCCAACCCGGCGCCAGAAACTGTAGCTGCCGTGGCCGAAAGGGTAGAAGTTGCCAAAAAAACGGTCTCAGAGCCGGTTTCCAAGCCTTTGGATACCACAAGTTCAGAGCGCTTTTATTCTCCTTTGGTTAAGAACATAGCCCGTCAAGAGGGTATTTCCTTAGCGCAATTGGATACTATTGCGGGTACTGGAAAGGAAGGTCGCGTTACCAAAAACGACATATTGGCCTACGTTGAAAATGGCCATCACCAACCAGCTCCACCAGTAAAACCAGTTGAAGAAATAAAGGCTCCAGAGCCCATTGCAACAACGGTAAAGGAAAATCCCGTTTCTGAAACAACTTCATCGGAAACAACTTCTGCAGATGTAAATGGCGAGGTCATTCAAATGTCTCGCATGGGCAAGCTTATTGCCAAACATATGGTAGATAGTGTGAGTACTTCTGCCCATGTCCAAAGTTTTATTGAAGTAGATGTGACCAATGTGGTCAATTGGCGCAATAAAGTAAAGAATGAATTTGAGAAAAGGGAAGGGGAGAAGCTAACCTTTACGCCCATTTTTATGGAGGCTGTAGCCAAGGCTTTGAAAAAATATCCCATGATGAATATCTCCGTAGATGGGGATACGGTAATAAAGAAGAAAAACATTAATTTGGGTATGGCAGCTGCCTTGCCAGATGGAAATTTAATCGTTCCTGTAATTAAGAACGCAGACCAACTCAACATGGTTGGGATGGCCAAAGTGGTGAATGATTTGGCGAACAGGGCCAGGGAGAATAAACTAAAGCCAGACGAAGTAAAAGACGGCACTTATACCGTAACCAATGTAGGAACTTTTGGCAGTGTTTTTGGAACTCCCATAATCAACCAGCCTCAAGTAGGTATTCTTGCACTGGGAGCTATTAGAAAAATACCTTCTGTAATTGAGACGGAGGAAGGTGATTTTATCGGTATCAGAAGCAAGATGTATTTATCACATAGTTACGACCATCGTGTGGTGAACGGAGCCTTGGGCAGCATGTTCGTAAAGGCGGTGGCGGACTATCTGGAAGGATGGGATACTGAAAGGGATGTCTGAAAAAACTGGTTAAAAAAAGGATTTCATAATTCGTTTTTGATTATCAGCTTTTTGTCTGTCATATTATAGGCAAAATGCTGGTTTTTTTTGGATATTCCCGATTAACAATTTTCTAACAAATATTTTGTTCGTCAGCCATTAACTTTGGTCCATACCGACCAAAATAATGCCAGAAAATCCAATTTTTAATATCAAGGGCATCCTTGGCTACCTAACGTTTTGTATTCTTTTTGTAGTCCAATTTTCTGCCTCCGCACAGGAAGATGAGGATAAAAAGGCACCTATGCGCCTCTTCATCAATTGTAATTGTGACAAAAATTACCTCAGACAGGAAATAAAATATGTGGGGCATGTTCGCGATCAAGCCCAAGCAAATATTACCTTATTTATATTTGATATTGCCAACGGTAGTGGAGGCCGCACCTATGACCTGGAATTTACAGGAAGTGGAGATTACCAAAATATTTCGGATAAGCTCTCTTATGACACTACAGCCAATATGACTTCGGATGAGGTGCGGAAAGGACTGCTTAAAAAGGTACAATCAGGTTTGTTAAAGTATGTGTTGGAATCCGGGTTGGCAGAAGATATCACCTACACCGTTAATCAAAGCGGGTTTGCAGAAGTGCAGGAAATTGATTTTAGGGACCCTTGGAACAATTGGATTTTTGAAGTTTTTGGGTCGGCAGACTTAGGCAAGGAAACCAGTAGGAAAGATTTTAAATATCGCTTAGGGTTTGAAAGTGACCACGTTACGGAAAATTGGAGAATCCGTACAGATCTGGGGCTATTTAAAGCCGATAGTGAATATGAAACCGATGGGGAAATTTATACGAGCGAGCGGTTTCAGTATTATGCGGATGGCAGTATCGTACGTAGTATTAGTGATCATTGGTCTACAGGAATCTTTTCAGGTTTAAGACATGACACTTTTACCAATCTAGATTTTAGATATTATTTTCAACCTGCTATTGAGTACAATATTTATCCTTATAGCGAAGTGTTACGAAGGGAAATTGTCTTCGCCTACAAAATTGGATACTTTCATAACGACTATATTGAAACTACTATTTTCAATAAGCTGGAAGAAGGGGTTTTTAATCATAGGTTGGATCTTCAGGTTAGATATAGACAGCAATGGGGCAATATTTACGCAAGAATTGTAGGTTCGTCTTTCTTGAATGATTTTGAAAAGAATAGGCTTCAATTTAACAGTAACCTAAATGTTCGGCTTTTAAAAGGGTTGGCCGTACGCTTTGCTAGCAGGTACGAAATAATAAGGGATCAAATTAATTTGCCATCCGGAGATGCTTCCATTGAAGATGTTTTGCTTCAACAGAAACAAATAGCAACTGCCTATCAATTAGGGTTCAGTGTGGGATTAAGTTATACGTTTGGTTCGGCTTTTAATAACATCATCAATACCAGATTGTAAGTTGTTGCTTGGTCGATTATGCTTAGTTTCATTTCCGTGGTTGTTGTTAAAACCTATCTTTGCAACAAATTGTAACTGTTATGAGCCTTAACTTAACGAGACCTATCTGTTTTTTTGATTTGGAGACTACGGGAACCAATGTGGCAAAAGACCGTATTGTAGAGATTTCTATCCTAAAAGTATATCCCAACGGAAATAAGGAGAGTAAGACGTGGTTGGTAAATCCGGAGGTGGAAATTCCGGCAGAGGTTGTGGCCATTCATGGTATATCCAACGAAAAAGTTGCCAATGAGCCAACCTTTAAGGAATTGTCCAAAGAGATTTTTGCCATGATCAAGGATTGCGATTTGGGTGGTTTTAATTCAGATAGGTTTGACATTCCATTGCTGGCCGAAGAAATGTTACGTGCCGAGGTCGATTTTGATATGAAAAAAATGGTTTCCATAGATGTGCAGACAATTTTCCACAAGATGGAAAAAAGAACCTTGGGAGCGGCCTATAAATTTTATTGCGATAAAGAATTGACCGATGCCCATAGTGCGGAGGCAGATACCTTGGCAACCTATGAAGTGTTATTGGCGCAGTTGGATAAATATCCCGAGTTGGAGAACAATGTGAAAAAATTGGCGGATTTTTCTACCCATAGGCAGTTTGCAGATTTTGCTGGTTTTTTAGGGTTTGATAAGGAAGGTAACGAAACCTTTGCCTTTGGCAAGCACAAGGGTAAAAAAGTGCTTGATGTATTAGAAAAGGAACCTGGCTATTTTGGCTGGATTCTAAATGCAGATTTTCCGCTATACACCAAAAAAGTACTTACACAGATCAAGCTCAGTCAGTTAAATAATAAATTGGTCTAGTCTATGAAACTCATTTGTATTGGTAGAAATTATACGGAGCACATAGATGAACTGAATAATGAGCGGCCAGATGAACCGGTGGTTTTTATAAAACCGGATTCTGCCATTCTACCCAATGAACAGGATTTTTACATACCTGAATTCTCCAATAATATTCATTATGAAGTAGAGGTATTGGTGAAAATCAAAAAGGTGGGCAAACATATAGAAGAAAAGTTTGCCTATAAGTATTATGATGAAATTGGACTAGGAATAGATTTTACAGCAAGGGATCTTCAGCAAAAATTAAAGGAAAAGGGTCTGCCTTGGGAAAAGGCCAAAGGTTTTGATGGGTCTGCGGTAGTGGGTAGATGGTTGCCAAAATCAAATTTTGAGAATTTGAACGATCTTAATTTTTCACTTTTTAAAAATGAAAATGAGGTACAAAAAGGGAATACCAAGCTCATGCTATGGAAGATAGATGAATTGGTTGCCTATGTTTCAAAGTTTTTTATGCTCAAAAAGGGTGATATAATATTCACTGGAACACCGGCAGGTGTTGGAAGAATTGAAGCAAATGACTATCTTTCGGGTAGGTTGGAAGGACAAGAACTCTTTCAAATAAACGTAAAATAATGATTTATAATCTAGATAAGATCAATGAGATGGCAGAAGGGGATGAAGCTTTTATCAACTCCGTTATCTCTGTTTTTTTGGAAGAAGTGCCTCATGATTTGGAGGAACTTGAATCTGCCTTGGAGCAACATAACCATGATAGAGTATATAAGCTGTCCCATAAAATCAAGCCTAACGTGGATCTCTTGGGCATGGAACAGACCAGGGCCACTGCCTTGCAATTGGAGACCATGGGTAAGGACAAGGCCAGTATGGAAGAAATACGTTCCTTGTTTCCAATGCTAAAAAAAGACATCCATCAAGTAGTAGAAGAACTAAAGAAAGACTTCGATCTATAGTTCTAAATTTTCCAAATAATTTTTAAATGGATTCACTGCTAGCGGAAATCATCACAATTGGGGATGAGATTCTTATAGGTCAAATTGTTGATACCAATTCGGCATTTATTTCAAAAGAACTTAATAAGATAGGGGTTTCCGTCTATCAGATTACATCTGTACAAGATGAAAGGGAGCATATTTTGCAAGCTTTTGCAGATGCAAAATCGCGCGTACAGCTTGTTATAGTAACAGGCGGTTTGGGGCCCACCAAGGATGATATCACGAAACGTACGTTTTGCGAGTTTTTTGATGATACCTTGGTTCAGAATGATGAGGTTCTGGAAAATGTTGAAATGCTGTTCAAAAAGCATATAAGCAATACACCCATATCGGATATAAACAGGCAACAGGCTTTGGTTCCATCCAAGGCCCAAGTACTACAGAATACATATGGTACCGCCCCTGGCATGTGGATGCAGCAGGACGGGGTAGTTTTTGTCTCCCTCCCGGGTGTTCCTTTTGAAATGAAACACCTCATAACAGAAAAGGTACTTCCAAAGGTGGTAGCAGAGTTTAAAAGACCTTATATACTTCATAGAACTTTGGTGACCTATGGTATGGGAGAAAGTTCCATTGCCGCTAGGTTGGAGGATTTTGAGGACAACCTGCCACCTATTATAAAATTGGCCTATTTACCAAGTCTTGGAAAGGTTAGATTACGTCTCTCCGCAATAGGTACGGATGGAGAGAAGTTGCATAAGGCCATGGAAAAGGAAGTAGGGGCACTACACAATCTTGTAAAGGATATCTTATATGGTGTAGACGATGAGGAGACTTTGGAGGAAGTTATAGCCAAGTTGCTTACAAGTAAAAAAATGACTTTAGCCACCGCGGAGAGTTGTACGGGCGGAAAAATTGCAGAGCAATTAACGTCCCTTCCCGGAGCATCTGCCTATTATAAGGGAACCGTGGTAAGCTATGCTACGGAGGTTAAAATTGATGTTTTAAAAGTTCAAAGAGATGCCATCAACGAACATTCCGTGGTAAGTGCAGAGGTGGCCGTTCAAATGGCCGAAAGTGTGAAACATTTAATGCAATCCCATTTTGCGATTGCCACAACAGGAAATGCAGGGCCTACAAAGGGAGATTCAGATGCGGAGGTTGGAACGGTTTTTATAGCTGTTGCTACTCCTACCGAAATTATTGTAGAGAAATTCAACATGGGAAACCATAGGGAAAGAATAGTCCAAAAGACCGTACACAAGGCGCTGGAGCTGCTGCAAAAAGAAATTTTAAAAATCTAGAATTTTCTTTTGTCTGTCCCGTAAAAATGATATAAATTTGCAGCCTGTTTAAAGAAAAATCAGCGCAATGTCAAAAGTTTGTGAAATTACGGGTAAGAGGGCGATGTCTGGAAACAATGTTTCTTTTTCCATCAATAAGACCAAAAGAAGGTTTAACGTTAATCTTTCTAAGAAACGTTTTTATATTCCGGAAGAAGACCGTTGGGTAACTTTGAAGGTATCTGCCAAAGCGTTGAAGATTATCAACAAAAGAGGTGTTTCTGCCGTTTTGAAGGAGGCTAAGGCACAAGGACTTATAAAATAAGCTAGACTACGATGGCAAAAAAAGGTAATAGAATTCAGGTTATTTTAGAGTGTACTGAGCATAAGGAATCTGGTAAGCCAGGTACTTCAAGGTACATTACTACCAAAAACAAGAAGAATACTCCAGAAAGAATGGAGATTAAAAAATTCAACCCCATTCTTAAAAGAATGACGGTTCATAAAGAAATTAAGTAAGATAGTTTCTACCAAAAAGTAGAATAAAAAAATAATAGCCATGGCAAAGAAGACGGTAGCAAGTTTACAGACAAGTTCAAAAAGATTGACAAAGGCCATTAAAATGGTTAAGTCTCCAAAAAGTGGTGCTTACACATTCGTAGAGTCTGTTATGGCTCCGGAACTTGTTAATGAGTGGTTGTCCAAAAAATAATCGCTTTTAAAAATATTTGAAGCCTCTTTCGAAAGAAAGGGGCTTTTTTTTTGAATTACATTTAAAAATTAAGCACTTTTTCCCTTTATGAACTTGGCGCTTACTTTCTTATATTTACAGCCATCAATTAGTATATCATGAGTTTATTTAAAAATATCTTCTCTTCTAAGAAAAAAGAGACTTTGGACAAAGGTCTGGAAAAATCCAAAACTTCCTTTTTTTCAAAGTTAAGTAAGGCCGTTGCCGGAAAATCCAAGGTAGATGATGATGTTCTGGATAATCTGGAAGAGGTATTGGTCACCTCGGATGTGGGGGTAAATACGACTCTAAAAATTATTGATAGAATTGAAGCTCGGGTCGCCAAGGATAAATATATGGGTACGGAAGAGCTCAATACCATTTTAAGACAAGAAATTGCAGGCCTTCTTTCTGAAACCCATTCTGGCGAAGAGACGGAGTTTACCGTTCCACAGAATAAAAAGCCTTATGTGATAATGGTTGTAGGAGTAAATGGAGTGGGTAAGACTACTACCATTGGAAAATTGGCACACCAATACAAACAAAAAGGATTAAAAGTAGTATTGGGGGCGGCAGATACCTTTAGGGCTGCGGCCATTGACCAATTACAGGTTTGGGCAGATAGGGTAGAGGTGCCTATCATCAAACAAAAAATGGGGAGTGATCCAGCTTCCGTTGCTTTTGATACTTTGAGCTCTGCGGTAAAGCAAGATGCCGATGTGGTCATTATCGATACGGCGGGAAGGTTGCATAATAAGGTGAATTTAATGAACGAGCTTACCAAAGTAAAAAGGGTAATGCAAAAAGTTGTGGAAGATACCCCGCATGATGTATTATTGGTCTTGGACGGTTCTACGGGTCAAAATGCTTTTGAACAGGCCAAACAATTTACCAAGGCCACCGAGGTTACCTCTTTGGCCGTCACTAAATTGGACGGCACCGCCAAAGGGGGTGTGGTCATAGGGATTAGTGACCAATTTCAGATACCTGTAAAATATATTGGCGTAGGAGAAGGAATAGAAGACCTTCAGGTTTTCAACAAATACGAATTTGTAGATTCTTTCTTCGGATAGTATTTAGGGGTTCATTACTGCATTTAATCGGGTCCAAATACCTTCATCAAAACTGGAAGGACCAAGGTTGTTTTCGCTGGCGTCCCCACCTAAGCGAACAACTACCAAATTTTCACTAGGTACAACATATAGTTTTTGGTCATTTGCTCCGAGCCCGGCAATGAGGTCTATGGGGGCTGAAGGAATTAGGGACCCTTCAAATAAATTTTCTGAACCTGGGGCCCTAAAAGATTCTTTTCCGTTTAACCACCATAAATAACCATAACTAGGGTTCATTTCTTGAGAAATGTTGGTCATTGAATCAAAATAGTCTTTATTGGAAAGAACGGATACATCGTTCCAATCCCCTTTATTTAAAATTAGGAGACCAAATCTGCCCATACTACGTGCGTTGCTAAAAAAGAGGTTATTGTAACCTACCTTTACCCAGTTGCCCTCCATGCCAATTGGATCACCAATTTTAGTTTTATAATATTCTTTAAAATCGGTGTCGGTAGCATTGCTGATGACTTGATCAAGCAAGGTGTAGGGGGCATTGTGATAATACCAAAAATCATTGGGGTCGTTCAGAAAATTTAAACATTCTGGGTCATAGCAAAAGATATCTTCCCTATAATCCAAACCTGTGGTCATAGTTAACTGGTTTCTAATGGTTATGGCGCTTTCTTTTTCTAGTTCCATATTGGTCCAGCCTTCGTTTAAATGTGATGTTACGGGGTCCTCAATGGACAACTTGCTTTCTTCTTGGGCTATGCCCACCATTAAAGCGGTAAGTGTTTTGCCGGCGGAGTTCCACGTGTGTTTTGTTTCTTGTGAAAAATCACCGTAATACCATTCAATGGCGAGTCGTCCGTTCTTTAATACCAAAAAGGCATCGGTACCCTTTTCTTGTAGGTATTCTGATAAATTATCTGCCTCAGTTGGGTTCCAGTTTAGTTCATCCAAGGTATATTGTTCCCATTCATTGGAAGTAACAGGAGGAAAATAAAGGGATTCTTCCGCTGGGTCACCGTTGTTAATGCCGGGGCTATCACTCTCATCTTCAGCGCTAATTATTTGTTGTTCGGTCTCCATTCCATCTTTATCAGTAGAACAGGAACTGATCCATAGGGCTGAGCATAATATAAAAGTCCAATATCGTAATTTCATAGGTATTGTTTTCTTTCTAGGAAGAAAACGTAAAAAAGTAAGAAATCGTCTTAATTATATCACCAAACAGACTTCAAGTTGTATTTTTGCATCCCAATAAAATTCAATGCGCACAAAGACTCTTAAGAAAAACAGAATCAACGTGGTAACCTTGGGTTGCTCCAAAAATCTCTATGACTCAGAAGTACTCATGGGGCAGCTTCGGGCAAATCAAAAGGAGGTGGTTCATGAAGAAGATGGTAATGTTGTGGTCATAAATACCTGTGGGTTTATTGCCAATGCGAAAGAAGAAAGTGTGAACACAATTTTGGAGTATGTTCAGAAAAAGGAAGCTGGGCAAGTAGATAAGGTTTTTGTGACAGGGTGCTTGAGCGAACGTTACAAACCAGACCTCCAGAAGGAAATTCCCAACGTAGACCAGTACTTTGGTACAAGTGAGCTACCTAATCTTTTAAAAGCGCTAGGTGCGGATTATAAACATGAACTCATTGGGGAGCGGTTGACTACTACTCCTAAAAACTACGCCTACCTTAAAATTGCCGAAGGTTGTGATAGACCTTGCTCTTTTTGCGCAATTCCATTAATGCGTGGCAAACATAAAAGTACACCTATTGAAGATTTGGTTACGGAGGCTGAAAAATTGGCTTCTAAGGGAGTACAGGAACTTATTTTAATTGCTCAGGACCTTACGTATTATGGTTTGGACCTTTATAAAAAACGGAACTTGGCCGAACTTTTGGAAAATTTGGTCAAGGTGGAGGGTATTGAATGGATTCGTTTGCACTATGCTTTTCCAACCGGCTTTCCTATGGATGTACTGGAGGTAATGAAAAGGGAGCCAAAAATCTGCAATTACCTTGATATACCGCTTCAGCATATTTCGGATTCCATCCTTAAAAGTATGCGTAGAGGTACTACCCAAGCCAAAACAACTAAACTGTTGCAGGACTTCAGGCAAGCTGTTCCCGGAATGACCATTAGAACTACCTTAATAGTAGGTTATCCAGGGGAAACAGAAGAAGATTTTCAGATATTAAAAGAATGGGTTAGGCAAATGCGCTTTGAGAGATTGGGTTGTTTTACCTATAGTCACGAAGAAAATACCCATGCCTTTTCATTGGTAGATGATGTGCCAGAGGATGTTAAGCAGGAACGTGCCAATGAAATCATGGAGCTTCAGTCCCAGATTTCATGGGAACTGAACCAAGAAAAAATTGGTCGTACTTTCAAATGTATGATCGATAGGAAAGAAGGTAACTATTTTGTGGGGCGAACGGAATTTGATTCTCCAGACGTGGATAATGAGGTGCTAATCGATGCTACACAGCACTATCTAAAACAAGGGGAGTTTGCAGAAATCAAAATATTTGATGCGGCAGATTTTGATTTGTATGGAGAGCCCGTCTAGTTAGAATATATATTTATTTCATGCTTCCCATTGCTTTAGCGGTTTTGCATTTCTAGACTTTAATTTTTTCATTACTTTAGGGAAATCAACTAAATTTTTGTCAATACTTTAAATTGACATATTTGAAACTACCTAACTATAATGAATGACCTTCTAATTGAAAAAGTGGAACTTTTTAAAGTTCCCCCAAGATGGCTTTTTCTAAAAATTACTACTAAAAATGGACTTATAGGTTGGGGCGAACCAGTAGTTGAAGGTAAGGCCGCAACCGTGGAAGCCTGTGTCCACGAACTTTTAAAATTTATCATTGGACGGTGCGCAAACGATGTAGAGGATATATGGCAAACCCTTTATGCCGGTGGATTCTATAGGGGCGGTCCTATTTTAATGAGTGCTCTTTCAGGAATTGATCAAGCCTTGTGGGATATTAAAGGAAAATACCTTAATGTTCCTGTTTACGAACTTTTGGGAGGGGCGGTCCGCAAAAAAATGAAAATGTACTGCTGGATCGGCGGTGATCACCCAGAAGTGGTGCTTGAACAAGCTAGGGAGAAAGTGCAGCAGGGATTTAAGGCAGTTAAGATGAACGCTACCGGAGCCTTTGCCTGGATAGATTCTATTGAAAAAGTAAAAACCGTAGCTCAAAATATTAAACTTCTAAGGGAAGAGTTTGGTAATCAATTGGATGTAGGTCTTGATTTTCATGGAAGAATCCATAAAGGCATGGTCAAACGTTTGATTGATGAGTTAGCTCCGTATGACCCCCTATTTATTGAGGAACCCGTTTTAAGTGAAAACAATGAGGCGTTAAACCATATTTACCCCTACACCTCCATTCCAATCGCTACCGGTGAACGTATGTTTTCCAGATGGGATTTTAAAGAGCTGCTTCACAGGGGAACTGTAGATATAATTCAACCCGATTTAAGCCATGCTGGCGGAATTAGCGAGGTCAGAAGAATTGCCTCCATGGCAGAGGCATATGATGTGGCATTGGCTCCACATTGTCCTCTGGGGCCTATCGCACTAGCTTCCTGTTTGCATGTAGATTTTACTTCCATTAACGCATTCATTCAAGAAAGTAGTTTGGGCATTCATTACAATCAAGGTTTTGATTTATTGGATTATATGGAAAATCCTGAAGTGTTTGAGGTAACGGATGGCTGTATCAATTTGCTTAAAGGACCTGGTTTGGGTGTTGAAATTAATGAAGAAAAGCTGCGGGAAGGCCAAAAATTAGGTCACGATTGGAACAATCCCATTTGGCGAAGTCCTGATGGAAGCTTTGCCGAATGGTAGTTCCGTAATATCCTGATTATATCATTTAAGTAGAAAAAACAGTAAGAAACCAGTTTTATGATTTATGTAATTGCACTTCTATTGGCCTTGACCTTTATTGTGGTAGGGATTGTCAAATGGAAAATACATCCCTTTTTTGTCTTGCTACTTGCGGCTATAGCATACGGTTTTATTACGGGAATGGGCATTGACCAAATTATAGCATCGGTAAATGATGGTTTTGGCAGCATCATGGGGAAAATTGGTCTGATTATTTTCTTTGGGGTAGCTATAGGCACTATCTTGGAGAAATCAGGAGGTGCCATGGTAATTGCTAGTAGAATGATCAAGCTTATTGGAGAAAAATCCATTCATTTGGCCATGATGCTTACCGGTTACTTGTTGTCTATTCCGGTGTTTGCAGATAGTGCCTTTATCATCATGAACTCATTGAACAAAGCGTTGTCCGATAAGGCCAAAGTATCCTTTGCTGGCACTACTGCGGCCATGGCTTTAGGTTTGACCGCTACGCATGTAATGGTACCACCAACACCTGGCCCCATTGCCGCTGCCGGTATCTTAAATGCAGATTTGGGCAGTGTTATTCTTTGGGGCCTGATCATAAGCTCGCTTTCCTTGGTTTCTTGCTACTTTTTTGCCATCAGGGTTGCGGCTAAGGTGCAAGTGCCCATTGTAATGGCGACGTCAAAAGATGCGCTACATCAACCAAAATTAAGGCTATCCCTTCTTTGTATCGTGATTCCTATTGTGCTAATTGTTGTAAAATCCATTTTTGATTATCCGGAATTGGCACTAACGGATTTAGCTATGTACCCGGTCATCGCCTTTTTGGGAAGTCCGGTCATTGCATTGTTGATAGGGGTTGCACTAGCCTTATTGTTACCAGAAAAATTAGATGAAAAAGTGTATTCCGCTACGGGATGGTTGGGAGATGCAGTGCGAATAGCCGCTCCCATTATCTTGATTACCGGTGCGGGAGGAATTTTCGGCTCTATGTTGCAAAATTCCGGTATTGCGGATGTAATTACCCAAAATTTCTCTGGCATGTCCATTGGCCTCTTTTTCCCATTTTTATTAGCGGCCTGTCTCAAAACCACCCAAGGTTCCTCTACAGTAGCCTTGATTACTACGGCATCTATTGTTGCGCCCATGATGCCCGCTTTAGGACTGGAAGAAAGTTTTATGAGAACCATGACCGTACTTGCCATTGGCGCAGGATCTACGGTGGTCTCCCATGCCAATGATAGTTTCTTTTGGGTGTTGACGCAGTTGACGGGGATGGATGTAAAACAGGGAAATCAAGTGCAAACTTTGGGGACGCTTGTTCTGGGTAGTACTGCCATAACGCTTATTTATATAGTGTCAAAGGTCATGGTGTAGGTTTTTAATTATTGGGGCTAAATAAAATTTGATTAAAATGAAAAGAATAATCGGCTTGTTGAGTATCTGTTTTATGATTCAAAATGCATTGTATTGCCAAGAGGTGAAAAAGGGTGCCTGGATTGAAATTTTGGATAACTCCGCTTTAGAGGTAATCGATACTACGGCCAAGGTACAAATAATGGCAAAGGGATTTGAATGGACCGAAGGACCATTGTTTTTGGAGGATGAACAAGCGTTGCTTTTTTCAGATATTCCTAACAACACGGTATTTAAATTAAAGGAAGACGGTAAGGTGGAAACCTATTTGAAACCGTCCGGATTTTTAGGGGCCTCTGAATATGGTGATGAACCCGGTTCCAATGGATTGTTGCTTAGTCCCCAAGGCCAACTGGTCTTGATGCAGCACGGGGAACGTCAAGTGGCCAAAATGAAATCAGACTTAAAAACACCAAAAGCCGAATACGAGGTAATAGCAAATTCCTATAATGGTAAGCGGTTTAATAGCCCTAATGATGGGGTGTTCGATAAGAGCGGAAATTTATATTTTACCGATCCTCCTTATGGATTACCCCAAAAAATGGACGACCCAAACAAGGAATTGGATTTTCAAGGACTTTTTTGTTTTAAAGCTACGGGTGAATTGGTCCTTTTGGATAAATTAACCAGACCTAATGGCGTGGCTCTTTCACCCGATGAAGATACATTGTATGTTGCGGTATCCAACCCTGAGCATGCCGTTTGGTATGAATATGATGTTTTGGACGTAGGTCAGGTGGAGAATAAAAGAATATTCTTTAATGCTACTTCTTTGGTTAATAAGGAAGGACAACAAGGACTGCCCGATGGTATGAAAATGCACAGCAAAGGATTTCTATTTGCGACGGGTCCAGGTGGGGTTTGGGTCTTTAATAGTAAAAAGCCGGTTGCAAGAATCTATACAGGAGAAAAAACGGCTAATTGCACTTTTGGCTCCAATGAAAAAAGTCTTTTTATGACTGCCGACGATTTTATCCTAAAATTAAATTTGAAATAAATTAGTGTTCCATTTGAATAACTACATTACCGACCTTTTGACCTGAGCTGACGTATTCGTAGGCATCAATAATTTTTTCAAAGGGATAGATTTTGTCAATTAAAGGGTGGAACTGCTCTTTTTCAACTAAAACCTTCATTGTAGACAGACTATCTTTAATATTTGATGGAATAGGAAAAATCACTTTTTTTCTTCCAAGAAGTGGCATGAAAAGGGCTAAAAAAATATTGGCGCCCCCTGTTCCAAGCTCTGTAGAAATGTAGACTCCTTTGGGAGCCAATAGTTTTTTGCACTTTCTAAAACTACTCTTACCTACTGCATCAAGCACCAAATCAAATGTGTCGGGATATTCTGTGAAGTCTTCTTGGGTGTAGTCTATCACTGTCTCTGCTCCTAAATTTTTTACTAGCTGCAAATGTTCAGTCGCAGCGGTCGCCACTATGATAAGCCCCCTACTTTTTAGTATTTGAATGGCAGCACTGCCAATAGCGCCAGTTCCACCATTGACCAAAACTTTTTGGCCTTTTTTTAACTGCATTTTGTTTATGCAGTTCAAGGCGTAGTGTGCTCCTTCGCAACAAGCTGCGGCTGTTACAAAATCCAAACTAATAGGCATGTGAAGTAAAGAATCGTTCTCTTCTATAGCTAGAAATTGGGAATGGGAGCTTAAAATTTCATCGTTAAATCCAAAGACCCTGTCACCCACTTTAAAATGTTTTACATTTTCGCCTATTTCAGTAATCACTCCCGCAAAGTCGGTTCCCGGTGATTGTTTTTTTGGTTGTGTGAAACCTGTAAAGAATCGGCTAATATAATAACGGGCGGTAACGAGGCCTTCATCGGTGCGGTTTACGGTAGTTGCTTTAACCTGTACCAGAATTTCGTTGGATTCAATTTTGGGTATTGGGACATCCTTAATGGTAAAAATGTCTCTGGGCCGCCCATATTTTGAGTAACAAAGTGCTTTCATTCCAATCTTGTTTGTAAACAAGTCGTTCAGAACACTGTAATGTTACCGTAAAGTTGATTAAATATGCTAGTTGACCATAAAAAGGGCATTTGCAAAAAATAGTTTCCCATTTTCCCAAAAACCTCTGAACAAAGGATTGTCTACCATAAAAACAACTTGCCCTTTTCCATGATTTAAAGAACCAAAAATCATGGAGTTGCCAATTCTCTTTTTCGCTTCACTACCGGCAAAACCGGAAACTGGATCAACGTTATTTTCATCTAGGTATACTACGGTTCCCTTCTCTAAATAGTCATAGGAATCGCTACCAAGTTTCATGGAAAAGTAAATATCATCATAACCATAGGCTAAAGGATGTGTTGTATCCACATGAGTTTTAAATATGGCTCCGGTTATTTCCTCCTTGATTTGTTCCCTTTGAGAGTAATCAAAATTTGGGGTAATTAGAGTACTGTCTTCCACCATTTTCTTTGCTTTTAAGGAAAAGGATTTGTTTTTGGCAAAAGATTTTAGGGCTCCACCCATAGCAATAAGCTTTCCACCGTTGGAAACCCACTCTGTTATTTTTTCAGAAATGGAATCTGTTAGAAAATTTCCATACCTCTCACCATCAGGTAAAACAAGAATATCATATTCGCTCAACTCTACATGGTCAAAATAGCTTTCGTCCAAAATGGTAACGGGATACTCCAATTGTTGTTCAAAAAAGTGCCATACTTCACCAAATCTTAGGGTTGAGGTGGGATTTCCGGATAAGACGGCAATTTTTGAATTGGGAACCATCTGCACATAATAAGAACCAAAATCCTTTCCGGCTTCTACAAATCCCGTATTTGTAGGGGTTATCTCCTTGTCGTATGTTTTGGCCGCGGTGGACAGGGTTGTCAAAAATGATTGGTTATTTTGGTTATCAGATTTAGTGATAATCAATGAACCTCTATGGTATTTCTGGCCATCAAGCGTAAAGGGCTTCATAGCAAACCTTACTTTAATTTTATTTTTTAGTAAATGGGAGAGGAACTGGGCATCGCTAAAACTGTTCCAATGGGCTATGTAGGCATAAGCATCGGATAAATCAGTGTTAGTATTGACTTTTTCCCCATCAACGATAGCTTCGTACTTTATGCTGTTTTCAGTAGCAACGGCGTCTAGTCCGTAAGCGTAAGGTAAGGACCAGGCGGTAATATCATAAGTGAGGCTATCGGTCAATTTGGCTTTGGGTTCAAACAAAACCTTGACCAAAGTGCCTTTCTTTTGGTCCACAGGAACAACAATGGACTTTTCAGTTGCTCTAAGTGTACCTGTCTTTCCGGTGGTATAATGAAACCCTCGTATTGAGCCAGAATTGGCTTTACCGTAGGTAATCTCATGTAAATCCAATAAATCTGTTAACGCTTTTAGCTTGTCCTTTTTTCCGTTAAGAACATAGCTTTTGTATTTATAATCCTTGCTTTGATGAAATTTCTTGAATTCCTCATTTAGTTTTTTTGCATGTTTGGAAGCAATTTCCAATGTGGAATGGCCTGTTGTTCTATGGTGCTCAATACGGTCTTTCAAAGTTAAGGTGTCTCCCAATGATGTCACGATACCTAACCCGGCGCGCCCACTACCGCCCTGCTCATAGGTCATGCCAATACTACCATTATAGGTGGGGTAGGTGTCTCCATAGCTGGGGTAAAGAAGGTCAAAAACCTCTTTGGTAAAGTAAAACCAACCATTGGCATCAAAATATTTGGCGTGGTTCTTACCTACGGTTACCTGAAAATCCCTTTGGAAATTGGTGATTACCTCATGAAATGGTTCTGCGGCAGGAGCAAAGTAATAGGGGCTGTCTACTTGTTGCTCATGAAAATCCACATGTACGTGGGGCAACCATTTATTATAAATTTTAAGGCGTTGCTGGCTCTCTTTTTGGGTAAGCCAAGCCCAATCCCTATTAAGGTCGAACATGTAATGATTTGCTCTACCGTTTAACCAAGGTTCATGATGTTCCTTGCTATTGGGGTCTACTTGATGTGTACTGTTTTTATATTGACCGTACCAGTTTACGTAACGTTCCCGGCCATCAGGATTTACACAGGGGTCAACAATAACCACGGTATTCTCCAGATATTCCTTTTTTGTTGTTAGCAATTCGTAGACAGTCTGCATAGATGCTTCTGTACTAACACTTTCATTACCGTGTACATTGTAGCTCATCCAAACAATGGCTATTTCGGGATTGCCCTGTCCATTGCTATTGGCAATATGTGATTGACGTATTTCATCTAGTTTTGCCATATTTTCCGCGGAGGAGATAAAGGCAAGCATTAGAGGCCGATCTTCATAAGTGGTACCGTATTCCATTAATTGAACACGGTCAGCATTGGTTTCTCCCAAATGTTCAAAATAGTCCATCACTCTGTGGTGGCGGGTGAACTTTTCGCCCATTTCATAGCCCAGAAATTCTGCAGGGCTTTTAAAATTTTGTGCAAATGTAAGTGCGCCTAAAAAAAGCGCCAGGATGAGCAGGAAAGGTAATTTTAATCGCATTTTCTTTAGTTAGCACCCTATTAAAGACTGTATCTTTTAAGAGGATTTGTAAGCAACTCAAATCTAGTGATTATTATAAGAAGTAGGGCTTTACGTTCCATTATAGGCATATATTTTGGTTAAACGTATTAACGATTTTTTAGGAAGACCTAATGGTGAACTGTTTTATATTTACACCTCTATGGATATTGACTGTTTACCTTTTAACCAGACCGGATACTTTTCGGATTTTATTTGTAATTATGTAGCTGAAAAAGAAGAGGTTAAACCATTTTACAATCGGTATCCCAATTTGGCTAATTTTGAAGCTCAGATAAAGGAAAAGGCGGAGAGTTTTCCAGAAAAGAACCGAGAAGTCCTTTATTCCTCATTACAAAAGCAATATGAGGGGTTTCAACTAAGTGAGGCCACACAGACGCATCTTAAAAAATTAAAGGAGCCTATAACCTTTACAGTGGTTACGGGGCATCAATTAAACCTTTTTACCGGGCCTTTATACTTCTTATATAAAATTGTGTCTACCATAAATCTGACCTTGGAACTGAAAAAGGCGTATCCAAAGTATAATTATGTCCCTATTTATTGGATGGCTACGGAGGATCATGATTTTGAGGAAATTAACTACTTTAATTTTAAGGGAAAGAAGATTCAATGGAATCCGGGAGATGGAAGAACGGGAGCGGTAGGTCCATTTGAAAATACAGGCCTTGAAGATGTTTTTGAAACGTTATCCGATCAGCTGGGCAACAGCAAGAATGCCCAAACTTTAAAGGACTTATTTGAAAAGGCTTATTTAGAACATAATAATCTTGCCAAAGCTACCAGGTACTTGGCTAATGAACTGTTTGGGGAATATGGTTTGGTTATTGTAGACGGGGATGATGTAAATCTTAAAACCCTACTTGTACCATATGCCCAAAAAGATATTTTTGAGAAATTAGGTCATAAAGAGGTTTCTAATACCATTGCCGAAATTGAACAATTGAAGTCCAATTACGGTATACAGGTCAACCCAAGGGAAATCAATTACTTTTATCTAAAGGATGCTATCAGGGCGCGCTTGGTACAACAAGATGGAGTGTTCCATGTACTGGACACGGATATGAAGTTTACCGAGGAAGAGCTAAAGCAGGAGATGGTGGCACATCCAGAACGTTTTTCTCCAAATGTGATTGCTAGACCCCTGTATCAAGAAGTTATTTTGCCCAATCTATGTTATATTGGAGGAGGAGGCGAAATAGCGTATTGGCTGCAGTTAAGGTCTATGTTTGATGGTATGAAAGTGCCGTTTCCCATTTTGTTACTTCGAAATTCCGCATTGGTCATCAGTCAGAAGCAAGATGAAAAATTACAGAAAATGAATCTAAGGGTGGCCGATTTATTTCTAAAGCGTAGTAGTTTTATCAACAAAAAAATTAGGGAGATATCTAATATTGACATTGATTTCTCTCCTCAGAAAAAACAGCTGGAAGAGCAATTCCAAGGTTTATACGAATTGGCGAAGCAGACCGATAAGTCGTTTCTTGGGGCCGTTAAAGCCCAAGAAGTCAAACAAAAAAAGGGGTTGGATAATTTAGAAAAAAGATTGTTAAAAGCTCAAAAGCGAAAACTAAAGGATCAGGTAAGTAGAATGAGTGAAATTCAAAATGAACTTTTTCCAAATGGTTCTTTGCAGGAACGCACCCTAAACTTCTCTGAACTTTATTTGGAACTTGGTGAAGACCTGGTTCCTATGTTGTTGAAAGCCTTTAAGCCGTTGGATTTAAAATTCTCAATTTTAAAGGTTTAAGGTACTAAAAACTCTCCGTTCCATTCATCATTTTCTTTTGAAAATCTAACCCTAATATGGTTGGGTCTTTTTAGTTTTAGATACTCAACTTTAAAAGGTTCCACTTCTATGGCACAGAAATAATGGTCGCCGCTCAAGTACTCAACTTGGTCCGGGTTATTTATTTCACTACCGGGAGCTTTATGTGTAGTGTAGTCTCTTTTGCTATTCTCTTTTATATGGTTCCAGTAGCTGTCTTTAGCCTCTTCATCCTTTAAGATATATGCCAGGCCTTCAATTTTTAGCTGCAGTAAAAGTTCCGGATGGTAAAAAAGCAGGCTAACTCGGTTGTTTTCTTTGATATGAAGTACTTTTTTTGAGCGCTTGTCCGTGTAAAAAACAAGGTTCAGATGCTCGTTAACATGTCTTAAAACAATGGTTCGCAGCCTTGCAAGCCGTTCATTCCCCACAGTACCTAAAGTGGCAAACCTAAATGCATGGTCTTTTTCTGTTACGCTTTTATTGAGTTCTTCGGTTAGCTCAGACCAAAAATGTTGTGTCATGACTATTAGTTTTAGATAAAATTAGAAAAAAGTTCTTTTTCGGGTAGGGTATTTTACCAGAGGGATGTTATAGATATAAATTGCTAAGAAAAAGATTTAATTCTTTGAATTAGTTTATGTGTTTAGGTTGGTTTTTTGATTTTGATGTAAAGCCTGGGTTTGGTAGCCCGGGCTTTTCTTTTTTCTAGCCTAATGTTTTTTTGGAATCTGCCAGTCATTAAGATTACTTCCTCCGGACTCTTTTTTGCTGTATCAACTACTTTTTACAGGCTTTTCTAGCTCCTTTCATTTATGACTTCAGGTTATAATTAAAAGGTGTATATTGTGCTGATGGTATGATAAATAGTTGGGGTTTTTATGTTTGTAGGAATTGATTTAATTAATTTAAATCCAGTTTTTTAAGTGCACTTATCTGTGTTTTTAGTTTAAATTTGTTGTGAGGTTACACTGTTTGTGCGATTAATAAAAATTTTTTTGAAAACCGATTTTTTCATGTGCTAGGCTATTATCAAATCAAGGTTTATTTCAAACTTTACTTTAGACAATCTCTAGTGTCTTTTTAATATTATTGCGATTCTTTTTGTTAAGTATTGCTCTAACCTTGTAGTTGAAAAAACCTGATATAAATATGCCCCAAGAGGCTTTTTGAGAAATGGGAATTTCCTATTTTTGGCCATGCAAAACAACGTACTTATCCTAGACTTTGGTTCCCAGTACACACAACTCATTGCAAGAAGGGTTAGGGAACTCAATATTTTCTGTGAAATTAAACCTTATAATAATCTGCCTGAGGACTTGGAAAAGTACAAGGCTGTAATTCTTTCAGGCTCTCCTTTTTCTGTTAGGGCAGAGGATGCTCCCCATCCAAATCTGTCGCAGATCAAAGGGAAGAAACCCTTATTGGCCGTTTGTTACGGGGCGCAATATTTGGCCCACTTTGGTGGTGGGGCAGTAGCACCATCCAATACTAGAGAGTACGGTAGGGCCAATCTTTCTTATATTAAAGATGGTGAGACCTTTTTTGAATCCATTTCGGAGGGAAGTCAGGTTTGGATGAGCCATAGTGACACCATCAAAGATTTGCCAAAAGGTGCTACTGTCTTGGCAAGCACCCATGATGTGGAAAATGCAGCTTATAAATTGGAAAATGAAGATACCTATGCTATCCAGTTCCATCCGGAAGTTTATCATTCTACGGACGGAAAGCAGCTCTTGGAGAACTTTTTGGTGAAAATAGCGGGCCTAGAACAAACATGGACGCCGGATGCCTTTGTGGATATCACCGTTGCGGAACTTAAAAAGAAAATTGGCCAAGAAAAGGTAATTCTTGGTTTGTCCGGCGGGGTAGATTCAACCGTTGCTGCCGTATTGCTTCACAAGGCTATTGGTAAAAATTTGCATTGCATTTTTGTAAATAACGGCTTGCTTCGTAAAAATGAGTTTGAAGAAGTATTGGAGCAGTACCAGGGAATGGGCCTAAATGTTAAGGGAGTGGATGCTTCGGCACGTTTTTTGGATGCCCTCAAGGGCGAAAGTGACCCTGAAAAGAAAAGAAAGACCATTGGAAGGGTATTTATTGAAGTTTTTGATGATGAGGCCCATTTGGTGGAAGATGCCAAGTGGCTGGCCCAAGGAACCATATATCCGGATGTCATCGAATCCGTTTCGGCAACAGGTGGCCCATCAGCAACTATAAAAAGTCATCATAATGTAGGCGGTCTGCCGGACTTTATGAAGCTAAAGGTGGTAGAGCCCCTAAAAATGCTGTTTAAGGATGAGGTTAGAAGGGTAGGAAAAAGTATGGCGATCGGTGACGAGCGTTTGGGAAGGCACCCATTTCCCGGCCCAGGTCTAGCTATTAGAATTTTAGGGGATATTACGGCAGAGAAAGTATCAATATTACAGGAAGTTGACCATATTTTTATCAAAGGATTGAGAGATTGGGGACTTTATGATAAGGTTTGGCAGGCCGGAGCCATGCTTTTGCCCGTAAATAGTGTAGGGGTAATGGGAGATGAGCGCACCTACGAAAAATGTGTAGCTTTGAGAGCGGTAGAAAGTACAGACGGTATGACCGCGGATTGGGTAAATCTACCCTACGAGTTTTTGCAAAAAACATCAAACGATATTATAAATAAAGTGCCAGGTGTAAATAGAGTAGTCTATGATATTAGCTCAAAGCCACCGGCAACAATAGAATGGGAATAAAATGAATCACTTCATAAAAAGATTTTTACTGCTTATAATTTTTGCCGTTTCGGTTTCTGGCTGTAAGGCCCAGAAGTTTACGACGCATTCCGTGGAGAAAGGGGAAACGTTGGAGAGTGTAGCCGAGAAATACAATGTTACGCAGTACTCTATTCTTCAGCTAAACAAGGAAATTAAGCAGGGAGATGATTTAAGGCCCAATACCATCTTGGTAATTCCAAAAAGTACAGGTGTCGCCTCAAATGGTGGTGGGGAAATCAAGAAATCAACTCAGGAGGAACCTATCAGTTTTACATCCCATAAGGTCCGTAAAAAAGAGACCCTCTATGGCATCTCAAGGCGCTTTAATATCACTGAGGAAGATATTAAAAAGTACAACCCTGAACTTTATTCGAGTCAGCTAGATAAAAGAATGACCTTGAAAATACCCCAGTACAGAAGAACCAATGAAACTTTGGGGGGCAATGAGGGAGATTTTGAGATGTATACGGTAGCACCCAAGGAAACCCGGTGGAGCATTGCGCATAAATACGGGATAACCATTGATAGTATGTTGGTTCTTAATCCAGAACTTAGCAAGGCCAATAATTATTTGGCGGCGGGGCAAGAGCTTAAAATGCCAAAATTGCCGGGCAGTACGGTTGAAAATCAGGAGACCCAATTGTACCTATCCTATACCGTTCCTCCAAAAATGAACTTCTTTCAGTTGAAGCAAAAGTACGGTGTGGAACCGGATGAGATAGTACGCCTGAATCCGGAGATTACAGAAAAAGGAGGTTTGAAAGAGGGGATGGTCATAAGAATACCACAAAAAAAATTGGACGCTGGCGAGGTGAATACGGACAACTTCAATTTTTATGAAGTTAAACCGAAGCAGACAGAATTCTCCCTTACCCGTAAATTTGGGATTTCCTATGAGGAATTATTACAACTTAATCCAGATTTAAAAGAAGGATTGAAAGCGGGAATGGTACTTAAGCTGCCCAAAGAACAGGAAGGTGATTTTGAGGTAAGAAATTCATTGGTTTTGGATAAAATCAATCTTATAGACAGCATTGATGTTGCCAACAGACCGGAAATAATGTTCCTTTTGCCATTTAGGTTAGACCGTTTAGACCTTTCTGACAAGTCTGAAGTGGCTAATACCATTGATAAAAGAAATAGCTTAAAATACAGTCTTGGGCTTTATTCTGGTGCTTTGGTTGCTTTGGATTCCATTGCAGACCTAGGAGTGTCCGTCAATGTCAAGACATTTGACAATCAGCTTCAGCTTGCAAAAACAAAGGAAATATTGCAAAAAGAAAATTTATCCACTACAAGTGCCATTGTTGGTCCATTGGATTTAGCGTCCTTAAAGGAAACGGCGGTTAGGGCCAGCAACAAACAGGTGCCGGTAATAGCCCCTATTCCTGCGGAAAGTGATCTTAGTTTGTCCAATGTGTTCTATTCTTATACTTCTACAGATGTTCTTAGAGACCATATGTTGGATTATATGATGGATAAGCATGATGATCAAAACATCATTATCATTGCGGATTCTGCTAGTTCTAAAATAAAGAATTTCATTCTTCAAAAGTTTCCGGATGCTAAGTCGGCCAAGGTTATTGAGGAAGAAAAAAATATTGGTGTGAATATTGATGGCCTTAGGCAGCTGCTAAGTGATGAAGTGGAGAACTGGGTGTTCCTGGAAACGGAAAATTTTAAGCTGGTTTCCAGTGTAACTTCTATACTTAACTCCTTTCAGAACGCATTGAAAAACCCGGACAACACCAAGCGCGAAAGAATTCAATTGAGGTTGTTTTCCACCAACAAAAATTCGGCTTTTGAAAACGAGGTGATTTCAAATACCCATTTGTCCAACATTAAATTTACTTATCCTTCGGTTTATAAGTTACCAGAGAACAACTCTTTCTCCCAAAGATATGAGCGTAAGTTTGGTAGTGTACCGGATAGATATGCTGTTCGCGGATTCGATTTAACATTTGATCTGTTATTAAAACTTGCTTTTAAAAACAATCTGATCGAGGCAAGTAAGTTTGTGGGGGAAACGGCATATTCCGGTAATAAGTTCGATTACGAACGAAAAGGTCCTTCGGGCTATTTTAATCAGTCCTCCTATATCATGACCATTGAAGACCTTCGGATAAAGGAATTGAAATAGTAAAAGGGAAGGTAAAGAAAGTCCATTTTAATTAAATCCACTATGACATCAAAAATTACCTATACGGGAGAATTAAGAACTACCTGTGAGCATATTAGGTCTGGAAATACATTCATAACCGATGCTCCCGTGGACAATAATGGTCTTGGGCAAGCTTTTTCGCCTACCGATACCGTTGCAACTGGATTCGGAAGCTGTATGATTACGGTTATGGGGATAAAAGCAAGGGGCTTGGAAGTAGACTTGAACAATTCCGTGGTGGAGATTACCAAGCATATGGAAAGTAATCCACGTAGGATTTCGAAGATTGAAGCCAAGCTTATGCTTCCCAAAGATGTGTCTGAAAAGAATAGAAAGATTTTGGAGCATACTGCCAATACCTGCCCAGTGCATTACAGCCTGCACCCAGATATTGAAAGGGTGGTGACCTATCACTGGGAACTTTAACCTAAACGGTGCGGTTTTTGTTGGGGTTTATTGTTTCTAAGCCAATTTTTTACCTATGACAAGAATCTTGTTTTTTTATTTGCTTTTGATATGCTCGGTATCGGGTTATGGTCAGGAGGAAGTCATTCCATGGAGCGCGGATAGAAAATTGGAATGGAGCGATTTTAAAGGTAAATTTCTAAAGACCGAATGGGCTGCGGCAACTACGGCTAGCAGTATTAGCTATAGGTTTTCAACACACGAGAAAAACGGTCAATGGTTTGTTGATTTTGAAGTAGGGTGTGAGTTTTATCCACAAAAGTCTTGGTACCGTCCCGAAATGGTAGATTCCCTTATTTTAAGCCATGAGCAGTTACATTTTGATATCTCTGAACTGTATGCCAGAAAACTTAGAAAAAGGCTGGCAGAAGGGAAATTTACCGCAAACATTAAGGAAGAAGTCAAGGATATATATCAAAAATTGCTGAAGGAGCTTTATCTCTATCAGAATAAGTATGACCGGGAAACCAACTTTAGCCGAAACAGGGAAGAGCAAATTTACTGGAACAAGATGATTGCCAATGCCCTGAAAGAAGAAAAGCCTTCCCGATAGTTCATCGAAAAGGCTTTTTTATATTCTTTTATATCTATAATTTTTAGAACCTAAAAGTAGCTCCCAAAGTTAGATAAGCAGAGCCATAACCAATTTCTGCAAAGGCGGCAATGTGCTCGTTAAAGTACCATCTACCCCCCGCATAGGCAGATGCTCCAGGTCTACTTCTGTAATCTTCATAATCATCTCCGCCATAGACGCGATAGGAAAGCATTGCGCCTCCATATACGTCCAAATTGTCTATTTCAAAACCTGTGTAGTGGTAAGCACCTCTAAAGCCAACAGTGGTATAGGACCAATTGTAGTCATCAAAATTATCGTTTCGGCTAAACCTTTTGTGGCCTAAATAGCCGCCAAGGCTTACCACACCAGGGCCAGGAACATCCCAAACACCACGCTCATAGCTTACGCTAAAAACCGGACTTTGGTCAGATACATTATATCCATAATAATATCCGCCAACACCTACACCCACATTAATGGCGTTGGTACCAACCTGAAATTCTTGTGCTTTTACCAACGAGGTAAAGCAAAACATAACGGAAAGAAACAACAGTGTCTTTTTCATTTTCAAAAGTTCTTATTTTTTAGTTAGGAAATTAGGTGTAAAAATAAAGAGATTTAATTCTTTGGGGGCATAAAGCCAATTTAAGATTTAATCGGTCCATTTAACGGTACCCGACAACGTTATCATATTGTTATTGTCCGTATTAACAACTGTCGTCTCTATAAAAACGATTTCCTTTTCCTCAAAATCAATGCTAAAATCATCACCGCATTCTATAAAAGTACCCGCCGCAGGTGAAGCACAGGCGTATTTATAATCGTTTCCATCCACGGAAATATTTATGGAAAGGGCCCTGTCCGCTTGTTCCGTTGCTTGGTCTCCAAGGTCTAGACAAACAATTATAAAATTATTTTCCACATCCTGTGGTTCAGGTCCGTCTTCTCCAATAGGCGTATGTACATCACTTAAAATTACCGTTCTTTCATTACCGGTAACCTGGGTAAGTCCTACAGCTATATGCCCAACGACCAATTCGTTTCCTACTTTTGATGTTTCATCGCCGCTTAATTCTATCCTATTTCCTTGATCTTCAGCATTGCCATCCTCATCACTATCCGGATTTTCATTTTGCTCGCTTCCATCTTCTTCATCAGTTTCATTCTGAGAATCGTCTTCAGTTTCATTTTGATCACTTTCTTCTTCTTCTTCTTCAGAATCCTCGTTATTTATCTCTTCCTCTTGGGTAGGAGTAGGCAGGCTATCATCGCCCGGGGAACTTTCAGAGCAGGCAAGCAAAAAGTAAAACAACAGCAAACAAAGAAGTGGTCTAATGGAAAAAGCTTTGTACATTAGGTAGGGTGGATTTGTTGAAAACAAAATATTACTTAATCGTCACTACAATTATCTTGATAGAACTTTAGTTGTGCCTTGTCTTCCTCGCTTAAAAATTCACTACAGGATTTTAGTATTTTATCAATATCCGATTTTATATCCGAGCAATCAGGGTCATCCTTATCCCATTCTTCATCTATTCTAATAAGTAGGTTGGCGCATTCCAGGGTGTCAAAAGATTCTTTGATATCTTCGGCTTGGTCGCAAGCGGAAAATAGAAGTACAGATGCTAAAATGGTTAAATAACGTAGTGGTTTTCTCATAAGTTGGCGGTTTATCATTACTATTAAATTGGATTCTATTTACTGGAAAAATATAACTTTTACGGTACTTTAGGTTCAATAACAATTTGGGCTAAAGTCAGAGTAAGGGCCCTATAGCTCCAGTGAAAATAAGAGTTTTACCAATGTCAAGCTATTTGTAATTATTGAGTGTGGTATATTATAAATGAACGTTGGTACTTTCTAATTGAACGTTTTTCATTTTTTAAACCGCTAAACTTTGTTATTGGAGCAAATAATTGACATTTTACTTCCAAAAAAAATAGTTTACTCCTCTGTGTTTAGTTAAATTTACCTTCCCCCAATAAAAATTTACAGTTAGTATCGTCAATGAGATATTATTGGGTTCCCCTCTTTTTGGTTGTTGCGCAGTTTTTGTATTCCCAGCAAAGGCAGATAGATTCCATACAATTGGAATTAGCTAAACATACCGGTCAAGATACCCTCCGCTTAAATTTACTTACAGAATTAACCTATCTCTATTACTCCATTGACCCCCTAAAGGGTATTGCATCTTCCGAAGAAGCCCTTTCCCTTGCTCAACAATTGTCCGATTCCAATAAAATAGCAACGGCCTACGCTTATAAAGGACATAATTATAGCGCCTTGGGTAAAGATTCCCTCGCCCTTAATATGTATGAACAGGCATCTGAAATTAGAAAAAAGAATAAGGATGAAAGTGGTATGGCTCGGCTCATTTATAATAAGGGTCTGGTATATTTTAACCGCGCGGATTATTTAAGGGCGAATGACTGCAACCGACAAGCGTACGAGGTTTTCAAAAAAGAGAAAGACAGCTTTTTAATGGCCAAGATGCTTAATAGCATCGGTATCAATTACATGTATCTTTCCCAATTACCACAATCTTTAGATGCCTATTTGGAAGCTAAGATGATTTACGAAGACTTAAAACTTCAGGATAATTTAGAGTATGCCAATATCAATTCCAACATAGGGTTGCTCTATGCCCGGTTGGAAAAATTGGAGTTGGCGGAAGAGTTTCAAAAAATAGCTTTAGAACAATATAAAAAAATTGGTTTTGAGGAAGGTGAAGCCAATTCTCTGACCAATTTAGGAAGATTGAGCACTGAAAATGGCAATACCAAAAAAGCTGTGGTTTTGTATCAAGAGGCATTTTCCATTATGGAAAAAAATCAAAACCAACGGGGAATGGCCAGTGCGCTTACCAATATTGGTATCGCATATGTAGAAGATAAAGCCTATGAAAAAGCGATTCCCTACTTTATAAAGACCCAGAAAATTTATCAAGACCTAGATAATGAAAATAACCTATCCATAGTACAAAAGAATTTAGGTGATTGTTATTACCGTCTTTTTAAGGCCAAGGGTAATGCAAGGGATTTGCAGACGGCTGAAAACTATTACCAGAAGTCCATGAATAATGCAGAAGAGGCAAAGGCCATAAATCTCCAATTTGAATCCAATAATGCCTTATCCAAGGTTTATAAAGAACAGGGTAAGTTTCGCAAAGCCCTAGCAAGTAAGGAAAACGCCGCGGTTTTAAGGGATAGTTTTATGTCTACGGACAAGACGGAAGAGATTGCCCGCTTAGAGGCTAAATACGAATACGAAAAGGACAAGGCCCAATTAACCGCCAATTTTGAAAAGGAACAAGCCGTTGCCAAAGCGGAGCTAAAAAAGCAACACACCATCAATAGAATACTACTGGTTTCCGGAGTGCTACTTTGCCTCATGGCAGCTGTAGGCTTTGTGCTGTATAAGAAAAGAAGAGATGCGCTGACGCAGAAAAAAAATGCGGAGTTCAATGCCCAGGTTTCCGAAACGGAACTCAAGGCTCTCCGATCACAAATGAATCCGCACTTTATATTCAATTCTTTTAACTCCATTAGGGATTATATGTCTAAAAACGACTTTGCCAAAGCGGAGCTGTACTTAATGAAGTTTGCAAAACTGACTAGGGCCATTCTAGAAAATTCCAATAAGAAATGGATTTCGTTAGAAGAAGACTTGGACCTCATGCGTATGTATATTGAAATTGAGTCTTTGCGTTTAAAATATCCTGTTGAATATGTTTTGAAAGTGGAGGAGGATATTGATTTGGAAAACACCCTCGTTCCACCTATGATACTACAACCTTTTATCGAAAACAGTATTTGGCATGGTCTGTCAACTAAAAATCAAGGGGGTAAATTAAAAATTCATATACACAGTGATGGGGAATTTCTTATATGTGTGGTAGATGACAATGGTGTTGGAAGAAAGAAATCTATTGGTATGATTACCTCAGAAAAGTCCATGGGTTTAAAAATTACCAAAAGCCGAATCGAAATAATGAACCAATTAAAAAATAAAAACGGTAGTTTCACCATGAAGGACAAGGAGGAAGGTGTAAGTGTTGAAGTGAAATTGCCTTTAGAGTTACAATTTTAGCCTATGATGAAAGCAATAATTGTAGATGACGAAAAACACTGCCAAGATGCCCTGATAAAACTTGTCTCGCAATACGGTACGGGTATTAAATTGGTGGAAGTGGTAGCTAGTGTTGCCGAGGCTAAAGCCGCAATTTATACTCATGAACCTGATGTGGTTTTTTTAGATGTACATCTAAATGATGAAACAGGGTTTGATCTTCTTAAGGAGTTGCCACATACAGATTTCTATGTTGTATTTACCACCGCTTTTGAGGAGTATGCGGTTAAGGCCTTTAAATTTTCAGCCTTTGATTACCTTTTAAAACCTATTGATGCCGATGAGTTTAAGGAAACGGTAGAGCGTTTGATGAACAAACAAAATAAGGACAGTCATGCCAAACGGTTGGAAGTTCTGGTACATAATTTTGAAAACAAGGTGGTGGGGATTAAAAAGATAGCCATCCCCACCTTAAAAGATTATATATTCTTGAATGTTCCCGAAATTATAAGATGTGAGTCAGACGGAAATTATACCAACATATTTTCGGTGCATGGAAAACGACTGACCTCTAGTAAAACCCTAAAATACTTTGAAGGTTTTTTAAACGGCAACCAGTTTTTCCGCATTCATAAGTCCCATTTTGTGAATCTGTCCCACGTGGAAAAATACATCAAAGGAAAAGGGGGGTATGTGGTCATGTCCGATGGTGCCAAAATAGAAGTGGCGGTAAGAAGAAAAGAGGAGTTTTTAAAGCATTTTAGCAATTAAAAACCCCTCCAATTTTTTTATACATCGCAAATGGTAACGCCTTCTTTAAGGGCCGCGATCTTATCATCCCAAGTAGGGATAAATTCCTGTGCTACGTATCCTTTATAGCCCGTTTCTAAAATAGCTTTCATTATCGCGGGATAAAACAATTCTTGCGTATCGTTAATTTCATTTCTTCCCGGGTTTCCACCAGTGTGGTAATGTCCAAAGTACTGATGATAATCTTGAATGTTTCTAATAATATCCCCTTCCATTATCTGCATATGGTAAATATCATAGAGCAGTTTAAAGTTATCGGAACCAATGGCTTTACATAATTCTACGCCCCAGGCACTGGTATCGCACATATAGTCTGCATGATCCACCTTGGAATTTAAAAGTTCCATTTGCAGTACCACCCCATGTTTTTCGGCAAAGGACATTATTTGTTTAAGTCCGTCCGTACAATTTTTTAGGCCTTCGTCATCGGGCATACCATTTCTATTACCGCTAAAGCAGATAAGGTTGGTATAACCGGCTTCGGCTACCAAGGGAATCACTCTTTTATAGTCAGCTATCAGTTCTTCGTGTAATTTGGGGTCGTTCCAGCCTTCCAGAATCCCTTTTCCGGCACCCCAGCACATGGAGGCGTGAATACCATATTTTTTCATGATGGGCCAGTCTTCCGGACCGGTAAGGTCCATGGCCTTAATGCCCAATTCATTGAGACTTTTTAGGAAGTCTTCCATCGGAATTTTGCTGTAGCACCATCTACAAACACTGTGGTTGATATTGTTCTTCAATTTATTTTCTGCTTCCAAAGTTTCGTTTGGCATTGCGTTGGTACTTTTACAGGCCATAATACCTACCGATGCAGCAGCAGAAGTACTTAAAAAATTTCTACGTTTCATGTTGTCGAGTGTTAAAGAGCTTTTAAAGATATATTTTTTAGATTTATTTCCCCTTGTGTAATTTGCCTAAAAATAACAATACGCTGATAAGATGGTGAAAAGGGCTCTTTATTTTACGATAATTTCTTATATGTTTATAATGATCGGTTGTTCGCATTCTATAGATGCTGAAGAATCACTGGAAGGTGAAAGCAACCGCACAGCTATTGATTCTTCACAATCTGGACTTGCACCTGTGGTAGAAATGGATACTACCAAAGCAGATTTCCCAGCCGAAATTACATATGGCACGTTTAATTTTTCGGGAATAATTCCCAGTAGCACGGCGAAGATTCCTAATTGTACGGATGGGGTTCCAAAATTAGTGCAGTTTGATATGGTAGATTCTCTTGGAACAAGATGGTTGAGCGAAAAACCGGTTGTAGAACAAAAGGGAGTTTTTATGTCGGAAGTTGATAGTATGCCTATAGGAAACTACACCATCAAGCACATAAATTTATTATCTGCTGAAAGAGATACGCTTTATGGCGTTCCTACGAAGGCGGATACGGATATTATTGATTATGTGGAGGGCGAGGTGCCTGCATACGCCCAGACACCCATGGCCGATTATTTGGATACTGTACTGCCCTTAAGTATCACAATTTCAGAAGAAAATACAGTGATCGAAGCCACGGCTTTTTGTAATACCGTACTTGACTTGCCGGTACCCGATTCGTTGGGCGGGGGTATCAACACGGGCGAACTCATGACCATACCCATCTACATTACAGGTATCGAAGATAAAGGTGGTTTCACCAATGAAGAAGGTGTTTATGAACCCTATATGGACCTCTGTGCCGATTATTTCACGGTTACAATAGATGGTTACAGGGTTCCGGAAAGATACACATGGTCACAATTCAATCAGTATCATATTACAGTTCCTTCGGATTATGACTATATGAGTATACGTACGTATGATTTGGATGGTAGCCCAAATGGCATACAGGCAATTCAGTTTACCAGGGAAAACCCTTATGATGCTGAAATACATGGGGCACTGGTTTTTGATCAATGCGATCCGCAGTCACAAGATCCCATTAACTAAAATTATTAATATCCATTTTTAGTCTTAACTTCTTTTTTCCAAATGAAATACTTCCTTTGTAATTGGAAAAATGATTGTAGAAGTATTGGTATATGGAAGTATTTCCCGATAAGAGAAAACTCATAGAATTGGCACATTACCGCATGCCTTTTGGTAAGTTCAAAGACCGCTATTTGGTAGACTTGCCCGAGGCTTACCTGGTGTGGTTCAAGCAAAAAGGCTTTCCAGAAGGAAAATTAGGCTTATTACTGAAATCTACACTTGAAATCAAAGAGAACGGTTTAGAGTCCTTGATCCGTAAAATTCAGAAAGAATTTCCTCCCCTTAAACTGTGATATCTTAGGGCAATTTGTATCTTTGTGCCCCGTAACAAAGAAACCCAATATGTCTCAGACAAAGTATATTTTCGTTACGGGAGGTGTTACTTCTTCTCTAGGAAAAGGTATTATAGCCGCATCACTCGCCAAACTGCTTCAAGCACGTGGTTATAAGACCACCATTCAAAAATTAGACCCTTATATCAACGTTGATCCGGGAACATTAAACCCTTACGAACATGGTGAATGCTATGTTACGGATGATGGTGCTGAAACCGATTTGGATTTGGGCCACTATGAGCGTTTCTTGAACGTTAAGACCTCACAGGCCAATAACGTTACTACAGGACGTATCTACCAAAGTGTAATTGATAAGGAACGTAGGGGAGAATTTTTAGGTAAAACGGTGCAAGTAGTACCCCATATTACCAATGAAATTAAAGAACGAATCCAAATATTGGGCAACGGGGGCGATTATGATATCGTTATTACCGAAATAGGTGGTACCGTTGGTGATATAGAGTCGCTTCCCTACATTGAAGCGGTTAGGCAATTGCTCTGGGAACTGGGTGAAAATAACGCTATTGTCATTCACCTGACCTTAGTGCCCTTTCTGGCAGCGGCAGGAGAATTAAAGACCAAGCCTACACAGCACTCCGTGAAGGCCTTGATGGAAAGTGGAATTAAAGCAGATGTTCTTGTCTGTAGGACCGAGCATCAGATATCAGATGAAATAAAGGATAAATTGGCGCTTTTTTGCAATGTAAAAAGAGAGGCCGTTATCCAATCCATTGATGCCTCCACCATTTATGACGTACCGGTTTTAATGCAGGAAGAAGGCTTGGACAAGGTGGTTTTACAAAAATTGGCCCTTGCCAATATCATGGAACCCAACCTCACCCAATGGAGCCAGTTTTTGGAAAGACACAAGAATCCAAAGCACGAGGTTTCCATAGGATTGATCGGTAAGTATGTGGAACTTCAAGATTCCTATAAATCCATTTTAGAGTCGTTTATTCATGCAGGTGCCGCAAACGAGGTGAAGGTGAATATTCGCTCCATTCATTCAGAACACCTGCCAGATGGTAACCTGGAAAAGAAGCTGAAAGGCCTTGACGGAATTTTAGTGGCCCCGGGATTTGGGGAAAGAGGAATCGAAGGAAAAATAAATGCGGTAAAGTTTGCAAGGGAAAACGGAATTCCCTTTTTAGGAATCTGTCTGGGTATGCAAATGGCGGTCATTGAATACGCCCGTAACGTGGTTGGACTGGCCGATGCCAATTCTACTGAAATGAACGGCAACTCGGAAAATCCTGTTATCAATTTGATGGAAGAGCAGAAGAATATTACCGAAAAGGGAGGTACCATGAGACTTGGAGCTTGGGGATGCGAACTTTCCAATGGCAGTTTGGTTCAGGAAGTTTATGAAGGAGCTTCCGAAATTTCTGAAAGGCACCGCCACAGATACGAGTTTAATAGCGAATACAAGACCCAATTGGAGGAAGCTGGCTTAAGGGCCAGTGGCATCAACAAGGAAACCAACTTGGTTGAAATAGTGGAATTGGAACCTAAGGTGCACCCATGGTTTATTGGGGTACAATACCACCCTGAATATAAAAGTACAGTGGCCAATCCGCATCCGTTGTTCGTTGGTTTTGTAAAAGCCGCTTTGGCATATAAAAAGAAACAATCGAGTGCCAGTATGGCATAATATGCGTATTTGGGCATATATTTGCAGATCGCAATTCTGACCAATACAGATATTGAACCACATCAAGGTTCCAAGTAATTATATTTCAATGGAAGAAAAGAAACTGGACGTTAACTCAATTATAGGGTTTGTACTCATTTTTGGGATTCTAATTTTTATGTTCTATCAAAACAGGCCTACACCTGAAGAACTGGAAGCTCAAAAAGCGGAACAGGAGCAAATGGCGGAAGAAGCCCAAAAAGTAGAAGAAGAGTCCAATACCGTGGCCCCAGCAGTTAATTTTCAAGATTCATCGGCGGTAGCCAACTACAAAAGCAAGTTAGGTGCTTTTGGATTCACAAATCCTAGCGACAAAATCACCAAACTGGAGAATAAGCTCGTTTCCCTTGAAATTAGCAATAAGGGTGGCCAAATTGTGGAAGCTCGAATGAAGCAATTCCATACCTATGATTCGGTACCCGTATACCTCGTAAAAGACGGAAACGCTTCATACGGACTTAATTTTACCACATCGGATAATCGGGTATTAAATACCAAAGATCTTTATTTTGAGCCTTCATTGAGCAAAAGTAATGGTAACCAAGTACTTTCCATGAAAGCGAAAGCAGGACCAACCGCCTTTCTGGAGTACCGTTATGAAATGAAGGAAGATGATTATTTGGTAGACTTTACCGTACGTTCCCAAGGTTTAAACGGAATAATCGATGGTAGCAAGCCTATTGAACTTCAATGGGACCTAAAAAGCTTTAGGCTGGACCAAAGTGTGGAGTATGAAAATAGGTATGTAGAGCTTACCTATAATTACGAGGATGATAAGATCGACTACTTATCCGTTGGTGGTGATGATGAGGAAACGGAAGAGGATGTTAAGTGGTTGTCCTATAAACAACACTTTTTCAGTTCCATTTTGGCTACTAATCAGAGCAAATTTAAAACAGTGGAATTTTCTTCTAAGAACCTGGTAGAGGAAGAAAGTAAGGATACCAAGTTTACCAAAGCCTTTAGTTCCGTGATTCCCTTGGAATTGGCCGGAGGTGAATTGGCGCAAAACATGCACTGGTATTACGGTCCTACGGATATTAAGGTGTTGGAACAGTATGAGGAATTGGGACTGGATGACTCCATATCTTTTGGATGGGGAATTTTTGGATGGTTGAACCGCTATGTGTTTACGCCTTTCTACACCTTCCTTAGTTCTTTTTTACCTTACGGATTGGCCATTGTGGTCATGACCATATTGGTGCGTTTGGCCATGTCTCCAGCTACCTACAAGTCATACTTGTCCCAAGCGAAGATGAAGGTTTTAAGACCGGAAATCAATGAGCTGAATGAAAAGTACAAGGACAACGCCATGAAAAAGCAGCAAGAAACCATGAAGTTGTACGGCAAGGCCGGTGTGAGCCCCATGAGTGGTTGTGTACCCGCTTTACTACAAATGCCTATTTTCTATGCATTGTTCATGTTTTTCCCAACATCGTTCGCTTTAAGGCAGAAGTCCTTTTTATGGGCAGATGACCTTTCCTCATACGATACCATTGCAGAGCTTCCATTTAATATTCCTTTCTATGGGGATCACATAAGCTTGTTTCCCATTTTGGCATCGGTAGCAATCTTCTTTTATATGACGATGACAACCGGGCAGAATATGCCACAACAACCGGGTATGCCAAACATGAAATTTATCATGTATTTGATGCCGGTGATGATGTTGTTCTTCTTTAACAACTATGCGAGCGGACTTAGTTTGTACTATTTTGTATCCAACCTAATTACCATCGGTATTATGTTGGTGATTAAGAACTTTATTTTGGACAATGATAAAATTCATGCTAGGATACAAGAGAACAAGAAAAAGCCTAAAAAGGAGAATAAGTTCCAGAAAAAAATGAGGGAAATGATGGAAGAGGCAGAACGTCAGCAAAAAAACAAGTAAGCCCCTTGTTGGCAATAAATTAAATAACACTAATTGAAAGGATAAAAACAATTGAATTACTTCACAGCATTATGGATTTTCATAATTCTCTTGCTTAATTCTTGTGTAGAAGAACAATACGATAAAACAAAGGCACTTGAACAAGCTCATACCTCGCTAAATATTGGATATGAAACTTATTTGGCCTCCGAAAATATTAATTCACTATTGTATAAAGTCCGCGACAACAATTTTGAAATGGAGGACGTTATGGGTATTCATAGCTTATCGCAACAGTTGGTGAAGAAAACTGAAAAAAATATCGATTTACTATCGGTTGAAAAAAAAGACCATAGTGTGACATCATTATTTGAATCAACTATTACTTATCTAGAATCCGTTAAATTATTGGAAGAAAATATTCCTGTTTTCGTTGAAAGTATTTTTGACTCAACGCTAGTTGATAAACCGGAATTGAATCAAAGGATTGGAGAGTTAGCGATGGATGTTCAGAAAAAAGGACAGGATTGGCAAAATTCTAAAACTGAATTTTACACCACTCAAAATATTGGTCAAAAAGCAATTGACTCGATTGAAAAATTGATAACCAAAAAGTAAAAACTATTGTCAACAGTACCTATAGCAAATAAGGTGTAAAGTGCTATGTTTAATGGCTTGGGTTTGTTTATTAAGTCCGCCAAATCTTTTGGAATTGGCAATTTGAAAAGAAAAGATAATTACAAAACAAAAAGCTCTGGTTAGCGGACCAGACGGAAACGAAAAGTTTCCTAGCCTGCCCTACTTGCCATAGCCGAACCGATATCTTAAATAATAAAATGCAAAAACCCTGACGGTCTCCGTCAGGGTTTTATAGCATTAGTTAGGCTGGTTTGGTAAGATTTGGGATTGTGAAGATGCAACATAATCACTGTTCAAAAAAAATAGAGTTGTAAAGCGGTCAAAACTGTATGCTAACTAGTTAGAAGTAGTGGTCTTGTCCATAAATTGATTTAGCTATTGCCAAACGGAGAGGTGTTTGTAAATTAAAAGAGCCGCTATTTCTAGCGGCTCTTTTTTAATTCGGGGGAAAAATTTATTTAGTCTTCGGTATTGGGAATCAATACCATATCAATTGCATGAATAACACCGTTCATTGCCTGAACGTCTGCTTTCACAATTCCAACTCCCATGTTTCCGGCGCCGTCGGTAATGGTGAAAGAACCATCTGCCTCAGTGAAGGTTACGGAATCACCTTCAAGAGTAGCAGGTGACACAAGACCGTCACTTAAATCTTCAGACCTAACGTTGGCCATCGCAATAACATGATGATTTAAAACGGCCGTTAATGTTTCACCGGAAGGCACTTCTTCCAAGGCTTCAAATGCACTGTTAATTGGGGCAAATACTGTAAAAGGAGTGTTTTCTGTGGTAGAACTTAATACTGAAACAAAATCGGGCTGGTCATCGGCGATCAATGCGCCAACCAAGCTTGAAAAGTTTTCGCTATCGGCAACTGCAAAAGTAACTACGGTAGGTAGGTCAATAACGGTATCAACCGCATGGATAATTCCATTGGTGGTTACAACATCGCTCACAACTACCATACTTTGTCCGTTTAGCATCACACCGTCATCCACGTTCACGTAGATGCTCAAATTATCACCATCCTCATTAGTGGCGGCGGTACTCGCATACATATTGGATAAGTCGGCAGCGGCCAAAGAAGCACCCGCAATCACGTGATTGGATAGAATGGCATTTAAGTCGTTTCCATTAGGGTTTTCAAAAGCCGTAAAAGCATCGTTTACAGGAGCAAAAACGGTGAACATCTGTTCTCCATCACTCAATAAATCGGTAAAAGTTGTGTTGTCATCCATGGTCAAAGCGCCAACCAATTCGGAGAAACTGGCATTGTACAGCGCGTGATCAACTACATTTGGCAAACCAATTACTTGGTCAACGATGTGAACCACTCCATTGGAAGCCTCAACATCGGCCGTAGCCACAGTGGATCCGTTGATTTTTACACCGTCTGCTGTATCTACGTACAGGCTAATATTCTTTTCACCAACTCCGGCAGTAGATAGAGAACTTACATAGGTAGTTGATAAATCACCGGACATCAAATCACCGGAGACCACATGGTTCAAAAGCACTTGCTCCAAAACATCTTCTGGAATATCATCTAATGAGGCAAAATTGTTATCTGCCAAGAATGCTTCAAAAGCAGCGTTGGTAGGGGCAAAAACGGTAAAAGGACCATCTCCTTGTAATGTTTCTACCAATTCAGCTTCGGTAAGTGCTTCCACCAAAATACTAAGGTCGGCCGTGGCAACTGCTAAATCAACAATTGTTGTGGCCTCTTCTTGTTCTTCCTCTTCCTCTTCTTCCATTTCCTCTTCCATTTCAGGGTCTGGAGGGGTTATCCCGTTGTCATCGTCGCTACAGGATACTGCAAAAAACAGCATTAGGACCATGGGTACCAGTAATTTAATGTTGTTAAGTCTCATAATTCATAAATTAAATAGTTAATAATTTTCTTGGAAGCACTTCTTTGGATAATGCTTTACACTTAATAATGGTAGCAAGGTATTTTTATAAACCACATTTGTTTAACTTATTTGAAAAAAAGTTGAACGTTTTTAGTTTTGGTAAGGCTCAATTGGATTTATAGGGAAGTACTACATCAACTAGGGGTGGTTTAGCTAGGCTATTTTTTAGGATTATTGGTACCGTAGGTTTTGAACCTACATTTTAGGTAATGGCAGGATGAGAATTTATAGATAACCCTCATGTTAAATCTTCAAGTAATAACCTAGTAAAACTTTTTTGAAATCTGTAAAGGTGTAAATTTCTGATATTCTTATATTTACACTCCTCCCGATCGTTAAAGCAATCATCCTTAACATTTCTTGGCCATGAAAAGAAGACATTTCATTGCACGTAACTGTGGTCTTTTAGCTTCAGTTCCACTCATTGGACTTCAACCCTTACAACTTGATTTTATGAATACTGAGATTCATAAATGTAACATTGGCGAGTTTCAATGCACCATCTTTAAAGACCTAATGTTCACTTATAAGGCGAAGGATTATTTTATCAATGCCCCAGAACAGGAATTGAAGCAAGCCTTGGACTCCTATAAAATTGATCCCGAAAATATTGCTTCTCCTTACATAGCCATGCTACTTCAAAAGGGAAACCAGAAAATCCTTATTGATTCGGGTATAGGATTTTCCCAAGAACCCATAGAATTTAAAGGAAATAGTTTTGTGCTAAAAGGAAGATTGCAACAGTTGTTGGATAAGGAGCACATAGCTACAAATGATATTACTGACGTAATCATTACCCACTTTCATCCGGACCATATTGGGGGGCTGTTTTCCTCTGATGGAACCCTACTTTTTAAAAATGCCACCTTTCATATGCATCAAAAGGAATGGGATTTTTGGCATTCCTCAAAATCGGATTCCCAGCCGCCATTGTTCAAATTCTTTGTTGATAACAATATCACACCCTTAAAAAAAGAGAATGTACAATTGATCGCCCAAGACTATCATGAAATCTGTGAGGGGGTAGTGGCGGTAAATGCTGAAGGACATACGGCAGGTCAGATAGCACTTATTATTGGGGATAAAGATGAAAGGCTCCTCTATATATCAGATGCTTTCTTACACCCATTTCATATGGAGAAGTTGGATTGGCAGACCAGTTTTGATTTTGATCATGCAAATGCCAAAAAAACGCGAAATAAATTGTTGCATTTGGCACATACGGAGCGCATGATGATCAACGCTTTTCATTTTAACTTTCCTGGTCTTGGTTTTGCGGAGAAAAGCGGTGCAAACTGGAAATGGGTTTACCATGGGTAAAGAATTGGGATGTATATGGGAGAATTTCAAAACAGGGAGAAGAGCTCTATTGGATAAAAGGTATCGTAATCAATTCTATAAACGTAATAGCCAATCATAATAGGATGAAATCATTTTTCAAAGCTATTTTATTCTTACTGCTGCTCACCGCTCTCGATTTTTTGCTTCGTAAGGGCTTGCTTGCTTTTTACCTGCCCTTTCAACTGCCGCAGAATACCAACATATTGCTTCTTTTTACGCTGTTTGCCTTATCCGCTTGGCAGTTGACCCGCTGGTTTGGGAAATCGGATAAAATGACGCTCCGAGATTTGGGAATTACCTTAAGTGCTCAAAACCGGCGTGAGTTTTATTATGGTTTTGTAATCGGAGTCGTTTTGTGGGCGGTCGTTTCATTGTTGCAATCCTTCACCGCAGGTTTTTCTTGGGAGCTAAAACCGAATGTTACCTGGTACTACGTAGTCTATGGTCTCCTTTTTATTTTCATAGCCGATTTGGGTACCGAACTTTTTACAAGAGGCTACCCGCTACAATCCTTTGAGAAAAGTGTCGGGTCCTACTCAGCAATCTTGTTGATGATGGTTTTCGTGGGGTTCAAAAGTTATTCCTCTCAAGTGACAGGCGAACTCCTTTTCTATACCATACTGATTCCGGTACTACACACCCTATTTTTTAGTATCATCTATTTTAAGACCCGAAGATTGGGCGCTGCCTTGGGCATTCATACCGGTGCTAATTTTGTCACGATCAGTATATTTGACTTGAGGCCTGTAAATGAAAGCCAAGCCATACCATCAGGGGTTTTTCAGTCAGATGTCGATTTGGAGACCTTATCCCTAACCGCCTTACAACTCCCATGGATTTTTATGGCCATTGTTTTTAGCGGGATTGTTTTTTGGTGGTGGAAAAAGGGAGCAAATGGGCATACCGAAAAATTCAATTAAAAAGATAGGTGGGGCGGGAGCAATATTTTATTTATATTCGTCTTGAATCCAACGGATTAAACATCTTCCCCTAAAAAAAGAACCGTTACAACTTCCCCCTTAGTTTGATATTTACATTAAATCGTGACTAAAGGTTAAATATTTAATGAGTGAGAAAGTTAGTAGAAACCGTTTATAGAACCGAAGGCATTATGATAAAAATAGCCATAGTATTGATTACTTTATTCCTAAATGCGCTAGCGGTGGTTGCTCAAGCAGACGGTGACCTACGCACTAAGATAGAGGAACTTACCCAAAAGTTATATGAAGAGGGAAAATTACATGGCGCACTCTTGGTGGCTGAAGGGGAAGAAATCATTTATGAAGGGGCTTTTGGTTTTGCCGATCGAAACCTGAAAATTCCCAATTCCCCTCACATGCGTTTCTGGAATGCAAGTATAGGTAAAATGTTTACCGCTGTACTTATACTTCAATTAGTGGAAGAGGGTAAACTCCAATTAAATGACCCCATCTCGAAACATCTAACTTGGTTCAAACACCCAGAGAGTGATAAAATAACCATTCATGACTTGCTTGCGCATCGTTCGGGATTCAAGAGTACGGTGTATGAGGAACGAGACAAGGCTGAGCACAATGAAAAAAGTCAGCGAAGTATTCTAGAACACAAGATTTCAAAAGTAGATTTGGCATTTGAACCGGGGACCGCCTTTTTATACAGCAATACGGGCTATGTATTACTTTCCGAAATAATCATGGGAAATTGGGGAACCGACTACAACAAAATCTTGCAAGAGCGCCTTTTTATTCCCCTCGGGATGAAACAAACCTATTGGTCAGAAGCCGTATACGGACCCAATACTCCGGTGCTATACCTTCAAGATGGCAATGCCTACTTAGCGCTACATGATCGTGATTTCACAGGTGCCGGAGGGGAAAAAACTACCCTTCGTGATATGCATAAGTTCATGCTGGCGGCGGGAACGAACCAATTGCTTTCTCAAGAATCTTGGAACCTCGCTTTTACTCCCCATTCGCTTCCTTCGGAAGCAAAGAGCGATTGGGGTCCGCACCAAAGTCCCTATGGGTATGGCTTTAGCCTGATAGATCTTCCATATTCCCCTAATCAAACCGCTAAGACCATAAGCCACGGTGGGGCAGGTAAGGGTACCTCCAGCTATGCACTCCGGTTTTTGAAAGAAAACCGAATAGTTATTCTCTGGAACAATGAATTTAAAGACCCCATGCTTTTTGAGTTGTATTTGGCCCTTTCCGAAGGCAATTCAAAAAAATAATTGATAAATGAATTTGAGTCTTGAAAAAAAACAGTGATTTAATTTTTGAACAAAATGATTTAGCGGTAAAATCTATCGATGGTTTAGTATCGCTTCAACATATGGTCTCGAATTAAAAGAAATTCATTTAAGTGGAACCTTTATGCTTAAAAGGGAACTAAAAGGAGCAAGTTATACCTCTTTACGAAACGTTTACACGGCCAAAGTTCAGAAAGGTATGGCCAAAAGGCCTGAGGGTGTATCGGAAATTAAATGTCTTTCTGTTGATGAAGTGATGAAAACAATAACCTTTCCGCATATCAATCTTATGGTCAAACAAATCATGAGTAATCCTAATGACATTTGGGGTGGTACCTTACTCCAGTTCAAAGAAAACGATATTTGGCGAGCAAAGGTGGTGGAAGAATTTTACGGACTTTAGATTATAGTTTGGGTGATGAATTCAGTTACCCTAAAACCATCGTTACCAACGGCCTACTTCCATATAATTTGATCATATCAACCAATACTAGCCCGACAACGCCGTTCTGACGAGTATGCAATCTGGTGTGCTCCCTTGTATTTTTCTTTTTTACGTACCTTTCGGTTGGACAGTCAAAAATCCAAACGCGAGACTACACATAGCCCTGCGTTGCAATAATTTGGAATAATCATAAATCCGATATCAAATGAAATATACATTATTTATTCTGCTGGCTTTGTTTTTGATTTCCTGTCACGAAACAAACAAAGAAAATGATTTAAAAACGTCAAATTCAAAGGGAATAGACCTAGAAGCAGAATTAAACTCAATTGAAGAATTAAGAAGTGGTTTCGAACTTGCAATTAAAGAAAAAAGGTATGGAGATCTTAAAATGTACGGAACGAAAGATATTATTTCGTTAACACCTGTTTGTGGGGAATGGGAGCAATATAAAACCCAAAGGGCGAACCCCAATGAATTATTTAGTTACGACAGTTTGGTTATGAGACCCAAAGAGACAATTATAGTAAGTGATAGCGTCGCTTATGATTTTGGTACGAGCTCTGTTTATTATACTAATACAGAGGGTCAAACAGTAGAAATTACTGACACTTTTTTAGCTATTTTAAAAAAGGACAAAAATAATGGTAGATGGAAATTACACAGAGAAGTTGCTACAACTAATATGATGGAATAAACTATTGCAATTTTATATAACCCCAATTTTGGGGTACCCATGCCTATCGGTACAATCACGCCTAAATCCGCTTGAAATTGCTAAAGCAAGTACAAAACCGAAAATTAATGCATATTGAGACGTAACTATGGTTAAAGGAGCCTATGTTGAAGAATGATTCATAACACTTTTATTGTTTTTCAAATGTATTCATTGGTCGCTTCGCTTGGTCACCTAAAGATGAACTCAAACGCCCTATTCTAACCCCGCCCACAGTTACCCCAAAACGTAAGTTGCTGGTAAAGGATTGTTTTTTAAGTGAATACGGATAAGTAAACGTACTAGGTAATAAGATTTTACCTATATTTAGACGTTGATCGTTAAGATTAAAATTCTCCCCTAAAACATATCAAATAAACAAGTGTAGTATTGCATGATGTTATTTGATATACAAAAAATCAGCTTTATACCTATAAAGGGTTAGTCTATAGATGTATATAGTTGCGAAGTTTAAAATCTCTATTTGTTAGCGGTAATAACAACCAACCAAAGTAAATAATTATGAATCACTCCAAACATTTCTTTTCGACTAGTCATAGAATAATAGGACTTCTATTTATTGTAGTTACGTGCTTTCTAATTCAAGCTTGTAAAAACGATAAAAATGAAACCAATCCAGAAACTAAAATTGAGAATGAATCGAACGAAATTGCACTCAAGAGTGAAGCTATTGAAGAGATTTTAGCACAAGAAAATGCTTGGGCAGCTGCTCTAGTCGCTAATGAGATGAGCACGGTAGCCTCTTTAATGCATAGAGATTTTCGGCTAATTAGAGCATATGGCGATGCACCACCTATTAGTAAAGATATGTATCTTGGAATGGAAGGAATGAGCGCCTTATCGGCAGATGTTACATCATTAAATATTTCTGAAGAATTGGATTCAATAGTTGTTGCAAGAATTACGATGACATTGGATTGGGAACAGGAAGGTGTTGGCAAATTACCACCTCATTTTGATATGATTGACATATGGAAAAAAAATGATGGTGGTATGTGGCAAATTCTTTCAAGAATAAGTCAAATTGCCAAAGAACCATATACTGACCAAAAGAGTACTGAATAATAAAATACTGCCGCTAAAGACGCATATAGCTCATAACGGGTGAACGGCAACTGCAAGTTTTTTGCGTTGTAGCCAAGTTTGATTCGGACAAAAGGAAAGTGCTTCGAAATGCCCTATGTTTCAAAACCATGATCGATGATGCTCAATGAGTCATAAAACACTTTATTTTTTTAAAGGCATTCAATGGTTGTTTCGCTCGGTCACCTAAAGGGACCCTCGATCATAACTGTACGGATCAACCCCTACCAGCCCGATAAAACCGTTCTGGCGGGTATGCCATATGCTGCGCTCTTCATGTTTTTCTTTTTTATGTACCTTGTCGGTACTATAATCAAAAATCAAACGCACGACTACACATAGCCCTGCGTTGTGTGTAATTAGACCAAAAATTTGTGAAGAAAAAACTATCATTATTGTTCGTAGTTATATGCTTTTCAAATCTTCACTCCCAAGATTTCGAACTAAGAATAACCCCATTCATTAAAAGTAAAATTGTATTCAAGGAAGGGAGTTCAAAAGACGGATTTTTAAGATTGGCTAGTTCCGTCTTCAAACTTAGGTTTAAAGAAAAGGAAGGCGACAAAGAAAGTAAAATTGACTATGAGTTAGTCGAAAAAATTATAACCAATCCGTATACAGAAAACGAACGGACTTTTCAATACCTAAATCACAACTACAGTAAATTCAAAATTTTCACCGAATTAATTTACCAGGACTTTTTAAGCATCTACATCTCCTTATCTGATGCCGATGAACTTTTTTACTCGGATTTTGACAGACAAAGCATACCTGAAATGATGGCTCAAGCAAGATTTGACAATCGCACTGGACATTTTAATAGACTCAAAAGTTCTGATACTTTAGAATTGCCAAATGGTAAGAAAATAGCATTGCCAATAAGGTACTCATACTATTACAATCTGAGTTACGGAAGTGCCTCTGGAATTAGCCCAACATTAAGTTACTATCTTTTAAAACAGGGAGATTCGATACTTTATAAAAGCGAAAAGAACAAACGTTTTTTAAAGAAAGCTAGGCCTATAATTGAAAACTGTCCTGATATTCAACTGGACTTGGAGGAAGACAAATTAACTCTGCGGAATTTACCTAGGTTTATAGAATATTACAAAATGACCTGTGGAGTTGAGGAAAAAAATGAATAATTAACTACGCCCAGCAATGGGCCACCCTTAAACAACCCCTTAAACAACCCCTTGATTACCCCCTTCAAACACCGCCCACAGTTACCCCCAAACGTAAGTTGCTGGTAAAGGCTCGTTTTTAAGTAAAAGTGGATAAGTAAACATGCTTAACAGTAAGATTTTAGCTATATTTAGACTGTAATCATTTTTGATTAAACCCTCCCCCATCATATCGAATAGAAAACAAGATCATTTTGCTAATTCTGTTACATAGAACTTCGAAATTTTAATTTGTAACTTTGTTTTTGAATGGAAATAACGACCGAAATAAGTAAGATTCGTAGTTTATCACAAATTATTTCGCCAGCTAATTTTAAAAAGATTGTGCGAAAAGGTGATTGCTATTCAACATTTTATAAGATAAAAAGATATACTAAAGTTACAGACTCCACTACCAACCTAGAAGTAATTAATTTTATTTACAAATCACTTTTAAAAAATTATAAAAACGAATACGTCTATAAAAATATACTTACAAACAAATTACTTCTCAAAAAGTATAGTTTAAGAAACACAATTGCCTTAAACGAGTTCAATATTGGCAAGTCAATTGCTGATTTTGTTTTGTTAAATGGAGAAGCAAGAGTTTATGAAATAAAAACAGAGCTTGATAATCTTGAAAAATTAGATAAGCAAGTTTTAGATTATTGCAAATTTGCAGATAAAGTTTATATAGTTACTAGTTCAAAACACATAAAAAAACTAATTGAACTTTATGGTAATTCTTCAATTGGCATAATTGAGTTAACTTCTAGAAATGCTTTAAAAATTGTAAACGAGGCTGAAAATAACTTATCAACTTTAAACCACGAGATTTTATTTAAGACCTTGAGAAAGCAAGAATATCTTGAATTAATCAAAGAGCATTTCAAGTTTATACCAGAAGTCTCAAATACATTGATTTTTAGAGAATGTTTAAAGCTTGCTAAAGAAATTGAGATTTCAATTTTTCAAAAACTGGTAATAAATAAGCTTAAAGCAAGAAATATATCTAATCCCAAAATAATCAAAGAAGAATCTATTCCTGAAAGCTTAAAACATATTTGTTATACATTGGATTTTACCGAAAATGAATATGAGGAATTAAACTCATTTCTTAATAAAAATAGCAAAATATGTATTTCCCATATTTAAGAGGAAAGCAATTTGAATTAATTGCACTAAGAGAGTTATGCACTCTATTTCCAGATGATTTAGATAAGATTTCACCTGTAATTGAGCCTGTAAAACCATCTAGTACTTTGAGTTCTACACTTGGTGAATTGGCTAACCGAAATGCTAATTTCAATATTATCATCAATCCAAGAGTTGGAGACTTAAAAAATCAATATGATGAGATTATACAAATTATCAGCTCTGCTCTATCTAATGGTTATACTAATTATCAATTAGCAGTTATTATTCACCCAGAAACTGAAAGAAACATTCAGCCTCTAATTGACTTTTTGAATGGATTGGAATTAGAATACAACGGAATAACATTAATTCATAAAACTGAAATAAGCAATCAGAATATTCAATTATTGCATAATGAGCTAAATATCACATACAATTTAATATACTTTTCGAAAACAAGTCGAAGATATTATCGTGAATTTGACCAATCGACTTTAGTAAGTCTAGACGACTACTTTGAAGAATTATCAAGAAATGCAGACTATTTAAACCAAGAGAGTGATTTTTCGAATGAGTACAGGTTTTATCAACAAGACGGTTTTGTAGGTTTTTCAGATTTCCTCACAATTGGAGACACCTATTCTGAATCTGGATTCTTACCTAGAGCTGTTGCTATTCATTTAAGTTATTTAGATAATGACAGAATTAAAGTAAAACATTTTGTTTCTGATTCGAATGAAGATGTTTCAGATATTGGCGGTAAATTTTCAGAAGCAATTAGCAAATTAGTTATTTGGTGTGACCAAAATAATCTAAATACTTCAGCTATAAATGTGTTTAGAGACTTACAACAAAGAGGTCATTTTCCAGGACTAGGCACATTAAAAAAACTATCTATAATAAATCACATTGAACTAGTAATCAACAATATTTAATTATGAATTGTTGTGCTAATTGTTTTACAAGTTCATACTTGATTAGTATAATAAATGCTGATGATAGAGTTGGAACTTGTGATTTTTGTGAAACTGAAAATACTTCAATCTATTTAGCAAGAGAGCTTCCTGACCAATTTAGAGCCATACTCTCTTTGTATATACCAGACGAAAACTCAAATACATCTTTAATTGAATCATTACAAAAGGATTTTGGACTTTTTACAGAAAACGTAAGAATACCATCGAATCTTCTGAAATCAATATTTCAAGATGAAGAACAAAGCTTAATGAAACTTCTTGAAACTAATGTTTCTTTTCAAAATAAGGAGTTATTGGAAGCAGAATCTGACAACTTAAATGACGTTTGGGATAATTTTAAAGAAGAAATCAAATTTGTTAATCGTTACCATATTCAAAATACAATTAATCTTGATAAATTAAAGACTTACTTTCTTCACGAAAGTTTTTATAAAGAAATTAAAAAAGGTAGAATCTTTTTTAGGTGTCGAGTTTCAGATAAAAATGGTTTTCCTTGTGAAAAGATGGGAAATCCACCAATTGAACTTGCCTCTAGTGGAAGAGCAAACCCAAAAGGAATTTCATACTTATATGTTGCTGATAGTCTTGAAACGTCAATGTATGAAACTAGAGCATCACTGTTTGATTATGTTACAGTTGGTGAATTCAAACTTACAGACGATATCAAAATATTAAACCTTCGAAATCCAAAAGACGACCCAATTTATTGGTCAGAATTTGAGGAAATAGAAAATTATCTAATATATATTCCTTTTATTCAAACATTGCAGAAGGAGCTTTCCTTACCAATTAGAAAACGTGACAAACTTTTAGATTATATTCCTACTCAATATATATCCGAATTTATTAAATCTTTAGGATTTGATGGTGTTGAATACCAAAGTTCATTAAATTCAGAAGGGTACAATATTGCAATTTTTAACCCCAAAAAATTGGAATGCTTTAAAAGCAACGTTTATGAAATAAAAGATATAAAATTAACTCATGAAATTGTAAAATAGATTTTTTACCTAGTTATTGAAATGATATTGCTCAATTAATTTCCTTATTACTTTTCTCCATTACAACCCATTCCAACATTCACCCAAAATTCCACAAGAATCCTTAATTTTGTACGCTAAATAAAACGCAATGAAAAAGGTAGTGGTAGGGCTTTCCGGCGGGGTAGATTCTAGCGTAACGGCCTATCTGTTAAAAGAGCAGGGCTATGAGGTCATTGGCCTGTTTATGAAGAACTGGCACGATGATTCCGTGACCATTTCTGAAGAATGCCCCTGGTTAGAAGATAGCAACGATGCCTTGATCGTGGCCGAGAAGTTGGGCATTCCCTTTCAGACCGTAGACCTAAGTGAGCAATACAAAGAGCGTATTGTAGATTATATGTTCGCCGAGTATGAAAAGGGCAGAACCCCCAACCCTGATGTGCTCTGTAATCGCGAAATAAAATTTGATGTCTTTTTAAAGATCGCCTTGCAATTGGGTGCCGATTATGTGGCTACCGGCCACTATTGCCGCAAGGCCACGTCCGTGGATGCTAACGGAAAGGAAATATATAGTCTATTGGCGGGCGTAGATGGCAACAAAGACCAGTCGTACTTTCTTTGCCAACTGTCACAAGAACAATTGTCCAAAACCTTGTTTCCCATTGGCGAACTTACCAAACCGGAGGTACGTAAAATTGCCGCAGAGAACAATTTGATCACGGCAGATAAAAAAGATTCCCAAGGTTTGTGTTTTATCGGGAAAGTGCGCCTTCCGGAGTTTTTACAACAAAAATTGAAACCTAAAAAAGGGGTGATTGTTGAGGTGCCTTCCACGGTAGACCAATACCGCCAAGAAGTACCCGTTTTTGCCTCTAAGGAAGAAGAATTGGCCTTCAACGCCAGCAAACCGGTCTATCATGTAGAAGACGGCCAAGTGGTGGGCGAGCATCAAGGCGCGCACTATTTTACCAAAGGCCAGCGCAAAGGTTTGGATGTAGGCGGTACCAAAGAACCGCTGTTTGTCATCGAGACCGATGTGGAAGAAAACGTGATCTATACGGGACAGGGCAAGGCCCACCCGGGGCTGTACCGAAAAACGCTTTTTGTTTCCGACGATGAACTGCATTGGGTACGTACCGATTTGGCCTTGCAACCTGACGAACATATGGAAGTAATGGCCCGCATTCGCTACCGTCAGCCTTTGCAAAAAGCGACCTTGTACAAAATTGAGGGCGGACTCTACGTTGATTTTGAGGAAAAGCAATCCGCCATCACTGAAGGGCAATTTGTGGCTTGGTACCAAGGCGATGAGCTTTTGGGTTCGGGCGTGATAGCGTAAGGTGCAATTGTGTCCCCTCGAGCGCAGTCGAGAGGTATTTATTGTTCCCCAATCTGAGGAGGTCTCGACTCCGCTCGACCTGACAATTCACGGCACCGCCTGACCTGACCATTTTTGGACATTAGGACTATTTAGTTATTTTGTAGTTTCCCTGAACAGATTGGTGTCGCCTCGAGCGCAGTCGAGAGGTATTGTTTTTTACCCATTTTGAGGAGGTCTCGACTCCGCTCGACCTGACAATTCAAGATTCCACCCGACCTGACAATTTTTGGACATCAGGTTTGTTCAGTTATTTTGTAATTTTCCAGAACTGATTGGTGTCCCCTCGAGCGCAGTCGAGAGGTGTTTTGAAATTGTGAGTTTTAATGAGGTCTCGACTGCGCTCGACCTGACAATCCTCTGCTCCGCTCGACCTGACCATTTTTGGACATTAGGACTATTTAGTTATTTTGTAATTTCCCTGAACAGATTGGTGTCCCCTCGAGCGCAGTCGAGAGGTGTTTTGAAGTTGTGAGTTTGAATAAGGTCTCGACTCCGCTCGACCTGACAATTCACGGCTCCGCTCGACCTGACAAGTATTTTGACGTAAATAAAATTTTACCCATGCCGAATAAAATCACCCAACTATTTAATATCCAATACCCCATCATACAGGCCGGAATGGTTTGGGCCAGTGGTTGGCGATTGGCCTCAGCCGTTTCCAATGCTGGTGGTCTGGGCGTTTTAGGAGCGGGAAGCATGTACCCCGAAGTATTGCGCGAGCAAATTCAAAAATGTCAAAAATCGACCGAAAAGCCCTTTGGGGTGAACGTGCCTATGCTCTATCCGGATATCGACAAATTGATGGACATTATCATTGACAACGGAGTCAAAATTGTGTTTACCTCTGCCGGAAATCCCAAAACATGGACGGCCCAGCTGCAGGAAAAAGACATTACCGTCGTGCATGTGGTGAGCAGTGTAAAATTTGCCCTCAAGGCCCAAGAAGCTGGGGTAGATGCGATTGTAGCCGAAGGTTTCGAAGCCGGAGGCCATAATGGTAGGGACGAGACCACCACGCTGGCCTTGATTCCCGCCGTAAAGGAAAAAATAGACATTCCCCTAATCGCTGCCGGAGGGATTGCTACGGGTCGCGCCATGTTGGCCGCCATGATTTTAGGTGCCGATGGGGTACAGGTGGGTACCCGCTTTGTGGCCAGTGAGGAAGCTTCTTCCCATGCTTCTTTTAAGCAAAAAGTAGTGGAGGCTGGGGAAGGGGCCACCCAATTGACCTTAAAGGAACTGGCGCCCGTGCGTTTGATCAAGAACAAGTTTTATGAGGAAGTGCAGGCCGCTTATGCCAAAGGGGCTTCGGTAGAAGAGTTAAAAAACCTGTTAGGTCGCGGGCGTGCCAAATTGGGCATGTTTGAAGGCAATATGGACGATGGGGAATTGGAAATAGGTCAGGTATCGGCCTTGATTCATGACATCAAACCGGCTGCACGTATTGTAACCGATCTGATGTCTGAATTCAATTTGGCCAAGCAAGAAGCAAGCACTTTATGAAGTAGGCTCTTGTTTTAATCCTGCTAGGAATTCTATAAGATCTCGTAACTCTCTTTTGGTAATCAGTTTGCCCATGGCCGGCATGGCAGAAGGCATATTTTGTCGTTTCGCAATTCTGGAAACAGGAACTTCAAGTGGTTCCGCTTGGTTCGTTCTCAAAATCAGCTCGTGCTCATTTTCCGCTTCCAAAATTCCGTTGACTTCCTGTCCGTCCTTTAAAGTCAAGGAAACACTACCGTAACCCGGTGCCAAACGAGCAGAAGGTTCGATCAACGATTCCAAAATTTGTTCCCTCGTAAGGATGTTCCCTATGTTTTCCAACGGTGGACCTACCGTACCACCGGCACCACCAACGGCATGGCAACGGGTACATTGGGCCGTAGGATTGTTGTTGAAGACACGGTTGCCATTTCTACGGTTACCGCCCACCAAGGTTTCTTTATAGGCCTCTACGGAATTGCCATCGCCCTTAATTTCTTCCAATTGGGCAATCAATGGTTCGGAATCGGTGGCTTCCACTGCTTCCACCAAGTCCAGAATCACACTTTCATTCAATTTGTTGGTTTTGGCATCCGCGATTAATCCCGCGAGGACATCACCACTTTTTTCAATAGGAAGTTCCCCAAGAACACCTAACATACGCTGTTGCTCCCGTACCGAACCACTTCTAAAAATAGGGTTGACCACGTTGGGTAATTGCTCTTTGGAAATTTCCAATTGCGGAATTAGGCCCAAAGCGGTGGTACGTACCGATGCTTCCTTGTCCTTCATGCCCAATTGCATGGCACCGGCAATATCATTGTATTTGAGGTCTCCCAAGGCCTTTAAAATGGTAGCGCGTACCTCGGGCGCGTTGTGCCTTTTCATGATTTGATACAGTCGGTCATTCTGGCTATCGATACCCAAATTGGCCAACGTTTTGCTGATACCGATCAAGATTTCTGGGTCCCTGTCCTCTATAAAAGCTGGAATTTCTTTTTCCACCTTGGTTTTTACACCCTCTAGGTCGCGCTTCACTTCCCCACGGTAACGGCCATCTACACGGTCCAACACCGATGGTTCCGCCCAAGTACCGATAGCTGCCAAAGCCTCGCCCCGCAACACATTGGGAACATCCTGCCTTTTGGCAAAGGCCAGAAGGTTTTCCAATTCCTTGTCACCACCCACGCGTAAAGCAGCGTTGATCGCCCTTCTCTGTAAGGGCTCCGATACAAATTTTTCAGAGGTCAACATATTGGCCAAGGCCGGCAATGCCGCCTCAATGGACCAATCGTCATTAATAGCACGGGCAGCTTCCGTTACTACAAATTCGTCCTCATCGTTCAAAAATTCCTGTACCTGTGCATCCTGTAATCTTCGCAAGACCAAAACGGCTGCAATGCGTAAGCTACGGTCTTCGTTCCCTGCCAAAGCAACCATGGGGGCCGCCTTGCCAATTCGGGTCAATGCCAATACCCCGGCATGCCTAATGTAAACGTCCTCGTCATCATTTTCCGCAATCATATTCAACAAAGGCTGAATAGCGGCTTCATGCTGTATTCTTCCCAAAGCCTGGGCCGCAAAAAATTGTACCCGAGGGTTGTTGTTCTTTAAAAGTGAAATGTACGTGCTGGCTGCTTCCGTATCCTTTACATCACCCAATACTTTTAGGGATTGTGCAATGATTTCCGCATCGCTATCGCCCAAGAGTTCGCGAAGAACAGCGGCCTTCCCGGCATCCTCTGCTGCCAATTGGCCAATTCCCCAAATGGCATGGATTCTGGCGAATTGATTCGTACCGTTCTGCGCCGTTTCCTTTAAGGTTTCGAAGCCCTTATTCCCATTTTTTACCAACTGAAATTGGGCGCGCTTACGAATGCGCATATCTTCATACGAAAGTAATTGTTGTAGTTCCGCTTCAGATTGTTCGGCATAGTCCAAGGTCATCAAGCGCTCCGTTTCCTTGCGTTGCGCCTCCAAATCGTCTTTTTCATCGGTTACGTCCAATTTCCATACACGGCCGTAGTTTTTGGTACCCCAGCCCGTAATCCAATCGGCCAGGTACAGGGCTCCGTCAGGCCCAAACTGAATTCCCGTAGGTAATACACCGCTCAGGATGCTTTCATCGCTTTTTAGCTCAAAAGACGCTCCTTTTGGTTGCAGGTCAAACGCCCAGATATGAGAACGGTCCGGATTGCCCACAAATTCTACCAGGAAAAATTTGTCCTGCCAGTTTTTGCCCAAGGCCGTACCCGGGTTGTACAACATGCCCGTAGGTCCGTTATGAAAATTTTGGATAGGAGGGATGATGTGCGCCGCTTGGTCTTCCCAACGGGGGACAAACAGTTTTTCATCCATCCAAACATTGTAGCCATTGTTTTTGTCATCCGTATACTTACCATATTGCCAGTTGGCCCTCCAACCGGCATCGGAACCTTCTACAATGTGTACCAGACGCTCGCTTTCACCGGCGTGGTCGCCATCGTTGTCCGCAGAAATGATATTTCCGTAGGCATCAAAAACAAACTCATGGGTGTTTCTTAGTCCCCTGGCAAACACTTCAAAATTGCTTCCGTCAGGGTTGGACCTTACAATGACCCCTTGGTTGGGATATTTGTGCTTTTCACCATCTACCGTAGTAATATTGGCGCCAATATCGCCAATACCCCAGTAAATTTTCCCGTCCGGACCTTCCACCGCTCCGGACATACCGTGACCACCAAAACCAATATGCACGGCAAAACCGTTGGCAATGGAGGTCTTTTCATCCAGCACCAAATCATCATTGGTATCGGTCAATCGCCACATATCAGGCCCGATTCCCACAAAAACATCTTCGTCACGTACCAAAAGGGCTCCGGCAACATCGGTAATCTCATCGTGAAAGTCTTCCAGAATTCGGGTCGCTTTATCGGCCACCCCATTCTTGTTACTATCTTCCAGCATCCAGACTTCATCCTTTTCCACGGCCAAATCTTTCCAGTCATGGCTACCATCCCCGTTCAAATCTTTCAACCACTCATTCTCTTCGCTTTTTTCAGGGGCGAAGGTTTCGTGCAAGAACGCTCTACGGTCTTCCGGGGTTTCCCAAGAAATGGAAGGTGTCATCCAATCGCGGTAGCCTCTAATATCAAATTCCGAATTTTTTTGTCGGTTGGTACGGGTAAGGTAGACCCTTCCGTATTTGTCCATTTGCATGGCGATGGGGTCTGGGGCCAAAGAATCGGATGCCCAGAGGCTCAGTTCCAATCCGTCCGCAATCGTTGGCGTAATTCCTTCCCTGATTTCTTGGGCCCTAGAGACTTCGGTAAGTGAATCTTCCCTAATGACCAAAGGGGTTTCCTTGGGTTTTTGAGGTTTGTTGTCGCACGAAGCAAGGCTGATTAAAAGCAGGGAAAGGGGTAAAAAATAGTTGAGTCGAGAATTGAATTTCATTATAAAAGTTTGGTTTTAATACTGCTAGCCGATAAAAATAGGGATTTCTATATAGACAATTCAATATTTTGACCAAGATAATGTCAATCTTCCTGCTGGGCTTTAATGGCCCTTACCACCATCATGGCCTGTTCAAATTGGTCTTCGTGAACATGTACTTCCAGTTCACCACCTACATTGGCAGCAAAACCGGCAAGTCTGGCAGATTCGGATTCATCCTTTAAAACGGCCTTGATTCCTATTTCTTCCAGTTTCTCTTCTATTCGCTGAACGGTAAAACGGTTTCCGGAGTAAATTTTTCTATAATTCGATTCCATAACTTTTAGATTTTAAGTCCCAGAAAGTTAACGATTAAAAAGGGAAGGATTCGCTTTATTTTTGACCTGAAAGGAAATCAGGTTTCGGTAGGGTTCCGTTTTTTGTATGCATAGGCCTGGGCGGCAAAATAGTCTTGAATGTTGAATTTACGGTCTACAAATTTTTCGGAAAGTATCTTAAAGTGCTGAATGCGATCTACCCTAAAGGCCCTGTATTCATTTCTTAAATGGCACCAGGCGAGCAATATCCATTTGTTTTCGGTAGAGAAAAACACATAAGGTTCTATTTTTCTGAACGAAATATGGGTGTCATTGGCCTTGCGATAATTGATTTCCACATAGTTGAGGTTGGTAATGGCCAGTTGCAGTTCTGAAAGGGAATTGGAGGCCAGATTTTCTTGTTGTGGTTCAAAAACATGGATTTTGGAATGGAGTATTTCACTTTTCTCCAATACCGAAGAACGAAAAACCGATTTGATCTTGATAAGGGCCTCTTCAAAATCCTTGACAAAGGAAGCATCCTTACTCTTATTGACCAAGTGGTGGGCCGTTATCAAGGCGTTGGCCTGTTTTTCCGTAAACTGAACCGGGGCCACGGTATAACCGTCCATAAGCGTATAGCCCTTGCCCTCCAAAGTAACTACGGGGACACCCGAAGCAATCAATTTTTGAATATCCCTGTAAACAGTACGAATGCTAACATCATACCGTTTGGACAGTTCCGTGGCGGTAAGCACCCTACGTGATTTTAAAAGGGTAAGGATATTGATGAGGCGGCTTAACTGAGACATGCTAGGTAAAGGTAACAAACTACCGTAAAGAGAAGGTCATTTGAACGGGGGTTGTATTCAAATGACCTAAATCTTATGGTTAATTCCAAGAGTGCAGGGCTACCTTATTGCCTTCGGTATCCATAAAATGGGCGATATAGCCGTTTTCGCCTATGTCCGTTTTAGGAATCATAATTTTACCTCCCGCTTTTTCTACCTTGGAAAGGGGAAGGGCCAAATCATGGCCACCATCTAAGTAAACGGTAACCCCGTTGATAGAAGGTTCCGCACCCTCCATTTGCATTAGGGCTCCTCCCGTTTTGTTATTGTCCGAGTCATACGGAAAAACCCCATATTTCATCTGGGGCATAGGTACTTCTTTGATCTCAATATCCAAAATGGAGGAATAAAAGTCTTTGGCCCTTTCGAATTTTTTTACTGGAATTTCAAACCAGTTGATTGCATTGGTCATGATGTTGTATGTTTTAGGATTATCAATGCACCAAAAGTAGCGGGGGCATATGTCAAAATATGTCAGGGGTATTTTTAAAAACTGAAAATTTTTGGAAAAAGTTTAGTTCGCTAGTGATTGGTCAAAAATCCATTCCAATTTTCCGGGGGTCTTTTCCACGTGGTTCCAGACGTTGTGGCCCACATTTTCGTACTCAGTGTATTTGGGTTGGCCTCCTATTTCACGAATGGCATTGACCATATCTTGCGATAGTTGTACAGGGACATTTTGGTCTTCCGCCCCGTGAAAGGCCCAAATAGGCGTTTGCAGCATATGTTCAGCTTTTGCGGGGTCGCCACCTCCACAAACGGGCATGGCGGCGGCAAACAGTTGAGGATGGTTGCCGATCAATGTCCATGTTCCAAAACCACCCAGGCTCATTCCCATGACGTAGCGCCTATGGGTGTCTACCGAGTAAGTAGCTTCAATTTCTTTGATAGCTTCCATGACAAGGGGGCTGATATCCTCATATTCGGGAATACCGCCAAAACAGGATCCCGGTGGGGCTTGTGGCACGAATACAATGGCAGGAAATTTTTGCTGATTTTCAGGTGTGGCCAAGGTTCTGGCAAACATGGAGGCTTCTACCTGGCGAACATTATCGGTACCGTTTCCTCCCCCGTGATGTAAACATATGGCCAATGGATAGTTGTTATTTGGTTGGTAATCTGATGGCAATAGCAGACGATACGGCAATTTTTGTCCCTTGGTATTGGTATACGTAAAGGCTTTAAAAGCCGAAGCAATTTCCAGTTGTTTGGTTGTGGGAGTTGGTTGTCGCAATGTATTTGATACCACATCTTTGATTAAAAAAAGGGAACCCACTAAGGCTAGGGCGACCAGTAGACCCATAACTCCTTTAAAGGACTTTGAAAAGGAATGCGCTTCGGTTGTTCTTAGTGTTTTTAATTCCTTTCTAAAATGTAAGATAAAGGGAATAGCCACCAAACTACTTAACAAGGAGATAATGTGGATGGCTTTGGTCATCTTTAATTTAAGTTCAAAACTCGAGCTGAAGTTCTTCGCATAAAAAAGGGTTAGGTAGGCAATTCCAATTAGTAGAAGGGACCAACCTGCTATTTGTAACCATTTCTTTTTCCTGGTTACGGATACAATTAAAACGAGTCCGTAAAAAATGACGGAAAGTAGCATTAAGTTTTGAATACTCAGGTGAAAACGCTCTAAACGTTGGGAAGTAACCATAAAATAAGTAACGGTAAACAGTGCCAAAGAAGCTATCAGGTAACTGGCACAGGCCACGATGGCCCAATACTGTTTTTTAGAAAGGTAGTAGTTTATTTGTATTAGCTGTGATGTGGCGAAAATGAGGCCATAGCCGATTAGCCAATAGGAATAGGTGTTAAAGTAAGATGTTTTGGCTTGGAAGATAAGGAAGAGTACTCCTATAAAAGCACTTAAAAACAGTACTAGGGACCAAAGACAAATTCCAAGACTATAGAATTTTTGATGCCGTACCCTTTGCTCCATGTTAGCGTATTCCTAGTTTCTTTTTTTAAAGCTAACGGATTTAATTGTAAATACTAAAGGCGGTTGCAAGTAAACATACCTGTTTTAGTGGTCATGGTCGTAGTGGTCCTGTAAAAGGTCATCTCCAAAGTCATTCTCCAAATCACGTACTACGGTATGCACATGGTTGTTATTGTTTTGGGTATTGTCATATTCAATTAAAAGGGTTTTCCCTTGAATACTGTAATAATGTCCTTGGCCACGTTCCAAACTTCCGGCCCACGCAAAATAAAGTTCATCCCGGCCTTCTTTTTCAATCTTGTCCTTCGCCTTTTTGGAAAATTTCTTTTCGTAGTTATCTAGGTACAACTGTAAAAGGCGATCAAAAAGCTTTTTTTGTTCACCGGTTAAGTCGGCATATTGTATACCGGTATGTGCCAATCGTTCAGCTTTGGAATGGTTGCTTGTAAACATATCTACAGGGGCCGTTTCTGAATATCTTGCCACTTCCAGCTGTTGTGGGGTCAATGAGTTCACCATGGCATAGCCATAGTCCGTTTCTAGTTTTAGAACTTCATGTCCTTTCTGTTCACCTTCCAAGACCCTGCCGGGGTTGGTGCCAAGAAAGAAAGGTGTACTGGAGACCAAACTACCTTCGGATGCTACAAAATTGAGGGAAATGTGGTGACCTTCAAAACGCCAACCCCAATAGTGATCCTTTTCTGGATTACCAAAGATCCAAAAATGGTAATTTAACGGGTCGCGCTTAGGGCTGCCATCCGGCATTTTAGGATTGTTTTCCAATACGATCAGGATTTTTTCCAAATCCATGATCTCCTTTGTTTTTTCAAAGGCGTTTTCGCTTATAGACGCTTTTAACAACGTAAGTGCGGCCGCGGTCTGTTCTTTATTATAGTCATTGAAAGTAGTCCCTTTTCGGTATACCGGAGTGTAAAAGAAATTTTTTCTTTCTTCTGAACTAAGTTCAAAAACTGTTTTTTCCCTAAGGTCAGTAGACAGGGTTGCCAAAAAGTCTTGGGCCAAATGGTGCAAATCTTGTGCTTTTACACCTTGAAAAGTAAAAAGGAGCAGGGCAAAGGAAAAGTATACTTTTAATTTCATGGTTGGATGGTACTTTGGTAAATGGTCCCAAAAGATAGTACAATTTTCGCTATATCAAATATTTAGGCGATTTGAAATGGCCTAAAGTTTCTCCAATCATAAAATTGTAACAGATTGTTATAGATCTAGTGCCCGTCTGTATTGCAATAGATTAAGCCGGGGTTTTTCAACCAGTTTTAAGTTGGTGTCAAAACCGAATCTTTTTAGGTTCCTTAAGATTTTGGAATGTCTACTGCCACTAGTTATCAAAGTCAATTGATACTCCTCACATTTAATGTGAATCCTAGTTTCAGCAATTTTATATTCGGACGGATATACTTGTAAATGTCTCGAAACCCTGTTGGGAATTCCTAACTTGGACATGATGTACATGGGGGACATATAAAAAGTGTCGATTACTTCCTTGCCTCTAATTAGGGTAAGAGATTCAATTTCATCTTTAAGCACCGGGATGATGGATTCTTTTTCCTTAAAATTACCGGTGATCATGATGCCTTGTGGCAATATCTCCAAATTGCATTTGGTATCGCTTAATAGAAAGTCTTTTTTGTCTTGCTTGTTCTTATAGTCTATAAGCCTATACTTGTATTTGGACTTTTTGCCAGTCCATTTGGAAAAAAGATTGTATTCCCCAGAAGCTGAGTTTGGTGAGTTGTTGACTCCCATGGCAATTTAGAGTTTGTATAAGTTAGTTCAAAAACGATACCTAAGTATCTAAATGGGGGAGGGCTAATTTATGTATTTAAATGTAATTTTTGGTTGCGGAATTGGGAAGCTGATTGCAAAACGGCCTTGTTAACAGCGTGCATTTTATCGATGAAATAGTGAAATTCTAAGACCTCCCCGTTTTTAGGAATTTTTAAACAAAAGTTATCAACAAAATATAGTTTTGAGAATAATTTATAAAAACCCTTGATAAATTGTAAAAATATCAATGATTTTGATGAATAGTATAGGGTGGAATGAGATGGTCAAAACTTAGATTAACCCTCTTGCCTTAATCTCTAAATATTTGTTGATGGTATTGATGGTAAGTTTTTCGGGTGGGGTAAGGATGGTCTGTATACCATACTTCTGAAGCTCCTTTTGCATCAACCGTTTATCCAACGAAAACTTTTCTGCAACGGTTTTATGATAGATATCCTGTAAATTTTGGGTATCATTTTCTATAAGTCCTTCCAGTTCCGTATTCTCAAAAAAGATAACCACCAACACATGTTTTTTGGCTATGGCCAATAAATAGGGGAGTTGTCTTTTTAGGGCAGAAATATGCTCAAAATTGGTGTATAGCATTAAAAGGCTTCTATGGCTTACCTTCCTCTTTATTTGCCCGTAAAGAAGGCCAAAATCAGAATCTGTAAAGTCGGTTGAAATATTATAAAGTTTTTCAAGGATAGTATTCAGGTGGGTCAACTTTTGAACGGCAGGTACAAAATTTTCAATGTTTTTGGAGAAAGTAAGCATTCCCGTTTTGTCATGCCTTTTTAAGGCAATATTTGAAAAAGCTAAAGTGGCATTAATAGCATAATCCAATAATTTAAGTCCGTTAAAGGGCATTTTCATTACCCGTCCTGTATCTATGATGGAATACACAGGTTGCGAGCGTTCATCTTGATATTGATTGACCATTAGCATGTTCTGTTTGGCCGTGGCCTTCCAATTAATGGTTCTAAAATCATCTCCTGGAACGTACTCCTTTATCTGCTCAAATTCTTGGGTATGGCCAATTCGTCTCAATTTTTTTAGACCGAATTCTGTTAGGTGATTACTGATGGATAGAAAATCATACTGCTGCATCTGAATGATGCTGGGATAAACAGGAACCATTTGCCCACTTTGAAAGGTGAACCTTCTTTTTACAATACGCAGGGGCGATGAGGCAAATACCATCAAATTCCCAAAAACGTATTCCCCGCGCTCTACGGGTCTTACCGCGTATTCATAAACCTTGTTTTCCGCTTTTGTAAGAGAGGCTACATGCTCAAAATCCCTTTTTTGGAATTGCACGGGCAATTCATCAATAATTTGTAGTTGCACCTTAAAAGCATAGCGGGAACCGTACTTTATGGTTATGGAATTATAATCACTGTTGGACAATTTTTGAGGTACAAACCTTTCCGCTTTAATAGCCTCCGGTTGGGCGTATAAAAGGTAAACGTCAAACAAGAAAAGGGCCAGTAAAAGCAGTGTGGCCAACCATGCCAACGGATATAAAAAGGGTAGCCAAAAAGACAGTACAAAGCAGCCTGAAAGCACTGCCAAATATCTAAAAAACGTATGGTGTATGTAAAACGATTTTAGAAATCCCATGATTTATCTAGGTATCTCAACAGATTCTGTAATCATATCAATGACACTTTCTGTGGTCATGCCTTCCATCTCGCGTTCCGGGGTTAGGATAACCCTGTGGTTGAGGACCGGTTTTAGGGCGATTTTTACATCTTGAGGTATCACAAAATCCCTTCCGTTGATAGCAGCAAAAGCCTTTGACGCATTTAAAGTGGCAATCGATGCCCTTGGCGAACCTCCCAAGTACAAATGGGGATGGTTGCGAGTTTTGGTGATGATCTGGGCAATGTAGTTGATGATTTTTTCCTCTACCAACACCTCCTGAATCTTAGCTTTAAACTCTAACAATTGAGCCGGAGTCAAAACGCCCATAATACGTTCTTGGGGTTGGGTTCCCTTTCTTTGGTGATGGGTTTCTATGATACGTATTTCTTCCTCCACGGAGGGGTAGCCCACCTTTATTTTAAAAAGAAAACGGTCTAATTGCGCTTCGGGCAGGGCGTAGGTTCCTTCTTGCTCTACTGGATTTTGGGTGGCAAGCACCATAAAAGGCCGGTCCATGGGGTAAGTGGTGCCGTCCATCGTTATTTGGCGTTCTTCCATGGTTTCAAACAATGCAGCTTGGGTTTTTGCCGGTGCCCGGTTAATCTCATCAATAAGAACAATATTGGAAAAAATAGGTCCTTTTTTATATTCAAACTCAGAAGTTTTCGCACTAAAAATAGAAGTTCCTAAAATATCACTGGGCATTAAATCTGGTGTAAATTGAATTCTGCTGAATTCTGTTTTTAGGGTTTTTGCGAAAAGTTTTGCCGTAATGGTCTTTGCTACCCCTGGAACACCCTCAATAAGAACATGGCCATCTACCAAAAGGGAGACAATCAAGAGTTCAATAAAATTTTCTTGGCCCACAATGACCTTTTTGAGCTCTTGCTTCATTTGATCAACCGAAGTTTTTAAGCCTTCAAGGTCAATTCTATTATCAAAATTCATGGCCTGATCTGTGTTGTCATTAGTTTCCATGGGCTTTCTTCTTAAATTTTTCTATGAGCGAATTTAATTTTTGGAGCTCAGTATCGGTTATGGTCTCCTTAGATTCAATTTGATTTATATAGTTGAATAGCTGTTCTACTTCTTCCATTTCATGAGAACTTCTACTGGCTAAATTCTGATAAAAATCCTCAGTTTTTTCAATACTTTGAAAATAGAAGTGGTTGCGAACATAATCTAAAAAATAGTCAATTTTGTGCTTTGCGATGGCCTTGGTTTCACCAGATTCATAATACATATCCGCAATGGTTCTGGTAAAGGCCAAGGTCTGGTTTTTTAAAGGTTCTATTACCGGAATGGCCCTTTGTTTTCTCTTGCCCTCAAACACTACATACAATAACACCCCCAAAAGGGCAAGGTAATAGGCCCACTTAAACTCGCGTATATTCAAAAAGATGTACATGGGAGAGGTGTAAATGGATTTCCCGGATTTATAATGGTTATCCAAGTATAAAGATCTGGATTCATCCCAGTAGGAAATCAAACCCGCTGTATACTCTTTATGATGATCCTTTAAGATAAAGTAATTGGTAAATGCCTTGGGAAAGGTGCTCAAAATAATTTCACCTTTTCCATATTTTTTTCGGATTACATTATAGTTTTCGCTAGGACCTTTTGTGGAAACGGAGTCATTTTTTGCGCTTACCGTACCCAGAACAGTTATGGGGCCAGGTAAAGAATCTTGGGTAAAATAGGTGGTGTAAGAATCCTTTTCAAAAGTGAATGCTGCATTGTTACCAAGTTGAGGGTTCACCAACCGGTGCTCATAGGCCTTGCCATTTTCAAAACTGTTGTAGAGATTATTGGTTTCTAGCTTCAGGGTATCCAACAATGGCTGCTCAAAGGAAGAGGATGCTATAAAGAGGGAGTTACCTTTGGAGGTCCAGTCCAAAATCCTATGCAATTCAACCTCACCAAAAGTCACGTCGTTATTGATAAAAACATACGTACCATTTATAGAATCTTGATGTGCCAAAAACTCAAAAGGAGGGACATTTACCTGTTTTACATTTTTAAATTTCTCCTGTACATACTCATTAAAAACTTTGGTACCGTAGGGAATCTTGTGATCGTTTACAAAAGACGGTAACCAATTGATTTCCTTGGGTTTGTTATACTGAGCAAGCAATAGGGCACCAACGGTGATAACAATGAGGATTATATATTTGATGAGCCTTTTACCCATGCCTCAAAACAATTTTTTCAAGGTTTTTAAATGAGATTTCCGCTCGTAAGAACCGTTGCTCATCTATAAAAAAATCACCATACCAGATGTAATCGTATAGCTTAGTTATATGGGCAAACTGTTGTTTTAAGTCTACTTTTGTGATTTCGGAAACATAATCGCTGTTGGTTTTTTGTAGTTGCCAATCTATGAATTCCCTTTCGTTCAATTGTTTTAAGGATTGCAGATAATAGTATCTAACGGCCAAGCGAAAATTTTTCTCGGCTAGTGCTTTTTCAATAAGCTCGCCAATATCCTCGGTTTTTATAATTCTTTCTTCTTCGGACAAAAGTACATCGCCTTGTTTGCCTTTTGTATTGATGGTATGGGCATTTAATCGTAAGATGAACTTTATCAGAATAAAAATCAAAAGACCCAAAAGAATATACGGAATGATTTCCAAGAAAACGGACAAGATACCAGAGGCCCTTTCCATTCCAAAAATGGCTTCGAAAATTCTTAGCATGACATTGCCCAACCATGTCTTAAAATCATCCGACCAAGTAGGATTTTGCTCTACGACCTCATAATTAAAAGCCTTATCATTTCTATACTTTTCTAGAAAGCTTTCGGTAATTTCTTTTTTTACGATATGGGAACTATCAAGAACTACGGTAGAATCCTGTTGCCCAAAAAGGCTACAAAATGTACATATCGCAATTAGAAATAGCCATTTATGCATACAGTTATTCTGTTTCTCCCAAACTTTGGATACGTTCGTAGGTTCCGGTAAAGTTTTTCTTTTCGTTGAGGTCAAAATAAATTAGTACTCCGGCCACTACCGAAATGATGTTCAAAAGAAACTGGGCCAGGGTGCTTATGCTTCCAAGAAGTATGGAAATAGGGTCTGCCACCGTAAAGTTTTCAGCATCTATTTCACCTGAAAGAATTCCCAATTTGGCATAATTATAAATGGTAGATGGGATGGCAAAGGCATAACTGGCAACCGTAACAATAATGCCAACTACAAAAAGTGCGGCAAAAGTCATCCACCAATGATCTTTTACTAAGGTAAAACTATAGCTAAATGCATCCGATACACTTTTTTGATTAAAAACCATAATGCTAAAGGAAAGCACTAAGGGAACGTAGAGGTATACACCGGGGATAATACAGAACATAAATCCGACACCAACGCAGAGCGCTACCAAAATACCCAAACCTATAAACTGCCAAAATGAGGCATACACGTCTTTTTTCACTTCCTCAAAAACTACAGTTCCCTTATTATTGGCATAGGATTTAATGTAGAATAAGGTAGTGGCTTGGGACAAGACATATGTGGCAACCATGGAAAGGACAAAGGCGCCGCCCACTACCAAAAGTAGGAGTACGCTACTTATAGAATCTGCGCTTTCCATACCAAAAGTGAAAAAATCTCCAAATTGGTACATATAAAAGCAATAACAAATGATCATGACCAGTAAATAAGGGCCTATAATCCTAAAAAAGGTATTAAAAAAGGGCTTAAACTCCGTTCTGAGGAAGGCGAAAGTATCCGAAAGAATTTCACCCAATTCACGTTGCTTTTTAAATTCAATGTATGGTTTCATAGATTTAAGATGGTATTGATCCAGGCATTATAATTTTACGAAAGGGAATGCCTTAGGTCTTTTAATTGTTGGTGGTTTTTCTGTTCTTTTTTGTGCAATTGAATTGGATATATAACGTAGTAAAACAGAATTAGTGCCAAGGATGCCAAAATTATAAGGACGGCCATGGCATCTGGCATTTCCGTGTGCCGGGTAACAAAACCTTCCAAGAATCCGGCAATTATAAAGAAAGGTACGGTACTCAGCATAATTTTCAGTCCGTTTTTCACCCCTCGTTTAAAGGATTCCAATCGGGTGTAGGTGCCGGGAAAAAGCATCCCGTTTGCCAAAACCAGTCCTGCGCAGCCGGCAATGATGATGACCGAAATTTCTATGGTACCATGTATCCATATCGTTCGTGCAGACTCCCAGAGCAGACCTTTTTCATAAAAAAAGTACTGAAAGCTTCCCAACATAATACCATTGCGTAACATGATGTACAAGGTGCCCACGCCCAATAAAATTCCAAAGGAGAAAGCCATAAGAGCCACACGAATATTGTTGATGGTAATTCCTAAAAACATATTAAACTCGCCCATTTGTTTATAGACCGCCATGGGGTCGCCTTTTTCAATGTTTTCCAACGTCATGTTTACATAACCATCTCCTAGAATAGAACGGACGAACTCCCCTTCATTAGCAGAAGAAAAAGCTCCCACAAGGGCAAAAAAAACAAACACCAAAAAGGCAATGAGCAATTCTCTTTGGTAGAAATAGAAAAGCAGTGGAAATTCCGTTTTCCAAAACTCAAATACTCTGTTTTTAGGCTCTTTTTTTGTTTTGTAAATCTTTTGATGGGCCTGTGAGGCAAGGGAGTTTAGATATAGTTCCGTATTGCTGCCCGTATAAAAGGTTTTGGCATAACTAAGATGGTCCGTAATTTCAATATACAGATCGGACAATTTATCCGGTGGAAGCTTCGTTTTCTTAGCCAGGGCATTTTCAAAAGTTGCCCATTTGTCTTTATTTTGTTTTACGAAGGCGGCCTCTCGCATGCATAACGGGGTTATTACCCAAAGAAACGAAACTATGGAGCAATTTCAAATAGAAACCGCCCAAAATATAACCATTAGCCAGAATGCTGCCCACCTAGGGGATAGAATGGTGGCCTTTTTAATAGATACGTTTATCGTTATCTGCTATATCATACTATCCATAGTTCTTTTGCTCTCCCTAGACATTGAAATGAACGATGCTTGGGCCATTTATATGATTCTTAACCTGCCCGCATTTCTTTATTATTTACTTTTTGAGACGCTTATGAACGGGCAATCCATTGGTAAAAAAATAATGCAGATCAGGGTAGTGAAATTGGATGGTTCCAAACCCACTTTTTCCAGTTACATGATCAGATGGGTGCTCAGAATTCTTGATGTTACGCTCTCCAGCGGGGGAGTGGCCGTATTAACCATCTTAATAAGAGGCAACGGTCAGCGAGTGGGTGATATTGCGGCGGGCACTACGGTGATTAGCGAAAAGCAAAAGGTTTTTTTGCGCGATACGCTTCTTAGGGAATTACCCGAAGATTATAAACCATCCTTTCCTCAAGTTACCGTTTTTAAGGACCGTGAAATGCAGACTATTAAAGAATTGTTTGATGTCTCTAAAAGAAAAGGAGATCACAACGTAATACTTTCCCTGAGCAATCAGATTAAAAAGGTGACCCACATTTCTACCGATTTAAAACCATTAGATTTTGTGGATTTGGTCATAAAGGATTACAATTACTACACGCAAAGTATGTAGTTATACCTCCTTTATTTTCTTAAAAAAGGGCCAATCTTCTGGTGCTTTTAATCGTAAAGGATACTTTTGCCAATCCATTTTAAAAGTGAGGGGATGCTATATTTCATCATAGACATTTTAGGGATTATTGCTTTTGCTATATCAGGTGTTTTAGTGGCGATGGACAAGCGCTTGGACCTGTTCGGGATTTTTATCATCGCCTTTGTTACCTCGGTAGGAGGCGGTACCCTTAGGGATATTCTTATTGGCAATACGCCGGTTACTTGGATGCAAGAAGAAATCTACATGATCGTGATTGCGGTTACCGTTCTGTTCGCGATTTTATTCGCTAAACACCTGCATCACTTGCGTAAAACCCTATTGTTGTTCGATTCCATTGGAATAGGATTGTTTACCTTATTGGGGATTGAAAAAGGACTTACAGCTGAACTTTCCCCTATAATGTGTATTGCCTTGGGAACTATAACGGCATGTTTTGGGGGAGTTATCAGGGATATTTTGTGCAATGAAATTCCCGTGATTTTTAGACGAAAGGAAATTTATGCTACCGCCTGTATCTTGGGAGGAAGCAGTTATTTTTTACTTATTTTATTGCCTTTTGATGGGGCTTATGCCTATATAGCCTCAATTTTGATCGTAATTGTGGCTAGGCTTCTGGCGGTTCGTTTTCATCTAACCTTGCCCAATATTTACGGTACTAGGGAAAATGAGGCTTGAAACCATGGTTTAGTTGACAATTTCCGCTTTTTCTATGTAAACATTTTGATGCGGCCAATCTCCATCTCCTACTTCTACGTGGTTAATTTCATCAACTACGTCCATCCCTGAAATAACGCGCCCAAAGGGAGTAAAATCCCCATCTAAATGATAGGAGCCAGGGTCTGTTACTACGATAAAGAACTCATATGGACTTGCCAACATATGCGGATTGTCTATTTCACTGCTGGGCATACTTATGGTTCCACGGTGGTGTCTATAGCCCTTTCGGGTATCCGGTGGAAGTAGATACCTACCAATTTCCCTTCGTTTTCTGGCGGTTTCCTTGTCGTCTGAGCTTCCGCCCTGAATGATGAAATTTTTCACGACCCGGTGAAACTGGGTTCCGTTAAAATAGCCCTTCTTCGTAAGGTAGATGAAATTGGCCTTGTGGTACGGAACATTATCATAAAGCTCTACCGTAAAACTGCCATAGCTAGTGGTAATTTTTACTTTATTTTCGGTAAGTCCTTTTTGGTAATCAAAGAAGAAATCAATGGCATTCTCTTCGGTAAGAACGAATTTTTCCTTTTCTTTTTTCTTTTTTTCTGCGCTATCCTGCTGAACGGAGTCTTTTTGGGCCGTGGTTTCTTCAGCCGTATTTTGCTTTTTCTTAGGAGTCTCGCCGCAGGACACCATTAAAAATAGTAGTAATATTGTAAAGGAATAGAATCTTTGTATCTGCATGAATTTTTCTGAGTTTTCCGTAAGGATTCCAAAAATAAAAAATCTAGATTTACCAGGGGAAGCGTCCCATTTAAAAATGGCGCCCGAGTTTAGGGTAGAAGAGCTCCGAAAGGCACGTTTAAAGAGTAAAAATCCTAAGAAGGCGGGAGTAATGGCTTTATTCTATCCAGATACCGGAGGGCAGACCCGTTTTCTACTTATTTTGCGAAAAAGCCACCCTAAAGACGTGCATAGCAATCAGGTGGGTTTCCCCGGTGGGAAACTGGAAAAATGGGACCGCGACTTACAAGAAACAGCCCTAAGGGAAACCCATGAAGAAGTAGGGGTACACCCGTCTCAAATTGAAATAATTAGACCCCTGAGTGAGCTCTATATACCACCGAGCAATTTTGAGGTTTTTCCGTTTTTAGGGCTCTATCATAATAAGAAGCCTTTTGTGCCCCAAACTACGGAAGTGGCAGCTTTGGTGGAGGTAGAATTGGCCCAATTCATGAAGGATGAGGTTCTTTTTACGCAAAATCTATCTACTTCCTATGCAGCAAATGTAGATGTACCTGCCTTTAAATTAAATGGTTACACCGTTTGGGGAGCCACCAGTATGATGCTCAGTGAGATAAGGATGCTGCTTCGCGAGGTTTTATAGGGCCTTATTTTGTAAATTTGGCCTCTATGGGCGTATTCAAAAAAAATCCATTTGGCCATATTTTATACCTTAAAAAGTGGTTGATTCGCATTTTAGGGTTGATGACCCACAATAGGTACAAGCAATTTAATAAGCTGGAGGTAGATGGTTCTGAGATCATTCGTCAGCTTCCGGACAGGAATGTACTTTTTGTGAGTAACCACCAGACCTATTTTGCAGATGTGGTGGCCATGTTCCATGTATTCAATGCCAGTTTAAGCGGAAGGGTAGATAACATCAAAAATATTGGTTACATCTGGAATCCTAAATTGAACATGTATTACGTGGCGGCAGCGGAAACCATGAAAAAAAGCTTGCTAACCAAAATTTTCGCCTACGCCGGCTCCATCAGTGTTGAGCGTACGTGGCGCTCAGAAGGAAAGGATGTAAAAAGACAAGTAAAGATGAGCGATATTTCCAATATTGGAAAAGCCTTGGATGATGGTTGGGTCATTACGTTTCCCCAAGGAACGACTACTCCATGGAAACCGCTTAGAAAAGGAACGGCACACATTATAAAAAAGTACAAGCCTATTGTAGTGCCTGTGGTAATTGATGGTTTTAGACGGTCTTTTGATAAAAAGGGGCTAAGGGTCAAGAAGAAAGGAATTCTTCAGTCCATGGTCATTAAAGAACCTTTGGATATTGATTACGAGAATGAATCCTTTGATTCCATCATTGAAAAACTGGAATATGCCATTGAGCAACATCCTTCTTTCCTCAAGGTAATTCCTAAGGAAGAGTTATTGGCCTACGAGGAGGAAAATGAATTGAGAAGGTATCGCAACAGGACTAAATTCTAAACTTCCAATTGTTTTAACTCCTTATAGTTTTTGGTAAGTTTCCTCAGGAGAAATCCATACAATAAAAAGTAAATACCTCCCATTATAGCAATAAATACGATGCTAAAAATGCCCATGGCCCAAAGCATGACGCTTTTAAACTTTTCTTCGGAAATACTGGAATCATCCGTGGGAAACACCTCCAAAATGTGGTCGTTTAGATAAATGGCAACAATGAACATGAGGCAGGTAAGGAACAAAAAGCTAAGCCCAAAGATAATATAGTACTTTACCGTTTTACGGGTACGTATGATTTTCTCCATGAGGTTCTTGGCATTGTCCAAGGTTGAAATTTCCCTGTACCTTTTATAGAAAAGAAAAATAAAATAAAAGGTAATTCCATAGCCCACTACCCAAAGGCAGGTAGAAAGGTTTTTGATTCCCAATTTTTCATAGACATCCATATTGTCTTGCATGCCCGGCAAGAAATATAGCAGGTGTGGAACGGAAAATTCCAGAATACTAATAATCAGTATCCATTTTACTATAGAAGATGATTTTTTCCAGATCATCTTTTCAATGTCTTGGTAAGACAGTTTTGGAAGATCACTTCCTTTTTTCTGCCAGTCTTTTTTGAGTAGCTCCAGTTCGTCCATTATATACCCATCAAGGATTCAATATCGTCCTTAGTTTTTTCTTAATTCGGTTCATTTTTACACGTGCGTTCACTTCTGTGATACCAAGGGTTTCACTTATCTCGCTATAATTTTTGTCCTCTAAATAGAGAAAGACCAAGGCCTTCTCAATATCCCCCAATTGTTTTACCGCTTGGTACATCAATTTTAATTGTTCCTCTTCCGTGGCATCGTATTCGTCGGCCTTAATCTTAAAAATTACAGAATCGTAATCCTGGGTTCTAATGCTTCTTTTGGATTTTCTATACAATGTAATGGCCGTGTTCAAGGCAACTCTATACATCCATGTGCTGAATTTGGACTCGCCCCTAAATTTTGGATAGGCTTTCCATAACTGAATGGTAATCTCTTGAAACAGGTCATTATGGGCATCACGGTTATTTGTATAAAGTGTACAAACCTTGTGAACAATGTTTTGGTTGTTCTCAAGTTCTGTCACAAATTGATGTTCCAGCTCTTTTGTCACGTGTTGTTGGTAGTTGTTATCTTATTAGTATGACAATACTGCCCAATGTTACAAACGAACATAAGAAATTTATCGTTGTACAAATTATCGAATGTTCATTTATGTTTTATCAAATGTATGTTCTTAGGTTGTAATGTTTAATTTTGAAGCAATAGACAGAAATTTATGAGCGATACCGATGCTTTGAACATCCCCAAAAGTAGTTTTCCAAGAGTAGTTATTGTAGGTGGTGGTTTTGCGGGCGTGGCTTTGGCAAAAAAGCTGAGCGGCAAAGAGGTACAAGTGGTACTTCTGGATAAAAACAACTACCATACTTTTCAACCTTTGTTATATCAGGTATCTACCGGAGGGCTGGAACCGGACAGTATTGCCTACCCCATAAGAAAAATTCTGCAGGACTATCCCAATTTTTTCTTTCGGATGGCCGAAATACAGCAGGTTCAAACAAGCGATCAAAAAATTATTACCAATATTGGAAGTCTTTCTTATGACCATTTGGTTATTGCAGCAGGCTCTGAGACCAATTTTTTTGGGAATACCGAAATTGAAAAAAACGGTATGGCCATGAAATCCATTCCTCAATCATTGAATTTGAGGAGTATGATTTTGGAGAATTTTGAGCAAGCACTGCTTACGGATAACCTTCACGAACGTGATGCCCTTATGAATTTTGTGATAGTGGGTGGAGGACCTACGGGCGTTGAATTGGCTGGGGCTTTGGCCGAAATAAAAAAAGGAATCTTGCCCAAGGATTATCCGGATTTGGATACCCGTAGGGCGCAAATAAACCTTATTCAGTCCGGGGATAGGATACTAAAGGAAATGAGTGAGAACGCTTCTAAAAAGGCCGAGGATTTTTTAGAAAGCCTGGGCGTACAAATATGGAAGAACACTCGGGTTACTAGTTATGATGGCAAAAAGGTAACCACAAAAACAGATTTGGAGTTTGAGGCCGCCACCTTGGTTTGGGCCGCAGGGGTAAAAGCCGTTTCCATAAAAGGACTGGATGCCCAGGAAATTCTTAAGCCAGGCAATCGTTTGCAGGTAAATGAGTACAACCAAGTACAAGGTTATGAAAATATATATGCCATTGGTGATATTGCCTGTATGGCGAAAGAGGATACGCCCAGAGGACATCCTATGATGGCGCAACCAGCCATTCAACAAGGAAGGCATCTTGGAGATAACTTAGTCCGACTTTTAGAGGGGAAGAAAATGGAGCCTTTTATTTATAAGGATAAGGGAAGTATGGCAACCGTAGGTAGAAATAAAGCCGTAGTGGACCTTAAGAATTATAAGTTCCAGGGTGTTTTTGCCTGGTTTGTTTGGATGTTTGTACACTTGTTCTTTCTCATCGGTTTTAGAAATAGAATGATTGTCTTCGTGAACTGGGTGTATAATTATGTTCGTTTTGATCGCGAGGCCAGATTGATTATAAGGCCATATCAACGCGATTATTCCCGTTTTAAAGAGTAATACATAGGATGCTTTTTATCGTTAAATAAAAGCAAAAGCCATTTTTTTGCCGCGATTCCTACTTACCTTTAAAGTGGTAAGGAATTTCCATTTATGAAAGTAGGTAGCTTGGTTTTGATCTTGATTTTGTTTGCGATGCCTATGAAGAAGTTATTTGGGCAAAACGAGGACACTCTCTTAACAGATCGTTTGTATTTAGATGGTCACGCTTATCCTGATTTTTTATTCAATGAAAGGCATGCATGGTTTCGGGTGGGCTATCTGATTTCCAACTCTACCGCTTTTGAGGTACAAGGCCACCATGATAGGTATGTGCATCAGGAGCGATTTAGATTGCCCATAATGGTTAAGCAATATTTTAATACGAATTTTTATCTTTTTTCCGGTGTAGAATATGATTTTAAAATGGGCAATACCCGAAACCCTCAAGATCAAGATTTTCTTTTGGATAAGGCATATAAACCCCGGTTGGACTATATTGGAGGAATGGGATATGAGGCCAAGGAAGGTTTTATGATCGAAGTGAAGACCAACCAACAATTGAACAACTCCAAACTTCCTTATTTTGGACAAAGAACCAATAATGGCAAAAACAGTGTACTTTCCCTGGGTGGCCGTTTAAGCTTTTAACTTCGGGGATGAAATTTATGGAGTACCTCGGTAAGATGGGTGCGGTCTACATGTACATAAACTTCCGTGGTTGTGATGCTTTCGTGCCCCAGCATTTGTTGTATGGCCCTAAGGTCGGCCCCATTTTCCAATAAATGGGTCGCAAAGGAATGTCTAAACGTATGCGGACTTATCTTCTTTTTTAATCCTATTTTAATGGAAAGGTCTTTAATGATAGTAAAAATCATTGCCCGGGTCAATTGTTTGCCTCTGCGGTTAAGAAAAAGTATGTCCTCAAACCCTTTTTGCACTTTCTGGTGTACCCGCACTTCATTTAGGTAAATGGTAATATATTTTTGGTTGTATTCGCTAATAGGCACAAAACGTTCTTTATCTCCCTTTCCGGTTACTTTAATGAAACCCTCATCAAAGAAAAGGTCGGAAATCCTTAGGTTCACTAGTTCGGTAACCCTTAGGCCACAGCCATAAAGAGTTTCTAACATGGCTCTATTTCGTTCGCCTTCGGCTTTGGACAAATCTATCTCGCCAATAATGTCGTTAATTTCTTCCTCCGAAAGGGTGTCTGGAAGTTTTCTCCCTATTTTGGGAGACTCTATAAGGTCTAGTGGATTGTCTTCCCTATAATCCTCAAACACCAGGTAATTAAAAAAACTTTTTAATCCAGAAATAATCCGTGCCTGGGACCTAGGGTTCATGGTTTTGGCTATTTCATAAACAAATTGTTGAATAACCTCTTTTTTTATACCAACCGGGGTATCCGTTATTTCATTTTTATCTAAAAACCCAACCAGCTTTTCCATATCCCATAGGTAATTTTTTATGGAATTATTGGATAAGCCCCGCTCTATCTTCAAATAGTGCTTAAAGTCCAAAAGCGCTTGTTGCCATTTCATTAAGTAAAGGTAAAAAACAGGATTTTAATTTGAGGAGTGCTTACAGCTCCCTTTTCATGAAGCTTATTTTATGGGTGCAACATTCCAAAGTTTTCTATATTTGAGATAGATAACCATTAACACATTTCTTATGAGAGTTAATTGCTCCCCCTTTATTTTAGTTTTTCTGTTTTTTTCAATCGCTATCAACGCGCAAACCGTTTTTCAGGGAACGGGACCTTCTGGAGGTGGGTTTGGTGATGTGAAAATTGGAGGAAAGGCAGGATTACATGTGGCTACATGGATGGGTGAGGATGTAAGCGGTGTTTCTCAAAGGCTCGGGTTTTATGCGGGCGGGATTGCAGAGATTCCTATGTTTATGGATGATCTGTATTTACAGCCAGAGCTTTTGATTTCCTTGGTTGGAGCGGATATTGGCCCTTCTAACGTCAACCTCACGTACCTAACCCTGCCTTTGATGGGTAAGTTTCATATAATTGAGGAGGTAGCCGTTGAATTTGGCCCTCAGATAGGCTTTTTACTTACGGATAACTGGGAAGAGGATTTACAAGGCCAGGACACCAAAAAAATGGATGTAGGTCTTAATTTTGGAGGTGGATACCGCATGAACGACAACATTTATTTCCAAATGCGTTTTGGATTTGGATTGGGCAAGGTGCTAGATATTACCAAGGTAAGAAACGGGGTGTTTTCTCTTGGTGGCAGTTACTTTTTTTAAACCCTGCAAGTCCATTTCACTTTATTAAGTTACTTTTGAAGAAGTCCTTACTAGTAGGGTAAAATCCGCATACATGAAATTGATTATTATAAATGGTCCCAATCTAAATCTGCTTGGTAAAAGGGAGCCGGAAGTTTACGGTAATAAAACCTTTGAAGACTTCTTTGCAGATCTTCAGTTTAAATTTAAGGCGGTTCAACTAGAATATTTCCAGTCCAATATTGAAGGGGAGCTTATTGGAAAAATTCAGGAAACCGGTTTTTCCTATGATGGTATTATTTTAAATGCGGCGGCTTATACGCACACTTCCGTAGGTTTGGGCGATGCCGTAAAGGCCGTATCCACGCCCGTGGTAGAAGTACATATCAGTAATACGCATAAACGAGAAGAATACAGGCACGTATCCTATATATCTCCCGGAGCAAAAGGTGTTATTTTGGGCTTTGGACTTCAAAGCTATGAACTGGCCATTAAGAGTTTTCTAGCGGATTAATAATCTTCTTTTTTACCCTTATTGGATGGTAAAAGCCATTGAAAAAATCGGTTTTCCATCGAATTTTGGCCATTTTACATACTTCATTTAAAATTTATCCGTTTTTCATTTCCTACTTTAAAAGAAATGTTAAATGTTTAAGCGATTTTTATTTATGCTGATGGGCGTAATTGCCATTCATTCAGCTTCGGCACAAGAAGGATTTAAATTAGGATTACAGGCGGGCCTCCCAACCGGCGATTTCAATGAGCGAATTGGAGTGGTAGTTGGTGGTGATTTAGGCTATATGTGGGCTCCTAACAAAACCTTCGATCTTGGAATTAAAGCAGGAATTATCCATGGTTTTGCCGAAGAATATAGGGAAGGGACCATATTGGAAGATCTACCCAGTTATCAATTTGCACCATTGGCTGCTTCCTTTAGAATATGGCCGGGCAAAAAATTCTCTTTTGGAGGTGATGTGGGGCAAGCCTTTGGACTTAATGAAGGAAATGATGGCGGACTTTACATAAGACCTCAATTAGGATTTCAGGTAGGTCCCCAGTCCGAAGTTAATTTTTCCTATACTTCCATTGATGTAAATGAAGAAAAGTGGTCTACCATTACATTGGCCTATGTTTATACCTTCCTATCTGCAAGACATTTTAGGTAAACCTTAGGCTTCGACAGTTTTTAAATACCGACTATCCACGTAAAATGTGGCGAAAGGTAGGAGAGAGGCTACCAAAAGTATGATGCCTTTTTTAATACTCCATTTTTTTTCGAACCAGAAAATGATGGCCAGAATTATATAGGCAATGAACAAAACACCGTGGGCATAGCCAACGTACTTGTTGGGCATAGGCAAATCTGCCATATATTTTAAGGGCATGGTTACCGCAAAAAGGGCCAGATAGGATATGCCTTCCAATATGGCCGTAAGCCTAAACAATTTGAACATAAGAAAAAAATGTAAGCCCCGAGCAGGGAAAACTTGCTCGGGGCATATGTTTTATAAGTGAATTACTTCGTCATAAGCGGCAGCTACGGCCTCCATAACGGCTTCACTCATGGTAGGGTGCGGGTGTACCGCCTTTAAGATTTCATGACCGGTGGTTTCCAATTTTCTCGCTACCACGGCTTCAGCAATCATATCTGTAACTCCGTTACCGATCATATGACAGCCTAACCATTCGCCATATTTCGCATCAAAAATAACTTTTACGAAACCATCTGAGTTTCCAGAGGCCTTTGCTTTACCACTGGCAGAGAATGGAAATTTACCTACTTTAATATCCAGGCCTTTTTCCTTGGCCTGTTTTTCAGTTAGGCCAACAGAGGCAACCTCTGGCATACAATAGGTACAGCCGGGAATATTTCCGTAATCCAACGGCTCCACATGCATACCCGCTAATTTTTCCACACAAAGAATACCTTCTGCGGACGCAACGTGCGCCAAGGCTTGGCCAGGAGTTACATCGCCAATGGCATAATAACCCGGTATATTGGTCTGGTAGTAATCATTGACTAAAATTTTATCACGGTCAGTAGAAATACCTACATCTTCCAAACCTATATTTTCAATATTGGATTTAATACCAACGGCAGAAAGAACAATATCCGCTTCCAATACCTCTTCTCCCTTAGCGGTTTTAACAGTAGCCTTTACCCCATCTCCGGAGGTGTCAACAGAAGTAACTTCTGCAGAAGTTTTTATTTTAACCCCCGCTTTCTTAAAGCTACGCTCCAATTGCTTGGAAACCTCCTCGTCCTCTACAGGAACTATATTGGGCAAGTACTCCACTACGGTAACCTCAGTACCCATACTGTTGTAGAAATAGGCAAATTCAATACCAATGGCTCCACTACCCACTACAATCATACTTTTAGGTTGTTCTTTAAGGCTCATGGCCTCACGGTAACCTATTATTTTCTTCCCATCTTGAGGAAGACTGGGAAGCTCGCGGCTTCTTGCCCCGGTAGCAATGATAATATGCTCTGCGCTATATTCGGTTTCTTTACCGGATTCGTCCTTAACCGAAACTTTTTTCTTTGGTTTAAGGGTTCCGTAACCGTTGATCACTTCAATCTTGTTTTTCTTCATCAAGAATTGAACACCTTTGCTCATGCCATCAGCAACGCCTCGGCTTCTTTTTATAACGGAATCAAAATCTTTATCAACACCTTCCGCTTTCAGTCCGTAATCCTCGGCATGTTGTAAATATTGAAAAACCTGAGCAGATTTTAATAAGGCTTTAGTTGGTATACAACCCCAATTAAGGCAAACACCCCCTAAATTTTCTTTCTCGATTATGGCTGTTTTAAAACCTAATTGGGAAGCTCTAATGGCGGTTACATATCCTCCGGGTCCACTGCCCAAAACAATTACATCGAAATTGCTCATATTTTTTTCGTTTTTGCTTTTCTAAAATTTGAAGTTCCTCCTTGTAGTAAGGAGGTGCAAAAGTAAGTAATTCTCAACAATTAAATCGAGGAGATGGGCCTAGTCCGTTGAGATATAACAGAATATTTAAACTGCTGTTGATGCAGCCTATAAATTTCGTAAAAAATGCTGAGTAATAACCTTGTTTGGACGGGTTTAGGAACCAAATTTCTTTTTGTTGAATTCTATGGATCCTCCCTTCGGAATAGAAGGGGAAATCCAATCCTCCCCTTTTATCATTTTACTCAAATAAACAATCTGACCCACATGATTTGCATAATGGGCCAATTGTCTATTGATAGCTTCGGTAATTGTGTGATGTTCTGAGCGTATAAAAACGGGAGCATCAAAATTCTCAGTGTTTACGGAATCCAGAGCATTAAACAAACAGCTCCAACCTTCCTCCCAAGCTGCTAGAAATTCCCTTCTGTTCTCATAAGGGGCTTGAAATTCATTTTCCCTATGTCGCCAGCTTTTTTCTCCATCTTCTTTTAAAAAGTTGGTCCACCTACTTAGCATATTCCCCACCATATGTTTTACAATGAGGGCTATACTATTATCATGAACACTTGGCTGCCAGCGAATTTGCTCAAAGGTCAATTGCTCAAAACTCCTGTCGCCCAGTATTTTGTAACGTTGAAATTCAAATTTGGAACTCTTTAAATAATTGGTTGTGAAATCCACCAGTGTTTCTTATTTGCTCTCAGGGACAAAATCTAAAGCAATACCGTTTATACAATGTCTTAAACCGGTTGGCTTGGGTCCGTCTTCAAAAACATGACCTAAATGGCCACCGCAGGTGGCACAATGTTCTTCGGTTCTTTTGTAGCCAATTTTATAATCTACGTCATAGGCCACATTCCCTTCAATTTCTTGATAAAAACTTGGCCAGCCCGTGCCTGATTTAAACTTTGTTTCACTTTTGAACAAAGGGGTGCCACAGCCCGCACATACATAAGTACCTTTTTCCTTGTTTTCCAATAACTCACTTGTGAACGGATTTTCTGTGGCAGCTTTGCGCAACACATAAAATTCTTCCTCGGTAAGTTCCTTACGCCATTCTTCTTCTGTTTTAGTAACGGCAAATTCCTTTTTTTGGTCATTGGCTTTCTGTGCCATTTCCTTCTTTTGAGAAACACCGTTACAGCTAATAAACGCAAGGGCCACTACAAATAGCAAATTTTTGTACATCATATATTTCTTTTTCAATTTTCTTTTTAGGAATTAGACGAAAACTAACATCTATCCTTTCAAAAAAATCATTTCCTTAATTTACGGAATTCTTTGAAAAAGGTTCAAAAAAATAACCCTGCCAATAGCAGGGTGATAGTAATTGAATATTGATATCTTAATGGACTTTCTTAATATCCGCTTCTTGAATCCCTAGAGAGCTCATTACAGAATTAATATTGTTTTGGTCCATATCCATCGCGGTTCCTAAATCGGAAGGAATAATAACAATCCTAAAAATTTGATTATCCGTTAAATCAGTAGGAACGGCCGCTAAATCAAATTCCGGCTCTAGCAGAACGGTGTAATCACCTTGGGTAAAATCAAAATTGTAGTAAAGAAGACCCTCATCTGCAAAGAAAGGTTGCGGTAATTGCCTCCACACATCGGCACCGTCAATAATTTCCTCCAATCGGTACATGAGTATAACGTCATCCGGTAAAAGCGTTATATCCGAAGGGTATTGGCTAAAATATTCATATCTGTTGGCATCCAAGTTGGTGGCCAGGTCAACTTCAATTTCAAAAGCAGCAGCCTCAAATTGGGCACCATCCAACCCATCGAGTCCATTTAGACCGTCTCTACCTGGAGGTCCTGCCGGCCCTTCACATGCTACTATAACTAATGCCAAAAAAGCACCTATGATAAAGTTGAATTTTTTCATTGTATTGGATTTTTATGTTTAATATTCTCCCCAATTCAAAAAGTGTTCCAAATAGGTTGAATACTAAGGAATAATTAATTTTTCTTGCGAATTTGCTTAATTGTAGCTCAATAAGACGTGTAATGTTAAAAATATCTACTTAATTACTATCTTATGAAAAATCTTAATTGACAATTAGCTAAATGGAATTGAAAATTTAGCTCATTTGTTTTTAATAAAGTTATGTAGATTTACCCTAAACATTAAATAATACCGGAACACTATGCCGCATGTAACCGTTTTTAGTCTTTTTTCAGATTTTGATATTGATTTGTTCAAATCTGGAAAGCATTACCGTCTTTATGAAAAATTGGGATCGCACCCAATGGAATTAAATGGAGTTAAAGGAACCTATTTTGCCGTGTGGGCCCCTTCTGCTAGATCCGTGTCCGTAATTGGTAATTTTAACGGTTGGGATGATAACCAACATTTGTTGAATGTAAGGTGGGATTCCAGCGGTATTTGGGAAGGTTTTGTACCTGAAGTAGGTGTAGGCGAAATTTATAAATATAAAATATACAGTAATAACCACGGAGCTGTTACCGAAAAGGCAGATCCTTTTTCAAGATATAGTGAGCAGCCTCCAAAAACGGCCTCTGTTATTTGGAAAAAAGAGTATAACTGGGGCGATAAGGACTGGATGGATAACAGAAAATCCAAAAATTCCTTGGATACCCCTTATTCAGTATATGAAGTACATCTAGGCTCCTGGAAAAAAAACGATAAGGGAGAATTTCTTACCTATGAGGAACTTTCAAAAGATTTGGTTAGCTATGTAAAGGAAATGGGCTTTACCCATGTAGAATTTATGCCCATAATGGAATATCCGTACGATCCTTCATGGGGGTATCAGTTAACAGGTTATTTTGCTCCCACCTCCCGTTTTGGTGATCCTGAAGGATTTAAGCTCTTGGTAGACAAATTTCATCAAGCAGGTATTGGCGTTATTTTGGACTGGGTACCATCACATTTTCCCGAAGATGCGCATGGTCTGGGCTTTTTTGATGGATCCCATTTGTATGAACACCCAGATAGGAGAAGGGGCTACCACCCAGATTGGAAAAGTTTAATTTTTAATTACGGAAGAAACGAAGTTCGCGCTTTCTTGATCAGTAATGCCCTATTCTGGTTAGATCAATACCATGCAGACGGTCTGCGGGTAGATGCTGTTGCAAGCATGCTCTATTTGGATTATTCCAGGGAAGAGGGAGAGTGGGAACCCAATATGTACGGTAACAATGAAAATTTGGAGGCGCTTTCCTTTATTCGGGAATTTAATGAAACGGTATATGGGAATTATCCGGATGTACAGACCATTGCAGAGGAATCAACCGCCTTTTCCGGGGTTTCCAAGCCTGTAATGTATGGCGGACTTGGTTTTGGAATGAAGTGGATGATGGGTTGGATGCATGATACTTTGGAGTATTTTAAAAAGGAACCCGTTTACAGAAAGCACCATCAAAACGATCTTACTTTTAGTATGACCTATGCTTTTACCGAGAATTTTATGTTGCCTTTTTCACATGATGAAGTGGTGTACGGTAAAAATTCCTTGGTATATAGAATGCCCGGTGATGAATGGCAGCGTTTTGCCAACCTTAGGCTAATGTTTGGCTATATGTTCACGCACCCGGGTACCAACCTTATTTTTATGGGAGGTGAATTTGGCCAGACCAATGAATGGAACTTTCAAACAAGTTTGGAATGGCACCTTACGCAGTATGAAGTGCATTCCGGAATTCAAGAGTTAATCAAGAAATTAAATACAATTTATAAGAAGGAGCCGGCACTGTTTGAAAAACAGTTTAGCCCCGATGGTTTTCAATGGATCGATTACGGTGATCATGAAAATTCTGTCCTTACGTATATCCGCAGAGGCCATGATACCAAGGATGATATATATATTGCCTGTAACTTTACGCCAGTACCCAGGGAGAACTATAGGGTTGGGGTAGTTAAAACTTCAGGGAAATTCAAAGAAATTTTAAATAGTGATGACAAAATATATGGTGGCTCTGGAATGCAAAGTAATATATCCACCATTAAGAAAAAACCTTGGCACGGTAGGGAGCAATCCATAGAAATGAATATTCCTCCCTTGAGTATTGTTGTTTTTAAATAAATAATATCGGCATACAACCTTTTTGTTGTTGGTCAAGGAATAATTCATTTCGTAAATAGGCGGCAAAGTCTTTTTTTTGTAGGGCTTATAAAAGAATCCACATGATAACTAATACAGAATTAGAATATAAAGGTAATCTTTACCCTAATCAGATTGTAGATTATATAAGGGATAAGGATAAGTTTTACTTCACTACCGATAACGGTGTTATTCTGGAGGTAACGGTTATTCAGGATAGGACAATTAGATTCAGGTACGCTACTGAAAACAATTTTCAGCCAGATTTTTCATATGCCATTGATCCAGATGCCAAACGTGGGTACAACCATATTCAGGTATTGGAGACCGAAACGGAATACATTATAGAAACTGCCAAACTTCAGATTTTGGTAGATAAAAAAACATTAAGGAAGCAAATATCCGATTTAAACGGAACCATCATCAATGAGGATGAGCTTGGTTTTCATTGGGAGGAAAACTATGAATACGGTGGTAATACCGTGAAGATGAGCAAAATGACCCAGGCAACAGAAAGTTTTTATGGCATGGGTGATAAGGCCAGCCATAGCAATCTGAAAGGAAAACGGGTAAATAACTGGGTCATGGATCAGTATGCTTTTGGAAAAGATCAAGACCCACTTTATAAGGCAATACCTTTTTATGTAGGTCTGCATAGTGGACAGGCCTACGGAATATTCTTTGATAATAGTTTTAGAACCCAATTTGATTTTGCCCATGAGAGAAGGAATACCACAAGCTTCTGGGCAGATGGCGGTGAAATGAACTATTATTTTTTCTATGGGCCTGAAATGTTCAAAGTAGTAAGGGCCTATTCCAACATCACGGGAGTACCAGAATTACCACCACTTTGGGCTTTAGGTTATCATCAATCCAAATGGAGCTACTTTCCGGAAAGTAATGTCAAAGACATAGCAAAACAGTTTAGAGATTTAAAAATTCCTTGTGATGCCATCTATTTGGATATTGATTATATGGATGGTTTTAGGTGCTTTACATGGGATAAAAATAAATTTCCAGATCCCAAAAAAATGATCAAGGACCTTAAGAAAGACGGCTTTAAAACCGTTGCCATGATCGACCCGGGTATCAAAATCGATAAGGATTATTGGGTTTACCAAGAGGCCATGGAAAATGACTATTTCTGTAAAAGGGCAGATGGTCCGTATATGAAGGGCAAGGTTTGGCCTGGTGAGTGTCACTTTCCAGACTTCACCAATCCAGAAGTAAGGGAATGGTGGGCAGAACTATATAAGGAGCTTATGACCGAAATTGGGGTACATGCTGTCTGGAATGATATGAACGAGCCTGCGGTAATGGAGGTCCCTACCAAAACGGCACCTTTGGATACCCGCCATGATTATGATGGCCATCCCTGTAGTCATAGAAAGGCCCATAATATATATGGTATGCAGATGGTAAGGGCTACCTATAACGGAGTTAAGAAGTATGTTTATCCCAAAAGGCCCATGGTAATAACCCGTGCCGCTTTTGCGGGGACCCAACGTTTTTCTTCTACTTGGACAGGAGACAATGTGGCTACTTGGGAGCACCTTTGGATAGCCAACGTACAGGTACAGCGCATGTGTATGAGCGGTTACTCTTTTGTAGGATCGGATATAGGGGGGTTTGCCGAGCAACCCAGTGGTGAATTGTTTGCTAGATGGGTTCAATTGGGAGTTTTTCATCCCTTCTGCAGGGTTCACTCCAGCGGGGATCACGGAGATCAGGAACCTTGGTCTTTTGGAACAGAGATTACAAATATTGTTAGAAAGTTTATAGAACTACGCTATCAATTGTTGCCTTATCTCTATACCATGTTCTGGCGTTATTCCAAGGAAGGAAAACCCATTATACAACCCATTGTCTGTTTTGATCAAGAAGATATGCAAACCCATTTTAGAACCGATGAGTTTATTTTTGGGGAACAGATTTTGGTTTGTCCGGTTCAAGAACCTAACGCCCAAGGAAGGCGAATGTATATACCGCGAGGTAATTGGTACAATTATTGGAACGATGAGATTGTTGAAGGAGGAAAGGAAAAATGGGTGGCCGCAGAATTGGACAGTATGCCATTATTCGTGAAGGAAGGAGCGATTGTACCTAAATATCCTGTTCAACAATATGTAGGGGAATTAGAGATTGAACAACTTGTTTTAGAGGTTTACTTTAAAATAGGGGATGAGACTTCTACCATTTATGAGGATGCTAATGACGGTTATGATTATGAAAATGGGAAGTATAGTCTTCGGAACTTTAAATTGTTGGGCAAGGACAAGGAGTTGACCATACAGCAATTTAAAGATGGAGGCTTTGTAACCAGTTATGAGACATTTAAAATAATCTTACATGGGCTTCCGTTTGAGGTTAAATGTATTGAGGTAGATAATGAAGAAGTTGATCTTGAGGAGGTATGGTCTGCAGAAGAGGGCAGCATTCAAGTGAGCAAAGAATTTACGCAATTACGAATAACGGAAAGTTGATATTTAGTTTACTTTGTACTTGTAAATAAACACCACCATTATGAAAAAATTAATTTTAGCACTTGCTGTATTTCTAGGAGTGGCAGCTTGTAAGACCAATCCGTTTACGGGTAAAAAGGTATTGAACTTTTATCCGAACAGTCAAATTTTTCCCATGGCATTTGCCCAGTATGACCAATTCTTAACGGAGAATAATGTAATAGAGAATTCCTCCGAAGCAAAGATGATTACCAAGGTAGGCCAGCGTATTTCTTCCGCTGCGGAAAGATGGTTGACCGCCAATGGCTATGCCGGCTATTTAAAGGATTATAAATGGGAATATAATTTGGTAAAAGATGAAACTGTAAATGCTTGGTGTATGCCAGGCGGTAAAATTGTTTTTTATACGGGTATTCTACCCATCACACAAAATGAGACGGGGGTAGCAGTAGTAATGGGTCACGAGGTTGCCCATGCATTGGCAGATCACGGAGCCCAGCGAATGAGTGCCGGTACGTTACAGCAACTTGGTGCTGTTGCCGGTAATGTGGCCATTCAAGATCCACAGAAAAGAAATATATTCAATCAGGCCTACGGCGTTGGTTCCCAGGTAGGGGTGATGCTACCGTTTAGTAGAAGCCACGAAACCGAAGCTGACAGAATAGGGCTGCAGATCATGGCAATTGCCGGATACAATCCGGATGAAGCCGCTGAACTTTGGAAAAGAATGAAAGCCAATAGCGGTGGCCAGGCCCCGCCGGAATTTATGAGTACGCACCCTTCCAATGATACGCGAATTGCTAATTTAACACAGTGGGCGCCATTGGCAAGAGCAGAGGCCAAAAAATTTGGAGTCACCTCTTTTGAGTGATTGCATTGAATAATGTATATTTAAAACCGTTCCCTTTAGGAACGGTTTTTTTATGTGATTATGGGAAAAACAATAGCTGTCAAAGGCAGTAATAAACTACTCAACGCCTGGGCGTTTTACGACTGGGCCAATTCCGTCTATAACTTAGTAATTTCCTCTGCCGTCTTTCCTATATTTTACGGGGCTTTGACCTTGGTGAAGGATGCGGACGGTAAGGTCATAAGTGACCGCGTTCAATTTTTGGGAACCGACTTCAACAATGATACCCTTATTAGTTATGTAACGGCCGCGGCATTTTTGGTTGTTTCTTTTTTGAGTCCTCTACTTTCCGGAATTGCGGATTATGTGGGGAACAAGAAAGTCTTTATGAAATTCTTTTGCTACCTGGGAGCTGTTTCTTGCATTGGGCTGTTTTGGTTCAATATGGATTTTCTATGGTTTGGGCTCCTATGTTATTTTTTGGCGTTGATAGGGTTTTGGGGAAGTATCGTTTTCTATAATTCTTATCTACCGGATATCGCTTTTCCCGAGCAGCAAGATTCTATCAGTGCTAAAGGCTATTCGCTCGGTTATATAGGCAGTGTCATTTTACTTGTTATTTGCTTGGTGATGATTTTGGGCTATGAAACCTTTGGTTTTAAAGATGAAGGACTGCCCACCAGGCTCTCCTTTATACTAACGGGATTGTGGTGGATAGGTTTTAGCCAATATACTTATTACCATCTTCCAAAAGGGAATAAGAAAGAATCTTTCACAAAAGATCTATTATTCAATGGTTTTAGGGAGCTAAAGTCCATATGGCAAAAAATTAAATTGAATATACCTCTTAAAAGATATTTGGGCGCGTTTTTCGTTTACAGCATGGCCGTGCAGACAATAATGCTTATTGCTACGTATTTTGGTATTGAAGAATTGGATTGGGGCGAAACCAACTCTACTACAGGACTCATTGTAAGTATTTTATTGATTCAAATTGTGGCCATTTTAGGGGCTTTTTTAACCTCTAGAGCTTCCGGGAAATTTGGAAACATTAAAACTTTAATGGTTCTTAATCTGATTTGGATCATCATTTGTGTATTCGCGTACTTCATAACCACACCTATGGAGTTTTATATAACTGCTGCCGTTGTTGGTCTGGTGATGGGGGGAATTCAGGCATTGTCCAGATCAACCTATTCAAAGCTTCTGCCCGGTGATGCTATAGACACCACCTCTTATTTTAGTTTTTACGATGTCTCTGAAAAAATTGGCATTGTCATTGGAATGGCTTGTTACGGATATGTCGCTCAAGTAACCGGAAGTATTAGAGGTTCCATTATTTTTTTCGGTATTTTCTTTTTTGTGGGTTTGCTATTGTTGACGAGGGTAAATAAAAAAGCCTCTAATTAAAGAGGCTTGTTGGTTGACTGATTTTCGCTTTTTGATGTAATTTCTTTTATGCTTTCGTGATATCTCCCGAGCCGGAGGTTTTGGTATCCACTTTTTTTGGATTTCCCTTGTAACTGATATCTCCCGAACCGGAAACCCTAGCTTTTAAAGATTCGTTTACCGTAATCTTGATGTCTGCGGAACCTGAAATGGTGGCTTCTACATGATCGGCCTCCAAGTCGTAGGCCTTAATATCACCTGAACCGGAGATAGTGGCATCAAAATCGCCAGTTCTTCCGCTCAAAACGATGTCACCGGAACCGGACATGGCCGCAGAAATAGACTCGGCTTGAATATCTAAACTGATATCACCGGATCCGCTCATACTGGTCTTAAAATCTGTTGTTTTAATGGTTGTTTTACCAACAATATCACCAGAACCGGAAAGTGCAACAGCATCTATACTTTCCACGGGAACAATAATACTAATCCCACCACTCATTTTAGAAGGTTTAAGGTTATATCCTTTTTCTACTTTTATGGATAATTTGCCGTTGGATACGCTAGTAACTACATGTTCCAAAAGATTGGATTCTCCCTTGAGCTCTAATTTACCTTCTTCACCGCTTACCAGTTCAACATCAAACCAGCCGGAAACGCCTATAGACTCATAGTCTCCTACACTTCTGTTATCAGTGGTCATAGCTCCATTTCCCTTTATGGTTTTTCCCCATTGAGAATGAACGGAAATGCTTAGCGTGGCGAATAATAAAAATGTAATTGTTTTTTTCATGATGATTGTTGTTATTTCTTTTTAAAGATGTTGATTGATTTCTTAGTTTTTGTAGAATGATATTCCTCCATAAGAACTATTAATTGATATGGAATTGGAGGTATTCGAGTTACCGTAATGGCCCTTGTAGTAGTTATTATTGTTTTTTTCTTCGCTGATCATTATTTCAAAGTCATCTTTTCCCTTTACCCCGGCATAGGAAGTTTTGATTTCAAAATTAAAATGATAGTTAGGGTCATAACCAATTTTTAGACTTGTATAATCACTATTAATTAACATGTTACCTGCATCGGAGGCCATTTTTTCTAGTTTTAATGTACCATAATCCGCAGAAATATCAACATTGCCATGTATAGTGCCTAATTGAACGTTTATATAATCTCCACGGCCGTAAATATTGTGGGCCTCATCTACTTCAATTTTGCCATAGTCGCTGTCATATTCAAGGTTTTTCATACTCCCAACAGCGGAATTGGTATAATCTGCACTTATGATCAAATTCCCAGCCTTTTCAATTTTAAATCCGGAATAATCAGCCGAAATCTTACCACTGTTCATGTATTCGATACTGGAGTTGGAAGTATAATCGAAACTTAATTGATTGTTTCTGCCGCGGAGCTCGCCTATATCCAGCCTTCCGTAATCACAGCTAATTTTAGCGTGCCCATCAACACGGTCTATGATTATGCCACCGTAGTCATTATCGAGGTTGATATTTGCCTTTACGGGTAGTTTAATGGTGTAATTCACTTGCATGTTGACATTGTTCTTCTTTCCCCAGCTCCATCCCCAGCTACTATTGTTGTTGTTGAAATTCGTTCGGGCCGAAACTTCATTGGGAGAATTTTCAAAATCTACCGTAATCTCTTTAAGTCTTTGGGCTACTTTTTCTTCATTACTGCCATTGGTCTTGATATGTACCTCAATTACCATTCGGTTTTCGTTCCAAGAGACCAAGTTGAGGTTACCGTAACTGTTGTTCACTTTTAGAAGGGCATCCGCATTTACATTGAACTCCTTTTTAATGGTTTTTTCCTTGGTGTATTTTCCTTTGAATTTACCGTTATGTGCCAACCCTAGAAAAGGCAATAGTAATAAAAGGAATGTCAACTTTTTAAATAGTACTATTTTCATCATCGTAATTTTCTGGTTTTTTAATGCTTTCAATTCTTGCGAGAACATCTTGCAACAAATCTATTCTTGTTTGAAAGTTGGTGATCATGGCACTAAGGATCAATTTGCTGTTCCCGCCGTTGACCAAATCTTGCTCAAGACCTTTATAGTCGTGCTCTAGCTTAGTGAGTTGGTTCATGGCGTCATCAACCAATTGTTTGGTTTCGGGTGAACTGGCATTTTTTAACTCGGTAAGCTGCTCTTCGATCAAACTAGCAAAATAGAATTCCGTTTTTGAAACTTCCGGGGAAATTTCCGCTACTTGCTCATCAATTGAGCTACTGCTAGTTAAATTCAAAAAGGTGAAGATGCCAACAAGCAAAATGCAAGCTGCTATACTAAAAGGTTTCCACCAATTAGTCCTTTTGGCTTTTATTGGAATAGTTCTTTGATGAGAACTTAGTTTTTCCAAAAACCTTTTTTCATGCTCTCTAGAAGGATTCTCAACATCAAATTCTCCTTGTAGATTTTCAAACAGTATGTCTAGTTCATCTTTTTTCATATCAAGCACAGATCAATTTTTTCCTAAGACTTTCCTTTGCTCTTGAAATGGTAGTTCTGCAATTGGCATAACTTATGTTCAAGATTTCGCTTATTTCTTCATAATCATACCCTTCAATAAGATGTAGGGTCAAAGAAACACGATAATTGTCCTTTAGTCCTTTCATGGTTTCCATCACTTTTTGAGCCTTCAGTTCCGTTATTCCATGAGAATCAAGGGCAACATCATTGCTGTCTTCAACCCTGTACAATACATCTTCAAGTGCAACCTCTTTCTTTTTTTTTTGCTTTTTGTAATGGTAAATACTGTTGTTGATTACAATGCGCTTTAGCCAAGCTCCAAATGCTACCTCCCCCTTAAATGTCTGCAGTTTCGTAAACGCGTTCAGAAACGATTCTTGCATAATATCTTCGGCTTCGTCTCTTTGTTTCACTATTCTCAAAGCAGTATTGTACATAGCTTTGTAATAGCGGTTGTACACTTCTAACTGTGCACTTGGCCTGCCTTTAAGGCACTCTTGTAATAACGAATCAATATGTTCCCTTTTGTGGCTCAAAAAGTGGATGTTTGTTTTATAGATGAAACAAGTTATGGATTGTTACAGTTTGGATAAAGAAATTTTTGTTTCCTTATAAAATATGTGGCACAACAATTGTCCTTAGGCAGGTGCAATAAAGCCCCCGTTTATGCGAAATGTTATCTACACAGGGCTTTTCAAGGATTAGGAACAATTGAATGAATTGGGATTTCTGTTCAGCTAATGACAGAATGACCGGAAATGATATTATGGGAGATTCTAAATTTTCAAATTTTGACAATATGTCGCTTCACGGTATAGATGAAGATGCAGAGTTAATACCACTTTTGACACCCGAAGATGAGGAGGAAATGAACAATGAGGTACTGCCGGAAACCTTACCTATTTTACCTTTGAAAAATACGGTGCTTTTTCCCGGGGTTGTTATCCCAATAACAGCTGGTAGGGACACTTCTATCAATTTAATAAAGGACGCCAACAATGGTTCAAAAGTAATCGGGGTAGTTGCCCAAAAAGATGAGGCGACTGAAAATCCAAAACCTGCTGATATTAACGTTTTAGGTACGGTAGCTAGAATTCTTAGGGTCTTAAAAATGCCCGATGGGAATACTACCGTAATCCTTCAAGGGAAAAAGCGCTTTGAAATAGCCGAAGTACTTACCGAGAAACCTTACATGACGGCCACGGTTAGGGAGGTTACTGAAGATAGGGAAGATCAGCACAGTCAAGAATTTTTGGCCATTATTGAATCCATTAAGGAATTGGCCTTAAAGATAATCAGGGATAACCCAAATATTCCAAGTGAGGCCTCCTTTGCCATTAAAAATATTCAGAGCAACTCTTTTCTAATCAATTTTGTATCCTCCAATCTTAATTTAGATGTCAAGGAGAAGCAGGAATTATTGGAAATCGGTAGTTTGAGGGAAAGAGCTCTTGCTACCTTAAAATACATGAATCTTGAACTTCAGAAACTGGAGCTCAAAAATGATATTCAGACCAAGGTTCGTAATGATTTGGACCAGCAGCAACGCGAATATTTCCTCCATCAGCAGATGAAAACCATTCAAGAAGAATTGGGTGGAGTTTCCCATGATGATGAATTGTTGGAAATGCGTGAAAAGGCCAAGAAAAAGAAATGGAGCAAAAAAGTAGGTGAACACTTTGAGAAGGAACTCGCCAAAATGCAGCGTATGAACCCGCAGGTGGCCGAATATTCCATTCAAAGAAATTACCTTGATTTATTTCTTGATTTGCCTTGGAACGAATTTTCCAAGGATAAGTTCGATTTAAAACGTGCGCAAAAAATATTGGACCGTGACCACTACGGACTGGAAGACGTTAAGAAGCGAATCATAGAATACCTAGCCGTTCTGAAATTGAGGAATGATATGAAGTCTCCTATTCTTTGCTTGTACGGGCCTCCAGGGGTTGGTAAAACCTCCTTGGGTAAATCAGTTGCAGAGGCTTTGGGCAGGGAATATGTTCGTATGTCACTTGGTGGTTTACGGGATGAAGCAGAAATAAGAGGTCACAGAAAGACTTATATAGGTGCCATGCCCGGAAGAATCGTTCAGAGCCTGAAAAAAGCTGGTACTTCCAATCCTGTATTTATTTTGGATGAAATCGACAAGCTTTCAAGTAGTCATCAAGGGGACCCATCTTCTGCTATGTTGGAAGTTTTGGACCCCGAACAAAACGGGGAGTTCTATGATAATTTCTTGGAAATGGGCTATGACCTTTCCAAAGTAATGTTCATTGCTACCGCCAATAATTTGAGTACGATTCAACCGGCCTTGAGGGACCGAATGGAAATTATCAATGTGACGGGCTATACGATTGAAGAGAAAGTTGAAATTGCCAAACGACACTTGCTTCCTAAACAATTAAAAGAACACGGACTTTCATCTAAGGATTTGAGAATTGGAAAACCGCAATTGGAAAAAATCGTTGAAGGCTATACCCGGGAATCCGGGGTGCGTAGTTTGGAGAAGCAAATTGCCAAAATGGTTCGTTATGCGGCCACCAACATTGCTACCGAAGAGGAATACGATATTAAGGTTTCCAATGAAATCGTTGAAAAAGTATTGGGTCCTGCACGATTGGAAAGGGATAAATACGAAAACAACGATGTTGCCGGTGTAGTGACCGGTCTGGCATGGACCAGTGTTGGAGGTGATATTTTATTTATTGAATCCATCTTATCCAAAGGTAAAGGCGGATTGAACATTACCGGAAATCTGGGTAAAGTAATGAAGGAATCGGCCACCATCGCCTTGGAATATATAAAATCCAATGCAGATAGGTTTGGTATTGATTTTGGGGTTTTTGAGAAATACAATGTTCATATCCACGTTCCCGAAGGGGCAACACCTAAAGACGGACCAAGTGCCGGTATCACCATGTTAACTTCCTTGGTTTCTTTGTTCACCCAAAAGAAAGTAAAGAAAAGTATTGCCATGACGGGAGAAATTACCTTGAGGGGCAAAGTGCTTCCAGTTGGTGGAATCAAAGAAAAAATATTGGCAGCCAAAAGAGCTAGAATCAAGGAAATCATTCTTTGCAAGGATAATGAAAAGGACATTCTAGAAATTAAAAAAGAGTATCTTAAGGGTCTTAAATTTCATTACGTGAGTGATATGCATGAGGTTATAGATATAGCTATCACCGCACAGAAAGTGAAGAACGCCAAAACGCTCTAATGCAGAAAATAGCCATAGCCATAGACGGTTATTCATCCACTGGAAAAAGTACGCTTGCCAAGCAATTGGCAAAGGCCCTCAACTATAAATATATAGATACAGGAGCCATGTACAGGGCAGTAACCCTGTTTGCCATGCAAAATGGCTTTATTTCGGATGGAATGGAGGATTTAGGGGCGTTGGTGAAATTATTGCCATCCATTAAGTTGAACTTTGTGCCTAATGAGGAGTTAGGTTTTTCCGAAATTTACTTGAATGGTGAGAATGTGGAAAAGGAAATTCGTACGCTTCAGGTGTCCCAATTTGTAAGTAGGGTGGCAGAAGTGGAGCAAGTACGCCACAAACTCGTTGAAATGCAGAAAGCCTTGGGCAGGGAAAAAGGTATTGTAATGGACGGTAGGGATATTGGTACCGTTGTTTTTCCGGATGCGGAACTAAAGGTTTTTATGACCGCTTCTCCCCAAGCTCGTGCTACACGTAGATATAAGGAGTTGTTGGATAGGGGTGACCGAGTGAGCTATGAAGAAGTGTTGGAGAATGTTCAGAAACGCGATTTTATCGACTCCAACCGTGAATTTTCGCCCTTAAGAAAAGCGGAAGATGCCATAGAGTTTGATAACAGTGATATGGGCTTGGTGGAACAGTTTGAACGTTTACATAGCATTGCACTCAGGTGCCTGGAAAAAGTACAATAAAAAAAGGTCTTCAATTGAAGACCTTTTTTATCCCTTTGTTCTAAGGATTATAGGTTGGGAATAACCAATTCTTGGTCAGGATGAATAACATCTGGGTTTTTAAGGATATTGGTATTTGCATCAAAAATTTGCTTGTATTTCATAGGGTCGCCATAATATCTTTTGGCAATCTTACTTAGGGATTCCCCACTTTTCACGGTGTGTCTTGCATAAACGGAGGTATCGCCTACGGTAATGTTAGCCATAATATCGCTAGGGCTTTCACCACCTATTTCCTTTATTTTGTCCCAAAGAAGGTTCTTTTCGTATTGGGTTGCAGCTTCGCCTTTTACCTTTAAGACATCACCTTCTACCCGTACATCACCGTCTTTGATTCCTAATTCTTCGCCAAGGTCTAAAACAGGTTGATATTTTGCTTTTACGCTCATGATTTTGAGTTTTATTAGTGGTTAATAATTCATTGTTCAAGATAGGTATATTTGTTGTATCGGGCACCAAAATCCTTAAAATTCTAAAATTATCCCCAAACCTCTAAAAATAAGCTTGGTGAAGTGAAGATAAAGCCTTATTTTTGCACACCTTTTTTGCAAAGAAATCAAGAGGAAAAGGTATTTGGAAAAACAAACTTATAACATCTTCTGCGAGAATTGTTTAACTCTTGGCTCATCGTAGAATACAAATTTAAATCAGCACATGGCTGAAGAAAAAAACACAGTTGAGGTAGAAGAAACTGCCGCAGCACCACAAGAAACTCCTAAGCAAGACCCAAAAGAATTTTTGGAAAACTTTGACTGGGAGAAGTATGAAGAGGGAATTGAGCGCGTTGATGACTCTAAATTGGAAGAGTTTGAAAAGCTAGTTGCCGAAAACTTTGTGGATACCGCAGATGAAGAAGTGGTGGAAGGAAAGGTAGTTTACTTGACCGATCGTGAAGCGATCATTGACATTAATGCCAAGTCTGAAGGTGTTATCTCCTTGAACGAGTTTAGGTATAACCCAGATTTAAAGGTGGGTGACAAGGTAGAGGTCTTGATCGATATTCGTGAAGACAAGAGTGGCCAGTTGGTTCTTTCGCACAGAAAGGCCAGAACCATTATGGCTTGGGATCGTGTTAATGCGGCCCACGATAAAGAAGAAATCGTAAGTGGTTTTGTTAAGTGCAGAACCAAAGGTGGTATGATCGTAGATGTATTTGGTATTGAAGCGTTCTTGCCTGGTTCACAAATTGATGTAAAACCGATCAGGGATTACGATCAGTACGTTGGAAAAACTATGGAATTCAAAGTGGTTAAAATCAACCACGAATTCAAAAACGTTGTTGTTTCCCACAAAGCACTTATCGAGGCTGATATTGAAGAGCAGAAGAAAGAAATCATTAGCCAACTTGAAAAAGGACAAGTATTGGAAGGTGTTGTTAAAAACATTACTTCTTACGGTGTCTTTGTTGATCTTGGTGGTGTTGATGGATTGGTACACATTACCGACCTTTCTTGGAGCCGTATCAACCATCCGAACGAAGTTGTGGAACTTGATCAGAAAATCAATGTGGTTATCCTTGACTTTGATGAGAACAAGTCTCGTATCCAGTTAGGTATGAAGCAATTGGAGAAACATCCTTGGGATGCTCTTAGCGACGATATCAAAATTGGAGATAAAGTTAAAGGTAAGGTAGTTGTAATTGCAGATTACGGTGCGTTCATTGAAGTTGTTGAAGGAGTTGAAGGATTGATCCACGTATCTGAAATGTCTTGGTCTACTCACTTACGTTCAGCACAGGATTTTGTTAACGTTGGTGATGAGGTAGAAGCGGTTGTTCTTACTTTGGATAGAGAAGATCGTAAGATGTCTCTTGGTATCAAGCAATTGACTCCAGACCCATGGACGGATATTACTTCTAAATACCCTGTTGGTTCAAGACATAAAGGTATTGTTAGAAACTTTACCAACTTTGGTGTGTTTGTAGAAATGGAAGAAGGAATTGACGGGTTGATCTATATCTCCGATCTTTCTTGGACTAAGAAAATCAAGCATCCATCTGAGTTTGTAAATGTTGGTGATACTATGGAAGTTGAAGTTCTTGAGTTGGATGTGGAAGGTCGTAAGCTAAGCTTGGGCCATAAGCAAACTACGGAGAACCCTTGGGACAAGTACGAGCAAGAATTTGCTGAAGGTACCGTTCACAAGGCGGCTATTACAGACGTAGTTGATAAAGGTGCTACCATTGAGTTCAATGAGGATATTACTGCATTTGTTCCTCAACGTCATATGGAGAAAGAAGACGGTTCTAAACTTTCTAAAGGTGAAGAGGCCGAATTCAGAATCATTGAGTTCAATAAAGACTTTAAGCGTGTAGTTGCTAGTCACACTGCTATCTTCCGTGAAGAAGAGCAGCGTAACATTAAAGCGGCTCAGAAAAAAGCTGCTGCTGCGGCTGATGAGGCTAAACCTACTTTAGGAGATGCCAATGAAGCGCTTCAAGCATTGAAAGATAAAATGGAAGCCGGTAAGAAATAAGCTTTTGTTGAATATATTTCAAGGCCCTACCGTTTATTCGGTAGGGCTTTTTTTATATCTAAACCTTGGTGATTGAAGATAAAAGTCGCATTTTAAACGGTTTATAAGTAATGGTTTCGGTCTTGAACAAACATTGTCAATTTTAACTAGAATTCCCTATTTTTGTTCAGCTAATCCAATAGGGCACTATGGGTCAAAAAGTACTTCTTTCCGAAAAGGAAATCAATATCATACTTCATCGTTTGGCCTGTCAGTTATTGGAAAATCACCTTGATTTTAAGGATACGGCTTTAGTAGGAATACAGCCGAGGGGCACTTTCGTTGCTCAAAGACTTACCAAAATTTTAAAGGAGGAATACGGAGTAAAACACGTAGACCTAGGTTTTCTGGATATTACTTTTTATCGTGATGATTTTAGAAGGGGAGAAAAGCCCCTGGAAGCTAATAAAACCAAAATAGACTTTCTGGTTGAGGATAGAAAGGTGGTATTCGTTGATGATGTATTGTATACAGGACGTAGTATCAGGGCAGCCCTAACCGCCATTCAATCTTTTGGTAGACCTTCGGAAATTGAGCTTTTAACATTAATAGATCGGAGGTTTAGCAGGCATTTGCCCATTCAACCGAATTATAGAGGAAGACAGGTAGATGCCATTAATGAGGAAAAGGTAAAGGTTCACTGGAGGGAAAACGAAGGCGAAGACGTAATTTATCTAATAAATAAATAACAATGAGCGAATTAAGTGTAAAGCACTTATTGGGTATAAAATATCTAAACGAAAAGGATATACAGCTCATTTTTGAGACGGCAGATCATTTTAAAGAGGTCATCAACCGATCTATAAAAAAGGTTCCTTCGCTAAGGGATATTACCATCGCCAATATTTTCTTTGAAAACAGTACCCGTACCAAGCTTTCTTTTGAACTGGCAGAAAAACGACTTTCAGCAGATGTCATTAATTTTTCGGCAGGCCAGTCATCGGTAAAAAAGGGGGAGACTTTAATAGATACCGTAAATAATATCCTATCCATGAAAGTGGATATGGTGGTAATGAGGCATCCGAACCCTGGAGCAGGAATTTTTCTGTCCAAACATGTTAACGCATCTATAGTTAATGCGGGGGACGGGGCGCATGAGCACCCAACCCAAGCCTTGTTGGATTCCTACTCCATACGTGAAAAACTAGGGGATGTTAGTGGTAAAAATGTAGTGATCGTCGGGGATATTTTACATTCTAGAGTAGCGCTCAGTAATATTTTTGCCCTTAAACTTCAAGGAGCAAATGTAAAAGTGTGTGGACCAAAAACACTTTTACCCAAATATGTGGAGTCACTTGGAGTGGAGGTGGAAACAGATTTAAGAAAGGCCTTGAATTGGTGTGATGTGGCCAACATGTTGCGTATACAGAATGAGAGGCTTGATATTAGTTATTTTCCAACGACCAGAGAGTACACACAGCAATTTGGTGTCAACAAAAAACTGCTTGACAGTCTTGATAAAGAAATTGTGATAATGCACCCAGGTCCAATAAATAGGGGTGTTGAGATCACTACCGATGTTGCCGATTCCAAACAATCAATTATTTTGAATCAAGTTGAGAACGGTGTTGCCATACGTATGGCCGTAATTTACCTTTTAGCGTCTAAAATTAAATAACAGTTATGATATTTGATTCCAATGGGTCTACTACCGTTGTTTTTCAGGAAAAAACAACGTTGTCAACTTTTCTTCAAAATTTAAATGATGCTTATCCCAAGTTAAAGAATGAGCATATAGTTGTTAACCTGTTTTCCTTTTCTAATTTGACGTCTGACGATGTTTTGGAATTTCTACAACTATCCGATAACCATAAAAAAAACAATAAATCATTTGTATTGGTAACCGATAAAGTTTCCTATGATGATGTCCCGGACACCATTTGTGTAGTACCTACTTTACAGGAAGCACATGACATTATTGAAATGGAAGAAATAGAAAGGGATTTAGAGTTATGAGTGAATTTCATCTAGCGCAGGTAAATATTGCAAAAATGTTAAAACCTATTGGTAGCCCGGTAATGGAGGGGTTTGTCAATAATTTAGATCGTATTAATGGTATTGCGGAAAACAGCCCGGGATACGTTTGGAGATTGAAAGGAGATGAAAATAACGCCACGGCCTTGCGTGTATTTGAAGATGATTTTTTAATCATTAATATGTCCGTTTGGGAATCTAAAGAGGCTTTGTTCAATTTTACCTATGCTTCTCAACATGCCGGTGTGTTGAGACGAAAAAAAGAATGGTTTTACAATTTGAGTGAAATGCATATGTGCTTATGGTATGTGGAGAAAGGCTCAATGCCTACACCGGAAGAAGCCAAAAAACGACTACAATACTTAAAGGACCATGGGGAGACTCCGTATGCGTTCAGTTTTAAGGGCAAGTATACGGTAGAGGAAGCCCATAATTACAAACCCAAAAATTAATGAGGCTTACGATTCTTGGTTGTTATGCGGCTACACCGCGCACTTTAACAAATCCAACTTCTCAGGTACTTGAAATTAAAAACCATTTGTTTTTAATAGACTGTGGGGAAGGTACACAAGTGCAGCTTCGCAAGAATAAAGTGAAATTCTCTAGAATTGAGCATATATTCATATCTCATTTACATGGAGACCATTTTTTTGGACTCCCGGGTCTCATATCTACCTTTAGACTTTTGGGAAGGGAAAAAGAATTGCATATTCATGGACCAAAAGGAATTAAGGAGGCTATTTTGCTGCTTTTAAAATTAGGGGATTCGTGGACCAACTATCCACTTTTCTTCCATGAACTTACGGAAAAAGAGCCCCAACTTGTCTATGAAGATGAAACTGTGACGGTCACTACTATCCCCTTGGATCACAGGGTGTACACCAATGGTTTTTTATTTAGGGAAAAGCCCGGCGATCGTAAACTCAATGTAGAGGCGATGGCCAAGTATAAGGTGGATAAGGCTTATTTTAGAAATATAAAAAAGGGAAAAGACGTAACTTTGGATGATGGAACCGTAGTTGCAAATGACCAACTCACCTTAGACCCTCCGGAACCAAAAAGCTACGCATTTTGTAGTGATACGGCTTACAATCCGGAAATTGTCAGTCAGATTTCAAAGGTAGATGCTCTTTATCATGAATCCACTTTCTTGGAATCCGAAGCTAAATTCTCCCTTAAAACAAAGCATGCCACTGCTAAAGAAGCGGCCTCAATTGCCCAACAGGCAGATGTTGGTGCGCTGGTTCTTGGGCACTATTCTACAAGGTATAAATCCATAGAATTATTTAAAAAAGAAGCCGAAGAGATTTTTCCCAATGTATTTTTAGGAGACGATGGAAAAGTTTTTGAGTTTTAGCGCTTACAGACTTTCTGAATTCTATTCTTTTGCTGAAATTTGATACAGTAGATTTATACACCCTGTACAATGCAAAAAGACTTAGGAGAATACCGAAAATCTTATGAAAAAAGCGAGCTGACCGAAGACGTTTTACCATCCTTACCAATTGAATTATTTGAAAGGTGGTTTATGGAAACCGAAGCACAAGGTCAGGTGGAGGAGCCAAATGCAATGACCATTTCTACCATTGGTTTGGATGGGTACCCCAAAAGCCGGGTGGTTTTGTTGAAGGAATTTAATTCTGAAGGATTTGTTTTTTACACGAATTATGAAAGTGAGAAGGGTAAATCTATTGCTGCTAACAATAAGGTTTGTCTTTCCTTCTTTTGGCCTGCCATGGAGCGCCAAGTAATTATAAAGGGGCAAGCACAAAAAGTGGATGGTATGACCTCGGATGCCTATTTTAATTCCAGACCTGAAGGTAGCAAATTAGGGGCTTGGGCCTCTGAACAAAGTACGGTAATCCCTTCACGTAAATTCTTGGAAAACAGGCTGGAGAAACTGGAAAAGAAATTTGAGGGTACAGAAATCAAGAGACCGGAGCACTGGGGAGGGTATTTGGTAATTCCGGAAGAGATGGAGTTTTGGCAAGGAAGGGCCAATCGCTTGCACGATAGGATTCTGTATTCTGAAGAGGAGAGTGGTGTGTGGAACATAGAGCGTTTATCGCCCTAATTACAAAAATCGATGCGCATATGAAAAATCTTATTTTCGTACGTCATGGTAAATCTTCGTGGGATTATGCCGTGAGCGATAAGGACCGGCCCTTACAGGAGCGGGGTATTAATGATGCACATTTGGTGGCCGCCAAGCTGGATGTTCTTCAACTGGATATTGATGCTGTGTTTTCCAGCCCTGCCAACCGTGCACTGCATACCTGCTTGATTTTTTTGAGAAAGCTACAATTTCCCTTTTCAAGTTTTCAAGTAGTAGAGGAACTTTATGATTTTTCAGGAGAATCTGATTTACAGTTTGTTAAAGGTCTTTCGGATAACCTAAAGACCGTCATGATATTTGGTCATAACCATGCCTTTACGGACCTTGCCAATTCTTTGGGAAATAGCTATATTGAGAACGTGCCCACAAGCGGTTTGGTTCATATAAGTTTTGATACTTCTCAGTGGAAATCAATAGGCAAAGGCACAACAATTCAAACAATTTTTCCGAAAGACTATAGATAAATGATAAAAACAAAGCCTAGATATATAAATAGGGAAATAAGTTGGTTAAGTTTTAATGAGCGGGTGCTTCAAGAGAGTGAAGATAAAAATGTTCCTTTAATAGAAAGGTTACGTTTTCTAGGTATTTTTTCCAACAACCTGGACGAGTTTTTTAAAGTTAGGTATGCTACGGTTAAGCGCATTTTCGAGGCAGGAAAATCTGGCAAAAGTGTTCTGGGTGGGGAAAAGGCCAAAGATTTGCTGGCAGAGATTACTAAAATAGTAATTGATCAACAACGTAAAAGTGTTGAAATCCTTGAAAAAATCGAAAAGGAACTGGAAGAGCAGGATGTTTATCTTTTGAACGAAAACCAGTTAACCGAAAAGCAAGGTGCCTTTGTTAAGAAGTACTTCTTACAAAAGGTTAGTCCACAACTAATGACTATTATCTTAAGTGATTTGGCGGAATTTCCGATGCTTAAGGATACAGCCGCTTATTTGGCGGTAAAAATGGTATTAAGAAGTGATGACCGTACAAAAAGCACCTACGAGAAAAAAGAAAAACGGTACGCACTTATAGAAATTCCTAAAGGTATTGATCGTTTTGTAGTACTGCCCAAAGAGGGAAATAAGAACTATATAATTATTTTGGATGATGTTATAAGATACTGTCTGGACAGTGTTTTTCCTATGTTCGATTATAAGTCGATAACCTCCCACATGATAAAAATTACCAGGGATGCGGAATTGGATATTGACAATGATCTTAGTAAGAGTTTCATAGAAAAAATCAGTTCCAGTGTAGAACATCGAAAAATAGGCGACCCCGTCCGTTTTGTATATGACAAGAGCATCGAAAACGATACGCTAGAGTTTCTAAAGGAAAAGATGGAAATTGAAGATGCGGATAGTGTTATTCCAGGAGGTCGGTACCACAATAAAAGAGATTATATGGGCTTTCCAAGCTTGGGAAGAAACGATCTTATGTATGATAAGATTACTCCGTTGCCTGTAAAAGGTCTTAATATTGAAGGGAGTCTTTTGGAGAAAATTGCGGAGAAGGACTATATGCAGTATACGCCTTATCACACCTTTTCCTATATTCTTAAATTTTTGAGGGAGGCGGCCCTAGACCCAAAGGTGAAGACCATAAAAATTACCGTATATCGCTTGGCTAATAATTCCCAAGTAGCGGCTTGTTTGAGCAATGCCGTAAAAAATGGAAAGCAGGTTACCTTACAGATTGAACTACGTGCACGTTTTGATGAACAGGCAAACATCAGATATGCAGAAGAACTACAGGCAGAAGGGGTTAAGCTCATTTTTGGTGTGCCCGGCTTAAAGGTTCACAGTAAAATTTGTTTAATTGAGCGTGAAGAAAACGAAGAAATAAAGCGCTACGGTTTTATTAGTACCGGTAATTTCAACGAATCCACTGCTAGAATCTATACGGATTACACTTTATTTACGGCAAACGAACCCATACTAAAGGAGTTGAACAAGGTATTCGATTTCTTTGAAACTACTTATAAAATTAATAAATACAAGCATTTAATTGTATCGCCGCACTATACAAAAAGCTTCTTTAAAAAATTGATCGATAAGGAAATTGCCAATGCCAGGGCTGGAAAGGAAGCCTATATTAAAATAAAGATGAACAGCTTTACGTCCTATAAAATGATCGATAAGCTGTACGAGGCTAGTAATGCCGGTGTAAAAGTACAAATGGTAGTTAGGGGTATTTGTTGTTTGATTCCAGGAGTGGAAGGCATGAGTGAAAATATTGAAGCCATTAGTGTGGTAGATAAGTTTTTGGAACACCCCAGGCTATTTATCTTCTGTAATGAGGGCGTCCCCAAAGTGTATATTTCCTCTGCTGATTTCATGACCAGAAATATTGAAAATAGAGTGGAGGTAGGCTGTCCAATTTATGATGAGGATATCAAAAAGGAGCTGATAGATACGTTTAATATTTCATGGAACGATAATGTGAAGGCACGAATTTTTGATGAAGAACAGCGTAATCTCTATAGGAAAAATGATAAGCCCGCATTGCGGTCCCAATTTGCGATGTACGATTATTATAAGAACAAGTTAAGTTCTGTTGATAATATTGAGGAAGGTATAGATATGTAAAATCTATAAGAAGAGACCGTTCGGTTAACCATGAATGGTCTCTTTTTTTCCTAACTCCTTCATGATGGAAGCTTCATACTCCAAAAGGTCGTTCCATTTTTGGTCTACTTCTTCCCTGTTTCCATACTGTCGGGCAAATTTCAGGAACATAGTATAATGGTTGGCCTCGCTTACCATTAACTTATGGTAAAATTCTGCAAGTTCTTTGTCCTCTAATTCTTCGGAAAGTAAACGAAACCGTTCGCAGCTTCTGGCTTCAATGAGGGCGGCATACAAAAGGCGGTGGGTTAAATGAGTATTTCTACTACCTCCTTTTGGAAAGAACTTCATTAACTTCACCACGTACTCGTCCTTTCTCTCTCTACCTAAGGTTTGTCCTCTGGCAATTATGCGGTCATGAACCATTTTAAAATGTCCCATTTCTTCACGGGAAAGTGCTATCATTTCATCTACCAGTTCAGTGTAATCGGGAAAGCTAATAATCAATGAGATAGCTGTGCTGGCCGCCTTTTGCTCACAATACGCATGATCCGTTAAAATCTCATCTATATTCTTTTCAACGATATTTACCCATCTGGGGTCCGTAGGTAGTTTAAGACCAAGCATAATTCTTAATTTTTTTGTAAAATTAGGAAGAATCTTTAATATGAAAGCTTCCTTTTAGGTTAGTTTCCCTTTGGAATAATTAGATTTGTAGTTAGTTGTTTTTTGGCAATGCTATTAATAACAACACCAAATTAAACCGAAAAGTTCAAAAATAGTACCATGAATCTCTCAAGCGTAGATGAAGAGCTATTGCACGTATTGAGCTCTAATTTAGATGCTGATGCATTTGATTGGCTCAATTCCAAAATTGATGTCATCATAGAAAACAAGTCTGCCAAAGATTTGTACCTCACGTATAGTTTGCTGTCAACCAAAGCAAATGAGAATAAGAAAATCTCGTTTGAACTTGATGATAAAGAGCTGGAATCTTATTTATTGCAGCAGCAAGCCAATGAGCTGGAGATTTCTAGAATTTACTTGTTGATAAAGGTTTTAAAAACCGATGCCACTTTTTTTCAGCCTAAAGTAGCCAACTTGATACAGGTGGCCGATACGGGAGAGCTTATTACTTTCTTGAAATTTGTTATTTTGTTACCCAATGCCGAGGAGTACAACCATGTAGCGGTGGAGGCTTTACGAACCAATATTGCCACTGTTTTTGAGGCTATTAGCATGGGTAATCCATATCCCGCCAGGTTTTTTAACGACCAACAGTGGAACCAAATGTATTTAAAGGCTGCTTTTGTGCAATTAGACCTTTCTCAGATTTTGGAGGTCGATGCTAGGGCCAATAAAGATTTAGCTAGAATTATTTCGGATTATGCTCATGAGAGATGGGCTGCGTCTAGGGAAATTGACCCCTTATTCTGGAGGCCTGTTTCCAGTTTTATAGATGGTACGCTCTATCAGGATATGAAACGTTTGTTGGAGAGTGACAATCCGTCCGAGAATAGAGCAGGTGCCCTTTGTTGTCATTTTTCCGATAATAGGGAAGCACAAAAATTACTACAGAATTACCAACAACTAAACCACCAAGTTACCAATGGAACGATTACTTGGGAAAATGTAAAATAAGTATTATGGAAGATAAAATGATGATCATTGACCCGCATGTTCATATGACGTCCCGTACAACGGATGATTACGAGGCAATGGCCGCAGCAGGAGTTGTAGCGGTAATTGAACCCTCCTTTTGGTTGGGACAGCCCCGTACTCAAGTAGGCTCATTTCAAGATTATTTTAGCAGCCTAGTAGGTTGGGAACGTTTTAGGGCAAGTCAATTTGGTATTCAGCATTATTGTACCATAGGCCTTAATTCCAAAGAAGCTAATAACGAGGCGCTGGCGGAGCAGGTCATTGAGCTTCTCCCACTTTACCTGCATAAAGAGAATGTAGTGGCCATAGGAGAAATAGGGTATGATGATCAAACCCCGGCAGAAGATAAGTATTTTAGAATGCAGCTAGAAATGGCTAAGGAGTTGGATATGGTGGTTCAGGTGCATACCCCTCACCGCGACAAAAAAGCAGGTACGCTTAAAAGTATGGAAGTTTGCCTTGAACACGGTTTAGACCCTTCCAAGGTTATTATTGACCATAACAATGAAGAGACTGTTAAGGACGTGTTGGATAAGGGCTTTATAGCCGCCTTCACCATCTATCCCAAGACTAAGATGGGTAATGAGCGTATGGTAGAAGTGGTGAGAAAATTTGGTAGTACCAATATTATCGTTGATAGTTCTGCGGATTGGGGTGTAAGTGACCCTCTAGCTGTGCCAAAAACAGCTTCTTTAATGCTTAAAAGAGGTATTGCCAAGGAGGATGTCCATAAAACGTGTTATCAGAATGCATTGGATATTTTTAGCTACAATGGCAAAATGAAAGAAGAACATTGGTTGAACCCACAAGGAATTAATCAATCACAATTGTTCAATGATAATAGTGTGCTAAGAGGTCAAGAACCTAGAATAGACGCCGATCAAATAACATAATGAACAAGGTTGTACTTGGTTATGCGCGTTTGGCCAGGCCCGCGAATCTTCCCACCGCTGCAGCCGATATTTTTGCCGGAACAGCCATAGGAGGACTTTTCATTTCCAAAAATCCATTGGAAGTTTTTGCTTCCGAATTGGGGCTTTCATTCTTATTTCTTGTAGTGTCCTCCATTTTTCTCTATGCCGGAGGTGTGATAATGAATGATGTTTTCGATTATCGGCTAGATTTAATAGAAAGACCCGAAAGACCTATACCTAGTGGAGTAGTACCATTGGTCTCTGCCAGTATATTTGGGGCCGTAGTGCTGTTATTGGGGGTTACAATGGCTTTTCTTGTTTCTTTAGCTTCGGGTGCTATTGCCACCACTTTGGCGTTAAGTATATTGTTGTATGATGGGTTAGCTAAAAAGCATGGCTTTTTTGGACCTTTGATCATGGGTATCTGTAGGGGACTCAATCTCATTTTGGGAATGTCAATTTTAGGATTGTTATCGTATGCTTGGTTGGCATTAATACCGGTGATTTACATATTTGCCATAACTCTTATAAGTAGGGGGGAGGTGCATGGGAATAATAAGGGGCACATAGTTTTGGCCGGAGTGTTATATTCCCTAGTCATTTTGGCCATTTTGTTAGCGTCGTTTTTATATACGGAATCAATTCTGGGAACGTTCATATATTTAGGGCTCTTTGCTTATATGATATTTAGGCCGTTGATAAAGGCCTATTCGGATAATTCTCCAAAGAATATAAAAGGAGCTGTAATGGGAGGGGTTATTTCCCTAATTATAATGGATGCGGCTTTGGGGGCCACTTTTTCCGTGTGGTGGTATGGTTTGGTTATTTTGCTATTACTTCCAATTTCAAAAGGATTGGCCAAGATGTTTGCTGTAACGTAATGAGCGGCACAATAAAAGAATATAATGATGAAGACTATAGAACAGAATTTTCAAGTTGCTTATAGGTATAGGCTGTTCTTTACCGAGAATCTATTCGATCAAAAGAATACATTATTCAGTGATCTTTTAAAGGAATATAAAAGCGAACCGGTAAAGCTGCTTTTTGTGGTGGATAATGGTGTTTCTGAAGCGCATCCGGATTTACTAAAAAATATAGCTTCCTATTGTGATGTGTACAAGGACAATCTTGTATTCACCCAATCCATAATCGTTCAAGGAGGGGAAGCCTGTAAGAATGGGGACCAGCATGTGAACCAAATTTTGGACGGTATTAATGATTATGCCATTTGCAGACATTCTTTTGTAGTAGTAATTGGTGGTGGCGCAGTCATTGATATGGCAGGCTACGCAGCAGCTATTGCTCACAGGGGAGTGAAAATCATTCGCATTCCTACTACGGTGCTTTCTCAAAATGACTCTGCCGTTGGTGTTAAAAATAGTGTGAACTACTTTGGGAAAAAGAATTTTTTAGGAACGTTTGCCCCTCCTTATGCTATTATAAATGACAGTGTTTTTTTAGAAACCCTCGAGCAAAGGGACTGGATTTCCGGTGTGGCGGAAGCTTTGAAAGTAGCACTGATCAAGGATAAAAATTTCTTTGAATATATTGAAAGCAATGCTCTTAAACTGGGAGAACGCGATATGGAAACAATGCAATATACCATTTATAGGTGTGCCGAAATGCATATGGAACATATAGCAACCGGCGGGGACCCTTTTGAAAGTGGTTCATCAAGACCATTGGATTTTGGCCATTGGGCGGCCCATAAACTGGAGCAGATGACCAATTATCAATTACGCCATGGGGAAGCTGTGGCCAAGGGTATTGTTTTGGATGTTGCTTACTCATATCTAATCGGTTTAATTAGTGAAAGCGATTTTAATAGGGTGGCTCAAGTTTTTGAAAATATAGGTTTCGATTTGCATTTTCCCATCAGTTCTAAGGATGAAATGGAATGCCTTTTAAATGGAATTCAGGAGTTTAGGGAGCATTTGGGAGGCAGGCTTACCATTACCCTTATTTCAGATATTGGTGTTAAACATGATGTACATGAAATAGATAATGATAAAATGATGGAAGCCCTTTATCTAGTCAATAAAATTTCAGAATCAAAAGCCGTTTAACTTTGAAATTAACAGAAAACTTTCAATTAACGTACTGTACCAATGTTCACCCAGGTTCTGATTGGGCAACCACTTTTCAAACTTTGGAAGAATATGTTCCTGTGATTAAAAAGCAGGTAACGGGTACTTCAGATTTTGGTCTAGGCTTAAGGTTATCCAACAAGGCTAGTGAAGAATTAGGAACAGCAAAAAGGTTACAGGAGTTTAAAAAGTGGTTGGATGATAATGGGGTGTATGTTTTTACGATGAACGGATTTCCTTATGGAAATTTTCACAATGAAAGGGTCAAAGATGATGTTCATACGCCTGATTGGACCACAAAGGAGCGGCTGGAGTATACCAAGCGACTTTTTGATCAGTTGCTGGTTCTTTTGCCAGAGGGAATGAACGGTGGAATTTCTACCTCTCCCATAAGCTATAAATATTGGCACAAGGGTGAGGCAGCTACCAAGTTGGCCTTTGAAAAGGGAACTGAGCATTTGTTGCAAGTAATATTGCATTTGCAGGGGTTGGAAGAGAAAACCGGAGTTTATATGCACTTGGATCTGGAGCCTGAACCAGACGGCTTACTAGAAAATAGTGATGAGGTGCTATCTTATTTCAAGGAGTATTTAATTCCTATGGGTGTATCGTTTTTAATGGATGAACTTGAGATATCGGAAAGGGAAGCAAAAGCTTTGATTCATCGTTATATAACGGTCTGTTACGATATTTGTCACTTTTCCCTTGCCTTTGAAGAACCGGAAGATACCTTTGCAAAGTTTAGGAATGCAGGTATACAAATTGGAAAAATTCAGGTAAGTGCAGCATTGAAAATTATATCAAACAAGGAAAACAATAATCCCGTTTGGGAGGCGCTTTCTCAATTTGATGAACCGGTTTATTTGCATCAGGTGACTGAATTCAAAGACGGTAAGGTCACGACCTATAGCGATTTGCCAGAGGTTTTGAAAGTTAAAAATCCATTTGAGGAATTAAGGGCCCATTTTCATGTTCCTATTTTCTTGGAACAGTTTGGGGAATTATATTCTACACAAGACCATATTTTAAAGGTCATTGAATTTATTCGGCAAAATCCTGTTTCGGAGCATTTGGAAATAGAAACATACACGTGGGATGTGTTGCCTCAAGCCTTAAAGCGTGACTTAACGGAATCCGTTGTACGAGAACTCAATTGGTTCAAAGATAAGTTTGATTAAATGAAGAAGACCGTTGTAATCAATGTTGTTGGGCTTACCCAACGCTTAATTGGGGAACATACACCTTTTATAGAATCTTTTTTAAAATCTGGCCGTTCGGCACATATTTATCCGGCAATACCGGCTGTTACCTGTACCGCTCAATCTACCTATCTCACAGGGAAAACACCTTCGGAGCACGGGGTAGTAGCAAACGGATGGTATTTTAAAGAGGAGTGTGAAGTAAAGTTTTGGAGGCAATCCAATAAACTGGTTGAAGCTGAAAAAATTTGGGAGAAATTAAAAAAACAAGACGAGCACTTTACGTGTGCGAACATGTTTTGGTGGTACAATATGTATTCCACCGCAGACTACAGTGTTACTCCTAGGCCTAATTATTTAGCAGATGGAAGGAAAATACCGGATTGCTATTCCCATCCTGCTGAATTAAGGGATACGCTTCAAAGCGAATTGGGAATGTTTCCGTTGTTTAATTTTTGGGGTCCAAAGACCTCCATTAAATCAAGCCAGTGGATTGCAGATGCTACCATAAGAACAGATGCACTGCATGACCCAACTTTGGCTCTGGTCTATCTTCCTCATTTAGATTATAATTTACAGCGCTATGGACATGATTTTAAAAAAATCAAAAAAGATTTAAATGAGATTGATGGGGTAGTAAAACAGTTGGTCACCTATTATAAAAAGAAGAATGCGCAGGTGATTATTCTATCCGAGTACGGAATTACTGATGTAAACAATCCAATCCATTTGAATAGGATTTTACGATCAAAAGGATATATAGCTGTAAGGGAAGAACGAGGCTTGGAATTACTGGACGCCGGGGCTAGTCAAGCTTTTGCCGTTGCAGACCACCAAATAGCACATATCTATTTAAACGATGCTTCCATAAAACAGGAGGTAAAAACGTTAATGGAATCCGTTACAGGTGTGGAAAAAGTGCTGGTAGGAGAAGAAATTTCCAAATATGGATTGGCACATGAACGGTCGGGAGATTTGGTGTTGCTTTCAGGACCGGATTCTTGGTTTACCTACTATTTTTGGTTAGATGACAAAAAGGCTCCGGATTACGCGAGAATGGTTGATATTCATAAGAAACCAGGTTTTGATCCCGTGGAAATGCTTACGGACCCCAAAGATAAACTGGTCATGCCCAAAGTAGCTCTCAAACTTCTAAAAAAGAAACTGGGCTTTAGAACCGTATTGGATATCATTCCATTGGATGCAACTTTGATAAAAGGTTCTCATGGGCGCGTACCCGAGGATAAAGCGGATTATCCAATATTAATTTCTGACAACCCAAGTGCAACTTTTGCAAACGAAGTGGATGCTACGGACGTATTTGGTATTGTGGAGAATCACGTTACAGAAAAAGTATGAGGAAGCTACAAAGAATTATTGGGGTGTTGTTTGCACTTTTGTGCATTTGGGCGGCATATCTTCAGTACAATGACCCGGATGCATTTACTTGGTATCTCATTTATGGTTTGGCGGCCATTGGGTCTTTATTTTTTGCCTATGGCAGGTTGAAATTTTCTGTTTCCCTAATTTTTTGCCTTATTTATTTGGTAGCTACCGCCTTTTTATGGCCTGAAAAATTTGAAGGTTTTACCATTGGTGAAGGGGATATCGTGAATATTGAGAAGGGTAGGGAGGCCTGCGGAATGCTTATTGTAGCAATAGTATTTTTAGTTTATTCCCTTATGCTTCGGTATGAAAAGTAAAAGCTGAGGAGGTTTATAAATCCAAATCAAAAGTTTGCCTTAACAGGTCTATCGCAGGATTCTTTTTACGTAATTTTTCATATTTCTCTTCCGGTGTAAAAGCGAATTTTTTGGCGGTGGCTTCGTTTACAGTTATCTTAAGCTCAATAAAATAGTTGTTGAGATTGGTTTTTAAGTATTCCATGAGGTCATATTGCTCCCGCTCTATCTCCTTTTTCATGGTGCTATTGGGCAATTCGATCCAAATAACGTTCTCACCTTGCAATTTTGGAATATCGGCCCCCAAATTGGAAGCCAAAATTTTTCGTCCCTTTTTATCAATGTGCGCTACAAAATCTTCCCAATGTTGTTGCATCTGCTCCTCTGTAAAAGAAGAACGGGGAAGCTTGCTGTAATCAATGCTCACATCTTTTTTACTGTCCTCGTGGGCTTTTTTTGCTTTTAAACTGGATATGGAGAGGGCAGAAATTCGTTTTTTGGCAATATCCATACCCAACTTCTTGGCACTTTCATCTAACTGCGGCTCTTTTTGAACTGGCTTGGAAGGTTGCGGTTCGTAGTTACTTTTTTCTTCCTCTACTAGGGTTGCTACCTCTGCATCCTTCTTTGGTATATTTACCGTTTTCTCGGGATTATTTTGCTGAGGCGTTACAAGTGATGGTTGTACCTTTGGGTTGGACTCTTGATGTTCTGCAGACGGAGTAGGTTGTTCAAAAGTTCGTTCTGTGTGTTTACCTTTATAAAAACTGGCCGGAGCTATAAAATCTACACTCTGGGTATTTAGTTCACCGTTAAAGTTTTTTTTTTCGGCATCAAAACCAAGGGATGCCAATTTCATAAGGGTAAGCTCTACCAATAGCCGTTGGTTTCTGCTGGATTTATATTTTAAATCGCATTCATTTGCCAAGTCAAGCGCTCTTAATAAAAATGGGTTATTGGTTTTCTTTGCCTGTTCTAGGTATTGCTGTTTGGCACCATCACCTACTTCTAGCAAATTAATGGTATCTGTATGCTGGCAAACCATTAAATCCCTAAAATGAGAAGCTAAACCACTTATGAAATGATGACCATCAAACCCGTAGGAAAGAGTTTTGTTGTAAAGCAACAAGAGATTTGGAATATCGTGTTCCAAAATGAGACCCGTGGCTTTAAAATACGTATCATAGTCAAGAACGTTCAAGTTCTCTGTAACTGCCTTTCTGGTAAGCTCCTTGCCTGAAAAGCTCACCACCCTATCAAATATGGACAGCGCATCACGCATGGCGCCATCAGCTTTTTGGGCTATAATATGAAGTGCATCTTCCTCTGCATTTATACCTTGGTTTTCGGCAATGTATTTTAAGTACTCTGCAGCGTCTTTAACAGTAATTCTTTTGAAATCAAAAATTTGACACCTGGAGAGTATCGTAGGGATAATTTTATGCTTCTCGGTGGTAGCCAATATAAATATGGCATGCTTTGGAGGTTCTTCCAACGTTTTTAAGAAAGCATTGAAAGCTGATTGGGAAAGCATGTGCACCTCATCAATTATATAAACCTTGTATTTGCCAATTTGTGGTGGTATCCTAACCTGATCTATAAGATTTCTTATGTCATCTACGGAGTTGTTGGAAGCTGCATCCAGCTCAAAGATGTTGAATGCAAAATCCTCATCTTCTCTTTCCGTACCGTCCTGATTGATTTTTTTTGCCAGTATACGGGCGCAAGTGGTCTTGCCAACACCCCTTGGTCCACAAAAAAGTAATGCCTGTGCCAAGTGATTATGCTCTATGGCATTGGTAAGGGTATTGGTAATGGCCTGTTGCCCAACTACATCTTTAAATGTCTGGGGTCTATACTTTCTTGCCGATACTACAAAGTGCTCCAATGAACAGGGTATTTCTTATCAATTAGACTTACCTACAAATATAAAAAATGAAGGGGCTTTGATTCTCTAATTTAGAGGAGATAAAATCTTTATTTATCAACAATTAATCTAATTTTGCCTCCGAGCAGGCTACCTTATCGCTCCAATTGATATTGGGGAGGAAAGTCCGGACACCATAGTGCAACGTAGCGGGTAACGCCCGTCATTCCATTTCTTTGGAATAGGACAAGTGCAACAGAAAGAATGTACAGGTTAAGCTGTAGTGAAATCAGGTAAACTCTATGTGGTGCAACGTCATGTAAATCGGTGTTTGAGGGTTGCACGCCCAAACCGAAGGGTAGGCGGTTAGATTTTGTCAGTAATGGCAAAACCAGATAAATGATAAGGGAGCTCCTTGGAGCTTTACAGAATCCGGCTTATTGGCCTGCTTATTTTTATTTCACTTTCTCTTCCGTTTCAAAAAAACTAAAGGAACTACTGCCATATTTCCTCTTTTCTGAAAAATGGGGTAGGTGAGATAGGTCTGTGTGGCTGGCATGTTCTAAAACTAAAATACCACCCTCCAGCAATATTTCTTTGGCGAAGACCAGGGTTACTATTTTTTCAAACTCCTCTAGCGGTAGGTCATAAGGAGGGTCTGCAAACAAAACGTCCAATTTTAGATTGGATTTTTCCAAGTACCCAAAAACGTCACTTTTAATAGCGGTTATGGGCATTTCTAGATCCTTGGCCGTTTTGTTTATGAATTGAATACAACCAGAGTGGCTATCTACTGCGTATAATTCTTTTGTGCCTCTTGAAGCAAACTCATAAAGAATGTTTCCAGTGCCGCTAAACAGGTCCAAGACCTTAATTTCATCAAAATAATACCGGTTGTTTAGGATATTGAACAGGGCTTCCTTGGCCATATCCGTTGTTGGTCTTACTGGTAAATTTTTGGGTGCTGTTATTCTTTTTCCTTTGTGGATTCCTGAAATTATACGCATTAAAGGGCATTTATTACTGTAAAATCAATGGTGTCTTCTTGGTTGTTCAAATAGGTATGAGGGCCAAACTCCGGAACAAAAATGGATATGTTCTTCACATATTTATAACAGAGTTTATATAACTCATCATCCTCTTCCACAGCACCAAATAACTTTAAAGGAATTGTCTCTGTGCTAAGCTTTAACTGCTCAAGGGTAAATAGTAAGTAATATAGGAAGTCTTCCTTGGTATGAAATGTAAAACTATTGAATAATACCAGTTGTTTCTGATCCAGTAAGGTAACATCCATCTGGTTTTCCAAAACATATACATAACAAATAGGATTTACGGCTTTTGACTGTCCCTTTAAAAGGGATTCTGCCATGACCGTACCATTGTGCTTATAGGTAAATTCGCCGTACAGTTCGTAGATGTAATTATTAATATTTACGAAGGGTACATACACATTGACCATATCATGACTATCTATTTCATCAAAGGCCAAGTGGTCATTTGCCAAAATTTTGGTGTTGAATTTTAAATAATTTGCCAATTCATTTTCATCGAACAGGGGCTTGGGTACCAAACCAAAAAGTTGATTGCGGTGTACCACCACTACTTCAGTAAACTTTTGGCTAGTGAGTTGGTATTTGGTAAGCATCTGCTTTAACTCCTTTAAAAGTTGGTAAGGGTTAAGCGTTTGCTCAAATACTTGGTTCTGCGTTTTGATTATGTTGTTGTTTACAGAATCAAAAACACAAAAAGAAAGTCCATTCAAGCTAACTTGAATGGACAATTTCTTAAACTCTTCGACTGTATGGTTCGCCGTAATATTATTGCTCTCCTTTTTTGTCATAAACCGGTGGCCAGTTACCGCTGGTACTAACTTCGTCCATAGATCCTACCTTAATGGCATTACCGTTAACTTCATCAACACCAATTTCTGCATTTTCTTTGTCCAACAATGTTTTTGGCTGATCATAAAGGACGATTGATTTATCAACCTTAGCTTCAAAAACAGGTGCTTTATAGCCACTCTTTTCAACAAAACCGGCATCCATTGTAAATTTTTCACCGTTTTGAGCGAAAGGAATTTCAGCTAAATTTTTGTATCTGTTGTCACTCTTAAAAAGTGAGTCCTTAACGGAAACAGTACCCAATGTATCAATAATCTTTACTTCCTTCAACATATCGATTTGATAAGTTTCATCAAATTCCATGAAAGAAGAGTCACGTTGTTGTGTGATGGTGTAATTACCGGTATCTATAAATTTGATAAGGCTATTGAAGTCCTTCGCGTATCTTTTGTTTACCGTTTTGTAAGCCTCTTGCGAATTTCTAATATCCTTAAGTTTTGCAATTACCTGAGCAAAACGTTCCTGCTTCGTTTTATTAAATTCTATAGGGCCTGTTACGGAATTGTAGATAAGATATCCCAATCCTAAACAAACGATCCAAAGTACAATTTGAATTACGGTCTTCATTTCTTACTAGTGTTATTTAAATTTAGTGGTTAGGACAAATCTACAATTTTTTTTCAATCGCAAAAGTATTTCAAGTAAAAATCATCTTTATCTTTGAGCCCTATGACAAGCCTCACAGAAGCTTCTTACTACAAATTGTTGATTGAGAAATTTCCTCATGAACCTACCCTAAAACAATCTTCCGCATTACAAAAACTAGCCTCTTTCGTAATGTCCAAAAAAGGAGATACGGTGTTCATGCTCAGAGGGTTTGCCGGCACAGGAAAGACCACGTTGATAGGTACTTTGGTAAAGACCTTGTGGAAAACAACGCAAAAATCCGTACTTATGGCCCCCACGGGAAGGGCCGCCAAAGTAATGAGTAATTATTCCAATACGCAGGCGTTTACCATTCATAGAAAAATTTACTTCCCCAAAAAGCAGGGAGCTGCGGGGGTACAGTTTGTACTGGCGCCCAATAAACATAGAAATACCATTTTCATTGTGGATGAGGCTTCTATGATTCCGGATGCTCCCGCCGACTCCAAACTATTTGAGAACGGTTCCTTGTTGGATGATTTACTCATGTTCGTGTATTCCGGTCATAATTGTAAGCTTGTACTCATTGGTGACACTGCCCAGTTGCCACCGGTAAAGCTGGATTTAAGTCCGGCCTTGGATGCGGATAGGTTGAGTTTGAATTATAATAAGGACGTCATAGATATGGAAATGGATGAAGTGGTAAGACAGGCCACGGATTCTGGAATTCTTGCCAATGCTACCATGCTACGAGAACAATTGCAGAGTGGCTTTTTTGAGAATTTTCAATTTGATGTTCTTCCCTTTAATGATATTGTAAGGCTTATAGATGGCCATGAGGTTCAAGAAGCCATTGATGCCTCTTACTCGGAAGAAGGCAAGGAAGAAACTGCCTTTATCGTAAGGTCCAACAAAAGGGCCAATCTGTACAACGAAAATATTAGAAGTAGAATTCTGTTTTTGGAAAATGAATTGGCCGTTGGGGATTATATGATGGTGGTCAAAAACAACTATTTTTGGTTAAAACCAAGCACTGAGGCGGGCTTTATAGCCAACGGTGATATCATTGAAGTACTGGAGATTTTTGCATTTAAGTCCCTTTATGGGTTTAGGTTTGCAGAGGTAAAAGTAAAAATGGTGGATTACCCCAACCAAAAACCCTTTGAAACCGTCTTGTTGTTAGACACCGTAAAGGCGGTTACACCATCGCTATCATATGAAGATGGCAATAGACTTTACCAAGAAGTGATGAAAGATTACGCAAATGAAAGCTCCAAGTATCGGAAATTTATGGGCGTCAAGAACAACAAGTACTTTAATGCCTTGCAAGTAAAATTTTCTTATGCCATTACTTGTCACAAATCCCAGGGAGGCCAATGGAATACAGTATTTGTAGAGCAACCTTATATGCCTAATGGTGTTGATAAGGAACTGTTGAGATGGCTCTATACGGCGGTAACACGGGCAAAGAGCAAGTTGTATCTTATTGGTTTTAAAGGAGATTTTTTTCTTGAATAGGAAAAAGTTAAATTCGTAGGGTTGGTTAAGAAAGGTTATCTTAAGTGTGGCCTCTAAACTTGTTTTTAACCTTTTTAGAATGCTAACCGATATAAATCATATTAAATGACGCCGGAAACCATTATCAGTATTTTTTTAGGTGTAGGACTGGCCGCTTCTGTTGGTTTTAGGGTGTTCTTGCCGCTATTTGCGCTTAGTTTGGCCGCATATTTTGATGTATGGGAGCTAAATGATAATTGGCATTGGATTGGAAGTTTAGCGGCTGTCATAACTTTTGGCGTTGCTACGATTGTTGAAATATTTGCCTATTTTATTCCTTGGGTTGATAATCTTTTAGATAGTTTTGCGGTTCCATTGGCCGCAATTGCGGGAACCGCTGTTATGGTTTCCACGGTAGCGGATTTAGACCCTGTGGTCACTTGGTCTTTGGCAATTATTGCGGGTGGAGGAACGGCAACTGCCATCAAAGGTGCCGGTGCTGCTAGTAGAATGGCGTCAACCGCTACTACTGGTGGTTTGGGAAATCCTATTGTGTCAACGGTAGAAACCGGAACAGCGATGGTAGTTTCCACAGCTTCCATCTTTATGCCCATAGTGGCAGCAGTTTTGGTCATTATCATTTTGGTGATAATTTTTAGGATTTATAGAAAGTTACGACCACGGCCCAAAGTGGAATAAAAGAAAAGGGACAAATTTTGGCCCCTTAAATTAAAGGATTAAACTAGCATTTGGATTTGAAAATAATTGCAATGATTCCGGCCCGTTATGCCGCTTCAAGATTCCCTGCCAAATTAATGCAGGACCTTTCCGGAAAACCGGTAATACTTCGCACTTACGAAGCAGCTGTAAAAACAAATTTATTTGATGACGTTTTTGTGGTGACCGATAGTCCTGTAATATTTGATACCATTACCCAAGCGGGTGGCAAAGCCATGATGAGCAAGGAAGAACATGATTGCGGTAGCGATCGTATTGCCGAAGCGGTTGCGGATATGGATGTAGATATTATCGTGAATGTGCAGGGTGATGAACCTTTTACGGACCGTGAAAGTCTGGTTGGCGTATTAGAGGTTTTTAAAACGGATTCTGAGAAAGAAATCGATTTGGCTTCATTAATGGTACGAATTGATGAAGACGAAGAAATCAAAAATCCAAATACCGTAAAAGTCATAGTTGACAACAGGAACTTTGCATTGTATTTTTCCCGTTCCCCTATTCCCTATCATCGAAATACAGAAATAGACCCCATTTATTTTAAACATAAGGGCATCTATGCCTTTAGGAAGGATGCATTGATGGACTTCCATAGACTTCCTATGTTGCCTTTGGAGGCCACAGAGAAAATTGAGGCCATACGGTATTTGGAATATGGAAAGAAAATTAAAATGGTAGAAACTACAGTTACTGGAATAGAAATAGATACTCCGGATGATTTGGAGAAAGCGCAGAAGGCATGGAAGTAGATTTTGGCAATATAAAAGTAATTGGATTTGATGCCGATGATACCCTTTGGGTAAATGAAACGTATTTTAGGGATACGGAAGAAGAATTTGCCAATCTTCTGGAAGGGTATGAGACCAAGAACAAAATAGACCAGGAGCTCTTTAAAATGGAAATAAAGAACCTTGACCTGTATGGCTACGGAATTAAGGGGTTTGTGCTATCCATGATTGAATCGGCATTGGATTTATCCAACAATCAAGTTTCTCAAAAAACAATCTCCGGCATTTTAGATCTAGGGAAAAAAATGCTCACACAACCCGTGGAGTTGTTAGATGATGTAACAAAGGTGTTGGAGGCGCTAAACGGTAAATACAGACTCATAGTTTTAACTAAAGGAGATTTGTTGGATCAAGAACGTAAATTGGAAAAATCTGGACTTTCCAATTATTTTCATCATGTAGAAGTTTTAAGTGATAAAAAAGAGGAGAATTACCAGCACTTATTAGATCATTTACAAATTAATGTGAACGAATTTTTGATGATCGGTAATTCATTAAAGTCCGATGTACTTCCTTTACTAAATATTGGGGCAAAGGCCGTTCATGTACCTTTTCATACCACTTGGCAACACGAGGAGGTGAAAACGGAAGAAGGAGAATATGATTATTTAAAAATTGGTAAACTCTCAGAAATTTTGGAGTATTTGCCGTAGCCTTCATCTAGTATCTTAGAAAAGGGAGGTTGGCTAATTTAGGTTGAAGATTATATGGAATTTAAGAAGGATTTGGGGATTAGTGAGGTAACATTGGAGAAGAAATTGACGTTCAAGAACTTTCCCATGGTTCCAAGGGTGGTCTTTGGAGCCGGATGTTTTGATCAATTGGGAGATATCCTATTATCCAAAAGAAAACATTCAGAGGCGCCTTTCATTTTTTTGGTGGATGATGTTTTTGAAGGAATGGAACTCGTTTCAAGAATTCCCTTGTTGTTCAATGACCAAATAATCTTTATTTCCGCAGATGAAGAACCCAAAACAGGGCAGGTAGATATCTTGGTCAAAAAAATAAAGGAAGAATACAGTGATTTACCTTCTGGCGTTGTGGGTATAGGAGGAGGAACCTTATTAGATTTATCCAAGGCCGTTTCAATAATGTTGACCAATAAGGGAAGTGCCACTGGATATCAAGGATGGGATTTGGTAGGAAAGCCATCAGTATACCATGTTGGGATTCCCACCATTAGTGGTACTGGAGCAGAAGTTTCAAGAACTGCTGTCTTACTGGGTCCGGAAAAAAAACTGGGAATTAATTCTGATTACACCACCTTTGATCAAGTACTATTAGATCCGGATTTAACCAAAGGGGTTCCAAAGGACCAATGGTTTTATACAGGAATGGATTGCTTTATACATTGTGTTGAATCTCTAGAAGGTACGTTCCTGAATGCTTTTAGTCAAAGCTATGGCGAAAAAGCAATGGATTTATGCAAAGAAGTGTACTTAGAAGATTTAGAGGATTCGGAATCTAGGGACAAATTAATGATGGCATCTTGGCATGGAGGAATGAGTATAGCCTATTCTCAAGTGGGTGTTGCACATGCCATGAGTTACGGTTTAGGCTTTTTGTTAGGCGTAAGACATGGAATAGGCAACTGTCTTGTTTTCCAACATTTGGAAGAGTTTTATCCGGAAGGAGTGGCGCTTTTTAAGAAAATGCAACAAAAACATCATATTGAGCTACCCACGGGAATTTGCTCCGGCCTTACAAGTGATGATTTCGATAAAATGATACAGGTTTCATTGGGTATGGAGCCTCTGTGGGAAAATGCTTTAGGAAGTGAATGGAGAAATATCATTACCCCAGAAAAATTGGAATCTATTTATCGCAAAATCTAATCTTCCTTAACCAATTATTGGTTACATTTTAAAACCAAATTTCATTTCCGGACCAGATGCAAAAGATAGCCCAATTTATTTTTTATAAAATTATAGGGTGGCAGATGGTGGGGAAATTTCCAGGACATCTTAAGCAGTTTGTGGTAGCTGTTGTTCCTCATACCAGTAATGTAGACTTTTTTTTAGGAGTCTTAGTAAGGGCGGTTTTGAATGAACCCATAAACTGGATTGGAAAAAAAAGCCTTTTCAATGCACCCTATGGCTGGCTATTTAGATGGTTAGGCGGTGCGCCTATTGATAGAGGAAAAAAAAACGATACGGTTACTGCCACGGCTAGAATTTTTGAAGAACGCGATGTTTTTCGTTTGACCATTGCGCCAGAAGGTACTCGCAAAAAGGTGGAAAGGTGGAAAACTGGGTTCTATTATATCGCCAAGGCGGCCAACGTACCTATTGTCTTGGTTGCTTTCGATTTCGGTAAGAAACAGATAAAATTTTCCGAACCTTTACATACTACAGGAATAGTAGAGGAGGATTTTGAGACTTACTATTCATTCTTTAAGGATGTTAAAGGTTTTCGTCATTAAAAGATATTTTCCGGTCATTAATCCTTGATTCTCTGGAAAAATAAATTATTGTTATAAAACCAAACCTTTTTCATAAAGTCTCGTAAGTACGCTTGGATGGCTATCGTAGTACATCCATTACACACTTAAAAACTTAATGATTATGAAAAAGAACTTTACAAAACCGATGGCTGGTCTTTTCTTGACGCTCGGTTTACTTTTTGCGGTTTCCTGTGATGACGATGACAATGGGGACATGATGGGCGAAGAAATCCCAACCTGTTCAGATGGTATTATGAACGGTGATGAAACAGGGGTTGATTGCGGTGGAACTGCATGTACGCCTTGCGAAGATGGAATGGAAATGGGTAGAAGAACGGAACTTTTCGTTACCAATAATTCCAATGGAGATATTACTAAGTACAGCATTACCGGTGATTCATTGGTTACCTATAGAACGGCATCAGATGCAGCGGAGGGTATTTATTATAACAAGGAAGAGGATTTATTGGTTCAAGCCTCTAGGTCTAGCATGCAATTGGAAGCCTTTAAGGAAACTTCCATGATTATGGAAGATATGGATGTAACAGCTGCTTTTAATGGAGCAATGGATTTAGAAAGTCCAAGGGAGTTGGCTGTTAGTGGTACTACCTATGTGGTAGCGGATACAGGCTCACACAAATTTTTTGTCTATGACAAAAGCGGGGATAGCTTTATGTTGACGGCCACGTTGGACATCCCTTTTCCAGTTTGGGGAATTACCTTTAAGGGTAAGGACTTATATGCTGTTGTAGATACTACCAGTGATTTGGCGGTTTTCTATGATTTTGCAGCCAACGCCCAAGACGGTCTGTTAAGACCTTCCAAGAGGGTGAAGATAGAAGGTATTGTTAGAACCCATGGCCTTACTTACAGTGCTGAGGATGATACAATGGTGATGACGGATATTGGTGATGCTGCCAATACTGCCGATGATGGGGGTTTTCATGTAATTAATGAATTCAGTTCTAAATTCGATGCGCTATCTGACGGAGATGTGCTACCAGTTGGTATGCAAATAAGGGTGGCAGGGCCATCTACTATGATGGGTAATCCAATTGATGTGGCTTATGATTCTGAAACGGATGCCGTTTACGTTTCTGAAGTTGGAAACGGAAAAGTTTTAGGATTTACTTCCATAGGCAATGGAGGGGATTTAGTTCCATCTTTTAATAAAGATTTGGAAGCGGCCTCTTCTATTTATTTTTCAAGTGATGAGACGGATATGGACATGGGTATGGAAACCATGGGGCAAGAAACCAGACTATACGCTACTAGTACGGCAAATGGTAATATTACTGTTTATGATGGAATGGGTGCATCCATGAAAACTATTGTTTCTGCTTCTACATCTACTGAAGGTATTTACTATTCACCTCTGAGCGATGATATTCTACAAGCTTCCCGTTCCGGTCTTATGCTAGAAAGCTATGCAGACTTTTCATCTTTGACAGATGCTAGTACGGTACAAGCGGCTTTTATGAGTGATGCGGATTTAATGAGTCCCAGGGAAATAGCAGTGTCAGGTTATAATGTTGTAGTAGCCGATAATGGTGAAAATAAGCTCTACGTCTATACTTTTGACGGCTCCTCTTTTATACTTCAAAATACATTACAGGTAGATTTTGACCTATGGGGAATTACGTTTATGGGAGATAATTTATTGGCCGTTGTAGATAACACTAGTGATTTGGCTATTTTCAATGATTTCATAAAAATGAATATGATGGATGGTTCCATAATGCCAGATAAGCAGGTGACCGTTGAAGGAATTGTAAGAACCCATGGTATTGATTACAGTGAAGCTTCAGATGTATTGGTAATGACGGATATAGGTGCAGCTTCAGATGCTAACACAGATGGAGGTTTTCATGTGATACAGGACTTTACCTTGGTTATTGATGCTTTGGAAGATGGAGCAACCATTCCCATGGCTAGTCAGAGTAGGGTTGCAGGACCGTCTACTATGATGGGTAACCCAATTGATGTAGCTTATGATCACAAAACGGACACGGTATTTATTGCGGAAGTTGGAAACGGAAAAGTTCTTGGCTTTGCCAACGCATTGGACAGTAACGGTGATGTCGCTCCAACAGTTAGTAATGATTTGATGAATGCTTCTTCTATTTACCTTTACAATAATTAAGGTAGACACTTAATAATTGAAAATCCGGTTTCGAAACGAAACCGGATTTTTTTTGCTTTAACCTGATAATGTAAGTATAAATAAAGATTTACTGTAATTGGTTTAAAAAAACAGTTTGTCGAGTCAATTTCTATTTCATCGACCTAACGCTTGTAAATTATTTAATGTCATTACTTTAGATGTCAAATAAACACCAAGCTAACACTTTATGAAAACCAAACTACTCAATGTTCTATTTCTCTTTATTTTCTTTTTTGGTCTAAGAGCACAACAACCTGAGACTAATAATTATGAAGTGCGTATTAACTCAGGAGGTAATGAAACTACCTATTTTGGAAAAAAATTTTCCAACGATTTCGCTTTTGACGCGGGTAGTACTTTAAATAGACCTCAAGCAGGCCTTCCGGAACCTTATAGCTCGTTTAGGTTCAGCAGATCGCAACAGATGACCTATAATGTACCCGTTCCCAATGGTCAATATACTGTTAACCTCCATTTTTCCGAACTCTGGTTCGGGGCCACCGGCGGTGGAGAGGGCGGTGCCGGCAAGCGCGTCTTTGACGTAAGCCTTGAAGGGCAATTGGCCGAGGACAACCTTGATATCTTTGCAGAGGTAGGGGCAGAGACCATGTTGGTAAAGACTTATGCGATTACCGTGACCGATGGTACTTTAAACATTCATTTTGATTCAAGGGATCAAGTGGGCGGCGAACGCCACCCGGTGATCAACGCTATTGAAGTACTGGGTGAGCAAACTCAAGATCAAGAATTGAATTTGCAGCCTATTTCTAATAAAATTGATGACGTGAATGATGTTGTTAATGATCAAGTTATAGTTTCCGGTGGAGACCCGACCCAGAATTATACTTATTCAATTTCTGGTCAACCCGATGGTATTACAATTGATTCTTCAGGAAATTTAACTGGAACCATTACAGAATTGGCTCTCGCAGGTGGGGAAAATAAAAATGGAATACACGACGTAACGGTTACCGTTTCGCAACAAGGGGTAGGTTCAAAATCACAGTCCTTCATATGGACCATTACTCAAGCTAGTTGCGAATGGACTGAAATGGCGGACTCGCATATCGAAAGATTTGAAGGAGTTAGTCAAAAAATTGGAGATAAACTATATGTTCTAGGAGGTTTTAAAAGAGGAATAAAAGTAGTTCCAGAAACGGAGATTTATAATGTACCGAACGATTCATGGCAAATTGGTGCATCAATGCCATTACCAGTGACGCATACAGCTGCGGTTGCTACAGGGGATGAAATTTGGTTAATTGGTGGTTTTGCAGGAGATAACCCCGGTGTTGCCACAAATGTGGTTCAGATATACAATGTGCTTACCGATTCTTGGAGAATGGGACCCGAATTACCAAGGGATATGGGGTCCGGAGCCACGGCTCTTTTAGGAGATAAGATATATCACTTTGGGGGTTTATTACCGGATAGGCAAACAGTTGTTGGAGATCATTTAGTATTGGATTTAAAGAATGAGGAAGCTGGTTGGTCATCTCTGGCCCCAATGCCAGAACCGCGAAATCACCATAGCGGTATTGCTTTGAATGGACTCATTTATGCCATTGGAGGTCAGGTAGGGCATGACGGTCCCCGTTATGATACCAAGTTCGTACATGCTTATAATCCAACTACCGATCAATGGACCCGTTTAGCAGATTTAGCCAGACCTCGATCTCATTTTAAAGCGGCAACCACTTGGCACAATGGAAAGATACTTATTAGCGGTGGTGTTCAGAACGGGGTTGTGATTCCTGATATTTCGGAATATGATGCAGCCACAAATTCATGGTCGGAAATTTGTAAGCTTCCCGGGAACGGTTTAGAGGAGGCTGCAGTGCAGGCTTTTGATAATGAGCTTATTGTAGCTGGAGGAAGGCCTATTACCCATAGCAATACGATTATTGACCAAACACTGTCGTTACCGCTGGCAACCAATTCCATGTTACCACCAACGGCAAATGCAGGTGACGATCTACAATGGGAACTAACCACAGATTCTTTAATGTTGAACGGAGCGGGCAATGACCCCGATGGTGGTTTTGTGGTATACCAATGGTCGCAAGTTAGTGGACCCAACCAGGCGGTGTTAGATAACCCTAGAGATGGTCAGTTGTTGGTTTCAAACTTGGCAGAAGGTAATTATGTATTTAGGCTTACAGTAATGGATGATGAAAACGATATGAATTTTGATATCGTGGCCGTTGATGTGGTACCACCGATTCAAGATATGGCCATAGAAGGTTTTGCGTATTATAGGTCTAGCGGTAGTGCGCCAAATTTAGTAGGCGGGCTTTATGATGGTGACAAGCTTTACCAGTTTCAAGATGGTGCATTTTTTGCAGGATTTGAAGCGGTGGTATCTAATAATGTTAAAAGTATACGTTATGAGTTAGAAGGACCTTTAGGTACTAAAACAATATCCCGCAACTTAGATAATTCAGAACCAATTTGGAACGAAGGAGCAGATTTTGGCATTCATAAGATAACAGCAACACCATTTTCAGAAATAAATGAAGGAGGGTTGGAAGGCAATTCATTGACAATAAACTATGAGATTGTTAACCATTGTGACGCTATTTCTATTGAAACCTATAGTGCTTCATCATGTGATGCGGCTGATGGTTATGCAATACTTTTAGATGCAGCAGGAAATAATTCTAGGTATGCGTCTAATTTAGACGAGATTTGGGTATATGATGATGAGCATGATTATTTTATAGCAAGAAATCTTACTCATGGTATTTATGAAATTAGTTGTGAAGATCGCACAAATAATGCTGATAGCATTAAGACTTTTGAAATAGGAACACAAAACCCTTGCTCAAAACCCAACGATTTCGCTTTCCGTATCAACACAGGCGGTACATCAGCAACCTATAACGGTGAAGCTTTTGAAGCCGATAACTACTTTGATACGGGCAGTACGCTTTATAGGCCGCAAACAGGTTTGCCAGATCCTTATCGCAGTTTTAGGTACAGCCGCTCCCAACAGATGAGCTATAACATTCCTTTGGACGATGGCGAGTATACGGTTAACCTTTATTTCGCAGAATTATGGTTTGGGGCCACTGACGGGGGGCCAGGTGGAGTAGGTAGCCGAATTTTTGATGTAAATATTGAAGGAATTTTATCAGAAGATAATTTGGACATCTTTGCTGAGGTTGGGGCGGATGCCATACTTAAAAAATCGTACACAGTAACTGTAACCGATGGCGAGTTGAATATTGATTTTGATTCAAGGGATCAAGTTGGCGGAGAACGCCACCCGGTGATCAATGCCATTGAAATTTTAGGTCAAGTTATCGAACCAGAAGAACGACCCTTTGTAACCACTTGGAAAACCGATAATTTTGGAATTTCGGAAGACAACCAGATTACCATAACTACTTATTCTGGGGAAACCTATAATTATTATGTAGATTGGGGTGATGGATCCACTTCTGAAAATGTGACAGGAGATATTACCCATACCTATAAAGCTCCCGGTATCTATACGGTATCAATAAACGGTGATTTCCCAAGGATTGATTTAAATGTTTTTCCTGCTGATAAGTATGTTGAGACCGACGGTTTAAAGCTACTTACTGTCGAACAATGGGGCGATATCGAATGGAGTAGCATGCAAAATGCTTTTTTTGATTGCGCCTCACTTGACGTAGTGGCCACCGACGTACCCGATCTTTCACGGGTGACATCGATGAACGGAATGTTCGGCGATTGTGATAATCTAATTGGCACACCGGCATTCAGCGATTGGAACGTTTCCAACGTGATTGATATGAGCTATATGTTCTTCAGTGCCGATGCTTTTAACCAAGATATAGGGAGATGGGACGTTTCCAGCGTAAGCGATATGACGCGCATGTTCTGGGTCGCCAGGTCTTTTAACCAGAATATTGAGGGATGGAATGTTTCGAACGTGACGGATATGTCCGCCATGTTCTTCTTTGCAGGTTCTTTTAACCAAGATATCGGGGATTGGGATATATCGAACGTGGCAAATATGGAAGTTATGTTCGAAAACTCTGGTCTTTCCAACGAGAATTATGACAATATACTAATAGGATGGAGCCAGCTAGCCTCGTTGCAAAACGGGGTTACCTTGGATGCCCCCAAAAACCAATATTGCGATGCCGAAGAGGCCAGACAGCATCTTATCGATGCCTATGGGTGGGAAATCAACGATGCCGGAAAAACCGAAGATTGTGATAATACACAAGATTTTGCCCTCCGGATCAATACAGGTGGAACTTCAACTACCTACAATAATGAGACCTTCGCGGATGACCAATACTACGATACTGGCAGGACTTTAGACCGCCCTCAAACAGGCTTGCCCGAACCTTACCAGACCTTTAGGTTTAGCCGTTCACAGCAGATGGGGTATACTATACCGGTACCGGATGGTGAATATACCGTCAAACTTCATTTTGCGGAACTTTGGTTCGGGGCAACAGGTGGTGGAACCGGTGGTACAGGTTTACGTGTCTTTGATGTAAGCTTGGAAAGCAATCTAGTAGAAAATGACCTGGATATTTATGCAGAAGTTGGTGCAGAGGCCATGTTGGTCAAGACCCATACGGTAACGGTAACCGATGGAGAATTGAATATAGATTTTGATTCACGTGACGAGGTAGGTGGACAGCGCCATCCGGTCATCAATGGTATTGAGATAATTCGTGGTTCTTTAAATGGATTATCTACGATAGCTGAAAGTTCCGAATTGAAACAGACCAATTTAACTGCTTCAGTGAATGAAATGCTACTGTATCCCAACCAAGCCTCTGTTAGTACCAACATTAGTTTTGATAAACCAACTATATTAACGGCTATTTATCTCTTTGATATGTCTGGAAGGTTACTTCAATCGTACGCTCCCAAGGAGGTAAAAAATGAAGATTCGTACGGCATAGAGGTCAGCCAGTATTCCAAAGGTCAATATCTTTTAAAAGTAATAGATAAAAAGGGTACGAGTTATTCCCGCACTTTGATAATACAACGTTAAATTTTTTACTATCTAATTAAAGAGGTCTTTTAGGCCTCTTTTTTATTATGCTTACTAAAAAAAATCATCTTTTTTAAAACCAATTTGCAAACAGTTCGTATATACCCCAAAATATATACAACAGTTTTGATCATATAGCTCTATGCTTTTACACTAACCACCTATTAGTATAGTATTTGGTTGTTTTAGGTTTTATTAGTTAGTAGTGGTAAAAAGCGGCTCATTGAGCCGCTTTTTCTAAGTATATTGCTTATTAAGGATTGTTTTAATTTCTTCTGTCGTATGTATTTGCAATTGCACTAATAACAATCATTTGCATAATATGAAACACCATTAAGGGCAATAATATAATTCCCTGTATGGCCATACTGCCAAATAGAATTTTTGAAAACACGGTACCGTGTACTAATGACTTTTTCGTGCCACAAAATTGTGCGGTGATTCTGTCTTCCATTGAGAAGCCCAGGAATTTTGAAATAAATTGTAGCAAATAATAAACTACAACGAATAAAATGCCTGCCCCCACCAAGAGTAGTGCTAAGTCCATCCAAGAAATATTTCCAAATAAATCTTCATTGAACGATTTTACATAGCTTTTATAGATTATCAGTAGGATGACCGCTTTATCGAAGGTGGCGAGTTTACTGGAATTTTGCTGTACAATGGCGCCGAAAAACCGTTGAAGTGACATCCCCACAAATACCGGAACCAAAACCTGAAGGAGGAGATTGATATATATTTCCTTTAGATTAAAATTGATTTCAGAATTATCCCAAAAAAATCCCATCCATAAAGGAGTGACCAGAACTCCAATAATACCTGAAATACTGGCGTTAAAAATAGCAGCAGGAATATTTCCTTTGGCCAAGGAGACCATTACAACACTCGAGCTTACCGTAGAGGGTAGGGCGGCCAAAAAGAAGAAGGCTAGCCATAGGGTTTCTTGCTCCTCTGTAGTTATTAATGGTCTAAAGAACAGCACTAATACCGGAAACAGTAGAAAGGTTGCACCCTGAATTAAGAGATGTAACTTAAAATTACCTAACCCAGACTTTAATTTATCAGGACTTAGTTTTAGTCCGTAAAAGAAGAAAATTAAAGAAATTCCAATGCTACTTACAGTATTTAAAAGTTCAACTGTACCCCCAGTTATCACATGTGGAAAAAGATAGGCCAATAGTATGACCAACAAGATACCCGTTACAAAATAATCTATTTTCAATCGCATCAATAGTTGATAAATGGCACCTAACTTTCAGCTTTCATATTTCAGACCATCAAAAAAGGCCGCTTAAAGCGACCTCAATTAAGTATTCTGAGTACAAAGCTATTCTTTCATGGTGTGATATACGTTCTGTGTATCATCTTAACGATGATAAATAATTGATTTTAAATATTTTAAAAATTTAATCTTTTAAATTAGTTCGTTATTTGTTCGATTTTAAAATATTAATCTAGTAAACAACTTAACTTTACAAGACCAATAAACATATTATTCCTTTTTCATATCCCATATAAAATAAAGTTACTTTTTTATCACAATAATAAGAATCCCTAATTTTTTGGTTGTAGATAATAAACCAATCCTATTGCAACCAAAACGACTAATCCTGCAATTATAAAGGGATAATAAAAGCCACCTGCCAACAACCATGTTCCCAACACAGGTCCCAAAATCTGTCCGATACTGTTCGTGGAGCTTTGAATGGAAATATTACTTCCCGTATCTTCCTTGGATAACATAGAGACCGCCGAAAGCAGGTTTGGGGTTACCATGGCACCGCCACTGGCAAATAGTATTATCATGCCATATACAGATAGCTCATTTTGTAAAAAGGGGAATACTACGAGCGATACCCCTGTTATCAATAAGCCTAACGTGATTTGCTGTTTCGAGGTCATTATCTTTTCCCCATAAGTAGCAAAAACAGGCTGTAAGACTGCCATCACAGAACCGCAAAGCATAAAGCCAATACCGACTTGATTACTATTGAACGCTAATTCATCCTTGCCATAAATTGAAAATACGGTTTCAAAGAGGGTCACAACAAATTGCATGACAAAAGACAGTGCTAATAGTACCATAAAATAATGACTAAAGGAGAAACTGAATTTTGTCGATTTTTCTCTGATCTTGGTCGCAACGGCTGTATTCTTCAACCATTTTACAATTACGAGCAACACGATAAAACCTAATACGGCTGCAAAGAGAAATGGAACCGAAAATCGGTTAAAATGAAATACCCAAAAAGAAAGTTCCCAATGTATATTGGTCTGGGATAAGAGGCCGCCCAAAACAGGGCCGAAAATAACACCAGAACTAATTGCAACACCTGACCATGCCATTATTTTGGTTCTTCGTTTTTGCGAGGTTATATCACTTAGATAGGCATTGCTTACAGGGATGACAGATGAAGTGAATATTCCCCCTAAGATACGGGCGGCATAGAGCATGGCAAGCGAAGTGGCCAGTCCGGTCAGCAAGTTCATTGCTATAAATCCGATAAGGCCCACTAGAATTATGGGCTTACGACCATACTTATCCGAAAGTCTGCCCCATACAATTACGAATATGAGTTGGAATAACGGATAAATGCTGGTCAACATGCCGATATGGAAGTTAATCCGGTCGGCATCTAAATTATCCTTTAATGCCAGTCTTTCGGTATAGTAGGGGAGTATGGGCAGCAGTATCCCGTACCCTAGCATAACGACAAATAAACTTAGCAGAATCAAAAATATCCTGCCAAGTTTTTGTGGCTTGTCCATTTATTTCTTCGCAATTTTCCTCTTTAGTAATTGAGCGTTGATGGCCACAATGATAGTAGACAGGCTCATAAAAACAGCACCGACCGCCGGACCTAGGACAAATCCTGAAGAATACAAGACTCCAGCTGCTAAGGGAATAGCCACAACATTATAACCGGTTGCCCAAATCAGGTTTTGGATCATTTTGTTGTAAGTGGCCTTGCCGAATAAAATCAGGTTGGCTATGTCCTGCGGATTACTGTTGACCAGAATAATATCGGCGGTCTCTGCGGCAACATCGGTGCCCGAGCCAACTGCGATTCCCACATCGGCCTTTGCCAGTGCAGGTGCATCGTTTACCCCATCGCCGGTCATGGCAACAAATTCTTCTTTGTTTTGTAATTGCTCTACGATTTCAACTTTTTGGTGGGGCAAAACTTCGGCATAATAACCGTCAAGCCCCAGTTTTTCACTTACTGCCTTTGCGGTCTTTTCATTGTCTCCTGTTGCCATGAGTACTTTTATATTGTTCTTTTTGAATACTCTAATCGCTTCGGCGGATTCCGGTCTGATCTCATCGGCAAGGGCGATATATCCCACCAATTTTCCATCGATAAGGACAAAAACCACCGTTTCCGCAGCATCGCTGTAAGCATCTTCTGGAATGGTTATTTTTTCATCCCGTAAATAACCGGGGCTTACCACTTTTATCTTTTTGCCCTCTACAGTCGCTTCAACACCTTTTCCGGTAATGGAATTAAAATTTTCAGGTTTAGGGATTGTTATCTTATCCTCTTTGACTTTTTTGATAATGCCAACTGCAATGGGGTGTTCGGAACTTTGTTCTAGGGCACTGGCAAGCCGTAGGACTTCGTCAGAGGAATAGTTATTATCTACCGATTCTATACGGGTAACGCCAAAATCTCCTTTGGTCAGCGTTCCGGTCTTGTCAAAAAGCAGAGCGGATATTTTTCGGGATTCTTCAAATGCCGTCCTGTTGCGGATCAATAATCCGTTCTGTGCAGAAACTGCTGTGGAAATGGCTACCACCAATGGAATGGCAAGACCCAGTGCGTGAGGACAGGCAATGACCATAACCGTAACCATCCGTTCCAAGGCATATACAAAGGGGAAGCCCAATACTAGCCAAACAGCCAATGTGCCAAAACCAATCGCCAATGCAATATAGGTAAGCCATTTGGCAGCCCTATCTGAAAGGTTTTGCATTTTGGATTTTGTTTTTTGGGCTTCCTCGACCATGGTTATCACTTTATTTAGATAACTATCCTTACCGGTATGTTCCACCTTGACCTTTAAACTACTGTTCCCGTTTACCGAACCACCTATCACTTTGTCGTTCAGTTCTTTTTTTACAGGTTTGGATTCTCCTGTAAGCATCGATTCGTTCAAATAACTGGAACCTTCTACGATAATACCGTCCGCAGGAACTTTCTCTCCTGGTTTTATCAGGATCAGATCACCTTTCAATAAATCTTCCAGTGCTATGTCCTCTATCGTATCGCCTTTTACGAGGTGTGCTTCGGCGGGCATCATACTAACCAATAGCTGTAAGGCTTTAGAAGCTCCCAGAACACTCTTCATCTCTATCCAATGGCCTACGAGCATAATAGCTATAAGGGTAGCCAGTTCCCAAAAGAAATCAACACCTTCAAGACCAAAAACGGTAGCCGAACTGTAAAAATAGGCCACACTTATAGCCATGGCAATCAGGGTCATCATTCCCGGGGCACCTTTTTTTACCTCAGACCAGAACCCCTTTAAAAATGGCCAGCCACCATAGAAATACACTATGGACGATAGCGCAAATAGAATGTACGGATTGCCCGGCAGCAAAAATTCATAGCCGAAAAATTCCTGGATCATCGGCGACAGAAATAGAATAGGTATGGTAAGTACCAAGGTTACCCAAAAACGTTTTCTAAAGTCAGCGATCATCATCTTATGGTGGTCATGACCCATCTGCCCATGTTTCGGATTATGGCCTGAATGGTCGTCATGGCTCATTTTGTGTTCCTTATCCATGGCTTTGGTATGGCCATGCTCGGTTTTTTCGGCCAGTGAATCTTTCAATTCGGTCTTTTTATCTACTGCCTTTTCCTTTGCGGAATCCTTACTTCTTTTGCTATGATTGTGCTTGTGATGCTCGTGATTTTCCATGTTCTTTATTTAAGTGTTATCGTAGTTTTTTTCGCATTTCTTCGGAGATGTTCTGTGCATATACCCCATAGGCATCGACTAGAGTGCCCTTGATTCCGTCTTTGGATGAAATTGCATACAGGATGCTGTTGTCATCGGTACTGCTCATTCCTTCAAAGCGGTGCATTTCATCCACCTCAAAATCTTCGGGATTTATTTCCAATTTTAGGGCGGCACATTCCAAACAGTGGGGGTTGAGGTTGAAATCATAGGTATACCCTCTATTTTGAAGTGCGTTTATCGCCTCTGAAAGTGTATCGTAACTCTTCATTTTCTTTGTTTTTATTTATAGATTATCGTAAAATAGCTGCCATCGTTTTCTTCGAATTTTTGAAAGGACAGCAGCCCTTTTTTCGATATTTTTTCAAGTACCGAATACTCAAGTTCCTTAATGCGTATACCCCACGTATAGGCTTTCGCCGTGAGTTTTGAATTGATTTGGATTTCCTTTGTTTCAGTATTCAGCTTTCTGTCAAAAATGTTGATCTTACTTTTTGAGCCGAAAAAATCCAGTAATCCCGAATCAAAACTTATTTCGAGTTCAACATCTTTCAAATTGTCCATGTCGTATAAATCCTTGAAATTTTTGGAACTGGTGTTTATTTCGGTTTCTTTTGATTTTCGATTTGAAAATGGAAATGCCATTACCATAACGCTCGATGCTTCTGGCCGACAGCGATAGGTGGTGGAGTATTTATCCGTTGATTTCCCATTTTCATCAAAGAATTCGGTTTCTACCTCAATTTCATAATATCCATCCGTTTCTATTAACCCTCCCGCCTGAAAGGTTTGCTTATTAAGAAAAGCGCCATTTTCATCATAATTTTCCCTTACGACCAATCTGTCGGCGAGTTGGCCTATAAGCATTTCTTCTTGTGCCTGTGAAAAAAAGGATGACAATAAAACGGTCAATATGCCAATGGTACTTTTCATGTATGGTACATCAGTTCAGTTACTTCTTTGGCAATGATATCACTCAAGTCAATGCCGTTGGATTGATGTGGAATTGTATTACACGTAATGATATTCTCTACATTGGCATCCCAAAGGTCTTGATAGGCATTTCCGGAAAAAACGGCATGTATACCTATGCATATTGCTGGTTTCATTCCGGCATTTTTCAAATGTTCTGTGGTTTCTATCATAGTCCGGGCCGTAGATATAATATCATCCACCAAAACAGGTGTGCAATCCTCATACTTGTCTACATCGGGAACGGAAACTTCAACATCACGATCGCCATGGCGCACCTTTTGCAATACGGTAAACGGAACTCCGGCTTTTTCCGCCACATCGGAGACCCATTGCTCGCTTTCGGAATCAGGGCCTATTAATACCGGATTGTGTATATTTTCCTTGATGTATTTGGAGATGGCATCCGCGGCATGGATAACCCTATTCGGAATATCATATACCTCGCCTAAAGAACTTATGCGATGCAAATGGGGATCGACGGTCGTGATACTATCGGCAAAGCCCGAAATCAATTTTCCAAAATAGGTGGAGGTAACCCCCTCACCTTCGTTAAAAACCTTGTCTTGGCGCATATAAGCCAAATAGGGTGCCACCAAACAGGTACACATTGCCCCCAATGATTTGGCCGTATGGCTCAAAAAGTAAAGTGGCAACAACTTTTCATCGGGTTCGTGAAGGGTACAGACCATTGCCACACATTTTCCTTTCACATCGGAAAGGATACGGGTATAGGATTCGCCGTCGGGAAATTTACGTATCGCACATTCCCCGATTTCAGCATTCATTTTCTTTGCCAAGAGTTCCGTTAGTTCTTGGTTGCCGGGAAGGCTAAACAATATCGTTTGCATAAGTTCTTTTTATTGGATTGTAATTATATCATCATGATTCTCATAATATTCCAAGGCATAGTTCAGTTCGCCATTTGTTTCCGCGTGGAGTATATAGAGCAATTCCCCCTTTTCTATCTCATCGCCCAACCGGACGTTCATCGAAATGCCTGCCGATTTGGATTGTGGCGCCCCCGATAGCTTTGCAAGTTTTGCAATCTTTCGATTGTTTATTTTTTTGACCTTACCACGTTTAGGTGCATGCATCTCAAATTGGTAAGGGGCAACATAGGTTTTTGAAAATCTTCCTTGGGCCTTGCAGATGGCCTCGAATTTTTGATAAGCTTTTCCGTTTTCCAACAATTCTTTCGCTGTATCAAGGCCTTTTCCTGTTTCCACTTTTTCCGATAGTTCCAAGAGGTGCCCCGCCAACAATAATGCCCGTTCTTTTAGGTCTTGTGGCGCATCCCTCTTATTCTGCAAAACACTTAGCACATCAACCGCCTCTAAATTAGGGCCGATACCCCTTCCCACGGGCTGGCTGCCATCGGTAATGACCACCTTTATTTTAAGCCCTACTGCATTGCCTACGGCTTCCATATGTTCCTTGAGTTTTTGCGCGGCCTCTTCACTGCGCACCTTGGCCGTTTTCCCAACAGGAATGTCGATGACCACATGGGTAGCACCTGCAGCCGCTTTTTTGGACAGTACGGAGGCGATTAGCTGGCCTTCGCTATCAATATCGAGTGCTTTCTCGACTTTGATAAGAATATCGTCCGCTGGGCTTAATTCCGCAGTGCCGCCCCATACCAAACAGCCGCCCTCCTGTTCCACGACACGTTTGATTTCTTCGCCAGAAAGGGTCACATTCGTCAATACTTCCATGGTATCGGCCGTACCAGCAGGCGAGGTAATGGCCCGTGAGGACGTTTTGGGCATGGTCAACCCGTAAGCGGCGGCAATTGCTACAACGATAGGTGTAGTTCTATTGCCCGGCAACCCCCCGATACAGTGTTTGTCCACCACTATTTTCTTCTTCCAATCCAGTTGTTTTCCCGAGGTAATCATTGCCTTGGTAAGATCCGAGATTTCATCTAAATCCATTCGGTCGCCTGCACATGCTGTAATGAATGCCGATAGATGGATGTTTGAATAATTCCCTTCGATGATATCCGTAATAATATCCGTGTAGGCTTTGTAATCGAGTCTTTGATTATAAATTTTCGCCCTTACAAAACTCAATGATTCAATGGGTTCCAAATGGGATACATATAACGTTTCGCCGTCAGATACGTTGAGTTTTTTTGCTGCTATTTGTGACAGCCCTATTTCGCCCTGCCTAAGTACATCCGAAGTAATGATATGGAGGCTTGCAATTACTGAGGTGCTCATGTTCGATACCCTTATTCGGGTCAATGCCTCAAACCCTTCTGAAATACAGACATGACAATCTTCTCGCATATACACAACGTTTTCATTTTGCGTGTAAATGCCTAGCGATTTGTATTTGAGGATGTTTGATTTTTTTTCCATTTCCATGTTATTCTTTCGTAATTTCTTACCTACTTTAACTTTTCGATACCATAGAGTTGAGGAATTTCACTATTCCAACCATAGGTTTCCTTGATTCCCTGTTTTAAGGCCTCGGCCCCTTCTTTTTCGCCATGAACTATAAATATTTTCTCTGGCGGTTCCTTTACATCACTCAACCAATCCAACAATTCGGCATGGTCTGCATGGGCCGAAAGTCCTTCAATCTCGGCCACTTGCATTTTGAAGGATACGGTCTTTCCATACACTTTTAATTCCTTTTCTCCTTCCAATAATTTTCTTCCACGGGTACCTTCCGCTTGATAGCCAACAAAGAGTAAGGTGTTATCAGGATTTTGTGCCTGGGTTTCCAGATAGTTCAACATTCTGCCGCCTGTGAGCATTCCGCTTCCGGCAATGACAATTTTTGATTTATCATCACTTCTCAGTTCCATAGTTTCACGGTAGCTGCTAACAACGGTAAAGTGGGAGCACATTTTGTCACACTCGTCATCTTCCAACCTATGCCAGTCCCGCGTTCTGTGAAATAGTTCCAAGACATTGGCCCCCATGGGACTGTCCATTATCATGGGGACTTTCGGAATTTTGTTTTCTTTTAATAGCCTCCAAAATATCAACATCATCAATTGGGCGCGTTCAACCGAAAAACTTGGAATGAAAAGACTACCGTCCCGTGTAAGGGTTTCGTTGACCAATTTTTCTATGAGAGGGATGGCCTCTTCCTCTTCGGGATGGAACCTGCCACCATACGTTGATTCCATAAACAACACATCCGCCCTTTTTGGCTTTACTGGGGGATACAAGAGCAAATCGTTTGTTCTACCAATATCCCCTGAAAAAACGAATCGTTTACCCTGCACATCCAATTCAATATGGATTGCCCCGAGAATATGCCCGTTATACTGAAATCTTGCTTTTACGTTCTTTAACAGGGGGAGCCACTGGCCGGGCGGTACTCCCTTGAAATACAGAATAGTCTTTTCAACATCCTTTAAATCATACAAGGGTTTTGCCGGATCGTGCTTTGAATACCCTTCCTTATTGGCACGTTCGGCTTCTTGCTCTTGTATTTTGGCACTATCGTTCAATATAATCTTGGCGATGTCCAGAGTGGGGTAGGTGCCATAAATGGGTCCCCTAAAGCCTTGCTTTACCAACCTTGGCAGATAGCCCGTATGGTCCAAATGGCCATGGGTAAGCAATACGGCATCAATTTCGTTGACGTTTACAGGTGGATATTCCCAGTTTTTTAAGCGTAGTTCTTTGATCCCCTGAAATAGACCGCAATCGATAAGTATTTTTCTATCCCCTGTGTCCAAAAGATATTTGGAGCCGGTAACAGTACCGGCCGCTCCTAAAAAATGGATATTAATAGTGCTATCGGTCATAATTCAAGTGTTTGGTTGATGGGTTTCGCATAGACTTTGTGAATCCGCTAGAATCTTTTTTCGTCTGGCCCCATCAATCCCAACTTTTTTCAACACATCGGGATTGTCCTTTATTTCCCTACAGAGTACGATTTCCTGTTCCAACAATTTCGATTTCTCCGATTTGGTAATCGTGGTCAGTGAGGTTAAGGGATGCAGGCCAGCTTTGTCTATTCTATCCTTTAACGCTCTTCCTTTAGGATAATCCCAACTGGTCAGCATCAACCCGACACAGTTTCCATATTGCATGGCATCGGTCGTAAAACGGGTATTAGTGTACACACCGCCTTGATGTGATTTGTTTTTGTGGCTTTCTTGCTTTTCCCATTGCTTTTGGACATCCAAAAATCTAGATTGGATGTAGAGCGGGATTTTCACATTGCAAAACCGTCCTTGGTCACTATGGTATTTGCATTCAATCATAAAGTGTTTATTCTCCTTTTGGGCAATCACATCCACTTCGTGCTGTACACAGTTTCCTTGTACGATCACCCCGACTTTTGCATCAAAGCCTTCGTGCTCCAAAATTTTGCCAACAAATTTTTCAAAGGGATAGCCTGATGGCCCCAGTTCCATTAGAGCTTTTTTGAGCTTGTATTTTGAAGCACTAACCCTAGACCTTCTCTTTAATGTGTTAAAGGCCATTTGATATATCTTTTTGGTAGTCATTCCGTCATGAACTTTTTTATCAATATCTTGAACTATCTCTTTGACCAACAATTTATCGGCACCCGCCCGTTCTAATGAACGTATCACTTTTTCTATTTCAAAAGGTGCTTTCTCGCCGCTTGCCTTTATGATATTTATCTTATCCATTGATGTGTATTTTTTTAATATTGGCCAAAGCGAAGACGATCAAGAAAAAACTTAAGAATATTTCGAGCATAACAACGAACCGGGCTACATCGGACGTTGGAATTATATCGCCGTAGCCCACCGTTGAAAAAGTTATCACACTGAAGTAGAAAAAGTGGTACAAATTGTACAGGTACGAATTTGAATAATCGGGTACGCCTTCAAATGTAGAATGGCTGAATTGAAAAAGGCATGCATAATCAGTCGCAAAAGAAAAAATACTTATGATGATTATCAAACCAAAAACCCATAGCAATCGCTCCAATGAATGACAAATTTTTATCAATTTTGATAACCGTTTTAAAGTGGTCATCGTAATGACGATGGTCTTACTCAATGCTGCTGTTACAATGATAATGTGGAATGGCAACGATTTATGATCGACCATTGACATTAAAACAACATACAGGATACCAATACCCAAAATAGTAACAAGGGGCAAAATCGTTCTTCCCAACAATAATTTGTAAAAGGGTTTTTCTCGTATTTGAAGTAAGCTTCCCGACATTTTGATATGGTTTATTTAAATTTTAATCGTCATTACCGGAAGCGTGGAATGATTTGCCACACCCTCTGCGATACTTTTGGAAAACAAGCTTAAAAAACCAGTATTTCCATGCGTGCACATGGCAATCAAATCAGCTGGTTCATAGGTTAAGAAGGTATTGATCCCCGTTTCTACCGAAGGTTCATTATTGACGAACATGGAATAATTTTTCAGGTCTGGGAACTTTTCAAGGAAAGTTTTAATCGGATTTAGTCCCGCTTCGATACTATTAGTATCCGTTTTGGTATTGACGCGCAATAGACGGATATGTGCATTACATTTGTCAGCGATGGAGATTACATGCTTAAAGGCTTCACTTACATCCTCTTCAAAATCAGAAACGAACACGATATTCTTAAATGGAAATGAAACCTCTTCCTCTTTGACCACGATTACCGGCACATCCGATTTTCGTACTATTTGCTCAACGTTGCTACCGAACAATTCCCTAACCGTGCCTTTGGTGCCACTGCTCCCCGTGATGATAAAATCATGGTCGAAATGCCCCGAATGTTCTAAAATATTACTGGTGCTTACCTGATATTGCAAGAAAGTTTGACATTTTAGATGTTCCTTTTCGGCCTTCCTTTCCAGCTCGCGTAAAGCGGATTTTGCACTACCGATTTTTTTTAAGGTTTCAGGATACCGTTTTTCCTTTTGCTTGTCCAGATTTACCCAATCCACAGGGGTCTGTATCAAATGGAAAAAATGGATTTCGGCATCAAAAAGTTTGGCCATGGCTATTCCGAGATTGGCAGCTTTAGTGCAGTTTTCGGAAAAATCTGTGGGTACAAGTATATTTTTCATTCTTTCTAATTTTTTGGGTATAATATTTATTGTGCTGTGTAACCCCCGTCGATTACCAATTCGGAGCCGGTCATGAATTTAGATTCATCAGAGGCCAGATATACTACGCCATAACCTATGTCATCGGGTTCTCCCAAATGTCCGACGGGGTGTAAACTTTCCAATTGTTTTTTACCTTCTTCTACATCACCTTGGGCTTTCAGAAAATTTTCTACCATCGGTGTCCAGATATAAGCTGGATGAATAGAATTGACCCGAATCTTGTAACCTTGTTTGGCGCAATGGAGCGCAGCAGATTTGGTAAATATGGTAACACCGCCTTTACTCGCATTGTATGCTGGTAGATTGGGGTCACCAATAAGTCCTTCGATAGACGAGAAATTGATGATTGAGCCGCCCTCTCCGGTCTCTTTCATCCCCTTGATGCCATATTGGGTGCCTAAGAAGGTGCCGTTCAGATTTATATCCAAAAGGTTTTTCCAATCTTCAAGGCTAACTTCTTCTACCGTTCCACCGAGTCCAATACCTGCGGCATTAGCTACGACATGTAGCTTTCCAAATTTTTTGAGCGTAGTTTCGATAACCATTTCCCATTGATTTTCTTTGGATACATCCTGTTCAATGTATATGGCCTCACCGCCACTATTCCTTATGTGTTGAACTACCTCATTTCCATTTTCTTCATCTATATCGGTTACAACTATTTTTGCTCCTTCCCGCGCCAACAAAATAGCACTTGATTTTCCTAGGCCGGAGGCACCTCCCGTGACAATGGCCACTTTATTCTTTACTCGATCCATATTTTAAGTTTATATAACTATTGTGTTCGTATTTTTTTCTTAATTAAAAAACTTCATTTTCAGAATTCTTTCCTTTCTCAAAGCAATCCAAATTGTAGATTGTGGTCTCGGCAATATTTGTCAATGCCGTGTCGGTCAGAAAAGCCTGATGGCTGGTTATCAAAACATTGTTGAAAGTCATTAGACGCGCAATGACATCATCTTGTAGTATTTCGTCCGAGCGGTCTTCGAAGAACAATCCTTCTTCTTCCTCGTAAACATCCATTCCAAAATATCCGATCCTACCCGTTTTCAATCCTTCGATGACGGCTTTGGTATCCACTAGGCCCCCTCTACTCGTATTGATTAGCATGACCCCTTTCTTCATTAAGGCAATATGGTCATCATCGATCAAATGCTTTGTTTCGGAAGTCAAGGGGATATGAAGACTGATGATATCGGATTTGCTACAAAGCGTTTTACAGTCCGTATATTGGACTCCATAGTCTTTGACCAACTTCTCATCCTTTTCAACATCATATGCCAGTATCTTACATCCAAAACCATGTAGGATTTTTGTCAAGACGGCCCCGATCTTTCCCGTTCCTATTATTCCGGCGGTCTTGCCGTTCATATCGAAACCTATTAATCCGTTTAGGGAGAAGTTCTGCTCCCGAACCCTGTTATGCGCCCTTGTGAGCTTTCTGTTCAGGCCTAGGATCAGAGCCAACACGTGTTCGGCCACTGCATAAGGAGAATAGGCCGGAACTCTTGCCACCTTTAGGCCCAGTTCATTTGCTCTTTTAATATCCACATGATTGAAACCTGCCGAACGAAGTGCTATATATGCTACCCCGAGATCCTTTAGTTTTTCCAAAACAGGCGCCGATGCATCGTCGCCCGTAAATAAACATACGGCTTCAGCATGCTGTGCCAAGGAAACCGTATTTTCAGATAATCGTACTTCGAGCAGTTTGAGTTCATGCGTATCATTGTTCGCAGATTCCAAATACGGTTTTTCAAATTGATGGGTGCTGAATACGGTCATTTTCATCTTTTATGTGTTCAAAGTTTTCAATAATTCATATAGCTCTTCATTTACCTGATGCTGCTTTACCACGCTGTCAAATGGGGTAAATTTTAGTTGGTTATCAAGGATTCCTGCCATTACATTTCTTTCACCATTCATGAGGGCGGTTACGGAAGCTGCCCCGAGCCGTATGCCCAACATCCTATCAAGAGCAGACGGATTACCACCACGCTGTACGTGACCCAATTTTGTAATGCGCAGATCTACTTCGGGGTTCAATTCCTTAATTTTTGATGCTGTAATTTCAGCCCCCAGTTCATCGCCCTCGGCAACAACTACGATAAATGCATCTTCACTTTCATAATTTTTAATCTTATCAAGTAAACGGACGAAGTCCTGTCCACTTTCAGGAATTAAAATAGCATCCGCACCGACCCCCAATCCGGCATTAATGGCAATGTACCCGCAATCCCTGCCCATTACTTCGATCAAGAATATGCGGTTATGCGATTCTGCCGTATCCCTGATTTTATCTATATTATCAATGGCTGTATTAACCGCCGAATCAAAACCAAGGGTAAAATCGGTACCGGCCAGATCGTTGTCTATGGTGCCGGGAATCCCCACAAAGGGTAGTTCACATAGTTCCGAAAAAACAAGTAGACCTTTAAAAGTGCCGTCGCCACCAATCGCTATTAAGGCATCGATTTTGTTTTTCAAAAGGTTGTCCAAAGCAAGTTTTCTTCCCTCCAAAGTCAAAAAACGTGAGCTTCGTGCCGTCTTTAATACGGTACCGCCCCGATGGACAATTTTTTGCATTTCATTAGGTTTCAACTTTACAAAATCGCCGTCGATCAACCCTTCATAGCCTCTGCGGATACCGCTTAATCTTATATTGTTTATTTCGGCAGCTTTTGAAATGGCGTACAGTGCTGCATTCATTCCAGGGGAATCGCCTCCAGAGGTAAATACGCCTATATGTTTAATATTTGTGTCCATAGTTCAATCTTTGTTTGTTAAACATTCATGTCATCGGTCATTCTTTTCATTTTCTAGTTTTTAAACAGTGGAATACTCTTCTTGATTTTTTAATACGCCATCTGAGCCTATGGCCGGCTGATTTCCATAAAATCGATTGAACACCATACAGGCGGTAAGGTCTCCGGTAACGTTAACTGCCGTCCGGAACATTCCCAGTAACCGTTCTACCCCTATGATTATGATAATTCCCTCGGCTGGTATACCTGCACCGGACAGTACAGAAGCCAAAATCACTACGCCCCCTCCGGGTATTGCCGGAGTACCAATGGAAGCTGCCACGATGGTAACCACTACCACAATGACATTCAACAATCCCATTTCCAATCCATAGGCTTGGGCAATAAACAGGGTGGTTATGGTCTGATAGAGTGCCGTACCGTCCATATTTACGGTAGCACCAATGGGTATTATGAAATTGCTAATGGTAGGATCCACTTCCAGTTCTTCCTCAGCCGTTTTAAGGGAAAGGGGCATTACTGCGGCGGAGCTGGTGGTGGAGAATGCAAGTAGTTGTACATCCCTGATCTTACGTAAAAATTGTAACGGATTCCCCTTACCTAAAAGGCTTACACCTATAAGGTAAATTACCACCAACAACAATAACCCTATCAAGACGACGAGCACATAAAAGCCCAGACCTGAAAGTGAATTCAGACCGACACTGGAGGTCAGCTGTGCCATTAATCCGAATACGGCGACTGGAACCAACAACATGGCCCACTTGACCACGGTCATACAGATTTCCTGTATGGCACTCAGCAATAATTTTACAGGTTTTAGCAAATCGTCGGGAAGGGACAACACGGCAACACCTATTATAATGGTAAAAATGACGATACTCAACATTTCGCCACTTACCATGGATGCCAAAGGATTGTCGGGCAACAAATTTGTAATAGCATTTGGAATATCGTTTATCCCGAATGATAATTCAGTGCTTTCGGAAGTATTGGCCAATGCCTCCTCATGATCCTCAACGGCCTGTTGATGTAGATACTTGCCAGGACGAAAGATTAAGGCAAGGATTGTACCTATGGTTACCGAAATAATTGTTGTGGATATAAAATATAAGAGCACCCCACCACCCAACTTTTTCAGATTCTCCTTGTCATTACTTGCTATACCTGTAATGATGGAGGCAACGATCAAGGGAATCATGATCATCTGAACCAATTTGAGAAAGAGCATGCCAGGTAGGGCCAACCAATTGCCAAGAACATCGGCAGTGCTTTTGGTTATCCAACCATTTTGGGGACTTAACAACAGTCCAAGACCGACCCCAAGGAACAGTGCAATGATAACTTTTAGCCATAACCTATCTTCCACCAATTTTTGCAGGTAGTGGTTAAGTGATTTCAGTGATTTTATTTCCGTATCGAACATTCCTGATTATCCATTATGCTATGGTTACTTTCTTCTCTAAATAAACGCCCTGTACGCCATGTAACAGTTCAACCCCCTCTTTGAACGGTCGCTGAAAAGCCTTTCTTCCCAGAATCAGACCGGATCCTCCGGCCCGTTTGTTGACGATTGCCGTAATAATGGCTTCGGTCAGGTCGGATTCTCCCTTGGAGCCACCTCCCGAATTGATCAACCCAATTTTGCCCATATAGCAATTTGCCACTTGTAACCTACATAGGTCAATGGGATGTTCCGTGGTCAAGGTTTCATACATGGCATCGTTAAATTTGCCGAATCCAATATTTTTGAATCCATAATTGGTAGTTGGCAACTTTTGCTTGATGATATCCGCCTGTATAGTAACCCCAAGATGATTGGCCTGTGAAGTCAAATCGGCCGATGAATGATAGTCTTCCGTATCGGTTTTGAAAGCTTCGTTGCGGGTGTAACACCAGAGAATGGTGGCCATTCCAAGACTGTGTGCTTCCGCAAAGGCCTCGGAAATCTCCCTCAACTGCCGATTACTTTCCTCGGAACCGAAATAGATGGTCGCACCGATTGCCGTTGCACCCATGTTCCAAGCTTCCTTCACTGTACCGAAGAGCGTTTGGTCATATTTGTTCGGATAGGTCAACAGTTCGTTGTGATTTATTTTTACGATGAACGGAACCTTATGCGCATATTTCCTAGCGTAAAGGCCGAGGCCCCCAAAGGTCGAGGCCACCCCATTGCAGCCAGCTTCGATGGCCAATTTTATGATATTCTCAGGGTCAAAATAATCGGGATTCTTATAGAAGGAAAAAGCGGCACTATGTTCGATGCCCTGATCTACCGGAAGAATACTCAGATATCCGGTTCCTGCAAGGTTGCCGTGATTATAAAGTTTAGATAGGCTTCCGAGGACCCGTGTATTCCGGTCGCTGTTCAAAAATACCTTGTCCACCACATTTTTTTCAGGCAGTTGCAATTCGTCTTTGGTTATTTTCTCGCTCACGTGGTCCAGATAGTGGGATGCTTTATCCCCCAAGAGTTCCACGATATGTTCATATGTTTTCATTGTCTTTTTTTTTAACTGATTCCCAAACTTTCGTTGGTTTTGACGATGGATTTTTGACCATCACTTTCGATACCTGTCAATGCCCGTATGGCATCAATAGTCTCAGGAATTACGATAGCTTGGTTGTCTACCACATAGGCATAAAACAGTTCGTCGCCCACGACTTTGAGCATGTCTTCCCAAAGGGCAACTTCGTACATATCGCCCCAAGGCCGTCCCATATCCAGATACATTTCCTTGATTGTATTGTTGGAGACCAGCCCTTGATCGTAGCGTATCAATTTGATACGGGTCGAGGTTTTAAGGGCAGCTAGTACTTCCTCTTTGGATGCCTTTTTCTTTAGCTTTACGTTCCAGTAGTGCATATGGCTCAAAGTTTGGGGTACTTTTACCGCCGCTGTGATTACATCGAGATCGGGATCTACACTTTGGGCATCCGGACCTTGGTGGCTAGGGATTTCCTTTTCGGGAACCATGGTATTCATAATGCCTCCCAAATGGCTTTCCCAAGGGTCGGTGGCCCTTCTTAACAGAGTGCCCCTTGCATAATCGAGCAAATCGGCTCTTTTTAGAGCGGTCAGTGTTCTTAAGATGGATGTGGTATTGCAGGAAACCACTCTTGTCGAATCCAAATCTATAGCCGATTCATAATTATTTTCGGCACTAAAGGAATGGCCTGTGGTTTCATGTTTTTCCCCACCTTGAACGATAAATTTGATGCCTTCTTTCTTATAGGTTTCAACATTTTTAGCCGCAATTTTTTTGGGGGTACAATCCACAACCAGATCCACCCGTTCCAAGAGTTCTTGCATAGAACCTGCAACGGATATTCCCTCCGATCGCATTTCTTCATCGGCTTCCTTGGTTGCGGCAAACACTGCAAAACCTTTTTCTATGGCGGTCTGTATGCGCCAATCGCTAATGATGTCGCATACCCCGACAAGGTTCATATCGTCCTGTACTTTTAAGGCATCGGCCACTCTCTTTCCGATGACACCGTATCCTATTACTGCTATATTTTTCATACTCTTTGGTTTTTTAACTGTACATTATAAAATGCCGCTATAAGTGCTCCGATCAACCACCCTATGATAAAGGTCTGAACGATGCCTATAGCCGCTTCCCAAAGGGGTACATCCATTCTAATGATATTTGTAGTGTCCAACCCGTGCAGCAAACTGTTGAAGAAATCTATTGTTCCCTCACGGCCGGCCGTTAACATTACTACCATACAGCCCAGATATACCAATGCTCCTGTAAGCCCCATGGCAAAACCTAATTTTTTTATGTTGATTCGATTCATGATTTTCGTTTTTTGTTATTTATCAGATTCCAAAATTTTCTTTGATTCCTCATATTCTTCCTTCGAGATTTCGCCTTTGGCAAATCGCTTTTTAAGAATATCGTTTGGGTTCTCGTTCTCGTTTTTCCGATAAGGAATGTCGTATGGGACAAAGAATATCCAGACTAATAGGATCAACCATACGATCCACCATATAAAGTGCATACCGCCCCAGTGTCCGTCGAAATAATGCATAGTTTTTTGTTTTAAATGTTAGTACTTATTTGTTCTAATCTATTTCGGTTATTGTGTAACCGTCAAGCTGATCGAGTTGTTTTTGCAAATCATTTATTGAAAGATTCTCGTTCATATTGATTTTGGCAACTCCTTTTGGACTCAAGAATATTTTCGCCTCATCTATAGCCTCATGGGCTTCCAAAACCTTCTTGACCCTTGTGATGCAGCCTCCACAGCTTATCCCGTCTATTTGAAACTTCTTTTTCATCCGTTTTTCGATTTCAATGTTGGTGCTGTTCTTTGCCCTTGTCCTGTTTTTCTTCACTTTTCCTTTTCAGGTTATCCTCTGTTAGACCATGACTGTGGCCACGGTGTCGCATTGGCATTAACAAATGCACGGCAAACATGATTACGATAAAAGTGAATAGGGTCAGGTTGCCTTTGATTCCGAATGCGGGAGCGAAAAAAATTAGCAATAGGGGTAGGCCACATCCGATGACCATCCATAACCAGTGATTTTTCATGGTTCTGTATTCTTTTAAATTAAACTTTAGTGATTTTCAGAGTGATCGGTACTGGAAGAACCCGATGGCATGTTACCCATCATTCCATTCATGTCCATTCCCTTATCTTCCATCATTTTCTTACAAGATTCCATACAGTCTTCGCTCATCATCCCTTTTTCGTGCATCATTTTCATCATGTTGCCCATCATCTTCCCGTCCTTCATCATATTCTTAATCATCATACTGTCTTTCATCATCATCTGCATACCGCCTGCCTGCATCATGTTTCCCATCATTTTAGTATTGCCCTGCATCATTTGCATTGCATGATCGCTTTCTTGCATGTTGTCCATAAAACCGGTCATGTATTTGTGGTTGTTCGCAATGGCATCAAAAATTTCACTTCGTGTTTCGGAGTTGTCTAGCATTGCGTTAACGTCAGTTTTCTGGTTGCAACCATGTAAGGCAAACAACCCGATCGTCAAAAAAAATAGTGTCGCTGTTTTCATTGTACTTGATTTAAGGTTTACTTTTTAATTGAATTTTATTTGCTCAAATCGCCTTTGTTCCGTTATCGGGTTCAATATTCTTTTTATCACTAAAAGCTGTGAGTGCGTAGTGTTTGTAACAGCAAGCACTCAGGATAAATGTATGTAACCGTCCGAACCTTTATCTGCATAACTTTCTTTCTTATTTATATAATTTCGTCATAGAATTTGCGCTCCCAATCTTCAGCATTCTTATAATCGGTCATGCTTATACCCGTGATGTTCTTGAACTGCCTCGACAGATGGTTTACACTACTATAGTCCAGCATATAGGCTATATCCGAAAAGGTATACTGTTGAAGCTGTATCAGTTCTTTTACTCTCTCGATCTTAAGTTTGATGAAATACTTTTCAATTGTCGTGTTTTCGTTTTTTGAGAACAGTTTGCTTAGCGTTTTATAATCGCGATGTAGTTTAGAAGCCAAATGCTCGGAAGTCTTTTCCTTTAAATGGGCGGGCAAATCATTGATGAGTTCGATCAAAGTGATCTTTACTTCTTCCACTAGCATATCCTCTTCGCTCCGTGCGATTTCAAACCCGTTTGTGTGAAGTACCTCGGCCACTTTACCATCAATTTTGGTATCGGCAAGGTTGAATGCGCGCACGGTCAGTTTTCCGAGTTCAAGGGAAAGTACTTCGATATTGATTTCTTCAAGTTCCTGTTTTATAACTTTCAGACACCGTCTACAGACCATGTTCTTGATCCAATAAATTCTAGTGGATTCCATATATGAAAATGCTAATGTTCTTAACTAAACTATAAAGCCGTCGGAAGATTGATTATCCGATTAAATACAGGTCGAAAAAGGTTGTCGCTAGAAAATGGGTGCGACAATAGATAACCAACAACGGACTGTTGGCCAATGGGAAGCACAGATTAATACAACATTAACCTGCTTAAATAAAAATCAAATCAAGAAAGTTTCGTGAAGTACATTTAGGTCCCGTTCAATCCAAGGCGGATCGTAGTCAAAGAAGGGTACTACATTTTTATCAAGGTTTTCAAATAGATTGACATAAGTATAGAAGAAAGTGTGTAAAAAAACTAAGTCGTGGATATTTTGTTCAAAATTGGTTTTCTTTAAATTATCCTCGCCTTGTTTTACAAAGGTCTTATTGCTGCAACAATCTTTTGCCCCAATAGAACATTTTCTTGAAGAATTTTCTGTTGGTTGGATTTTTTCAGCACAGGACTTTGCCTTACTGAAAACCGCCATGTCCACTAGCTTGTCGCAACAAAAATGCATCTCCGCAGCAAATGACGTAGTGGCAAAAAGCACTGCGAAAGCTAATGTAACGGACAATATTTTGTTCAAAATGCGGTTCAATTTTTTAAATTGAATAAGAATTGTTCAACAAGGGGCAACTTTCCTTCGCTAATAATTAACTGAAATTTAGTCAATTATGAATTAATTTTCAACCCCTCCGAATACAAAGGTAAAAAATATACAAAGCGAGAACATGATTTAAATCATGTTGGAAAGAAATCAGTTCCATTAGCCTTGATTCTACAAAAAAAACACGAATTTTCAATACTAAAATTGTGTTAAACAAAAATGACCTGTTAAAATTGTTGTAGTTTTGCATATCGAATGAAAAAGAGTTTTTTCAAAATATCGTCTTTTGTAATGGCACTGGTAGTGTTGTTATCGACGTTCTCCTTTGCCGTTGATCAGCATTATTGTGGCGATGAGTTGGTGGATTTTTCTTTTTTCGGCAAAGCGGAATCCTGTGGTATGGATATGCAACAAGCCAGCGAATCACATGACCATAGTTTGGATAAAACAAGTTGTTGCGAAGATCAAACCTTGGCCATTGCAGGCCAAGATGATTTAAAGGTTTCATTTGAAAAACTAAGCACGGAGCAACAACTCTTTGTTGTTTCATTTATATATTCTTACATAAATCTTTACGAAGGATCCGATATGAAAATCGTTCCTTTTAAAGATTATTCCCCCCCTCTACTGATACGGGACGTTCAAGTTCTAGATCAGACTTTTCTGATTTGATTTTTAAGTAATTGACCATTTAGGCCCAACATATTTTTGTTCGGGTCAAGCTGTTTTTGTTGAATTTTCAACTTGAATTTCCAATTACTTAATTATCCAAATCATGCTAAATAAGAGCATAAAGTTTCTCATAGAAAATAAATTAGTAGCGGTCTTGCTTCTGGTCCTTTTTGTAGGCTGGGGAATCGTAAATGCACCCTTTGAATGGAATACCGGTGCGCTACCTAGAAATCCGGTTGCTGTTGATGCCATTCCCGATATTGGGGAAAATCAGCAAATCGTATTTACGAAATGGGACGGTCGCTCCCCGCAGGATATCGAAGACCAGATAACCTACCCGTTGACCACATCTTTATTGGGCATTCCTGGCGTAAAGACCATTCGTAGTTCCTCAATGTTTGGCTTTTCGAGTATCTATATCATTTTTGAGGAGGATATTGAGTTCTATTGGAGCCGTAGCCGTATCCTTGAAAAATTGAATTCATTACCGGCAGGATTGTTGCCGGAAGGTGTCAACCCTGCACTGGGACCCGATGCAACAGGATTGGGCCAAATTTTTTGGTATACACTTGAAGGCCGTGATAAGGATGGCAATGTTACCGGAGGTTGGGACTTGCAGGAGCTTCGTAGCATACAGGATTTCTATGTGAAATATGCCCTTTCTTCGGCGAGCGGAGTTTCCGAAGTGGCTTCCATCGGGGGGTATGTTCTGGAATATCAGGTAGACGTAAATCCAGAATTGATGAAGCAGTACGGTATCGGTCTGCAACAAGTCGTAAAAGCCGTAAAACAGAGTAATAGGGACATCGGTGCGCAAACATTGGAAATCAATCAGGCCGAATATCTGATTCGCGGACTGGGTTATGTCAAATCATTGTCTGATTTAGAGAACGCCGTGGTTACTTCGAGCGATTTTACCTCGATACGTATTAAGGATATTGCCAGGGTAACACATGGCCCGGCTACCCGAAGAGGAATATTGGATAAGGAAGGTGCAGAGGTCGTTGGCGCCGTGGTCGTGGCGCGCTACGGTGCGAACCCAATGGAGGTCATTAATAATGTAAAGGAAAAGATAAACGAACTCAGTGCGGGGCTTCCTTCAAAAGAACTTAGCGACGGGACGACATCGCAACTGACCATTGTCCCTTTTTATGATAGAACCGAGTTGATTCAGGAAACACTTGGAACGCTCGATGAGGCATTGACCTTGGAAATACTGATTACCATTTTGGTCATTATCGTCATGGTCTTTAATCTAAGGGTGTCCATTTTGATTTCCGGACTCTTGCCGGTTGCAGTGCTGATGGTCTTTATAGCAATGAAACTTTTTGGCGTAGATGCCAATATCGTAGCACTGTCGGGTATCGCTATCGCTATTGGCACCATGGTCGATGTAGGGGTCATCCTCTCCGAGAATATTATACGGCATTTGGATGAATCCGATGGTAAAGAATCCATCAATACAGTTGTCTATACGGCAACAGCGGAAGTGTCGGGTGCCATTTTAACGGCGGTAATGACCACTATTATCAGCTTTATTCCGGTCTTTACAATGATCGGGGCAGAAGGAAAGCTCTTTCGCCCATTGGCCTTTACCAAGACCTTTGCATTGACAGCATCCATTATCGTCGCCTTATTCTTGATACCACCCTTTGCAGCTTTTCTGTTTCGTAAAAAGAGTGTAAGAAATACGCTGGGCTATGGTGTCAATGGGGTGCTTATTGTTTTGGGTATCCTTGCCATTGTCTATGGCTCTTGGTTAGGGTTGATACTGATAGCCTTTGGTGTGATAGGTCTATTGAAATATCCCGAATTGGCCTCAAAAATTTCATCGGGATTCTCGATTTCCGATAAGCGTGCCAACTTAATCAATATCATCATTTCGGCCTTTGCCATTGTTTTTGTCCTCGCCGAATACTGGAGGCCCTTGGGGTTGGACAAAAGCATTTTCTGGAATCTCATATTCGTGGGACTTATCTGTTTTGGGCTTTTGGGTTTCTTTACGATTTTCAGAAATTATTATACACGAATCTTACGTTGGGCCTTGCGCAACAAACTTATTTTCCTCTCTATTCCGACCGCGATAGTTGTGTTCGGTGTGATGATTATGCGTAATACTGGAAAGGAATTTATGCCCTCACTCAATGAAGGTTCCTTCCTTCTGATGCCCACATCGTTGCCACACGCAGGGGTGGAAGAGAACAAACGCGTACTTCAGCAACTCGATATGGCCGTGGCCAGTATTCCCGAGATAGCGACCGTAGTCGGTAAATCGGGAAGAACGGAATCGGCCTTGGATCCCGCTCCACTCTCCATGTACGAGAATGTTATTCAGTACAAACCGGAATACATGCTCAATGAAGATAGGAAGTGGCAACGCTACAAGGTCAATGAAGATGGCATGTTCGAACTGAGGGACGGTACTTTTGTGACCAATCCGAATCTAGAGGTCGATACTGATGATGCGGATTATAAGGAATCAGCAATAAAATCCCCTTTCTCGGTACAGCAAAAGGATTTGATTCCTGACGAGGACGGCGAGTATTTTCGAAACTGGCGACCCGAAATAAAGTCGCCCGACGATATTTGGAAGGAAATTGTTAAGGTAACCAAATTCCCTGGTGTTACTTCCGCCCCGAAACTTCAACCTATCGAAACCCGTCTGGTCATGTTGCAGACCGGAATGCGGGCACCCATGGGCATCAAGGTCAAAGGTCAGGATCTCAAACAAATCGAAGCCTTCGGTCTTCAATTGGAAGACATTCTCAAACAGGCCGAGGGGGTCAAGGACGAAGCGGTCTTCGCCGATAGAATCGTGGGCAAACCCTATCTCTTGATAGACATCGACAGGGAACGATTGGCCCGCTATGGTATAACCATTGAAGATGTGCAAAGTGTATTGCAGGTGGCCGTTGGCGGAATGGTGCTTACCCAGACCGTTGAAGGCCGTGAACGTTATGGGGTTCGTGTCAGGTACCCAAGGGAACTTAGGGAAAACCCACAAGACCTAAAGGAAATTTATGTGCCCGTTGAAAAAGGTAATCCTGTTCCCTTGAGCGAGCTAGTAACCATCAACTACGAACAAGGGCCACAGGTAATCAAAAGTGAGGACACCTTTTTGGTGGGTTACGTACTCTTCGATAAGTTGGACGGTTTCGCGGAAGTGGAAGTGGTCGAAAACGCCCAGGCCTTAATTCAGGAAAAAATCGATAGCGGCGAACTGGTAGTTCCCAAAGGAATCAACTATCTCTTTACAGGAACCTATGAAAACCAGTTAAGGGCCGAAAAAACCTTATCTGTAGTAGTGCCTTTGGCATTGACCATTATTTTCCTGATCCTCTATTTCCAATTTCGCTCCGTTGGTACATCGTTAATGGTGTTCACAGGTATAGCGGTCGCCTTCGCAGGAGGGTTTTTGATGATATGGTTTTATGGTCAGGATTGGTTTTTGAACTTTAATTTCTTTGGCGAAAACCTTCGGGACCTCTTCCAGATGCACACCATAAATCTGAGTGTTGCCGTTTGGGTCGGGTTCATTGCCTTGTTCGGTATTGCCACCGACGACGGTGTAGTCATGGCCACCTATCTGACACAGACTTTCGATAGAAACAAACCGGATACCCTTATCGGCATTCGGGATTCAGTAGTGGAAGCAGGCGAAAAGCGTATCCGTCCCTGTTTGATGACCACGGCAACTACCATTTTGGCATTGTTGCCAGTATTGACCTCCACAGGCCGTGGTAGCGATATTATGATACCGATGGCGATACCAAGTTTTGGTGGGATGCTTATTGCGTTGATTACTCTTTTCGTGGTTCCTGTCTTATATAGTTGGAAAGCGGAGTTTCAATTAAAACGATTGTCGAAATGAAAAAATACGTACAACTCTTTTTAGGAATCATGTCCATAGCTTCTGTAAATGCACAGGAGTTGGAAAGCTTGATCGAGCAGGCCGAATTGAACAATCCCGAAATTCAGGCCTATGAACTGCGCTACAATATCGCCTCGGAAAAAATCAATGAGGTCAATACGCTTCCTAACACGGAAATTAGTGCGGGAGTCTTTGCCAGTGAACCGGAAACCCGAACAGGTGCCCAAAAGGCAAGGTTTTCCGCCAAGCAAATGATCCCTTGGTTCGGCACCATTACCGCACGGGAAAACTATGCCAGTTCAATGGCCGAGGCACAGTACGAAGATCTGGTCATCGCCAAACGAAAATTGACCTTGGCCGTTTCCCAATCCTACTACCGCCTGTATGCGATTCGTGCAAAACAAAAGGTGCTCGATGAAAATATCGAATTGCTGAAAACCTATGAACGACTGGCCTTGACCTCGGTTGAAGTGGGCAATGCCTCCGCTGTAGATGTGCTTAGGCTACAGATACGTCAGAATGAACTGGAACAGAGTAAAGAGGTCTTAAATGAGGAATATCAGGCCGAGCAAACCCTGTTCAACAATCTACTCAACAGGGATGAAAATACACGGGTCGATGCATACGACGGTTTTACCGTACCCGAAGTGGATCCTGTATTCGTAGACGACAATCTTCAATTACACCCCGAACTTGTTAAATACGATAAGTTGTACGAATCCGTAGAAAAATCCGAGCTATTGAACCAGAAGGAGGCATTGCCAAATCTTGGTTTCGGACTTGATTATATACCTGTCGCCGAACGGCCCGCGATGGACTTCAGCGATAATGGAAAGGATATCATAATGCCGATGGTTTCTTTGTCCATACCCATTTTCAACAACAAGTACAAATCCATTTCAAAACAGAACGAGCTTCGGCAACAGGAGATTACTGCGCAGAAGGCCGAAAGAACAAACAAACTGGAAACCTTATTGAGCGAAGCGATCAATCAAAGGGATGCTTATAGAATACGATTTAATGTGCAACAGCGAAATATAGAAAAAGCCAAAGACGCAGAGGAAATCCTTATTAAAAGTTACGAAACGGGAACCATTGATTTTAATGATGTGCTCGATGTTCAGGAACTGCAATTGAAATTCCAGACGAATCAAATAGAATCCATTAAAGGATATTATATACAATCGGCCAACATTAATTATTTAAAGAGTTAAAAAAAGTTAAAAATAGAATCGGATAGGGCAAGGGACGGGCAACTGAACTGTTATTTTCCTTGGAACATGAAATTATAACACACACGATAAAAATGAAAACACTAAAAATAATCACACTAGTACTATTTACCTCTTCAATATTTGCCCAAGTCGGAACAAACGGAGAAGACAGAAATGAAGAAGGGCGTCCCGTAAAAGAGTATAACCTTACCCTGGAACAAAAGGAGATCACCCTTGGAGGCGTAACGGCCAATGGAATGACTATAAATGGTAGTATTCCTGGCCCTACGTTAAAATTTAATGAAGGAGACCTTGCCATAATCAATGTAACCAATAAAATGGACAAAGAAACTTCAGTGCATTGGCACGGGTTGATACTTCCAAATTTCTATGACGGTGTACCCTATTTAACTACACCACCAATTGAACCTGGTAAGACATTTCAGTATAGAATTCCTATTAACCAATCGGGTACGTATTGGTATCATTCCCATACAATGTTGCAGGAGCAAAAGGGAGTTTATGGTTCCATAGTCATTCATCCAAAAGAAAAGACATTGGATTATGACAAAGATTTGGTTGTAGTGTTATCTGACTGGACCAATGAAAAACCTATGAACGTTTTGCGTAACCTTAAAAGGGGTAACGAATGGTACCAAGTTAAAAAAGGTACTGCAGTGCCATTAAGTAGAGTCATAAAAGAAGGTGCATTGGGAGCTCAATTTAAGTTTTGGCGCGATAGAATGGAAGGTGCCGATATTGCAGACGTCTATTATCCTGCTTTTTTGTCCAACGGTAAAAAACTAGCAGAGTACCCAAATTTTCAACCCGGTGAAAAAGTAAGGCTTCGCTTTATTAACGCCGCAGCATCTACCTATTATTGGATGGATTTTGGAGGAGGCAGCCCAATGGTTGTCTCAAGTGATGGTATAGATGTGGAACCTATATCCAAAAGCCGATTTCTTTTCGGCATTGCGGAGACCTACGATGTTATCGTTACCATCCCCGAAGGCACATTAGAAATTACTGCTACAGCCCAAGATGGTTCCGGACATACTACCGTGCGTTTAGGGCAAGGTATACTTTATCCTGCAAAACCGATTGACAGACCGGACAAAGTGGCAATGATGAAGCAAATGGCAAAAATGGATATGAAGATGGGCGCGCCCGCAATGGTAGGAAATCAAAAGAAAAAAACACCAGAGTTTTTGATGCAGAAATATGGAATGAAGATGGATATGAAAGATGAACAGATGAACATGGATATGCCCGATAGGATGTCCATGAAAGATGGTGCAATGAAAAAGCAAATGGATATGAACATGAAGATGGATGAGAAAATGCCCATGAACGACGGCAATATGAATATGGACAATACGATGGTAATGAAAAAGGATTCTATGCCAATGAACCATAATAAAACAATGGACAAAATGAATGACCACATGAATCACGATATGTCCAAAATGCAAAAAGACAGTTCCGTTTTCGATTACAGTACCCGTAAAACCTATTTCAACTATGATTTTTTAAAGGCAAGAGAAAAAACCACATATGAAGCAGATTTACCTGTTAATGACATTTTGCTTAATCTGACAGGAAATATGCAACGCTATGTTTGGAGTATGAACGGCGTGCCCTTATCAGAAACTGATAAAATAAAAATCAAAAGTGGGGAGGTCACAAGAATTACCTTGAACAACCTTACTATGATGCACCATCCAATGCATTTACACGGACATTACTTTAGGGTAATCAACGAAAACGGGGAACGCTCGCCCTTAAAACATACTGTTAATGTACCACCGATGCAAAAAGTGGTCATCGAATTTTATAACGAAGAATATGGTGACTGGTTCTTTCATTGTCACGTATTATATCATATGATGGGCGGTATGGCACGCGTATTTAGTTATGATACACCAAGGGATGAAAGAATGAAGGATTATCCAGTTCAAAAACTAATTGACGAGACAGACCACTATTATTCTTGGGGAGCTGCGCGTGTAGGTTCAAACTTTAATGAGCTTTTTTTGATGTCTAGCAACATCCGAAATGAATTTGGACTACGTGGCGAGTTTGATTATAACCAAAATGCCGAGATAGAAGTGAACTACAATCGATACCTCAATGATTGGGTACGCCTGTATGCAGGGGTAAATACCGAAACTTCTACACCAGATTCTTACGATACATTTAATACCGTTGGATTGGTTGGGATTAAATACTTTACGCCTTACAGATTTAATGTAGATGTGAGTATGGACCATCAACTGCGCCCAAGAATACGTTTGGATAGAGAACTATTGATTTTTCCAAGAATTTTTTTGGAAGGAGAATATGAGTACAGAGCGGATTTTGGTTGGGTCAATGATTTGGAAAACAATAAATCTTTTGAAAGTGAAACCCAATGGCTGGTAGGGCTGGCATACATCGTTTCCAGAAACTTTTCCATACAAGGAAATTACAATAAACGTTATGGCTGGGGTGGCGGTCTGTTAGTTAGATTTTAAGAAATGGCACCATACAAGAAAAATAGTTTGAGTTTAACCGGAGCGGTGTCGCTTGGTACAGGTGTTATGATAGGTGCAGGAATATTTGCCTTATTAGGACAGGTAGCTGAGTTATCAGGGCAATGGTTTCCGTATGCTTTTCTTGTAGGTGCTATCATTTCAGGATTTAGTGCATATACGTATGTGAAACTTTCCAATGCGTATCCATCTGCTGGCGGTATTGCTACCTATCTAAAAAAGATATATGGTAAAGGTGCGGTTACAGCTTCAGGAGCGTTGCTAATGGCACTTTCAATGGTCATCAATGAAAGTTTGGTAGCACGTACATTTGGTTCGTACACGCTTCAGTTATTTGATATTAATGACAATAGTGTTTGGGTGCCAATACTTGGGGTATTGCTATTAATCGTTGCTTTTTTAATTAATATTTCTGGCAATACTATTATCGGTAAATCATCCTTTGCGATGGCGGTCTTAAAAATTGGAGGGATAGCAATATTTGCTATTGGTGGATTATGGGCGGCAGGATTTTCATTTTCTGAAGTTGTCCCTTCAGAGAGTTTGAAGGAATACCCTATTACCAATTATTTAGGAGCCTTGGCCCTTTCAATCTTAGCTTATAAGGGCTTTACTACGATTACAAATAGTGGTGAAGAAATCACCAATCCCAATAAAAATGTAGGACGTGCTATAATTCTATCACTTGCTATCTGTACCGTGGTATATCTACTTGTTGCATTTGCTGTTTCTTCTAATCTTACTATTGAAGAGATAATCAAAGCTAAGGACTATTCTTTGGCCGAGGCATCAAGGCCGGCTTTCGGAAAGTACGGATTGTGGTTCACCGTGGGTATTGCAATCATAGCTACTATCTCAGGAGTGGTGGCAAGCATTTTTGCAGTGTCAAGGATGACTACAATGCTAACTCAGATGAATCTAATTCCCCATAAACATTTTGGGCTACCAGGTAAGTTGCAAAAACATATGCTCATTTATACTGTGGTATTGGCACTCACAATGACCATTCTTTTTGACCTTAAAAGAATTGCATCATTAGGTGCTATTTTCTATCTAATTATGGATATAGGAATTCATTGGGGCGTACTTAAAAATATGAGAAAAGACATAAACGCCCGTGTCTCTATTCTATATACTGCAATATTATTGGATTGTATTGTTTTGGCCGCATTCTTATGGATAAAGGCTTCTAGTGACCTATTGGTCGTAATTGTAGCTGCAATACTGATGGTATTGATTTTTTTAGGTGAAAAATGGTTCCTGAAAAATAAAAGTGAAGAAAAAGAAAAATAGATAGACGATTTATACATTTTAAAAAATAATAAAATGAAAACAACAGTAAAACTTTTGATGGTAATTGGAATACTAGGAACAGTAATAAGTTGCAAATCAACTTTCAATGCTTCCGAGACCATGCAGGTCGAGGAAAACAGGAATGCCATTTACCAAGAGATTATCTCGAACCCTGTTCAGTTCACAAATTTCATCAGTGAGGCACGAAAGAATGAAGATGCCAAAAAGATAATGATGAAGACCCATATGGAACAGATGGAATCGGGAAATATGAAAATGATGATGGACAAGAATCCGGAAATGAAGGAAAAAATGCAGGCCCATATGCAGCAAATGATGGAAAAGAACCCTGAAATGAAAAAAAAGATGCATTCCAAAATGCTGGATAAAATGATGGAAAGCGAAAAGGGCCGCAAGATGATGATGGAAAAAATGCACAATAATGAAATGATGAAAAAGGAAATGAAGGAAAGAATGAAAAAAATGATGGAAGAGAATCCGGAAATGATGGAAGAAATGATGCAGAAGATGATGGAAAAAAATCCCGGAATGATGCAAAAAATGAAAGATAAAATGAAGAATTAAGGGTAGTAAATCCAAGAACTTCATAGGCAATGAGAATAATTTATTTAACAATTAAAAAGATATAGTTATGATGATGTGGTGGTGGATACTGATACCGATTATTTTGATATTGGCCATATTCCTTTTCAGAGGAGGAAGTCCGCGAAGCTCTAAAAACAAGGAAAATCCTATGGATATCCTAGACAACCGTTTCGCAAAGGGCGAAATATCAAAAGATGAATACGAAGAACAAAAACGAACGATTAACTCTAAAAACTAAAATGATGAAGTATTATTTCAATAAAACGCTGAACGAAGACTTTGACAAAGTAATCGAAAAGGTTACCGAGGAACTAAAAAACGAAGGTTTTGGTATTCTGACCGAAATCGATGTGAAGGAGACCTTGAAAAAGAAATTGGACGTCGATTTCAAAAAATATAAAATTCTGGGTGCCTGTAACCCTCCTTATGCACATAAGGCATTGGAAGCCGAAGATAAGATAGGCACTATGCTGCCATGTAACGTAATCGTGCAGGAAATCGAGGAAGGTACGGTAGAAGTTGCCGCAGTAAACCCGATGGCCTCGATGCAAGCGGTAGAAAACGAAAAATTGAACGAGGTGGCCGATGAGATAACTTCCAAGCTTGAGCATGTGATCGAAAAACTTTAAAAACGAGAGGATGGAAAATGGCAAAGACAAAACAAAGGAAATTCCCACTCAAGATTATAGCGAGAGCATGAATACCCGCTATTGTGTCACAGAAAGATATAACCTCACTTTTGGGGAAGCGGTCAAAAATGTGAAGAATCAACTTGATAGGTTGGGCCTTGATATCGTGTCCGAGTTCGATGTCAAGGAATATTTGGGCGCAAAAATGAAAGATATGCCCAAGCATCTTATTCTCTTGGTCTGTGACCAAGATACCGCCGCTGACCTGATTGCCAACGATATTCAAATGGGCATCTTGTTTCCCTGTAATGTGACCATTAAAGAGTTAGAGGATGAATCGGTGGTAGAGGTTTCAATGGAGGATACTTCGGTTACCTGGTCTTCTTCCCTTAAAAAGGATGTCGAAGAAATAGCAAAAAAAACGAAGGGAAATCTAAAGAAGGTCCTTGACAATATTGGACGAACAAATTTTAAACTGTAATAAATCTTAAATCAAATCACAAATGAAAAGAACAAATGTAGCAACTGGAATTTTGGCCATGGCAATCATAGCCCTAATGGCCACATCTTGTAAAGACAAGAATAAGGAGCAAGAAAACCAAGAAGGCCACAATACCGAACAAATGGATGACAGCGGCCACATGGACGGTACCATGGAAGACCATTCGCAAATGGAGCAAGATAATATGAACCAGGGCGGAATGGCCATGATGTCATCAGAAGTCGTCGCGGATTATCTAACGCTCAAAAACGCCCTTGTATCAGATGACAAAGACGGTGCAGCAACAGCAGGGGAAAAGCTGGAAGGTAGTCTTGAGGATTTTGACACGAGCAAATTTTCAGACGAACAACGGGCCGAGTTAACAGACATTATTGAAGATGCCACAGAACATGCGGAACATATCGCCAAAAGCGACATCGGGCATCAACGTGAGCACTTTGATATATTGAGCAAAGATGTCATTGACCTTTTGGCCATAGCAGGTTCGGAAAGAACACTTTACCAAGCCTATTGTCCTATGTACAACGATAATAAGGGAGCACAATGGTTAAGTGCCACTGAAGAAATTAAGAATCCTTATTACGGCAGTAAAATGATGACCTGCGGTAGTGTACAAAAGCAGATCAATTAAGTGAAGGCGGTAAAGGTCACAGGATGGATTTTGCTGGTTGCGTTGGTGGGCATCCAGTTTATGCCCACCGAACGCAATCAAAGCGATTTGATACCCAAAACGGATTTTATGGTCGTTAACGAGGTGCCAAAAAATATCGAGAGCGTCATCAAAACCTCCTGTTATGACTGCCATAGCAACAATACCGACTATCCTTGGTACAACAAGGTACAACCGGTTGCGTGGTACTTGGAAGACCATGTGGAGCATGGCAAGGAAGAATTGAATTTTAATGAATGGGATTCCTATTCATCACGAAGAAAGAATAGCAAGTTAAAATCAATTATAAGTCAAATCGAGGATGATGAAATGCCCCTTCCATCGTACACGCTCATCCACAGGGATGCAAGACTTTCGGACACCGAAAAGAAAATCGTTTTGGATTGGGTATCAAAATTAAAGGACAGTCTATAATTGAATAATTTAAAAAGGATGACAATGAAGAATTTGAAAAACGGGGTTTCAGCCCTACTGTTACTGACCCTCACTTTTTCTTACGCACAGGAAAAGATAAAGTTGAACCATGACCATAGCAAAATGGAAATGAAGCAAACGCCTATTGAGTTCAGCAATGAAAATGTGGCCAATGTCTACGAACATTACGAACACATCAAAAATGATTTGGTCGGTTCAAATCCGGGAGATGCCCAAAAGGGTGCGGAGATGTTGAGCGAAGCACTTGGTAAAGTTGAAGGTGCCGATGCCGCTTTATCGGCCTCACAAAAGATAGCCGATACGGATAACTTAAAGGTACAGCGAAAAGCATTTTCAGAATTAAGTACTGAAATGGAAGCTCTTTTAAGAGGAAAAATAACATCGGGTAAATTGTATAAGGACTTTTGTCCTATGGCCTTGAATGGAGGCGCCTATTGGTTGTCATCAATTGAGGACATCCGTAATCCCTATTACGGTGCCCAAATGCTCAGTTGCGGAAAAGTGGTGGAAGTAATCGAATAATGAGAGCCTGTTATGGGAAGGGGCTATTTAGTTTGGTTAGTTGGTTAGCCCCTTCCCTTTCAGGTAATATCCGGTTGGTATTGGCCAAAGAATTGAACGCCAATTTAGTGGTCTTAAAAAATAAATCTAAGTAGAAAATAAATGGAAGAATTAACCCTCGACATTTTCGTTGTACCCACCATAGCGTTGACTTTGGTCATTTTGGGCTATTTGTATTTTACGAGACGGGTAAAAGACGTAGGGGAATATAAGAGTTTTGTGATGGCAGTGGCAGTAACTTCTTTTGCATTGAATTTTGTATGGGAGCTAGCTCAGGGCCCACTGTACGAAGGGTTTGAATACGATTTGAAACATATTTCCTTTTGCGCCTTGGCATCCATTGCGGATATGTTAATGGTATTTATACTGCTTTTTGCTTTCGGACTGATTTATAAAGATGTGTATTGGATGCAAAATTGGGGGTTGAAAAGAATATTGCTTTTGGTCCTTGTCGGATTTTTTGGGGCTATTCTAGCAGAGGTATGGCATACCGCCAGGGGCGATTGGGCCTATGCCGATGCCATGCCGCGATTGCCAATGGTAGAAGTGGGCCTGTCTCCCGTACTTCAGTTTACAATATTGCCATGGCTGATTTTTTTGATTTGCAAGAAGTTTATAAAGGAAAAAGTTTGGTAAGATATAGCTCCGGGCGGGCTTGGAACGTCTTTGCGATGTACTGTCATCCCATGTTTCCATTTCCGATCGGACAAAGATATTAAAGGGTAAAGTCCTGTTTCGGGAAGGGTAGACTGATTGGTGTTTTTGATGATGTCTGTTCCCCCGCCCTTCCCTCAACAGGCACAACTAGAAATAAAATGAAAGATTGTTGCAATACGGGTAAAAGCGAGGCGCAAGATAAATATCTACTTAAAAAGTGGTTCAATTATATCGTGTACGCTATCATAATCATTATAGTTCTTGGGGCTTTGGTAGTGCAACTAATTGGGGACTAATTAAAAACCGTAAGAGATGAAAACAAAAAATTTTTTTTCAGCCATTTTGATTTTTGCCTTTTTGGGTAGTTTGACAAATTCCCTTGCCTTGAGTGAAAAACCAAATAACCCCAATGAGATGGAATTATCAGCTAGTTCAACTTCGGTTGCACAGTCAGATTCCGTAAAAGCAGATTTTGATGCGTTCCCCAACCTGCACCCTATGGTCGTACATTTTCCTATTGTACTATTGCTGTTAGCGGTGGTCTTACAACTGATACAGCTGTTTACCTTGAACCGGACAATGGATTGGGTCATCCTCTTAATGGTAGGCTCTGGGTTTATTGGTGCGTATGTTGCCGGAACGTTTGTACATCCACACACAGAAGGCCTTACCGAAATGGCAAAAAGCGTACTGGAACAACACGATAAATATGCCGACTGGACACTTTGGTCGAGTGCTCTTGCAGCTATTCTGAAGATAGTAAGCCTGTTTTGGGCCAAACTAAAACGTGGTTTCGAAATAGCAGTTTTTGTAGTTATGGCCTTTTCGGCCTATTCGGTATCCGAGGCAGGACACTATGGTTCGCAGTTGGTATATATAGAAGGAGTTGGCCCACAAGGAAATTATATCGAAACCGAAAGTGAAGAAGGTCACGATGAAAGTGATGGGCACTCACATTAAACAACGATAATGAGAAAAGGATTTATCATTACGAGCATCATATTGGTTTTGGCAGTAGCAGCCATAATCATTCTGTACCCATTGTTGTGGTGGCTCGCATTGGTATTACCTCCTTTCTTGATTTTAGGACTATTCGATTATTTTCAAAAATCAGATAACATTAGGCGTACCTATCCATTATTTGGAAGAGTAACTAACTTTCTGGAAAAACAGCGCCACGTAGTCCAAGAAACTGTTTTACTTAACAGGACGGAAGGAAAGCCCTTTAACTGGATACAAAAGGAAATAGTATATAAGCGTGCGGCGGATGCCGATAAAAGTCAACCCTTTGGTACACAAATACCGTACGACGAAGTCGGTCGGGAATGGTTCGTTCATTCAACATATCCAGTAAAAGAAGTTAATGATAATTTAAGGGTTACAATTGGAAGTTCCAAATGCGACAAGCCCTATTCTGCAAGCATTCTGAACCTTGCGGGAATGAGCTACGGCTCAATAAGCAAAAATGCGATCTTGGCATTTAATGGTGGTGCTGAAATAGCTGGTTTTGCCCAAAATACGGGTGAAGGTGGTTTTACGCCCTATCATCAGGAGTATGGAGCTGATATCATATTTCAAATCGGAACCGGTTACTTCGGATGCCGTACTGAAAAAGGTAATTTCAACCCCGAAAAGTTTCAGGAAATTGCCTTGCACGAGGTAGTTAAAATGATTGAAATAAAAATTTCCCAAGGAGCCAAACCAGGCTTTGGCGCCATACTACCTGCAAAGAAAAACACAGAGGAAATCGCAAAATTCAGGGATGTTGAAAAGGGAACCGAAATTCTATCGCCACCACATCACTCTGCCTTTGGAAATGATAATGAAATGATTTTTTTCATTGAAAAATTGAGAAAACTTTCCAATGGAAAACCCATAGGCATTAAACTGTGTATTGGGCAAAAGGATGAATTTGAAAGAATGGTCCAAACTTTTGCCGAAAAGCAAAATTATCCCGATTTCATTGCCATTGACGGTGCCGAAGGAGGCTCGGGAGCTGCCCATATGGAATCCCTACATTGGGCAGGTCTTCCCATAGTGGAGGCTCTATATTTTGCACATTCCAATTTAGCAAAATACAAACTGCGTAATGAGATAAAGTTGATGGCAGCAGGGAAAATCATTTCGGCTTTTGACATCTATCGTATGCTCGCACTTGGAGCAGATGCCTGCTATAGTGCAAGGGGAATGATGTTAGCCCTGGGCTGTGTACAATCGTTAAAATGTAATCTTGACACCTGTCCCACGGGCATTACCACAATGGTACCGTCAAGGGTAGAGTCATTGGTTGTGGAAGACAAGAAGACCAAAGTGGCGAATTACCACAAAAATACAATGGAAGCCTTTAAGGAGTTGCTGGGTTCAATGGGACTTGAAAATAGAACGGGCATACATAGAAAATACATTGTTAGACGAATAAACGAAAACGAAACAAAGACTTACGATGAAATTTACATGAGTTTGCAATAATTATTAATAAGAACATAATTATGTACAAGACTTTAATTTTTTATTTGTTGATATTACTCTTATTCACGGGTATTCACCATTCAATCGCACAGGTGTATGGCACCGAAAACGGCTATGCTTCCTTCGAGGCAAAAATGCCACTTAATTCCTATACCGGCGAGTCTGACCGGTTACACGGAACGATTAATTTTGAAACTGGAAAAGTAGCTTTTACGGTACCTGTAAAATCCATTAAGACGGGTAAAGACAAACGTGATGAACACATGTACGAGTTGCTAAAAGCGCAAAAAAATCCCAAGGTCGTTTTTGAGGGAAAACTGGTCGGCGATTTTGATCTGGATAAGAAGTCTAAACAGAAGGTCAAGGCAAAAGGCGATTTTACCTTGGCGGAAACCACCCGACAAATAACGGTTCCACTAGAACTGAATCCCGTGCAAAAAGGCATACAACTGAACGCTTCCTGGTCGCTATTGATTACCGATTACGGTTTAGAGCGTCCAAGCTTTACATTTATAAAGGTAAATGACCGACACGACCTGAAAGTCGATGCGCTGCTTAAAGAAGAATAGATTTTTGATCAATAGAATTAATAACGAAATGACCGGGAATATAAAGAAAAAATGAGTGATACGAAAGATTTAGAACATACGGATGCTTTCTACACCCAGCTTTTTTCAAAGGCTTGGGTGACGATGGCTATAATTGCCGGTCTTTCCGTCATTAGCCTATGGGTGGTTCCAGTGCTAAAGGGTCATGTCTGGTTGTCCTGGTCGATTCTCGTTTTCGCGATGATAAAGACATTTTTCATAGTCCGGCTTTCCTTTGACCAACTGATGAAAATAATCGGGCAAAGCCATTTGTTGAGCCATATTTTGGTCTTGTTCGGATTGCTTATAAGTCTTATAATCATATCCTTCGCCATCGATTTTACCTCGCTCTACCACTTCAATGACTCTAATTTTAAAAGTGAACAATATATCGATGGTATGGAGCTAGCCGTTTTTTTGGAATACCTCTATTTCAGTACGATAACGTTTTCATCGGTCGGTTATGGTGATATCGTACCATCATCGATACTTTCAAAGACATTGGTAATGCTAGAGGTTGCTTTAAGGTTTTTTGTGCTGGTCTTTGGCATTGCGAATATTAACCAGATAAGAATCAATAACGAAGATTGAATATGAGCGATTTTCTAAAACAATGGGGCGAAGCGGCCTACACGACCACCGGATTTTTCTGGATGGCGCTTTGGGCGTTCATATTGGGTTACATCATCAGTAGTATGATACAGATTTTTGTGACCGAAAAACGGATGCAAAAAACGATGGGCAAAAACGAATCCAAAAGTGTGCTTTTGGGTACTTTTTTTGGGTTTATAAGCAGTTCGTGCAGCTTTGCGGCCTTGGCTAGCGCAAAATCCCTTTTTAAAAAGGGGGCGAGCTTTGTTTCTTCCATCACCTTTCTATTGGCGTCGACCAACTTGGTCATCGAATTGGGAATCATAATTTCCATCTTTTTGGGATGGCAGTTTGTTGTTGGGGAATATGTAGGCGGTCTATTGCTCATCCTCATTTGCTGGATTCTTATCCGAATAATCAATCCTAAAAAACTTATAGAAAGGGCACGTAAAAACTTAGAGGGTGAAGATGACGATGCAATGGATGATTCCAAGGACTGGCAAAAACAAATTAAGAAAGAAGATAGTTGGGCAAGGGTTGGCAAGAAATATAAAATGGAATGGCAGATGGTATGGAAAGACGTTACCGTTGGCTTTACCATTGCGGGAATCGTAGCGGCCTTCGTTCCCGATTCTTTCTTTCAGACACTCTTTGTCAATAGTGGTCAGGGCAATACGGACTTCACTTTTCTAGAAATATTGGAACATATCATTGTCGGCCCGGTCGCTGCATTTCTGACTTTTATAGGGTCAATGGGAAACATTCCATTGGCGGCATTACTTTTTGGCAAGGGCGTAAGTTTTGCAGGGGTCATGGCTTTCATCTTTAGTGATTTGGTAGTCTTTCCGGTACTACGAATCAATGCAAAATATTACGGGTGGAAGATGTCATTTTTCATTTTGTTCCTGCTGTTTACTGCACTAATCGGAACATCCTTGGCCTTACACTATTCTTTCGATTTGTTGGGTATGTTACCGGACCCATCGCAGGTCAAGATCCAGGACAAAGAGCATTTCAAAATTGACTATACCTTCTATTTGAATATAGCTTTCCTCGCAATTTCAGGATATCTGATTTACTTAGGTTTTTTCAAGAGAAAAGACGTAGAGCACTCAATGAGCGAAATGGCACCGAAAAGCCCAGTGCTTGAAAGTGTTTTAAAATATGCTGCCCATATCTGTTATGTATGGTTGGCAGGTGGAATACTAGTCAAATTTTTCGTGAATTAAATGACAATTAAAGGATAAAAAATAATGGTCAACAGAAAAACAGCGAAATGGATTAGAAAAGCACACCGCTACTTGGGTATCTTCTTAGGTATACAGTTCCTGATGTGGACCATCAGCGGCATGTATTTCAGTTGGACGGATATCGATGAGATACACGGCGACCAATTTCGACAGGAAGCTGTTGAAAAAGCTGTTTATACGGATTTGATTAGTCCAACAAATATCAAGGACAATGTCATAGCTTCTTTGGAATTAAGAGAAATAGCAGGAGAGCCTTATTATTGGATTAATCAAAGTCAATTAGTCAATGCAGAAACAGGTGACTTAAAAGCTGAAATATCCGAACAGGACGCCCTTCAGGTGGCGAGGAGAAATATGCTGCCCGAACTGAAAGTGAAAAGCATAGAACGAATCGAGGAAGTGGGGAGTCATAGCGAATATCGAGGCAGACCCCTTCCAGCATTTGCCATATCTTATGAAACACCCGAAAATATAAAAGCCTATGTGTCCGTCAAAGATGGTTCGTTCCAAACATTGCGTCATCACGATTGGCGTTGGTTCGATTTTCTTTGGATGACCCATACGATGGATTATCAGGGAAGGGACGATTTTAATACCATAGTCCTTAGAGGCTTTTCGCTTTTAGGGCTAATAACCGTTTTGAGCGGGTTTTTATTGTGGTACGTATCATCGCCTTCGGTCATAAAAATCAAAAGACGAAGTAATACTAAAAAGAAAAACAAAAATTAGGCAAGCAATTTGTACTGAAAATTTTACATCAATAAAACAGCATTAATACTTAAAATCATGAACAAGAACATCATTTATATTGGAACGGCCCTTATCGTTGGCCTGTTAGCGGGATACTTTATTTTCAGCAGTTTGTCGGAGGATGAGATGGCGGTAAAGGACTTGTCGGATATGTCGGACACGCACGACCACTCTGGCGAAGCGGCCGAACAAATGTGGACCTGCTCCATGCACCCACAGATTATGCAGCCCGAACCTGGCGATTGCCCTATTTGTGGAATGGATTTGATACCTGCGGAGACCGGGGCCGACGGCCTTAGTGCCAATGAAATCAAGATGACCGACAATGCCATGGCCTTGGCCAACATACGCACTACTGTGGTTGGTACGGGCGGTGTGGATGGAAATTCCTTGAAACTATCAGGGAAGATTAGGGAAAACGAAGAGGCCAACGCCGTACAGGTTACTTACTTTGCAGGCAGGATTGAAAAACTATATGTAAACTATGCCGGAGAAAGGGTGGCGAAAGGAAGGCTACTTGCCACAATCTATTCCCCTGAACTGGTATCGGCACAGCAAGAATTACTTACGGCGGCATCCTTGAAAGAATCCCAGCTCGCTTTATACAAGGCCGTCCGTAACAAATTAAAATTATGGAAGCTTTCTGACAAACAAATTAATAGCATTGAGGAGTCTGGGCAGGTTCAGGAAAACTTTCCCGTATATGCCACAGTATCCGGAACGGTAACCGAAAAGATGGTCGAAGAAGGAGACTATGTCAAACAGGGCCAGCCCCTTTATAAAATAGCAAACCTGAATTCCGTCTGGGCCGTATTCGATGCCTACGAAAACCAGATAGCATCCCTGAAGACAGGTCAAGAGATAAAGCTTACCACCAATGCGTATCCGAATAAAGAATTTACGGCGAAGGTATCTTTTGTGGATCCACTGTTGAACTCCGCTACGAGAACGGTAATGGTTCGCGCGGTACTCAACAATTCGGAAGACCTATTAAAACCAGGCATGTTCGTAGAGGGCAGAATAGATATGCCGAACGATGAGTCCGATGAAGTGATCAACGTTCCTTCGACCGCCGTGATGTGGACGGGTGAACGTTCCGTCGTCTACGTAAAGACCAACCCCAACGAACCGATTTTTGAAATGAGGGAGGTCGCTTTGGGAAATTCCAACGGGGATAGCTTTACCATTTTGAACGGACTTGAAAGCGGCGATGAAATAGTGACCAACGGAACCTTTACTGTGGATGCAGCTGCCCAATTGCAAGGAAAAAAATCGATGATGAATACAGAAGGTGGTAAGACAATGACGGGTCACGAAGGGCATTTGGGAATGCAACCGGAAAGTGGCGAAACGTCTAAACCTACCGTTGACCATACCAAAATGAACGAGCGTTTAGAGGTTTCCAAAAAGTTTCAAGGGCAACTAAAAGAAGTATTTGAAGTGTACATACTGATAAAAGATGCCTTGGTCGCCGACAACGCGGGTAAAGCCCAGTCTTCAGCGAAAGAAATCGGAGAAAGCCTTTCCAAAGTAGATATGAAATTACTTGAAGACGAGAAGGCCCATAAACATTGGATGACCATCCAAAAAGAATTAAAAGCCTCTGCCAACGCAATTGCGAATGCTTCTGAAATTGAGGAACAAAGAAATCATTTCAAGCATTTATCGGCCCATATGATAAGCGGCATACAGCTTTTTGGTATTGATCAAACGGTATACACCAATTACTGTCCAATGGCGGATAGTAACAAGGGTGCAAACTGGTTGAGTTTAGAGAAAGAGATTCGTAATCCGTATTACGGAGAGGCGATGTTAACGTGCGGAGAGGTAAAGGCCACAATACAGTAATCAAGTGCAAGATAGAGGATAACATATTAGATATTCAGAGAATCAATTGTAAGAAAATGAAAAATCAAGAGCCATGTCAAATACCATGCTTGCTGAGAAAGACGGTCTTTACACTCTAATATCTATAATTCTATTTATTGTGATACACACTTTGGTAACGCTGCCCATCATGGCTTCATATGAGAAAGTCTAAATTGTGTTAAATAGTAGTATCAAGAAATTGAAGATTGAGAAGCGGCTCTGAACCCATGCCGATTCCGAATTTTTAAACAGATGATGATGAGCGAAAATCGAAGGCAAAGAAGAAAAAAGGAAAGAAAATCGCCAAAGGATGGTATTAGTAAGAAAGACAGAGTTTATGGTATAATTTCCTTAGTACTATTGTTCTTGATAGCAACAATATTAGTTTTAATCAACGCTTTTCGGTAGTCAACATGAAAACTCAAGGGTTAACATAGGATCAAATGAGCAATACTATCCATATTAAAAACATGGTCTGCCCCAGATGTATATCCGCGGTTTCCGAAATTTTGGTAGGATTGAACATTGATTACAAAGCTGTCAAGTTAGGAGAAGTAGAATTGGTTTCGATGCTCAATGAATTCGAAAAAAAATCTTTGCAAAAAAAGCTACAAAATGCAGGATTTAGTTTGATTGACGACCGTAAAAGTCAGCTTATCGAGCAAATGAAGAATTTGGTAATTGAGAAGATACATTATTCCAATGAAAAGACCGAATTAAAATGGGCAGATATTGTTACTGGCGAACTTAACTTGGATTATAAATATTTAAGTTCCCTATTCTCGTCGGTAGAAAGCATCACGTTCGAGCAATACATCATCAACCAAAAAATTGAACGTGTAAAAGAACTCATTGTCTATGATGAATTAACCTTGAGTGAGATAGCTTTTCAATTACATTATAGTAGCGTTGCGTACTTAAGCAATCAATTCAAAAAAGTAACAGGAATGACACCCACGCAGTTCAAGAAATCTGTGACAAAAAACCGAAAATCCTTGGATGAGATTTAATTAAAGAACATTAAAAAACAAAGGTTGTTTAAAAGTTCAAAGTTACTTGTTCCGTTATTATTTAAGTATTTGCTTAAATAATATAATAATGATATATTTGCAGCCACTTTAAATCAAAAAAGATGAGCTTGGAAATAACTTGTACACGGAACGAAGCAGACAAGAAGCAAATATCGAGATGCAAGGAAACCATAGAGAATTCTTCAGGTAGCTTAGAAGCAATAAGCAAAATTTTGTCTCTTGCGGGAAGCGAGGTACGACTGAAAATTCTATTCCTATTGAACATAGAGAATGAACTGTGCCCTTGCGATATTGCGGACATTCTTGAAATGAGTGTTCCTGCCGTATCCCAACATATCCGTAAAATGAAGGATGCAGGAATTATTATATCGAGACGTGAAGGGCAAACATTATATTATTCGTTGGTAAAGAGTGAGGACAATGTTTTGAATGGAATTTTCAATTCAATTTCGACAAGAAAGAAAACAGCTTAGAAATTTTATATTATGGCACCGAATAAAACCTCAAACACCGCGGCCTATACTGGCATTTTTACCGCAGTTGTAGCATCAATATGCTGTATAACCCCTGTTTTGGCACTAATTGCCGGAACAAGCGGAATCGCATCTACCTTTTCTTGGATTAAACCATTTAGACCCTACCTTATTGCTCTGACCATTATTGTCGTGGTGTTTGCCTGGTATCAGAAACTGCGACCGAAAGCACAGGAAGAAATAGATTGCGCCTGTGAAGATGATGCGAAACCATCATTTTGGCAATCCAAACACTTCTTGTTGATAGTAACACTATTCGCCGCATTGATGCTGGCCTTTCCGTACTATTCCAACCTATTTTATGCACAGCCCACCAAGGATATCGTCTATGTCTCTCAATCGAATATCAAAAAGCAGACTTTTGAAGTCGCTGGAATGACCTGTGCAGGTTGTGAGGCACACGTAGAAAATGAAGTCAATAAATTGGACGGAATTATTTCGGTCAAAGCCAGCTACGAAAATGCCAACACCATAGTGGAATTCGACAAGACCAAAACCGATTTGACCGCAATCCGAAAAGCTATAGAAAGTACCGGCTATAAAGTTGTCGAGAAAACCACTAAAGAAAATAAGTAGATGAAAAAATATGATGTTTTCATTATTGGTTCGGGTATGTCCGGTATGACAATCGCAAATAAATGCGCTTCAAAAGGTCTTTCGGTGGGCATTACTGATGAACTACCTTATGGTGGCACCTGCGCCCTACGAGGCTGTGACCCAAAAAAAGTGATTATCGGTGCCACCGAAGTACGCGACTTCGCCAAAAGACTTAAAGGGAAAGGCATTGATACCATTCCGAATATCAACTGGAAGGATATAATGGCGTTCAAACAGACCTTTGTCGATGAAATGCCGAGGAAAATAGAAAAGGGGTATAAGAAGAACGGCATCGATACCTTTCACAGTTCCGCTACGTTTATAAATGAAAATACCTTAAGTGTAGGTAACGAGACCATTCAAGCTGATAAAGTTGTAATTGCGTCAGGTTCAAAACCAAAAGTTTTAGATTTTGAAGGCGGACAGCTTGCGAAAACGAGTACGGATTTTCTAAACCTTAAGGAATTACCCCAATCCCTGCTTTTCATCGGTGGTGGATATATCGCCTTTGAATTCGCTCATATTGCCGCACGTTCCGGTGCCGAGGTAACAATAGTACATCGAGGCAAACGTCCATTGGAAAACTTTGACAAGGATATTGTAAAACATTTGGTTGATGCCACACGTAATTTAGGTGTCAAGCTCGTTCTTGAAACCGAAGTTTCTAAAATTGAATGTAAAGATGGTAACTACATAACCACAGGAATTTCAAACGGAAAGGAAACTAACTTCAAATCGGCAGAAGTATTTAATTCTGCTGGTCGTCCCCCAGCCATTTTTGATTTAGAATTGAAAAAAGCAGGTATATCCTTCTCAAAAAAGGGGATAGAGGTCAACGAATACCTTCAGAGCACATCGAACGCGAACATATATGCAGCTGGCGATGCAGCGGACTCAAGAGGATTGCCCCTAACACCCGTAGCTGTTTTGGAAGGACACGTCGTAGCTTCAAATATCATTAAAGGAAATAAGAAAAAAGTCAGTTATCCCCCAATGCCTTCCGTAGTTTTCACTTTGCCCACTATGGCAACCGTTGGCCTATTGGAAGATGATGCCAAAGAAAAAGGATATGATATCAATGTCAATTTTGAAAAAGTGGATAATTGGTTCAATGCGAGACGCCTGAATGTGGATGAATATGCTTATAAAACAATCATCGATAAAAATAATAATACCATTTTGGGTGCGCATCTGATCGGACCTCATTGTGAGGAAACCATCAATCTTTTCGCAATGGCGATAAAGACTAAGATGACCATAAGCGATTTGCGAACAATGATATTTTCATATCCTACAATGGCATCTGACCTAACCTATATGCTCTAACTATTATTTATGGAAATTACAATATTAAAATCTACGATCACCTGCCCTGAATGCGGCCACAAAACAGAAGAAGAAATGCCGACGAACGCTTGTCAATTCTTTTACGAATGCGAGAATTGCAAAGAAGTATTAAGACCAAACGAGGGAGATTGTTGTGTATTCTGTTCTTACGGTACTGTGGCCTGCCCACCAATTCAAGAAAATAAAAGATGTAATAATTCAAGTTGTTGCTAAACATTATAATGGACAAATTATGAATATGGAACAGCACAAATTACCCACTGATTTAATCTTGGATATAAAAACAAGATTAAAAACTTTGAGTGGTCAATTAAGCGGCATTGTTAAAATGCTTGATGAAGGAAAGGACCCCGAACAAATAAACATACAGTTCAAATCCATCGATAAGGGGATTCAAAAAGCACATTACTTACTGCTGGATGAAGTCTATCGAAAATCGCTTGCTATTGGAATTGTAAAGGCCGTGGACTCTTGCCCAGGAAATTGTGGCAATGAAGATAAAATTGAATATTTAAAAAGTGAATTCCCTAACTTGGAATTATCTGATTTGACCAATCGCTTAAAAGAAATCCAAATCATTGAAACCAGATTAAAAAACTACAACGAAAAAAATGTCTAAAAAATTTTGGTGACCCCCTACCTCACGTTCTCATCTTTGTTCCATTATTAATTTAAACTTTAAATAAGATGAAACGACAAATCGAGATTTTTACAGCAGGTTGCCCAGTATGCGAGCCTGTGGTGCAATTAGTAAAAGAGACAGCAGGAAAGGACTGCGAAATCACATTTCATAATCTGTCTGAGCAATGCGAAAGTAAAATATGTGTTTCAAAAATGAAGGAATATGGGGTTACAAGAGTTCCTGCCATTGCTGTTAACGGAAGACTGCTGAATTGCTGCACCAAAATCGAAATCACAAAAGATGATTTGGTAAAGGCTGGAATAGGAAGTTATTAGGTATGGCAATTACTAAATGGAACAAAAAAGCATCTATGGGGACTGCTGTATTTTTAGCAGTTTCCCTTAAACTATGCTGCTGGGGTCCTTTGCTACTTACAAGTGTAGCTGGTATTAGTGGAAGTTCTGTCTATTTTTCTTGGCTTATTGCCTTGAAACCTTATCTGTTGGTTATAGCATTTTTGTCATTGGGACTGGCCTTTTATCAGGTTTATAAAAAAAAGAAGGTGGACGATTGTGGTAACTGTGATATGGCTAAGCCATCATTTTTTAAGTCGAAATTATATTTGTGGTTGGTTACAGTGTTTGTTGTTGTAATGACATTGGTTTCTTATTATCCACAAGTATTTCATTCAACGGAGAAAGTAGGAATTGTTGCATCAAACAATACCGATATTCAAACTGTAAAGTTGAATATTGAAGGGATGGTATGCTCGGGTTGTGAAGAAAACATCAACCATTCGGTAATCAAAATTGACGGGGTTGCAAATGTATCTACGTCTTTTGAAGAAGGGACTTCAATTATAGAATTTGATACCACTAAAACGAATATCGATGAGATAAAAAAGGTCATCCAATCAAAAGGGTATTTGATTACAAATACTAAAGACCGATAGACACGTCCCCATTATGATTATAAGAGACATAAATTATTCCAATTGGGTAGTAATAATTCGTGAAGAGTAAATTCTACAAATCATTCAGCATATAACGTAACACATTACAGTCTTTTAATCCTGAAATTTGTAACATACAAATAAGAACGGATTTATGGAGACAATCAACATATTTGAAACCAAAGAAAAGAATACTAAAAAAGGAATAAAGGAATCATTCCCTGTTACAGGAATGACTTGTGCCTCTTGTGCAGCGAGTGTTGAATCTGTATTAAAACACACAGAAGGTGTGTTTGATGCAAGTGTTAATTTTGCCAATAGTTCCGTTCTTGTGGAATATGACAAGGAGTTGAGTCCAAATCAACTTCAAAACGCGCTTCGTGAGGTCGGTTACGATATTATAATTGATGCCGCAGACCCTTCGGAAGTACAGCAAGAACTTCAGCAAAAGCATTATCAGGACATAAAAAACCGAACCATCTGGTCGGCGATACTTACGCTACCCATTTTTGTGTTGGGAATGTTCTATATGCAATGGGAACCAGGCAAATGGATTTCATTGGTATTGGCCTTTCCAATTCTTTTTTGGTTTGGGCGCAGTTTTTTCATCAATGCCTTCAAGCAGGCCAAACACGGTAAAGCAAATATGGATACCTTGGTGGCGTTGAGTACCGGAATCGCCTTCCTCTTTAGTGTATTCAATACCTTTTTTCCTGAATTTTGGTTAAGTCGTGGCATCGAGCCTCACGTATATTACGAAGCGGCTACCGTGATTATCACCTTTATTTCCTTGGGGAAACTATTGGAAGAAAAGGCAAAATCAAATACATCTTCAGCCATTAAAAAACTAATGGGGCTTCAGCCTAAAACCCTTAAAATTATTGAGAATGGGGAAGAGAGGGAAATCCCTATTTCATCCGTACAGGTGGGTCAGACCATTTTGGTGCGTCCCGGAGAAAAGATTCCGGTGGATGGCGAAGTTTCCAAGGGAAGCTCGTATGTAGATGAAAGTATGATTACGGGAGAACCTGTTCCAGTTCAGAAATCCCAAGGGGAAAAGGTATTCGCCGGTACGGTTAATCAAAAAGGAAGCTTTCAGTTTACCGCTGAAAAAGTAGGCGGGGAAACCCTGCTTTCCCAAATTATTAAAATGGTTCAGCAAGCACAAGGGAGTAAGGCACCCGTTCAAAAACTGGTCGATAAGATTGCTGGTATTTTTGTTCCTGTGGTACTCGGTATTTCCATTGTCACCTTCATCGTCTGGATGTCAGTAGGAGGCGATAATGCCTTTTCACAAGCCTTATTAACTTCTGTGGCCGTACTGGTTATCGCTTGTCCCTGTGCCTTGGGCTTGGCAACGCCTACTGCCATAATGGTGGGTATCGGCAAGGGCGCTGAAAACAATATTTTGATAAAGGATGCCGAAAGTTTAGAACTCGGCCATAAAGTGAATGCAGTAATCCTGGATAAAACAGGTACCATTACAGAAGGAAAACCATTGGTAACCGATATACTCTGGAACGATAAGCTTGAAAATCAAAATGAATACAAGGAAATTCTCTTGGCTATCGAAGGGCAATCAGAACATCCTTTGGCAGAAGCAGTCGTTAATCATTTGAAAGAGGAAAATATTGAACAAGCAGAAATTACTTCCTTCGAAAGCATTACCGGAAAAGGTGTAAAGGCGCAACAGCAGAATGGTTCAAAATATTATGTGGGCAACCATAAACTAATGGTCGAAAAGAATATTCAAATCGAAACTACTTTAATGCAAACAGCAGAAAGTCTCGAAGAAAAAGCAAAAACAGTCATATTCTTTGGTAACGAAAATCAAGTGCTCGCGATACTGGCCATTGCAGACAAGATTAAAGAAACTTCAAAAAAAGCTATAGCTATGCTTCAAGAAAGAGGCATTGAGGTCTATATGCTCACGGGAGATAACAGTAAAACCGCATTAGCTGTTGCAAATCAGGTAGGAATAACAAATTACCAAGGCGAAGTAATGCCTTCGGACAAAGCGGCTTTTGTCGAGAAATTACAGGCGGATGGAAAGATAGTAGCTATGGTTGGCGATGGGATTAATGATTCCCACGCTTTGGCACAGGCGAATGTAAGCATTGCAATGGGTAAAGGATCCGATATCGCAATGGATGTAGCAAAAATGACCTTGATAACGTCAGATTTACAATCCATCCCCAAAGCATTGGAACTATCCAAAAGAACAGTTTTGGGCATACGTCAGAACCTGTTTTGGGCATTTATTTATAACATCATCGGTATTCCAATTGCAGCGGGAGTTCTGTATCCCGTAAATGGGTTTTTATTGGACCCGATGATTGCAGGTGCAGCAATGGCATTCAGTAGTGTATCCGTAGTAGCAAATAGCTTAAGACTTAAACGAGTAAAACTTTAATAATAAATAAATTCAATACTATGAAAACTTTAAAATTTAAAACAAATATCAATTGTGGTGGGTGTGTATCAAAAGTAACCCCTTTTTTAAACAAACAAGAAGGTATAGAAAGTTGGGAAGTAGATACCGCCAATCCTAATAAAATCTTAACCATTGAAAGCGATGGTGCAACCGAAGAAGACGTAAAATCAACTTTGCAAAAAGTGGGATTTAAGGCGGAATGCTTAAATTCAAATTAACCTCAGTAACAAAGTATCTACCTGATAGATACAATTTTTGTGCGTCAACAATTAGATGTATACAATCAATCTTGGTTTTTTTCAAAACCTATCTTCCAATGGAAGCTTTCCCACTAAAAATTGGAAAAGAAATTTGAAGACAGGAGAAATGAAAAAGCATATCGTAAAAATCAAGTCCATAGGGTTCATCAATTACAATATTCTTCAAATAGTTACGGAAAAGCCGGAAAACTATGATTTTGAACCAGGACAGGCCACTGAAATAGCAATTAACCAAAAGGATTGGAAGGAAGAGAAAAGACCCTTTACCTTTACAAATTTGCCAAGGGAAGACGATTTGCAGTTCACTATTAAAGTATATCCCTCACATGACGGAGTAACCGAAAAGCTCTCAAAACTGAAAGTTGGGAACGAACTTGTTCTGGGAGAAGTTTTCGGAGCTATCCAGTTCAAAGGAAAAGGTACTTTTTTGGCAGGTGGTGCTGGGATAACTCCGTTTATTGCGATTTTCAAATCGTTAGAATATCAAAACGAAATGAATCGTAATTCATTGATTTTTGCCAATAAAACAGAAAAGGATATTTTTCTTAAGCAAGAATTTGAGACGTTACTTGGAAGAAGAAACTCAAAAGTATCCCACAGGTCATATAGACGAGGACTTTTTGAAATCTACCATAACAGATTTTTCACAGTATTTCTATGTTTGCGGCCCACCGGAAAATGATAGAGAGTGTTACTGAAGATTTAAAAAGTTTAGGCGTTGCTGCCGAGAAGGTGGTTATTGAGGATTATGATTAATTTTTAATGCGGTGGTTCGGTATAAGTTTTCCTGTACCATGATACTGTATTGATAGTTTTTAAAGTAGTGTCATCGCATTAAAAATCAACTCATTTGCGATAAACGATACCTACTCAAAACTCTATTTTAAAGCGTTGCCTTATCATATACCTTGAACATTATCTTGCTCAAAATGCTTCTGGTTCAGGGAAAATATTGAATAATGCATTCAAAGCCGAATTATAATCAATTTGAAAGTGAAGATTAAAATCACTGTACCACCTCGGTTTTTGGTACAGATATGTCTCGAAGAACCTAAAAATGAAAACAAAACAATTTGAATACAAACCACTGGCACACTATTCCTATGCGCTGGTAAGCCAAGGGAAAATGGCTGTTATTGACCCAGAACGCGATCCGATGCAATATTATAGTTATGCCAAAGAGCAAAATGCAAAAATAATCGCCATTTTCGAAACGCACCCGCATGCCGATTTTGTGAGTTCACATCTACAAATCCATGAAGAAACAGGAGCAACGATTTATACCAGTAAGAAGACGGGGGCCGATTACCCCTACAAACCATTGGATGAAGGCGATACTGTCAAAATCGGCAATATACGGCTGCGAGTCCTCAATACTCCCGGGCACTCGCCCGATAGTATTACCTTAGTTGCCGAAGAAGGCTATGAAACGATTTTGTTTACCGGCGACACCTTGTTCATAGGCGATGTGGGACGCCCAGATTTGCGCGAAAAAGCGGGTAATATTACCGCCAAACGACAAGACCTCGCTGAGATGATGTATGAGACCATACAAGACAAATTCAGCCACCTGCCCAATGATGCGGTGGTATATCCGGCACATGGTGCCGGTTCGCTTTGTGGCAAGAATTTAAGTGAGGATAGTAGCAGCACATTGGGCGATGAACGAAAAGATAACTGGGCCTTCAAGCAGCAGACCAAGGAGGAATTCATTGATATGATTTTGGACAATCCACCTTTTATTCCCTCTTATTTCGGATTTAACGTGGATATCAATAAATCCGGTGCAAAAAATGTACGGCAAGCCATTGCGAAGGTTCCTTTTAAAATGCATGAATCCAAAAAAGGTCTAATTGTGGATACACGGTCGGCAAAGCTATTTAAGGACGGACATCTTCAAGACAGTATAAATGTACAGGCTGCCTCGGAGGACAATCCATTCGAGACTTGGCTGGGTTCCATTGTTGAACCGAAGGAAGAATTTCATTTGGTCATCGACGAACCAGCAACTTTGGGATCCGTTCTTGATCGAGTCGCAAAAATCGGTTATGAAGCACAGCTCATATCGGTCATTACCTTAGAAAAGAAAGACTTGGTAAAAAGCAAAGAACTGAACCTTCAACATTTTAAAGAGCAGCCCGATGATTATACAATTGTGGATGTTCGGAACAAAAGTGAGGTTAACGAAGGGAAAATTTTTGAAAGCGCATTATCCCATCCATTAAACAAGTTGCGCGATACCGCAGCGAAAATACCAACGAACAAACCAGTGGTGGTTCATTGTTCGAGCGGATATCGGAGCGCAGCGGCGAGCAGCATCCTTTTAAAACGGATTAAGGACGTAGAAGTCTACGATTTGGGCGATGCCGTCGAAGGTTTTCAGGATTGATGTTGTTGCTGATAATTTTTAAAATAATGAACCTGTCTAGATAAAAGCTTTTCAATTCTGTTGATAATCTTATGAAGAGCAGTTATTTCCCCAAAGCTTTATAAAAATATATTCCCAACTTTTTACCTCGCCCCAAAGAATAGTTCAAACATCAAATTCGATCCTGACCTCCACGGCAGAACTATTTTAATATCTCTTAGCAGGTTTTTTAATAGAATTAAAAATGAATTCTTTTACGGCAACCCTGTGCGGGTTCGAATGATATTTTTAATAAAATTTTAGGATAGGTGTCTATTTAAATTCGTTAGGCCAGACATCGGATAAATCTTAGAAACAATTATGGATAATTCAATAACAGTAATAGAAACCCTTAACAATTGCGTTGTTAAGTGTAATCGTTGTGCCGATGCCTGCTTGGATGAAGATGACATCGCCTCTATGGTAGACTGCATTCGTGCCAATCGCGTATGTGCCGAAATTTGCAATACGACCGCGAAGATACTGGCCACTACCTACAAAGACGTTGGCGACCTGATAAAATATTGCCATAGGCTCTGTATGTCATGTGCCACAGAGTGTGAAAAACACGAACACCAACATTGTTTGGAATGTGCGGAAGCCTGTAGAAAATGTGCGGCTGCCTGCAAGGACATGTTAGTGAAATATGAAACCTCAAATATACAGCAAGATGAAAATTATTTTTAATGCTGATCTCCTGTTTGGAAGGTAAAAAGAAGCGGAACGAATAGGTAAATACACAGCAATAAACAAGGTGTGGGAAAGCGGCCGTACGCGCACAGTTCAATCAAGAGTTTAAAGACGGTACGACCAAATAAAATTCAAGAAAATAAAAAAAACATATTCAATCGAAGGGATGAGCTGCAACGGATGTCGCGGCCATGTAGAAAAATCACTTTTAAACGTAACGGGCGTTGCCGATGTATCGGTCGATTTGGAAGACGCAGAAGCAACCGTAGAGTCACAGTATGAGGTGCCACTGAATAATTTACAGGAGGCACTGCAAGATAGCCAGTATTCGATAAAGCCACAGAAAGTCGGATAAGGAAAAAGTCATCACATAACGCTTTTAAGAATTTAATTTTAAATATTCAAGAACCTAACTATTAATTGATAGAACCTAAAAAGATGGAAAACAAACAACAAAACGGCAACAACTACGGTAAATTTTTCGCGATGATCGCTACCGCAATGGTAGCAATGTTCTTTTTAATGTATACCCATTCGTACCAAATCATTGATCATTTCTGGTACAGCGAAACCCGATTTTTCATGACGTTGATCATGGCCGGTTCCATGATTATCATAATGCTCCTCTTTATGTTGAATATGTACAAAAAGCGGGGAGTAAACATAGCAATAATCGGATTGGGTATCCTATTGATAGCCGGTGGTATCGGTTTGGTCAGAAGTCAGGTTACCGTCACTGGCGTTGATTATATGGAAGGCATGATTCCTCACCATTCCATCGCCATTTTGACAAGTGAGCGGTCTCAAATTAAGGATATACGCGTAAGGAAACTTGCTGACGAAATTATAAAGGCACAACGTAGGGAAATTATGGAAATGGAATGGCTGATCAACGATATCAAAGAAAATGGTCTAGTAGAAACAGAGGACGAACGGAAAAACAGGCCCTTACCAAAGTTTGAAGGAAAGTTAGACGAAGAAACACGAAACCTGACTGAATAGCTAGATTACTTTGGCTTGGAAAACGAGGAGGGTTGATTTTGATTTGACTTCCAACAGGCAAATTCGCACATTATGAGAACTTTAGCAGTAATTTTTAGCCTTACTATATTCGCTTACGGCTTGGGGCAGGATAAAGCGATAGACTCGCTTCCCGAACCGTTCGCTACGAAATCCGTTTCGAACTTTTCAAATGTTCTAGGCTGGGAAAATGGGAGAACGCCCAAAGCACCGGTAGGTTTTACCGTTACTAAATACGCCGATGGTTTCGAGAATCCGCGTTGGTTGTACGAACTGCCCAATGGCGATATTTTGGTTGCACAGGGCAATTCGAACTATGGTTTCTTTAAACGCATCGGTGCATGGCTTATCGGTGTTGGAAAATCAAAGAATCTCGCCCGTAGTGCCGACTTGATTACCCTGCTCCGTGATACCGATAACGACGGAAAGCCCGATGTTCGGGAAACCTTTCTTCATGATGGCTTGAACCAACCTTTCGGTATGCTGCTTATTGGAGGTTCTTTTTATGTGGCGAACACCGATGCATTGATGCGTTATCCATATAAAGAAGGACAGATGAGCATTGCAGCCAAAGGAGAAAAAATAGCAACGCTGCCCGCTGGAAAGGCCAATCAACATTGGACGCGAAACATCATAACGAACGGAGACGAATCGAAAATCTATATTGCTGTGGGAAGTGGGAGCAATATTGCGGAGAAAGGTATAGAAAAAGAATTGTTGAAAGCCAACATTTTACGCTGCAATATCGATGGTTCAGAATTGGAAGTATTTGCTTCTGGTCTTCGAAACCCCGTAGGTATGGACTGGGAACCCGAAACCCAAGTATTATGGACAGTTGTCAACGAACGCGATGGATTGGGCAACTTCCTGGTGCCCGACTACCTGACCAGCGTTCAAGAAGATGGTTTTTACGGATGGCCTTATACCTACTTCGGACACGAAGACCCTAGAGTTAAAATCGAAAAGCCCACGAGAAGGGGCGAAGCCTTGATTCCGGATTATGCCTTAAAATCTCACACTGCTTCCTTAGGATTGGTCTTTTATGACGGAAATAGTTTTCCGGAAAAATATCACGGAGGGGCCTTTGTCGTTCAGCACGGCTCTTGGAACAAAAAGAAACTATCGGGGTACAGAGTTGTGTTTATACCCTTTGAAAATGGAAAGCCCTCAGGACCCGAAGAAGATTTTCTGACCGGTTTTATCGTCGATCCCCAAGAGGATGAAGTGTACGGTAGACCAGTGGGGGCGATAGTTACCCAAGACGGGTCATTATTGGTAACCGATGATAAAACGCATACGATCTGGCGGATAAGTGCTAACGACTAAAGTTTTTACCTTTAATGTCTAATATTTTAAATTAATAGCGGTGTTACCAACATTACCCTTTTTTGAAGACTTCTTTGCAACACAGTTGCACTATAATTCTTTTATCTTTGCATCATGAAATTTTTAGCGATCATATTATCCATCTACTTTCTGGCACTCAATTTTATGCCTTGCAGTGATACAGGTGTTATAGAAAACGATACGCAAACAGTTTCTGTAATGGACTTCGATGGCGAACACGGTCAAGACTGCCAACTGTGTTCCCCATTCTGTCAATGCCATTGTTGCCATTCACACACCATCGACTTCGGTTTGGCTATTTTTGAACCCATCGAGCCTACTATTTCGCATGAAAATTTTGTCCACTCCGATAGTTTGGGCAAGGATATTACACTTTCCCTTTTTCAGCCACCACAGGTATAATTCAGTTTTATAGGATAACTATATCCTGTTTTGACGTGTCCATCTATTGGATTCGTCAACATTGTGCATTGCATTTTATTCAATGTGCTCAACAAGAATTTCAACTGAATTAACATCCTTATCTATGATTAACAGAATCATTGATTTTTCAATCAATAACAAATTTATAATCGGTCTGCTCACGCTGGCATTGATTGGTGCTGGCATATACAGTATGACCCAGGTCCCTATCGATGCCGTACCCGACATTACCAATAATCAGGTACAGGTCATCACACAATCGCCCAATCTGGGAACGGAAGATATTGAGCAATTCGTAACCTATCCCGTCGAAGTTGCAATGAGCAACTTGCCCAATGTAAAGGAAATTCGTTCGGTGTCCCGCTTTGGCCTTTCCGTAGTAACCGTCGTTTTTGACGATGATATGGGTACCTATTTACCGCGTCAACTTGTTTCTGAAAAACTGACCGAAGTACGTGAACAAATCCCAGAGGGTTTTGGACAGCCAAGTATGGGGCCAATTTCAACAGGTTTGGGGGAAGTGTACCAATATACCTTAAAGGTAGAACCTGAATTTGAAGATAAATATTCATTATCCGATTTACGTACAATGCAAGATTGGATTGTGCAACGGCAAATGGCAATGGTGCCTGGTGTTGTAGAAATTAATGCCATCGGCGGAAAAATAAAGCAATATGAGGTGGCCGTCGACCCTAATGAATTAAAGGCAATCGGCCTTACTATTACCGATGTGTTCGAAGCATTGGAAGCGAACAATAAAAATACAGGTGGTGCGTACATTGAGAAAAACCATCAGGCGAACTTCATTCGAGGTGAAGGTTTGGTGCGAAGCCTTGATGATATTAAAAAAATCGTCATTAAAAATGAAAATGGTGTGCCCATTACCATAAGTGATGTTGCAGATGTGCGCTTTGGTTCTGCCGTGCGCTATGGGGCTTTGACGCAGGACGGCGAAGGTGAGGTCGTTGGCGGTCTTGTTATGATGCTCAAAGGGGCAAACTCAAACGAGGTTATTGTACGTGTGAAAGACCGGATGGCCGAAATACAGAAATCCCTTCCTGAAGGGGTTGTCATTCAGCCCTTATTGGATAGAAGTAAGCTTATAAGTGAAACAACCGGCACGGTGCGTAACAATCTACTCGAAGGTGCGCTTATCGTGATTTTCGTACTTGTTTTCCTTTTAGGAAACTGGCGTGGTGGTCTTATTGTGGCTTCGACTATCCCTTTATCGCTATTGTTCGCTTTTATACTAATGAACGTTTTTGACGTATGGGCGAACTTGATGAGTTTAGGTGCTATCGATTTTGGTATCATCGTAGATGGGGCGGTCATCATCGTGGAAGCCAGCGTATTCTTAATGGGAAGCTACATCCTAAAAAAGAAGTCTTTAAACAAGGAAAAACGTGATGAGATAGCCGCAAATGCATCAAAGAAAATGATGAATGCCGCCTTCTTTGGGCAATTGATAATTCTAATTGTGTTCTTGCCCATACTGGCTTTGGAAGGCATCGAGGGCAAAATGTTTAAACCAATGGCGCTCACATTCATATTTGCAATGATTGGTGCTATGTTTCTTTGCCTGACATACGTTCCAATGATGTCCGCACTATTTTTAAAACCGCCCAAGACGGAAAAAAAATCTTGGGGCGACCGTTTCGTGCATTGGGTACAGCGGAAGTATGAACCACTTTTGGTCAAGACTTTAAACAAGGGAAAATGGATTGTGGGTATTGCCGTCGCCATATTTGCCCTAACCGTTTTTATGTTTACAAGAATGGGTGGCGAATTCATTCCCCAACTGGATGAAGGCGATATTGCATTTCACACCATACTTAAACCCGGAAGCTCACTAAGCGAAACGATTGAGACCACTACTAAAGTTGAGCGTATCATAAAGGCCGAATTTCCGGAAGTTGAGAAAATTGTAAGCCGTATCGGTGTGGCCGAAGTGCCCACAGACCCGATGCCAATGGATTTCGCTGATGTATTTGTTATTCTAAAACCCCAAGACGAATGGGTGTCTGCCGATGATAAGGATGAACTTATTGATAAAATGAAGGAAGCGGTAAGTATTATCCCGGGCGTCAATTATGAGTTTACCCAACCTATCGAAATGCGCTTTAATGAACTGTTAGAGGGTATTCGAGAAGATGTTGCCATCAAAATTTATGGTGAGGATATCGATGTGCTTGCTGCAAAAGCGGATGAGATTACAAAAATCATTGCAGGTACTCAAGGTATAGGCGATATGAGGGCAGAAGCAACTTCTGGACTGCCCCAAATGACCATTAAATACAATCGTAACAAGCTGGCTCAGTATGGGGTGAGTGTTGACCAGCTGAATACAATGGTACAGTCCGCTTTTGCGGGCGGATATGCAGGGGTCATTTTTGAAGGCGAAAAGCGTTTTGACTTGGTCGTTAGACTCGATGAAGAAAACCGTACTGACATCAACGACATCAGAAATCTGTACATCAATTTGCCCAATGGCTCACAGATTCCGCTTCAAGAACTGGCTGCTATTGAATACACACCTGGTCCTATGCAAATCAGTCGGGACAATACCAACCGAAGAACCTACGTAGGTGTAAATGTGCGCGGACGTGATGTGGAATCCTTGGTCAACGAGATTAAGGATAAACTGGACGCAAATCTTGAATTACCACCAGGCTATTTTATTCGGTATGGTGGTGCATTTGAAAATCTCGAAAGAGCAAGCGAGCGATTACAGACTGTGGTCCCCATTGCTTTACTGCTCATTTTCATTTTGATTTATTTCGCATTAAAATCTTTTCCGCAAACCTTGATGATTTACTTGGCAATCCCGATGGCGACCATTGGCGGTGTATTCGCACTATGGCTCCGGGATATGCCTTTCAGTATTTCCGCAGGGGTCGGCTTTATCGTCCTCTTTGGTGTTGCCGTCCTGAACGGACTGGTAATGATTAGCGGCCTGAATGAGTTGAAGGAAGAAGGCGTGACCAACTTGAAAGACCGTATTGTGGAAGGTACGAAACGCCGGATACGCCCCATTATGCTTACAGCCTTTACCGATATCTTAGGATTTCTTCCGATGGCGATATCAGCATCGGCAGGGGCTGAAGTGCAGCGACCCTTGGCAACTGTGGTTATAGGTGGATTGATAACTTCAACACTCTTGACGCTATTTATCCTTCCCATCTTTTACCAATGGGTCGAGAAACGTTCGGAACGGAAGAAGAAATTTAATCCAAAATTTGTTACCGCAACAGCCGTGGTCTGTCTTTTGTTTACTTCCGCTATCGCGCCTGCCCAGAGCGCAGTCGAAGGGAAAGCACAACAAGTCCGACCGCAAGATTCTTTACCGGTTATTTCATTGGATAAAGCTGTAGAAATTTCCAAGGAAAACTATCCGTTATTGAAGACGAAACAGTTGGAAATTCAACGACAGAATGCACTTAAAGGTGTTGCTTATGATTTTGGAAAAACGCAAGTTTTTACGGGCGGCGAAGAAATTGCAGATGGTCAGGGTATTTATACTTTAGTTGGTGTCGGGCAACAAAATATCGACCTCTTGGGTATAGGTGCTAATAAGCGACTGCAAAAACAACGAATTGCTTTGGCCGAAACCGCTCTCGACCTGTCTGAATTGCAAGTGGAACAGGAAGTAAAAAAGGCGTGGTCGCAGGCATACCAACAGCGACAAAAATTTGAACTGTACCGCGAGCTGGATTCCATTTATTCACAGTTTGAAACGGCAATCCAACTCAACTTTGAGGTGGAAGCCATTTCAAGATTGGAATATTCATCGGCAAAAAACCAAGCGTTGCAAATCAGTAATAAATTGCAACAAGCAGAAAGCGATTATGCTATTGCGTTGCAAAAGCTAAATCTTTGGCTGGCAACAGACATTTTTTATTCTGTACCAGATGCATTTGAAGAAAGTGAGGTGGCTGTATTGGGATTGGATGCGGATTTAGAAAGACATCCCGAGCTGGAATTTTCGCAAAGGCGCATCGATGAAGCCGAAGCAAACTATAATGCCGCTCGTGCCGAGCTACTTCCTAAATTAAACCTGCAAGGTGGATTGCAACAGGTAAACGGCGATAGTGGATTTTACACCTATCAGGCAGGCATTTCAGTCCCGTTGTTTTCGGGCGCACAGCGTAGTCAGGCCAAGGCAGCAAAAATCGATAGCGAAATCGCAAGGACAAATGCAGATTTTATCCAACGCCAACTGCAATCTGAATTTAAGCAGGCTGTACAAGGCTACCAGAAGTGGAAAACATCTTGGCAGTTTTACAGGGATAAAGCTCTGCCACTTGCAGAAGAACAGCGTAAGGGCGCGTTACTCGCCTACAAGGAAGGTGCGGTGGATTATGCTTCATTCACACAGATTATACGTGATGCCATAAACACCGAAATGGATGCGCTCGATGCGCTTGACAATTATTTAGATGCCTTGTTTGAACTACAATACTTTCAAAACTAAAAAGATGAAAAAATTAAAATATTTACCGATTACCGCAATGCTTACGGCATTCACAATAATTAGTTGTGGCGAGTCAAAAACCGAAAGCGACCACGTTGATGCAACACATTCAGAAACAGAAGAAAATCACTCTGAAGAGGAAGATGAAATAGTTACACTTACTGCAAAACAGTATGATGCACTACAAATGAAAGTCGATACGCTTGCCCAGCGCAATATGAGTGGATATGTGGAAGCCAACGGACAACTGGAAGTTCCGCCACAAAATGAAGCGACCATCACTACGGTTGTTGGTACCAACGTAGTTTCCATCGAGGTCATCGAGGGCGATAAGGTCAATAAAGGTCAGACTGTGGCCTATTTGTCTCATCCCAATATCATACAGAAACAGACGGATTACCTCAATGCACATAGCAATAGTCAGTTTCTCAAAAAAGAATACGAACGCCAAAAAACTCTTTATGATGCAGGTGTGGGCAGCGGTGCCAATTTCCAAAAAGCAGAAGCGGAATATCAAGCTTCACGAAGTATGGTGAACGGTTTGGAAGCACAATTACAACAATTAAATGTTAGTGCATCAGGTGTGAGAAATGGCACTATTTATCAAAGGGTTGCGCTACGAAGTCCTATTCAAGGCTTTGTGGAAAAAGTAGCCGTTAAAACAGGACAATATGTAGAACCTCAAACCGACCTAATGGAAATCGTGGACATCCATCACGTACACGCCGATTTGATGGTATTTGAAAAAGACGTGTACAAAGTAAAGGAAGGACAAACCGTGCGGTTCAATGTCCAATCCATTCCGGGAAAGGAACTTACAGCCGAAATCTATTCCGTAGGAAAAACTTTTGAGCAGAACCCCAAAGCGATACACGTACACGCCGAAATCGAAAATAAGGAAGGCAACCTGATACCGGGAATGTACATTCAAGGGCGCATCCAAACCGACAATACAATGACCACGGCAATTCCTGAAAGTGCCATCGCAGCCGATGGCGAAAAGTCCTTTGTGTTTACAGCAAAAAATGAAGGCGAGGATTGGAAGTTTATGCCCGTGGAAATCACAAAAGGAACTCACGATGGCGAATGGATTGCCATTGATTTTTTGACCGAACAAGAGCCGAATACCAAGTATGCCTTTAATAACGCCTACTATTTAATGGCGGAAATGAAAAAAGGGGAAAACGAGGAAGAAGCACATTAAGAGATGAAAGAAACAAGAAAACAAAATCTAAAACAAGCAAGAACACTTCAAATTTGGAATGTCATCTATGACATTATCGAGGTGGTCGTATCACTTATAGCGGGATTCACGGCAAACAGTTCCGCCTTGATAGGCTGGGGACTGGACAGCACTATTGAAGTCATAAGTGCGGGAACACTCGGTTGGCGATTGCACGGCGAAATCAAGGGTCTGGATGAAAAGCGTGTAGAGCGAAGAAAGATGACAACACTTTACGTCATCGCCATATCATTTGCCCTTATCTGCATTTTTATATCCTATGATTCCATTTCAAAATTAATAAGTCAAGAAACAGCATCTTGGTCCACGTTGGGCATTGGGATACTGATAGTTTCCTTAGTAGTGAACCCCATTCTGATTTACTACAAAAGAAAATACGGTCATAAATTGGATAGCCCTGCCCTGTTGGCCGATGCCAAGGACACTTTTATTTGCCTTTATCAGACTGTGGTGGTCCTAATAGGCCTATTGCTCGTAAAATGGCTGGGCTGGTGGTGGGCTGACCCTATTGCAGCATTATTGATAGTGCCATACGCGGCAAAAGAAGGTTGGGAAGCCTATTCCAAAGCACAAAAAATCAAAAACAGCATCGATAAGAAATGAAAGAAATAGAAAAAAGATTGATTGACAATGGGGTTCGCCCAACGGCAATGCGCATATTGATTTATAAGTATATGGCCGATAGGGATGCCGCCATCGCCCTGACTGATATTGAGAATGCTTTCGCAAAAGCGGATAGAACCACATTGTACCGAACCCTAAAAACGTTTGAAGAAAAAAACGTGGTGCATCACATAGATGACGGAACTGGAATCTCTAAATACGCACTTTGTGAAGAAGGCTGTAATTGTGAAATAGAACAGGATTTGCATTTACATTTCCATTGCACTAACTGTGACGAAACGGTTTGTTTAACGGAACAAAAAATCCCGCATATCAATTTGCCCGATGGATATTTGGCAGAGGATGTTAATCTCGTGGTTACGGGAATATGTGAAAAATGTAGCAGTAATTTACTTTAACAAACAAATTAGATTGATTTTGAAAAAAAGCACTTTTATAATAACTAAAATGGACTGCCCTTCAGAAGAGCAGATGATTCGGATGAAGTTAGAGTCTTATGCTCAAGTAAAACACTTGGATTTTGATATTCCTAACAGAAAATTGGAAGTATATCACGTGGACGACGTCAAGGCGATACAAACGTCTATAGCCAGCTTAAAACTTGGGGATTCCTTAGAAGGAACCACAGAAGCCGAACCACCCGTAATGGAAGACCAATCCAAACAAAAAAGAATCCTATGGTGGGTCTTGGGCATCAACTTTGGCTTTTTCGTTATCGAAATGACCACTGGTTGGATTTCTTCTTCGATGGGTCTAGTGGCAGACTCATTAGATATGCTGGCAGATTCCATCGTATATGCATTAAGCCTATTTGCGGTAGGCGGTGCCATTTCAAGAAAAAAGAAGGTTGCGAAATACAGCGGATACTTTCAGATGGCATTGGCAATACTTGGGTTTGCAGAGGTCTTGAGAAGGTTTTTTAGCAATACCGAAACGCCCCTGTTTCAATGGATGATTATAGTTTCAATTTTCGCATTGGCAGGTAATTTGATATCGCTCTGGCTCATCAACAAGGCAAAGAGCCAAGAGGCTCATATGCAGGCAAGTGCCATTTTTACATCCAATGATATTATTGTCAATGGTGGTGTTATAGTAGCTGGGGTGCTGGTTTATTTTCTGAATAGTAAATGGCCCGATTTAGTGATTGGCGGGATCGTTTTCACTTTTGTAATGCGCGGTGCATTGAGAATACTGAAATTATCGAAGTAGTTTTTAAAATGATATCAAACTTGATTAGAACATATGAAAAAGAAAAAAGTAAATTTACGGGACATTGACCCAAAAGAACATAAGGGCGAGCACAGTCACGATGATGGCCATAACCATAGCAGCCCTGAAGAAATTTCAAACTTTAGAACCTATCTACCGGCTATTTTCAGCTTTGTAATGTTGATAGCCGGAATTGCTATTGATTACTTTGATGCGTTTCCTTTCTTCAAAGGATGGATTCGCATAGTATGGTACACGGTAGCCTATATCCCTGTTGGTTTTCCGGTGATAAGAGAAGGCTGGAAAAGTATTAAAAATGGTGATTTCTTTACCGAATTTTTCTTGATGTCCATAGCCACTTTAGGGGCGTTCGCTATCGGCGAATATCCAGAAGGCGTAGCCGTAATGTTATTTTATGCTGTGGGCGAACTGTTCCAGAATGCGGCCGTTAACCGTGCGAAGGGAAATATAAAAGCCTTACTCGATGTAAGACCAAATGAGGCTTTGGTTTATCGTGATGGTGATTTTGTTTCAGTAAATCCCGAGACTGTTGAAATCGGTGAAAAGATACAGGTACGTGTAGGCGAAAAAGTTCCTCTTGATGGCATTATACTTTCTGAAAAGGGTTCTTTTAATACTGCTGCCTTGACAGGCGAAAGCAAACCTGATACAATTGCTAAAGGCGATACCGTTTTTGCTGGAAGCATCAACCTTGATGGTGTAATCGAAATCGAGACGACCAAGGAATTCAAGGATAGTTCCATTGCACGAATTCTGGATATGGTACAGAATGCAACTGCCAGAAAATCAAAGACCGAACTGTTCATCAGAAAATTTGCTCGGATTTATACGCCAATCGTTGTATTCCTTGCCATCGGACTGACGTTTCTACCTTACTTTTTTGTAGATGATTATGTTTTTAGGGATTGGCTCTATCGAGCATTAATATTCCTTGTGATATCCTGTCCTTGTGCTTTAGTCATCTCTATACCGCTGGGCTATTTTGGCGGATTGGGTGCGGCATCCCGCAACGGTATTCTTTTCAAGGGTGCTTCCTTTCTCGATGCAATGACCCAAGTGAACACGGTCGTAATGGACAAAACAGGAACTGTTACTAAAGGGGTTTTTAAAATCAAGGAAATCAATTCCATCACATTTGAGGAAACCGAGTTTATGAAGTATTTGATGGCGATGGAAGAGCAATCCACTCATCCTATCGCCAAGGCGATTCTCGAATATAAAGCTGACGGCTCGGATTATGAAGCGACTGATGTATCGGAAGTTGCCGGAAAGGGATTGAAAGGAACAGTCAACGGAAAAACAGTGTTGGTAGGAAACAAAGCTTTGATGACCTCAAATGGCATAGAAGTCCCTTCGGAAACGGATGGCATTGTAGAATCAATCGTTATGGTGTCCATTGACGGGAAATTTGCAGGTTATGTAACCATCGCAGATGAACTGAAGGAAGATGCGCACCAAGCCATTAAACAAATTAGGGATGCGGGAATTACAAAAATTATAATGCTATCTGGCGACAAAGATTCCATTACGCAGCAAGTCTCCAATGAACTAAATATTGATTGGGCGAAAGGCGGATTGTTGCCCGAGGACAAATTGAACGAAGTCGAAGAACTCAAAAAACAACCTGATATGAAAGTCGCATTTATCGGCGATGGCATAAACGACGCACCCGTTTTGGCAGCAAGTGGTGTAGGAATTGCGATGGGTGGCTTAGGAAGCGATGTCGCCATCGAAACAGCCGATGTCATTATACAGACCGACCAGCCAAGCAAGATTGCGAGAGCGATTAAAATTGGTCGTTCTACCCGCAGGATTGTCTGGCAAAATATTGGGCTTGCCTTTGGTGTAAAGGTTATAGTCCTCATTCTCGGTGCAGGTGGTCTTGCGACGATGTGGGAAGCTGTTTTTGCTGATGTGGGTGTGGCGCTTTTGGCAATTTTCAACGCAGTGAGACTGCAAAGAATGAAGTGGGATTAATTCGATTCTATTACAAACAGAATGAACTGTGATTTTTAGTGATTTAGCGAATAGGCATATAGGCCATGTCCTTTCTTGTTTGAGCCAGCCCATTCCCCGAACATTTTAGGAATGCCACCCCCCAAAAAGAGCGAGTCATCATCTAAAATCAGCCAAGAAATAATTGGAGCGGGATTTTTGTGCGACCATATCTTTTTTCCGTCTTTGGCATGGTAGGCCTGTATAGTTCCTTCGACAGACCCGACAATATAAACATCGTTTGCCAAATATCCTGTCACAAGGGATGCCGGTTGCGATTCGTTCGTGTACGTCTTCAAACGAATCTGAACTGACCCGGTCCAAAGTTAAGTCATAGTTTCAACTTTTGAATTTGGTGCTCTTTCCTTCTTTTGAGCATCGTTCTTTTCTTTATCGATTTACGGTTTTCCAATATCTTTTTGTCCAATCCAAAATATACGGTTGAAGGGGTCAGGTTTTCCAATGATTCGTGGTATCTCCTGTTGTTGTAATAGTCCACGAACTCTTCCAACCTTTCCTTGAGCTCACCCGGCAGATAATAGTTGTCCAGTTTGATGATGTTCTTCATCGAACGGTGGTAACGCTCTATCTTGCCCTGTGTCTGTGGGTGGTTGGGCTTTCCCCGGATGTGCTCCATTTCCCTTTCCTTTATGAACTCCTTCAGTTCGCCACTGATGTAACAGGGCCCGTTGTCGGACAGGAGCCTTGGCATTTTCCCCTTGGGCAGCGACACTTTTTCCAGTGCCCTTCCCACTGTTTTCTTCACGTCCCCCGCGTTCATCGAGGGGCAGAGTTCCCAATGGACGATATAACGGCTGTAATCGTCCAGGATGGTCGAGAGATAGTACCATCCCCATCCCACGATCTTCAGATAGGTGAAGTCCGTCTGCCACATCTGGTGAACCCTTGTGGTCTTGTCCCTGTACTCCTGTGAGGCGGCCATGGTATCAAAGGCAGGGGATGTCACCAGTCCACGGGACTTCAGTATGCGGTAGACACTGCTCTCCGAGATATAGTACTCCCGTTCATCGGTCATCTTGCAGGCAAGTCCACGGCAGGATTCCTCCGGGAAGTCCAGGGCCATCTCCACGACCTCCGACCTTATTTTGTCGGGTATCCTGTTCCAATAGGTATTGCGTGCCCTATGGTTGGGCGCAAGTCCGTCAAAGCCGCCTTCGAGGTACTTACCATACCAGTTGTAGAAGGTGCTCTTGTTGATGCCTATTTCCTTCAACGTCCTGTTCACGCCTATCTCGGATGTCTCCACGAGCCGTATGATCTCATATTTCTCCTGTTGGGTAAATCGCATGTACTTCCTCCATTTTACCCTAAGCCATTCGTACTTTTTTTGAGCACCCGGTTCTGGAGCAGAAGCTCGGCCACCGTTTCCTTGAGCTGGGAGTTCTCCCCACGCAGTTCCTTTACCTCACTGGTATTGGCCTCACGCATGGTGTCGCCCATCAGGCGTTTCTTCCCAGCCTCCAAAAAGTCCTTGCTCCAACGGTAGTACAGTGCCGGGGCGATTCCCTCTCGCCTGCATATGCCGGATACCGATTCCTCGCCCTTGAGGCCTTCCAGTACGATACTGATCTTTTCCTCGGCGGAGAACTTGCGCCTTGTCTTTCTCTTGATGTCCTTTACGATTGATTCCGTGTTCTTCTTCTTTGTCATTTTAAGTGATTTAAATGGTTAATGAATCCATCTTCAAGGCTAGCCTTGAAGATAACAAAACCATCACTTATCTTTAGACCAAGTTCAGTCCACTTTTAGTTGAAGATTTACACTGAATGATTAAGGATACTTTAAGGACAATCAATTATATATACTCTCATAAATTTAGCTAGGACTATAAAAGCGTCCATTTAATGTACATACCAATAGACATGAGAATCCTTGGCAAGGGTGGCGCAAATATGGTCCTTTTTAGTTGTTTCGTTGATTGACATTTTATAGAACATTGTGTGTATACAAAATTGGACTTTTAAATTAATGCACTTCTTAATAAACCAATCACTATATCACTTCTCCTATCTTGGAAGTTATAGCCAACTAATCCAATAAATAGTTGTGAGGCCGCCTAGAGTTCATCTAAAGAGTTAAATTAGCCCCGCCCAATCCCAACATACAAACACCTGTTCCAACGCCCCTTCGGGGCGTATTTTGTGGTTAGGGAAAGAAGAAGTCAAGGGTGACATTTGGTCCGATTTTACGGGTATTCCCAAAGGTTTGGGCGTATCTTTAAGGTAGTTAAGTGATTGTATAACAGATAAATAACTCTTCAAGATGAGCAATTTTTTTTCGACCTTGAAACAGATAGGTGTCGAACAGTACGGCATCAGTATACTGTTCGATGATGAGACGGTCAGTGTATCCGTACTTCCCAAATCGAACGCCAAGGACAAGGCACTCCAATCCCTCAAACCACTTACCCTACGGGGAAACGTTACGGAAGTGGACGAGAAATTCTTTCAAATACTCCAAAAACCCTTGGAGCAGACCAAAGCCCTTTTTAGGAATACAGTGGCCTTTGAAAAATCCTTAAAGGAAACCGAACAAAAGACCCAACAGGCGAAAAAGAAAAAGGAATCGACCGCCAAGAAAGCGACCGAGCTTAAGCAACTCTTAAAGGAGAAGGGCTTTAACCCGATGCAAGACCACAAAAAAGCTACGGACCTTGCCACGGCAATTTTGAAGATAGACCCTGAACACAAGGAAGCCAAAAAGGTCATTGACGATATGAAAGCATACGACAACCCTCAACTTTTCAACTAATGGAAGTAGCTACTATAACACGAAAGTACGTTTATCAAAATGGTAACAACAACTCCATAGAATTGGATGACATCGATTACAACTTGACCCATGAGCAGATTATGGAACACTATGCACAGTTATATGCAGAACTGACCAACGCTAACATCATGGACAAGGGTATCGTAAACGGCTTCCATGAAATCCACTTCAAGACCTTGGCGGGAACAAAGGGATAGAACGATGAACATAGACGATTTTTTAAAACAAGACCGATGCAAGCCGAAATACAGATTGAACCCCCCAAAAGATTTAACAACATTTCACGACCGATTGTTTCGAGCGGTACAGCAGAAACACTACCAACGGGGAACGCAAAGACCGAAGGTACTTCAACCAAAGGTTTTTCCATTTCTGACATAAACCTGTTGCCCGTTCTATCCCATCCATTAATAGAAGAGGATTCCTATACAGACATTATGGAGCTTGCCCGATTGATGGTGGTTATAACCAGAAAGTTTACGGGCAGCATCGACCATTGGGAATTTACGCCATCCGATAGTTTGAACGATGTAGTGCTTCGGTGTGCCGATAGATTGAGGACAAGGGGCAGTATCGACCATATAGAGGTGCTTCAAGGCGATAGAAATTTAAGGTTGATTTTGAAAAAGTTCATCGGCAATCGCAGTACGGTATATTTCATTCCCGTCCGTCCTATTATCCAACTAAGGCATCGAAACCGACCACTCTTCCACATTCTGCTGTCCTTCGTCAAAAGCCTGCCTTATGGCGGTCTGTTCCCAAGCTGTGAATCGAGAATCGACTGGCTATGGGAATTTCTTTTTGAGGATGTAGCGTACTACAAGGATAACAAGAATGTCATGAAGAACCATTCGACCAAGTTCTACGCACGGTATAAGACCTTTTTGGAATCCTACGAAATCAGGGATTGGAAAACCCTATTGGACAAATACCAACCTCAAAAACCGATTTACAAACAAATCAAGGAATTGTTGCTAAAGGCGGAAAACATCGATTTTCAGGTGCCGTTCCTTTTAAGTATAAAGGACGGGTATGACTGTATGTTCGAGCATTGGGAATCGTTTCTTGTAGTCGATAGGGAAGATAGCGCATTCGCCAATGGGTACATTCAAATGCTCAACGACTGCTCGAACGATTACGATATTATTTCCGCCTATCAACATACCGTTGCCGAAAACGGAAATATAGAACCCTTCGATGATGGCATCCCCCATCGATTGAACCAATTGGAAGAATTTATCAACGACCTGAACGAACTCTTAAATAAACTCTAGCACATGGAACGAACAACAGTAATGAACGCCAAAGATCACTTCTTGCCAAAATTCGCGATCATCGGATATGAACGGGAGGACGAGAACTATCGTAACGACCACTACTTTTCGTATCACGAGGTAGCAGGAACAAAATTGACCGCAGGGATGCCATTGACAAAGGACACCGCCCGAAACATCTTTACCTGCCTAGAGGGCGATTTGATAAAGTTCAGCTTCAAGGGAATGCTTCCAAAGAACCTGATACACTTCGATTTTAAGGGTAATTTTCAACTGATATGGTACGTACATCCCAAACAACGGATGCTTTACTTCGATACCAAAACGGGCATCCCATCGGGAAAATATCCCTTGCCCAAATTGATTTTCAAGTTGGAGGGCAACGCCTTAAAGGTATTCGCCCTGAACCGAAAGGAATCCCTAACGGAGGACACCCCACTATATCATGCCCCGTTGCTGAATATAGGTAGGCAGGGCAATGTTTGTATGGGCAACGTTTCGATGGATTATGATGGATTTGAATACTACGAGGACGTTATGGGATTTGTGGAACAACAGTTTTTTCGCTCCGTTTTCACCGAAACGCACCATAACCAATTGGTAGATGGCAACATAGTGAACGTAATGAAGCAAAATTTTGAAAAACCGTTATTTGACGATGAAGTATTGATAGCCAACAAATTGACCTTAAACCAATTGTATGAAAACTAGGATACACTTTGCCCCCAACTATTTTTATAACCCGACACATCCCATTAAGGTTGCGTTGATAGGGGTGGGTGGTACAGGCTCATTGATGCTCGCAAGATTGGCAAGGATAGATTATGCCCTACGGCAAGTGGGACACCCAGGGTTGCATGTCATTGCCTATGATTCCGACAAGGTAGAGCCGAACAATGTAGGACGGCAACTTTATACCCTATCGGATATCGGGGAATACAAAGTGGTCAATGCCGTGTGCAAAGTCAATATGGCTTTTGGTCTACAATGGCAGGGGATTCCGATGGATGCCCTGCCCGAAGGAGAGGATGTACGGGCGAATATCATCATCACTTGCGTTGACAATGCCCGTTTTCGGGTGCAATTGGCGCAATCGATTCAACACCACCACAAAGATTCCGATTACGCCAATAGATACTACTGGTTGGATTTGGGGAACAGTTGGAATACAGGGCAGTTTGTTCTGGGAACATTGTTCGATGAGAAGCGAAAAATGGAACGGGAAGATTTTGAAATGGTGGATAAACTGAAAAACATAATCGACTTTTTCCCCGATTTGGATGCGCACGATACCCCGAACTTACAGGGGGCGGGATGCGCCTATTCTGACAAATTGCAAGAACAGTCATTGTTTATCAACGATGTATTGGTCGCCCATGCGTCCGACTGTCTGTTTCGGTTGTTGTATCATAAGCAAATACAGAAGCACGGGGCATTTGTGAATTTGGAGAGCGGTAAGGTAAACTCGATTAATGTCTGAAATAAATTACCAAGCGAAAGTAAAACCAAGCCTATATGCTATCTATTGAAATTCTATATCAAAAATTGCCCTTTTTAGGTTTTATCATTTTCATGGTCATAATTTTCAGGGGCATGCAAAGGATCAAACGTTTTTTTGGAATACCGTTATTGCTTTTTCTTTTCATATTGGTCGGTATTCCCTTTATCAAAGATTTGGTGTGGCTCTTCGGGGCATTGGAATTATCCGCATGGGGATATCTTATTGCCAAACGATGGCCGATATTGTATTCTTGACAGTTCATAGTAACCTCTATTTTTATTGACCCATCTTTTTCTCTCCCTTCCCATGGTTTCTGCGGGAGTTGTACAAAAACCGCACCTTATCGGCCTTCCGAAATCCCTACGGGATGTCGGGGCCGAGCGGTTTGCTTTCGCACAACCCCCTCGAAACGTAACGGAAACGTATGGAAGTCCCCCTACAGGGATTCCATACATTTCCTTTCGTATTATCGGTTCAAATGGTTTATGCTATTCTGTTCGACCCTGTTTTCATAATTGTGGCATTAAAATTGTAACAAATATTTACTAAATTTGTTACAAAATAGATTTGCGTGTATGGAGAGTGTTGAATCCAAAATAAAAAAGGTCGTTTCCAAAAAGAAGCGGGGGGAACTATTGTTTCCCGATGATTTTAGGGCATTGGGTTCGCCTGAAGCCATACGTTTGGCCCTTCATAGAATCGAAAAAGAAGGCTTTATAAAAAGAGTGGCCCAAGGAATCTATGTTCGCCCAAAGATAAGCGAATACGCGGGAGAGGTGTTGCCAACTGCAGAGGAAATCGCTATGGCCATAGCCAAAAGGGACAAGATCAGATTGGTGCCTACTGGGGTATATGCCCTAAGTGCTTTGGGGCTTAGCACGCAAGTCCCCATGAAGCTTGTCTTTCTAACCGACGGAGCTCCCCGCGAGATAAAGCTGGGAAAACGGAGCATAAAATTAAAGAAGACCACCCCAAAGAATTTATCTGCCAGGGGAGAGATAAGTGGATTGGTGATACAGGCCCTGCGTGAAATCGGAAAAGGACGACTGACCGATGATGAAGAAGCAAAAATCGTGGCCCTTTTGAAAAAAGAAGACCGAAAAGACCTGCTTCACGATATTGCTCTGGCACCGGTATGGATTAGGAAGATTATGGAAAAGGGCTTGAACAATGGATAAAACGAAATTTTATAATATACCCGAAGAAGATAGGCTTGCCATTTATAAAAATGTTGAGAACAAAACGGGAATACCTGATTTTGCCGTTGAAAAGGACTGGTGGGTCGTTCAGACATTGAAGATCATCTTTGAAATGGGGATAGCGCAACACCTAGTCTTTAAGGGCGGGACCTCGCTAAGCAAGGCATGGAAACTTATCGAGCGGTTCTCCGAGGACATTGACCTTGCTGTTGACCGTGGATTTTTTGGATATTCCGGGGAATTATCAAAAAAACAGCTCACCAAGCTGAGGAAAGAAACAAGCTCCTATATTTCTGGGGAATTTTATCTGGAGCTACAAGAGCGATTTAAGCAAAGAGGATTTAAGGATGTCGATTTCAACATCATTCCCGCTGAATCAAGCGACCAAGATCCGCGCATTATTGAAATCTACTATCCTTATATCACGAAATCTCCCGGATATATCCAGCCGAGGGTGCAGGTCGAGATCGGTTGCCGCTCCCTAAGAGAACCTTTTGATTTTAAACCGATATACTCTTTTGTAGACGAACAATATCCTGATGCAAAATTTGTCGAACCTCCCGTATCCGTTCCTTCCGTAACTCCCGAAAGGACTTTTTTGGAAAAACTGTTCTTGTTGCACGAGGAATTCCAACGTCCAAAGGAAAAGATAAGAGTTGATAGGTTAAGCCGTCATCTTTATGATATTTTCCAATTATCGAAAACGGAATTTGCGAACAATGCCATCCGCGATAAAGGGTTATATGAGATAATTGTAAATCATAGGTTTGTTTTTACAAAACTTGGTGGAGTCGATTATAATCTGCATCAGCCCCAGCACATACTGCCCATTCCATCTCAAGATTTTGACGAAGCATGGAAGTCGGATTATAGAACAATGCAGGAGCAGATGATTTATGGAGATTCCCCAGCCTATGAAGATTTGGTCAAGGGAATCCAAGCCTTTTTACAAAGAATGAACGCCTTGGATTGGAGAATGAAACTGGAATTTCCAAAACCTAAAAGTTGAGAATAGTCAGGAAAGGTTTTGGTCATAACTTTATATATTAAAAAGTAATAACAAAGAATCACATGATTAATTTTTGTGAGGTTACCGGGTTTATCTGACAATAATCAATTTGTAAACAAAATGGGAAAAATTATGAAGGTCAGTTCGAAGAAGTATTTAAGCGTAATGGCTTTACTACTGTCTATATCTCTGTTTTCGTTCATAGTGCCGCTTTTTGCAAAATTGGACGTTCAAGAGACTAAAGTGGTTTTTGTGATAAGAATATTCACTCTGGTTATTTTTACATTAATGACCATTGTTCCATTAATTCTATTCTCTATTGAAAAACCCAAGTCTAAGTAAACGATGCCAAAATTAACTAGGGAGGAGATAAATTACGTCTCGGAAGTAATTAGGATATATAAGACCACCTTTCTATTATTGGTATCTTATTTGCCGAAAAAAAGAAAAAGGCAATTTAGAGAAGATCGAATATAATGTGATCGAATTTTTGAATCTATCCCGTTTCATTGATTAATTTTATACTATGTCTGAAACCATGTACAAAGTATTGGATTTCGGTCGGCCCATCGGCCGACAGTCATTTAAGGGGGTCATCAGAGAGCTGGATAATACTTCCCCTTCCCACAATAGATTTACACTTTCGGAGGATCAACTGAAGACCCTCATCGCTGTCATCTTTACTTATGGGCTTCATTATGATGAAGTCCCTGAAAAACAAAGGGAGCTGCTTTTAAAGGCAATTCTGGAAGGTAAACAACCGCTGTTCGACCTGTCCCAAACATTTGCAAGACATCTGATAAACAATTTGGATGGTGACGCGAAATCACAGTTGGAAGCACTCCAAAATAGCGAATATGATCTGAAACGTCCATTGTCCAATGAACCGCTTGTAGATTTTGTAGAGGAAGAACTGTTGGATCAGACCACATCGTACCGAAAATGGGAATATGGCCGATTCTCCGTGGCTTATTTGGCCGCGCATTTATCAATACAGGTCGTATTGGAAAATATGGAGAAAACCGTGAAAGAAAAGAAACCACGTCCCGAGGTTTATCTCAAAAATTTTGGCAAGGAATTAGAAAATTCCCGCTATAATCTCGATGCACATGAACAATTATTGCTGCATCTTATCGTAAAGTCCAAGCTGTGGCCAGATAAAACTTCCCTAACAGATTATTTGTTGGCGGGTTCGATAACGCAACAACACCTATTGGGTCTTTCCTTACGGTCTGAAAAACTTGCCTCGACCTTGAAAAATGCTTTGGAGAATGTCCCAACCATAAACAAACGCAGGGGCGGTCCAAAGTTGTGATTCCATCCGAAAAACTGCTCAAGTATCTGGAATATCTGGCCAAGGAAGAACATCCGGAAATCAATGGGAAACAGTATTCTCGATCACAGATAATATTGGCCGAACGTTTGGTGCGAGATCTTGAAAAAGCAATCGGCATCGCTTCACAAAAGCCGAAACTTTCCCGTAGAAGGGCTTTTATCGTAATCTTGGAAGAACTTTATTACGATGTCCCGAAATATCCCGATGACCTAACCCTTGATGGTATCCATAGAAGGGCTTCCCAACGGTTCGAGTACATGAACAGGGATGTAAAATCCTTTGCCACCCCCACGGAGGTGCACCCCAAAGACCCCTGCACCTATTATGAGGACAATGCCCATGCCAAGGCACGCTACAGGTCCGCATTGCAACACCTTGTATTGGAATCGCACAGGTACTTTGAAGTTCCCGAAGCTGAAACTTCCCTTAAAGTCCTGTTCGAGGACGTAAAACTCTGCTGAATCCATTTACCGTACAACACTCCATGTACGCCAAAGCCCCTCTTGACTTGCGATATGTTTTAGGTTTGGCCTAAGTTAATCGGAGGTCACGTAGCAAGCCATGTTTTTGCAAGCAAAAACCGCTCACTTCGTTCGCGAGGCTTGTTGGGGATCCTCCCCAAACCCCGGAATTATGGCACGGCCAAAAAAAGATATTGAATCACTAAAGGCGATACGTGTCAATGTGCGCATGACGGTCAACGAATATTTGATCGTTTCCGGAAATGCGGCAACATTGGGCATGGGCATACCGGATTACATCCGGAAAAAGGTAGCGGGCAGACCGCTACCAAGGACCAAAGTGACACCGGAGGATAGAAGATTGTTCGTCGAACTAAGCCGGATCGGTAACAACATTAACCAGCTTACGAGAAATTCCCATTTGCGGATGCACTCGCCAAAAATTCTGCACGGGCAATTGGCAGAGCTACGGCATCTTTTGCAAGAATTAAAATCGAATATTAAAAACAAATGATAGCCAAACAGATTAAAGGAAAGGATTTTTACGGACTGTTGGCCTACAATCAAAAAAAGGTGGAGATGGGCCAGGCCGTTGTGCTGGATGCCAACATAGATTTGGATACTACGGTCGAGATGACCAAAGAGTTCAATTTGGTCCGGCAGCTACGCCCTAGGTTGGGCAAAGCGGTATATCATGTTTCCTTGAATCTTCCGCCGGATGAAAAAATGAGCGATAAGGGATTCGTTTCGATGGGACTGGATTATCTCCAAGGAATGGGATTCGATGACAACCAGTATATCATGTACCGCCATAACGACCAAAGCCACCAACACATCCATATCGTTGCCAACAGGGTAAAACTATCCGGCGCGCTGGTCAGCGATAGCAAGGATTATGAGCGTAGTGAACGTTTGGTACGAAAACTGGAAAAGAAATATGGTCTTTCCGAGCTACCGGACACAACTTTGGAGCGAAGGGCGGCACTCACTCAAAAAGAAATCGAAAAATCGCTTCGGACGGGTAACGCACCAATCAAAAGTATACTTCAACAGCAACTGAGGGAAGCATTGAAACGCTCGAATAATACAGCGGAGTTCATCCATCAATCGCGGTCTAGGGATATTCGCCCAAAGTTCAATATCAGCAAAACAACGGGAAGGGTCTCAGGCATCTCCTTCAAATATGAGGGGATTATTTATAAGGGGAGCAGTCTGGGCCGAAAATATTCATGGAACAACATCATAAAACAAATCGATTATGAACAAATCAGAGACCGTACAGTTATTCTCGAAAATAATTATCCAGAACAAGGAAATAAAGGAGCTGTTGCTCAAGATACAGGCTCATCAAGGAACGTTAGCGGAGAAACAAAAGATGCTGAGGGAGGGACAATCCAAATTAGTGAAAAACCAAAATACGATTTGGGAGGCACTCAAAAAGATGGCCTAGATGACGAACCTTTCACTCCTTTCAAGATGGAGCTGGAGGATTTCGACCGTTGGAAGCGAAGGAAGAAAAGGAAACTAAAAAAGAGATAAACTGGCGTTGGGCACTATTGGATTCAATGGGCAATCAGATAAACATACAACCACTTAACCTAACTGGAAAGGCATTTTGCGAAAGGCTTGGCGTATCTTACAATGGCCAAATTATGCAGGCTTTGAGGGAACTGGGATTGGTCAGTTTTTTCAAAGTGGGTAAAAAATACTTGTATGCCTATGAGGATATTGATGCCGTCAATCAAAAACTCAGGAAAGGGGAAATTTCCATAAAGGTTAATAATGGCTACTATATCACTTTGAATGAATAGTGGGTAAGGCGGTTTCAGGATTGTTTAGGGAATATTTCGCAAAAATGATTTTTTGGAATTTTTTACCGATTTCAATTATCTAAACTCTCCATTAGTTCTGACTTGAAGATCATTTATTTCATGACTGTTGATAGATTTAGACTCTTTACAAAAAGCGGATTTTGTATAGAGTGCGACTATTTTTGATTATATTCTAGGGAGTTCATTTGCAATCCTGAAACCATGGTTAAGAGGCATAATGTAAAGAGTTCCGAAAAAGGGACCAAGAACTCCCATGAAAAGGGGAAGGAATACCTGAGCGATTCTTAAATGAAAACCTTTTGGAAGCTTGAAAAAAACAAGATATCCGAAACGAAAATACCTTGCATACAATTAGTCTTTGAATTGGGTTAAATTCTCAATAACTTTTCGCTATTTGATATAACGTCAAATTATGATTCTTTTTAGAATCATAATGTTCCGCGTTATGTAACTTGAGCTTTGATTAAAAGCGAAAGTTGTTACCATCTTCATTGATTTTTTTCTTTCTAAAAACTTTCTCTAAAGAGTAATGGAACACTTATTATGCGACCCGACGGTAGGAGGGGAGTGTAATGTGTGTGGAATGGTATTTTACTACAAATATTTATTGTCCTGACAGATATACGTAATTAGTTACTTGTTAAAAATCAGTATATTTAATTCCTCCCTGGATTGAATTTAATACTTGACTTAAACACTAATCAATGTTTCATAGAGAGAATTTGTTATACTCTTATTGAGCAAAAAATTTATAAAATAAAATAATGAAACTAGAAATAATTAAAAATACAATACAGTCAAGCAATATTAATTTTTTAATTGGTTCAGGATTGTCAAGACCTTATCTTATTACTCTTGGCAATATTGAATCATTACTTGAAGAACTCGATAAAGATGATACTTTAGATACCCTCGAATGTTATTTGATAAAAGCCTCAATTTATAAAGTTTACTTTGAACAAGTGATGAATAAGTGTCTTGACGACTACGTAAAAACAAAAGATGAGGAAATTCTTTACAAAGAAGTTATTGGAAATTATGAAGATTTTTTACTAAATATTAATGTGATTTTATTGAATAGATATACACCAATTTTAAACAAACAGGTTAATCTATTTACAACTAATATTGATTTATTTTTTGAGAAAGCATTAGAAATTACGATGGTTGAATTCAATGATGGCTTTAAAGGCAGACTAAAACCTATTTTTAATTTAAGCAACTTTCAAAAATCCTACAATAAAACAAGTCTGCACTATAAAAACACTTCCGAAATTCCTGTTTTTAACTTAAATAAATTACATGGTTCTTTAAGTTGGAAACAAGAAAAAAAGCAAATAATTTTTTCTAATCAAAAGGAGTTTATAGATGTTCGTAACTCTCTTGCAAAGTTCAATACTAACTGTTTTATAGCCATAGATAAAAAAGATGGTTTATCTAATCTTGTCCCAAAAGCAAAGACGAAAATTAAGGGATTAGGCAAGACTCAAAAGGATGATGTATTGAATAAAATAATGGATTTTTTTAGTACATATGACGAGCTTCAAATTGTAAATCCAACTAAAGAAAAATTCAAAACTACTATTTTAAATAATTACTACTATGAACTGTTAAGGTTGTTTGCAAATGAAATGGAAAAAGAAAATTCAGTCTTATTTGTACTTGGATTTTCATTTGCTGATGAGCACATTAGAGAAATTACGATAAGAGCAGCAAATTCCAATCCAACTTTACAAGTTTATGTTGTAGCATATAGTGAAAATTCTAAAAAAGATATATCCGAAACTCTAGGAATTAGTAAAAATCACTTGCATAATAATAATTTAAAAATTATTGACCCGGTTGATTTTTATACTAATAATAAAGAAGATATGGATATAAAAAGTTTTACCGAATTTGGTTTCTCGGAAATTAATGAAATGATTTTTTCTCATATTAAAAATAAAGTAACTCCAAAAATCATCTAAAATGTCGAAGAAAACTGGGGTTACAGAACAGACTCTATTAAAGGATTCTATTTTTAGAATAGGTAAGGTTTTTTCTGTAGAAGGAAGAGTAATTAAGGTAAGCGTTGATAAACAAAAAAATGCATCTCATTTACTATATAAAGGTGAATTATTAAAAAATGTAAGTGTTGGTAGTAATTTAAAAATAGTTAAAGGTTTTATTGCAATAATAGCTAAAGTAGAAAGCGAGCAAATCAGGGAAGACCAAATATTTAACGGGAAATATTCTAAAGCAGAAAACAAAATTCATAGAATTTTGGTTGTAAAACTCCTGGGCTATATTGAAAATAACAAGTTTATAGGAGGTATTAATGAATTACCGTTAATAGATAATGAATGTTATTTACTTGATAAAGAAGAAGCTCAAAGTATTCACAACTTTGTTCCAGAAGAGGATGTTCCACTTGAATTAGGAACGCTTGCTTTAGAGACTGGCCAGACAATTAATTTGGGAGTAAATGCCCTATTTGCCAGTCATATAGGCATTTTTGGTAACACAGGAAGTGGTAAATCGTATACGTTAGCAAAACTTTATCGTACTTTATTTACGCGGTTTGAAAGCGAAAAAAAGTTTCGGAAAAATGCAAAATTCCTCTTATTTGATTTTAACGGTGAGTACAATGACGATGATGCTATAATTGAAGAAAAGCACGTAATTAATCTTTCAACCAAAACACAGGAGGGTAATGAGAAATTAGAATTTAGTGAGGCTGATTTATTAGATGTTGAACTATTTTCTATCATGGCAAGTGCAACGGAAAAAACACAACGTCCCTTTTTGGCAAGAACATTAAATTTTTATAAAACTGTTTCAAGATCTGATGATGCATTGAGATTCTTTAAAAACATGCTTCGTAAAAGAGTCGTTGACATACTTAAAATGTCTGATAAAGTTAGAGCATTATTATTACTCGATTACTTAAAGGAGATACTACCGAAATCTTATGATGACAATGGTATTGAAAGAGATTTAACCGACGATTTAGATTTTCATAACAAGTCGGCAGAGTTTATGTTGGATGGAGTTTTTTTAAGGTCTTATCCTAATGAAATAGAGAATACTTTAATATATCGACATGTTGATAGCTATGAGTTTAGAGATAATTTCATATCAAAAATCATTGATTTCCTTTATTTACAATTAATCTATGATGTTATAAGTAACCGAGCTCAAAATGAGCATATAGCACCAGCTATCAATAAATTAAAGAGTTTTCAAAAGGATATTGGTAAAGTAATTCGAGTTGTTAAGGATGAAACTTCAGATTTCTGGAATGATAAGTTTTTTACCATAATTAATTTAAACAATGCGAATTTAAATATTAAGAAACTTGTCCCTTTGCTGGTATCCTACAAACTATATTCAGAACATAAAAAAAAGAAAATTAAACAGACCAACAGTTCGTTGAATATAATAATAGATGAAGCGCATAATATCTTGTCATACGCATCTCAAAGAGAAAGCGAAACGTGGAAGGACTATCGTTTAGAAACATTTGAAGAAATAATTAAAGAAGGTAGAAAGTTCGGAGTTTTCTTAACAATTGCAAGCCAAAGGCCTTCTGATATTTCCTCGACAATTATTTCCCAATTGCACAATTATTTCCTGCATAGGTTGATTAATAGTAAAGACATAAATGCAATTGAAAAAACTGTATCGTACTTAGATAAAGTTTCATTTGAAGCTTTACCAGTTTTAGCTACTGGTACGTGCGTTGTTGCTGGTCTAGCTGCTCAAATACCAGTTATTATTAAAGTCAATCAAATAGCTAAAAAGCACGAACCTAATAATAAGACCATTGATTTAGTAAGTAAATGGTCTGATAATATAAATGATAATGAACAATAAAACTGTCTATGTACTGGGAGCAGGGTTTTCTAAACCTGCTGGGGCACCATTACAAAACGAATTAGTAGAAGATATAATAAACTTGCGAAATGAGAATTTTAGTCAACAGGACACAATAATTAACAAATTAAACAAGTTTGAAAACTTTTTAGAAAATCAGTTGTTTATAGATAAAGCTAATTTTAAAAAAGTCACTCTAGAAGATGTATTCACACCTCTAGACAGATGTATCATTGACAATGTATCTTATAGAGGAATATTACCAAAGAAGCTTAAATCATTAAGAGAAGACATTTATAATTTAATAGTCGTGGCGCTTAAAGAGAGATTAGATAAAAATGACAACAAAGGATATATTGACGATTTTGCTAAAATTATCGTTAGTGAAGCCCAAAAAAGAGTAAGCAACATAAAAAGAGATACAATTTCAATATTATCTACTAATTGGGATATCCTATTGGATAATTCATTAAACTCGGCTATTAGGACACTATATAAAAAAGATAGTCTTATAGATGGAGTAGTGGATTATTGTTGCCATGTCAGTTCATATGATGAGCATGATCATAAAATAAAACCTGGCTTACAAGCTTTGGGGGAGGGCAAGTATAATGTTAAATTACTTAAACTTCATGGTTCAATGAACTGGTTACAATGCACTAATTGTCAAAGATTATATATTAAGTTTAACAATAAGTTAGTTGATTATAGAAGGTTTGGAAATTCTAAGTGTAGACATTGCAGAAAAAATTATAATGGTAACAACTATGCTTTAGAAAGCAACTTAATCATGCCAACTTTTCTAAAAGACCTAAACAATTTTCAAGTGAAATTAATATGGCAAAATGCTGGTATTGAACTTTCAGAAGCGAATAAAATAGTTTTCATTGGTTACTCTCTACCGTATGCAGACTTTGAGTTACGTCAATTACTATCAAGAATGGTAAGACATGATGCAGTAATAGATGTCGTTTTGCGAGAAAAGGATAATTTAGAAGAAAATCCAACTTTTAAAAGATATAAAGATTTCTTCGGTAAACGACAACTTAATCCACTTGGAAATGGCGTGGAACCCTATATTGAAGAATTGAAAATACAAGGATTAAGCTAGTCGTTTTTTTTGGCCTAAGAGAATTTTAGCTAAACAATAGGCGAGAGGCGTGGCCATATTCTAGAGGGCTCGCAATACAGTTTGTTGAACGATATAACGATACAAGAAATTTAAAGCTGTCTTAATAGTTAGAATGCTTTCTAGAATATAGCGACTGAGCCGTACATTGTTTCTAAAATTGTCTGTAAGCCTTGAAATCGCAGATTCACGAATACCATTAAAAAACAATAGATAGTAATGAGTATCTTTTTGTTTCTTTTTTTATCAAGAAAAAAAGAAGAGAGTTTTAAACTTTGATAATACTTAAATATGCCAAAAAGAGGGGTTTTTATAATAGAGAGCGTAACCTTTGAAGACGAAGAAGAGAAACAGTTAGAGGGTGAGTTTATTTCCCAAATTCTCCATTTAGGTAATATTCCATCAAAATATTATTTCATTAGAACCGAAAAAGAACTAATTGAAGTATTGGACCTTTTTGAAAAATCAGAATATAGATATTTACATATATCTTCTCATGGATGTAAAAAAAGTCTTGATTTGGCTCTAGATGATATTAAATTTAAAAGATTAGGCGAAATTCTAAATCCATATCTAGACTACAAAAGACTATTTATATCCGCTTGTTCAACAGTTAACGAAGCCTTAGCTTCTCAAATTTTTCTAAACAAGAAATGCTACTCAATTATTGGTCCCAAAAAAGGAATCTATTTTGGTGATGCGGCAATATTTTGGGCATCATTCTATCATTTAATTATGGAAGATGATAAAATGAAATATGATAACCTGAAGGAAAAAATCAATAAACTTTCGAAGTTATTCAAAGTAAGAATGAACTACTACAGAAAAAGTACTGGGGAGAAAAAAGGATATAAGCTGGAAAAGTTCAATTCAAAATAATTATTAAATAGTCTTAGTTAAGTAATGGATATACAAAATTTAGTAATTAATAAAAAAGAGATTTTTGTTTGTGAAGAGCATCACCATGTTTTAATTCATTGGTATAAATATAAGGATATAGAACCTTATTTACTGACCTTCGACCATCATACAGATTTACATAATTGTTTTCAGAATTTTCTATATTATAATGCAAGGCAAGATAAATATGACGAAGAAAAATTTCAATTAATAGAGAAAATAAAAGCAAATGATATTGATACTATTTTAAAATTAAAACATGACGAACATATTGATGCTGCTATAAAAGCTGGGTTCTTTAAAAAAGCTTTGGTATTCTGTGATGACTCGTATAACTCTAAACCCAATAGGATATATTGTATAAATGGAGATGTAGATTATGACGATGAACCAATAATAGTTAACTCTAGACTCGAAGATGAATATGATTTAGGTATTTCTGATGAGAATCTAAAAAATCACTTTAGGAAATTTGATTTATGCATGCCTAGAGATTCTTGGATTAATAATTTCGTTCTAGATATTGATTTGGATTTTTTCAAAACTAGAAAATCAATAGAAACAAGCAATAATGTTTTTTTTAAGTTTTTGCTTCACAAAGCTGTTACAATTACAATAGCAAAAGAAAGTAAATGGGTTAATATTTGGAAAAGAGATTATGACGAAACTATAAGTGTTAGATTTTTATTAGATAAATTAATGAAGCTAATAGAGGAGTCAAAATAATTCTATTTGACATAATGTTATATGCGCCTAAAGAAAATCTTCAAACAAGACGAGAGGTTAGCAAGGGCTAAGAAATTATCTCGCAGAGTAATTTTTAGCTGTTGCGGAAAGCTGACAAGAATGTCGTAGAAAAAGATCTTTTACAAATTTCCTCGAATATTCGAATTTTAAACAAACCTAAAAGGCTAGCTTTCAAATGGCGTTGGCAAGCGATGGATAATTGTGGGTAGAAAAAAATGCCTGAGCATTTTATTTATACATTACAATCAAGCGGTTGGTAGCGGCTATTTTACATAACGACAAATTATGGCTACAAATAAATTATTTCGCCATGCGCAGCATACCGCTGAACAAGTTTAATGACCCTGTTCATAATTCGCTTAATTGACGAAACGTTGAGGGATATTTGATATAATAGAATTATAGCTTATGAATATGAACAAACTTTCCTGTAAAACGGCTTTGACATAATTGTTGACGATATAGAACACTGGCGTGTCGCTATATCTACAATTATATCAAATACACGGTATGCGCCGTTTTACGCTACAAACATATTTGTACTATAATTTTTCGTATGTATAATTGGACTTTTATAATTATGAAAATCAACTCTTTACAAATCGCACCTTTTGTAAAGAGTTTATTTTATGAAACAAATTTTAGTAACTTTCTCAAAATGCTATACTAATCGATTGATATGAAACCCGATGTGCATAAAGATTTCTCAGGGGATTGGAGGTTTTATTTTCCGGAAGAAATGGTTTCCGTTATGGATGATTATTATGAAAGCGTGGAGCAAATTGACCATGATGAGGACTTAGCTCAAGTCGGTCTGAATAAAATAATTAAAATATTTCCAGAATGTCATATTGATGCTTATAATCATTTGAGTATCAGCAATAGAAACCAGAGCAAAACAGAACAAGCGCTACAGTATGCTATAACAGCATATATGATTGGTATGGATTCCTTCCCCATTTCATTTAATCATGATGAAGATAAATTGATATGGCTAATTCTTGAAAACCGTCCTTTTCTTAGGACACTTCAGATACTTGGTTTAGAGTTCATGAGACGCCGTGATTTAGTAAGAGCCGAAAGTCTTTTTCTAAAATTAATCTTATATAACCCAAACGACAATCAAGGCATACGCTATTTATTAGCCGAAATTTACCAATATACTAAGGAGAAAAGGAAACTTAAAGCTCTTGAAAAAGAATATTCTGGGGAAGACCTTTTATTAGAAGTCTTTAGTTGGGAGGATAGAATTCTTTAAGGAATGGGGTATTATGATTATGCAGAGGCTTTTTAGTTGAGCCATGCTATCCGAACAATCGATTCATTTCTTCAGCCTCTTCCTTGTGATAGAAGTCTTTTAAATAATGCTGGGTTGTTGATAATTTGGTATGTCCCAAAAGTTTGGAAATCATTAATATTCCGGTATTGGATTTTACTGCGAAATCTGCAAACGAGTGTTTGGCCATGTGCATACTTACCCATTTTTTAATGCCCGCTTTTTCGCATGCAATTCTGAGCGACCTATTGGCGGCATTGTTTGAAATATAGAGCCGATGTTCAATTTCTTCTACTGATTTGTCTGCCATACCATAGAGTGGGGGGAAGACGAACGTTTCATCCTTTCCTCTGTATTTCTCTATTATATCGATTGCCTTAGGGGCAACTGGTAAAGTTCTTTTTGCACCGGCACGAGTTTTAGATTTTCCCATGGTGTAGACAATCTCGTTACCGATGATATTTTCCCATTTGAGTCGGCATACGTCGGAGAAGCGCATGCCAGCGGTAAAGAAAGAAAATAAAAACATATCCCTCGCCTTAGACATTCCTTTGTGATGCGCTGGAATTTCTAAGTCAGATAGCCTGCTGATTTCATCGAATGTAAGGGATTCCTTTTCTGTATTCTCGGTAACAATTTGGTAGCCTTTTATTGGATTTGTTTTAATGATACCAATGGCAACGGCCTTGTTCAGAACTGCATAAAATGATTTAAAGTTGGAGGCAACAGTATTTACCTTATTTCCTTTTTCCAGCATCCATTGCTCATAATCCTTAGCAAACTGAACTGATAAATCTGAAAATGAAACGTGACTTGCAAACTTCTTCAGTTTTTTTATGTATTTCTGCTGTGTATTGGCCGTGCGTATTTTTCCTTTTAGCCTGGCCTCATTCACTATTTGTTGATAGAAATCCAAGAATGAACTGGAGTCGTACTTTTGGGAATTTTTGTAAAGAAAAAGAAGTCTTTTAGCTGAAATGCCCTCATTTTCATAATACAGTTTCTGAAGTGAAAGCAAAAGGGTGTTCAAACTAGCGTTGAGTTTTTCCTCTATGGGATGACGTTTGATTTTTTTTCTTTTATCGTCCCATTGAGTACTTTTAACGGAGATTCCCGAATCCAAATATTGCACATCCCTGTTCGAGGTCTCCATCTTGAGCCTTATCAATTGCGTGCCATTTTTCTTGACGTAAGAAGAAAGATAGAAATTAAGGTTCATTTTTAATTAGTTCGATATTAGTTCGAAATCTAATCAAATATAAACAAAAATAAAGGAATATAAACTTTTTATTAGTTATTGAAAAACAGTGTTATAGCAACAAGTGTAAGGTTTATGGTTGATTATTCCTGCATAGTGTGGTATACGTTCTGTACGTCATCATCCTCCTCAATTTTTTCCAAAAGTTTTTCTACATCGGCAATTTGCTCTTCATTAAGCTCTTTAGTTACTTGCGGAATTCTTTCAAAGCCGGAGGACAATATTTCTATTTCTCTTGATTCCAACTCTTTCTGAATATCTCCGAAGCTCTCAAAAGGGGCATAGATTAAAATTCCGTCTTCATCCACAAAAACCTCCTCGGCACCAAAATCAATCATTTCCAATTCCAGTTCTTCTGGATCTAATCCTTCGGCATTGATTCGGAAGTTACAAGTGTGGTCGAACATAAATTCTACCGATCCAGATGTTCCTAAACTACCGTTGCACTTGTTAAAGTAACTACGAATATTGGCGACGGTCCTGGTATTATTGTCAGTGGCCGTTTCAATTAAAATGGCAATACCATGGGGAGCATACCCTTCAAAAAGCACTTCCTTAAAATCGCCCAAACTCTTGTCACTAGCTCTTTTAATGGCCCTTTCTATATTGTCTTTGGGCATGTTTACAGACTTGGCATTTTGAATCACCGCTCTTAGCCTCGCATTGGAATCGGGGTCGGGACCACCTTCCTTTACGGCCATTACAATGTCTTTGCCAATTCTGGTGAATGCTTTGCTCATTGCGGCCCAGCGCTTCATTTTTCTGGCTTTTCTAAATTCAAAAGCTCTTCCCATAGTTTAAAATGCTAATGTTTAAGTGGTGGCAAATTTAAAAATGTTTTGCCATTGTCGCAATTTTCTAATTTGTACTTTATTATAGCGCAAAAAGAAAGGCTTATTCGCTTTCAATGATGTCTTCGATACTTTTGGCCAATTGAAAATCTTTTTGGGTTACCCCGTCCGCATCGTGGGTATTAAGGCGAATGCTTAGGGTGTTGTAAACATTTTGCCAATCCGGGTGGTGTTCTTGGGCTTCACATTCAAAGGCTATTCGCGTCATTACGGAAAAAGCTTCCTTAAAATTTTTGAACTCAAAAGTGGTCTCAATGGCCCCATCTACATATTCCCAACCGTCTAATTGTTCTAATTCTTTGGATATTTCAGCTTCGCTTAATTTTTTCATCGGTATGTCTTTTAACAAGTTAAAAATCTAATGTTATCCAAATGTAGGGTATTTAAAGTGTCATTTCTCCAAAGATGTTGTCGGTATCGACCTATTTAGAAATATGGTGATCTATTATTTCTTGATAGCCTACCTGTAAGTTTTTGGGCAGTTTATTGTCCCTGGGCAGAACGGCCAAATAACGTTCCTCGTTGGAAGTGAAAACTCTTTTATATATTGGATTGAAGTTACCAATCCGACTTATAGTTTCCTTTATAAAATCTTCGTGGTGAACCAAATCCTTACTTCCCAAATGAAAAATACCTTTTCTATTTCGGTTGATGAGGTAATGGATCTGTTGTGTAAGTTTATCGTCGTTGGTTACGTTCAACACCAAATTAGGAAATACCTCTACCGGCTCGTTTTCCCAAATGTTCTTTTTTATTTCCTTGATACGGGGCGAGCTGTTGCCAAAAACCATTGGAAGCCTTAGGATTCCCATTTTTTCTTGGGGAATACGCATAAGCATATTCTCAATCTTAATTTTTAGCCTGCCATAAATGCTTTCCGACAGAGTTTTATCATATTCGTAGGAGGGATATTTTCTGTAGGCATCAAAAACATTGGCAGACGACAAAAAATACAGGGTACACTTGTTGGTCATCAGGTACTCGACAATATGCTGATGTGCTAATATCTGTGATGCAAAATTTCCCCGCAAGGCTGAAATAATGATTTGTGGTCGCACTTTTTCTAGAATTTCAAAGACATCGTCTTGTTCTAGATCGTATCGATAAAATTGCTGATTGTTCTCAAAAGAACGCCTGGCAGAAAAGTAGGTGCCATAGGTATCGTAGTAATTGCAAAGCTCTTTATAAATAGCATTGCCCAAAAACCCGCTTCCTCCCAGGATTAAAATCTTCTTTCCCTCCAAATTAAAAAATAGATAATCCTGTTTCAGTCGTAAATTTCTCCAAAACCTCCATACCCAATTTTGAATTTCCCTTTTTGTTAAGTCCGGGAGACCAAGTGGCTACGGTAAAATGATTGGGTAACAGGGCAACGATTCCCCCACCAACGCCACTCTTGCCGGGCAGTCCTACTTCAAAAGCAAATTCGCCCGCTTCATCATAAAACCCACAAGTTAGCATCAATGCGTTGATACGTTTGACTTGGTTGATGCTAAGGTGTTTTTGATTTTGTAAACAGTGCCCACGATTACTAAAAAGAAAAAATGTTCGCGCCAGTTGCTGGCAGGTCATTTCCAAAGCACATTGATGAAAGTAAAAATCGAGAACTTCCTCCACCTCATTATGAAGGTTTTTGTAGGATTTTAAAAGATTAGCGGCCGCATAATTTCTGAAGCCCGTGGCTTTTTCACTTTTGGCTACCTCTTCATTATAATTTATGGAAGAATCGTTGGCTATATTACGTATAAACTCGAGAAAGTCTTTCTTGGGATTATCCAAAACACTTACCAACACATCGGCCACTACAATGGCACCGGCATTAATAAGTGGATTTCTGGGAATTCCGTTTTCTTGCTCCAAGAGTGAAAGATGGTTGAAAGGATCGCCCGATGGCTCCACATCCACACGCTCCCAAAGTTTCTCTCCAATGTGAGACAAAGCCAAGGATAACGAGAGCACTTTAGAAATACTTTGAATTGAGAATGGAGTTGTGGAATCTCCTGCGGAATAACTGTTCTTGTCCTTATCCAAGAGATGGATCCCAAACTTATTGATGTCCACCTTCGCCAACTCTGGAATATAGGTAGCCACCGTGCCGCGGTCTTTACGGCTGCCTATCTCATAGTGGATTTTATGTAGAACGCTCTTAAAATCTATCATTAACCTTTATAGAACGGTAGTTTAACCACGGTGGCATCTACCGCTTTTTTTCTTATTTGTATTTTTATGTTGGAGCCTACTTTCGCTACGTTGGACGGTACATACCCCAAGCCAATTCCTTTATTCAAAGAAGGAGACATGGTTCCCGAAGTTACACTGCCTATTTTCTCTCCTGAACCATCAACTATGTCATACCCATGACGTGGAATAGCCCGATCGTTCATTTCAAAGGCTACCAGTTTGTTTTTGGGTCCGGCCTCTTTCTCCTTTTGTATATTTTCACTGTTCACGAAGTCTTTTGTGAATTTGGTGATCCAGCCCAATCCGGCCTCAATGGGCGAAGTCTCTTCGGTAATATCATTTCCGTACAGGCAGTAGCCCATTTCTAAACGTAAAGTATCGCGCGCCGCAAGGCCAATGGGTTCAATACCAAAATCTTTACCGGCTTCAAAAACCTTCTCCCAAATTTGGTGCACCTCACTGTTTTTACAATAGATTTCAAATCCACCAGAACCTGTATATCCGGTAGCGGAAATAATTACGTGCTCGATGCCTGCAAAATCGGCCACCTCAAAATGGTAGAATTTGATGGCCGACAAATCAATCGAAGTCAAACTTTGCATGGCCTCCACCGCCTTGGGACCTTGAATGGCCAACAATGAAAAACCGTCTGAAATGTTTCGCATCTCGGCACCAATTTCTTCATTGTATTTAGAGATGTGTGCCCAATCTTTTTCGATATTGGCCGCATTCACAACCAATAGATAAGTTTCGTCCTTTACTCGGTAAACGATTAAATCATCAACAACTCCTCCCGTCTCGTTGGGCATATAGCTGTATTGCGCCCTACCCACATACAATTTAGCGGCATCGTTTGAAGTAACCTTTTGGATCAGCTCCAATGCTTTGGTCCCCTCAATCAAAAATTCGCCCATATGGCTAACATCAAAAACACCTACGCCTTTGCGTACGGTTTCGTGTTCTATGTTTACACCGGCATAGCTAACCGGCATTTGATACCCCGCATAGGCAACCATTTTAGCACCTAAATCTTTATGTACACTGGTCAAGGCTGTGTTTTTCATGTAAATTTGGAATAATTGATTTTGCAAATCTATTGAATTTAATAGGGAAAGTATAATGGCAAATAGTTATGTTTAGCATAATATTTGGGATGCATTAAAACAAACTTAGTGAACACAGCAGCGTATGGGAGCCTTCAAAAAAATGATTTTTGGACTATTTTTACTAATGATCGCCGTTTTACAGGCGCAGGATAAACCAACGGATTTTCTTCCGGCAGATTTTCATAAAGAGCGGAGGCAAATGGTAAGGGAAATGATGCCGGCCAATAGTGTGGCTATATTATTTGCCAATCCCGTTCGTAATCGTGCCAACGATGTGGATTATGTGTACCACCAAGACCCCGATTTTTATTACCTGAGCGGTTACCATGAACCCCATGCCATTTTATTGGTATTCTCCGAAAAGCAATATACCGATGACAATCAAGCTTATGATGAAATACTTTTTGTTCAGGAAAGGAACCCGAGAGCAGAACAATGGACAGGAAAACGACTCGGTATTGAAGGCGCAAAAGCCAATTTAGGTTTTACCACCGTTTTCAATGGGAAGGATTTTCTTTCTTCGGATATCGATTTTAAGTCTTTTGATAAAGTGTTGTTTTTCGATTTTAAGAACGATGTGCGCGATTCAAGGGAAGAGTCCGATCTCTTTAGTTTGATTGGTTCTTTTAAGGAAAAGGTAAACTATCCTTCGGATTATAATGCCAACAAACAGCAGTTGTACCAAATGATTACCTCCACCGAGGTTGAAAATAGCGCCAATGTGGCCCAAGTGTTAGGTAGGTATTTGACGAGGGACGAAAGCCTACAGAAAGATGAGCTACTATCAGGTTTTGTAAATGCCGCGGATGAACAGTCGCGATTGGAAATTAAGGATAGGGTGGCACTTAAGATGGAAGGAAATAATTTGGATTCTTCTTCCCTTACGGAAATCATGGCCAAACTCAGGGAAACCAAGACCGAGGAAGAAATGGTGCTGCTAAAAAAGGCCATTGAAATATCGGCGGTCGGACAAATAGAGGTGATGAAGGCCATGCACCCAGACATGTCCGAAGCCGAAATTCAGGGCGTTCACGAGTTCGTGTACAAAAAGTACAATGCCGAATATGAAGGATATCCTTCCATTGTGGGCGGAGGACATAACGGTTGCATCCTTCACTACATTGAAAACAACAAGCCCAAGGTGGGCAATGATTTGGTGTTGATGGATTTGGGTGCCGAATACCACGGTTATACGGCGGACGTTACTCGAACTATTCCCGCAAACGGAAAATTTAGCAAAGAGCAGAAGCTCATTTATGAAATCGTATACGAGGCCCAAGAAGCGGGTATCAAAGCCAGTGTGGTAGGAGCGCCTTTTCAAGCTCCTGGGCAGGCGGCGAGCAAAGTAGTGACAGCAGGTTTAATGAAACTAGGCATTATTAAAAAAGAGGAGGACTCCAGAATTTATTTCCCTCACGGAACTTCACATTATTTAGGTTTAGATGTACATGATAGGGGTACCTACGGCGCTTTCCAACCCAATACGGTAATTACGGTAGAGCCGGGAATTTACATTCCGGAAGGCAGTGATTGTGATAAAAAATGGTGGGGCATTGCCGTTCGTATTGAAGACGATATCCTCATTACCGAAAACGGACCGGTGAACCTATCGGCCATGGCACCCAGAACCGTTGCCGATATTGAAAAAACCATGGCCCTGTCCAGCCCCTTGGATGATTTTAAATTGCCGGAGTTGGATTAGGGGGGTAAAGTTTTATCACCAAGTGGTTTAGGTATTTGGAAGTTTTGTAATTTTAATTGCGGAATTAATCGTAGGAATCACTTACGGTAATGATGGATATATACTATGAAAATTTTTAAAAAGATAACCTTAAATGAAGAAATACACATTATGAAATGCCCAAAATGTAATACAATTAGTACTTCTTCATCCGAATTAGAAGCCTTGCCAAATTTTGTAAATTGTATTAACCCAACATGTGATTATTAAAATCGTGGATAGATGGCAAATAGGTAAGGTAAAATTCTTTTCGAAAAAGAAAAATTTTGGCTTTGTATATGACAATACATATGTCCATTTAGCAAAAAATGAATACTATTATGATTCCCAAGTATGTGAGGGTTTGTTATTTAAAACCGATGACATTGTGTTTTTTAAAACAAAATTGGTGGGAAATAAAACAAAAGTCTGTCAAATAAAACTTTTGGATAAGAATTTTTACGAAAGTAATATTGATGAATTTGATTTGGATCTAAAAATCCATTGTTTTAAATTCATTGAAGATTCTTATAACCAAGATATAGATGATATTTGTAAAAATTTTGATGGTGAAATAAAGGAATTAAAACAACTGGGATTTTTTGAGGTTGAAGAATTGGACATAACAAACTATTTAGACGAGTTTGATATTAAATTAAGTATTAATTATAAGAGTAAAGTAGGGGACGAGGATTACCTTCATATTTATTATAGTATAATACATCCACTTTTCGAAAATGTCAGTATTCCTGAATTTAATAATACTATCATTTGGGAAAGAGGAATTAGAGATTTGTACCCGATGAAAGAAGACTTTATTAAAAATAGGCAATTTGGGTATGAAAAATTGATTCCGAAGATGCTAGAAGAATTAAAAAAGCATTTATGTGAAAATTATATCATATTAAAAGGTAAGAAATTTACAGGCTTTTTTGAATTGTCTTTTAAGGATAAAATCAGACGTTCGATTCAATATTATGGCTTGCGGAAAACTAAGGAAAGCCAAAATTTAATATTCAGGGACTTTTGTAAAGCTGTTAAAAATGGTGTAGGGTTTAAGGACTTTATTCATTTAAAGAGAATAAACCTAGAAAAACCAGTTGTTAATTTTGGATATTTCAAATAGGTTATGAATTGAGGGTTTAGTTGATTTGCGCTGTATGAGAGTTTATGGGAAATATAAAATTTGACTTTATCGATCTAGTTGCGGAGTTAATATATTTGGCAAAGTAATACAGTATGATTGATTTGGTAGGCTACAAAAAGGGTAAGGCTGTGCAGCCCTGCGATATAAAATGATGATATGGTCATAAAAGAACTTTATTTGGATAAGGACGTAATTTCAACTCTTGAAGCTGAGGCCAAAAGGCAAAATCGAAGCCTGAAAAATTACTTGGAACATTTGGCCATTGAACAAGCCAAAAAGTTGGAAACACCCTCTAAGGAGTATGGAGACATGATGGATGGCATGTTAAAGCGCCTTGAAAATGGAGAAGTTGAATTTTCCGGTCTGGAGGAGGTAATGGCAAGAAATGGCTTATGATATAGTCATCTCCAAAGAAGCTGAAATCGATTTAATGAATGCGATATGCCATTATAGAATCTCAGGTCTTGAGGAGAGTTTTAAATCCGATTTTGCCAAGCAATTAAGCTACCTAAAGGCAAACCTATTTTTATTTCAAATATTTTATCGAAATGTGTGAAGGGGGCAATTCAATGAATTTCTTTATTCCCTACATTTTACGATTTACGACCAACAAGTAAGGATATTGAGAATACTACATCAAAAACAAAATTTTAAATAATTCATACAAAAAAAGACCCCAAACGGGGTCTTTTTTATTCGTTTAAAAGAAAACTTTTAAGTTGATCATAGGTTTTGATCTTGATGGATTTTTTCTCCTTGTCCATCACCTTTTTGATCTGCTCTGGAATGGCCACTTTTTTATCAATGGTTTCTTCTACTACATCTAAAAACTTTACCGGGTGGGCCGTTTCCAAGAAAATACCATAGTGGTCCGGATGTTCTTTTAAATACTTTTTAAGTCCCAAATAGCCAACGGCACCGTGAGGATCCGCAATGTAGCCACTTTGTTCGTACAATTGCGCCATGGTTTCCTTGGTGGTCACATCATCAAAAGCGTAGGAAGAAAGATTTTTCTCCAACAGCTCAAAATCGTCATTGTACAAATGACGAATCCTTATGAAATTACTGGGATCCCCCACATCCATGGCATTTGAAATAGTGGCGGTGGAGGGTTTTGGGGAGTATTCCTTGGTAAGCATAAATTGCGGTACCGTATCGTTTACGTTGGTAGCGGCCACAAAGTGCTTTACGGGCATGCCCAATTTTTGGGCCACCATGCCGGCACAGATATTCCCAAAGTTCCCTGAGGGAATGGAGAATACAATTTCCTTGCCTGCTTTCTTCGCTTGCTTGTAGGCGAATAGGAAGTAGAACATTTGCGGTAGCCAACGGGCCACGTTAATGGAATTAGCGGAGGTCAGCTGCATTTGCTGTAAAATACCCTCGTCCAAAAAGGCAGTTTTTACCATTTTCTGGCAATCATCAAAAGTACCGTCCACTTCCAAGGCGGTAATGTTCTGCCCTAAAGTGGTGAGTTGTCTTTCCTGTATATCGCTCACTTTACCGCTTGGGTAAAGAATAACGACGTTGACACCTTCAACGCCCAAAAAACCATTGGCAACGGCACCCCCGGTATCTCCTGAAGTGGCTACGAGTACGGTCACCTCATTTTTTTCGCCTCGCGAAAAATAACCCAGGCATTGCGCCATAAAACGGGCACCCACATCTTTAAACGCCATGGTAGGTCCGTGAAAAAGCTCCAAAGTGCCCACCTTGTCCTCGATTTCTACGACGGGAAAATCAAAATCCAAGGTGTTCTTTAGAATTTCCTTGAGTTCCTCATTAGGGATTTCCTCGCTTACGAACTGGTGAATAGCGTTAAAGGCAATTTCGTGATTGCTCAATTCTTCGATCTGCTCAAAAAAGGAATCGGGCAGGCGCGTAAAACTTTCCGGAAAGTAAAGTCCCTTGTCCGGTGCAATTCCCCTCACTACGGCTTCTTTAAAAGATACGGCTGGGGCTTCTTTATGTAGGCTGTAAAATTTCATTTAGTCGATGATCTTAATTCCTTCTGTATTTATTTTTGAGACGTGTACATCATAGTCTACACCTATTTTTTGATACACATGGGTCATGGCTTCGGCCACTTTTTGGGCGGTGTCCTTTCCTTTGCTAAAGGCGAAAATACTGGGGCCTGACCCGGAAATTCCGCAACCGAGGGCACCGGCTTCCTTGGAAACCGATTTTATCTTATCAAATCCCGGAATAAGAATAGATCTTATGGGTTCCACAATATGGTCTTGTAAGGAACGACCGATCAGATCATAATCTTCGGTGAAAAGTCCGGCAACCAATCCGCCCACATTGCCCCATTGCTTGATGCCATCGGCCAAGGTGAGGTGGGTTTTCAATATTTTTCGGGAATCGGAAGTCTTTATTTCTATCTGCGGATGGATTACCGTCGCGTACAGTTCATTGGGACAATGAATGGAAATAACATCCAAAGGTTCATAGCTGCGGACCAAGGTAAAACCACCGAATAGAGCGGGAGCCACATTGTCCGCATGGGCAACCCCGCTGGCCAATCGTTCGCCTTCCATTGCAAATTTTACCAAATCTAACGTGGAAAAAGGCTTTCCTAGCAATTCGTTCATGGCCCAAACCGCACCTGTGGAGCTGGCGGCACTACTGCCGATACCGCTTCCGGCCTTAATTTTCTTATAAATTTCAATTTCAAAACCTTCTGGAGAGCCGCTTTCGGCCAAAAGGGCCAATCCGGCAACGCCCGCCACATTTTGATGGGTATCCATAGGGAGGTCTTGCCCCTCCAATTTGGTAATGCGAATGCCTTTTTCGGCCGATTTTCTAATGACCATTTCATCGCCCACATTGTCCAAGGCAACTCCAAGTACATCAAAACCGCAGGAAACATTGGCAATGGTAGCGGGGCAAAATATTCTGATTTCGTTTTTGCTCATTTTTTAGAAGTTTCCGATTCTAATAATATCCGCAAAAATTCCGGAGGCTGTTACATCCGCACCGGCACCGGCACCCTTGATGATCATGGGCTGGTTAGGGTATCTCTCGGTGTAAAAAAGCACAATGTTGTCGCTTCCTTCTAGATTATAAAAATCATGACCTTTAGGAATTTCCTGAAGTCCTACACTGGCCTTACCATCTTCATATTGCGCCACATATTTCAGCTTGCTATCCTTAGCGGCCGCTTTGGCGTACATTTCCTGAAAACTATCCTCGTATTTTACTAGGGAAGCAAAGAAATCCTCGTTATTGGCGGTTTTCAGGCTCTCTTCCGGAAGGAAGCTGTTGTTGGCAATATCGTCTATTTCCAATCGGTTACCACTTTCACGGGCTAAAATCAGAATTTTACGCATCACATCGATTCCGCTCAGATCAATTTTCGGATCAGGTTCGGTATAACCTTCCTCCTGTGCATGTTTTACGATATCATGAAACGTGGTTTGGTCGTTAAAGTTGTTAAAAACGAAATTGAGACTCCCCGAAAGGACCGCCTGAATTTTCAAAACCTTATCTCCGGAAGCTATCAAATGTTTGAGGGTGTCGATGATGGGTAGACCGGCGCCTACGTTGGTCTCGAACAGGAAAGGGGCATTATAGGCCCTTGCCAAATCTTTCAAGTGCTGGTAATTTTCAAACTCCGAAGAACAAGCTATTTTATTACAGGTAACCACTGAAATGCTATTTCCAAGGTAGGAAGCATAGGTAGAAGCTACATCGCCACTGGCGGTATTGTCCACAAAAATACTATTGCGGTAATTGAGTTTTTGAATAGTCTCGAAGAACTTGGCCTTGTCGGCTTTTTCGCCCGAAGCCAATTTTTCGTTCCATTGGTCCAAATTGATCCCTCCATCATCAAAAATCATAGTTCTTGAATTGGACATACCAATAACCCGTATGTTGAGTTTTAGTTTTTCCTTCAGGTAGGAACGTTGTTGTCTTACCTGCTCCAAAAACTTGGCACCCACGTTACCAACGCCCATCACAAATAGGTTGAGCTGCTTTACGTTCTCTTCAAAAAACTCTTCATGGAGGGCATTCAGCGCCTTTTTAACATCACTTTCATTGATGACTGCAGAAATATTCCTTTCAGAAGCACCTTGGGCAATGGCCCTGATATTTACATTGTTCTTACCAAGGGTGCTGAACATTTTACCGCTCAGGCCTTGGTGCTTTTTCATATTGTCGCCCACCAAAGCAATGATAGCCAAATCGGTTTCGGCAAGTGCAGGCTTGATTTTTCCACGTTCTATTTCTACCTCAAAAGCTTCGTTCACAATTTCAACAGCCTTTTCAATGTCGTTGGCAGAAATACCCACACAAATAGAGTGCTCAGAAGAGGCTTGGGTAATAAAAACTACACTTATTCCGTGCTGCGAAAGAATTTCAAAGAAACGTTTGGAAATTCCTGGAATACCAACCATTCCCGGTCCTTCTAAAGAAAGTAAGGCCGTGTTGCCAACATGGGTGATACCTCGTACGGTTCTTCCTTTTTGATTCTTGCTTTTGGTTATAAGAGTTCCGGCATTTTCCGGTTCAAAAGTATTTTTTATATGAATGGAAATACCCTTGCTCAATACCGGTTGAATAGTAGGAGGATATAGAACTTTGGCGCCAAAATGCGAAAGTTCCATGGCCTCTTCGTAGGAAATATGCGGTATAGCCTTGGCCTGTTTCACCAATTTAGGGTTGGCAGTATACATTCCGCTTACATCGGTATAAATTTCCAACACTTCGGCATCAACGGCAGCAGCCACAATGGCAGCGGTATAATCAGAACCACCGCGACCTAGGGTAGTGGAGTTGCCCTTTTCAGAACTGGCAATAAAACCGCCCATAACCGTAATTTTTGCATCGGTTTTGTCAAAATGGCCTTTGCAATTGCTATTGGTGATGGTGAAATTAACGGTCGCTTTTTCATTATGTTCATCAGTAATGATGAGTTTTCTACTGTCCACATACTGGGCATCCAGGCCTTCTTGGGCAAAAAAATCACTGATGATGTAGGAGGATAACAGTTCGCCAAAACTTACAATCTTATCGGAGAGTTTAGGGGTAATTTCGCCAATGAGGTAAGCTCCTTCCACCAAAGTTTCCAAGGTGTTCAGTTCACTTTTCACCTTACTCAGAACTTTGCTCTGGGAGTTGATGTTGATGAGTTCTTTAACAGTGTTGAGGTGTCTTTCCTCAATATCCAGTAACACGGACCGGTAACCCTCACTTTGTTGCGAAGCCAAATAGGCGGCATTCAACAATAAATCTGTAACCCCTCCTAAAGCGGAAACTACGACGGCTATTTTTTCTGCTTCCGTATTGGCAACGATATTCTTGACTAAATTGATATTTTTTGCGTTGGCAACAGAAGTGCCACCAAATTTTAAGACTTTCATCTACATGTTTTTAAAAAGAAACTTTTTTGAAATGGGCGCATACAAGCGCGAAAACGGAGAAAATATAGCTGCTTACCCCAAAGGGGTTGTGGTACCGGTAATTGCGGTGAATCCATTGTAAAATGGCGTAAGGGTTTTAATTCTATGTGTGTTGCTCAAGAACATACTTAAATCAAAGTCTCAAAAGTAGTACTTTTGGTAACCTAATCAAATGAAACGATCAATTTTTGTGTAATCTTCACGAATTAGTAAATATTCTTAATAAATGAAACTTTTTACGGCCCAGCAGGTATACGACGCTGATAAATTCACAATTAAAAAACAAAATATTTCCAGTGATGAACTTATGGAAAGAGCTGCCATTCAATTGTTTAATTGGCTGCATTTACGCATGCAAGGGGCGCAGGTAAAAATCCATTTGTTCTGTGGTATCGGTAATAATGGGGGAGATGGGCTTGCCTTGGCAAGGCACTTGCAAGAACATGGGTACAATATTGAAGTATATGTGGTCAATTACAGTAAGAAGCGCTCCAAAGACTTTTTGGTCAACCTTGAAAGACTCAAAGACCGAAAAATTTGGCCGGATTTTTTGGAGGAGGGCAGCGACTGGCCCGAAATTTCACAGGAAGAAATCATAGTAGACGCCATTTTTGGAATAGGTCTTAACAGAGCTCCTGATAATTGGGTGGTTCAGCTGTTTGAACATTTACATACCTCAAAGGCATTTATTCTTTCGGTGGACATCCCAAGCGGACTTTTTACGGATGCCGTTCCGGAGAGAGGCAAAGCAATCATGTCCAATTACACCCTAAGTTTTCAGGTGCCTAAATTGGTATTCTTTTTGCCACAAACAGGTATTTACACCGAGCAGTGGGAAGTATTGGATATTGGACTGGATGTGGAATTTTTAATGAATGCCGATGCCGATTTTGAGCTCATAGGCAAGAACGAAGTGCTGCCTATCTACATACCACGGGAAAAATATTCGCATAAAGGCACTTACGGTCATAGCTTGATTATTGGGGGTAGTTATGGGAAAATTGGTGCAGTACAATTGGCAACAAAAGCCTGTTTAAAATCCGGGAGCGGATTGGTTACTGCCTTTGTGCCAAAATGCGGATACCTTCCGTTACAGGTAAATATCCCGGAAGCCATGGTTCTGACCGATACTAATGAGAAACAACTTACTGATATTCAATTTGATATTGAGCCCAGTGTTATAGGAATTGGTATTGGCATGGGAAAAGCAAAAGCTTCTGTTAAAGCATTGGAAGATCTTTTGAACCGAATTCAGGTACCGATGGTTCTAGATGCCGATGCCCTTAATATACTCGCTGAAAATAAGGCTTTGTTAAAAAAGCTTCCGGCAAAGTCGGTACTTACACCGCATCCCAAAGAATTGGAAAGGCTTGTGGGTTCATGGAAAGATGATTTTGAGAAGCTGGAGAAAGCAAAAACATTTTCAAATGAATATGATTGTATTTTGGTCATCAAAGGAGCGAATACCATTACAGTATATCAAAATAAAGGGTATGTAAATTCCACAGGTAACCCTGGGATGGCCACAGGTGGTACAGGTGATGTGCTTACAGGATTGATTGCCGGATTGATGGCCCAAGGCTATCAGCCTCTGGAGGCTTCCATTTTCGGTGTGTATTTGCACGGTTGTGCAGGTGATATCATGCTCAATAATACCGGATATCAGTCTCTATTGGCTTCCGATGTTATAAATGGTATTGGACCAGCGTATATGGACTTGTTTAAGGTAGAGGAGCCATCTCAAGGAGAGAACGCTCAGGAGAATTAAAACAAAAAAGCCTACAACCAAAACTACATTTCGATTGTGGGCTTTTAACTTTTCTCATTAAGCAAGAACCCTTCTTTTTACCCATTTAAGGGCGTTCTCGTATTCTATAAAGAATTTCATAGGTTTCTTATAGAATAGTTTTTCAATTTTAAAATTGTGCATATCAATTTCCTTAACGCTCACAATGGCAAATGCCTTTAAATTATCTAACTGCCTTAAATAGGTGTAAATAGTAGGGTCTACGGCAAAAGAGTGTTTGCGTAAACTTATATAGCCAAAGTTTTTGTTTCTGAAGTGAATTTCCGAGATACCGATAATCTGGTACATTCTTTCAAGGGTAAGTGTAGCTCCCTCATCAAATAATGCTACCATGTAGTTCTCATATACCTGTACTTTTCCAACATCCAACTGATACTCCCGGACAATGACTGTCTTTTTTGGTCGCCTCACTTTCATTTTCAATAAGATTATATAGTGTGTTCAAAACGAAAGTAGATGTAGTGCTGAGGATTCGGAAAATTATTAGATTAAAGGCGAAAATATCGTTTAATCTACCGTACCTACCGTTTAGTTGTATCTTGTTTCTTACCAGAGGATTACAAGTAACAAAAAAAGGGAGTCGTTTATTACGACTCCCTTATCTATAAATTCTTACGAAATTACTCCGTTTTTGGAGATTCTTCCGGCTTTTTAATCTCTATGGTCAATTCCTCCTTCTTTTCATCAAAGTCCATGTTAATGGTATCGCCTTCCTCTAATTTTGAATTTACGATTTCTTCCGCAAGAGCATCCTCAATATACTTTTGAATGGCTCTTTTAAGAGGTCTCGCTCCGTATTGTTTGTCAAAGCCTTTATCCGCAATGTAGTCCTTTGCCTTTTCAGAGAGGTTTAAGTCGTATCCTATATCTTTAATACGTGCGAACAACTTTCGAAGCTCAATATCAATAATTCTATGAATATCCTCTCTTTCCAAGGGATTGAAGACGATAACGTCATCTATCCTATTCAAGAATTCTGGAGCAAACGCCTTTTTAAGCGCTCCTTCAATGACACTTTTTTGATGGCTTTCTTCCTGTGCTTTCATCGCCGAGGTTCCGAAACCAACTCCTTGTCCAAAATCTTTCAATTTACGGGCACCTATGTTGGAGGTCATAATGATAATCGTATTTCGGAAATCAATTTTTCTTCCTAGACTATCTGTTAAATAACCATCGTCCAACACCTGTAACAGCATGTTGAACACATCTGGGTGAGCTTTTTCTACCTCGTCCAGAAGCACTACGGAATAAGGCTTACGTCTCACTTTTTCCGTAAGTTGGCCGCCTTCTTCGTAGCCAACATATCCCGGAGGTGCACCAACCAATCTTGAGATGGCGAATTTTTCCATGTATTCGCTCATATCAATTCTAATGAGGGCATCTTCAGAATCAAAAAGTTCTTTAGCAAGAACTTTTGCCAATTGGGTCTTACCAACACCGGTCTGTCCCAAGAAAATAAAGGAACCAATAGGTTTGTTGGGGTCCTTAAGACCTGCACGGTTTCTTTGGATTGCCTTGGCAACCTTGGCAACTGCCTCATCTTGCCCAATGACATTAGATTTGATAAGGTCTGGTAAACCGGCCAATTTATTACTTTCCGTTTGTGCAATCCTGTTAACGGGAATACCGCTCATCATTGAAACAACATCGGCTACATTGTCCTCAGAAACGGTTTCTTTATGCATTTTACTGTCTTCTTCCCATTTTTCTTGGGCTGTAGCCAGTTCTTTTTCTATACGTTTTTCATCATCACGTAACTTGGCCGCCTCTTCGTATTTCTGCTTTTTAACAACGCTGTTTTTAAGCTCACGTACGTCTTCCAGTTTTTTCTCGAGTTCCAAAATTTGTTTTGGAACATCCATGTTTACAATATGGACCCGAGACCCAGCTTCATCCAAAGCGTCAATAGCTTTGTCCGGAAGAAAACGATCGGTCATATATCGGTTCGTTAATTTTACACAAGCCTCAATAGCCTCGTCTGTATAATTAACGTTGTGATGGTCTTCATATTTTCCTTTTATGTTGTGAAGAATTTCAATGGTTTCCTCAACTGAAGTAGGTTCAACAATCACTTTTTGGAATCGTCTCTCCAACGCACCATCTTTCTCAATATACTGTCTATACTCATCTAAAGTGGTAGCACCAATACATTGAATTTCGCCTCTTGCCAAGGCGGGTTTAAACATATTGGAAGCATCTAAACTTCCAGTTGCGCCACCAGCACCAACAATGGTATGAATCTCGTCAATAAAAAGAATTACATCATCATTCTTTTCCAACTCGTTCATGACCGCTTTCATACGTTCTTCAAATTGACCGCGGTACTTGGTACCTGCGACCAAGGAAGCTAAATCCAAGGTAACAACCCTTTTGTTGTAAAGTATTCTAGAAACCTTTTTGTTGATGATTCTAAGAGCCAAACCTTCCGCAATGGCGCTTTTACCAACACCTGGTTCCCCAATCAAAAGAGGGTTGTTTTTCTTTCTTCTACTTAAAATTTGCGATACACGCTCAATTTCCTTTTCTCTTCCTACAACCGGATCCAATTTATTTTCCTCGGCAAGCCGTGTTAAATCTCGGCCAAAATTGTCCAGCACAGGGGTTTTGGATTTCTTACTTCCTTTTTGCCCTGTAGTGGTCCCAAAAGAACCGGAGTCCTTTCCATCATTGGCATCGTCATTGTCACTTGGAAAAGATTCCGAAGTTGGTGCATCTACAATATCATCGTCACTTGTGATCATGAACTTAAACTGTTCTTTTACCCCATCATAGTCTACTTTTAACTTATGAAGTAGTATGGTGGTAGGGTCATTTTCATTCCTTAAAATACATAGCAACAGGTGAGCGGTATTAATAGAAGAACTTTGAAAAAGTTTGGCCTCTAAAAATGTTGTTTTTAGGGCACGCTCTGCTTGACGTGTCAAATGCAAGTTTTTCTTATCCTTTTGTATATTGTTTGGATTTGGGTTGGAAGGGCTTAAAATTTCCACTTTTCTTCTTAAGTGGTCCAAGTCAACCTCCAATGCATCCAAAATACTAATAGCCTTACCGTTGCCATCGCGCAAAAGCCCAAGCATAAGGTGTTCAGTGCCGATGAAATCGTGCCCCAAACGCAGTGCTTCCTCCTTGCTATAAGCAATTACGTCTTTTACTCGTGGTGAGAAATTATCATCCATAAACTTATCCTTTCATCTATAAAATTAGTAAAACTATAGTAATCTAACGCAAATAGTGTACCTATTATTAGAATTACCTTATTGAAATAATGAAAAAAGGATTGGTTTTCAAACATTTTTACAATTGGTAGATGAAATTTATGGGTGTTCATAGTGTTGATAAAATGTTTAATAAAGTGGCGTATGAGTACGTTCAAAGCCATGATTTTACGTATATTGGCATGTTTTTTAACTAAAATAATTTACTAGGATTTTAATATGGCGGAAGGAGAAAAATTGATTCCTATTAACATAGAAGAGGAAATGAAATCTGCCTACATCGATTATTCGATGTCGGTCATTGTGTCACGTGCTTTGCCAGATGTCAGGGATGGTCTAAAACCCGTACACCGTAGGGTTCTTTACGGTATGCATGATTTGGGAGTACGCGCCAGTAGTGCACATAAGAAATCGGCCCGTATTGTAGGGGAGGTTTTGGGTAAGTATCACCCTCATGGGGATACTTCTGTTTACGATACCATGGTGCGAATGGCGCAGGAGTGGAGTTTGCGCTATATGTTGGTAGATGGTCAAGGTAACTTTGGTTCCGTGGATGGCGATAGCCCTGCGGCCATGCGTTATACCGAGGCCAGAATGCGTAAGATTTCCGAAGAAATGTTGGCCGATATCGATAAGGATACGGTCGATCACCAACTAAATTTCGATGATACAATAGAGGAACCAACGGTTCTACCTACCAGAATACCCAATTTATTGGTAAACGGAGCTTCCGGGATTGCCGTAGGTATGGCTACCAATATGCCGCCCCACAACTTATCCGAAGTGGTGGATGGTACGGTGGCTTACATTGAAAATAATGATATTGAGGTTGACGAAATCATGACCCATATCAAAGCGCCGGATTTTCCAACAGGTGGAATTATCTATGGCTATGAAGGTGTAAAAGAGGCTTTTCATACCGGTAGAGGGCGCGTAAAAATGCGTGGAAAGGCTATCATAGAGGAAGTTCAAGGGAGGGAATGTATCATTGTTACTGAAATTCCTTACCAAGTAAACAAGGCCGATATGATCAAGAAGACGGCCGATTTGATCAATGAAAAGAAAATTGAGGGGATTTCCAGTATAAGGGATGAATCTGACCGTAATGGTATGCGCATAGTGTATATCCTAAAGCGTGATGCCATACCCAATATTGTACTGAATACCTTATATAAATACACTGCATTACAATCTTCATTTAGTGTTAACAATATTGCCTTGGTTAATGGAAGGCCAGAATTGTTGAACATTAAGGATATGATCCATCACTTTGTGGAGCATCGTCATGAAGTGGTAGTAAGAAGAACTCAATATGAGTTGAAGAAAGCCGAAGATCGTGCCCATATCCTGGAAGGTCTTATCATTGCTTCGGACAATATTGATGAAGTAATAGCTATCATAAGGGCTTCTTCTAATGCCGAGGAGGCACGTGAGAAATTGATGGAGCGGTTTAAGCTTACCGAGGTTCAGGCCAAGGCCATCGTGGAGATGCGTTTGCGTCAGCTAACAGGTCTGGAGCAAGATAAATTACGTTCTGAGTATGACGAAATCATCAAGACCATTGCCGATTTAAAAGATATTCTTGCGCGAAAGGAGCGTAGAATGGACATTATAAAGGAGGAATTGCTAGAAGTTAAAGAGAAGTATGGTGATGAGCGCCGTTCCGAAATTAATCTGGCCGGAGGTGACTTAAGTATTGAGGACATGATTCCTGATGAGCAAGTGGTCATTACCATTTCTCACGCCGGTTACATTAAAAGAACTCCTTTATCCGAATATAAAACCCAAAATAGGGGAGGAGTAGGTCAAAAAGCTTCTTCCACTAGGAATGAGGACTTCTTGGAATACCTCTTTGTGGGTACCAACCACCAATACATGTTGTTCTTTACCCAAAAAGGGAAATGTTTCTGGATGCGTGTTTATGAAATTCCAGAAGGCAGTAGAACATCAAAGGGTAGGGCCATACAAAATCTGATCAATATTGAGCAGGATGACAATGTGAAGGCCTTTATCTGTACACAGGATCTTAAGGACGAGGATTATGTAAACAGTCATTTCGTAATTATGGCCACCAAAAAGGGGACTGTCAAAAAGACATCCCTAGAGCAATATTCACGTCCAAGACAAAACGGTATCAACGCTATTGGTATTAGAGAAGGCGATGAATTGTTAGAAGCTAAATTGACCACTGGAACCAGCCAGATTTTCTTGGGATTGAAATCGGGTAAGGCCATACGATTTGAAGAAAGCAAGACCCGCCCAATGGGTCGTAATGCTTCCGGGGTTCGTGGAATTACCTTGGCCGATGATAATGATGAGGTGATAGGAATGGTTTCTGTACATGACTTTGAGGACAACATTTTGGTTGTCTCCGAAAATGGGTACGGAAAGCGCTCGAGCATTGAGGATTATCGCATAACCAATAGGGGTGGAAAAGGGGTCAAGACCATTTCCATTACCGATAAGACAGGAGGTTTGGTAGCCATTAAGAATGTTTCGGATTCAGACGATTTAATGATTATTAATAAATCCGGTATTGCCATTAGAATGAGCGTAGAGGATCTACGCGTAATGGGTAGGGCAACACAGGGTGTGCGACTTATCAACCTAAAAGGTAACGATTCTATTGCTGCAGTAGCCAAGGTAATGAAGGAAGAAGACGATTTAACGGAGAACGATATTTTGGACATTGAGGTCAACCCTGAAGAGGATGGCACGGCTCTTGATAAAGATGGAACCGAAGAAACAAATGAATAACCCTAAATTAATTAGTAAACACTAACATTTTAAATTAATAGATTCGAAAATGAAAACTAGATTTTTAATACTTGCAAGCTTATGTTTTACAATGGTAGGCTTTGCACAAAAGAGCGAAATCAAGACCGCTGAAAAAGCCCTTAAAAGTGGCGATGCGGCTTCTGCTAAAACAGCCTTGGAAGCTGTTTCCGGTTCAATTTCGGGAGCTGACGAAAAATTGCAAGCGCAATATTACTTTACAAAAGGTAAAGCGTATGCTGAATTAGCAAAAAAAGGAGACAATAGCGCTTTTGAAGAGGCGGCAAAGTCTTTTCAACAAGTTTTAGATGTTGAGGAAAAGAGTGGAAAGGAAAAATATTCCGAAGATACGCGTCAGCACATGAGAGCACTAAGTGCAGACTTAGTTAATTCTGCTGTTGAGGATAACGGTAACAAAAAGTTTAAGGAAGCGGCCGAAAAGCTTTATACCAGCTATAAAATTAGTCCACAGGATACTTCCTACCTATATTATGCAGCAAGTAGCGCAGTAAACGGAGGACATTATGAGCAAGCCCTTACCTTCTACGAGGAGTTACAGGAAGTAGGTTATGATGGAAGCGGAATGGTTTATAAGGCTACTAACGTTGAGTCCGGTCAAGTAGAGGAAATGGATAAATCCCAAAGGGATTTGATGGTAAAATCCGGGACTTACAAAGATCCAGTTGATGAGAAAACGCCTTCTAAAAAGGCTGAAATTGTAAAAAATATGGCTCTTATCTATACCCAATTGGGTAAAGATGACAAAGCTTTGGAAGCGTATTCTGCTGCTAGGGAAAGTAATCCTGATGATGTAAACCTGGTACTTAACGAAGCCAATCTTCATTACAAATTAGGTGATAAGGAGAAGTTTAAGGAATTGATGGCACAAGCTGCCGAAATGGCCCCTGATAATGCAGATTTGCATTACAACATTGGAGTTATCAATATGGAGCAAGGTAATCTTGAAGAAGCAAGAGCTGCTTACAAAAAGGCCTTGGAAATAAATCCAAATTATACCAATGCCCAGTTGAACCTTTCTACTACTTACGTTAACGAAGGTAACTCCCTTATTGATGAGATGAACGGCCTTGGTAACTCCAAAGCGGATATAGCCCGTTATGATGAGTTAAAGGAGAAGAAAGATAGTTTATTCTTGGAAGGTGCGGGTGTTTTGGAAGAAGCACTAAAAAATAACCCTGATAACCAAAGTATCTTGACTCAGCTCAAGAATATTTATGGCGCTATGGGCGACAATGAAAACTTCATGAGAATTAAGAAAATGATAGGCGAATAATTTCGTTCTACACTACAAAAAAATCCCTCTAGAATTTCTAGAGGGATTTTTTTATGATTGAAGTGAAACTTAAATAATCTGTTTTATGACTCTCAATTGATAGGAGTATCTTGATGTTTCGGTATTGAATATCCCTGTGTGGTCCAGCCTATCAATTCTTACTTTACCATCTACATGGATGATGTAGTTATTGTCCATGATAATCCCCACATGGACTATTTCCCCGTCGGAATTATCAAAAAATGCTAGATCACCAGCTTCACTTTCTTCGATAAAACTTAAGGCTTGACCTTGGGTGGCTTGTTCCGCCGCGGATCGCAGCAATTGGTGTCCGTTTATTTTGTACACCATTTGAGAAAAAGCTGAGGCATCTATGCCAAAGGGACTCTTGCCGCCATATAGAAAGGGAGCATTTAAATACAGTAGTGCAGTTTGTACCAAGCTTTGTTTTTTCCGCCTTCCATTAAAATAACCGCCATCAAAAGTATGGGATAACATGGGGGATTGCGCTATGGCAGAACCTAGCAAAATGGGAAGTAGAATGGAATCTTGTGTTTCAATAAAGGAAACCAGTTCACACGAATGCTTTAACTCCTCTTCGTTTTCAATTTTGCTGTAGGTTTCCTCTTCAATATAGGTAAATTGTTGTTTTTGTACCCAACCTTCGCAATTGTCATGGGCCACTCGTATCCTGCTATAGTACTTGCGTTCTTCCAAGACCTTAAAATGATCTCCATAAAGTAATTGGGTGACCATTTCAGAAGAATCGTTTGCTTGATTTCTTACGGAAACTATACTAAGGTGACAAATACCGTATTGCATGAATCTAGGAAGGGGTGTCTGGCGAGTTTAATGTTTTTCTACTATGATTGCCGAGGCACCACCGCCTCCATTACAAATAGCTGCGGCGCCTAGTCTAGCATTATTTTGTTTTAATACATGCAAAAGGGTTACTAAGATTCGAGCACCTGAGCATCCGAGGGGGTGCCCCAAAGAAACGGCTCCTCCATTTACATTGGTGTTTTTATCCGTTAGTCCCAGTAATTTAAGATTGGCCAATCCTACTACGGAAAAAGCCTCGTTGAATTCAAAAAAGTCAATATCATTCAAGGTTACTCCGGCTTTGTCAATAGCTTTTGGAAGTGCTTTGGCGGGGGCAGTAGTAAACCATTCTGGTTCTTGTGCCGCATCAGCATAACTTTTTATGGTTGCTAGAGGGGTTAAATTCAATTCTCTCGCCTTATCCGCACTCATTAATACCAAGGCAGCAGCGCCATCATTGATAGTTGAAGCGTTGGCTGCGGTAACGGTACCATCTTTGCTAAAGGCCGGCCGCAAAGATGGAATCTTTTCCATTTTTACGTTTGTGTATTCCTCGTCCTCCGATACTACCAAAGGTTCCCCTCTTCTTTGTAGTACCTCTACAGGAACAATTTCATCATTGAATTTGCCGTTTTTCCAAGCATCTGCGGAGCGATTATAAGATTGTATGGCAAATGCATCCTGGTCCTCCCTTGTAAACTCGTATTTTTCCGCACAGGCATCTGCACAAACACCCATGGCATTCTGGTCATAGGCATCTACCAATCCATCTTTTTGCATTCCGTCCACAAGGGTAGTAGGGCCAAATTTTTGACCATTTCTCATATGGACATAGTGCGGTATAAGACTCATGTTTTCCATTCCTCCGGCTACGGCAATGGAAATATCCCCAAGAGCGATAGCCTGGGCAGCTTGCATTACCGCCTTCATTCCGGAAGCACAAACTTTATTAACGGTGGTGCAGGGAACGGTATTGGGAATTTCTGCATAAATTGCCGCTTGCCTTGCGGGAGCTTGCCCTGTTCCCGCTTGTACTACATTGCCCATAAGAACTTCTTCAACCAGCTCCGGAGCTAATTTTATTTTATCCAACGCGCCTTTGATGGCAATGGCACCTAACTTTGGTGCGGGCACCGTTGATAATGCCCCCATAAAACTTCCTATGGGCGTTCTAACAGCAGAAACTATGACAACTTCTTTCATTGGAGAAAATTTATTCGTGCGAATTTAAGAAATTTAATAGGTTATTGAAGAGGACCTACCTGCGATAAGTTATATTCAAGCTATTATTTTCTATTTTTGAAACTGATAGTATTCATATGCGTAAACTTTTGGATAACGTTTTTAAGAATCAATCGCTTATTTACAAGTACATTCTGTACATAGTTACGGTAGCATGTATTGTTTTCTTTTTTCCGAAAGGAGGCAAGTTTAAATATGAGTTCCAAAAAGGGAAACCTTGGCAGTATGAAAATCTATATGCTCCTTTTGATTTTTCTATTAAAAAAGGTGCTGAGGTTATAGCACAGGAACAGAATGAAGTCCGCAATCAGCAAGATAGTTATTTTAGGTATGACGATTCCATAAAGGGGGAGGTCGTTTCTGAGTTTGAAAATAAGTTTCCCCAAGCATTTGTGGCCGGTCAATATGACTTGGATGAATTGGCCGTCCTTAAGTCCGTAGGTAAAGATATACTGGATAGTCTCTATAGTAGGGGTATTGTTATGAAATCCAATAATAGGCCCAATTCTGGTCAAACTTATTTGATTAGAAACAATGAGGCCAAAAGAATCAAGAATAAGCAATTATTGCGTTTGCCCAACGTAGACGATGTTATCTTAAAAGTGTTGAAAGGGCAGGGTCTAGAAGATTACAACCAAGAATTTCAAGAACTTTTTTTTGACTTGGTACGGCCTAATATTTTTTTTGACGAAAATCTCACGGACAGGGCGCTAGAAGACGAACTTTCCAAGATTTCCCATACGCGGGGTACGGTGGATGAAGGAAAGCTAATTATAGCTAAGGGAGAGGTTGTTGAGGCTGAAAACTTGGAAATTCTTGAATCCCTTAAGACCGAATATGAATCAGAATTATGGACAGACAATAATCACTACTATATACTCTTTGGTTATACGGTTCTGGTGGCATTGGTTTTGGTCATGTTGTTACTTTTCCTCAAAAAGTATAGACCAGAAATATTTGAGCACAATACCAAGGTAACTTTTATTTTCTTCAATATTTTATTTATGGTCATTATTACGACTATGGTGGTAAAATATGATGAAAGTTATGTATTTGTGGTTCCTTTGTGCATTTTGCCACTTATTTTAAAAACCTTTTTTGATGCTCGTTTAGGCCTATTTGTCCATGTATTGACCATTTTAATTTTGGGCTTTGTGGTGCCTAATAGCTTCGAGTATATTTTTCTTCAGATTGTTGCAGGGATAGTCACTATTCTTACGGTTTCCGAACTTTATAAAAGAGCGAACCTTTTTATATCCGTTGGTCAGATTACCTTGATTTATGTTGTGGGCTATTTGGCATTTCATATCATTCATGAAGGTAATTTAGACAATATTGCCTGGATTACCCTAGGGCTGTTTTTTTTAAATGGAATGATTACATTGTTCGTTCAGCCATTGATATATGTTTATGAAAAGCTCTTTGGGTTGGTTTCAGATGTTTCCCTCTTGGAATTGTCAGATACCAATTCTAAACTTTTAAAGGAATTGTCCAACAAGGCACCCGGAACGTTCCATCACTCCTTACAGGTAGCAAACCTAGCGGAAGCTGCAGCCAATGAGATTGGAGCCAACGCCATGTTGGTGCGGGTTGGGGCCCTGTATCATGATATCGGAAAAATGTTGAACCCTACTTACTTCACTGAAAATCAAATTACCAACGTAAACCCCCACGATGAACTTTCCCCTAAGGATAGTGGAAAAATTATTTTAGATCATGTTATAAATGGCATTGAACTGGCCAAAAAGAATAACATACCAGACCGTGTTATCGATTTTATAAGATCTCATCATGGTACCACATTGGTCTATTATTTCTACAAGAAACAATTGGACCTTGATTCTAATACGGACGAAGAGTTGTTCAGGTATCCAGGTCCAACTCCATTCTCAAAGGAAACAGCTATTTTAATGATGGCAGATTCGGTTGAAGCGGCTTCCAAGAGTTTAAAAAATCCCACTTTTACTATTATCAATGATTTTGTGGATAAAATTATCACGGGTCAGATGAATGCAGGGCAATTTTTAAATGCCAATATTACTTTTAAAGAAATTGAGGCCATTAAGAAAATATTTAAGCAAAAGTTAACCAATATTTACCATTTGAGGGTGGAATATCCTGAGTAACTAATTTATTTATAGTTGTTTATCTGTTAAAATTTAGTTATTGATGTTCTTGTTAGACCATCTATTAATTATATTTAAAGGGATTCTTCGACAGTTTCAAATCCTTTAAAAATAACAGGATATGTCTAGAAAAACCTATGCCTTGTCCATTACTATATTCTTCATGATTCTGCCCTTTTCATTAATGCCACAAAGTGGACCGTTTTCAAACGATTTAGAACGCATATTTAAAAGTGAGAATTTATATCTAGACCAGAACAGTGATGAGAACTTCTTAAGAACTTGGCAGGAACATATCGTGCTGCATGCTGATAAGTACGAATTTTCTAAGAACGAGCCGTTGTTTTTCAAGGCTTATATTCTTACAGGTACCGAAAGGGTAAGGGTCACGCTTAGTAAGGTATTAAGATTAGATGTATTGGATGAAGACGGGAGGATAGTCGCCACGCAGTATCATCGTATCTCGGACGGGATGGCACAAGGGGCTATTTCTGCACCAAAAAAAATGACAGAAGGGAACTATAAGTTAAGGACATATACGCAGTGGATGAAGAACTATGGTGAGGGTGGATATTATGAAGCGGAACTTGTTTACCAAAACATAAACCGATACAGAAATGAAGATTCAGTAACTAAAGAATCACTAAAGGTTGCCTTTTATCCAGAAGGGGGAAGACTCATTGAAAATTTAGACAATCGCATACTTCTTAAAACAACTGACTCGGAAGGGGAAGGTGTAAATATAGAAGGAGATATAATGGATGATACAGGTTCGATACGCATACCTGTTAAATACTTTGGAGACGGAGTATCATCGGTAAGATATGTGCCTAAGGCAAATAAAAAATATATTTTCAAAACGCGTAACGGACAATCATTTCCTTTACCACATGCAAAAGAAAATGGATACGTTTTAAGCGTTGGCACATTACATTCCAAAAATCTTGCGGTCAAAATTCAGACTTCACAGGAACTGATGGGTACCAGCGTTTTTTTGCGGGGGGTAATGAACAATGTTCTCTACTTCAAAAAAGAGCTTGATTTGAAGGAACCTGATTTAACGATAGATATCCCCAAGGAAGGTATACCTGCTGGAGTACTTGAGATAGAGTTGGTGAATCAAGATAAAACCTTGCTTGCAACAAGACCCGTTGAGATAGGTTTAGAGAAGTTAAGTATTAGCATCTCAACTACCAATAGAACAGATAAGAATACCTATCTAATAATTATAAAAGATTTGGAGGGGCGGCCAGTTGAAACAGACCTAAGCTTAAGTATTTCAAATGTTCATGGAAGGGATATCACATTTTCACAAAGCGCATTATCTGATAGGTGGGCAAATGAGGCAAATACCTTGACAAGCGTCCATAAAGAGAGAAAGATACTTTTTAAAAAAGATTTGGATATTATGACCTCATATGATGTCATGGAAAGAAGTCATGTAAAAGAACTAGCAGAAACTATAAAGCATCCGTTTCAAAAAGGTTTAAACTTCTATGGGTACGCATATAATATGGATGATGAGTTGCTCACAAATACCAATATCCAGATTTTTGGTATTTCTGGAAATGGAGTCTTTACCAAGGAGATTAAAACTGATGGATCAGGTATGTTAAGGTTGGAGGATTTGCAATTTGAGGGAGAGACAGAATAGGTCTTTAGAACAACAGGTGATAATACAAAATCTAGATTGGTAAGATTCGAGCCTATGAAAGAGACCCCCAGTGATTCAGACTTGAAAGCGGAAAAAAATATAAAGGAAGATTATTCTTCTAAAAAAAGTGGCTTGGTGCAGTCGTCTTTGTGGGAAGCCGTAGATCGTGACCGTTTGATAGAATTGAAAGAGGTTGTTATTGCTGATAAAAAAGAAAAGAAAAGAAAAACAGCACCATCTGTTTATGGGATTACGCCGTCAAGAGTTAGATACCAAGATTTCGAAAGACCCCAAACCATACCCCAATTATTTTTAGGAATACCTGGTGTTCAAGTGATTGGAATTACCACCTTTGAGCCTCAAATAGTTTTACCAAAAGCAGCGGGGTCAGGTCCCATTCTATGGGTATTGGATGGTATGCCATTAGTGCAGCCAACAAACCTTGCAGATATTATGTCCTTGGTAAGTTATATTGATATTGATAAAATAGAGATTTTATATGCCTCACAGGCATCGATTTATGGTTCGCGAGCGTCGGGCGGGGCCATTGTTGTTTATACACGATCAGGTTCTCTTTTGGATTCATATAACAGAAAGGATGCCAATATTAAGGTTCAGGGCTATCATGATTCCCTAAATTTTGACAATTACCTCGATGATTTGAAAAAAAAATCAAGGAAATCAGAAAATAATTTAAGAACACTTTACTGGAACCCTAATTTAAGAACCAATAAAAAAGGAGAGGTTTTAGTAGAGTTCGAGTCGCCTAATGAAAAGGTTTCATCTTTAAAACTTGAAGCTATTGCAGTAACAGAAAAAGGAAACTTTGGCAATTTAAAGGTCATCCATTAGTTTTTGAATATAGTTAATGCCTATCTATTTGACAATATGAAAGTTAAAAGAAGGTGAAGTCTTTTTTCTAAAAAACTTTGTAAAATAGTTGCGTGCTTGCATGGTAAAATTTACATTTGCATCCGCATTTTGACCCACTGGAAATTGGGTGACGTTCTTAAGAAAAATTAATGGAGAGGTGCCGGAGTGGTAACGGAGCAGATTGCTAATCTGTCGACGCGCAAGTGTCGCATGGGTTCGAGTCCCATTCTCTCCGCAATTTTCTTTTAAATTCTAGATAACTTTATTCGGGGTGTAGCGTAGCCCGGTTATCGCGCCTGCTTTGGGAGCAGGAGGTCGCAGGTTCGAATCCTGCCACCCCGACAAAAAGGGTGTCAAAAGACACCGAAATTGTACTAATCTTATGAAAACCAAGAATTTAAATAATTCTTGGTTTCATTTGAATAGTTTTGAAATTATAATTGAACGTGTCCTATTACGTGTCCTGTTTATGGGAATCGATTTTTAACGACTTTAGTACGTTCAACTCATCGCAATAGACTTTTCACGGCGATTTGGCTTTCGTTTAACGGATTCAATAATCTTTTAAAAACGAAAGTGATGAAAACTACACACACTTTTATTATTCATTTTTGGTTGAAAAAGAAATCAATCAGAAAAGATGGTACAACCCCTATTTATGCCCGAATTAGATTGGATGGTAAACCAGCCGATATCAGCACCAAGAAGTCGGTATTTGAAAGACATTGGTGTCCAGTCTCGGAAAGAGTTAATCTAAAACATAAGGATGCATCCTTTATAAATGATTCTTTAGACGATATATCCTCAGAATTGAAGGCTTCATACCGTAGTTTACTTCAAGAAGGAAGATTCATTACCGTTCAAAACATAAAGCTTAGATATTTAGAAGAGGATAACCCCTTGACAACAATAAGGGAACTTCTTAAGTATCATAAAGAGAATGAAATCCCAAAACTAAAAAAAGGTACTGCAAAGAATTATGGTGCCACAGAAAAATATCTTCTCTCTTTTTTGTCCAAGAAGTATCGAACCTCCGATATGCCTTTAAATCAAATTAATTATTCTTTTGTTCTCAATTTTGAAAACTACCTCCGCAATTGCACGCCTTTGATGAAATCCCAGCCATTAGGAAATAACGGGATTATGAAACATCTAGAGCGTTTTAAAAAGATGACTACGATTGCGTGTAAACTTGACTGTATCAAGCAAAATCCATTTGCTTTTTTTAATTCTAAGTTCACATCCTATGACCGTCAATATTTAACTATTGAGGAGCTTAGCTTAGTTCAAGAACTTGAGTTGACTGATTTCGGATTAAAAAGAGTACGTGATTGTTTCATATTTGCCTGTTACACAGGCCTCTCTTATATTGACTTAAAAAAGCTAAAACCTGAACAGATAGTGGATGGAATTGATGGAGGGGAATGGATATATACTAAAAGGGAAAAGAGCAAAACATCTGTAAAAATCCCACTATTGAGCAAGGCTAAAGAAATTCTATGTAAATATGCTAATGACAGATTTGGGAAAAATAATAATCTTTTATTACCCGTCTATAGCAATCAAAAGTGTAATTCCTATTTGAAGAAAATTATCACCAAATGCGGAATAAATAAACATATTTCCTTTCATGCAGCCAGGCACACCTTTGCGACCACAGTTACCTTGGCAAACGGAGTTCCTTTGGAAACCGTATCTAAACTTTTGGGTCATCGACGACTTTCAACAACTCAAATTTATGCGAGAGTGATGGAACAAAAAATAAGTGCGGATATGAACAAATTGAAACAAAAACTGGATAAGCCTGTAGCTTAAGATTGGAAGCAGTTCGTCAATTGCCACTAATACAACAAGAGGTTGTGAATTATCGTGTGGTATTTTGTAAGATAATTTTGTAATTTATTGTGCGTTAATTTAATGTTTCCTTCTGGAAGGCAATGTCCATCCATAATAGAGTTTCAGGGTTTTGTTACGCGCTAGTCATGAACATAAACAATTGGTCGTTGACATTCTCTCAAAATCGTTTGAGAAGAATAGGTCGGTTAATTTTGTTGTGGGTGGTAAGGCCGCCAGAATTCCCAAGCTTATGGGATACTGTTTTGATTTAGGAATGGAGCAAGGAGCGGTCTTCCTTTCGGATAACTCAAATGCCGCCACCATCCTACTTTTTCCTGAAAAGAAGAAGACCACCATTAAATCAGTTATGAGGGATTTAAAACTTGCCCTCAATGTAATTGGCATAGAAAGGGTCCTATCAGTTATGAAAAGGGAGTCGCTTCTTAAGGAAAGACAACCTAAAAATAAATTTATACACCTTTGGTACATAGGTGTTTATCCAGAGGAGTCGGGAAAAGGTGTAGGTAGTAACCTATTGAGGGAAGTCATCGAATTTTGTTTTGAAAAGGAGAAGGATATCTACCTTGAGACTTCCACTGAACGGAATATTAATTTTTATATTCAAAATGGTTTTGACCATTACGACACGATAAAGAAGGGTCTACCTTATGATTTGATGTTGTTCAAGCGAAAAATTTTGGCTGCTTTATGAAGGTATTTGGATCGGAAATGCATTTAATTACGTTCCTAATTATCGTTGTGGAGCTGATAATAATTGTCAATTTTGCTATAACATCCTTTAAAGAAAGAGCCATTAAATCAACGAAGAGATTCATATGGTTCACTTTGACCATGATTCTCTATAATGTTTTTTCCGGACTGTTCCCAGACCGAGAAATTCCGATTTCGCTGATAGTCCAATATATTCTTGCTTATGGCATCGGAGTATTCGTGGCTTTGTACTACGTTTATTATGTTTATTCTGAATTTGATATAAAAAAGCTAAAGTACTTTACAGTTAACCATTTGATAGTTATTCTTGGCTCAGCTTTTCTTTTTTTCTTTATCGTACCGCTCTTAATTTGGAAGGACATAAGTATAGCCAAAAGCACTTTCATTTACATACCTGTGTTTGTCGCTTTTGCCTTTTTGTATCGTATAAGTTTTCCGCTGATTAAACTTTATAGGGAGCGTAGGGGCAAGAGCCAAAAATTTTATCGGAATCGAATTATAACCGGCTATTTGGCTTTACTTTCCATTGTGCTAATGCCAGTTGTAGTAGCCTTAGGTGATTATCAGGTTATGGAACAATTAGTCGTTAATTTTGGGTATTTTCTTCTTGCAATCGCTTTGATTCGAAATAACATTTACTTGGCACAGAAACGGATGCAATTCCTCTTAAAGATTGGTTATAGTGATGAGAAAACCGATGAGGCAAACCTTTCAATTATTGAACATTTCAATACGCTTAATCTTTCTAAGAGAGAAATTGAAATTGCCAATTACATATTAGAGGGTAAGTCATATAAGGAGATTAGTAAAAGCCTTTTCATCGCGGAGGGTACTGTTTCTAAACATGCTTCAAACATTTTTAGAAAAGCAGGAGTTGAAGATCGACCAAATTTTGTTCTGTTGTTTAGAAACTAGACAAATAGAAATTTTTAACTCATACCGTACTAAAATACGGACTGAAACGTAGATAAATACGCTAAATTTCATTGGGTCTTGATTACTAAGTTGATATATTAGATAGCAACTGTCTGGGTATAGAGGGTCAACCCCCAAACCACTATACAACCTTACCAAAAATTGACCTCTATACAATTTTATAATTGTAAAAGAGGTGCTATGGATTTTAAGCCCTTAATAGATGGCCTTCAAAAAGATTTGAAAGAGGCCCAGGTAAATATTCCCAATGTTATTAAAAGGGCCAATCATTCAATTCGCCTGTGTCATTCCTTACTATCTATATTTAAACAAGGGGTTATTAACGATGGTTTTGAATCGATTGAGAAGGAAATAGAATTCTTTAAGAGCTACAAAACTATCCCTGCTTCACAATTAATTTATCATTCTCAGATAGGTTCATTTGAACTAGAATTCCCCAAGGGAGACGAAAATGCACAACGTAAATTCATTAAAAAACGATTGAACCGAATCAATCGTTTTTATCGCAACCACACAGGTTTCAGTGAATATATCACTTCAGGGCGAACCCATTTTGATGAACAGTATTTTACTAGGAAATACCTTAGTTCATTTCCACTTAGTTTATCACATATTTATTTTCATGATTTGGATTTCAGCACCCCAAAGGATATGCTATTGTCGGAATTCAAGGCGTATGATTCCATGTTGGTTTATCTCCAAAATCGTATGATAGATAAATCAAAATTACGCAGGGTAAAGGCTAAAGAGCTGAACAATCAATTAAACCTCCAGTGGACGGCAAATAAATCCGCAATGACCGAATTGATATACGCCCTACATTATAATCGGGTCATCAATAATGGTAATGCGGACATAAAGGAAATTGCGTCCGCGTTTCAGCAAGTACTACATTTTGATTTGGGGGATTTCTACAAAACATTTTCAGAAATCAAATCTAGAAAAATAAGCCGCACCAAATTTCTTGAAGATTTAGCTTCCGGATTGCAATCCCACATGGATAGCACTGACTTATAACGGTCATTAAAGCCCCGTAAACCTTGATTTTAATTACCGTACTCCGGTCAACCTCCGGTAAGTGCCTATGAATGGCCGTTAGGGTGCTAAGTGGTCTTTTTTGAACGTAAAAGTTGGCAGGAAAAGCTAGAATAGAGCCTTTATTACCTCAATAAACCCAAATGTTAAATTTTCACCCTACTCTGGTTGAACTGGTGAACAAAACCGGGCAAACCTGTTCAAATTTGTTCTCGAAAAGTCAAATTGCTACAATCCCACCGCACTAAAAAAGTTTAACCAGCGGTGGGATTTTAAAAACTGTATCAGATGCCAACAAGTATTATCACTACCGACGATTTACGGGAATTTAAATTGGAACTTTTAGAAGAGTTTGAGGAATTATTATCGAGCTATTTGAGGAAAGACACCCCCAAAAAATGGTTAAGGTCTTCCGATGTCAAGAAAATGCTCAAAATCAGCCATAGTACCTTACAAAACTTACGTAACAAGAACATACTGACTACACATAAAATTGAGGGCCTCTATTTTTATGACGCAGCGGAAATTGACAGAGTGCTAACCGAAGGTCAGTCCACCTCTCAATAAGGAGCATAATGAACTATATCAAACATTTGAACGCTGCATTTCATAAGTTCTATGGGGATGACCGCCTCAATTACGCCCACCTTAGTTTATACTTCGCGCTCTTTTACTATTGGAATTTGCATCGCTTCCCCATAGAATTTTATGCTAATCGTACCGAACTCATGAAATTGGCAAAAATCGGTTCACGGTCTACATATCATAGATTGATAAAGGACCTTTCCGAATGGGAATATATCCAATACCTACCTAGCCAAAATCCAAGTAAAAATACAATGGTGGTCATGTGTCAAATCTGTACCAGTACTGTTACAGAAACGGGACAAGCTGGTACACTAATGGAACGCTACTGTCCCAAAAATGTACCACTTACCTTATATATAAAACATTCAAAACAATATAAACTATCTGAAGAGAGAAAGCCAAAAAATGAATTGGAGGTTATTGAATATTTTAAATCGAAAAAATGGTCTTCCCTGAATGCTGTTAAGTTCTTTAACCATTACCAGGGAGTGGGCTGGAAAATTGGAGGTAAGACAAAAATTGAGGACTGGAAGGCCATTGCAGCCAATTGGATGCTAAGGGCAGAGGAAATAAAAGAAAAACCCACACTTCAAATCGTAGCGAAAAACAAGGATTACTTAATTACCAATGAACAAAAGAACTATGGCGAACCCCTCTAAGATAAAGGAAGGCAGTGTGGTCTACTCCTTGGGTGAGTTGGACGGTAAAAAAGTAGAATACGATTTTGCCAAAGTGCTTATTTACTTGGAGGCAAAAGGCAGAATGCTTTTTGGAAAACATTTCAAAATCTATGAAGAAGACAAGAGTGTTCTCTTGAGACTTTGCAATTATATGGTCAAAGATTATGACAACTGTTCGAAGTATGGAATCGATCCTGACAAGGGTATTCTGTTGACGGGACCGGTCGGCTGCGGTAAAACCAGTCTAATGCGTCTGATACGGCATATCGTACCTCACAGAAGGCCTTATGAGCTAATTCCGGCTCGAAATGTTGCTTTCGGATTTAATCACATCGGTTTTAAGATTATCGAAGACTACGGCAATGGAAGATTTTACTGTTTTGATGACTTAGGGGTGGAGCCTATGGGTCGTCATTTTGGAAAGGATTGCAATGTGATGGGTGAAATTATCCTTTCTCGATATGAACTGTTTTTATCATCTAAAATACCCACCCATGCTACCACCAATTTAAATGCGGAAGAACTGGAAAAACGGTATGGAAAAAGGGTACGAAGCCGGATGCGCCAAATGTTCAACCTGATAGCTTTTGATAAGAATACCAAGGACAAAAGAACTTAAGAATTAAAATATGAAAATAGCCACCTTCAACATTCAGAATCTGTTCCATAGGCATCGGGATTTGGTTTCAAAGAGTAGAACCAAAAATGCCACCGATTGGATATCGGAGTTAGATTGTCTTTTGCGCAAACCAAACAAAAGCGCTAATGATAGTGAGAGAATCAATAATCTGTCATTTCTTCTTGGTTTTGAAAAGACCGGGGATAATTCCTATGCCATACTGAAAAGACGCGCTGGGGAATTGTGTTTTAAAGGTAGGATATTGGAAAATACAACCAAAGCTTCCTTTCTTACGGACTGGCAGGGTTGGACAAAATTAGGGAACCGACCCATCCACGAAAAGGCTATATTCAGTAAGGCGTACATGATCGCGGAAACCAATCCGGATATTCTTGTTTTACAGGAAGTGGAAGATCGTGCTTCTTTGATAGAGTTCAATTCCGAATTCCTGCCATTGCTAAAAATTACGCCATACCAGGAGGTTATGGTCTTTGAAACCAATGATAATAGGGATTTGGGTATGGGCATACTCCTCAAAAACGGCTATCACTTGAACGGATTTAAAAATCATCTACATGATTTGGATGAAGAAGGGTATTCGTTATTCGATATCGATTGTCAAGAATACGAGATTAGTACGCCTAACGGAGATTCTATTTGGGTTTTGAACAACTACTTTTCGGCAGACGAGGGCCAACGCCAAAAGCAAGCTCAAAAAGTTTCTGAAATCTATAAACAAAAACTAAGGAATGGAAAGGATTTGGTTATAGTCAGCGGTACATTGAATGACGTATCTTACAGCCATTGTTTAGCCCCATTGCTTCGGGAAACGGATTTAATTGATGTCTCGAAACACAAACGATTTGCAACTGACAGGGATAATGGGAGTAGTGGTAATTATTTCAGTTTGGGCGCCTATCGAACGGGGGTCAATATCAAACAAAAAGATTACCTCATGTTATCTCCCAAGTTGTTTGAGATGGTTGCAAATTCGGGGATGAATAGAATGGGAACCTGGCCCGAAAGCAAACCGAAATGGAGGTTGTACTCATCAATTACCAGCAAGGAACATGCAGCAAGTGAACATCCGTTACTCTGGTCATCAATAAATTTTTAAGATAATCAACTAATATTGAATTGACCGTTTGATACAAATGGAAGGCGTGCCCTTAGAAATTTGTTTATTGGGTCTATTGTTGATATAATTCATTTGCATGTAAATTATGTTGTAAATTACAAATGAAATTTAAATTAGGACAAACTATACACCAATGAGAAAAGAAAAGGCAATTATAAAGATGGTCTTAAATATGCGTCGTGACTCAAATACTAATGGCGAACTTATTATACAGTGTGAATTAGCAAATGAAATTAGAAGTATCCCACTATCCATATTTAATACACCCAACGAAATTGGTCCTTATTATGAGACAGTTATAAAAAAAGAAGAGTGGGATGTTGAAAATCAGAAAGTTATTGGATATTGGGATGATAATTTAAATAAGCTTATAACAGGTGACGAGAAAGCTATGGAATATTGTGCTTATTTTGAAGACTTAATTGAGATGGGGTTATCCATAGTAGGAGATGATTATATATTAGTTGATTCAAATGAGTTGGATATTGAAGCCGTAAACCAAGATATGAAAAGTCGGAATGGGAAATATTGGGATAATGAAAGAGGAATTATGAATGCTCTGAAAAATGGTAATAGTGATAAAATAGGACATTAAAATATTAGCTCCTTGTATATAATATGTTCCGATATATCTGAGATATTTGGGGCATATTCCTTTCCTCGTAAGCGAGCCACGGTATGCGCCTTAAGTTCTTCCTCGGGATAGGACTGAATCAATTCTTCAAGGGCTTTCTTTTGACCCTTATCCCAAAGATTTTCGTCATAAGGTTCAATCCAATCATTCTCTAATTCCTCTGGCAGGATTAAGGGCATTCTAGGACCTTTCAGTTTGGGATTGTTATGGATGTTGGACATCAAGGGGTTCCCTTCAGTGGTTACTACGGAAAAGGTATTCCAATGTGAACCATCTTCCTTATTCGTCCATTCGCTCCAGAGACTTGCTAAGGTCAGGGGCTTCTCATCTTTTCTTGAAATAAAAAATGGATAGGTATTATCATCAAAATGATGGTGCTCGTAAAAACCGTCGATATGAATCAAGCATCTTCTTTTCTTAGCGGAATCCCTAAATGAAGGAAGTTCAAAAATAGTTTCTCCTCTAGCGTTTAAGGTTTTGTTCCAGATTCCATTTTTTTTACTTCTCATCCTTTACCCAAAAAGGGATAAGTCCCCAAGTTGATACCACCGGATAATGAAGATCTTCATTGGTATAGATAACGACCGCGGGATGTTTAAAACCATAGGTATGATGAATGAGTAAATCCGTCAATGGCACAAGTTTTTCCATTATTTCTTCGATGGTATGAAGGTTCCCGTCACGCTTCGCCCTTCTAAGTTGTGTTTCCAGTTGTGTTTTGAGGTCGTAACACATAATAGATACTTTACTAAGCCTAAATTAACGGAAGTTTGTTAAAGTTGAAATATACAAAAAATCATTTTCAATATTTGGAAATATTCCGTAAATAAGGAAATAGACCAATAATTTAAATTTAATGAGGGATGTCGTTTTTAGAAATTATGACAGGTACGCAATTAAGCATTTGTTGAAGGAAATGGGAGAGCACCGACTGCGCACAGAATGTGAAAATAAACACTTAGGCTTTCCAAAAAGATTGGCTTTGTTTTACATAGAGGCAGTGGACAGCAATACGATGTTGAAGTATAAATACCCTTAAAAAGGCGTTTGGTGGCTAATGGTGATTGACCGATATGATTTGCCGGATACTGTTTGGGTAAGAGTTCATTTACAATGAAACAGAATCAAGACATACGCACAATCCATATAGGCATGCGTACCTTACATCTCATTGAAGGACTAACGATTAAAAAATACATACCGGAGGATATAATGAGCAATGTTCACATGGCCTTGGCAGATCAAAATATGAAATGGGAAGATGATGTAATTGCCAAATGCACCATGGTCATAACCCATGGTAAGTATGTTTCAGTAATGTACGAGCATCAACCCATTCGATCTAATGGGCTACTTCTTTTTACATTTTGCCAAGATGCAAAAAAAGGGCATTGCTTTGGCTTTCCAAAAAAGTGGAAGCATATTGAGTATTATACCCGGTTGAAGTAACGAAGGGCTCTTGCTAATGCCTAATCTGATAAGAAAATCAAAACAATTCCAAACAGGGCCCTTTAAAATTTGGGTCGCTTATTTTTTGGATTTTATTTGTTTTGAGAATTCATCTTCTGGCATTCCAACCGGGAATAGAACATGATACCAAATACAATTAAAATTATACCTAATAATTCTGAACCATCTTGGAAGTTTCTTTTGGGCCATAATCTAGCTATATTTTATCAGGTATGTTGCTATATCGATTCAATGTTTCTCCCTCAACAAAGCTGCAAATTCCAGTTATCTTATTACTGGGGGCATGGTATTTGACTTCGACCCAAAAGTACGATAAAGAATAGAGTGCGAATTTAGTGTTTCCTTTAGTCACTGTATCGACAAATTGACCCTGCGTAAATACTTTATCAAATTTATCGTGAGCTGATAATATGTTGAATTCGTAAATACCCATGATTCATTAATATGATATTGTGTTTATCGTTCATAAACTCTTTGCAAACGGTTCGATTTGTAAAAAGTGCCTATTTGAATTACTACGATAAGATTAGTGCCATTAATTATCATAAAGTAAGAACTTCATCTGTAATATCCTATAGGATAATTTTTACTTAAACGAGGACACTGAATAGAGCATATCGAACGGCATTTTGATATTTGCGCTGTCTTTAGATAAATAGGACATATCAATTAATTAAAAATCACTTTAAATAGATTACAGAAAAATCCTATAAATTGCATATTCCAAAAACTAACCATTTAGTGTAATATATGAAAATCTGTAAGCTAGAAATAAATAATTTCAGAGGTGTAAAAAAAGGAGTTTTATATTTCAATAGTCACAACCTTTTGGTTGGGAAAAACAACATCGGAAAGTCAACAATTTGCGAAGCCCTGGACTTAGTCTTGGGTCCTGATAGATTGAGTCGAGTGAATCCTATAGACGAATATGACTTTTATAATGGCGAATATCTTGCCGAATCTGGTGAAAATCCGAAAATTTTGATTGATGCCTATTTAATTGAAATGTCGGAAGAATTAAAATCCACTTTTGGCCCGCATTTATCTTTCTGGCATAAAAAAGAAGAACGATTGTTAGCCGTTGGTGAAATAGATATGGTGGATGATTTAGAAGTCGAAGAATGCCTTCATTTAAAGTTTATTGGCAACTATGATATAGAAGAAGATGAGTTTATTGCTAAGACCTACTATGCAGTTACAATAGGCAATGTTGAAGAAGACGGCTTGATTGAAATTTACAAATCCAAAAAAAGACTCATCGGATTTCTTTATTTAAGAGCCTTGCGTACTGGTCGTCGAGCTCTGAGCTTAGAACGAGGAACCCTTCTTGATATTTTGATGAGGGTTGGGAAGTTAAGACCTAAATTTTGGGAGGACACAAGAAATAAGTTAAAAAATCTGAATCCCCCTCTTGAGGACGATATAGGGTCTTTAAGAACTGTTCTAGATGGAATAGAGGCGCGAATAGGATTATATATACCATTACCAGAAGATTCAGCGACATCGCTTCATGTTTCTCAATTGACACGGGAACATCTGAGACAAACATTATCCTTTTTCGTAAGAGCATCGAGTACTCAAACTCCCGTGCCTTTTCAAAAATTAGGAACAGGAACTCTAAGTACTTTAGTATTCTCAATGCTATCGGCCATTGCAGAGATGAAAAAAGAAAATGTAATTTTTGCAATGGAAGAACCAGAGATTGCAATACCACCTCATACACAAAGAAGAATAGTTAGTTATTTGTTGGACTCAACAAATCAGTCCTTTATAACATCGCATTCTCCATATGTCATTGAAAGGTTCCAGCCCGAAAACATTAACATTCTAAGTAAAAATGAAAGAAATGAGCTTTCTGGCAATAAAATACTAGATAACAATGGTATTAAATCAAAAACATATAGAAGTAAAATTAGGCATTCAATTGCCGAGGCTATTTTAGGTAATGCCGTGATAATAGGTGAGGGTTTGTGTGAATTGGAGGTTTTGTCAATTGCTTCTCAAATAATGGAGAAAGACGATAAATGTTATCCTTTGGATTTATCGGGTGTAACAATTTTTGATGCCGGAGGTGATGGAGAAATCATAAAGTTTGGTAATTTTTTTAAATCGATAGGCCTAAAAGTCTATGCATTCTTCGACTTTATGGAAAGAGCGCCTGAAAAAATAAAGGAGCTTAATGAAACATTTATATTTTATAAGCAAATCGATTATAAAGGCTTAGAGAAGTTATTAATTAGTGAAATACCTGAAGAAATTCAATGGGCATTTTTACAAGAGCTTGATTCATCCAATGACCTTCCCCATAATGTTAGAGTTGAGCCTGATAACAGACCGCAAACCAAAAAGGAAATACAAGACATCGTATATAATCTCTTAAAAGGCAATAAAGGTGAACGTTTTGCCGCACAGCTCATATCCATGTGTTCCAAAGATGAATTACCAAGTTCGATTACGGATTTTCTTAGTACAATATATCATCTACACCCTAAGCCTAGTGATATCGAGCCTTTCAATTTCAATCAAGAACTAGAGACTTCTGAAGAAGAATGATATGAGCTTTAAATTAGATGATAAGCGCAAATCCATCTTAAAGGAAGAAAAGGATATTTTAATAATTGGGGGTCCAGGAAGTGGAAAAACTACCATTTCACTTTTAAAGGCCTTTACCTACATAGAAAAACATTCCATTAATAGAGGCCAGCAAGTTCTTTTTTTAAGTTTTTCACGAAATGCTAAAGCTAGAATTATAGAATCCGCCGAGAAATTTGATAAATATAAAAATCTTCGTTTGCGTTTGAATGTGCAAACTTTTCATGGATTCTTCTTAGAGATTGTAAAGAGCCATGGATATTTATTAGGAGCAAAAAAAAAGATATCCATCGTTCCTCCACATGATGAGGCTGTACGAAGAATTGGAAGAAATGAAGATGATCCAGATTGGTTGGATGAACTACAAATCAACTTCATTAAAGAAGGGGAATTAATCTTTGATGATTTTGCTCCTAAGGCTCTAGAGATATTAACCAGGAGTACCAGAATTTTAGAGTTGTACGCTAAAAAATTTCCGTTAATTATTGTAGATGAAGCACAGGATACAGATGCTCTTCAATGGGGAATTATCCAATGTTTTGTTCAAAGAACTCAATTACTAATACTAGCCGACTTACAACAACAAATCTATGATTATCGGGCTGTTGTTAATACTGAAAGGTTAAATGAAATAAAAGAAAAATTGAATCCTATTGAATTTAATTTGGAAACAGATAATTATAGGAGTCCCAATAAAGAAATCCTTCTATTTGCGCAGGACATGTTTAATAAAAAAAAACTTGATGGGTCTTACAAAGGAGTTCAAAGCTTTAAATATTCGCCCAGAAACAATGATGCTTTGGTCGTATTAAGGCGCGCAATTGGCATCATTTATAGGGAATCTTTAAAGGAAACGAGCAAAAAACCTGAAAGCATCGCTATTTTGTGTACTACTAATGTGGGTGTTAAAAGTGTTTCTAGATTACTTAGGGATGTCAATATTCCACATAAGTATCAATTTGACCAAGTTGCCACAAATATCTCAAGCAGGCTAATAGCTTGCTTGCTTGAACCTGTTCTAGATGATACTCAACATCTCTTATTTTGTTTATTTATAGTCAAAGAATTTTTCAGTTCAAAAGGTAATTTAAAAGAGGTTGCCAAATTTGAGAAATGGATTGATTCAATAAAAGAAGATAAGAAGGTGGCTGGTACTTTTGTTCCTGCAATAAAAAAAGTCATAGATACGGTAAAAAATCAAAAATTTTCTGGTAGCCCCGGCAAAGATTGGCGTTTTGTACAATCTACTTTTAAAAATTGTGGAAATAAGGGACTGGCCGAAATCGCAAAACATTCTGAAAATTTGGTGGCATTTAACCGAGGAAAAAATATAATGGCTGGTTTGACCAAATCTTGGGATGCTAATGGACTATACATTGATGCACGAGGTATTTTGCAAAATGCCCTTGTAGAAACTCAAATATCGAATACGACCCCAAAACAAAGCGGAATTAGTTTGATGAACATGCACCAGTCAAAAGGGAAGGAATTTGATGCGGTAATACTATTTGAGCATCCGTATACTTGCTCATTTGAACTACGAGGGGATTCTCAAGATCTCTTTAAAATAAGAAAGCTTCTCTTTGTAGCTTGCACAAGGGCTAAAGAGCATTTAATTATTCTTACTCAATTTGGGTCCAACCCATCAGTCCTCAGATAGGTTTGAGCAAATACTCTTTTGGCTATTACTTAGGCTTGATAATAGATTTCTTCTTTTTTTAAAATGCATTAGTTGGACTTTTAAAGTAGTTATTAATTAGCTACGGTTCTGTTTGTACACTTTAGTCATTTTTAGATATGGTAAAGCTAGCTTTACCATTTTTTGCAGCACTCCTTAAAGGTTAGGATGACCTCATGAAATACCTTTTTCAACACTATGGCTAAGATTTTTGCAACTTCAATCATAACCCAAAAAATTCATTAGTGTTTCTAATATCAATATGGCATAACCAGATATTGTACTCGCTTTTAACATGTAACTTGCCTCCTCCCAATTAGACAAAAAACCCAATTCCAAAAGCACACTTGGGCATTGGGTAGTTTCCCGGAGCACCTGAAAATTGGCATATTTAACTCCTCTATTTTTAAAGCCTAGTTTTTCATGGAGTCCAATTGCGAATTGCTCGGCCAAGTATTCGGACCGTGATTCCCTTTGTTTAACATACACTTCAATCCCCTGGGCAGCTTTCCGAACAGTCTGATTGCAATGGATGGAAACAAACACGTCGGCTTTTAAGGCCTTTGCAAGTTTGGTTCTATCTCCCAAGGAAATAAATGTGTCCGAGTATCGGGTAAGATATATTTCCAATGAATCATTGAAAAGTTCCCGATTAAGCCGAACGACTTCCTTGGCAATATCAAATACCACGTCTTTTTCCTTTAGGCCATTAATGCCGATTGCTCCGGAATCAAAGCCTCCATGTCCGGGATCTATAATTATCATCGGTTTCTGATATTTTTTCTGTCTAAAGGAGGAATGTAAACCGACTGACAATATCCAAACCAATACATGTAAACAAAAGTGCTTCACTTGGTAAAAATTTTTAATGCGTGTTGCACAATTTTTATCGATTTGAGTGATTGATTTAAAATCCAAGAAATTTTAACGTTCCCGACTGTTAATTTTTAGCCGATTCTCTGCATTCCTTCCTTTTCATTTCAAATTCGTCAACAACAAAATATCAACCGCCCTCTTTGGGCACTAAAACGAATAGTGATGAAAAGAATAAACAAAGTACTCTGGTTGTTGCTGTTGGCAACGGCCCCTACTTATGCCCAAATTGGTGGTATCGAAGATTCGGTCAACGACATCTCGGATACCATACGTACCATTTTCCCCATTATTCTAGGGGTCATTTTCCTTGTGGGTTTCCTGTTCAACGCCGGACATTTCTTTGGTGAGAACGCCGACCTTAAAAAAGGGATTACCCGTGTTTTGGTATTTGTACTTATAGCCGGTGCCGTGGTCGGCATCTTTACCTACTTGATAACACTGGTCGTATAATGAAGTGTTACCCAATATACCGAAACATTCGTAAACGTGCGCTGATATTCGGGCTTCCGGTTTCCCTGTTCGCATTACAAATGGCGGCAGTTATCGGTTCGCTTCTGGTGATAATTTTCTCTTTCAGCTTACTCTTGGTGGTGGGTGGTCTAGGTGTCAATATGATGTTATATGTGGTGCTTTTGAAATTAACGCATCAACCGCAAATGCTGCATTTCCAAAGGGTTTTTCCGAGTGCCCTTTCCAATAAAAAAACAACTACCCTGTGTTATGAGGATTAATCTCAACCAAAATTATCCGATTGTGGATATTCAGGACAATCTGGTTTTTGCCAATAATGGAAATCTGGTATTGTGTTATAAAGCCGAATTGCCGGAAGTCTATTCATTATCGGAAACTGATTTTGAGGACTTGCACGGCAGTTGGTTTCAAGCCCTAAAATCGTTACCGGCCGGAACGGTTATTCATAAACAGGACATTTATCAAAAGCTGCACTATTCGGCCGAACGTTTACCGAATACGACTTTTTTGGAAAAGGCGACCCATCAACATTTTAAGGGTAGGGAATACATTTCACATCAATCGCATCTGTTCTTCGTATGGCCCAAGAACAAAGGGCTCAACAAGTCAAAATATCTGAATCCCTTTAAAGGAATTCCAAAAGCCATTCCTGGTAAAATGACCGAGGCTGTAGAAAGTTTTACGGCAGCCGTTCAAGATGCAATCGGTTTTCTCAATAACAGTTATAAACTTGATTTTACACCGCTGAAAGAAAGTGAAATCCTTTTGATGACCGACACCTATTTCAACGGGTTCAATCAAGGCTTCGATACCGACATTGTCCTTAATAAAAACCTTGCCCAAATAGGCAATCATTATTTTGATGTACTGGCCGTTAACAACGAATTATGTTTTGGTGATACGGTTAGTAGCAGCAAGACCAATGATGCATTTACTTCCGACGATTTTGTTTTCCATCAGGGGTTTATAGACGGATTAGGGCTAAATCTAAACGAAAACCATATTGTAAACCAAATTATCTACTTAGACGATAAGCATAAATGGCGAAAACTGTTGGAAAAGCGTTTAGAAGAACTGAGCAAGAGTTCCAACTTCGGTACGCAGAATAAGGTCGTACATGGAAAAATCAGTACCATTCTGGACCAAATCAACCAGGACGATAATGCCCGCATCGTTCGAGGTCATCTCAATGTGGTTTTTTGGAGCGACCGCCTGGCTGACTTAAGTAAGATTGCTTCTCGGGTCAAAACGGAGTTCAAGGAACTTGATATTATACCCTATTATCCAAAAGGGGAGGAGCGGAAGCACTATTTATTAAATAGTTATTGTTGCTTCTCATCCAACTTTTCCGATAACGATCTGTACGTCACCGATCTGAAACATACGCTATGTCTGCTGATCAACAATACCAACTATAAATCGGATGCTACGGGCATCATTTTTAACGACCGGCAACACAACATACCGGTCATTAAGGATGTATGGGACGAAAATAAGCGGCGCATCAAGGCTCGGAACTTTGCGATTTTTGCTCCTACGGGGGAGGGCAAGTCGTTTTTGGCGAACAACATCCTTCGGCAATATTTTGAAAATGGGGTCCGATTGGTCATCATTGATTTGGGAGGGAGTTATACCAAGTTTGCAAAGCTCTATCCCGATCAATACATCACCTTACGCTACGAGCAGGGAAAGAACCTGGGCATTAATCCTTTTTACATAAACAGTCTACATGACCTAAGCCCGGAGCGGTTGGAAGACCTTACCGTCTTCCTTTTGGAGCTCTTTGCTTCGGGTCTAAAGGTCGCCAAAGCACAAGAAGTAGCATTGAAGAAGATTCTTCAGCATTACTATAAACGCAATGTAAGCGAAACCCATTCATTGGAGGACTTTTACGCTTTTGTCCAGCAGAACAAAGAAACCCTATTGGATGATTTGGGTATCGATAAGGCCTATTTTAATACTACAAACTTCCTTCACATCATGTCGGAGTATGTAGGGGACGGACTCTATAGTTTTTTATTCGAGGTAAGTGAAGACCAGTCCTATAAAATCGAGGACAAACGACTGATTGTTTTTGAATTGGATGAGGTGAAGGATAACAAGGAGGTCCTTTCCGTAATGTTGAAGCTTATCAAATCTGCCATTCAGCGGACCATCTGGCGAAACCGTGCCGAAAAGGGTATTGTCCTATTCGATGAGTTCGCCAAGCAGTTGAAGTTTGAAAACGTACTGGAAAGTGTCGAATTCTATTATCAGGCCATACGAAAACAAAATGGGGCGATTGGAATTATTCTTCAGTCCATTAACCAATTACCAAGTAATTCCACTTCGGCAAGTATCCTGGAAAATACCCAGGTGATCTATAGCCTTCGAAATGAAAAGGGGTACGACGAATTGGTCAAAAGACTAAGCCTTTCCAGCCATGACCTCAATCAGCTGAAATCCATCAAGAACGACTTGAAAGGCCAGCGGAGGTACACCGAAATCTTTATGAAGATAGGGAAGGAGAGCAACATCTTTCGTTTGGAGGTGCCACCCGAGGTGTATGCGGCCTATCTCACTGACGGCTCAGAGAACGAAACCATAATGGCCATTTATGGTAAAACGAATAATATGGAAACGGCCATCATGGAATTTGTTAAACAGAAATTTCAAAAATCATATTCACACACTTAAAAAAATAACATTATGAAAATTACAATTAAAACCATCATACTATCGGTATTCTTGGTTATAGCGATTACTGGTCAAACGAAAGCACAGGGCATTCCGGTCTACGACAACACCAATTTTTTATCGCTGATCAAGCAGTTGTTTGAATCCGCCAAACAGACCAGTGAAATGATCAAAACAGTCAAGTTTCTCAAACAGGCCAAAGAGACCATTGAAAAAGTAAACAGTGCGGTGGCGCAATATGAGGCCGTCAAGGAAATCAACGAAAACAATGAAGCTTTGGTCAATATGGTCCGAAACGATTTGAGGGGTATCCTAAATTCTCCTTACATCCACCCTGACGAAATAGATGCCGTTTCCAACGCTTTCACTACCATTATTGACGGCTCACTTCGTAATCTGGAATTTATGAACCAGGTACTCTCCAATGACTTTCTAAAACTCAACGATGCGGAGCGATTGGAAATATTGGAAGCACATAGGGACGATTCCCAAAAAATGATAGCGGACATCACCTTAAAGAATAAGCGGTATAAACTCATTATTTCCTTTCGAGAGATGCAGGACAAAATCAATAATCGGGAAACCAACTATTAAAAGGCTATAGCATGTTTTTGTCCATCGGGTTGGAATATGTGGATTCTGTTTTTCAGACCATTAAGGATAGTGATTTTGCATCCTATGTAATCGGTGGAATGAAAGTGCTGGCCGTTCTGTTTTTTCTAATCAATATTCTGAAAAAGTACTATGAAGGAGGTGCGACCATCCAAGGGGCTACATGGGGATTGACCCCCACAGAATTGATCAAAAATTTTGCGGTTGTACTGGTGGTTATTTTCTCTACGGAAGTATTGGACGCCTTTGACTCCATTTTAGTGGCTATAGAAGGTCAGTATCGAGGAACGGCCCCGGTACTGCTACCCTTGGAACTACAGGATATTGAGGTGGAAGAGGATTTGGGCCTTCTAGATGCGACCACAAAAGCGATGGGCATTCTGTATGACTGGCTAACCACCCCTTTCTTGGGAATACGTATGTTTGCCCTAGCCTTAGGGCTGTTTCTCTGGGTCTTGGATCTATTTATTTATCCGCTTTTCTTGGCGGAACGCTACTTTCTATTGGGAATCATGCAGGCTTTTTTTCCATTGGTCATTAGTATGGCCGTTTTTGAAAAGTTCAGGCCAATGGGCTATCGCTTTTTTAAGCTGTACGCAGCTGTTTATATGATCGTACCCGCATTCTTTTTGGTCAATGTTTTTGTAAATGAGCTTTATCAAGAAATCACGGAAAACTTTTGGCCCAACCTGTTTGGTACCGATTTCGGCAGTGAACTCTTTGCCCCGGTCATTGAATTGGCGGGAGTGGGTTTTATTATTCTATTGAAGTTCAAGCTTTATAAGCGTGCAACCAGTTTCACTTTAAGGCTATTTGTCGAGTAATCTAAACACCATGAAAAATAAACTAACACCTTACAAAAACATCTATAGCGTATTAAAACTTAACCGGTACATTGTATTGGCAGTCGTTTTCGCCTGTTTATTGACTAGCATTTTTGCACTCGTAACGGTCTATCGTTTCAACCAACGTATGCTGAACAGCACCTTTGCCGTAAACACCGATGGTTCCATCATTCCCTTGAAATTGATTTCGCAAAAGGAAAATATGGAAGTCGAGGCGCTATCCCATCTCGATTTGTTCCACAATTATTTCTATGGAATTGATGAAAGTAACTATGAGAAAAATCTTGAAAAGGCCTTGTGGTTGGGAGATAGTACTGTCGATAATGTCTACCGGCAGAAAAAGGCGGATGGGGTTTATAACAGGTTACTGCAGTACTCCCTGGTGCAAGAGGTTATCTCGGTAAATACGGAACTTATTCTAAATGGGGAACGCATATCCTTTCAGACGGAAACCATTTTTGAGATCAATCGGGGATCCATTATCGATAGGTACCAGTTACTAACTACAGGGAATCTGCTTCAGGTAGATAGAAATTTCCCGAATAATACCCATGGTCTATTGATTACCAACTTCTTTGAAAACTCCCTTAAAAAACTCAACATTCATAAATAGCTTCAAATGAAATTAGATCGAAACAAAATGATATTCATCACCGTCGTCACTTTGGTAGTCCTATTTATTGTTAGCTATGCATTTCTCGTAATGGGAGAGGGAGACGAAGAGAAGTCAGAATTGACCCAACCTGTGGTTCCGGAATTGAAGGAGGAACAAAAAGAGTATTCCTCGAAATTGGATGCCATCAATGACTTAAAAGAAGTACGGGAGTCCAATGCACCAAGTATTTATGACGAATCACTATTGGATTCAACAGGACTTTATGATCCTATGTATCAGGAGAAAGAGCGTCAACGTATCGTGGACAGTATCTATGCCACAGGAAGGATAAATTACGAATCTGGAGAATATAATAATACAGTGAACATGAGTTCATCAAAATCAATGGCCAGTACGCCTAAAAATCAAATCGAAGAAACGGTCATTGATTTTGCAAAGACCCATCATGAGTTTTTTTCCTACGAACCCAAACCGGTTTCAATGGTTGATTTGGAAACAATAAGAGGAAGGACAGATGACTTTATCCTAGTGGAAGTCAACGGAGAACAAACGGTGAAAAGCGACGAACGATTGGAATTACGACTGGCCGTAGATGCGCTGATCAACGGGGATTCCATTCCCAGAAACTCGTTGGTTTATGGTTTTGTGCGGTTTAATGCTAACCGGGTTTTTATCACTATTACGACCATCAACAACAAACCGGTCGATATGAAAGCCTTCGATTTACTGGATGGCAATGAGGGTGTTTACATACGAAACAGCTTTACGGGCGAGGTCGCTACGGAAGTTATCGGGGATGTGGTAGAGGATATAAATATTCCCGGTGTGCCACAGGTAGGCGGTATTAAGCAAGTCTTTCGAAGAAACAACCGTAATGTGAAGGTGACCGTTTATAATCAATATCAGCTTATTTTAAAACCTTCATTATGAAAGAAATTCTTTTTCTATTTTCGACACTGATTTTAAACCAAACTAATGCACAAAAGTTAAGGACTATACCTACCAATGAACGGGAGGTGGTTGCACTTTTCTTTCCGGATGAAATTCGTCAGGCGATAGTTGGTTCACCCGAATTTACGTTTAGTTATAATAAAGAACATCCTCAGCACGTAGGCTTGTTGCAGGGCGTAAAGGGAAGCGAAAGCAACCTATTGGTAATAACGGCCACCGATGAAGTTTACTCTTACAAACTGAAGTTTTTGAATAATCTGGATACGCTGAATTATTTTATTTTTAGAAATGAACGTATTGGTTTTGAAAGCTCTTTGTTTACACCAACTATCAAAAGTCCGGTATCCGTATTAAAGGATTCTGTGAAGATGAAGACCCCCCGAAATGATTTCCCTAATCGTTTAGAATACTTTAAAAAATTCAGCGAATTTCATTTGAAGCACAATCGAAACAGTCTAAAACGCAAAGTAAAAAAGGGTGTAGTCCTACATCTGAGGGACCTAATTTACGACCGAACGGAGGTCTATGTCTTTATCGAGATTAAAAACAGATCTGGAATAGACTTTGAGATGGATTACCTGAAAGTTTTTAAGGTAAATGGTAACAAGCGGAAAAAATCATCCTACCAAAAAATTGAAATCGGGCCAATTTACGAGCATAACCTTCCAAAGCTTATAAAAGGTGGTGAGAGACAAAGCTTTGTGTTAACTGTACCCAAATTTACCTTCGGTGATCAAGAAAAACTATTGCTGGAACTCAAAGAACATAGGGGGAATCGAATACTACAATTGTTTTACTATTAAAATCTCGAGTTTTAAATTCTTCTATTACTATCATTTATGGTAACAATAATGGCTTTTGGATATAGTATTAGGTAATTTAAAAATATGTTTTGAACGGGTTAAGTTAAAAGCCCTGTCAATATCTAATAAAAATAAAGTTAATATTACAGTTACAAAGTAATCGTGAAATTGACATTACTTTTCCATTCTAGTGTTCAGAATTCGATGGGAGGAAAATTTGTATTTACGCGGGGATTATCATGAATTCTAATAATTGTTTCGGAAGTAATTTGACCTACGCGTAGCTTACCCCAAACCGTCCCCCTTATTTTAATTTTACCAGATTCTGTCAAATGTCCGATTTTCTCAATATTTCCGAAAGGTCCTTTTATCCACCAGAACTTGGCTGTATTATCGCCTGATTTATTTTTAATACTATAGTATAAATTACCACTTGCATTTATGTGGCTATAAATCGTTTTTGTTTTACCAGTTTTTATAATAAATTTTTCCATCCTAATCTTTATTTAACATGCAAAAGCAAGTCGGCTTTCGCATTAACGGTTAAAATTATCCCGTCTTTTACTGGCTGAAATTGATTTATTGAAACAAAATCCATTTTACCTTTAACTGATACACCGTCACTAATTTCTTTACCAGACATAAGTTCATTATTGAACTCACCAACGACTTTGTTCAATTCAGATTGTAAATTAAACTCAAGCTTATTTAGAATTCTTTGATACAGCAATTTATTTGCCAAGGCATCAATGAAATTATCTAACAAGAATCCCTTGGTTTTTGTATTCAATTCATATTCTTTTATGAAAATTTTCTTTTCTTTCTCATTATACTGCAGGTTACAATTAAAGTATAAATAAATTACACGATTTTTAAGTAAACTTGTTAAAACTGTAGCTTTGGCTCTAAGCAATAAATTCATAGGAGCTTTATTTCCTCCCAATAATTCCAATTCAGTTATTTCGAAATACTCTTTCTTTTCTCCTTTAGAATCATCAGCTATAATCCATTCATCCTCAATTTTTTTGCTAAGTAAATCATTAATATAGGAATATGGTACTTTCGCGATAGTACCAAAGTTTATATTTTTTTCATTGATGCTATCAACAACTTTTAACCTGGGTAGCGGTTTTTCAGAGTTCCAAACTTGAGAGTCATTATCATTTCCTGTAGTCATTTTGAAGTTTAACCCCAATCCTGTTTCCAATGCTTCTGGACCGACTCTGTATTTCATGTATTTTAAACTATCGGGTTCTATAAAAGCATGAAAGTCTTCACCGATTTTAATTGGACTTTGAATATTTTTCCAGAATATTTCTATTTTTTTCGGTAAATCAAGAGATGCAATGGCATTTTTGATTGGATCATTTATATCCTCCTTTATAACATGTTCCCCAAAAAACCTTAGAAGTCCAGTGACATTGACGCCTTCAGCTTTTGCATTACTTATTCTGGCTTTTCCAGATGTTGTCGGTATCAAATCATAATTTTCTGTTAGACTAAAACTTACTTCTGCTTCGGCATCAGCACGTATATCAGAGAGATGGCAGCTAACCCATGCACTATAAGCTGGTCCCAAAGGGCCCAAATCATTATATGTTCTCACTCCAGCACTTCCATGCCCATCCCGAATTTTCAATTCATGTATAATCTTATTATTTTTAAACGTTGTATTACCATCAATTATATTAGCTTTAATACTAAATCTTTTTGTTTTACGTCTTTGACTGGCCTCTTTTGCTTCAATTTTTTCCGGAGTGGATTGAACAATTATATCAGCAATTCTATCTTTTTCAATTTTTATCGGAATAAAAATGCTACTGGAGGGTACAATTACTAAGGAATCGTTAAAGATAGGTTCTGGATAGTCATATTCATATTTGTTCGGAACTTCTTCCTTACAAGAGGTTATTGACGACAGAAGAATTACAATGAAAAGAATATTACGCCCCATACAACATATATTAAGTTTTTTGGGGGAATGTGAATTTCTAAAGTAGTAAAAAGTATTTTTCGTACAAAATTTAAATTGATGAAAAAATCCAAACTTATTAATATTGATTAACTCACATTCTAAGCCAAATACTAAAAATTATTTATGAGCATCTATTTTGAATTCTGTTTCAGAATATCCCTTTTTGGGAAATATTAAATCAACTAAAAGTTACTCTTAACTCTGAAGAACTTTGATTAAATGATTCCTTAAAAATCGATTTTCCCAATTGTTCAAGACCAAAAAAAGCCAAATCGGGATGGTCATATAAGGCATCAAATTCTTCTTCAATTTTTCTGACAGCTTCCGTATCCGTTACTCGAATTCTAGTTTCATAGTTGTACTTGGTACCGCTCTCCGTAAAGTTCAACGAACCCAAATAGGCCGTATGTCCATCGATGATATAGATTTTACCATGGATAAACATATCATTGATTTGATAAGAATCCGGAGCAACGAAAACTTTAAATGGAAAAAGCGATGAATAGGTATACAAGTAAATTTTGATATGCTTAGTTTTTCTCCTCGCATATCTGGAGCACAAAAAAAGAAGGAGAGCAATGCCTAGTCCGTAGATATACGCTGAATCGTACGAAAATATGCTTAATACAACTAGAAATAGAGTTAAGACAATACTGCCAACAATCAATACTTTTTGGGTGAACAGCCATCGATTTCTGATTCTGTTAGCACTCTCATCTAAATGCCGGTTCTGAACCACCAACGGTTGAATACTCCTTTCCTGGCGATAGCTTCTAATGTCAAATTTATCGGAGGTTATCAAGGTGACCTTTATGCCTTTTTTATGTAACCAAACCAATTCATCTACCATTTTAGGGGATAGGTAGGGCGAGGAAATTTTCACGGAACGCTGGGCATTTCCGATTTCCTTTAGCAACTTGGTACCGGCTCCGGTACCCATATAAATATCACATTTTGCCTGATTGAACCACACGATTTAGGGATTGGGATAACCATTAAATATACGAAGTTTCAGCATCAAAATGAAGCAAATTTCCTCTTGATTGGATGTCTTTAGGTCCAATTCCCATCAGGAGAATAGCCTACGAACCTCAAGATGTATTCGTTGAAAATTCGCCCTAATCTCGGGATGGTTTTGAGCATAGATGGGCTTTGGGAGTTCTCGTTTTATCTCAGGCCTTTCAAATTTGACCCGCTTGTCCTTACCATCGGCAAAAGCTATAAATTCCCCGCGTTTCAATCTGAAGAAAACATCTGCGCGAATTTTGCTGACATCCTTTTCACCTTTGGTAATCCGTGCATCGAAATTCCAATTGCTGCTCTTGCTGATACTACGTGTTGGCTGTTTGATGATTTCAAAGAAACGCTCATAGTACTTTGCTGTGTCGGGGTCGTTAGCCTTCCCGAAGAACTGATAGGTGAGATTGCTCAAAATAGCTTTACTGGCCTTGTCGCCGTACATCAAATCATTTTGAATTTTATCCTGGAGTACATAAACGGTTGCAATATCATAGCTCCGTAAGGTAGCCGGGATCCGTTGCATGTTCAACAATCGAAAAGTGGATGCTTCCTCTGCAAGGAAGAAGGAAGATAGCCTATTGCGAACGCTCATTTGTTTGGTAATAGTGTGAATAATAGTGGCGATAACAGGGGAGTAGGCCGTATCGAACTTTGGATTGTTTACAACGGAGATTACCGAGGGGTGTTTCGGATTATTAATATCCAAAGGAATTTCATCAGCCGAAAGGGTCATAAAGATACGTGGAGTACTGATTTTTTTGAGGGCATTCGCAAGGGTACTCATGACCCCGGCCGTTTGCCGTTCGGAATCGATACCGGAAATAAAGGCATCCGCCATGGCTTTTGAAGTAAAGTCAGAACTAAGAAAGGAAACTAGCTGCTCGGTATCCAAATATTGGTAGGTCGCGATCAGATGGGGCAAGGTGCAATAATCGGGATGTGACGTTTTAAGCTTCCATATCAATCCGCCTAAAAGTCCTTCCACCGCATCATTGAAGAACTTGGAAGATCCTGAGGCGACCGATTCTTTTTGTTCCAATAGGTTCTCCAAGAGTACGCGGGATATTTCATTTACACTTTCCTCATCTTCCATATAACGTGGGGCGATGGGATTGACCCGTTTAAAGATATCATCAAAGGAAACGATGTATAAAGGAACTTTTGAATCTTGGAATAGGGGATGGGCCATTTCAGTAATCTCAAAATGTTTATAATCGTGAATGACCCCACAGAATGAATGATTGTTGAAGTGTTTGAGAAAATTGAAGACAACGGATTCCGTCTTGCCACTGCCTGCTGATCCAATTATCGAAACACCCCTACGGATGTTTTTCATATTCAGCACCCCGTTTCTAAGTTGAAATCTGGCCTGGTATTTTTTAGGCATGTTAGTCATTTCGCTTTCAATTAAGGCCGCATGACAAACCAAACTGATGACGAACAAGGGTAGAATCCATTGGAAACAAAAGAATAAGCAGTATCGGAAACTGTTTCCAAAACAACCCAGAATACCCAAGTACAAAAAAAGCATGGCAAGACTGATAAAGGCATGACGGTAATAGCGATGAACAAGGAGAATCAATCCGGAAGCGGAAACATAATATAGAAGAATAGTCGAAAGCATTTGCATATGTTGTTAGATTCCAATGGAACTGGATGACCGGGCCAAGTCCATAGCCTTCTTGAACTGTTTGATGGTCTTAAGCGCCATTTGGACTTTATTCGTAGGAATGTTCACCTGGGGAACCCGTACCCCGGCTTTGCCCAAAATTTTAAATGCTGCGCTGCGCTCGTTCGTGGGAAGCCCGAGTAGGTGAGCGAAATAGTGATGGGGATCTTTGAGATAGGATTTTCTGGCCTCGTAGGTTTCCACAAAATTACGTTTGTAATTGAATAGTGTATCAAAGGTCTTTTCAGCCCTTTTGTAAAAAAGGTCACGGTTAAAACCGCGCTTGACCATCTTACCATTCAACTTGCTTACCGACCCCATGTATTTGCTTCCCGGGGATAGGCTATACCGGTTGCTGGCATCCTTTCGACTTACGATAATATGAACGTGGGTTTGGAAACCAGGCTTTTTCATGCCCTGTTCAATGGGCTTTCCTTCCAGTTTATGGGGAATTTCAGATTTCAGTTCTGCTATTTTTTTATGCATGGCCACTACATTGCCCGTCAGTTCCCCTCGCTCCACTTTCCGAATGTCATTTTCAAGTCTAACGATTTGTACACGGTAGGGCTGATTTTCCCGGATTTCGCGGTCAAAACCTTTAAACGTTCGCTCGTATTCAATTTTTGCGAAGTATTTAATGTCGTCTACGGTAACAGGTTGGTCCCTGTGAAAGGAAGCCGCATAGTCTTTCATGACTTCCCGAACATATTTTTTAAGTAGTTCAGGGTCATTATTTATGGCCTTGAGTTCACTTTGACTCGGATTGATGGTCAGGGAATAAAATTTGGGTTCGACCTTCTTAAGCTTGGCGGTATTCCCATCGATTTCTTTGATGACCTGTTCTGGTGGAATTTCGTCTGTCGTCTGATTAAAAAAAGGTTCTTGCATTTCAGGTAAGACACCCTCATTTTCCTTTTCCAAATAATCCACGAAATCGGAAGAACTCTGTGAGAAATTATTGTTCAAATGTTGTTTTGTAATGCTTATGTACATGGCTCAGATTGTTTTAAGTGATTCTTTTAATTGAGTATATTCTTCCAAGGTCATATTCAAATACAATTTTGATTTGACGAAACTTGATTTAGTTATTTCTACCTTCTCTAAGGTTTCCATAAACTGATGCTGCAGCTGTTCGAGATTTTGCTTCATTACGGTATTCTCTTTCTGCAGTTCAATGGTTTCAAAAGCCGACTTAAAGAAAACATCATCCTTAACGGGCGCATCTCCTTTGTTGGAAGATGGAGATTTTTGCTGCTTGTTCTGTTGAGGTGCATGCACGAATAGCAGTTGCATCATGGTCTTGGTTGGCGTTATTCCTCTCTTGTCCATTTCCTTCATGATTGCTGCCATGGCGTTGAATCTTTTTTTAATCAGTGTCTCCAAGGTTCTGGCAGTGGGTCCAAAGCGTTCCAAGGGTGAAATTTCATTGTAATGGAAAAAATCAAGCATGGCTTGTAGTGTTTCGGTATGGGTTTTAAAGAACTTTCTGGAAAACTCCTGAAACTTTTTAGCCGTTGCCTTTTTGAACCTGATGTTACTGAATGTTTTAACGCACATAACTTTTTTAAATCCAGTTTGCCGCAAATTTTCCCCTGTTTATTGGGGTTTCAGGGCGATTTGCCGCAAAAAGTAAGATCTCAAATCCTTGTAATTCACCACGAGATCATTTTAAAATATTGATTTACAGTATATTGTAATTATTTGAAATCTTGTAACGCCGCGCCAGCGCGTTACCCTCTTGCTCTTCCTTTTTACTCCGCAGGAGAAAAATCCAGCCTTCATCCTAAATTAGAATGTCATTTTTTTAGCGGATTTCATATCCAAAATTTTAAGAGTTTGTGATGATGACTTTTAAGGAATTTTCAGGTTCGGGATATAAATGATGGGAATACTAAAATGAAAAAGGCAACCGAAAAGGCTACCTTGTATCAATCCATCTAGTTTTGATTTAGATGGTAAACTTGAATTTGTGTTTATAGAGGTTTTTAATGGCTTCTTCTTCCAATAGCGAATCATAGTCCAAGTAGTTTTCATCGGCATACTTTTTCAAGTCCTTGCCAAATTTGTGCTCTACCTCGTGCTTGGATTGTTGCATGAGCTTTTCTTGCGTTTCAAGGTCTAGATTATTGAAATTTAGACGAAAAGGAATATCAATATGTATATCCATGACTTTCTAATTTTTCATTAACCCATTATCTCGAAAACTAAAATAGTTGCCATCAGGAAGTATGATCAAATGGTCCAAAACCCGAATATCAAAAAGTTCGGCAGCCTTTTCTATTTTCTTGGTCAATGCTATATCGGCACCACTGGCTTTGTTCGTTCCCGATGGATGATTGTGCGCCAAAATAATGGATGTGGAGAGGGTTTTGAGTACAACCGCAAAGAGTATTCTCAAATCTACCAATGTGCCAGTCAATCCACCCGTGGATGCCTGAAAGGTGCCTTTGACCTTATTGGCATTGTTCAGCAATAACACTTTAAAGGTTTCATGTAGTCCGATGGTGTTTTTATCCCATGTTTGGTATAATAATTCGGCGACCCTATCGGAGGAGTTCGCAGGTTCTGAATTGAGTACCCCTAATTTTTCGCAATAGCTTATTTGAATTTCATTAACTTCGTTTCTCATTGTTTTATTATTAAGATTAGACGATGAAAAAGAGGGCGTAACTTTCCACGGTGTCGCCCTCTTTGTTTTTACCTTTTAGTTATCGGACTTGCTACCCAATAAAAGAATTTCGTCAGCAACTACTTCCGTAACCCTTCTTTCGTTGCCTTCATTGGGTTCTGTATAGGTTCTGCTTTTGAGTTTACCTACTACCGCCACTTGCTTGCCCTTGTGAGCATATTTTTCTATGATTTCAGCGGTCTTGCCCCAAGCTACGACCGTATGCCAGTCCGTTAGCTGTTGCTTTTCTCCTTTTTTGTCCTTGTAGGTTTCATTGGTGGCCAATGAAAACCGAGCTACTTTTTTACCACCATCGAGGTCGGTTACTTTAGGGTCATCCCCGATGTTCCCTAACAGATGTACATAATTTTTGATACTACTCATAATTGAAAAATTTAGAATTAATTAAAATGACTGTCCGAACCTTTCGAACAGCTTTTGAAATCGATTTACTTATTACACCTAGAGCGTTTTCCTTTTTGTTGTTTTTTAACTTTTGTTCCGCTTCATTTTTGAGGATTTGATATGATTTCATGGTTTCCGGTTTTGATTTACTTCCCACAGAGCCGTCGCTGTTACCTTTTTTGTTACTTAATGTTTTACAATATTCAGGCTCGGTAAGACGTATAAATAAGTGGGGCAGGGGCCCCCTGGTTTATGCCGTCGTGCAAGAATGAATGTTGTTTTTTCGCCGTCAAAAAAGGGAAATAGTGCCGGTTCTGGCAGTTGGCAAAACCTAAACTTGTGAAGTTTCAAACTCCTCTTGATGCGGAAGAAAACGCTACATATCAATTGCAGTTCAAACGAACTCTAGACTAAATTTTAGGATAGGAGTGGCGTGTTCCTGCCAAGTGGCAGGAGAAACGGAATGGATACCCTAAAATTTGGGCTTGTGTTCAAGATAAATGAGTACGAAGCTTATTCCCCGGAATGGAGGGTAACGGAATGAAGTGGGAATGTGCTGATTGTAAATTTATTTCGATATCATCCTTTTGGATATGGCAATTCCCTATCCCTATGAGACTAGGCTAATTAGGTGGTATGAAACTTATTAATCATGGACAGGGATTCTAACGTCAGTATTTCGAATAATTTTTGATAATAGATTGGTGCACAGCTAATTTTCGGACTAAATATAACTGGACTATTTATTGCTAAATAGATTATTCAATAATGGAGGTCTAAAATTTTGTATTTCTGTGATCTTTTGAAAATGTAGCTGCTTTATATTTTTTGGTTCATCAAACCATCGCTTATTCATGATAAGTTGGGTTTCCTTATTGAGAACGAAGTTATGGACAAGTAGACTAGGCCATAGCAAATCAATTTCCGAATTAACTATATCTATGTTTCTTTTTAGAACCGATGTTATTCCGTATCCATTGTAAAAGATTCTATCTGTAGATTTAAGGCAAGACAAAATATCTGGAGCGTCATCGTCGGATATTAATATTTGACCAGAAGACCCAATATCATTTAAACCTGAATGTACAGCAACCAAACCTCCTAATACTTCTTTTTTTTCTTTTTGTTGTAAATATGATATCAAAGTATCAATTACCTGATACAACCTACCTCGGGGCGAAGGATAAATATTGCTTTCTCCATAAATTAAACGTGATTTTTCGAAAACTAAAATTACCCCTCCAATCGCGTCTATGACACCTCGCCAAAGCAATGCGTACTCCAATATCGAATCTTCTAAATCTATAAAAGAAGTTATGTCGATGGTTTCCCAAAATTTCAGAGTTAGTCTTGTTGCCATTGCATCGGCCTCCCATTCTAGTAGTATTCTATCAAAAGCTAAAGATTCTGAATGTTCATTGGCGCTTTCTATGGTCTTTAATTCTTTAATTTTCAAATTTTCACCCATCTTCGATTTTGCTTTAAGATAATCAAGATGACCAAGCTGAATGTGTGCTAACTCGTGAAAAAACACCCAACTCAGAGCTATATTTGAAAAAAGAAAGGCAAAATTCACCCTATTTTCATCTCCGTATGGAAAACCTTGAAAATGAAACGGCCAAAGGCGTTCGGCTTTGTCAGTCCTTTTTAGAAAAAGTTGTCTGCGATAATCAAAATATCTTAAGTGGGGAGAAACATGTGCGTGCTCATTTCTAATAAAGAAATCAAATGGAAAATCAGGATTAATTGCATAAGCCTTTTTTGAACCTAGAAAATATAAAGGATTGGTGAAGGAAGTCAAGAAAAAGTCATCCAGACACGATATTGTACCTCTGGACATTGTGATTATATACTTATCTTTTATTTTCTGACAACCAGCATCAAATAGACTGTCGTTATCAACTTCAAAGTTTACATCTTTATTCTTATCTCCATACTCTGTTCTGTTGAACCAATCTGTTAGAATATGGAAAAGACCTTTGGTATCTGCAATACCTAATTCATCCAATTTCTATGAATAGCTCCAATGTCTTTGACCTACGCTAAACCATGATCGATCCTCCTCATGGGGTGTCATAAGCTTTAGTTCTGAATAAATGGATTTGAGAAAAAAAATCCGCTCAAACCTGATTTTATGTGGATATTTAATCTTGTGCCAATTAGATGTATTTATAAAGTTTTTAAAAAAATCATTCTCGGGATTAGTTTTCATAGACATATTTTATCTAGACGTTCTCTCATCACCAGAACTGTAAATTGCATTACAGGGATTGGACTATCAAAGTAAACACTAATCACGTCGAATAGGATTGTTGCTATATCAACTTTGCTATAATTCTCCTTTTTCCTTAAATATTTAATGACCCTTTTATCCATACAAATCGATGCTTTCATTGTCTCAAATAACCTCTCGTAATACGCCTTTGTCTTTTTTAAGATGTGATCATAATTCTTCCATTTGATATTCAATTCATTGCTCATTAATTCTCGTCCAATATCTCCAAGAATTTCGTTATTCGATTTTTCTGAAATCTGATTGAATAACCTCTCATTAAAAACTAATTCCATGGGCATTTCGCATTCTAGTTCCTATATGAATATAAATTTAATAATTGAGGTCTTCTAAATTCGTTTAATTTGAAAAATATTAGTTTGTTTGACCTTTTCAGTATTTGTAAAGTAGCTTAAAGTTTAATTGTTATGCTTTTTAAAGATTATCCTAAACAAATCTATATAAGTATTAGTTTACAGTATTTCATGTTTATGAAGGCCTTAGCTTAAAATGATTGTTATTTTCGAAAAAGAGAAGAATTGGTTTTATTACTTCTTCCTCAATATCAAGTATTGTGGGAATTATCCTGTAAGATTTTTCTTTTTAATAGGTTATTCAAAAAAGCTTTTATATTTTGGTATTTTATATTATATACCCTTCATAGTATCTGTGTGATTCAAACCTATAATTGTGTTTTAATGGTAATGTAAATTGATTTTACCAAAATCAAGGAATGGACCAAAAAGAAAAAAAACAACTAAGCGAAAGCGACATCTGTGATTTGTTCATTACTCCTGCTATAAAACATGCAGGTTGGGAGCAACATAAACAGGTTCGGAGAGAGGTTACTTTAACACCTGGCCCTGTAATAGTGAGAGGACAAATGTCAGCTAGGAATAAAAAGAAAAAGAAATTCGCTGATTATATTCTTTCTTGGAAACCGGGAACTAGAATTGCTGTCATAGAAGCAAAAGACAATAACCACACCGTGAGTCATGGAATGCAGCAAGCTCTCGGATATGCTCAAATTTTAGGACTGCCAAGTGCTTTTAGCTCTAACGGAGATGCCTTTGCATCACATAACAAAGTGCCGAAAGAAGGCGAGGATATTGAAATAGAATTTCCTTTACAAGAATTTCCTGGCCCCGTTGAGTTATGGGAGAGGTATAAGGAATATCATGAAATTGAAGACTCTCACGAGGATTTAATACTACAATCTTATTATTTAGATGGTTCAGGTAAAGAACCGCGTTACTATCAACTTGAAGCAATCAATAGAACCATTGAAGCCGTCGCAAAGGGACAGAGACGTATCCTTTTGGTTATGGCTACAGGTACAGGTAAAACCTATACCACATTTCAAATTATTTGGAAATTATGGAAGTCAAAAAAGGCCAAGAGAATTCTTTTTTTGGTGGATAGAAACATTCTAGCCGATCAGACCTTGGTCAACGACTTTAAACCTTTTGGTCCTGCAATGACCAAGATTAAGAATAGAAAGATTGACCCTGCTTATGAAATACATTTAGGTCTTTATCAAGCCTTGACCGGCCCGGATGAAGAGGACAAGATTTTTAAAAACGTTTCACCTGATTTCTTTGATTTGGTCATTATTGATGAATGTCATAGAGGAAGTGCCGCCGAAGATTCTTCATGGCGTGAAATTTTGGATTACTTTAAAAATGCCATTCATTTAGGTCTTACAGCCACACCTAAGGAAACGAAATACGTTTCAAGTATCACCTACTTCAATGATCCTGTATATACCTACAGTTTGAAACAAGGTATTGAAGATGGGTTTCTAGCACCTTACAAAGTCATCAAAATTGATATTGATAGGGATATTGATGGCTGGCGACCTACTAAGGGAATGGTTGATGATTTAGGAAGTGAAATTCTGGATAGGGAATACAATCAAATTGACATGGACCGTATTTTGGTTCTTAATCAGCGTACAAAACTTGTTGCTAATCGGGTCATGCAGCTACTAAAAGCTACTGATCCATTTGCAAAGACCATCATTTTTTGTGAAGATATTGACCATGCGGAGCGTATGCGCCAAGCGATTGTGAATGCTGCTGGTAAATTAGCGATTGAAAATCCAAGGTATGTTATGCGCATAACTGGTGACAGTGTCGAAGGTAAAGCTGAACTCGACAACTTTATTGACCCGGAAAGTAAATTTCCAGTAATTGCGACTACCTCAGAGCTAATGACTACCGGGGTCGATGCCAAGACCTGCAAGTTGATTGTTTTGGACAAGACCATAAAGTCAATGACAATTTTTAAGCAGATAATTGGTCGTGGTAGCCGAATCGATGAGGACTTTAACAAGTATTTTTTCACTATCATGGATTTTAAAAAGGCGACAGAACTTTTTAAAGACCCAGAGTTTGATGGTGAACCTGTTGTCATTTATAAACCAGATGATGGTGACCCACCTACTCCTCCAGACCCACCAGAAACAGATGATGATTTTCCAAATGGCGATAATGATGACGCAGGAACCGGAACACGTAAAATCTATATAAGTGGCGTATCGGCGAAAATCAAAAATGAATTAATCGAATATTTGGGCGCTGATGGCGCAATGGTGACCGAATCCTATAAAGATTTTACCAAAAAGAAAGTAACCGAAGAATATGCTTCCCTAGATGATTTTTTAATCAAGTGGTCGAATGCTGACAAAAAGAAAATCATCATAGACCTGCTAGAAGAGCATGGAGTTATACTTGAGAATTTAGCGGAGTTGGTGGGCATGGAATATGGAGATTTTGACCTTATTTGCCATGTAGCCTATGGCCAACCACCTTTGACCCGAAAAGAACGAGCGAATAATGTAAAAAAGCGTAATTATTTTACGAAATATGGCGAACAGGCCAGAGCAGTTTTATTGAAGCTACTCGAATTGTATGCTGATAAGGGGGTGAAAGGTATAGAAAACACCAAAGTTTTAAAATTGAGCCAGTTTAGTAAAATAGGAACGCCCGTAGAGATTATCAATGGCGTTTTTGGCGGGAAGGAAGGCTATGACACAGCTATAAAAGAATTGGAAAATGAACTTTTTAATGACAAGACTATTGCATGAGCAACGTATCAGGAGTAATTAAGTCCATACAGGACATTATGCGCAAGGACGTTGGGGTTGATGGCGATGCGCAACGAATTAGCCAGCTGGTCTGGCTCTTTTTCTTGAAAATTATTGACGATAGAGAGGTGGAGATAGAGTTGATTGAAGAAGACTATGTTTCACCGTTACCAGAAAACATTAGATGGCGAAGCTGGGCCAAGAATAAAGAGGGTATCACGGGCGATGAGCTTTTGGATTTTGTGAACAATGTGCTTTTTCCGACTTTAAAGGAAAGACTCAATATTGAGGGTGAAGATGGCAAAAGGGCTTTAGTAATTAAAAATGTTTTTGAAGACACCTATAACTACATGAAATCTGGCACTTTGTTGCGCCAAGTGGTCAATAAAATATGTGAGATAGATTTTAATGCAAGTAAAGACCGGGACACTTTTGGCAGTATCTATGAACAAATACTTAAAGATCTTCAAAGTGCTGGTAATGCTGGTGAATTTTATACGCCTCGGGCAGTTACCGAATTTATAGTGAATAGGATTGATCCCAAACTTCATGAAACCGTGCTAGACCCTGCCTGTGGGACCGGTGGTTTTTTGACCAACGTCATTGACCACAAAAAAGAGAACTATGTAAAAGGGCCAAGTGACCAACAACTTCTGCAAAAGACCATCTTCGGAGTTGAAAAGAAAGCGCTGCCCCACATGCTCTGTACCACCAACATGATATTGCACGGTATTGATGTGCCCATTAATATAAAACATGACAATACGTTGAGTAGACCTCTGCGCGACTATAAACCGAAAGATAGGGTCAATGTTATTGTAACCAACCCTCCTTTTGGGGGTATGGAAGAAGATGGTATTGAAAACAATTTTCCATCCAGCTTTAGAACCCGTGAGACAGCCGATTTGTTTTTGACATTAATCATCCACTTACTAAAAAGCGAGGGTCGAGCGGCAGTAGTTTTACCAGATGGATTTCTTTTTGGCGATGGTATCAAAAACCGAATCAAAGAAAAGTTGTTGACCGAATGCAATCTACATACCATTGTACGATTGCCCAAAGGTGTCTTTAACCCCTATACCAGTATCAACACCAATATTCTCTTTTTTACCAAAGGAAAACCTACTGAAAACATTTGGTATTACGAACATCCCTATCCTGAAGGGATTAAAAACTACAACAAGACCAAACCCATGCGATTTGAAGAATTTCAAGCGGAGATGGATTGGTGGGGCAAAGAAGAAGATGGTTTTAAATCTCGAAAAACCACTGAACAAGCTTGGAAAGTATCCATACAGGAGGTTATTGACAATAATTACAACTTTGACATTGACAACCCGCACATTGGGGAAGTTATTGATTATGACCCAGAAGAATTGCTGCAACAGTTTCAAAAAGAGCAAGAAACGATTACTTCATTACGCGAAAAACTAAAAGCGATTTTGGCGCAATCTTTAAAAAACTAAACGGATTTGGAAGTGATTGAAACCTTGTTGGATAGTTTTAATGCATGGACGGATGCCCAAGGGATAAAGTCAAAAGGGCGTGTCAAAAGTGTAGATAATATTAGCCTCGAAGGTATTGATAGACTACGGGAGCTAATTTTGATTTTAGCAGTAAACGGCACTCTAGTAAAACAAATTTCAACAGAAGAACCGGCTAAGATCTTATTAAAAAAGATTGATAAAGAAAGAGGGAATTTGATTTCTAAAGGCATTATTAGAAAGGAGAAACTGGACTTTGAAGTCTCCAAAAGAGAACATCCCTATGACCTTCCAAAGAATTGGGTTTGGTTTAGATTGGCGGGATTAATGACCTTAATCTCAGGTCAAGATTTACCATCTTCAAAATACAACAATAAAAAAAAAGGTGTGCCCTATATTACTGGGGCAAGTCATTTCAATAATGGACGTCTTGACATAACCAGATGGACAGAATATCCAAGAGCGTTTTCTTCTAAAGGTGATTTACTAATTACATGTAAAGGCACAATTGGAGAAATGGCCTTTAATAATGTTGGTGATTTACATATTGCCCGTCAAATTATGGCAATAAGAAATACATATGATATAAATTTATCTTATATCAAACTATTTCTGGATTACTATATAAACGAATTAATATCTAAGGCGAAAAGTTTAATACCGGGTATTAAAAGAGATGATTTATTAACTATTCCTTTTCCGCTTCCTCCCTTAAAAGAACAAAATCGAATTGTCGCCAAAGTTGGTAAATTGATGGCCTTATGTGACCAATTCGAGCATGAGCGTACTACCAATCTAAAAACCCATCAACTACTTGTCAAAACCCTTTTGGAAACCTTAACTCAAGCGGCAAATGCAGAAGCATTGCAAGCCCATTGGGAGCGAATGGCCAACTATTTTGACACACTTTTCTGTACCGAAGACAGTATTGAGCAACTAAAGCAAACCATTCTGCAATTGGGTATTATGGGTAAACTGATAAAACAAGACCCCAAAGATGAACCGGCTGGCGTTTTATTGAAAAAAATAGATGCTAAAAAAAAGGAGTTGATTGAAAAGGGGGAAATTAAACCATCTAAAACCTTACCAGAAATTTCTATTTATGAAACCCCATTTGGCATACCAAATAACTGGAAGTGGGCAAGACTTGGCGATATTACGACTAGAATTGGTTCGGGAAGCACCCCCAGGGGAGGGAAATCAGCATATCTGAAAAAGGGAACCTTATTTCTTAGATCACAAAATATATGGAATGACGGCATCAAGATTACTGATGCTGCTTTCATTTCGAAAGCGACTCACGAAAAAATGTCCAATACCAAAGTTTACCCAAAAGACATTTTACTTAATATAACTGGTGGCTCTCTCGGCAGATGCTGCATCTTTCCTGAAGAATATGAAGAGGCTAATGTTAGTCAGCATGTTTCCATAATCAGGCCAGTAGATGAAAATTTTAGAAGGTATCTGCACATATTTATTTTGTCACCTCTCGGTCAAAATTTAATTTGGGGCAGACAAGTTGGCGCTAATCGAGAAGGCCTTAGTAAAAAGGTTTTGGAGTTATTCGAGATTCCTATTCCTCCTCTCAAGGAACAAAAAAGAATAGTGGCCAAGATTGATGAATTGTTGGGTCTTTGTGACTCAATGGCCAACCATCTTATAGAATCACAAAAATTACAGAACCTACTGGCGAAGACTCTAGTTGAAAAAGCAGTTTTATGAGCGTTTTGGACAACACATACCAAGATAGCGGTAAAATTGTTCACGAAGAACGTAAGATTTGGTGTGATGAAGACAAACATGAACTGTTTGAATTTTTTACTGATTTTAATGAGTGGTTGGATAGCGAAGAGGCATTAGATATACGAATTGAAAACAAGATTGATGGCTTGGCCCAACCCAGCAAGGCTCTTTATGCAAGTGATTCTGAAGCTTATAATCAGGTTTTCAAGGTATTTCGTGAAGAACAAAAAGGGCAGGTTTTAGCTAAAGATTACATCATTGATACTTTTGGTGACGAACATTGGTTCGAAAAGAATGAATCTCGATTTGAGCAATTACTTAAGGCCTTGATCAATCGTTCTGTAGTTCCATTTGTAGGTGCAGGGCTATCGGTGGATGGCGGTTTTCCCGCCTGGGGGGCTCATCTAAGGCAACAGGGGAGAACATCGGGTATTCCTACCACGGAAATTGACGAAATGTTAGGTAAGGGACAATACGAGCAGGTCATCGAAGAAATTGAAAAGAAAGGTTATCGTGACACTTTTATTCAAGAATTAAAGGATGTCTTTTCAAAAACCGGTGTACTTACCGATAACATATTACGCCTCAGTGAACTTTTCAATGACACGATAATAACCACAAATTATGACCAACTCATTGAGCAAGCATTCGAAACAGGAAGAAAAGACGTTGTACAACTGATTGGCATCTCTAATATTGCTGAACGACCTGAACCCGAAAAGACGACCATTTTCAAATTACATGGCGATATTGACAAACCGGCACAATGTATTCTAGGCAAAGACCAATACGATGAAGCATATGGTAAAGACACTTTGGACTTAAAAAATCCCATTCCAAAACTCCTCTCCTACCACTATAAAACCAGTAGTCTATTGTTTCTAGGTTGCAGTCTCTACCAAGACAGAACAATGCGCGTTTTTCATGCAGTAAAAGAAACTATGGGCGATACCGATAGGCCTCCACACTTCTCGTTAGAATCCATGCCAGAGGATGAAAATGAATTGGTAAAGCGAAATTCTTACTTACTTAGTTTCGGAATCACACCAATCTGGTTTCCAAAAGGAAGCTACGATTATGTTGAACAAATCTTGAGGCTTGCCAAAAATGAGTTAAGATATAGAGGAAAGAAAGTTGGGCAAAAATAAAATCCCATTTGATTACGGAATGAATTCTTGGGCACAAATGAAGCATTTTATTTCAAAACTAAAAAAAGATAAAATAGACCTGTTCAAAAAAGAATACCACGAAATGGTAGCTGCCTATAATAGAGAAGTTAGCACAACAAGAGGTTATAATGGCAGACAGATATTAGAACTCTTACAAAACTGCGATGACCAGAAATCCAAGAAGATTGTTATTAAAATTGATAGGGAGAACAATAGATTATCGATTGCGAATGAAGGAATTCCATTTTCTCAAGATGGTTATAGATCTTTAATTACTAGTAATCTGTCTTCTAAGATTAATCTTACCCAATACATTGGAAACAAAGGTTTAGGATTTCGTTCTATTCTGAATTGGTCCGAAAGTGTTGCAATTTATAGCAATGGCATAAAGGTCACTTATTCCAATGAGCTTCGAGAAAAAACATTCAAATCAATTTTTGAGGAATCTATAATCAAGGAGATAAGAGATAAATTTCGGATGTCGGACTCCATTTTTCCATTACCTATCTTGACAGTTCCTGATATAATTGAAACCGAACATTTTAATGAATTTGCTACAGTAATCGAGCTGCAATTCAAACCTGAATATCTTACAGATATTATCAAACAAATTCAAGCTATTGATGCAGAGACTATTTTATTCCTACATCATATTAAAAGTATTGTTTTTGAAGGTTTTAGTGAAAAGGAAGATATTCTTATCCAAAGAAATATGGATGATTTAATGGAGGGTAGCATTCAAAGAATCGTCAGCGAATCAGAAATTTGGGATATCTATCAGGATGAAGATCAAATGCCCGATAGATTTCAAAATGCGAATAGTGAGCTGGAAAATTATCAAATACGTATAGCAATACCTAGAAAAAAACCCAAAAACAGATATAAACTGTTTTCATTCTTTTCAACAAATATAACCTTGGATTTTCCCTATATAATTCATGCTACGTTTGACTTGGACCAAAACAGGAAGCATTTGGAAAACTCAAAAAAGAATGAATTTGTCGTCGAAAAGCTAACGCAGCTGATGTGTAAAATGGCGCTTTTAAAAACTAAAGGTGAAGTAGATTGGTCTGCCTATAAATTGGTTCAATATTCTAATAAGCATGAAAACTTGGAAGAACTTAACTTTTATGAAAGATTAGATGAAATAATCCAAAAAGAAGCGATTGTCCCATGTGTAAGCAACACATTTCATAGTCTAAACGATACTGTTTATATAGACGACATATTCTCAAAATTATTAGTTTCTGGAAAGGGGGGAGGGATATTTACAAAACATATCAAACCACTTTCCTCAGGTATCAGCTTCGAAACTCGAAAACCAAGATTCAGCGGGTATAAGAGTTTTTCAGATTATATTGACAAATGGAGTTTATCAATTTCTGATATTAAAATACGAGCACAATTAATTCAATATTTAGTAAATAGAAATAATTCAAATAGCTCTTCAGAGACATTCAATATTTTAATCAATGGTAATTCCAAAATCATTGATAAAAAAAGTGAAATTTTTACACATATAAATTCAGACTTACAAATTCCAGTTTTTTGTTCAATTGAGGTAATGCACCCTCAGTTATTTGAGGAATTGGTTACTGTCTTTAAAATTAAAGAGGATTCTAAAAAGGATACAGCTAGGACTTTACAAAGTCTTTTAAAAAACATTGGTAATGTTCACACTTATGAGTTCCTTCCGCTATCAAGAAAAATAGTTAAATATACGAACGAAATAACAGTCCAAAGACCTGACAAAAGTAAAGGTCTAGTGATTGAAATGTTATCTGCATTATACCATAATTTTGACCCTGAAATAAACCATACTTCAATCGGGATTCAGGATGTTCCAATATTTGATTCGGAAGGTGAAATTGTAAAAGCAACAAATCTATTTTTTTCAAACAATTATTACTTAGGACAACTTTGCGAGGACATATTTGGTGAAATCCATCAAAATAGAAACCAGGTGGCCAGCCCAATTCAATTAGGGTTTAAAGATGACGATCTGCATAGTATCCAAGTATTTCTGGGTTGGCTAGGTGTAAATAAGCATGTCAAGTATAAACTAATCAATATAAACAGTCCTAATAATAGATATGTTCGAAGAGTAGTTCGATATACGCCCACGACTGCAACAGTACAAGTGTTGGATTTTGAAAATAGAGAGGAAATCTTGAAAAATATAAAGCCTGAACAATTCTTACTATGGGTCATTAATGATACTAAATTATCTGATAATTTAAATCAACTTGAGAAAAAACATGGGGAAACTGTCCACTTTAAATATCATACTAATCAAAGCCGGGTTTCTAGAAAAAGCTATTTGGCTGAATTGATTGAGAAAGACTATTACAATTTTCATAATCACTTACTTGATAATGCGTTTAAAACGATTAACGATGTCGAGATTAACTATGCCAACAGTCTTTTCAAAAAGTATAGAATTAAACGTAAGGATTTAGATTTCACTTTAAGACTATTGGGTGCTCGCTCAGACTTCAATGAGTTATCAATTGAACGGGTACAAGATATACTCGAAAAAGTCAACAATAAATATCCAAACGGAAGAAATACGTCAACATACTATAGAAGGGCATATCTACATTTTGAAGAAAATCAAGAGAATTTAACCAGACCTTTAAACCTTTTTGCCAAAGGTGAAAATGGATTAAAGCTTTATAATCAAGAGAAAATTTATTTTAGCGATAAGATTAAGTTACCGAATAAGTTACGTTCGAGATTTCCAGTATTTAATTTTCCAAGAAGATCTGGAGGAAAAAAAGCGATTGAATTTTTTAGTATTAATGATTTATCACAAATAGAAATAAATCTATTTAGTCATAAAAAAGATGATCTGCTGACTAAATTACTACATGATTATCTAACTGAATTATACCCCTACATTCTGATTCATAGGATTAGCGCTTTAGATAATGAAAAGACTAAACGTACGGAAGGCAGCAAATTACAAAAACTGCATATAAATGTCTGCAGTGATGTAATAACTGAGGTTGACGAAGAACAATTCATTTTAGATGATTACGAATTTATCTTTTTGAAAGACCAGGGATATTTCTTAAAACTGCCAAAAACAGATAAGATAGAAGGTGTTAAGAATAATTCTAATTTTAAAGACGCGATTGCCGGAGTTTTATCCAACTTATTTGATGTATCCGGCCATAAAGGTGACTTCAGAGCTATATTGTCAACCGACCTAAACGATGTAAAACATATTACAAAAATAAATTTTGGAGAAGATTTGTTGGATGAAACATTAGCTATTTTAGGTTTTACCAATTCTAAAATTTCGTTTTGGTCAACCGTTTATAGACTTAAAGGCCTTGAGCTAAACTTCAGCGATGACAATGATATAGATTTAGATTCAGTCAACAAAGACCTTAATTTATCTTTGACTTCTCATTTACCCAATTATAATGATTTAAACGATAAAGACAATATAACTTATTTTCAAGACTTATTTTCAAGATTACAGATTTCAATAAATGAGTTTAATTCTTACAGCGTAAATCATATTGATTATTATAACACCCATTTACATAGACTGTCTTCTTTTTTTATCAATAATTTCCTTTCATTTAGACAGTCCTTACATTATTATTCAGAGACGATTCCTATACGTAAAAAATTTCTTCAAAATTTACATGAATATGAAATTCGGTCAGAGGCCTTTGTAAAGAGAATAGCATTGGAAAAAAGATTCGAATTTGCTTTAGCTAACCAAGAACATTTTGACCTTTTTATGACGTCACAGTTTGAAGATATTTCGCTTATTGAGACCGATAAATATAAAGATTTGGATGCCATTTTTAATAAAAATAAAAAACTCTTATCTCCTTCACAATTAGATGTTATTGAAAATGACCATAGTTTAAAGAGCCTATTATATTTTGAAATCAGCTTAGAAGAAATCAGCAAATTTTTTGTTGCAAAACCCAAGATTAGGCTCAAATCTCTTACAAACAAACGAAAGTCTAAGGAGAACGGCTCTTATTCGGAAAAAAGAGTTGACTCTTTCAAAACAAAGAATTGGTCAGGATATAAAAACCGTAAAAATCTGTTCGTACCGAACGTGAAATCTGGCAATGATAACACTCAAATTGGTAAAAATTCAGAAAATAAGGTTTACGATCATTTATGTTCGAAATATGGAAAGGAGTTCGTCCACTATAAAGCAAAAGAAGATGAAGGCCTGCACTATGATATTAGATATAGCCCAGATAAGGGACTAAAATATATATATGTCGAGGTTAAAACCTTCTCTAATAATTCCTTCATAATATCTCGTGAAGAATTTGAATTTGGGAAGGAGAATAAAGACAGATATGAAATTTGGTTGGTCAAGAATGATAATCTAATTGTTTTTAGTCACAATCTTGAGGAAGTTGACTTAGTAGTAAAGGATTATTATGTAGCCTTTTCAGAACTGGAGATAAATTAACGTTGCTATTGTTTTCGTTCAATGTCACGCTGTGGACAGATTATTAAATTATAATGATGAATCATATATGAATCTTTTTAAATCGTTTTGGAATTCATTTAGTATTTTTAAGGTACGAAAGCGTCAAAACGCTGGGGCACATGTCCTTACAGGTGTCCTATTTTTTTAAAAAAAATATTGTAATAAATTGATTTTTAAAGGAATAGGGTAGAGTGTTCTAACTTTCCCACCTCGATGAAGTATAGTCAAAACCATGATAGTCAATTAATTATAAGGGCTTTTTGTTTTTAAAAACTCCTGCAAAACTGTCCAAATCAGTACAAATTTCACATCCGACGTGTCCTATTGCGTGTCCAATTTATAACCATAAACTTGGGAAGGTTCTTAACCAAAGAGTTTTAACATTTAGGTCCTCGGGGAACTAGGATTCGAATGTTGGTATATAATATTTACTGCGAATCCCTAGATTTATTACAATTCTAATATTCCTTACGGTAAAATTTTCTTCATCTTCATAGGGCGGCTCGATAAAGGTTTAATCACCCCTTTGAAGCCTTCAAAAACAGGGAAGTCTTCGGGTGATCCTAACACAAAGAAAGAATTTTTTTTATCTCATTTAAAGAATTATCTAAAGATCCTTTTCGGCTTTACCAATCAGACTGTATCCATACTTCCTCTAATTCCAACACATCGAATTTTTGCCCGTTCCTTTAGGAATTCAACCACCGCTGCCAATGTTGAGCGTAGTAATCACCTACAAAACCACCCGATGTTCGGGAAAGAGATAATTTTGATATTCGTAAATATTTATTAAATTAACTCTTTATTTGATAAAATGAAGAAGATTAATTTTAATTATCAAAAAAAAATTGATGATAATTGAAGTCTTTCGATTTTGAATGCCGTACAACTTCTAGTCATTAAGTAGTGCGTCATATAGATAAAGTAGCAACTCTCTAAACCAATGCAAGCCATCAAGTCTAAAAAATTATACCTCTCAAAGGATGATTTACTACTCTGGGACGAGCTTAAGAAAGGTAGCAGTTCCGCCTTGGGCTGTTTGTATGAACTTTATATTGATGAACTATTTTCATTTGGAATACAATATTCTAAGGATAGGGCATTCGTTATGGACTGTATTCATGATCTCTTTTTTGACCTGTATAAGTACAAATCCAAATTAGCAGAGACAGATAACGTTAAATCATATTTGTTCCGATCTTTAAGGCGAAAAATCAATAAGAAGTATACGAGAAAAATTATCCCCGTACAAGCGGAAAATCAATTGAAGATGTACGATTTGCAAAAAAATCACGTTGCATCGTTTGAAGATGATATTATCAGGTCCGAAACGGTTGATGAGATAAATTCAAAATTAAAAATCGCCCTTGAAACGTTAACAAATAAACAGAAAAAGGGTCTGTTTCTTCGTTTTACTCAAGATAAAACTTATGAAGAAATTGCCGATATCATGAAAACCTCTATTCCAACTGCAAGAACCACTATATATAGAGCGCTGAAGATTCTTCGAAGACAGCCATTTCTATTATACCTTTTACTTTATCCTTCTTTTTTTTCATAAAAGACGATTTTTTTTGTCTATAAACATTAGAATAGCTCCTTAATATGTATAGAGGGCCTAATAGCCTGTGCGTTATAATCACATTTATAGAAGTAATTTTGAAGGCCTTGAGATAATTTATGAAAAATCATAACCCAGAAGACATAGATATCAAATCGATTTCAGTAGCTGAAAAAAAGAAACTGAAAGCTAGAATTTTATCTTCTGTTGAAAATCATAAAGAGAAAAAGATAAAATTAAGGAATGCCATATCAATTGCGGCATCAATTGCCATTCTATTGGCTTCAGGCCTATTTTTTAATCAAAAGAAGGAAGCTTCGATAAAGGATTTTGTTAAATCGTCCAAGAGTCTAGAAAATAAAAACTTGGATAAGGTAACCCTCATGCTCAACATGGGAGAAAATGTAAATCTAGATGAAGATAACCCGACAATAACCTACTCTAATTCCGGTAAAAAAGTAAATATCGGTAACTCGAGATCTTTGACTCAGGTAAGCGTAGATAAGGATATTGTGGTATACAATACGCTGGTGGTTCCTTATGGTAAGCGTTCAATAATTCAGTTGTCGGATGGCAGTACGGTTTGGATCAATTCGGGGTCAAGATTTGTTTACCCTGCAGTTTTCACGAAAGAAAAACGAGAGGTCTATATTGAGGGAGAAGCAATTTTCGAGGTTGCTCACAACGAAAACCGACCTTTTATCGTAAACTCTGAAAATCAAAAGATAGAAGTGCTGGGGACGGTTTTCAATGTAAATAATTACGCCGACGAAGGATTGGCATTTACTGTGCTAAAAAGCGGTAGTGTACAAATTAGTTATGCCAGGAATGCGTCTGAAACTTATACTGAAAACTTTAAAATCGAACCAGGAAGCTACGCCGGTTATAACAAGAAAACCAATTCTATATCATCGAAAAAGGTTGATGTAGAGCGATATTTTTCATGGAGAGAAGGAGTATTAATCTTTAAAAATGACAATTTGAAAACCATAATGCGAAGGTTGTCTCGCTATTATAATATTGACATTACGATTGATAGTGAGAAGTTAGCCAATGAAACCTTTTCCGGTTATTTAGATTTAAAGGATGATGTTGAAGAAGTAATTGAAACTATCAAAAAAACAACCGATTTGAAATATAATCGAACAGAAATACGAAAGATTACGATAACTACTAACTAAACTGAATTACTATATGGCGTATCAATAAACAATCGAAATAAAAAAGCCAGAAGATGATGCAACATCCTCTGGCCAAAATAGCAACGTTGCCAAAAGGCAACATTAACTAACCTAATCACAAAATTATGAATAAAATTGTCGGTCTTACCCATATTCAGGGTAAAATGACCTTAAAGATTGCCAGCTTAATCCTTATGAGAGTTTTTCTTTTGTTTATTGGTATCGGTCTTGGTGCTGTATACGCGAATCCTTCGTATGCTCAGGTCAAAATAAGTATAGACGCCAACGGCATCACCTATGAAGAGCTATTTAATCAGATCCAAGGTAAAAGTGATTTCATCTTTTTTTATAAAGACGACGTGCTGAATACAAAAAGAAGAGTGTACCTACAGCTAAAGAAAGCAGAACTAGCAACTATACTCGACCTTGTATTTCGAAACACAGATTTAGACTATAGTATCGATGATCGTCAGGTGGTCATAAAGAAGCGAGAGTTAAGGATACAGGCGGACCCATTAGTACGTATTCTTCCACAAGATTTTACAGTTTCCGGAACAGTAACCGATAATCAGGGAGTTCCCTTGCCGGGTGCTAGTGTTTTAGAAAAGGGAACAACAAATGGTACCCAGTCCGATTTTGACGGAAATTATACCCTGTCTTTATCAGACGGAAAAGCCACACTTACAGTTTCTTATATTGGTTTCGGTACAAAGGATATTCCGGTCAACAATCAGAATAGTATTTCGATTGTTCTAGAAGAAAGTGCTGCAGGGCTTGACGAAGTAATTGTAGTGGGGTATGGTACGCAATCTAAGAAGGACTTGACCGGTTCGGTGAGTGTGGTCAACGGAGATGAAATAGCCTCACGCAGTACGACCAATGTGTCGAACGCACTCCAAGGTTCCGTAGCTGGGGTAAGCATCAATAGAAGTAGTTCTGCGCCGGGATCTAGCAACGATATCCGTATTAGAGGTGTAACGACACTTCAGGGCGCCAGCTCGCCTTTAATCTTGGTTGATAACGTACCCGTAGGCAGCATCGATGATGTCAATCCGGATCAAGTCGAGAGTATTTCGGTCCTTAAAGATGGTGCTGCTGCCTCCATTTATGGATCAAGAGCGGCTGCCGGAGTAGTGATTATCACCACCAAAAGGGCCAAGACTGGAGTATTTAGTCTAGGGTATAGCGGGGAGTATATGATTAATACGCCTACCGAACTTCGAGGCACGGTAAGTGCCGTTCGCTATATGCAGATGGACAATGAAAAGTCATGGAATGATAACGGAAACGATGACAATCAATTTCCCATATGGTCTGAAGACTTGGTTACAAATTATTCGACATTAAATGCCGAAAACCCTGATCAGTTTCCCGACACAAATTGGCGCGACCTCATCCTAAGAAAATCTTCTTCAGGATATCGTCATAGCATCACCTTGAGTGGAGGTTCCGAAAAAGTAAAGACTAATGTCAATTTGGGCTATGAATATCAAGATGCCTTATACGATCACCGTGATTGGAAACGCTATAACGTAAGGGTTAACAACGATATAAAAATCTCCGAAAAATTTGGGGGTAATGTAGATTTTTCCCTAAAAGTGACCAAAGATGACCAACCGGTACTCGACCCTACCGCTAGGGCAATACAGTCAGGACCGGTTTATGCAGCCCTATGGGAAAATGGGAGGATTGCAGAAAGTAAATCGGGCGATAATGCATACGCCCGTTTACAAGAAGGAGGCTTTCAGAACAGCGACACCTACTTATTTTACGGTATGGCGAGTATTTATTATAAACCAGTGAAAACGCTTAAAATTTCACTGAACGTAGCGCCTAATTTTGAATTCAACAAATACAAAAGATTTAATAGATCAGTACCGTATTGGGCAGCGAACGACCCAAATCAGTTAGCCGAACCTAATTATATATCTGGGCACAATATTAGCGAAACAAATCTCGTAGAACGGCGAACCAATGATAATACTCTTACTACCCAGGCTCTTATAAATTATGACCAATCATATGGCGGTCATAATATAAGTGCAGTAGTCGGCTACGAAGAATTTCAGGCTAAATTTGAGACCCTAGGGGTTCGTGGAAATGAATTTGTAAGCAACGATTTCCCCTTTCTGAATCAGGCACCGATCGACAAAGTTTTCGACAGTGAGACTAGTTTTTCAGAGAACGCGTATTCTTCTTATTTTGGCAGGTTGGCCTATAACTTCGATAACAAGTATTATTTACAAGCCACAGTTCGACGGGATGGTTCTTCACGATTTGGTCAAGAGTATCGATGGGGTACCTTTCCATCGGTTTCTGCAGGTTGGGTAGTTTCTAACGAAAGTTTAATGGAAAGTCTTGACCCGGTCATATCGTTTTTAAAGCTAAGGGCGTCGTATGGTAGTCTGGGCAACGACCGTTTAGGTAATTATCTCTATTTATCCGTTTTACAGTTCAGTAATGCCTTGATCGCTAACGGGACTGACGTGCAGGCCGCACGTGCGGCAGCACAGCGCTTTCTGGCTATCGAAAATGTAACTTGGGAAACAACGACATCCATGAACCTGGGTGTAGATTTGAATATGTTCAATAGCCGTTTATCGCTGACTGCCGATTACTTTAAAAAGGAGACGGTTGATATGCTTTTAGATTTAAGTATACCATCCTTGAGCGGTTATGACGACCCCACGGTAAATGTGGGAAACATGGATACCGATGGATGGGAATTTGCCCTTTCATGGAGAGATCAAATAGACGATTTTAGATACTCAACTTCCGTGAATTTTTTTGATTCACAGTCCATTATCGGCGATATCAGGGGGAAACGTCTTTTTGCTAACGGTGATCGAATACTTTCAGAAGAAGGTAGTGAGTTCCAATCTTGGTATGGCTATCAATCCGATGGTATTTTCCAAACGCAGGCTGAGGTCGATGCGGCTGCCGTCACCAGTGATGCTGTAGGCCCCGGAGATATCAAATACAAAGACCTGAGTGGGCCCGACGGCGTTCCCGATGGTATAATTAACGAGTTGGATAGAACAATTTTAGGTGGTTCATTGCCCAGATACCAGTATGGGGGCAATATTAACCTCGAATATAAAAAATTTGATTTTGGCCTTACCTTTCAGGGGGTCGGAAAACAGAATTTTTATATATCACAAAGTTTCATACGCCCGTATCTAGAGAGTTGGTTGTCACCTTCAACGGTATATGCCAATAGTTATTGGAGTACCTACAACACCTCACAGCAGAACCAGAATGCAAACTACCCAAGATTGACCGAAAATGCTTCAGGAAACAATTATGCTTTTTCTGATTTCTGGTTGACCAGTGGGGCGTATTTGAGAATCAAAAACCTGACGTTTGGCTACACCTTACCTTCAGATATTTTTGGGGACACTGGCTTTTCAAAGCTAAGGGTATATTTGGCGGGTAATGACCTTTTCACATTTGATAACCTTATAGAGGGTATAGACCCGGAACAGGGTACCGGATATTTGATAACCAAGTCTTTTTTACTTGGGGTTAAAGCTAACTTTTAAAAAAGAAAACATGCAAAACAAAATATATAGTAGTATGCTATTTCTAGGGTTGGTGTTAACGACCTTCTCTTGTACTGAATTGGACTTGGTTCAAGAAGACGCGGCAAGTTCCGCAACCTGGTACCAGACGAATGATCAATTTAGGCAATCATTGAACGAGGGCTACCGTGAAGTCTTTTGGCCTTTAGATACGGGCAGCGAATCCGGTGCTAATGGAAGTGGCTGGACAGACGATTGGCAGCGTCGCGACGGATTGGATGATATCAAGGCAGGCACCGTTTCTTCCGAATACGGTCCGGCAAGTACAAATTGGGCCAATATGTACAAGGCCATAACCCGAATGCTGGTAGTTTTGGATCAGATTGATAAACAGAGCGGTATCTTGTCGGAGGATGAGGTAAGTTTATTTACGGCAGAAGCAAATTTCTTACGGGCTTCATATTGGTCGTACCTAATTTCCCATTATGGTGATGTTCCTTTTTACGAGCAAGAGTTGACCGTTGACGAATCTTTCGAGTTGCCGCGTACTGATAAAAATGAAGTCCTCCGAAAAATTTATGACTATTACGATAACGCATCCTTAAATCTTCCGACTACACGTGATGGACTAAAGTATGCTACCAAAGGTGCCGCATATGCTATGAAAGCCCGAATTGCTTTGTATATGGGCGATCATGCGGTAGCGGCCGAAGCGGCGCAAGATTGTATGGATTTGGGGACGTATGACTTGCATCCTGATTTTGCTGAACTTTTCGACCCGTCCACCAAGAACTCGCAGGAAACCATTTTTCATATCCCGCGTAGTGATGCCTTAGATGTTACCCGTGGCGATAACGTTCGCGATTACCTCCCAAGAAACCATGGTGGTTGGGGTGCGAGACAACCTACTTGGGAACTTTTGGCCTCATTTGAATGTACCGACGGACTTCCAATAGATGAATCTCCCCTGTTCGACCCCCAGAACCCGTTCAAGAATAGGGATCCTAGATGCAACATGACTATTGTGCCCTTTGGTTCTTTGGAAGACGGTGATGAAAAGACACCCGCCGACGGATCCAATTTTATGAACATAGAGTACACGCCCCATCCCGAGAAAAAACAGGTGATGGATTTTGGCACCAATAGTCTTATTACCAATAATGACACTCGTTCGGTGGCAACCTTTGCCTCTTTCAATGGTTTGGCTTGGAAAAAGGGCATTACCGAAGATTGGAAAGATTATCGAACGGATCCTGACAAGATAATTATACGGTATGCAGATGTTTTATTGATGTATGCCGAATCGAAAATAGAGTTGAATCAAATCGACCAAAGTGTACTTGATGCCATGAATCAGGTCAGGGATAGGGCCTATGCAAATTCCTCAGTTCCAAATCCGGCTATAGTCACCACCGATCAAGCTGCGTTACGTCTGAAGGTGCGCCAAGAACGGCGATCAGAATTTGCGTTCGAAGGCCGGAGGTATATGGATATTATTCGATGGCGCTTGGCCGACAAAGCAATTTCGGGAAGTCTTTTGGGTATGATTAATGTAGCAACCGATGGTGACGTTACTGTCGCACCTACCGGGCCACTTATGGATAATGTCGTAACCCCGGGCTTATGGTTTTGGGGCATGACTCCGGAGATTGACGAAGACGGTCTTCCAGACTTTTCGGCATTATTAAATGCTGGGCTTTGTCGTTCACTGAACACTATAAGCTTTCCAGAACGTCAGTATCTCTGGCCCATTCCTGCAGAAGAAAGACTTTTGAATCCGAACCTTACCCAAAACGAAGGATATTAAGATTTTGAGTTAGTTGGTTGAGAAATCCCCGAGAAGTTATTTTCGGGGTTTCCTTCAGTTCAAGAGTTCAAAATGTGTTGGATATCCAAATCAAAAAACTATTTAGAATGATCAAAATAATAATACTGTGGTTGCCTGTTATTTTTGTACTGTCCGCATGTCAGTCCAAGAACGTTGACTCCCTCAATCCGAAAACGGATGTAAAGGTAGAGAATGGGCAGATGGTCGCTCTCAGCGGTAAACGAAAAATCAGTGGTATATATCCCCATCTCACCACCTATGCCCATGGGCGAATCAATGGTGAATATGGCTTTGGCAGTGAGTGTGGCATTGGTGCGCTTGCCGAATGGAACGATAAACTTTATATGATAAACTATGCTGCCCACCAGCCCAAGGGTAGTGAACACAAACTTTACATTATTGATGAAGATTTGAACATGGAAATCTTCGAGGGCAGTATTGGGGGTACCCCGACCGCTCGCATGGTACATCAAGAATCTAACCAGCTCTTGATCGGCCCCTACGTGATAGACAGCGTGGGTCAGATACGGGTTATTCCATACAGTAGAATGGAAGGCCGCCTTAATGCCTATGCCAGACATCTAAAAGACCCTAAAAATTGGGTCTACATGTACGATATGGAGGGAATGCTCTATGAGGTAAATGTCAATAATTTAGAGGTCAACAAGCTTTTTCACGACCCCCTACCGGGCTGGCATGGAAAAGGAGGTTACACCAGTCAAGGCAAATTGGTAGTATCCAATAATGGCGAGCATGCCAGCGAAGGAAGAACAACCCATGATACCCAAGATTGGGATAACAATGAATATAAATGGGAGGAGAGTTGGAAGATTGACAAAAAAGATATTTTTGGGGCGGATAAACTGGGTATCTTGGCTGAATTCGACGGTGATAATTTCAAGGTCGTCGAAAGGTCTCAGTTCACCGATATTACTACAAAGAACGGAATCTACGCCATACCCAATGACGATTCACCGCTTTGGGCTATCGGTTGGGACGCAAAATCGGTGCGCCTGAAAGTGATGGACAATGGGGAATGGTATACCTATCTGCTCCCCAAGGCCACCTATAACAATGACCCACCGCACGGCTGGTTTACCGAATGGCCCCGTATTCGTGCCATAGGTGAAAAAAAGATGATGATGGACATGCACGGGATGTTCTTTGACTTTCCCGAAACATTTTCGGCCACGAATACTGCGGGGATACGCCCAATCGGATCGCATTTGCGGTACATTCCCGATTTTATCAACTGGAACGGGCAACTTGTTCTGGCTACCGATGAGACCAGCATACAAGGGAACCCGCTCGCAGGGCAACCGCAGTCCAACCTTTGGTTCGGCAGTTATGATGAACTATCGAAGTGGGGCCCCGCAACTGGGTACGGTGCTGTTTGGCTAAATGAGAACGTAACGGCCGGTGGTCCTTCCGACCCCTACCTGATGGCAGGTTTTGACAAGCGCATGCTCCATCTAAAGAACCATGGTGACCGAACGGTAACCGTAAAAATGGAAATCGATGTCAATGGCGACAACGACTGGACGACATTGGAGTCCATAACCTTGGAAAAGAATGGATACGTCCCCTATGTTTTTGACGGGAGTTTACAAGCGGAATGGATACGGCTGACCGCGAACAGTCCTTCCTTACTGACGGCCGCTTTTCATTTTACCGATGCCAACCCCAATGATCGCACCCAAAAAGAGGCCTTGTTCACATCGTTGGCGGATATCGATGATAAAGGCCCGGTAAGCCATGCCAAGCTTTACAGCAACAAGACGAATTTCAACCTAAGTGTGTATGCTGGAACCATCGAAAATGGAAAATTCACAAAAGAAGATGAATTTGAATTCACCAAATTCGACTTCGACTATAAAAAGGGGATATCGGATTCGACCGCTCAGGAAACCTTAAAAATGAAGGATATCTGGTCTGAAGATGATGCTTCGGTTATTTTAACGGCCAAAAATTATCGTTTGCGGCTTCCCAAGGGACATGAAAATTATGCATCCAATTTTCCTTCAGGTACGACCCGTGTAGTTCGAGAAGTAGAATCCGAGCGTGAATTGGCCAATATAGCAGGCACTTTTTATGAACTGCCCTTGTTCAAGGTAGGCCAAGAACCCCTTTACAAAATGATGCGGCCTGTATCCACCCATAATAAACAGATATCCGACTTCAATACCTGGAACGGACTCTTGGTCTTGACCGGTGTAAAGAAGGATGCCACCGATTCGGAACATGTCTACTCATCTCCCGATGGTTCAACAAGCCTTTGGTTCGGAGGAATCGACGATCTCTGGAAGTTTGGTAAACCAGTCGGTATCGGGGGACCATGGAAAGATACATCGGTCAAGGCCAATGAGCCTTCCGATAGGTATTTAATGACCGGATACGATAAAAAAAGCCTTACTTTAAAAGCTGATAAAGATGCCCAGGTTACCCTTTTGGTCTATGTCAATCATTATTTGGAAGAACCGATGGAGTATAAAATCTTCTACCTAAAGTCTGGGGAAGAACAGCACTTTGAATTTCCGGAAGGCTTTAGCGCCCATTGGGTACAGTTGAAATCGAATGTTGATTGCACGGCCACAGCCCAATTTATTTACGAATAGAACGCAACTAAAGAATATAATATGAAATCAATACTGTTAATCCTTTGTTTTTATCTCATAAGCTTAGGCCTTTATGGTCAAGATCTATTAATTGAAGCGGAGAGTTTCGATAGTCCTGGAGGTTGGGTCATCGACCCCCAATTTGTACAACAAATGGGATCCCCGTATCTAATGGCACATGGTATGGGCAATCCAGTTAAAAATGCCACTACTGTTGTTAATTTTCCCGAAACGAGTACCTACCACATCTGGGTTCGTACAATGAACTGGGTTCCTGGTGAGTGGGAAGCCCCGGGTAGGTTTCAATTGAAAGTGGGCGATACCGATTTTGAAAAAGTCTTAGGAAAACGCTCTGGTTGGGGCTGGGAATACGTAGGTGCGACCGAAATCAGTACCAAGTTCGAAAAAGTCGAATTGATTGATTTGACCGGTTTTAATGGGCGATGCGATGCGATTTATTTTTCTGCTAAAAACGAGGAACCTCCCTCGTCCCCTAAAAAGCTGGCCAGCTGGCGCATGACCATCGCGCAAGAGCCCAATGCGCCCAAGCAGCACCAAGCCTATGATTTGGTTGTGGTAGGTGGGGGCATAGCCGGATGTGCAGCGTCGATCGCAGCGGCCGAACAGGGATTGAAAGTAGCCTTGATTCATGACAGGCCAATGTTGGGTGGCAATGCCAGTGCCGAGATACGTGTACATACCCTTGGTATCTACGGACATTTTGAACGTATCTTGAAAAAATTGGATACTGAACATTACCCCAATGGATCGGCAGAGGCAAAATTGGACCAGAAAAAAAGGGATGACAATGTTAAAAGCTATGAAAATATTGATCTATATCTAAATTGGCGTGCCTATGATGCCGTCGCCGAAAACAATACCATACAATATGTAGATGCGAGGCATACTAGTTCTGGTGAAAGAAAGCGGTTTGAAGCGCCCTATTTTGTAGATTCTACTGGCGATGGTTGGGTAGGCTTTTGGGCTGGCGCTGACTTTTCATATGGCCGTGAAAGTGTAGATACCTATGGCGAGGAATGGGAGGAATGGGGCGAATTATGGAGTCCGAATGAAGAAGACAATGCCGTTATGGGTTCTTCGGTCCTGTGGGGGTCCAAGGTGATGGATACCGAGCAAAAGTTTCCTGAAGTACCGTGGGCCATGCCGGTTGCCAAAGCATACGAAGAAGTCAATGGAGAGTGGCAATGGGAATTCAGCCGCAATGACCTGAACCAAATCGATGATGCCGAAGAAATACGGGACCATATGCTAAGGGCCATCTACGGATCTTTCTCAAATGCCAAGGAACATCCTGAAAATGCCACCCGCAGATTGGAATGGGTTTCTTACCTAGTGGGTAAAAGGGAATCGCGTAGATTGGTCGGAGACCATATTTTTACGTTTAACGATGCCAAAGCGGGGACAAAATTCCCTGATGCGGTGGTTCAAGAGACCCGTGAGGTCGATGTCCATTACCAGACGGTACTAGAAGATGAAAAAAACCCTGATTTTATCTCCGAGGCGCTTTTCTACAAGACTCCTCGTTATTATATACCATACCGTAGCCTGTATTCGAAAAATATAGACAACCTTTTTATGGCCGGACGAAACTTCAGTACCTCACATGTTGGCTTGGGTGGCCCCAGGGTAATGCGTACTACCGGACAAATGGGAGCGGCAGTAGGCTTGGCGGCTTCACTTTGTAAAAAGTATGATGTCAACCCTAGACAAGTCTATACAGGTTACTTGAAAGAATACTTGGATTTAATCGAATCACAGAAATATATCAAGATACCGAAATCCAAACAATGAAAATCCAGCTCGGAATACTTTTAATTTTTTTTGCCGCCATAGGGTTTGCACAATTCGGCCCACAAACACCATTTTCCGATAGATTCGGCCAGAATAGTATGAATCTACCGCCGGAATTCTATAGTTTGGAGTGGAACGGAGGGATGCAGCTGAAAGCAAAACCGACCGATTTATCGATAGAAATCGATTCCATGGGTGCACAAGAAATAAATGTACTGGTCGATTTAAAAGACCGCCCCGTGCTTTATACTTCTGATATTTCAACACCTGTATGTGCCGATGGCGATTGCCGTTTAATGGACATCCGGTTGTATTGGACACTTTTGGGAGAATACGCAGGGTTTGATCGATACCCAAATTCACCGTTGACCAAGCACGATCATGACGAATTTCTTTCTGCAGACTACAGGAAACTACATCAACTGCTAATGGACGACAACTCCATATTAAAGCGCAGAAAAATTGATGAATTGGTCAAAAAACCTGAACAACCAGAAATGGAAGGTGTTGATGCGGTGGCCGGGGCAACAATTAAAGAAGTAAAAGAATCAGTCGTCGGTGGAGCTTTATATTCTTGCTATACGGCATGGCATCTCGTTCATGGCCCGATCAAAGATGCGATTCAAAAACGGACACTATCGTTGGTAGATAACGATATGGTATTACGGATGCTAGGTTCAAACAATACCGATTATCAAATGTTCGCCCTGAAAAGAATGACTGAAGAACAGTATGCGGCAAACTACCTTCGTATCGCACAAATATTCGAAGATGGCGTTCCTTTGATACGAACTTTTATCGTTAAGAATCTTCCTGACCGGTTCTGGAATTCTGAAAGGCTACAAATACCGTTTTGGGATAATTTTTCCGAAGTAGACATCAATAGCCGTAGTCTCTTACTCGATAATTTAAAAAATTCACCGGTATCCGTCTTGGAAAATCTTTCCCAAGAATTAAGTGTTATGACCAAAAATCAATTAAATCTTTACTTGATGCACTTGGCGGAATTGAAACAAATAAAACCGAGCATTTTGACCAATATTGAAATCTTTGCTAATTCCCCGAGCGAAACATATGCCTACCTGGCAACTGATTTCTTAAAGGATTACAAACTCTAATTAACATAAGATATGGCAATGAAGGATTATTATTTTATTCTATTTTTGATAATCATTATACCCTGTTGTTCTGCCCAAAAGCTAACCGATCCTAGTAAACAAAGCGTAAGTGGTATATTTTCCAGTACTGCCATGGTCGCAGATCACAGCCCAAGAACCGAGGCGGGAACAGGAGCCTTGATGCCTTGGGCTAATCGCCTTTGGTGTATCACATATGTCGCCCACATGGAAGGTACTGGTTCGGGTACCGGATTATATGAAATCGATGAGGACTTCAATCTCAAAAAGCATCCGGAATCTGTAGTAGGAACCTATGCGAACAGGCTTATTCATGCTCCCACCCAACAGCTCATTATGGGCCCCCATCTGATAGATACTTTGGGGAACGTGAGAACGATTGAAGATATAAAAGGATATCGGTTGGCCGCTACCATGGACCATCTGGAGGATCCTGAGAATAAAGTTTATTTCCTGGCTATGGAAGGAGATTTTCTTGAAGTCGACCTACGCACATTAAAAGTGAATTATCTTTTCGACCTAAAAAAAGAACTTAATGAACCCAAAGGTGCCAAACCTCACTTTAAAAGTGGATTCACTAATCATGGTAGAGTAGTTGTAGCCAATAACAGTTATTCTAAAAAGGATTTTAACCGTGAATGGGAAGCAGGACGGTTAGCGGAATGGGACGGAAGAAAGTGGACAATTCTGGAAACTAAACCTTTTACCGAAGTTTGGAGTGCTAGGGCATTTGGAAGCCCTATGATGGCCAATGGCTGGGATAGAAGTTCAGCAATACTGAAAGTTTTGATAGATAATAAATGGAGTAGGTACAGACTACCAAAATCGAGTTATGCCTTCGATGAAACCTCATGTACCGAATGGATGCGTATTCGTGAGGTGGAAACGGAACGGGCCATGATGGATTGTCACGGCCTTTTTTATGAAATTTCGTATCATACATATTCAAGTATGCCTTGGGGAATACGGCCAATTGCCAAGCATTTGAGGGTGGTGCCCGATTTTTGCTCGTGGAGGGGCATGTTGGTTTTTGGGGGGAATCAGGCGACGCCCATGAGATTTTCCAATACCTTGGACCGTAATCCGCTTGCGGGTCAACCTCAAGCAAATTTGTGGTTTGGAAAAACAGACGACCTCTGGTCATTTGGAAAGCCTACTGGTATGGGTGGCCCTTGGTATGAAACCCAGGTTAAGGCCGGGGAGATATCCGACCCGTATCTTATGTACGGGTTTGACCAAAAGGTGCTCCACCTAAAGCATGAAGAAGAAAAGGAAATAACTTTTAAAATTGAGGTAGATTTTGTTGGGGATGGTACTTGGAGCATTTATGATGAGTTTAAGGTAGATGAAAAAGGATATGGCCACCATGAATTCCCTGAAGGATTTAATGCTCACTGGGTAAGGTTGACCTCGAATATGTCCGCTAAAGTAACGGCATACTTTATCTATCAATAAATTTGAATTCAAAAGGGAACATGATTTCATTCGTATTTTCAATAGCTGTTTTAATTTTAGGATATTTTGTCTATGGCAAGTTTATAGAGAAAATATTCGGAGTACAACCCGAAAAGGAAACTCCCGCGATACGTTTGAGGGATGATGTCGACTTCATGCCTTTGCCCACTTGGCGGATTTTTCTTATCCAATTTTTAAACATTGCAGGCCTAGGTCCAATTTTCGGTGCTATTGCGGGTGCCATGTTCGGGCCGTCCGCTTTTTTATGGATAGTCTTTGGGAGCATCTTTGCAGGTGCGGTACACGATTACCTTTCTGGAATGCTTTCCGTGCGCCACGACGGATTGAGCATCAGCGAAATTGTAGGTATCTATTTAGGGAACAACATGAAGCAATTGATGCGGTTCTTTACCATTGTGCTATTGATTTTTGTAGGCACCGTGTTTTTAATGGGTCCGGCTAAGATTGTCGATGGTATGACCGAAAACGTATGGGGCGTCTGGGTTTGGGTCGGAATTATTTTGGTGTATTATGTTCTATCCACACTACTCCCCATTGACAAGCTCATTGGCAAGTTGTATCCTATTTTTGGAATAGCGATGTTGCTAATGGCCATCGGCCTATTGATAGCCCTATTTTTTGGAGACTACCATATACCTGAACTTTTACCTTCCAATATCCGCAATATGACCACAAATCCCGAAGCAACGCCTTTGTTTCCGATATTGTTCGTAACCATTGCTTGTGGTGCCATTTCAGGATTTCACGCGACTCAGTCACCATTAATGGCGCGTTGTATGAAAAATGAACGCCTGGGAAGAAAAATATTCTTCGGTACCATGATTACGGAAGGCGTGGTCGCCCTAATTTGGGCCGCTACTGCAATGACCTTTTTTGGCAATGTGGCCGATTTGAACGATGCAATGCTGGCCAATAACAACAACGCTGCATGGGCAGCAAACGAGATTTCCTTGAACATGTTGGGAGGAATAGGAGGTATTCTCGCCTTGTTGGGCATAGTGGCCGCACCGATAACTTCCGGCGATACCGCCTTCCGCTCGGCACGTTTAATCTTGTCCGATGTTTTTAAGTTTGATCAGAAAAAAATACGAAATCGACTTGTAATCAGCATACCCCTATTTATAGTTGCCTTTGCCCTCACGCAAATCGATTTCGGAATCATTTGGCGCTATTTTGCATGGAGTAATCAGACTTTGGCCACTGTTGTACTTTGGACGATAACCGCCTATTTAATTTATGAGAACAAAGCATACTGGATAACCTTAATTCCGGCGCTGTTCATGACAATGGTCTGTTGCACCTATATTCTTGTTGCACCTGAAGGCTTTCAATTGCCGACCAATATATCATACATCGGCGGGGCTTTGATTACCTTAAGCATCAGTATCCTTTTTTGGTACCATTCCACACAAAAGAAAAAAGTTATTTTAGAAATATGAACTCAAATAGGACTATATTAATCTTAAAATTTTTCATTGTGGTATCAATTATTTTGAACTTTTCATGCTCTGAAAAAGAACAGGTCGAGAAAGTCAATGATACAAGCCCTCTATTCACCGTGTTGAGTATGGAAGAGACAGGCCTCAACTTTAATAATAAGCTTGAAGAATCCACCACTATGAACGGATTTTACTATGAATACTTCTATAATGGTGGCGGGGTTGCGGTTGCTGATTTTAACAACGACGGGCTACAAGATATCTATTTCGTCAGCAACCTTCGAACCAACAAACTATACCTTAATAAAGGCGGCCTGAAATTTAAGAATGTAAGTGTTAAGGCCAATGCCCAAGGCAGTGGAGGTTTCCCAACTGGCGTGACCGTTGTGGATATCAATAACGATGGTCTCAAAGATATCTACATCCTAAAATCGGGCCGATTTGAAACTGATGAACCATTACGGAACGAACTGCTAATAAATAAAGGGCCTGATGAAAATAATATTCCAATTTTCGAGGAAAGTGCCCAAGACTTTGGATTGGATCTTCCGCATTATTCTACCCAAGCCTCATTTTTCGACTATGATCGCGATGGCGATTTGGACATGTTTCTTGTTAATCACAACATCGAAATCTATGAAATCGACGACATTGAAGAAATCCGAAAAGGACAGTCCGCGAAAATCGGAGAGAAATTATATCGAAACGATAATGGGCAATTTGTAAACGTCACTGAGAAAGCAGGTATAATAAGTAACAATTTGGGTTTTGGCCTTGGAGTAGCCATAGGAGATGTCAATAATGATGGTTGGCCTGATGTGTATACTAGTAACGATTATTATCAAAAAGACCATCTCTATCTCAATAATCAGGATGGTACGTTTACCGAGACTTCATTGGTGTCATTTAACCACATGTCCACCTTTTCCATGGGTAGCGACATTGCCGATATTAATAATGACGGGCTAATGGATTTGGTTTCTCTAGACATGATGGCAGAAGACAACTATACACAAAAAACGAGTATGAGCGGGATGAATGTCGCCGATTTCTATATGATAGAGAATTTGGGTCTTCACCGACAATATATGTACAATGCACTACAAGTTAATAATGGAACTTTTCCGAAAACCGATATTCCCGCCTTTTCTGATGTGGCCCAAATGGCCGGAATATCAAGTACCGATTGGAGCTGGGCGCCTTTATTGTTCGATATGGATAATGATGGATACCGAGATTTGTTTGTATCCAACGGTATAAAAAGAGATTTTAGGAATAACGATTTTCTCATTTACTTGGAAAAGAAATATCAGGAAGGTGTAAGAAAGAAAAAGGTAGACTTGGCAAAACATGTTAATGATTTGCTGGAAAGACTTCCTGAAAGAGGGAAAAAAAATTATCTCTACCTGAATAAGGGTGATTTAAGCTTCAGAAAGATTGATTTAAAACAGCCTACTACATATTCCAATGGAGCCGCCTATGCTGATTTTGATAATGATGGCGATCTTGACATCGTAGTAAACAATACGGACGACTTTGTCCACCTCTATCGAAACAACCAAAGTAACAACAATTTTCTTCAAGTAAATCTAAAGGGACCTGCGAAGAATATTGATGGTATTGGGGCACGAATCGAAGTGGTTATTGACGAGAGCACATTGACGGCAGAAAACTACTTCACAAGAGGCTTTCAATCTGCTATGGCCGTACCCCTACATTTTGGTCTGGGTGATAGCAAAGTTGATAGTATAAAAGTGATATGGCCCGATGGGAAATATCAAATGTTGAGCGATGTGGAATCAAATACCATAGTAACTATAGCCTATGATCCAAGCCGTGCAAAAAAAATTGAAAATGACGAAAACAATTACAATTTTAAGGATGTCACTGAGGTCAACGGAATCGATTTCAAACATGAGGAAAACGATTATAACGATTTTGACCTTGAATCTTTATTGCCTCACAAGATGTCACAGTTTGGCCCGTGTCTTTCAGTAAGCGATGTAAATAATGACGGACTTGAAGATTTCTATATCGGCGGGGCGATGGGTCAGGCTGCCGCCCTTTTTCTACAAACAACTAACGAAGGTTTCAAGAAAATATCAGTTCCCGCATTTAACCGTGATAGGCAACATGAAGATACGGGTAGTTTATTTCTGGATGCCGATGGCGACGGTGACCAAGACTTGTATGTAGTAAGTGGGGGTAATGAAATGAAAACGGAAAGTGCATACTACCAAGACCGCTTTTATAAAAATGATGGACAAGGCAATTTTACTAGAGTTTCTAAGGCAATTCCCGATATAGTTACCAGTGGACAAGCCATAACCGCACTGGATTTTGATAAGGATGGAGATTTAGACCTCTTTGTCGGGTCTCGGGTGAAACCGAGAAATTACGGATATTCTGGTAAAAGCTATTTATTGGAAAATACTTCAACAGCCGAAAAAATACGATTTGAGGATGTCACTACCTCACTGCTTCCTGAATTGTTGGATTTCGGGATGGTAACCGATGTGTTATGGGTTGATTTGGACGGCAAAGGCGGAGAAGAGTTGATACTTTCCCAAGAGTGGGGAAATATACAAGCCTTTTCAATGCAAAACGGAAAGTTTGTAAGTGTTTCGGAAAAATTCAGTTTGAACGATAATGTAGGTTGGTGGAATAGCCTTGCCGCAGATGATATTGATAATGATGGAGACATCGACCTTATTGCGGGTAACCTTGGCCTGAACTACAAATACAAAGCCACTCAAGACGAGCCCTTCCATTTATACTTAAACGATTTTGACGGCAATAATACTAACGATATCGTCTTGGGTTATGAGCAAGATAACACACTTTATCCATTGCGAGGAAGGGAATGCACATCAAATCAAATGCCTTTCGTCAAGAAAAAATTCAAGACCTACGAAGAATTTGGGAAGGCCAGTTTGCAAGATGTTTTTGGTGAAGCCCTTGACAATTCAATCCATAGGGCGGCCACCAATTTTGCGAGTTCCATTCTTGAAAATACAGGAAATAAAGGATTTGAATTCAAGCCCTTACCAAACCCGGTGCAAATATCATCAATAAACAAAATTATTACTAGAACTAGAAAAGAGGGACAGAAATCTGATCTTATACTTCTTGGCAATATGTACGGTTCTGAGGTAGAAACGCCACGAAACGATGCCAGTTACGGTCATTATTTGAAAAATATGGGCAATGGAAAATACCAGACTCTGGCCGCTCAAAAATCAGGATTATATGTGAGAGGCGATGTGCGTGGTGCTGCTTTTATATCATTAGGAAGTGAAAAGAAAGAGGCATTGTTAATCGCTAGAAATAATGCCCGCTTAATGCTTCTCGAATTATAATAAAAATCTATTCTGGCTAAAATTCAAATTTGATTTCATCCGTAGAGAATTACAAATACATTTTATCTGTAGCCTTACCTTTTTATTTCTTTCCATACTTGTGTGCCGATTATTACTAAATACCGGGTTATTTTCATTTTTTAATATTTAAACATTAGCTGATGGCCCCATAAAAATTCTTAAAAAATTATATATAATTAAATAGAAATCGTTTTGAGTCGTTTTGAATTCATTTTGTATTTTTAAGATGCGAAACCGTCAAAACGCCAAGGCACATGTCCTTAGACGTGTCCGTTTTTAGAAAAAATATTGTAATAAGCTGATTTACAAATGAGTGTGGCTGTTGGTTCTAACTCTGCCACCCCGACTTTAACATTTTGTTAACATTTAAACCCTGATAATCAATTGATTATCAGGGTTTTGTTTTATACGAACTTTTTATAAAATGTACTTTTTCACTCTAAAATCATCTTAAGGCGTTAACAAATCCGTCAACAAATACTTTCAATTTTATTAACCTTCTATAAACAGAGGGCTCTAGAAATAGGTTTATCGGGAAACAAGGATTCGAACTATTTTTTTAATTATCACTTTGCTACAACCAGTTTATACTACCTAAAGTTTATTTTTTATCAATGAGGGGCAGGGGATAGTTTAATTTTGGTTTATAAAGTAGCTAAGAACCAGATTTTTGAAATTTTAAATAGTAGAAAATAGATTAAAAAATATAAATGAAGTTGCGAAGAGATGGACTTTATTCTTGATTTTGACTTGCAATGAAGAGTTCCTTCCCAGTCCCGATAGCGATCGGGACGGGAAGAGTTAGCGTAATGGAAAGTTAAAAGCGGGGATTGTGTCCAAGACGAATTGGGACGAAGCTTATTTCCCGTAATGGAGAGTAACGGAATGGAGTGGGGAATATGCTGAGGAATGGTTTAACTAGAGGAGACTATAAGAATTATTATATCATATTGAACATGATCATAATACTAATGAAATAATACTTTGTCATTTAAAACGAGAGTATCTATAAATTAAATTATAAACAAAATAAAATACTGTAAATTGGAAAGTATAATCAATTGTTACTCGTAATACTTAAACGTAGAAACAAAAAATGAAGAAAATTGTCAATAATCAAGAGCTTGAATTAATTTATAAAAGTGGAAACGGTGCTTGGACATACCATCTTGTCATTCCTAATACAGCCGATATAGATGGAGCTTGGGGTTCGCTAAAAGTATCTGGATTGATTGATGATTACGAGTTGAAGGAAATGAATTTGGCACCAAGGAAAGAAGAGGACAAAATGATTTCAATAAACCAAAAAATCAGAAATGAAATAGGTAAGACTGGTGGTGATAAAGTTACAGTTACGCTATATCTACATACAAATGATAAAATTAATAAGAATTCGGAAATTCTTAAATGTTTTGAAGATGCAGGCCTACTGGACTCTTTCAAATCATTAAGTAAAGATGATCAAGATGAAATTATAAATGATATTACTTCAAAAAAAACAGAGGCCAAACAAATTGAACAAATAAACCACTATATCAACCAATTACTCAATGGGAAAAATTAAGTGATTAATGGTAAAAGATATTTTGTGAAAATTTATAAAATATTAAGTGAAGGCTATAATTTATTTACTGAAACTGACAACGTAGGGGATGCCAATGGATTGAATAGTACAGTTTTCAAAAACTTTGTTTCCATTATGCCTTAGGTAATGATATATAAAAATCAGGGATTAATAGATTGTATCCGTTTACGAAAAGGCTACTACACCAGAGGAAATTGTGGAGTTTGAAAGACAAATTTATTTTAGTGGCAGTTTCGGTTCTAGTTCAAATTCCGAAATTCACTAGGCGAATGTCCTACCCTTTGTTTAAAGAGCCTTGTGAAATGTTGTGGATATTTAAACCCTAATTCATATGCTATCTCACTTAAAGATTTTGATGGGTCAAATACGCGTTCCTTAGCAACTTCTATCAGCTTGTTCTGGATGTACTCTTGGGCAGATTTTCCAGTTTCCTTTTTCACCAAATCTCCAAAATAGTTGGGCGAAAGGTGCAAGCGATCTGCAAAGTAACCCACAGTTGGAGTACCATGCTTTTGTGGTTTATCTGATGAAAAGTACTGGCTCAGCAAAACATCGAATCTCTCCAAAGAACCTATATTTTCTATCTCTCGTGTAATGAATTGTCTATCATAAAAACGAGTGCAATAATCCAAAAAGAGTTCAATGTTGGCTACGATCAACTTTTTACTGTGCTTGTCCAAGTTTTGTTCCAACTCAAACTGTATTTTTTCAAGTAGACTTAGAATTACCTTTCGTTCTTTGGCCGAAAGGTGCAGCGCTTCATTGCTTGAATAGGAGAAAAAACTATAGCTATGTAATTTTTTGCCCAATTCCGTACCTATCAATAAATCAGGGTGGAATAGTATTGCATACCCCTTGGGCACATAATTAGGGTCAAAACCACTTAATTCAATAGTTTGGCCGGGAGCCATAAAGACAAGGGTTCCCTCATCATAATCATAGGGTTTACCCCCGTATTGCATTTTGCATCCCTTGGCATCCTTCAAGAAAACAGCATAGCAATTATAATGAAAGGCATCATAGTCTTTGTTTTCGTAGCCTTCTTTGTTTACGTTCTCAAAATCAACAATACCCACCAAAGGGTGCAACACCTCTTGTTTTCTCAAATTAAGATAATCTCCAACGGTATTTATGTGCAATACATTTTTCATTGACTTCTAACTTTTAGTTAAAGATAGGCCATTGATTACCAGTTATTCAAGCGGTTGGCGTAAAATCTGTAATAGTGGTAGGTATAACCGTAATTTGGGTAAGTTCAAGCATGTGAACAACCTATACTTTTGAATAAAATTCTTTACCAATACCTTGAGTCACTTGAACAACAAATGAACTTTAATGAAAAAACAGTTTCACCATTTACAATTGATTACTCTTTATATATTTTGTATGTTACCCGTGTTGGTATGGGGGCAATTGGAATATAAACCGTTTCTGGATGATTTTAAAGGTACAGCAAGTGTTACCCATAATGGTATTTCATTGGTACCCTCCTTCTCTTTAGGCGAACCCGCAGCCATTTTTGATGTAAAAATGACCAAGGGAAAATTCAGTTTTGAACCCGATATGCGATTTGCATTGGAAGGTAAGCCATGGTCCTTTTTATTTTGGTTTCGGTACAAGGCAATTCAAAAGCAACGTTTTTCGTTGCGGATTGGGGCGCATCCTGCATTGAATTTTAGAACGGTCAATATCATTCGGAATGGGGCCAACGAGGAATTGATAGAATCTCGACGCTTTTTGGCATCCGAAATTGTACCCAATTATAAAATTTCTGATAAAGTAAGTGTAGGAATGTACTACCTTACAGCAAGAGGCTTTGATGAAGGACTTAGAAGTTCAGATTTTTTAACAGTTAACGCATCTTTCACAAATTTGTCCATATCAGAAAAGTTATATTTCAATGTATCTCCCCAGGCCTATTACTTGCGTCTTGACGACAAAACGGGATATTATGTTGTTGCTTTTATAACATTGGCAAAAAAGGATTTTCCACTTTCCATTTCATCGATTTTGAACAAAGCTATAGACACGCAAATAGTTCCAGAGGATGATTTTATTTGGAACATATCCTTGAACTATAGTTTTGGCGGAAATAAAAAAGTCCCTAAAAAGAGCGTCCAGAAAATTTAGTGCCAATATATTTCATTCACTGTCCTGTAAAAAAATATAAAAAATGAAAACACGAACACTAGGAAAGAATCTGAAAGTATCGGAAATCGGTCTCGGTTGTATGGGGATGAGTTTTGGATATGGCCCTGCGAAGGACGAAAAGGAAATGATTCAAGTCGTCCGAAAAGCAGTTGAAATGGGGGTAACCTTTTTTGATACCGCCGAAGTGTACGGACCCTACTTTAATGAAGAATTGGTAGGAAAGGCTTTGAATCCTTTTAAGAACCAAGTACAAATAGCGACAAAATTTGGTTTTGGTTATCAAGATGGAAAAGTGACGGGCTTGGATAGTAGTCCTGGAACCATTCGAAATATGGTGGATGCTTCCTTACAGCGTTTACAGGTAGATACTATAGATTTATTGTATCAGCATCGGGTTGATCCAAAGGTTCCCATTGAGGAAGTTGCGGGTACGGTTAAGGATTTGATAGCTGAGGGAAAAGTGCAACATTTTGGACTTTCCGAAGCAGGTGTCGAAGTAATCAAAAGAGCACATTCGGAGCAACCGGTTACTTCCTTGCAAAGCGAATATTCATTGTTTTGGCGGGAGCCGGAAGAAGAAATCATGCCCGTATTGGAAGCATTGGGTATCGGTTTTGTACCTTTTAGTCCCTTGGGGAAAGGATTTTTGACAGGCAAAATAGATAGGAACGCCAGTTTTTCCGATAATGATTTTAGAAGTACCGTGCCTCGATTTTCCAAAGAGAACCTGAGGGATAATTTTGCTTTGGTAGATTTGGTTACGGCTTTTGCCAAGGAAAAAGAGGCCACTCCGGCACAAGTTGCTTTGGCTTGGATCCTTTACCAAAAACCATGGATCGTACCCATTCCCGGTACTACAAAGTCTTCAAGGCTGGAAGAAAATTTAGGGGCGACCGGTATTACTTTTACAGATGGGGAACTGCAACAAATTACAGAGACCACCTCAAAGATTGATTTGGTGGGTGAACGCTATTCCGAAGCGAACCAGAAAATGATAAACCGCTAGTAAGTAGCGAAAAATTAAAAATAATAGCAAAAGGATGAAACAGCTTATAACAATTGGTATTGCCATAGTGATTACTGCGTTTCTTGGCGTCACAAATCAAGTGAATGCCCAATCCAAGGATAATACAACCGTGAATTTGGATGCGAAGCAACAATCCATAATTGCCATTGCCTCACTCACCGCAAAAGGCGACCTGCAAACTTTGGAATCCGCTTTAACGGAAGGTCTGGATGCAGGATTGACCGTAAGAGAAATCAAGGAAGTTATGGTGCATCTATATGCCTATTGTGGTTTTCCAAGGAGCTTACGTGGTTTACGGACATTTATCAAAGTTTTGGACGAACGCAAGACCGAAGGAGTTGAAGATCAGCTAGGAGCGGAAGCTACCCCAATAGAAGATAACCGTACAAAATATGAACGGGGAAAAGCGAATCTGGAAGCGTTGGTAAAGGCAAAATTGGACGGCCCACCAGCCGATTATGCCCAATTCGCCCCGATTATCGAAGTCTTTTTGAAGGAGCATCTGTTTGCGGATATTTTCGACAGAGACATTTTGGATTATCGGCAAAGGGAACTGGTCACGGTTTCCGTTCTGGCAACCATCGGCGGTGTGGAGCCTATGCTGCATTCGCACATGAACATCTGTTTGATTCAAGGAATTGCGCCAATTCAATTAAAGGAATTGATGGATGTGGTGGGGAAAAATGTAGATCAAGAAAAAATCGATTCGGCCAAAAAAGTATTGAACGAATTATTGGAATCTAAAAAGCAGTAAGGAAATGAAATATTTAGGATTATTTATTTTAATGAGTATGCTATCAATACATCAGACGATTAGGGCACAAAGCGAGAAAAATCCTTTTGGATTGGTATATGAGGGAGCAATTACGGAGAATGTGGATGGAAAAGTCAACATACTTCCCGTTAGGTATAAACTGAACGGAATCGATATTGCGGCAAATGTTTATACACCAGCCAATTATGACCGAACAAAGAAATATCCGGCAATAACAATTGCACATCCTAACGGAGGGATAAAAGAACAGACAGCAGGCCTATATGCACAGCATTTGGCAGAGGCCGGTTATATTACCATTACGGCAGATGCTGCCTATCAGGGTGCAAGTGGGGGCCAGCCACGCCATATGGACAAACCCCAATTTCGTACAGAAGATATCCGAGGAATGGCCGATTTTATTTCACAGTATCCTGGGGTCGATAGAGAACATTTAGGTGCTTTGGGCATTTGTGGCGGCGGAGGCTATACGTTGAAAGCGGTTCAATCCGATAAACGGTTTAAAGCAGTGGCAACCCTGAGTATGTTCAATACAGGAATTGTACGAAAAAATGGCTTTTTGAATTCGCAGATTTCGACCATTCAAGAAAGGCTAAAGCAAGCTTCAAAGGCAAGAGAACAGGAGGCTGGAGGCGGCGAAATTGTTTATTCCGGAGTAGACGGTATTACCGACGAAGAACTAGCAAAAGTTTCAACGCTTTTTTATCGTCAAGGCTATGAATATTATTTTAGGACCCACGCCCACCCCAATTCGACGTTTCTTTACACTACAAGCAGTTTAATGGATTTAATGGCCTGGAATGCTACCGACGATATTGAGCTCATAGACCAACCTTTATTAATGATTGCTGGCAGCAATGCCCAAACATTATATTTGACCTTGGATGCTTTTCCAAAGGCGACCAATGCGAAAAGCAAGGAATTGTTCCTTATCGAAGGTGCAACGCATATAGAAACCTATTGGAAGCCAGAATATGTGAATCAAGCAGTAAATAAATTAGTGGACTTTTACCAAAACCATCTTTCAACTACAGACCTATGAACAGAAAAAATCTTTTAGCGATTATATTGATGGGAACATTTATATTTTCCTGCAAGCAAGCAGCCGAGAAAAATCAAACCGTCGATTTGAATTCCCAACAAGAATTGATTTTCCCTAAAGGGGAAAAGGTCACGAACAATAATTTCATTGGGGATGTATGGGTACATATGCAAGTGATGGCGGATAGTGTGAACCAAAATTCAGTTGGAACGGTAACCTTTGATCCCGGGGCTAGGTCCAACTGGCATTCACATCCCAACGGACAGATTATTATGTCTTTAGATGGCGAAGGCTATTATCAGGAAAAAGGTAGTGAGAAAAGAATACTACGAAAAGGCGATGTGGTCAAATGCCCTGCAAACACCCCGCATTGGCACGGTGCAAGCGCAGAAAAACAGTTCATACAAATAGCTATAACAAGCAGAGTTGACGGTCCAACGGAATGGCTAGATCCTGTGACCGAAGAACAATATTTAAATGGAAATTAAGAAGTACCTCTATACTTTTAAATTAATAAAACCTTAGTGATGAAAAATATCAAGACAACATTGTTATTGCTTTTAATTGTTCAATTATTGGTAAATGATGCTTACGCTCAAAAGCAGCCCATAACCCTTGTAGAGCAAGGCAGTTTTACCGTGGGTGGTAGCGTTAAAACCAGCCCTGGTACTTTTGACCCAGTTGCCCATGGCGCATTTAATCCTTCCAATCAGGCTACCGAAGGACAAACCTTGCATGGAGACCATGCCACTGTTTTTTATCAAATTCCTGATAGTGCAAAAAAATTACCCTTGGTTTTTTGGCATGGGTATGGACAGAGCATGCGTACCTGGCAAACGACCCCAGATGGCAGGGAGGGATTTCAAACGCTATTTTTAAGGCGTAATTTTCCCATATACCTTATTGACCAGCCCCGTAGAGGATTATCAGGAAGGAGCACGGAACCTACTACGATTTCAGCAGCCACGGATGATCAGTTGTGGTTTGGGATATTTAGATTGGGAACGGGAAGCACATTTTATCCAGATGTTCAGTTTTCTGATGATCCAGAAGCGCTGAACCAGTTCTTTAGGCAAATTACCCCGGATACGGGACCATTGAACATTAACCTTAACATAGAGGCGGTTTCCAAGCTGTTCGATAAGATTGGACCAGGTGTTTTGGTTACCCATTCCCATAGTGGCGGCCAAGGTTGGTTGACGGCCTTAAAAAATGGGAACATCAAAGGCATTGCATCCTATGAACCCGGTAGTAATTTTGTCTTTCCAGAAGGCGAAGTTCCTGAGACCATACCCTATGTGGGAGGGGCTTTAAGTGCGAGAAGCGTACCCATGGCAGCGTTTAAACGATTGACGGAAATACCCATTGTTATTTATTATGGGGATTATATACCCAACGAACCTGTAGCGCACCCTGGACAGGAACAATGGCGTGCCGCCTTACAAATGGCAAAACTATGGACGGCAACGGTGAACAAGCATGGGGGTGATGCCACCTTGGTACACCTTCCAGAAAAGGGTCTTAAGGGAAATACGCACTTTCCGATGTCCGACCTGAACAATGAAAAGGTAGCCGTACTGTTAGCGGAATGGCTAAAAGAAAAAGGGTTGGATTAAAATTGCACTATGCTGACTAAAAAATTGGGGCTCTTATTGGTATTACTACATCTGTCTTTACTTGGTTTCGGGCAAAGCGATGATGCCCTAAAAACGGATTCTGATCGAGGGAAAATGATGGTTCGCATTGCGGAACTTGAAATTGGGACGGACTATCTGGATGAATATTTGGAGATACTCAAAGAGGAATCGGAAGCATCACTTAGGCTGGAGCCCGGGGTAATCTGCATTTACCCCATGTTTCAAAAGCAAAATCTTACACAGATACGACTTTTGGAAATTTATGCCAATAAGGAGGCTTACGAATTGCATTTGAAAACACCTCATTTTCAAAAGTATAAAACAACCACAGCAGAAATGGTAAAAGATTTAAAACTGATTGATATGGAAGCTATTGATCCTGAATCGATGTCGATGGTTTTTAAAAAATACAAGTTCTAGTTCGAAATGGGCGAATAACTTTGGATGCTGGAAACTATTAGTTCAACATGCGATACTCCTGAGGGATATACCCCACCATTTTCTTAAAAAGTCTTTTGAAATGCTGTGGATATTTAAAACCAAGGTCGCATGCAATTTTATTTAACGATTTATCAGGGGTCGGATATTTTTTGTTTCGCTACATGAATAAGGTTGCACTGAATGTTTTTCTTTCATCTAATTTCTTTCAGTTAAATCAAGTTCACCATTCAGTGGGTACCCTGTACCTAAATTTAAATTCGGAACAATAATCATCGACCCATATCTAATCTTTTGTGTTGGACAGAGAAGAAAACTATTGTTCGAATTTAGTTAATACTTTGTGAACAAAGGGTTTATACCCCTGTAATCCGTAATAATGGTAGGTGAATCCGTAATTGTGGTAAGCCTATCCTATGAATTATACCATAGCTTTGGAAAAGGTAATTTATAATCTAAATCAATTAAATAAAACAAAATGAGAGTATTATTGATAGGCTTGTTTATAGGTATGCTAAGCATATCTTCCTTTGCGCAAGAAGCTATTTTTCCCATGGGGGCAAAAGCGAAAAACGTACACCATACCGGTGATATTTGGCTTACGCATGTTGTAGATGCTGATGAAACTTTTAAACATAACGTAGCCCAAGCGGTTTCAGCACCTGGAGCATTTCTTAACTGGCATTTACATCCAGACGGCCAACAATTGTTGATCACTAACGGCGTTGGTTTTTATCAGGAAAAAGGAAAGGAAGTACAAGTAGTGCGCGCTGGTGATGTAATCAAATGCCTTCCCAATGTAGAACATTGGCATGGTGCCACTCCTAAAAGTGCAGTAACCTATTTGGCGATAGGCGGGCCTACACCTACCCAATGGACAGATGAACTTAGTGTTGAGGATTATAACAACATACCGCTTCCTGAAATTAACAATTCAAGTCTTGAAAATGAGATCAAGGAACTTTCCAAAGCCAAATGGAAATGGATGGCCGAAAAGGATGTGAACAAGTTGGCCAATCTGTTTCATGACAAATCAAGGTTTGTACACATGAGCGGCTCCTGGAAAAAAGACAGGGAATTGGAAATCATCGAGACGGGAAGCATTTGGTATAAAAATGCCGATGTACACGATGTGGTCGTGGAAACTTTTGATGACAATACCGTGGTACTTTGGAACAGAATAACACTTACGGCCCATGTTCGTGGTAACGATGTATCCAATGAATTTACCGTGACCGAATTCTATAAAAAAGAAGGCGACGATTGGAAATTATTGGACCTTACCTTTAGCAGCGTTCGTGATACCCATGAAATTGCGCATTAATACTTCAGAACAAATAATTTATAAAAATGAACAGGAAAATAATACTAAGTCTATTAGTTATGCTCATCACAGGAAAAGTCGCCCTTGCCCAATCGACTGATTTAGAAAAGGAAATCAGAGAGCTGTCCATCCATAAATGGCAATGGATGGCCGATAAGGATGCCGATAAATTGGAAGGCCTTTTTCATGATAAAGCCAAGTTCGTCCACATGGGCGGCACATGGGGAAAGGACCGCGAAGTAGAAATCATTAGAGGTGGGTTCATCCACTATAAAAAAGCTGATGTCCATGAAGTCATGGTCGAAGTCTTGAATGATAATACCGTTATACTTTGGAACCAAATTACACTCTTGGCCGTAGTAGGCAGTAATGAAGTGACCAATCCCTTTATGGTAACGGAGGTTTATGTAAAGGAGGATAACACTTGGAAATTGGCCGATCTGACCTTTAGCAAAACAATGACAAGGGAATAACTTGAACAACGCAACTTAATAAACACTCAAATGAAAAAATACATATTAGGATTGTTGGTACTCCTTGGAGTTACTATTTCCGCGCAAGAAAGTACACCCAAAGTAAAGACCGAATTAGGGGTAATTCGAGGCGTCTATGAAGATGGTGTAGCTAGTTTTAAAGGAATACCCTTTGCGGCTCCTCCAGTTGGTGAGTTTCGTTGGAGAGCCCCTCAACCATTATCCCACTGGGAAGGTGAATTGGATGCTACGGAGTACGGTGCAAACTGCGCACAGTCCGGATGGGGCGGTGCCCCGGGAACCATTAGTGAAGGTTCATCCGAAGATTGCCTGTACCTAAATGTGTGGAAACCCGCTGATGTAAATTCGGGTGCGAACCTGCCGGTCATGGTTTGGATTCATGGTGGAGGCTTTGTTGGAGGAAGTGGTTCCGGAGCTGGAATCGCGGGTGATGAATTTGCGAAGAAGGGAGTGGTTTTAATCACCATTAATTACCGTTTGGGGCGTTTGGGCCATTTTGCATTTCCTGCTTTAAGTGCAGAACATCCTGAAGAACACAAGGGTAGCTATGCTTATATGGATCAGATTGCGGCACTTCAGTGGGTACAAAAGAACATTGCTGCCTTTGGCGGAAATCCAGATAATGTGACAATTTTTGGTTTTTCTGCCGGAGGGGTTTCCGTACATTCTTTGATGACCATTCCAGATGCAAAAGGACTTTTTCATAAAGCCATTAGCGAATCTGGAGGCGCCCGTGACGGAGTACTTACCGGAAGACCGATTAGAGAGGAAAATGCTTCCCCTTTTTATCCCGTTTCCGCGGAGACCACTGGAATTAACTTTGCCAAAAAACACGGAATAGAAGGTACGGATGCCGATGCCTTGGCCAAGCTGCGTGCATTGCCTGTAGAAGAAATTGTGGATAGCGGTCAAGAAACGGATGGTGAAGGAGGCCCTAGAATCTATTCCGGGCCGATTTTGGACGGCAAATTGGTAACGGAAACTGCCGAAAGTGCCTACAACGCTGGTAGACAAATGCAAATACCGTTGATGATCGGTTCTAACAGCGCCGAAATCGGAGGTAGTTTTGTCAACAACAGTAAAACAAAAGAAGAACTATTTTCACTTTTTGGCGAGTTTAAGGAGGAAGCACAAGCTGCCTATGATCCTGATGGAAGTAAAGCATTCGAAGAGGTGATTACCAAGTTCAATACCGATTGGGTGTGGGGAGAACCAGGACGTTTTGCCGCAAGAGCTTTCGCGGAACAAGGTGAACCCACGTTTATTTATCATTTTGGTTTTGTACCCGAACCTATGAAGGAAAGAATGAAATATGGTGCCGGCCATGGTTCCGAAGTTGGCTATGTGTTTAATAATCTTGATGCACGTTGGGGCAATCCCGAGACCACTCCTGAAGATAAAAAAGTGGCGGAAATCATGAATGGGTACTGGGTAAATTTCGCCAAGAACGGAAACCCGAATGGGGATGGATTACCAAACTGGCCAGTCTATACTAAAAATGAAGGTGAAATTATGGATATACAGTTAGATGGTGAAGCCGTTGGAAAACCAGATCCAAGAAAAGCGAGATTGGATGTCATTGAAAAGGGTGTCAAACTCAGAAATAAACTACAATCACGGGGTATTTGACAGAAATAATTCAGAATAATAACGATAATAATTACACTGATGCGCATTCAATTTCCACTATACATAGGAGTACTATTAATCCTGCTTTTAAACAGTTGCACCGAGGAATCCAAAGAAATCTCAAATACTTGGACATCTTATAAAGCGGATGCCAAAGCATCAAGCTATTCCCCATTAGATCAAATCAATGTTTCCAATGTAGGCCAATTGAAGAACGTTTGGACATTTCATGCCAACGATGTCCCTAATGGCGAAGAACCTGCGGCTTCAAGCCAAGCAAATCCTATTATTATTGACGGGGTCATGTATGCCAATTCAAGAAATCAAACAGTCTATGCCATCAATGCCGCAACAGGTGAGCAAGTCTGGCGATACGTGGCGTTGGAAGAAGGCGAACCTAGTGCTGCAAGCAGAGGTGTGACCTATTGGGAAGATGGGGACGATAAACGGATTCTATATTCCGCTGGCAATTACTTGATGGCCATCAATGCGGAAACAGGTGAACTAGTTCCTACATTTGGCGAAAATGGAAGAGTGAACCTGAATGTCGGAGTCCGCGACAACCCCGAAGAAATTTCGGTGACCTTGACGACTCCCGGCAGTATCTTCAAAGACCTCGTTATCATCGGTTCAAGACTGCCTGATTTTTATGGAGCGCCCCCAGGCTACGTTCGTGCCTATAATTCAAAGACCGGGGAACTGGTCTGGACGTTCCATACGATACCACATCCGGGCGAACCGGGCTATGAAACTTGGCCTCCCGACGCCTATAAATATGCCGGTGGAGTCAATTGTTGGGCAGGGATGGCCATTGATACGGAAAAAGGAGTGGTTTTTTTGGCATTGGGTTCCCCATCCTATGATTTTTATGGAGCGGACCGAATAGGTGCCAATCTGTATGGAAATTGCGTTCTAGCCTTGGATGCCGCCACAGGAGCGTATAAATGGCATTTTCAGACCGTACACCATGATATTTGGGATTATGATTTGCCCGCTCCACCTACTTTAGTAACCCTCCAAAAAGACGGAAAGGAAATCGAAGCCGTAGCCCAGACCACCAAACATGGCTTTGTTTTCATACTGGATCGCGAAACTGGCGAATCACTTTACCCCGTGGAAGAACGTAAAGTTCCAGCCTCGAATCTTCCAGGCGAAGTAGCTTATGAGACGCAGCCCTTCCCTATAAAACCAGAACCCTTCGTAAAACAGTTTATGACCGAAGATGATTTAAACCATTATTCCGATGCTGACCACGATTCCATTTTAAAAACATTTCGATCGGTGCGTTATGAAGGTTTGTTCACACCTCCCGATTTAAAGGGAACGATATCATTACCGGCCACCAGAGGGGGAGCCAATTGGGGAGGATCTGCGTATGACCCGGATACCGATTATCTGTATATCCGCGGAAACAATCTGCCTGAAATTCAGACTATCGTGGATGCCGACGAACATTTCAAGGCCCAGAACAACACCCGTTTTGAGCTGGGCCGGGTTACCTATGAGAAACATTGTGTGGCCTGTCATGGTGCTGATAAGAAAGGAGCAATGGAAGATGTGCCCTCCTTGGTCGATTTAAAAAAACGATTGTCAGAAAACGAAACCCTATTGAAAATTCAGCAAGGTGGTGGTAAAATGCCAGGTTACAAAGGAGTGATTACTGCGCGGGAAGAAAACGGGATTATTGCTTTTCTATTCGACATGAAAGATGCAACAATAGATGCCCCAAAAATAACGGATGGGGAAGAAAAATCGAACAGGTTTATGAACATCACACCGTATAGAACATGGAGCGACCCTAGTGGCAACCCGGCAATGAAAGCCCCATGGAACACCCTGAACGCTTTAAACCTTAATACCGGGGAATACGATTGGCAAATACCCTTGGGCAATGACAAAAAATTACAGGAGGAAGGCGGACCGGACACAGGTTTGTTGGCGCGCTCTGGACCGATGGTAACGGCAGGAGGACTTATATTCATAAGTGGTGCAGCCGATAAGAAATTATGGGCGATTGACAAAAAATCAGGGCAGGTAGTTTGGGAAACAGAATTGCCCGCTGCCAATAATGCGAACGTATGCTCGTATGTATTGGATGGTAAACAATATGTTGCGCTTTCTGTTGGCGGCACTAAGGAAAACCCTTCGGGATCTATTATGGCTTTTGCGCTGCCATAGCGATTGTAAAATGTTTTAGTTACTTAAAAAAATAATATATTTTGAAACTTAATAAACCTTTACTTTTCTTAGTTTTTGGGATTATCATAGTTCAGCAGGGATTTTCTCAAACCAATCGGGTAATTGACCTATTCCCTGAGGGAACGGTTTTACATAGCAATATCAATTATGCCAACGACGCAGTGCAAAAACATTTGTTGGATATCTATTTGCCCCAAAAAGTATCCGGTAAAATACCCTTGGTTGTTTTTGTGCATGGCGGCGGTTGGTTGGTCAACGACAAATACGCCGATATCGGTTATATGAAAGAAACCGTGGCTGAAACTGTTTCTAAAGGTTTTGCTTTGGCTTCCATAGATTACCGTTTTGCAACCCAAGGTGTTTTTCCTGCCCAAATACAGGATTGTAACCGTGCGGTTTCCTTCTTGGTCGATAATGCCGATACGTATGGTTTCGATAAAGACCGAATCGCCGTAATGGGATTTTCAGCAGGCGGGCATTTGGCCTCCTTGATGGGACTTTCAAAAAATAACGATATTCCCGATTTCTTTGTGCCGAAAACCACTAAAGCGTTTGATTTTAAGGCCGTGGTGGATTTCTACGGACCCGCCGAACTGATTTTATTCCCAGGGGCCAATGATGCCAAATCGCCTGAAGCTTTATTGATTGGTGCTCCTCCACTTGATAGACCAGACTTAGCCAAGAAGGCAAGTCCGGTAACCTATGTGGATGAAAACGATCCTCCTTTTCTGATTGTTCATGGGGAAAAGGATGATTTGGTTTCGCCCAGGCAATCCCAACTTTTGAGTTCATGGTTGACGGTGAATGGTGTTGAAAACGAATTGATCGTGGTTAAGAATGCCCCACATTTTGGAGAAATGTTCGATGTGGAACATATACGGACAAAGGTTATTGCTTTTTTGCAAAGACATCTATAGAATTGAGTACTAATTAGTAAAGTAAATGTGTATGAAAGCGAAGGAAAATAATTTGGATAGAAGAAATTTTATATCGAAATCTGCCCTTCTGGGAGCGGGTATGGTGGCAGGCCCAATGGCCTTTGCCAATGGGAAAAATTCACCTGGTACAATTGAGGGTTTAAAAGCAGCTTCCAACCCTGAAAAGCGGATGTTGGGCGCATTGGAAGTATCGCCAATTGGGTTGGGTTGTATGAGCATGAAAAGTGGCAGCTACAATCCACCAAGAGATACCAAGGATATGATTCCCGTAATTCGTGGGGCTTATGATTTGGGCGTTACCTTTTTTGATACTGCCGAAGTGTACGGCCCATTTACTGATGAGGAATTAGTAGGTGAGGCACTGCAACCTATTAGAGACAACGTGGTCATTGCCAGTAAATTCGGGTTTGACTTTTCAAATGGAAATAGGGCAGGTCGAAACAGTAAACCAGAGCATATAAAAAGTGCTGTAGAAGGCATGTTGAAACGCCTTCGTACCGATCGTATCGATTTATTGTATCTGCATCGTTTGGATCCAAACGTTCCGATTGAGGACGTTGCCGGAACGGTTAAGGATTTGATCAAGGAAGGGAAGGCGCTCCATTTTGGACTTTCCGAAGTTTCACCAACGACCATACGAAAGGCCCATGCAGAGCAGCCCGTTGCTGCCCTTCAGAGCGAATACTCCATTATTCAGCGTGCCCTTGAAAATGAAGTAATAGATACCTGTGGAGAATTGGGCATAGGGTTCGTGCCATGGGGACCGGTCTGTCGTGGATTTTTAGGCGATAAGTTCAACGAGCATAGCCGTTTTTCTAGTGACTCCCGCTTATCTCAAGTACCCTATTTTACACCGGAAGCTATTGAAGCACATATGGAGGTACTCAGGCTAGTACGCGAATGGGGTCGAAAAAAGGATGCCACTCCGGCCCAAATAGCATTGGCGTGGGTCATGGCACAAAAACCTTTTATTGTTCCAATTCCCGGAACTACGAAACTGCATCATGTGAAACAGAACCAAGGAGCACTTAACGTTACTTTTTCCGATGCGGAATTAAAGGAATTCAGGAATGCTTTGGAGAAGATACAACTGGTAGGTGTCCGTGGGCCGGAAACTGCCTTGGTAGATCAATAGAAGAATACGTCAAAAAAAACTGTAGTTATCGATATTGAAAATATGGATTCGTCCCTCACAACAAATCAAAAGACCTATATTCAAATAGCCCAAAATTTTTTGATGCAACTGAGCGGACAATTCCCCATTACAGAGGACACACAACCCATAAAGTTGCGCAAAGCCTCAGATTTTGCGGATAATTTAAATATTCATGTAAATCACTTGAATAGGTCCGTCAAGTTGTATACTGGAAAAACGACTACCCAAAATATAAATGAACGTTTTATTCAGGAAGCAAGGGCATTGCTCAAAAGAAATGACTGGTCAATTACTACCATAGCTACAGTCTTAGGATTTAGGGAAGTAAATCATTTTAGCACTTTTTTTAAAAAACATGTAGGACATACGCCAACGGATTACAGAAAATTGAAAATTAAAAAATGATAATATCTCGTTTACTATTTATTATTTTCTTGGTATCCGGATGGTGTAGTGCCCAAGGGACCGTGAACGAAGCGGACAACATATTGATTGTCTATTTATCAAGAACAAACAATACTAAGGTTGTGGCTGAAATGATCCAAGAAAATGTGGGCGGTGATCTGATGGCACTGGAATTAAAAAATCCTTATCCGCAAAACTACAAGTCGATTGTGGCACAAGTGGCCGAAGAAAATCGTACCGGGTTTCTTCCGCTCCTAAAAACACAGATAAATATGGACAAGTATGATACCGTTTTTTTAGGCTTCCCCACATGGGGAATGCAACTGCCTCCACCAATTAAAAGCTTTTTGACCCGGCACGACCTTAAGGATAAAACGGTCATTCCTTTTAACACCAATGCTGGGTACGGTATTGGCAGTACCTTTCGAACGGTGGAAAGCCTTTGCACCGATTGCAACATTTTAGAAGGTTTTTCTGTAACCGGGGGTATTGAGAGAGATGGAATTTACTTGGCCATAAAAGGGAACCGTAAAGTAGAAGTGAAGGAATTACTTGTGAAATGGCTTGAAAAGCTTAAACCCTTGACTGTCAAAAACTAAAAACAATTAGGATTTTGACAAAGTAGGTTAAAACTGTTTGAATTTCGTAAGCAACACCCAATATATAATCTTTATTTTTAAGTAAATTTTTTAAAAATGGCAATATTCAACTTAAACATCAACGGAGAAACGAAAGAAGTCGACGTTGACCCGGCAACACCTATGCTTTGGGTACTAAGAGACCATGTTAAATTAGTGGGTACCAAATATGGTTGTGGTATCGCCCAATGTGGTGCCTGCACGGTGCATTTAGGTGACAACGCGGTACGTTCATGCCAATTACCGGTTTCAGCAGTCGGTGAGCAAAAAATCACGACTATTGAAGGACTTTCTGAGAATGGTGATCACCCTATACAAAAAGCTTGGCTGGAAATCGATGTACCCCAATGCGGATATTGCCAGGCAGGGCAGATAATGTCGGCCTCGGCCTTGTTAAAAAGGAATCCCAATCCGTCGGACGAAGAAATTGAAAGCGCCATGAACGGGAATATCTGTAGGTGTGGTACATACACGCGAATCAAAAAAGCAATAAAAACAGCCGCTAGTTCGGAAAACGTTTAATCAAAAAAATTAGGAGATGACAAAGCTAAAGACGCATATGGGACGTAGGGCCTTTATCAAGAATACAAGTTTGGCAAGTGGCGGTTTGGTACTTGGCTTTAGTATTTTAAACTCCTGCAAACCTGAGCAGGCAAAAGAGATGGCCGTCAGGGAAATGCCCAAAGAATGGTTCGAGATGAATTCGTATCTGAAAATTGGTGATAACGGGGTTGTAACCATTTATACGCCCAATCCGGAATTCGGTCAGAATATCAGGACATCTATGCCCATGTTGGTGGCAGAAGAGTTAGATGTAGATTGGAAAAATGTACTGGTTGAACAGGCGCCCTATCATGCAGACAAATATGGATTTCAATTTACGGGGGGCAGTAGGGGAATAAGTGCCAGATGGGAACCGCTTAGAATGGCCGGAGCAACCGCAAGGCAGATGTTGATAGCGGCGGCGGCAGAAACCTGGCAGGTACCCAAGGAAGAGGTTACCGCAGAAGCAGGAGTTTTGCAACATGCAGCCACTAAAAAATCGGCCGGTTACGGAGAAATGGCTTCAGTTGCAGCAACACTTACCGTACCCGAAGAAGTACAACTAAAAGAGGTAAAGGATTTTAAACTGGTCAGCCGTTCGCAAAAAAATGTAGATGCAAAAAGCATTGTAACCGGTAGGCCTTTATTTGGCATGGATATTCAAGAGGAAGGAATGTTGATCGCCATGATCGAACATCCACCAGCTTTTGGTTTGACCTTAAAATCAGTGGATGGTGAAGCGGCCAAAGCCATGCCTGGAATCAAGGATGTGGTTACGATCAAGAGTTTTAAGGACGGATATGAAAAAGGCGGTTTCGACACCAACGCTTTTCCTGAATTGGTAGCGATAGTGGGCAACTCTACTTGGGAGGTGATGCAGGCTAAAAAGAAATTAAAAGTGGAATGGCAACCCATTACCGCCTATTCAGAAACAATCGCTGGGTTTGGTGGAAAAGAAACAATCAACATACCCGCAGGACTGGAATCTACCACGACCCATAAATCACAAATGGAAGCACTTGCTGCAAAACCGGGAAAAGTTGTCCGAAAAGATGGAAATCCAGAAGTAGCCTTCAAAAATGCAACAACAATTTTGGAAAGAAGTTACTCGGCGCCTTTTCTTGCTCATAATAACATGGAGCCCTTGAATGCTTTTGCCCATGTAGCAGGCGATAAGGTGAAAATTGCAGCACCAATACAGATTCCGTCTTTGATCATCCCTACAATTGCTAGTAGTCTGGGAATACCGAAAGAGAATATTGAGATGGACCTTCCAAGAATGGGCGGTGGTTTTGGCCGCAAGGCCTATGCTCACTTTGTGGTGGAAGCGGCCCTGATTTCACAAAAAGTCAATGCACCTATCAAGTTAGTATATAGCCGTGAAGACGATATGACCAATGGTATTTATCGCCCAACGTATCACGCAACCTATCGCGCGGCTTTTGATGAAAACAATAATTTAACGGCATTACATGTAAAGGCTGGAGGAGTGCCGGAGAGTCCATTGTTCGCCAATCGTTTTCCGGCAGGGGCCATTGATAATTATATGGCAGAAGAGTGGACCATTGATTCCAACATTTCCATAGGTGCCTTTAGAGCTCCACGATCTAATTTTATGGCCGGTGCCGAACAAGCGTTCTTGGATGAAGTTGCTGAAACCATGGGCAAGGACGCCATTCAATTTCGCTTGGACCTGCTAAAACGCGCCAAGGAAAATCCTGTAGGCGAACGGAATGATTATGATGCTGATAGGTACGCCGGAGTCCTGGAATTGGTTCGTGAAAAATCGGCTTGGAAAGAAAATGATGCAACAAAACATCGAGGAGTGTCGGCCTATTTTTGCCATAACTCCTATGCGGCGCATGTACTGGATTTAAAGATGGAGAACGGTAAACCCGTAGTTGAAAAAGTAGTTTGTGCCATTGATTGTGGAGTAGTGGTAAATCCTGATGCAGCAACAAACATGGCCGAGGGAGCCATTACCGATGGTGTAGGCAATGCCTTTTATGGGGAATTGACCTTTCAGGATGGGGTGCCACAGAAAAACAATTTCCACCAATATCAAATGATTCGCATGAACGACGCGCCGAAAGAAATCGACGTACATTTTGTGCAGAATGAAATCGACCCAACGGGTATGGGAGAACCTCCGTTTCCCCCTGTTTTCGGTGCGGTAGCCAATGCCTTATATAAAGCCACGGGGCAACGGCATTATAGTCAGCCATTTATAACAAAAAAGGAAGTAGTAGGATAATGGGATTATATCACATGTAGAAGAGGGTGACCCTTTAAAAACGGCGATTGTAAGGCGTTCATTTATTTGCGGATTCATATTTAAAAAAATGGTCTTAAGAATTTAACCTTTTACAGGATTTTACCGATTTCCCGGATGTGTTCTTTTTAACGGCCGTTTAAAAGAACAGATGGTGTCCATGTTATGAACTCATAAACACAATTTTAGAATTCTTTGATTTAGTCACTAGAGTTTAATTGAGATTCTGCATAAAGTGCTGCACCAATTATACCGGCATCATTCTCAAAATGTGCCACTTGTAAAGGAACATCTACTGATAAGTACCTACTAAACTTTTCATATTTATTACTTAATCCCCCTCCAATGATAAAATGGTCTGGCGACATTACCCTCTTTAGGTGTGTAAGAAAGTAATCAAATCGCCCTGCCCATTCTTTCAATTTCAAATTCTCTCTTTTTCTTGCCAGGCCAGAAGCAAAAAATTCAATTGGTTCTCCATTTTTATAAAAAACACGACCCATTTCGATATTTGGAATTAAAACACCATTGTAGAAAACCCCTGTACCCAAACCGGTGCCAATAGTTACCATAATCACTTTACCTTTTAGACCGTTACCGACACCTAATTGCATTTCTGCTAAACCCGCTAAATCGGCATCATTTCCTAGATAGAATTTGGTGTTCGGACATTCTGTCTCAAAGAGTTTATTAACTTGTACATCAACCCATTCATCGGTCATATTTCCGGATGTCTTACATTTACCATCTACAACTACCATCGGAAAACTGCAACCAATAACACCTTGCCAATTCAACCGACGAACCAATTCTTCAACGGTTTTTGCCACTGCCCCGGGATGTGCGGGCTGCGGAGTCGCAAGTCGAAGCCTTTCTGAAACTAATCTTCCATTTTCTGTTTCAACGATGGCCCCTTTAATTCCTGAACCACCGATATCCAAACCTAATATTTCCATAGTATTATTAAAAATAAAAAAAGCACGGGAAACAACCCCGTGCTTTTACAAACTAACAAACTAACTCAACTTACTATTCAGTTTTTTGAAAATTTAATATCCGGGATTTTGAACATATAACCCACCAGTAAAATCAATTTCTCTTTGCGGTATTGGATAATATTCATCTCGCCCAGATGTAAATTGGGCATTGGAAAGAAAATCTCTTTTAGTCTTTTCTTCTGCCAAATATGTATTTAGTGTTTCCTCCGCAATTCCCCATCTTACAAGGTCATACCATCTATGCCCTTCCATGGCAAACTCCAACCTTCTTTCGAACATTAAGGCTTTCCATGCATAATCTTTTGATGGGAAGGAAGCATAAGGTGCAATTGCATAAATATCCGTTGCTCCTGCATCTATTGGTCTTTGTGTACTTGCTGCAGCACGACTCCTGACTTGATTTATGATGGGCAAAGCTTCGTCCCATCGATCTAATTGAATCAAGGCTTCAGCCTTCCAAAGAAGAACATCGGCATACCTGATAAAATCCACATTCTTTGATGTACCTACAAATGGCCCTTCTTTTACATAGCACGAGCAATCAGGAGCTTGTTGCTCTTTCATATTTCCAAAATAACCATAAACACCAGGATCTCTGGCCCAACTGAAATTATAAACCATATCTCCTGATTCACTTACCGTATTTCTGTATTTAAACGGTCTTCCCGGTATTCCCACAGTATGGTCAATCCTTGGGTCAACACTCAAACCACTGTCGGGAGGTGTTGTGCCATTGGCGTCTACATTGGTGAAAATGTCAGTATCGTTGAAGGTATCTAGCAGTGGTAATCCCGCAGCATCAGTCTTAAATGAATTCACCATATTCTGACTGGCCAAATGAAATCCACAGCACCCATAAAGGCCTGTGCCGTGTGGCGAATTTAAACCAGTTACGAAACTAACTCTACCAACGGTTGTACCGTCATTGATAGAAAACTGGGCCGCCCAGATAGATTCCGGTCCATTGTCAAATCCATCCAAGAAATTTTCCCCAAAATCCGGTTGAAGACTACCGGTAACTTGATCTGCATAATCAATTACTTCTTGCAAACGTGATGTATTTATGCCGGTAACTTGATGTTGATCGTTTTGCTCATAAGCTTGAAACAACCTCAATTTGGCCAAATATGCAGCAGCAGCATTTCGATCTGCCCTACCTACCTGCTCTTGAGCTTGGGGTAGATTATCATACGCATAAAGAAAATCCTCAGCGATTGTATTCCATAATGCATCATTATCCACGTCATTTGAGGTCTGTGCAATTTCTTCTTGGGTTAAATTTTCGGTGATATATGGTATTTTTTTAAAAATCAACTTCAACATAAAATGTGAATGAGCTCTTAAAAAGCGTAACTCTGCTAGTCTAGTTGTCTTTTGTGCATACTCACTGTCCGGTATATCATTAATGACAGATAGTGCAAAGTTTGCCCTAGAAATCGCTTTGTAATAATCGGTCCACGTTCTCGGCGCCATCCAGTCTCCCATATCTGCAATAGTAAGATTGTATTGCTCGTATTTATCAACAACATCAACATCACCACGGCCTCCGCCGCCCTTATAAGCATCATCCGAACGTACACTACCATAAACCCATTGATGAGTTAACGGTCCAATCATTTCATCATTGGCAATTCCTGCATATGCAGCAATGACCAAAGATTCCGCATTCTCGGAGGTTGCCACATTTTCACTGGACAACACCCCTTCTGGTTCGTACTCTAAATAATTATCTGAACAGGCAGTGAGCACAAGGGTTGCGCATATCACCGTTGCTATTATTTTATTATATTTCATGATATCTCTATTTGTTAAAAGTTTATGTTCATCCCTACAGAGTAGGTGGTAGGTACAGGTATTCTGTTTACATCTATTCTCTCTGGGTCTGCTCCTATATAACCATCAGGAGTAAACCAAAATAAATTCTCCCCTTGAAGGTAAATTCTTAGACCTGTCATTCCTGCCATTTTACCGATAACATCAGTTGGTAATGAGTATCCCACTTGCATATTCCTAATTTTGAAGTAGGAGTTGTTTCTAAAAATATAGTCCGAAGTATCCGTAAAGTTATTTACCAAGGAAAGTGAAGGTATCGAAGAATCTGTATTTTGAGGTGTCCAAGCATTTAAAACGCCAAGACCTGCATTATCTCTACCCTGTACAAAGTTGTTCCAAAATATATAGGAGTCAACACCAATCCGACCTGCAACTCCTGACCCAAAAACGGAGAAATCGAAATTTTTATACCCCAAATCCAGACGTATACCGTATTCTAAATCAGGTAAGGTATTACCAATAAAATCACGGTCGTTGCTATCAATCACTCCATTATTGTCAATGTCTACAATTTTTATACCCCCAGGTCTAGCGTTGCCTGTTTGCACGCCTCCAGTGGGATGGGAATCAACATCTGCCTGACTTTGAAAAAGACCGTCGGTGCGATAGCCAAAAATTGCCGTTTGTGATTGTCCAAGAATTGAATTTTGTGCAGTTCCGGGAAAAGCTGCCCTAACCTCCTCTGGCAGAAATGTAATTTCATCCTTAAACGCTCCAAAATTTGTAGAAACTCCTAAAGAGAAACCGCTTTCCCATAAATTGGAATAACCAAGGTTAAATTCCCACCCTGTTGCCGAGGTTGCAGCACCATTCAGTACTCTTTGTTGACCCTCTCCTATTACAGACGCAATAGGTGGGGTAGTCAAGATATCTGTAGTCTCCCTTGTAAAATAATCAAATGATCCGCTAATTTTGTTGTTTAAAATTCCAAAATCTATACCATAATTCCATTCTTTGGTCGTTTCCCATTTTAAGTCGGGGTTAGGTGCCTGTGTAGAAACAAATCCCGAAGGCAGGGTCCCCGTATTGTTCCCATTTATATCGTATGCCGTACCTACATTGTAGTATATTTCAAAAAATCCTCCCGTCAATTGTGCTTGATTTTGCCCATAACGAGATTCATATAAACCAAACCGAGCCGTATTACCAATTTCTTGGTTACCTACTTCTCCATAACCGGCCCTAAGTTTTAAATTTGACAGTATCTCACTGTCTTTAAGAAATTCTTCCTGACTTATTCTCCAACCTAATGTAGCTGCTGGAAATATACCGTATCTATTATTGGCCCCAAATCTCGAGGAACCATCTCTACGTATCGTAACTGATGCGAGGTATTTGTCAGCAAACGAATAATTTAATTTTCCGAATTGGGAAGATAAGCTATATTGGGTTGATATTCCATTATTCGTTCTCGCACCAGTTGCAGCAGAAAGAACAAAATATGATTCTTGCTCTACTGCAAAATCATCCGCTTGCGCTAATATAGTGTCAAAATCTTCTCTTATGGACTCTATACCTAACAGAGCTCCTATCTTGTGCTTTCCAAATGTTACATTATAGTTCAAAGTATTTGAAAAGGTCAAAGTCCTTAACTTATTAGTATCTAAAATCAATCTATTGTTGCTTCTTGTAATAAAACCGTTGAAAACCTTTGGTTCTATATTTTTACGCTTAAAATCACTAAAATCTATACCTAAACTGGAACGAAATTTTAGATTTTCAAGAATGGTCAATTCCGCATAAACATTACCAAAGAAATTGTTTTTAATAGCATTATCCCATCTATTCAAATATTGCATCAAAAGTGGATTATTTCTATCTGAATAACCAGCTCCCAATGGACCTGCAAACTCTCCGTTAGCATCATAAACAGGAATGGTAGGTGCAAGGGTTATTGACAGGCCAGTTGTAGGCGCACCACCTACGTCACTTGCTACCAATGTTTCATTAGAAGTTGATATTTGGGTATTCACACCAAATTTTAATCTATCATTAAACAAACTTGTGTTACCGTTAATTTTACCTGTGTATCTGTCATAACCTGTATATTTAAGCATACCAGTATTTTCTAAATATCCCAAGTTTATAAGCAAAGAAGATTTTTCCGTACCCACCGAAACGGTAACCTCATTGTTAAAAACATAGCCCGTTTCATAAAGCTCGTCTTGCCAATCTGTATTTCCTGAAGGAACATTTGTATCTCCACCTACAAAAGGCTGTATAGCAATACTGTTGAGCATTGGATTGTTGAAGTCATTGTTCCAATCAAAATTGTATATTTCACCATAGCCTGCATTAGGATCTGCGCCGTCATTTACGGATGCTCTCCACAAAGCTTCTCCTCGTTGTTGGGAACTTAGCATATCATACCGTTGTTTTCGCTCAGATTGTACAGATAGGTTAGAATTGATACTTACCGAAATACGTTCTCCTTTAAGACCTCCTTTTGTACTTACAACAATAACTCCATTTGCGGCTCTTGATCCATATATTGAAGAGGCCGAAGCATCTTTCAAAACCTGAATGGATTCGATAGTTGCTGGATTTAAACTTGCGAACACCTCTTGCCTCTTTGTTGGCACACCATCTATGATATAAAGCGGATCATTGTTTCCTAATGTTGTAAGACCTCTAATCAGTATTCTGCTGCTAAGCCCTGTAGGGTCACCGGATTTTTCTATAAATAGACCTCCCACTCGTCCTTGTAAGGCTTGCATAGCATTACCTGAACTCAAACTTTGACCTTCAATAGGAGCAATATCCACAACTGTTACTGCACCGGTTAAATCTACCTTTCGCTCCGTGGAATAGCCTGTCAATACTACTTCTTCCAGTTGTTGGGCATCCTCTTGTAAAGCAATATTTATTAGTGATTGGCCATTCACATTAATTTCCATGGTGGTGAATCCTATATAACTAAATACAAGTGTTGCATCACTATCCACATTGTTCAATGAATAATTACCATCAAAGTCAGTTGTTGTTCCAGTTGTTGTTCCTTTAATAATTACCGATGTTCCTGGTAAAGGACTGCCATCATTAGAAGAAGTGACAGTACCTGTAATTTGTCCTTGGGCCGACAGGCCTATTGGAACAAATACTATGAATAATAGTAAGAGTTTTAATTTCATAATTGTCTAGTTTAAGTTAAATTTAAGTTGCTGTATATCAATGTATTCAAGGTTGTATTCATCTGAAGGAGCTTTAAAATAGAAACTATCAAATGGAGCTTTTGGAAAGAATATTTCCGTCATAACCGTTTGACCGTTGTCAAAAAACAATTCAATAGAAGTTTTATCCAGAATAATTGTTCCTGTCCAATTTTTGTGATTAGAAATCCTTGGGGCCAAGGCTATTCTGTCACTAAATTTGTTCGAAAAATCAGTAATTCCTGCCTTATTTCTATCCACAAAATAATTACCCTTTGTGGCATCATAACCGAAACGTAAACTATCCCCTTCACTGTTGGAAAGTTCAAAAGTATAAACGCCATCAACTAAATCTTCAACCTTAAAATTAATTTGGGCACTTGTAAAATCGATTGCCTTAGAAGTGGTCAGCAGGGTATTTCCTTCCAATACAACATCTAAACTTTCAAGCTTTTTGCTTTTAAACTCATGTAATTCAGGTACAGGATTCGCTATAAGACGGTATGTATTTTTACCTTTAACTAATTCTAATGTTCTTGCCGTAGTTGTGGCACTACGCCATTTTTCAGTGGGCACCTCATTGGCATATAGCCAATTAGACATCCATCCCATAAACAGCTTGCCGCCATCTTTGTTCTCAATATTTGAAAAAGTAACGCCTGCGTAATTATCTCGGCCATGGTCTACCCAAAAACTATGTTCCCTTTTCATTTCTTCTTTAAATGATTCATCAACAATAAAATTTGAACCATTAAAATCACCCACAAAATATTGGGTTGCAGAGCCTGTATTAGGGCCGCCAGGATTTATACTTACCAACAAGACCCATTTTTTTTCTGAACTGCCAATAACCGGTAATTGAAATAGATCTGGACATTCCCAAACGCCGCTATGATTTCCTATTCCTTCCCCAAAACTTGTAAGTTTCTCCCAAGATTTTAGGTCTTTGGAAATGTAGAATTGAATTTCTTGGCCCGCAGCTACAACCATGTTCCATCTTTTCCTCTCATCATCCCAACTAACTTTTGGATCCCTAAAATCTCTAACGCCTGGATTTTTCAAAACCGGATTACCCTCATATTTTGTCCATGTAAGACCTTCGTCCAACGAATAGGCAATACTTTGATTTTCCACATCTATGTCACCCGTCTTTTCCTTTTTGGGATCATGACTGGTATAGATTGCCACTATAGGCGTTTTGCCATCGACACCAAAACTTGACGTATTTTCAATATCTACCACAGCACTACCAGAAAATATATAGCCTAGTTCATCTGGGAACAAAGCGATAGGTTGCTCTTTCCAATTAAACAAATCCGTACTAATGGCATGCCCCCAATGCATTGGTCCCCAAGTGGTACCATCTGGATAGTGTTGAAAATAGAGATGGTAATATCCATTATAATAGAACATACCATTGGGGTCGTTCATCCATCCTTTCTCGGGCGAAAAATGAAAGTTTGGGCGGTAGAGGTCTTCATTGGAAATGGCAACAGTATCTTGTCCATTTTGAACCTGATCAGCTTTCTTGTCGGTTGTATTTTTGCAAGAAAAGACCATTGCGAAAATTCCTATTGTCATCACGAACTTGTATATCTTATTTTTCATATTTGTTGGTTCTTTACAATACTTCAGTTTAATTTTTGTTCATCAAGACCTATAAGATCATCGGTTGTATTCTTTCTTCCTTTTGTTAGTGTTTTACTAAGTTCCTCTAGCGAGATACCTTTGGTTTCTGGCATTACGAAAATCACAAAGAGCAATTGTAGGAACATCATAAAGGCAAAAAAAGCAAATACGGTACCCGCTCCGATCGAGGTAAACAACACGGGAACTAACGAGGGTATGATAGCGGCTAAAATCCAATGCACCGAACTACCGAACGATTGACCGGACCCTCTTAAATGATTCGGGAAAATCTCTGAAATAAATACCCAAATCACGGTGCCTTGGCCTATTGCATGTGCAGCAATAAAAAGGAAAAGAAAAATGGGCACGGCCATACCTTCCCAATTCAGGAAGAATGCACAGGCCACCAAAGTCAAAGAGATGATATAGCCAATAGAACCTGCGTACATCAATTGTTTTCTTCCTAGCCTGTCAATGAGGAATACCCCTAAAAGAGTAAAAATCATATTGGTCACCCCTATTCCTATACTGCTTAAAAGAGCAGTGCTCTCACCAAGGCCAGCTTCTACGAAAATTCTTGGCGCATAGTACAAAAAGGCATTTATGCCTGACAATTGATTGAAAAAGGCAATGAAAAAAGCCAATAACAAAGGGAACCGGTATTTCTTAATAAAAATATTCTCTCCCGAAACCGTATTCTCACTTTCAGTCTTTAATTCTAACATCAATACCTCAGGATCCTGATCAGGATTGATTAATTGCAACACTTTTTTTGCCTCTTCGTTTCTCATTTTGGTCAACAACCACCTAGGGCTTTTTGGAACGCTCAATACGAAGACTGTATAAATAATTGCAGGTATGGCTTCAACACCCACCATCCATCGCCACGCGTTTTCACCTATACCATTTAATAGATAATTGGAAAAGAAGGCAATCAAAATTCCGAACACGATATTAAATTGATAAAGGGCCACTAATTTTCCCCTGTCCTTGGCAGGTGCTATTTCAGATATATAGGCAGGAGCAGCAATGGTAGATGCACCAACCCCCAGCCCACCTATAAATCTAAAAATGGCGAATGTGATCGGATCATTGGCAAATGCAGAACCAAGAGCGGATATAGTATAAAGTATACCTATCCATAATAATGTTTTCTTCCTGCCTATCTTGTTCGTGGGAATTCCGCCTAAAATTGCACCTACTACAGTACCCCATAATGCCATCGCCATAACTATAGTACCATGAAAAACATCTGATGAACCCCACAAGGCCTGCAACTTTTTATCTACTCCAGAGATAACTACCGTATCAAATCCGAACAGGAAACCTGCCAATGCTGCGGTAATAGACCAAACCCATATTTTTTTCATAATCGTAATTCTCTAGTATGGTTACTAAAGTATTCGTAAAAAACAAGAGGGTATTTTGATGATGTATCAATATGTTATGTTTTTGTTAAGGTGCATGTTTAAAATGATAAGTGCTTGATAAACAGCACTTAAAAATAGAATTTTAACATGGGCTTAAACGCACTAACTACACTCATGTTACATGAAGTTTAAAATTGATACATTCAAAAGGGACTACGAGCTAAGGATAGTATGAAATGTAAACTAGATAGATTTCCGAAACGCTATGGGAGAGGTGCCGTATTTGTTTTTGAAGGCGGTTGAGAAGTAATTTGGAGAAGAAAATCCGTTGGTATATGCAATTTCGGCTACCGTTAATGAGCCAGTCTCGAGCATCACTTTGGCTTTTTCCAATCTGATGTTACCAATATAATCACTTATACTAATTCCCATCATCGCCTTTACTTTTCTGTACAACTGAACCCTTGAAATAGTAAGATTTTCAGCTAGGTTTTCAACCGAATAGTCAGAATTCCCTAAATTTTCATTAATAAGGGAGTTCAATTGATGGATAAATTTTTGTTCTATATTACCAAAGGAATTTAGTTCTTCAATTTTATGTATGTTACTGGTATAGTAATACCGAAGTTTCTCTCTATTATAAAGTAAAGACTTAATTGACTGAACCAAAATAGAATAGCTGAAGGGTTTGGTCAGATACAAATCTGCTCCTGATTGAAGTCCTTTGATGTAAGATTCCTTATTGCCCAAAGCGGTAAGTATTATTGTTGGTATGTGGGAGGTTCGTAAGTCCCTTTTTAGAATTTCACAGATTTCGAAACCATCTTTATCCGGCAGATTGATATCGCAGAGTATAATATCAGGGACAGTTTCAAAGGCTTTCTCAAGGGCATCCGTGCCATCGGATAGATGGATATCATACTCCAATTGTAATTTGTTTTTTAGAAACTTTGATAAATCCTTGTTATCCTCTATAATTAATACAGAATATTTTTCTTGGTTTTTGCCCGGATCTTGTATTAAGTAATTATCATCAATCAAATGGTCCGAAGAAAAATCGATAATATTGGAATCGACCAAATCTTGTTCTGAAATAATCTCCGTTTCATCAAAGTGTGCCTGACCTTTGTATAGGGATATAATGAACTCTGTGCCATGAAGGGAATTCACTTGAATGGTACCTTTGTGCATCTCCACAAATTCCTTGCTTAAATGAAGACCTATTCCAGAACTGTTCTTTCTGTTGTTCGAACCTTTGAAAAATGCTTGAAATACTCCATCAATTTCGTTCGGAGGGATTCCAATGCCTGAATCTCTAAATCGGATGACAACCATGTTTTTTTTATCATCGTCCTCAATATGAATTCCAATCTTTCCATTATCAGGAGTGAACTTAAAGGCATTGGAAAGTAGGTTAAAATATACTTTGTCCATTAAATTCCTATCTATGAAAACATCCAACGCTTCATTATTGGAAGTCAATTTGAAATCTATATTACTTTTCTTCGCTTCTCGTTCAAAATCTTTAAAAATGATTTTTGAAAAACTGTATAAATTGGTTTTGGATGCTTTTAGATTGAACTTACGGTCTTCAATTTTCCTAAAATCAAGTAATTGATTGATCAATCTCAACAGTCGATTAGAGTTGTTGTGTATCAGCTCCAATTCGTTACGCATTTTTGAGCCTTTCTCCTTGACAAAGTCGCTCATGGATTCAACAGAACTTAAAATCAAAGTAATGGGAGTTTTAAATTCATGGGAAAGACCTGTAAAGAAATTAAGTTTCGCCTCATTACTTATTTTTACTTCCTTCGCGATTTTCTCGATTTGATTCCGCTGTACGGTAACCTTATCGTTCGTCAATACCAATTGCTTATTTTTCTTTCGAATTGCAAAAATGGAATATACACTATATACAGCAAGGCTTAAGATAATTGCCAACAACGCCATTGTAATTTTAAGAAGGTTATTTTGCGAATAATAGAGTTCTTCTTGTTTTTTTATTGCTGCCAATTGTTCTTCCATTTGATCTTGCTGTTCATTTATCTTTTCAAATTGGTTGTTCATAATATCCGCGTTCAACTCATTGATAATAGTCGTTGAGAGGATGTTATTCTTTGGTATAGCTTCTTTGTTAAAGATTTTCAAAGCCAATTTAATAGCTTCATCACCCCCGGTAGGGTAGAGAACCGTTGCCTTCAAAACTCCATCTTTTACAGCCTGAATTCCCCCATTGGTTCCGGCAAGACCATCAACTCCAATAAAACTGATTTCATTTTCTATTCCCAACTCGCGAGCGACCTCCCATGCGCCTACCGCCATTCTGTCGTTGTGGGCAAACACATAATCCACTTTAATATCATCATTTAATAGTTGTCTAAACTTGTTTTGAATAGACTCTTTTTCCCAGTTCCCTTCAATCGTTGCTGTGATCTGTGCCTTCTTAAACTGATCTATTATTTGATTAAAGCCCATGCTTCTTTCCTCGGCAGGAGAAGATCCGACCAGACCTTTTATTTCAATAATCCTTATGGAGTCTTTAATATTGGATGCTATGATTTCCTTTGCAGCATTTCTTCCCACCTCAATATTATCTGCACCCAAATAGGCAGTATATTGCTGGCTTTCTGTTTTTCTGTCGACTACCAAAACTGGTATACCGGCATATAGTGCCTTTTGTACTACCGAAGTAACGGGCTTTGATTGGATCGGGGAAACGATCAACACATCAAGGCTGTCGGCAATAAGGCTTTCTATCTGCTCAATTTGAGTTGCTACGACGTAATTGGCGTCTTTAATGATCAAATCGATTTTAGGATTCAAAGAGGCTTGTAACCTCATTGAGTTATTCATGGAACGTCTCCAATTATCGTTGGACATGGCCTGTGAAAAACCGATGCGGATTTTACCTTCGTCTTTTTCCCCTGTGCAAGAAAGAAAAAACAAAGCAAGCAAAAAACATAATGCTAGATAAAACGATTTCATGAGTATATTCTCCTAAATGTAAACTTAATGAAAATTGAGATAAACTAACACCATCCAATTAATCCTATAAAACTAACATTGAAAAATAATCAATCTAAACCATACACAAACAAACCATAAAAGCACTTTTATTTCCTAAAAAAATATGAGTTTAATAAAATTTAACTTGAACCCCATTATTTTGAAAATGATAAATAATATCTTTATTGAATCAGAAAGTAAGTCATCTTACTCTAAGTTCATTTAAAATACCGTCAACAAATCGGTCAACAGTTAAGTTTTTGAATTCGTAACTAATTGATATATAATTGATTATGTGGTAAGGTTGTAATCCTGCCACCCCGACGAATATAATTTAAAACCCTTATAATCAATTGATTATCAGGGTTTTAAATTTTCAAAAGCCCCTACAAAACTGTCCAAATCAGTACAAATTTCACATCCGACGTGTCCTATTAAGTGTCCTTTTTATAACCATAAACTTGGGAAGGTCCTTAAACAAAGAGTTTTAAAGTTTAGGTCCTCGGGGAACTCGGATTCGAACATTTTTAATTATAAATATTTAATTGGGAATCCCTAGGTTTATTACATTTCTAATATTTCTTAATGTAGAATTTCCTCATTTTTCATAGGACGGCCCGATTGTCTAGTTATGACCGGTACCTAATCTTGGGAGGAGGTCAATTTTTAGGGAAGGCTACAAAAAGGGTAGGGCTACAAAGGGCGGGTTACTAAACTGAAATTAATTTGAAATTCAAGTAAATAATACTTGGTACATTTTGGAAAGATTTCCCATTATGATTTTGCCTCTATAAGAAAACCACAGCCTATGGCAAACTTAACATTGACGTGACCGGCCAAATAAAAGAAACAGCAAGGTTTCGGTTTTGGAGTTAAATTTTTCTTGCAGTTGCTTAAATGCTTTAGAGATGTGCCATTCAACGGTCTTTATCGAGATGCCGAGGTAATCGGATATTTCAACATGGGTTAATCCTTCTTTTTTATTCAGCAAAAATACCTCTTTACACCTTGGGGGTAATTTATCTATTACCAAATACACTTTCTTTACTAATTTCTCTAAATTTTCAGGCTCAATATCCACGTAGGTATCCAAAGTCTCAAGATATTTTAATTCTAACCTAGTGACGTGCTTCCCTTTTCGATATACGTTAACAAACTCGTTATATACTGACTTGTACAGAAGACTCTTTATGGATAAGTCATGTTTTATGTTTTTTCTTTTTATCCAAAGCCGTGTAAATACATTTTGAACAATATCTTCCGACTCGCAATGGTCATGGCACAAGGTAAAAGCATAGGCGCATAGTCTTTGATAGTAAGTATCCATCAAAAATTCGTAGGCTTCTATTCTACCAGATTTTAATTTTCTGGTTAGAGCCATAGGATCATCTTCCATGCTATAATTGGATTAAAAGGAAATTTTTATGAAAAAAAAAAAATAAATGGTCAAAAACCTAGGGGTTCGAAAATTTCATGTGTATTATATACGAATATCCTTAAAATGCAATGAAGGAAAACACTAAATTGATAATCAAATTTCTCGGTAAAGAGGCTAATTTATTTGAATTAGAGCGGCTAGGGGAAATTATCGAAGAACATAAGACCAAGAAATTATTCGACCATTTCGTTAAAATTCATTATTTACTTTCTTTCAGCATGAAAAAATATGATGTGGATAACGCTAAAAAATCCTTTAAGGAAAGCGTGAAAAAGAATGGTAGGAAACATTTTTTCAGACGTATAAAAAAAATAGGCATAGCAGCCTCAATAGTACTACTTGTAGCTCTCACGATTTTTATTTCTCATAAGAACACTCAAACTTCGACAATTAACGGGGCTAAAAAGAATATTCAGGCAGGTACGGATAGGGCCATCTTAACATTGGAAAATGGAAATCGTATTGTTTTAGAAGAGGGAAGGGAATACGAATCGGACAGAGTGAGGGGTAATGGTAAATCTCTAAAATATTATCAGAATGACACGGTCGACAAAATCTCGTACAACTTTTTGACTGTTCCTAGAGGTGGCCAATTTCAGTTGACCTTGCCAGATGGCACGAAAATCTGGCTAAATTCTGATTCTAAATTAAAATACCCGGTAAATTTTAAGAAGAATGGGCCAAGGGAGATTGAATTGCTCTATGGTGAGGTATTCTTACAGGTTTCACCTAGTTATGAACATAACGGGGCAGAATTTAATTTAATATCCTCCGGTCAATCTATTCAGGTTCTCGGAACCGAATTTAACCTTAAGTCTTATTCCGATGAAGATTTAGTAAAGACTACCCTTCTCGAAGGAAGTATTTCAATTCAAATCGATGATTACGCTACAGTTTTAAACCCGCATCAGCAGTCGGTCTATAATACAGAATCTAAAGAGATTGAAGTTCAGAAAATTGATGTGTCTCAAGAAATTTCATGGATAAAAGGTCTCTTCGCTTTTGATACGGAATCACTGCAAACTATAATGAAAACCTTGGCGAGATGGTACAATGTAGATGTAATATTTGAATCAGCGAACTTAAAGGAATTTATTTTTACTGGAATTTTGGAAAGGTCCAGTTCTATTGAGGATATACTTAACCATATAGAAGCCTCAGGCGAAGGGAAATTAAAATTTGTTATAGACGATAGAACCATTTTAATACAAGAAAATATCAAATAATAAAAAAAGGGAAAAGGCTCCGCACGTCCAAATGAGTTGCCATTTTCCCCACTAATGATTAATTAAACCACATGTCCAATTAAATCAAAATTAAATTTATGAAAAATAATTCCTTAAGGTACTCCTTAGAACCTTTTCAACGCATATTTCTCAAAATAATTATGAAAGTCTTTATTTTTTTATTTTGTACCGTTGCCCTAGGTCTGAGTCCTAAAACCAGTTTTTCGCAAGATGCTTACATTGTTATAGATGAAGACCAAACGATTTCCATTAAAGGCATGTTGCACCTTATTCATAAACAATCGAAATATAAGTTTATATATAAAAACGACCTCATCAGGGAAGCCCCTGCGGTCAATTTGGTAAAGGGCACTCTTAAAACCAGTCATTTATTGATAAATGCTTTAGATCCCATTGGGCTCTCCTACGAGTTTAGCGACGATAGAACTATACATATTAAAAGAAAGCAACTTGGTCAAATAAAGGTGCAAGACACAAGAATTCGTTCAACGGTTCAATTTCAGCTTTCGGGTAAAATAACAGACGAAAGCGGTCAGCCCTTGCCTGGTGCCAATATCCTTGAAAAGGGAACTACTAATGGAACACAAACCGATTTTGACGGCAGGTTCGTACTTTTATTAGAAGACCCATCTTCGGAAGTAATTATAAGTTACATTGGTTTTGAAAGCCAAGAAGTTGCCCTAGACGGAAGATCTGAAATTACCGTTGTTCTTAAGGAAAATGCTTCAAATCTAGACGAAGTAGTCGTTATCGGTTTTGGAGAGAAACGCAAAAAGGATTTGACAGGCTCGGTAAGTGTGGTCGGTACTGCAGATATTGAAAAATCTTCGTTTGCTTCGCCCCAATTCGCATTACAGGGAAATACGACAGGAGTTAGGGTTATCAATTCCAGCGGCGATCCGAACGCACCTCCAGAAATTTATGTTAGGGGAATTGGAAGCTGGCAGGGTAATGCTCAGCCTTTATACGTTATAGATGGACAAATAATAACCCCACCATCGGCCAGCGGTAATTTAGACTTGATAAGTAGAAATGGCAATACCCCGCCACCTAATCTGTTTACCATGATCAATCCAGACGATATTGAGTCAATAACGGTACTAAAAGACGCCTCTTCCGCAGCCATATATGGAAGCAGGGGAGCTAATGGAGTAGTATTGATCACCACTAAAAAAGGAAAAAAAGGAGCACCTACGGTCGAGTTTACTAGCAGAACCGGGTTTCAGAACATAGATACTTTTGACGTGCTGAATACCAACGAATTTAGGGCATTGGCACAAGAGATGTACGCAAACAATTTAAACCCCGACATAACTATTGAAAATCAACTTTACGGTAGGGATGCAGCTGATGATGTTACCAGAAGAATTTCGTTTTCCCCACAGTTCGATCCCGAAAGCCCTTTTTATATCAGCTCTCCAAGAACGTACGATTGGCAAGACGAATTAGTCAAAAAAAATGCTATCACCCTGTCCTATGATTTCAAGGTTTCGGGAGGGACGGAAAATACAGATTATTATGTATCTGCCGGTTATGACGATATAGAGAGCAACTTGGTAGGTAACGAATTGGAAACTTACCGAAGTGCTATTAATATTAATTCTCGAATTAACAATTGGTTGAAAATAGGGGTAAATTACAAATTTGCCTATCAAACCCAAGATACCGAAGACTTAGCATCGTTGACCAATATTGCACAGGCACCTCCTTGGCAGCCCCTTTATGATTCTTCGAATCAATTTGGATATGCCGAAGTATTGGCCACTTCGTTGGCCGACTGGCAACAAGCAAAAATATACGGACAAGGAACTAGGTCTAATTACTTGGCCCGTATAGACCTGAACAGAAGTCTGTTTGAAAATACTAGACATCTTGGGCAAGCTTACGTTGAATTGCGACCTTTCAAAGGATTGACGCTTAGAAGCAGCGTAAATTTGGACTATACGTCACAAGACAGAATAAGAACGACAACATACAGATCCAACATTTTCAGGCCTGACGGTCAAGATCCTGCTACCGACTCCCCTGCTGCACCCAATAGTTTGGGAGATCATGAAACTAGAAATAATTATATCTATAATTATCAGTTTGATTTTAGTGCAACCTATGAAAAGATTTTTGAAGATCACAAATTTGTTCTAACGGGAGCTGTTCAAGACCAATTTCAACGCACTCAAGTTAAAAATTTGAACGGTGGTAATTTAATTAATATTGACAACCTAAAAAGGATAGGGTATTCTAATGATTTAGCGAACAATAACTCTTTTTTAGGTTGGAACGAACGTTTTTGGCTGGGCTATGTAGGTAGATTAAGTTATAGTTATTCCGATAAGTATTATCTAGACGGCTCTTATAGAAGGGATGCTAGCTCGGGTTTTGCTGAAGACTATCGATGGGGAAATTTTTACTCGGTATCGGGTGCCTGGAGAATCGGCAGCGAGAAATTCATGGAAAATTTAGGTTTTATCAACGACCTTAAATTAAGAGGTGGTTATGGAGAGGCCGGGAACGATGAGGCGGCAGTAGGCCAATTTGCCTATTTGTCAAGGGCCGGTGGTTCTGGGTCCTATAGATTGGGCTCTGGTGATGGCAATGCGCTTGGCGATTACTATATAGCTGCGAGCTTAAGTTCATTGCCCAATGAATCTTTGGTTTGGGAAGTGGCAAAAACGTCGTATGTGGGATTGGATGCCACACTTTTCGATTATAAGTTGAATATGACATTGGAGGTTTATAAAAGGGAACAGGACGGTATTCAACAAACCGTCAATCTCCCCTTAAGCGTGGGAACCTCCGACCCTTTGTTCAATGTTGGAAAATTGGAGAATAGAGGCGTAGATCTGCAGGTAGGGTTTAATGATCGTAAAGGTGATTTCAGCTATGGAATATCTACTAATATTAGTTTTCTGGAAAATGAAGTGACCGAGTTGTATAATGATCAACCACTTTCAGCCACCAATCAATTTCAAAGAACCTATAGGGTAGAAGAAGGAAGGTCTTTGGGTCATATCTGGGGATATAAGGTAGGGGGCATTTTTCAATCGCAAGATGAGATTGATGCTTTCTACGCCGCCACACCCGATGCCAATGTACAAGATGTAAGTTTTGTAGCACCTGGCGATATTTATTTTCAAGATGTTCACGGTGATCCAACTGAAGAAGATCGGTTTTATACAGAAACGCCTGATGGACAGATAAATACTAATGATCAGACCGAGATAGGCAATACAGTTCCCGGGTATACATATGGCATAAACCTAAATTTAGGATATAAAGGGTTCGACATATCAGCGAACTTTTATGGTGAAGGAGATGTAGATAAGTATAATTACGCACGGGCGTCACTGGAAAATATGAGTGGTGCGGGTGTTAATTTTGGCGCTTCTGTGAGTGATCGGTGGACTCCTTCTAATCGAGATACCGACATACCGAGAGCAGTTGTTGGTGACCCAGCCGGAAATAATAGGTTTTCCGATCGTTTTGTAGAAAGTGCGGCCTTTTTTCGTTTGAACAACTGGCAATTCGGATATTCTGTACCAAGTGCCTTTCTTGATAAAATCAATAATCCTGTAGGTTCATTTCGCTTATATATAGGAGGCCAGAATAACATATATATTAATAGTTGGAAAGGATTGGATCCGACCAATGATGAATTTCCACTCCCAAAAACCTATGTAATCGGTTTAAAGGCAACTTTTTAATTTAAAAAAATATATAATGAAAAATCGATATAAAATATTTGTTTGTCTTCTCTTGTTGGTAGGTTTCAGTTGTGATACCGATAGAGTTGATTCCCCACCTTTGGGGGCGACGGAAGCATCCTATTTTTCTAATGTAATAGAATTTAGAAATGTAATGATAGGTGCTTATGCCAAGCTTTATGACTATTACTTTTATAATGTTCCAGGAACAAATTGGCCCAATAGTCTATGGCTTTTACCGGGTGACGATATCACCGAAACCAATGCGACCCGCACAGCTGAAGAATTGTTTGATGGCTCAATGAACTCTTCCAATACAAGATTGGAATGGATGTTCGATAATATCTATGAAATGATTCAAAAGACCAGTGTGATTTTGGATAAGGTCAATACCGTTGATTTTTCCAATTATGAAGGGTCCGATGAAATAGCTTTCATGGAGGGAGAAGCATTTTTTTTAAGGGCATATAGCTACTACAATTTGTTTAATATTTTCGGGAATGTTCCCCTGGTTACCGAACGTCTGGGAGCTAACAATACAAACACTCCCAAAAGTGATAAGTTGGAGGTTTTGGATCAGGTAATAATGGACGCCCAAACTGCGATAGGCATATTGCCCGAAAGTTGGGACTCTGGTAATAGGGGTAGGGCCACTAAGAATTCGGCACGGGGCCTGTTGGCGAAGGCATTGGTTTTTCGGGGTAATTATACCGACAATACGGCTGACTATACACAGGCCATTTCTGTATTCAATACCATTACAGCCACATTGAACACAAGATATTTAGATAATTTTGATGCACAGTTTGAGAACAATCAAGAGTCGCTATTTGAAGTACAAGCGGCTGCTCCCACAGCTATAAACAATATATTCTTATATAACGATGGAGCTTGGAGAGGAGTTGAGGATATGAGTGTGTTCAGGGGAATGATGACCCCAACCGGTAAAGGGCAGGTCAGTAATCTTGCTAACACCAGATTTTTGATTACCAATAAGTTATTGAACGCCTTTGGCAGTGATCCAAGAATTAGTTATTTCCTTAGGCCGGATGACAATGAAGAAGGGCGGATATTTCAAAAATATACGGCGGACGAACTGGATGAGCGTCTGCCTCCGTTTCAAAGTTCTATAAACAATGAACGGGTTCTTAGATATGGCGACCTGGTTCTCATGATTGCAGAAGCAGAATTAAAATCCGGAAATCCGTCTGCCGCTATAGCACATGTTAATCAAATAAGAACCAGAGCTAGAGATTGGGGACTTACTTCTGGCGCCGGAGACGGCATATCGCCTGCAAACTATAATACCGGAGAGACTAACAACGCAACAATTATGCAATGGATTATGGACGAAAGATATATTGAATTGGCCGGTGAAGGTCAAAGATGGTGGGATTTGAAAAGATGGCATGAAGCTGGAGACCTCGATTTAACGGGTTGGACGGGCAGTGATGAACATTTCAGTACCAATTTAGCTTCTAGTTCACAATTTGATGTAAACAAGCATTTATTGTTTCCATTACCACAAACCGAAATTGATCGTAATGAAGGTATTCTAGAAAATAATCCCGGATATTAATATTTTTTTGAGTTAGTTTTCAAAAAGGGGGCCGCAAAAGTAATTCTGCCGCCCCTTTTATTTAAACATGAAAGAACTAGACTGAACTAGAAATTGAACTACATGAGTAAAAAGTATATTTTATCCATAATAGCTGGCTTAACAATTGTGGTATCCGGTGCATCTCAAGATTTTGAAACACTGACCTATTTTAAAAATGACACCATTAGCTTGAAGCTGGATTTATTTGTGCCCAAAACCAGTGATTCAATAAAAGTACCTTTGGTAATTTATGTTCATGGCGGAGGTTTCGTAACAGGCAAGCGTGAAAATGGACATAATTTGGCTAAACATCTCGTTGAAAATAATATAGCATGTGCAACTATAAGTTATTCGCTTTATATGAAGGGAAGAGGTTTTGGTTGTAACGAAAATTTGTCTGAAAAAGTCAAGGCGATACAAATAGCATCCAGTCAGTTATGGCAAGCTACCGCTTTTTTAAGAGAGAAAAGTAGCGAACTTAATTTAGATTCAACAAAAATTTTTATAGCAGGTAGCAGTGCCGGTGCGGAAACGGTCATGCATGCTGCGTATTGGAACAGAAATCAGATGCAATTGTATGAAAACAGATTACCAACCGAATTTAAATATGCCGGAGTGATTTCTGGAGCTGGTGCCCTAATGGACCTTAATCTGATAACGAAATCCAGTGCAATTCCCTTCATGGGATTTCATGGAGATGCGGATCCGCTAGTCCCTTACAAAACCGCCTCCCATCATTACTGTGCTCCCAACACGAAAGGGTGGCTAATGCTATTTGGATCCCATACGATAGCGAAACATCTTGAAAGTTTAAACGAAACCACCGAGCTAATAACGTTTGAGGGCGGAAAACACTCCTACGCAGGGGTCTATTTCTATCAAAATCAAAAACCGGTTTCCAATTTTATCAAAAGGGTATTGAATGGAGAACGGTTCAATCTCTATAAAAAGTTCAATGGAGAAGACCAAAACTAGTTCTATATATAACGGAGCTTAAAAAGCTATGAAAAACAATCTAGTTCATCTATTTTTTATTCTGGCCGTAGGTTTTATTTCTTCTTGTTCCGGAGGTAAAAAGTCGCTAGATTGGTTTGTATTTTCTCCTGATAACGATTTTTCCAAGCCCTCTTTGATCAATATGGAAAAATGGTTGGATGCCCCCGCCGGCAAATATGGTTTTGTTCAAATGAATGGCGAGAACCTGGCTTTTGAAAATGGTGTTCCGGTTAAGTTCTGGGGCGTCAATATTTGTAGCAATAAACCGTTCGTTGATAACGACAAGGCCGATAAATTTGTTGATATGTTGGCGTTTATGGGTGTAAATGGCGTCCGTTTTCACAAATTTACCTGGCAGGCTACGCATCCGGGGCATTCCACAATTCCCGATAGCTTGAAATTTTTGAAAATGGATTATTTTCAATACAAGCTAAAGAAAAGAGGAATTTACTATGGATGGTCACATATTTATGGGCATAGGGTTAAACCTAAAGATAGTTCTAGATTAATAGCATATGAAGAAATAGCGGATCTAAGTTATCCTTGGCACCATCTGAACGGTAGTACTTCTTCATTGGTCAATTTCGCAACAGACCTACAAGACCTAAATATTGAATTGACCGTAAATATGTTAAATAGGGTGAACCCATATACAGGCCTACGGTATGCCGACGACCCAGCATTGAGTTTTGTTGAATTTCAAAATGAAGATGATATTTTTTGGGCGGCAATAGAAAGGTCCCTAGAACAAGCCCCTACCTATAAAAAAATGCTCAGTAAACAATTTAGTCTTTGGTTAAAAGAAAAATATGGTACTGATGAAAGATTAAAGATAGCTTGGGGCAAAAAGTTGCCGCAAGATGAGTCAATTTCTAAAATGAACATATACCCAACTCCCAATCATGGGCAGTTTAGTTCAGAATACAAAACCTCTATAAACCCAAATAACGATGTACCTCAAGACGCGTTAGATAAGATGCGTTTTTTATATGAAACACAATTAAAATTTTACAAGCGTTTTGAGAAAGCTATCAGAAATACCGGGTATAAAGGGGTAATTGTGGGCAGCAACTGGCAGGCCGGATCGGGTATTTCCCATCTGTATAATTTGCATACAGATTATGCTGTAGGAATGATAGATCGGCACAATTACTTCGGGGGTGGAGCGGGCGAACATGTTCTGGACACGGGCAAGGTGAAAAATAAGGCTATAGTCTCTAACCCGGGATCGGGCCTATTGAGTGCTGGAATGCAGCAAGTGGCGGATAGACCTTTTGCCTTTTCCGAATGGATGAGCCTAATTCCAAATCAATATACTGCCGAGGCCTCCCCCATTATTGCAACCTATGGTATGGGTTTACAAGGGTGGGACGCCTCGTATTCTTTTGCGATGGATGGTTCTGAATATACCCCTACGATACAATCTAAACATGGGGTCTACAACGTTACCAGTCCGTTGCAGATGGGGCTTTATCCGGCACTGTCCCCCATGATCTATAGAGGTGATATTTCGGAAGCCCCGGTTATAGCCGAACGAAATGTGCATATGCCTTCCTTGACCGAAGGAAAATTAGGGTTCATTGAGCAAGTCGAGCAAGGTTATGACAACAAATTCTTTTCAAGTTCTATACCTTCAGAGTTACTTGCATTTGGTAAAATACCTATTGTTTTTACCGATGAATTTAAGAGTACCGAACCTTTTCCCATAAAGCAATTAGAGATGGGGCAAAAGAAAAGTATTACTTCGAGTACGAATGAACTTAAATGGGATTATTCTGAAAAGGGATATATTAGTATAAATACGCAAGGTACAAAGGGCATTATCGGATTTACCAATAACAAAACATTTCATTTGGGTGGATGGAAGTTAAGGACGGAAAATGAATTTGCGGTGATATACCTTACAAGTTTAGACCAATCAAAAGGAATCGATACATGCCGCCAAATTTTAATTACGGCTGTAGGCCGTGCCAGAAACACAGGTATGGAATATAATGAGGATGGGACCTATCTCAAGAAAAAGGGAACGGCGCCTATTGAAATGGAACCTTTGAAGTTCGAACTTTTTTCAGGAAGATATAGCGCAGCAACACTTAAACCTCTAGATCATATGGGTAGGTTGACTGAAAAGGAGATTCCCGTAGAAAATGGGCGACTGAAAATTGATGGTGAATACCATAAAACTATGTACTACTTATTGGAATACTAAATCATACGTCAACATATTTTTCATTTAACATTAAAACAGATAACCACTATTTATAATAAACAGATTTTAATCGGCAAACCATAGACTATGCTACGCGTTTTACTCGTTTTATTTTTTTCAGCTCTTTATCCCAACCAACCGATGTTCTCAGAAGTAGTACCTACTCAACTAACTTGTGAGTATATGAGAAACCCCACCGTGTTGGATGCGGAAAATCCGCGTTTGGCTTGGATATCGGTAGACCCAAAATATAGAAGAGGTCAAGCTCAGTTTGCCTATCAAATACGTGTGGCAAGTTCAGAAGAAAAATTAATTTCACCTGATTTATGGGATAGCGGAAAAGTAATCTCCCAAGAATCTATTGGGGTAAAGTACGGTGGAACAAAGCTACTTTCTCGGCAAGAATGCTGGTGGCAAGTAAGAGTATGGGATGTAGATGAAAAAGCTTCAAGTTGGAGTGAAATAGGTACATGGCGAATGGGTTTACTAAATGAAAATGATTGGCAAGCCAAATGGATAGGAGCCCCTTGGCAAACCGAGGAAGCATTGCCAAAACCTGCCGGTGGCCCTAATGGCATACCCAAAGATTTTGGTCCACCGGCACCCTTTCTAAGAAAGGGCTTTCACATAAACAAGCCAATATCCAAAGCAGTTGCCTACGTTACAGGCTTGGGATATTTTGAGTTTTATGCCAATGGTGAAAAAATTGGGAACGATGTATTGGTGCCCAACCAGACCAACTATGGCAAAAGACCGAATTTGTCGAAGTCATTAATTAATGTAGAAGATGATTTCCGTAAATACAAAGTCATGTATTTAGCCTATGATATTACCGATAACCTGCAAATAGGTGAAAATATAATAGGAAGTATTTTAGGAAATGGTTTTTATAATCCGGCTAAATTTTGGACCCAAGGTTATGGCAGTCCAAGATTTTTGGGACAGGTACACATTACTTACAAAGATGGGACCGAGGAAGTGATAGTTAGCGATGAATCATGGAAAATAGCCCAGGGCCCTATTCTTATGAACATGGTATATTATGGGGAAATTTATGATGCTAGAAAGAAAATTAAAGATTGGGCTAGTCCAAAATTAAAGGATTCGGTCTGGAAAAATGTGGTGCTCAGAAAGGCTCCGGAAGGAGAATTGGTCGCGCATTCTGCAAGTACCGATAAAGTAACAGAGCGTATTCAACCAGTGTCCATTGAAAAAGTTTCCGAAGGTAAATATAAAGTGGATTTTGGCGTAGAGATTTCAGGATGGGTAAAATTAAAAAATGTAAGAGGCCCGGCAGGTCATAAAATCGATATTGCGTTCAATGGAAACCTTTACTCTGGTGAAAATAGCTACATACTTAGTGGGCAAGGTAGAGAAACGTATACTCCACGTTTTAATTGGTTTGTATTCAGTGGCGTAGAAATAACCAATTGGCCAGGAGAGTTGAAAGCTGAAAATATAACCGCTGAAGCGGTAAACACGCTCATTGAAGAATCGGCAACCTTTGAAACTTCAAATCGGCTGCTAAATGATATCCATAAAATTTGGAGAAGAAGCCAGATAGACAATATGCATGGGGGAATAGTTAGTGATTGCCCGCATCGTGAACGCTCAGCATATACAGGAGATGGGCAAGTAGCCTGTTCAATGGTCATGCAAACGTACGATGCGAAAAATTTTTATAATAAGTGGATTCAAGATATTATAGAGGCCCAAAATGTGCATACGGGGTATGTACCCAATGCTGCGCCCTGGCAACCAGGCTGTGGCGGTGGGGTGGCATGGGGAGCAGCTGTTTCTATAATGCCATGGGAGTTCTATCTGCACTATGGGGATAGGGATTTGCTTGAAATGAGTTATGGACCGATGACAGAGTATATAAAATATATGAAAACATGGGTTAACGAAGATGGAGTCATGTATTCACAACGAAAGGGATCAAACGGAGAAGTACTAAAGTGGTTTAATTTAGGAGAATGGGAAGCTCCGGGTAAATTGTTGAGAGATGATTTGGTCCATACGTTTTATTTGTGGAGGTGCTTGGAAATTGCAATGAAAACCGCAGAAGTCTTAGGGAAAAAAGATGATTACCTCAAGTATAGGGGATTAGCGCAAGAAACACGAAATGCTTTCTACAAAGAATTTTATGATCCTGAAACAGGTACCTATGGCGATGGAGGGGGAAATATATTTGCACTTAAAATGGGGGTTCCTGAAGAACAGTACGTTACCGTTAAAAATTCTTTAATAAATAGTATAAAGAATAATGAAGGTCATTTGGATACCGGAATTTATGGCACTCGTTATTTCTTTGAGGTATTAGCGGAAAATGGCCTTAATGATTTAGCTTATGACGCTATAAATAAAATAGACGAGCCTAGTTATGGTTACTGGTTATCGTTAGGGGCCACAACAACTAGAGAGGCTTGGGACAATAGTGGGTCACACAATCATCCGATGTTTGGTGGCGGACTGGTTTGGATGTATCGTAATTTAGCAGGAATGAAAACAGACCCCAACACACCAGCCTACAGGCATATCGTTTTCAAGCCTCAAATCATAGATGATTTAGAATATGTGAGCTATACCAACAATACACCGTATGGAAGGGCTGGAATAAATTGGGAGAATAAACCAAGTGAATTTGAAATGAATATCACCGTACCTATTGGTTGCAAAGCAACCGTTTATGTGCCATTAGAGAAAAAGTCTACGGTGTTGGAAAATGATGAACTTCCCGATATAAAAAATGGAGTTGTTTTTTTACGCAAAACAGATAGTTATGCAGTCTACAGCGTAAAGAGTGGGGAATATAAGTTTAGTTCTAAAACAGAATGATACCGGAAGGAAAGTGTTCTTTAAACCTCTCAATTCTCTTTAAAGGAAATTATAAAGTTTACAATTCAAACAGAACATTATTTTTAGCTTTAGTCTTTTCTCTGTGGAAGCATAAAATCTTTGATCAATCTAGTAAGATTGATCAAAACACCTTAATGGAATAATAGTTAATAAACTCGACAGAATGAAATGAAGATATAAGAATAAAAATTCCCTGATAAAACATATAATTTCACCAGGGAAAAATCAAACTAACAAAATTATAGATATCTTAATTTAATAACCTGGGTTTTGCTTTACGTTAGGGTTTTGGTCAATTACATTTTGTGGAATTGGACTCATGTACTGCTTAGCCTCAAATTTGGCAGTGTACTTTACTTCTTCTTCTACGCTATAGACTAAAATACCAGAATTGTCAGAAGGAACTGAATTTCTAATGACCATGTTATGCCGTGGTACACCCATAGTTTCTTCTTGTTGTTGCCAACGCTTATTGTCCAAATACCTCTTATTCTCAAAGCAAAGTTCAACTCTTCGCTCCTTATGTATTGCATCGCGCATTTCCTCTTTGCTTAAACCAGTTTCCAAGTTCGGTAAACTAGACCTATTTCTAATACGATTGATAGCATCATAGACTGATTGATCCGGACCTACCGCTTCATTCTGAGCCTCTGCATAATTCAATAATACCTCTGCATACCTATAAAAAACGTCGTTCTGACCGCTGGCATCGCTTCCAGGGGCGGCATCCGGATTCAATCGCTTTTTTTGATAGTAACCAGAATCACCTGCATCGGTAGATCCTGCAAGATCAATTTGATTCGTATTATCGGGGTTCGCATACGTTTTGTCTATACGTGTATAGATAATATCTTCCTCTGGCATCCAATCCAACTTATAGGTTGCACCATCAAAGACTATAAAATCATAAAACCTCTTTTCTCTATTTACATAAGGATTCTGCGGGTCGTAACCAGATGTTGGGTCGGTGATATCCTTTCCATTATCCATTGAAAACTCATCTACTAATTCTTGCGTAGGGTTGTAGTTGCCCCAGGTCATGTACTGCCCTAAAACATAAGTAACCCCTCCTCGTCTTTCATAGTCCGTTCCCATTCCTCCAACATTGGCCACTATTTGTCTATCCCAAATTATTTCAGAATTATACTCATTTGAGGCTCTCCAAAGGTTGGGAAGATCACTGAATAAATCGTAAATGCCGCCAAACTCATCTATAAACTTCTTATTGGTGGCAGCTGCTTTTGCCCAACGTTCTGAATCAGCAGAGGCGAAATGCACAAAATTTTCGGGATCAGGAAGGTAAGTCTCACCGCTATTGAATAATGGACTAGCTGCGAAGAGCTCTATCCATCCTTTTAAAGCCAATGCAGCACCTAAAGTTGCACGCCCTGCATCAGCATTTCCATTTTCATATTTTATACTTAATGAATTGTTGATCATTATACTCTCTAATTCCTCTGTAATGAAATTGAATGTTTCTTCAAAAGTTGACCTTGGTGTAAGCAATTCATCCTCTGTCATGGTGTTACGGTCTAAGGGAACCGTTAAAATAGGCAGTCCACCCACATGCATAAAATACTCACTATAGAAATAGGCCCTTAAAAATCGAAGTTCATCTACTCGTTTATTGTAATATTCATCTGAGAAATTCTCCTTGTTCTCTTCAAGTTTCTGAAGACCGGTATTACATTTTCGCAGCTTTATAAAGAAAGATTCCCAAGTGTATCCGTTGGTGGGGCCATGAGTGCCTCCCCAAGGGTTATCAGTACTGGATCCTGGGGCTTGGGCAATACCTTGTCGCCAATTAGATGAAGTATAATAATGGCTTATATTATAATCATCGGAATAATAATCTAATTGCTCGGCCAGAGTTGAGACCCTAGGTATTTCACTATATACGTCATTTATAAAAATATCGGCATTAGCCTCTGACTGCCACTGTGTTTGATCGGTCAGTATTGATTTATTCTCATTTTCTAAAAATTCTTCACTATCGCACGAAAGGGCCACTACAGTCATCATTACAGACATGCCTATCGTCTTAATTTTATATATCAAAGGTTTCATATTTTTTGAAGTTTATGGTTAAAAGGAAACATCTATACCAAAGGCTAATGATTTCGATACAGGATAAGCCGTTTCGCGATCATCGTAACCCAATTCTGGATCAATAAAGTCAAGTTTACTGAATGTTAAAATATTTTGTCCTGTCAAATGAAATCTCAAGGAAGAGATTTTCAATTTTTCTGTCACACTTCTCGGAATTTCATAAGCAAGTACAGCTGTTTTGAGACGAAGATATCCCGTATCTACCATCCAAAAATCAGACGCTTGCGTATTATTTGAAGCAGGGGACGGTGTGGCTCTGGGGTATTTAGCCTGTTGATTTTCCAATGTCCATCGATTATTAAAATATTCATAAGATGTGTTGCTACCATTATTTTCAAAAGGGGATGTTAAGAAAGTTCTTATGTTAATATCAGAATTGGCGGATCCTTGAAAGAATAGTGATAGGTCAAAACCTTTATATCCAATATTTGTATTCAGACCATAGGTTGTAGAAGGATACACCGGGTTTCCGATCACTGTATTATCGTTGGCATCTATTTTTCCGTCGGGAACACCTTCTGGACCGCTTAAATCTGCATATTTTATATCTCCAGGATGTAACTCACCGAACTGTTCTACATTATAGCCATCAGTTGTATTTATGACACCATCTCCATTGATATCTTCAGCTGTGGTGAACAAGCCTAAAGATTTAAAGCCATAAGGTGTTCCAAACGGTCTCCCCACTCTTGTTCTATTGGGGTTTGCAGCTTGTGCATCTGATTGAAATACCTCAATCATATTATTCTCTGCATGGCTCATATTTGCGGTAATGGCTAAGCGCAGTCCGTTGTCCCAATCTTTCTGGGTGCCAATACTGAATTCAAAGCCGTTGTTATCCATTATACCCTTATTTTCTTGAGAAAGCAATAGGCCATATTCTGCCGGTAATGTAACCTGAGGCTGTAGTAACATACCTGTTCTGTCCTCATGAAAATAGTCAAATTCAATATTGATAAGACTATTCCACAGACTCAAATCAAAGCCAACATCAAGTTTGGTCGATATCTCCCAAGTAATATTTGGATTGGCCTCGTTCTGAACTCTAGATCCCTGTACCAATGCTCCATTGCCAAAGGCATACGCATTTCCTCTAAGATCATATCCGGCCAAATATTGAAAAGCGGCTAACTCTCCATTTATATAGGGTAAGTTGCCCGATTTTCCCCATGACCCCCTTAATTTTAAATTATTTACTATGGATTCTTGCATGAAATCTTCTTCGGAAACTCGCCAGGCTGCCGAAAAGGCCGGAAAATACCCCCATCTATTATCAGGGCCAAATGAATAGTGACCGTCGTATCTACCCGAAGCCTCTAAAATATATTTACTTTTATAGGTATAACCCAGCCTATAGACATACCCAAGTTCACTTGCCGTACCGGAAGAGCCTGCGTTGTCATAATCAAGTTTATTTGAGCTACCCAGACTAATCTCATCAATTTCCACTGCAAAATTATTTCTTCGTGTATTGAAGAAATCAGTTTTGGTTTCTCTGGCCTCTGCTACAAAAAGAGCGGATATACTATGGTCGCCAAATATTTGATCGTAATTGATGTACCCCTGGTAGGTGAAATTTTTTGACCTTCTATTTTCTACTTGTAACCAAGTGTATGGTTGTCCATTTCCTTCCTGAAGAGAAATAGCCTCCGTGTAGGTATAAGGCTCTTGAGATAAATCAATATTGTGATAAATAAAAGGAACGTGCCATAATTTATCATTATTGGTGGTAGGGTCATAGCTAAAAACACCTTTTACCTTTAATCCTGGTATAGGTAATTCTTGCTCTATGTATGCAGAACTTAATAAGGTATTGTCTTCATCTTTTCTATACCCATTGGAATTAAGTACTCCCAGAGGTGAGCTTGCCGATGATTCGCCCCATTTATCACCTTCAGGATATAATAAGGTTTGGGTTGGCACGAACTTATAGAAACTCCTCATAAGATGAGTTAATGACTCATCGGCATCTATCCCGTCGGTATCTTCGATAGAACCGTATAACGACATACCCGCTTTGGTTTTGCGTGCTACTTGAACGTCTAAGCTAAGGCTGTAATTATACCTCTCATAACCTATAGGTTTGAATATTCCTTTTTGACTAAAGTGCCCTACACTCGCGTGGTATTTTATAGCGTCTGACCCACCGCTCAATTGAATATTGTTATTTCTAACTTCTGCATTTTTCTTGAAAACATCCACAAAATTGGAATCTGGATACCTGTAAGGGTCTTGCAGGTTCAAACGAGGATAATTAGCTACTAGATCAGGGTCGTTCGGTGGAGTAGTGCCATTTGGGTTCAAATTGAAGTACCCCTCGTTTTGTAGGCTCATGTAGTCTTGTGAATTGAGCATTTCCGGCAAATATGTTGGGCTTTGAAAGCCATAAGAAGTGCTAAAGCTAACGATTGGTTTTCCTGCACTTCCTTTTTTGGTTGTAATCAAAATAACCCCATTGGCACCACCAATACCAAAGGGTGCGACCGCTGCGGCATCCTTCAGTACGGTAATAGTCTCTATGCTGTTTGGATCAATTTGACTGATATTGTCTCTACGTATGCCATCTACCACTATGAGAGGACTGTTGTTACCTGTACTGACAATCCCCCTAATATGTATATCCGGATTGTCTCCGCCTGGGCCACCGCCGTTTGGTCGCATACTCACCCCCGAGACCCTTCCTGCAAGGGATTGTGAAACATTCGCTACTGGAATTTCTGCGATTTCCTGCCCCTTCATAGTGCTAATGGCCCCGGTAACCGTTGTCTTTTTTTGACTACTATAGCCAAGAATAACGATTTCATCCAGGGCTGCAGCATCCGATTCCATTTTTACCTGAACACCGGACTTACCGGTCACATCTACTTCGATTTTCTTATATCCTATATAAGAAACCACTAGAGTATTGGATCCACTGGGCAGATTTATTTGAAAGTTTCCATCGAAGTCAGTCTGTGTCCCAATTGTAGTTCCTTTTACCAGAACATTTGCCCCAGGTAAAGGCTGGTCAATATCATCTCTCACAGTGCCAGAAATAGTTCTATCATTTTGTGAGTACCCGAAGGTGGATGCTAATATCAAGAAAATCACTAAAAAGTGTTTTCTTACATCAGAAAAAGGTGGTTTTGGTTGATTGAATTCCATATTCTAATTAAGTTTTTAGGTTATGTTTAACATTTTAGATGTGTTTTATAAATTCAGATTATTCTTACTCTAAAGAAAAATATGTAATTACCCATTTATCATTTCAGGTAAAAAACAATTGAGGTGTACAGATATCTTCTACATAAATTTTAAGATTTAATAAATGGTTTTCAAGTTAATATTAAGCTCAGAAATAAAGAATTGGTTAGTATGTGCTATAATTATTAGATTAATCGAAAAATAAAGACGCAAATATTTATAATAATTGAATTAAGAAAGTGGTGCATCAAACGAATGCTACTTTATTCTTAAAAATATTCAATAACGATTTTTTGCTTATTTCTGTTGGAACCCTATTGGACTTCCTACAAATGCACTTACAGGGGAATGAGTAATATTTTTATAAGTGTTAAATCTACACAAAATATTCATACTCAAAATGTTAAAAATGTTAAAATTTTAAATTGTTTAAATTATTTGGAGAGAATCGTATGGTATGGTTCGAAAAAGACGAACAGATTGTGTCAATCTGTCAATCATTAAGTAACCTCACGAACGGAACTTGTTTACCATATTCATAGTAACATCGTAACATCATGGAGTCATATAAATGTGCATTCAAAATGGAAAGTTATACAGTAAATCGCTGTATAAATCTTCTTTAGTATTCCGATTTTTGCCGAAACACTATAAGTTTATTTACTTTAAGGTGTTGTCATTGCGACATGTAGGTCATTATTTTCAAAAGCTCATTTAAATTAATGCTTGTAACGATTTCTATACGAATAAGTAAAATTGAGTGAAAGAATAAAAGTAAACGGCAAGATTAATACGTAGGTATGGCTTTATTGGAAAGGTGAAGGCTTGAGCAGAATGATTTTATGTTAGAAAATTGTTTTTAGACTGAGTTGGAACGTAGGACTATACCCAAAAAAAACCTTAAAATGAAAATTCGTTTATTCATAATTTCTAGTGATGCCCATTAGCTTGATGCCATTTATTCGACTACTTAATAAGTATATAGGAATTTGTAATATTTTTTAAGTCTCATCGAAATTGCTCTAATTGTTCCTTTCAAGTTCTATACGATTAAACTCGAAAATTTACTTTGTTATAGGGCGTTTGCTTCTTATTTTTGCGCCTTGACGAACAATTGAAACTGATAGATTATTTTAAATTTACTTTAATAGGGGAACACTTTACAATGTTTATCACGTAATATGCAAGTGGGGATTTTGTTACTGGGGTAGAAGCAAACTATTTAAAATTATTACCGAATGAATATCACTAAAAACAAATCTATTGGCAAAGAAATTGATTTGGGACTTAATTATTATCAAAAAGAGGATCAAGTACTAATTGCTACGGATTGTATAATTTTTGGTTTTAACGGTCAAAACTTAAAAATTTTACTGATAAAAAGAAACTTTGAGCCCGAAATAGGTAAATGGTCTTTAATAGGTGGTTTTCTTTCAAAGGATGAGAATTTGGATGAAGCAGCCGCTCGTGTGCTAAAAACTTTAACTGGATTAAATGATATTTACATGGAGCAGCTTTACGTTCACAGTAATATCGACAGAGATCCGGGTCAACGAACAATTTCTGTTTCTTATTATGCTTTAATTGATGTTGAATCACATAATTACGAAGGTATTCAGGTCGAAAGTGCTAAGTGGTTTGACTTGAAAAAAGCGCCAAAGCTTATTTTTGATCATGATGAAATGGTGAAAAAGGCTGTTTTACGACTTAGAAGAAGAGCTCTTACCAAACCAATCGGGTTTGATTTGCTACCTGAAAAATTTAGCATGAAACAATTGCAAAATTTGTATGAATCAATTCTTGATAAAAAAATCGATAAAAGAAATTTTATTAATAAGATAAATTCTTTAGATGTATTGAACAAATTAAACGAAAAAGATATGACTTCATCTAAAAAGGGGTCTTATTTGTTTCAATTTGACAGAAAGAAATATGAGAAAAAAGTAATAGAAGGTTTTAATTTTAAAATATAGCTTATTTTTTTTAAAATCCTTCGTTTTTCTCCTCGCTTTACCTCTCAACTATTCAAAAGGTGCGTGCTAGTCTAGGTTATTCCCATAACTATAAGACTGCGACCGGTTACAAGATTTTCTCCTAAGTTGTAAAATTTTTCTTGTCTCATTTTTCAATAATATGACCTTGCAACTTATGTGGTCTCCCTTTATTCCAATAAGCTGGCAAATCAATCTTTTGTAAGACAAAAATAGGCGATTTGTATTTTCATAATTTTCTAGGAATAAAATTATAATTTTTACGTGTTTTTATAACACTTAATTTTTATATTAGCGTCTGCTGGTTTATATGGGCTTGATAGAAGTATTCCCTCCCCGAGGTGATAGCTAACTATTGATTTTGTGATTATTGATGTTTATGGTATCTATGGTTTTATCAAAATCAAATCAATACAACTAGACTTTGAATTCTTTGTTTCGAAATATCTAATGCTATTTGAAAAAAATAAGAAATAATTGCTCATAGACAATGAGTAATGATTTCATAAACGTACTGATAGATTATACTAACTGACTAAATTTTTTTTTAATGCCAAGGAGATTCGTCTATATTTTATATGTTCTTTTTTTTTCATTAACCGTATGTTATTCACAAGAAAAACAAGACCTAAAACTATGGTATAACACCCCATCTGGTGATGTCTGGGAAAATGCCTTGCCCTTAGGCAACGGTAAAATTGGTGCTATGGTTTTTGGCAATGTTGAAAAGGAAATTATTGGGCTCAATGAGCATACCGTCTGGAGCGGTAGCCCTAACAGAAATGACAATCCTGATGCATTAGCGGCATTACCCCAAGTACGTCAATTAATTTTTGAAGGTAAATACAAGGCTGCCGAAAAACTGGCCAATGAAAAGATTATTACCAAAAAATCAAATGGCCAAATGTTTCAGCCTGTTGGTAATGTAGAGCTTACTTTTTCTGGTCATGAGAATTTTCAAGATTATCATCGAGAACTTGATATCGACCGTGCCCTAAGTAAAACATCGTATAAAGTTAATGGAGTTACTTACACAAGAGAATACTTCACCTCTTTGCCCAATAGGGTTTTGGTGATTAGAATAAGTGCCGATAAACCCGGCAGTATATCCTTTGAAGCTAATTTCACCTCACAACATGCCAATAACAAAATAGAAGTGAATAAGGAAGGCCAATTATCATTATGGGCGACCACAAGTACGCATGAAGGTGTGGAAGGAAAAGTAGACTTCAATGCACTCTTAGCGACGAAAACGGTCAATGGCAACACGGTTCAAACCGAACAGGGTATAAAAATAGAGAAGGTGGATGAAGCAATATTGTTCGTTTCTATTGCGTCCAATTTTGAAGATTACTTGAATTTAAATGCTGATGAGCGCAAACGGGCCAAAGAATTTTTGAATAAAGCATTAAATAAAGAGTATTTAGAACTTAAGTCCGAGCACATAAATGAATACCAAAAACTATTTCACAGGGTTGCCTTGGATTTAGGTTCCAGTAAAGCAGCGGAAAAACCAACCAATGAAAGATTGGCAAATTTTAGAAACACAGAAGACCCTTCTTTTGTGGCACTTTATTTTCATTATGGTAGGTATCTTTTAATCTCCTCCTCGCAACCGGGTGGACAACCTGCAAATCTCCAAGGTATTTGGAACGGTAGTATGAAACCGGCATGGGACAGTAAATACACCATAAATATTAATGCCGAAATGAACTATTGGCCTGCCGAGCGCACCAATCTTTCTGAGCTTCACGAACCATTTTTGAGCATGGTAAAGGACCTTTCGAGCACAGGCAGGGAAACGGCCAAAACCATGTATGGGGCACGAGGCTGGATGGCACATCACAATACCGATATATGGCGAATAACGGGGCCGATTGACGGGGCCTTTTGGGGTATTTGGAATGGTGGAGGCGCATGGGTAAGTCAGCACCTTTGGGAGCATTATCTTTATACTGGTGACAAGGCTTTCTTAAAATCCAACTTCGATATTCTAAAGGGAGCGGCCGAATTTTATGTTGATTTTTTGATAAAACACCCTTATTATCCCTATTTGGTAGTAGCGCCAGGTAACTCGCCCGAAAATGCACCGGAAGCTCATGAAGGTTCTTCGATTACAGCTGGCTCGACTATGGATAATCAGTTGGTTTTTGACGTTTTTAGCACAGCCATTCAGGCCTCCGAAGTTTTGGGCAATAATGATGCTTTCATTGATTCATTAAAGGTTTTAAAAAACCAATTACCCCCAATGCAAATTGGCAAACACAATCAGTTACAGGAATGGTTGGACGACGTTGATTCACCCGAAGACAATCACAGACATATTTCGCACCTTTATGGTCTTTTCCCCTCTAACCAGATTTCACCCTATAGAACACCTCAATTATTTGCTGCAGCAAAAAATACGCTCTTGCAACGGGGAGATGTATCCACAGGATGGAGTATGGGTTGGAAAGTGAATTGGTGGGCCAAGATGCAAGATGGTAACCATGCCTACAAGTTGATTACCGACCAGTTGACACCGGTGGGCGTCAATCGTGGTGGTGGCGGCACCTATAACAACCTATTCGACGCTCACCCGCCGTTCCAGATTGATGGGAATTTTGGGTGTACATCGGGTATTTCAGAAATGCTTTTACAAAGTTCAGATGAGGCTGTTCATTTGCTTCCTGCAGTACCTGATGCCCTACATACTGGGTATGTTGGTGGACTAACGGCAAGGGGTGGTTTCGAGCTCGTTGCCATGGAATGGAAAAACAAAGAATTGGTCGTTTTCACGATTAAGTCCAAACTTGGGGGCAATCTTCGTTTAAGGGTTCCCAACACTATAGAAGTAATAGGAAATAATACCTTGAAAAGAGGCGAAGGGGCGAACCCGAATCCATTTTTTAAAACCGCAAAGACCGCTGAGGCCTTAATTTCAAGTAAATCAACAATAAAGCCCTTGCAATTGGCAGAGACCTTTCTCTACGATATAGAAACCACGAAAGGCAGAACGTACACCTTTAAAATGAGTAAATGAAAATAGAGCTTCGCCACCTTTTTTATGCACTGTTTTTGACGAGTTTGCAAACGTCTTATTCGCAAGAATTGGTTGCAACCAATCCGTTGATATTTGCAGATGTTCCCGATATGTCAATGATAAGGGTGGGTGAGAACTACTATATGAGTAGTACTACAATGCATATGAGCCCAGGGGTGCCTATTATGAAATCGACCGATTTGGTCAATTGGCACCTTGTAAACTATGCGTATGACCGATTGGGAGAAAGCGACGCTATAAATTTAGAAAACCAAGAAACAGCTTATGGTAGGGGCTCGTGGGCAAGTTGTCTGCGCTATCATAATGGTAAGTATTATCTTTTTACGTTTTCTGCCACTACTGGAAAGACACATGTATTTATTACTGACGATATCGAAAATAGTTCTTGGCAAGAAAAGTCTTTTGAACCCGCATATCATGACTTGAGCGTATTTTTTGATAATGACGGAAAGACCTATATGATTTGGGGCAATGGCAGATTGATGATAGCCGAACTTGAAACAGACTTTTCTGGAGTCCTACCTGGAAGCGAAAAAGTTTTGTTAGAAAATGCCAGCGCACCAGCAGGTAATAATATAATGTTGGGGGCCGAGGGATCTCAACTTTTCAAGGTTGACGGAAAGTATTACTTATTCAATATTACTTGGCCCACAGACGGAATGAGAACAGTATTGGTCTATCGCTCAGATAAGATTACCGGACCTTACGAGGGCAAGGTAGCCCTACAAGACAGGGGCATTGCTCAAGGGGGGGTAATTGATACGCCAGATGGCCATTGGTACGCCTATTTATTTAGAGATTATGGTTCGGTGGGGCGCATTCCATATCTGGCACCGGTAACTTGGAAAGACGGTTGGCCAGTTATCGGTATAGACGTAAAAGTGCCAGACACCTTGGACTTACCTGGAAGCAAAGGATTATTAGGTATAGTTACCCCAGACGACTTCAATAGAAAAAAGGGAGACGAAACCCTACCGTTAGCATGGCAATGGAACCATAACCCAGAAAAGAAATTTTGGTCACTTAAAGACCGGCACGGATACCTACGACTTACTAACGGCAGGCTTGATAGCACTGTGGTCAAAACTAAAAACACCTTGACACAACGTACCATTGGGCCCAAATGTTCGGGCAGTACAGCTTTGGATATTTCCGAAATGAAAGAAGGAGACCGCGCAGGTTTGGTTCTTTTACAAAAAAATTACGGATGGGTAGGTGTATCAAAAGATGATGGGCAACACAAAATTATTATGGTCACGGGACAAGAGGATACAGGCGAAACAGTTGTAGCTTCATTGCCCCTTAATCAAGAGAAAATTTACCTAAAAGCCGAGTGTGACTTTACCGATAAAAAGGACGAAGCTTTATTTTACTACAGTCTAAACGGAAAAGACTGGTCAAAAATTGGCGGCACTCTTCATATGAGTTATACCCTACCACACTTTATGGGGTATCGTTTTGGACTATTCAATTATGCTACAAAAATAACAGGAGGCTTCATAGATTTTGATTTTTTCAAAATAGTCAACAATAAAACTCAATAACAACTAAAAACAAATTCGAATGAAAATTAAATTAATGGCGCTCGCCTTTACGTGTTGCGTAGTTGGGGCGGCCCAAAGTGATAGTAAAAAAATAAAAGAGGATTTCAAACCTTCTACGAAAAACCAACCGGGCAAGGAATATCCTCAAGTGAATTCTCAAGGCTATGCACGATTTAGAATTGAGGCACCTGCTGCGGACAGTGTTCGGGTCAGTTTAGGCTTGGGTGGCCGGGGAGGCACCAAATTGGAAAAAGGCGAAGATGGCTTTTGGATGGGTACTACCGAAGGGCCTATGGATGAAGGCTTTCATTACTACCACGTTGATGTAGATGGCGGTACTTTCAACGATCCTGGGGCCAAGAACTATTACGGATCAGTACGTTGGGAAAGTGGTATCGAAATTCCTGCCCACGATCAAGAGTTCTATGCGTTAAAAGATGTGCCACATGGTAAAGTGGAGCAAATTTTGTTTCCGTCACCGAGCACCAATACCTCTAGAAGGGCATTTGTATATACCCCCCCGGGCTATCATAAAGACCAGTCAAAAAGATACCCTGTGCTTTATCTACAACATGGTTGGGGCGAAGATGAAACCGCATGGAGCAACCAAGGTCACGCTAATTTGATTATGGACAATCTTATTGCCGAAGGTAAAACAAAGCCCTTTTTAATTGTGATGACCTATGGTATGACCAACGAAATCAAATTTGGTGGACTGAGAAATTTTGACATTAAACCTTTTCAAACGGTCTTGGTAGATGAGTTGATTCCTTACGTTGACCAGAATTTTAGAACAGTAGCCGATGAGAATCATCGTGCTATGGGAGGACTTTCAATGGGAGGTATGGAAACCAGAACCATTACTATGAACAAACCTGGAGTTTTTTCTCACTATGCTTTGTTAAGTGGTGGTGTGTATAGTCCTGATGATATCAAAAAAGAGGATGTTAAGTTGGTTTTCTTGAGCTGTGGAAGCAAAGAAAGTCCAGAAAGAATAAAAGAATCCGTAGCAGCTTTAAAGAGTGCTGGTTACAACGCTGTTGGATATATTTCGGAAGGCACGGCCCACGAATTTCAAACATGGAGACGTAGTCTGTATGAGTTGGCCCCACTTCTATTTTAATAGAACGATCTTAAGATGAAGAATCTATTAGCAATTGGGGTAATCTTCTTGATGGGCTTCATTGGTTTTGCACAGGTAAATCCTGTTGAAGACTTTAAGCCTTCAGAAACCAATCAACCCGGTAGAGAATACCCCAAAGTTAATTCAGAAGGTAGGGTGCGGGCCAGTATATCGGCTCCAGAAGCCCAAAAAGTACAGTTGGATATTGGTGGAGTCCAATATGAGATGACCAAAAACACCAATGGGTTTTGGGTAGGAGAGTCAGCTCCACAAGATGAAGGTTTTCATTATTACCAATTGAACGTAGACGGTGCCTTGGTTCCCGATCCGGGCACGAAGTATTATTATGGCGCTGGCCGCTGGGGAAGCGGTATAGAAATACCGGCATCTGATAGCGAAAAATTTGAACTGAAAGATGTTCCACATGGTACCGTATCTGAAAAGCTTTATTTCTCAAATATTACCCAAGCGTGGCGAAGGTGTTTTGTCTACACTCCGCCCGACTACGGTAAAGCTGATGGTACCCGATATCCGGTATTGTACCTTCAACACGGCAGTTTTGAAGATCAAACTGGGTGGGCGTCTCAAGGCAAGGCCAACCTTACTCTAGATAACCTGATAGCTTCGAAAAAAGCGGTGCCCATGATTATTGTAATGGATAATGGGTACGCCTATCGACCTGAAGATGTAAATAAAGGAGGCAGGCCACCATCTGCTTTTGAGGAGGTCTTGGTCAATGAGGTGATTCCTATGATTGATGAAGCGTACCGTACGAAATCAGATAGGGAGAACAGAGCCATTGCAGGGCTCTCGATGGGAGCGAACCAGACCATGCGTATTCTTATGAACCATTTAGACAAGTTCGCTTTTTATGGTGGTTTTAGCGGAACTTCGAATTATCCCAAAAGCGATAAAATAGATACAAAAACGTTTTTAAACGGAGCTTTTGATGATGGTAACGCCATAGATGAAAAAATAAAGGTGTTTTGGTTAGGCCTTGGCACTAAAGAACCCGACCCTTTTCCAGAATCTGTTGGCGCGTTTAGACAAATGTTGAATGACCAAGATATTCAACACGTTTACTACGAATCTGATGGAACGGCACACGAGTGGTTGACTTGGAGAAGAAGCCTTTATGAATATGCTCAATTACTTTTCAAAAATTAATCCAACCCAATTAAGGGTCAAAAATATTAAGATATGTATTCCATCCGATTAAATACCATACCATTTGCCTTTGCCTTGCTGTTAGGGGCAGCTTTTTGTTTTGGTCAGCAGGCCAATGTAAACCTAGAATATAATCCTCAAAAAGATACTGAAGGGCTCACACCTTTTAGTGCAGCGGTTAACTCACCCGAAGTGCACGACGATCAAACAGTTACTTTTCGTGTAAAGGCTCCCGATGCAAAAAATGTGGAGTTGAATCCCGGTGCCATTAATACTGCTTTGGGAAAAGGCTGAGAGGCAATACCCTTCACCAAAGGTGATGATGGGGTCTGGTCCTTGACCATTGGCCCACTTCCTGTAGACATGTATTCGTATCATTTTAGGATAGACGGTGCACAAATAGCCGACCCCAACAATACCCAAGCGGCTTTTACCGCCATGCCGCCGTACAGCAATTTGGTTATTCATGGTGATGGACCTTCGTATTACGATGCAAAGAACGTACCGCACGGCAACGTTACCCGTCACGTGTACCACTCTGATGTGACCAATGGTGAACGAGAACTTTATGTTTATACCCCACCCGGTTACGATGCAGCTAAAGAATATCCTGTATTGTACCTATTAGGCGGTAGTGGTGAATTGCCATCAAATTGGGTGTACGATGGTCGTGCGAACTTTATTATGGACAATCTTTTGGCAGAGGGTAAGGCCAAACCAATGATCATTGCTATACCCAACAATCAGATCATCCATAGAAATCATCCTGAGCATGCGCAATTGACCTTTGATATTTTCGAAAAGGAGCTAAGAAACCATATCATTCCAGTAGTTGATGAGAGTTACAGTACGATAAAATCCCCTAAAGGAAGAGCCATTTCCGGATTGTCAATGGGTGGTCGGCACAGTATGTTCATTGGGTTTAGGTCTTTGGACATCTTTGCCAATTTTGGTATTCTGAGTGCCGGTGATACAAAACCGGAAGAAACCCTATCACATTTCTTGAACGACCCTAAGGTTAATGATAAGGTCGATTATCTTTTTGTTGGTCAAGGAACCAAGGAAGCAGAAGGTTTTTTCAACGCAAGGGTTCAAGGCCTTGTTGAGGCATTAAAAAAACATAATATAGAACACGAATATTACGAGGGCGGCAAAGGCGGACACGATTGGTCTACATGGCGACATCTTTTATATTACAGGTTCTTGCCGAACCTTTGGAAAAACAACTAAAAACAAATTCTCAATTCAAATAATCTCTATCATGCTCAATAATACTAAAAGACTTAAGCAATATATAATAACTGGAATTGTCGTAGCCAGTATAATGGGGTTTTCTGCCCGTTTAAATGCCCAAAAAGCTACTAACCAACCTGTTTTTTCCGAGGTAACTTACCAAGGAAACGATGCTTGGTACAACGACAATCCACTAGAAGAAAACGAGTTTTACAATCCTATTTTACAAGGATGTTATCCTGACCCGGCCATCACAAGAAAAGGAGATGACTATTATATGGTTTGCTCCTCGTTTGCCATGTTTCCCGGAGTACCCATTTTCCATTCAAAAGATTTAGTTAATTGGACAGATTTAGGGGGTGTTTTAGATGATATTACCGAGTTCAACCCTCATGATACTGGTATTAGTCAAGGTGTTTATGCCCCTGGGATAACATACAATCCCCATAATGATACCTTTTATATGATTGTTACTGCCTTTTCTGGCGGACTGGGAAATATCATTGTGAAAACAAAAGATCCGATGAAAGGATGGGGCAGTCCCATTAAACTTGGTTTTGGCGGAATTGACCCTTCCATTTTCTTTGATGAGGATGGTAAAGGTTATATTGTCCACAACGATGCACCGGACAGGGGCAAAGAACAGTACAACGGTCATCGTGTGATAAAGATTTGGGAATATGATGTAGAAAATGACAAGGTCATAGAGGGCACGGATATAATTATAGTGGATGGAGGTGTTGATATTACCGAAAAGCCTATTTGGATCGAAGCGCCACATATCTATAAAAAAGATGGTAGTTATTATTTAATGTGTGCCGAAGGCGGCACCGGTGGCTGGCACAGCGAGGTTATCTTTAAGAGCGACAACCCAAAGGGGCCTTATGTGCCGGCACCCAGCAACCCTATTCTAACGCAACGTTATTTTCCAAAAGACAGGGAAAACAAAGTAGATTGGGCCGGTCATGCAGATTTGGTTCAAGGTCCTGATGAAAAGTATTACGGTGTGTTTCTTGCCGTTAGGCCCAACGAAGAAAATAGGGTGAATACGGGGCGTGAGACTTTTATTCTTCCTGTGGATTGGTCCGGAGAATTTCCCGTTTTTGAAAATGGGTTGGTTCCTATGGAGCCTAAATTGAAAATGCCCGAAGGTATCACCAACAATACCGGCAAAGATGGGTTTGTTCCCAACGGCAATTTTACCTACACCGAAAATTTTACAAGTGATAACCTAGATTTTAGATGGATTGGTTTACGTGGGCCCAGGGAAGCTTTTATGAAAAAGGTAAAAAATGGTATGCAGATAACCCCGTTTGAAACCCAAATAAAAGAACTGAAGCCCACTTCCACACTTTTTTACCGCCAACAGCACAACAGTTTTTCTTTTACCACCACCATGAACTACAAGCCAAAGTCCGAAAAAGATCTGGCTGGAGTTACGGCTTATCAAAATGAAAATTCAAACTACGTTTTTGGGGTGACCAAAAAAGATAAGGACTACTATGTGATTCTTGAAAAGAACTATAAGCCCAACAGACGGGCCGAATTAAAATCTGAAATTCTGGCAGCACAAAAAATTGACTGGAACAATTCGATTGATTTAAAAATTGTTGCCAATGGCGATAAATATGAGTTTCAATTCGCTTTGAACGGAGCAGATTTTGAGCCTTTGGGTGGCACTGTATCGGGCGACATTTTGTCAACCGATGTGGCAGGTGGTTTTACAGGATGTTTATTAGGGCTTTATGCTACTACGACAAATGATGCCTCGCCTAAATAGAAAAATAAAAGGCTTTTAGTGATTAAAACTCCTGTAAAAGCAGTCGTAAAATTAAAATCCGATCAATGAAAAAAAATATTTTTTACCATATAGTTTTATTCATAGTATCATTTTCCTCTATAAATGCTCAGGAAATAATAAATCTATATTCTTCAGAAATTCCAAATTCAAAACCATCGGAAATAAAGGAATCTGGAGAAGGTATGTATCGAGATGTCACGAATCCAACATTAGAGTATTTTAAACCAAATCCAGAAAAAGCCAATGGAACTGCTATCATCCTAGTGCCGGGAGGTGGTTATAGCGTTGTTGTTTATCAAGGTGAAGGTGTGGGCAATGCCAAATCTTTGGCTGAACAGGGTATTGCCGCATTTGTATTGAAATATCGCTTGCCCAATGATGACATTATGGAAGACCGAAAAATTGGTCCGCTTCAAGATGCCCAACAAGCGATTAAATTGGTGCGTGAAAATGCTGAAAAATGGGGCATTGATGCTTCCAGAATTGGTATTATGGGCTTTTCTGCTGGTGGACATCTGGCCTCCTCTGCAGCAACCCATTTTGAAACATCTTATATTGATAATCCAAATAATACCAGTTTAAGGCCCGATTTCCAAATTTTAGTATATCCCGTAATCAGTATGACTCCTGATTTAACCCATGGCGGTTCACGTGATGCGCTTATTGGAAAAACACCCTCAGAAGACGATGTAACGTTATTTTCAAACGAACAACAAGTAAAAGAAAATACGCCTCCTGCCTATTTAACACATACTGCCGATGACACTACGGTAGATGTAGATAACAGCATTTCTTATTTTGAAAGTTTACGGCACCATAAAGTAGATGCTGAAATACATATTTACCCCAAAGGCGGGCATGGATTTATATTTAGACATCAAGGATGGATGGACCCATTGTTTGCATGGCTAAAGCGAAATGATTGGATGAAATAAACTAACTATATAAGTAACTATGAAAACTAAACAATTATTAATCTTCACCTTTATGTTGGCGTTGGCTTTTACGTTGCAAGCGCAACCTCCAAGAGGTCCATTTGTACGTTCGCCACAGGTGCATGATGACAAAACCGTCACTTTTGAGTACTTGGCTCCAAATGCTGAAAAAGTAGTATTGAGCGGACAGTTTTTAAGTGGCAGACCTGTTGAAATGACTAAAGGAGACCAAGGTATTTGGCGAACTACCGTTGGCCCAATTCAACCAGATATATATCCATATAACTTTATTGTAGATGGTACATCTGTAATGGATCCCGGAAATGTGGATTATTTTCCAAATGAAAGGTTTAAAGGCAGTATTTTATTGGTGCCAGGCGATGAACCGAGAATGTATGAGTTGAGGGATGTGCCTCACGGTGCTGTAACTTACGAATATTACCCTTCCTTGGAAGGTTCTTCGGGTTCCGTGGTAGTTTATACGCCACCAGGGTATGATGAATCACCTGATAAAAATTACCCTGTGTTTTATTTAATAAGTGGTACTACCGATACAGAGGAAACTTTTTATAAAGTTGGTAGAACCAATTTCATTTTAGATAACCTTATTGCAGAAGGTCTTGCCGAACCTATGATAGTTGTAATGCCTTACGGTAATACGGCAGCTAGAATTGCTGAACAAACTGGAGACGTAAAACCACAAGATCCGCCTCGCGATAGTGAAGCTTCAAACGCAAGAATGAAACAGATAGAGAACGATTTGATTAAAAATATCATCCCCTACATTGAATCTAATTATAGAGCCATTAAAGACAGAGAAAGCAGAGCCATTGCCGGTTTTTCAAGAGGTGGCGGACAAACACTAAGAATAGCTTATGGCAATATGGACACCTTTGCTTGGGTTTGTTCCTATGCTGCTTCATCTTCCCCAGAGGATATGGATACCGATTTTTTTTCCGTAAGTAGCAACCCAGAACAAACCAATAAAATGCTAAAATTGAATTGGGTGAGTGTTGGTAATTCAGATTTTATGTATAGACCAGTAATGGATTATATGAAGTATATGGATGAGCATAATATCAAGTTTCAAGGACTTGTCACTTCTGGCGGTCATACTTGGATGAACGTAAAGAAATTTGTAACCGAATCTGCTCAATTACTTTTTAAATAATCATCATGAAAAAAATTATACATACAGTCTTCATACTATTGATTTCGATTCAAATGGTGAACGCCCAGAGAGCCCCTAGGTTAAGTTCTCCTGATGTTGATAAAAACAACAATGTTACCTTTAGGTATTTTGCACCTAATGCTAAAGAGGTTTTGTTAAGTACAGAAATTGTTGCTGAACAAATTGCCATGAAAAAAGATGAGCAAGGTGTATGGACTACAACGATCAAAAAAGTCACTCCAGATATTTATCCGTATAGCTTTAAAGTTGACGGTATAGAAGTTGCAGACCCAAATAACACTTACGTTTTTGCCAACGAGCGTTTTAAAAGAAGTATTGTAGATGTTCCGGGGAATAAACCTTTGGCACACTCCCTTAGAGATGTTCCGCATGGTAAAGTGACTTACCGATACTATGATTCTAAAACATTAGAAACTACACGAAGAGTATTGGTTTATACGCCTCCTGGTTTCAATATGCAGGATAAAACAAAAAAGTATCCTGTACTTTATTTAATTCATGGTGGTTCGGATACTGAAGAAACTTGGACTAAAGTTGGAAAAGCCAATTTAATTGCTGATAATTTAATTGCCGATGGCAAAGCTACTCCTATGTTAATTGTAATGCCTTACGGGAATGTTCGTCCGGGGCCCATGCCAGATTTCACTAAAGATGTGATGAATGATATCATTCCTTTTATTGAAAGTAATTACCCTGTTTATACTGACACTGAAAATAGAGCAGTTGCTGGATTCTCTGTTGGTGGTGGCCAAACTTTAAACATTGGCCTTACAAACACAGACAAGTTCTCTTATATATTCTCATATGCACCTTACACTGCAACACGGGAATTTGCGCAAAACTTTACAAACTGGAACCCAGATGCAGAAAAAATAAACGAGCAATTAAAACTGTTCACCATCAGTATTGGTAAAGATGACTTTCTCTATGAAAGCGTTAAAGGCAACTTAGCCATGTTCAAAGAAAAGAAAATTGATGTGGAGCCTATTTTTGTTTCGGGTGGCCATACTTGGATGAACTGTAAATTGTATTTAACTCAATCACTTCAAAGAGTCTTTAAATAAAAATTAGTAAAACGAAAACCAAATGAAAAAACTAATTCGCTTTCATGTATATACTTTCCTTTTTTTGGTTGTAAATACATTGTATTCCCAAAATTCAAACTTTCATATTTATTTGAGCTTTGGTCAATCGAATATGGAAGGAAACGCTAGAATTGAGGCACAAGACACCGTTAACGTCAATGAGCGTTTTAAAGTACTACAGGCCCTAGATTGTCCGGACCTCAATAGAGAAATGGGTAAATGGTACACGGCAGTGCCACCCCTTAGTCGTTGCAAAACCGGATTGACACCGACCGATTATTTTGGCAGGGCGATGGTTGAAAAATTACCGGACAGCATAACAGTTGGGGTAATCAATGTCGCCGTTGGCGGATGTAAAATAGAACTGTTTGATAAAGATAAGACCAAAGAATACCTATTAACGGCCCCCGATTGGTTAAAAAACATGGCTAAAGAATACGATAACAATCCGTATCAACGATTGGTAGATTTGGCCAAAGTAGCTCAAAAAGATGGTGTGATCAAGGGTATTTTATTGCATCAGGGTGAATCGAACACAGGTGATTCGTTGTGGCCCAAAAAGGTGAAAATTGTTTATGACAACCTGATCAAAGATTTAGGTTTGAACGCCAAAGAAACTCCATTGTTTGCGGGTGAAGTGGTACATACCGACCAAGGTGGGGTTTGCGGCAGCATGAATGCTATTATTGCCACCTTGCCAGAGACCATGCCCAATGCTCACATTGTATCTTCTAAAGGTGTTCCGGATGCTAAGGACAACCTTCATTTTAATGCCGAGGGATACCGAATTTTAGGAAAAAGATATGCGACCAAGGTGTTCAATTTAATGAGGAACAGGGCGAACGATCCTGTAATGGTCAAGCACGCCCCAGTAGGTTTTGATGTGCCAAAAGCACAAATCAAAAAAGGAAAAATTGATAGTATAACCTACAAGTCAAAAACTGTGGGCACAACAAGAAAAGCTTTGGTGTACACCCCACCAGGTTTCAATAAAAGTAAAAGGTATCCTGTACTGTATTTGCTTCATGGTATCGGTGGCGATGAAAAAGAGTGGTATAACCAAGGTACGCCGCAGGTTATACTTGACAATCTATATGCCGAAGGTAAATTAGAGCCCATGATAGTGATTTTGCCCAATGGTAGGGCAATGAAAAACGATAGGGCCGAAGGCAATGTCTTCTCGGGCGATAAAGTAGCGGCTTTTGCCAATTTTGAAAAGGATCTGCTAAACGATCTCATTCCGTATGTAGAAAAGAATTTTGAAGTTTATAAGGATAGGGAACATAGGGCTTTGGCCGGCCTATCCATGGGTGGTGGTCAATCGTTGAACTTTGGCCTTACCAATTTGGATAAATTTGCTTGGATAGGCGGATTTTCTTCTGCGCCCAACACCATGGCCCCCGAGAAATTATTGATAGACCCCGCCAAAGCCAAAGAACAAATAAAACTACTTTGGATTTCTTGCGGGGACAAAGATGGCCTTATGCCGTTCAGTAAAAGGACAAGCGATTATTTTAGAGACAATGAAGTGTCCCATGTTTTTTATATAGAACCGGGAGGTCACGACTTTGAGGTATGGAAGAACGATCTGTACATGTTTTCGCAATTGCTTTTTAAACCGGTGAATAAAGGCAAATTTGATAAATACAGTGTGTTGGGTACGCCCGCTAGTACAAATATCAGAAGGTCGCAATACCCTCAAATATTGCCCGATAGCCGCGTCATTTTCAAGACCAAGGCACCAAACGCCAAGACCGTTCAGATTGATTTGGGCCAAGAGTATGATATGGATTTTGATGAAGAAGGGTATTGGTCGGTAACCACTGACTCCATTGGTGAAGGGTTTCATTATTATTCGTTGGTCATAGATGGTGTTGCCGTTGCAGACCCTGCAAGCGAATCGTTTTATGGTATGGGGCGAATGGCCAGCGGCATCGAAATTCCCTTTAAAGGAGATGGTTATTATGCCAAGACCAATGTACCTCATGGCGATTTAAGGGTCAACGAATATTTTTCGCAAGCGACGCAGTCATGGCGTCAAATGTACGTGTACACCCCACCCGGTTACGATGAGTCAGAAGAATCATATCCTGTCTTGTACCTTTTACATGGAGGCGGTGAAGACCAACGAGGTTGGGCGCAACAGGGTAAGACAAATTTTATAATGGACAATCTTCTTGCCGATAATAAGGCAAAACCCATGATTATTGCCATGATAGATGGTAACGTACCCAGTTCAGGATTCAATAGTGATGGCTTTGTAGCATTTGAAAATGAACTTTTAAAAGGTGTCATTCCTTTTGTAGAAAGCAAATACAAGGTCAAGGCAGATGCTAAGAACAGGGCATTGGCAGGGTTGTCAATGGGAGGCCTACAGACCTTACATGCAGGGGTTCACCACACCGATAAGTTTGCTTACTTAGGCGTATTTAGTTCGGGTTGGTTTGCCAATAATGAAAAGCTTTCCAAACCACAATATGATTATATGAAGGAGAATGTAGATACCATAAACAATAATCTGGAAAACTTCTTCATATCAATGGGTGGTGAAACCGATATAGCTTTTGAAAATTGCCAAGTGATGATGAAAAAGTTTGATGAAATGGGTATTAATTATGATTACAGCGAATACCCTGGTGGTCATACATGGCCAGTTTGGCGGCATGATATACATAAATTTGCTCAGATAATCTTCAATTCAGAAAAGTAAATTAATATATAAGTCTATAGATAGACAAAGTTTGCGAGATGTTTTGCGAACCTATGGTCAAGCATAGTTTAGAAGAGAATTCATTTTTTACTTTACAGACAACAGTAGTGGCCTAATTCTACTCTAATAGATTACCATTTGCATATTTATTAAATAAATCTTAAATTACAAATGTAATATTTACACTTTATTCTTGTTCGAGTTACTTTAAAAATCTTTACAGTGTCTTTATAGTGATCTGACCACGGTAATTATTTTATAAGTAAGCACCATAATTTTCTAAAATGTCGATTAGATTTGATGAACATAGAAAAGATTTAGAGCCATATGGCCTAACCTGTGAATTATTTCAGCCGCAAGTGATGGCTAAACAAGAACGCCATAATGAGTTAGAAATAAATTTTCTGCCAGATTGTTCTCTTACCTATTTAATAGGTAATAATGAATATCAAATACCTAAAGGTTCAATTGTTGCTTTTTGGGGTTTAATGCCGCATCAAGTGGTCAATTACTTGGGAGAAGATCCTTATTTTGTAGTAACAGTTCCATTCTCCATACTTGACGAATGGAAATTACCAAAAGATTTTCTTGATGCCATGTTTGATGGTGAGTTTATTAGTATTGCAGCCCCAAAAGACATTAAGTTCGAAAAAAAACGGTTCAAAAAGTGGTCAAAAGAATTAAAGCAAAACGAATCACAATTGAGTAGTGCTTGTAGCTTAGAAATTGGGGCCTATATAAAAAGATTTGCCCTTCAGTCTTTTTCTTCCGAGATAAACCTCAAGAATACACAACCAGCAGATATAAATTTGGTAGAACGTATGGCAATGTTCATAGCTGCCAATTTTACAGATTCGATACGGGTAAGTCATGTAGCAAAAGAAGTCGGCCTTCACCCAGATTATGCCAATTCTATCTTTAAGAAGGCATTTAGAAAGACTATTTCTGATTATATCATTACCCAAAGAATCTCATTTGCCGAGAGAAAGTTGACTGTCTCAAACGATAGTATTACCTCTGTGGCATATCAATCGGGTTTTAACTCTATATGTAGGTTTAATGTAGCCTTTAAAAAGAAAAATAAACTAACTCCAAGAGAGTATCGTAAAAAGCATCTTTTGGTTAAGTTGGCCAGCTGAAAATAAAGGTATATTCTATTTCTCACTTCAATCATTTTTTACAACAAAAGAAACGGCCATATATTATCTGATATATGGCCGTAAAATGAATATAGCTAACACAAAAAAACTAACATTTTCAAGTACTTTTTACTATTCTACGTCCCAAAAAACGCGATTAATCAAATTATCTCCTCCGATAGCAGCTACCGCGGCGGCGTAACTCTCTGAGTTTGCAGATCCTTCACGATCAGGATAAGACATTCTGTGGGCAAAACCATCACCCCCATTGGCTAATAGATTGTCATTAAAATCGTTTCTGCTCAAATCAGGAAAGCCTGATCTTCTAAAATTGGCAAAAACTTCGGTTCCGTTTCTAAAGTTTACGACCCAATACTGCGTGTTGATAAGTTCTAGAGCGTTGGCGGGGTCATAGGCCACCTCTGGTTGTTCTAGATAAGAGTCAACCTCTCCAGCGGGTATTGGCTCGGTATTCGGGTAAAGGGCGTAAATCTCCATATCAGCACTGATTCCTTCTTCATAATAACTTTGCGGACTGCCCGAAACCCAGCCTCGAAAAGCGGCCTCTGCCAATAATAACGAGGTTTGGGCATAGGTCACATAAAATGCTGGAGCCGCAGGAGAAGCTACTGCAAAAACATTAAGTTGCGCATAGTCAAGACCGGCTCCTTTTGTACCTCTATAGCCCAACGAAGTATCTGACAATTCAGCATCGGAAACACCCACCGGAACGCCAAATTGGTTTTCTAAAGTAGTGTCAGGGGAGCTTTCATTTGCAACGGCACCTGGATCGGTGTAAGTAGCTATCATATATTTTGCCCTGGGATCTTCTGTCTCTTTAAGATAATCGACAAAAGGTTCTGCAGCATAGTTAAAGAAAGAAAAATCTCTAAGCACATTATTATCTTCCCAAACATAGGTATTGCCATCATACTTTACATAGGCATTATCGCTATTTGAGGTCATTACCCCTCCAGAAAATGCTTCCGAAACGATAGATTCTGCTTTGGCAGGGTCTATTTTAGTATACCTCATACCCAGTCTCAATAGTAATGAGTTACCTAATTTCTGCCATTTGGCAACTTGAGCCGAAGCTGAACTTGTTGGGTTCTCACTACTACTTCCGTAAAAAAGGTCATCGGCTACATAGTCTCCATTCGGGTTGAGTGCGCCTATGGCAGTTGATAGTTCTTTATATAAATCTTCATAAATGGCCTGATCGCTATCATAGGTTGGAAAATATGTAATGTCACTTACGGCTTTACCGGCATCAAAATAAGGTACATCTCCGTATGTGTCTACCAAACCCATAAAAACTTGGGCTTTCCAAATGCGAATCATGCTTAGAAGATTGGTTCGGTCGGTATCTTCACCCAATAAGTTCATGGCTTGAACCAAGTTTCTTATCACTGAAGGGTATGATTCGTTCCATTTTGGATTATTGACTCCGTCGATATCCTCATTAAAATTAAAGCCTAATGTGGCACCTTGGTTATAGGGGTTTACGAACTGTTGCACTATCGTATGTTCGGCTGTCCAGTTACCTATATGACTTCTTTGAGCGCCTGCAAACAATAGTGCCGGGTCAACTTCTGTTACCGCATAAGGGTTCGTGTTTACTTCAACGAAATCTTCATCACATCCGCTTATAAGCAGACAGATAAATGCTAATGGAATTATATATTTTGTCATTTTTATTGTTCTAAAATTTAACATTTAGGCTGAAATTAAAGTTTCGGGTCGTCGGTAATGCCGAATTTTCATATCCTGCCCTAAAATCGCCAGAAGACTGGATTGCCTCTGGGTCAAGACCCGGTAGGTCTTTATATAGAATGGCCACATTACGACATGAGGCCGCTAAGGTTAGACCTTTTAGAAATTGAAGGTCTGATGATTTTCTGATAAAATCGGTAAAATCATAGGCTAACGATATGCTTCTTAATTTTACAAAGTCAGATTTGTATGTAAAAGGATCTCCAATTTGAAGGTTGCGATAGTCGGCATAGAATGATTGCAGGTTGGTGACCGCAGTGGTGTTTGGCTGACCGTTACTTTCGTACACACTGTTGGGTACTATAATTCCGTTTTCACCATCTCTACGACCTTCCAACGACATAATCGAATGACCTTGACGCAACATATTCAAATGAGTGGAGGATAGAACGGTTCCACCGAACTTATAATCGACCAAGAAGCCGAACCTAAAATTTTTGTATTCAAAATCGTTGTTCCAGCCACCTACATGTTTTGGTATTGAACTACCAACAGGCAAAAACCCATTGGTATCCTCCGCTCCCGGGGTTTCGCCATTGGTGGCGAGAATTCGACCGTCATCGCTTACCAATACTTGACCGCTTTCGTTTCTTCTAAAAGTTCGGGTGTATAATTGGTTCATGGCCATACCTTCGGTATATCGTAGCTCTCCTAGGAATTCATTGCCCGTACCATTAAAATAAATCAATAAGATGGTTCCGCTATCGTTTCCTACATCCAACACCTCGGTCGATAGATAGGCGTTGTTCCAAGAGGTCGTCCAGCGAAAGTCGTTAGTTTGTATTGGAGTACCTTCGATGAGCGTTTCTAGACCACTGTTCTTCAAGGATGCCAGATTCTGTTTAGAATTATCGTACCCTGAAGCGTTTGAAAGGGTCACGTCTAATATTTGATCGGTGGTAACCTTATCAAATGCTGCGATATCGAAACGCAAACGGTTGTCAAGTAATCTCATCTCTAAGCCTATCTCTTTTTCGGTCACGGTAAAAGGCCTTAAGAAGGGGTTAGGGGCGAATGTGCCCGATACGCCCGCAGTTGTCTGCCCATTAAAGGGAGGGTTGATGGTATAGTTAAGTATACCTTCAAATGTACCTACACCATTGGCACTACCAACTTCTGCCCAAGACGCCCTTACTTTTCCGTAGTTGAGCCAGTTGGAATCTTTTAAGAATTCAGAAAATATCAAACTACCTGAAACTGAAGGATAAAAAACACCGTTGTTTTCAGGGTTCAATACAGAAAACCAATCTTGTCTTCCGGTAAAATTCACATATACAAGATCATTGTAGCCGAATTCGGCCAGACCGTATAATGAATTGATTCTGAATCGGCTAAAAACATAGGGTTGAAAACCTGCTTCATCTGTTTCAAAGTTAGTTCCGTTCTTGATTGAATAAAGGTCGGGAACTACGAACAATCTGGAGTATTGAGCGTTTCTTTGAAATTGAGAACGCCAGGTATTACCACCAAAACTGGCATCAATAGAAAGTTTGCCGAACTCTTTACTGGCACCTAATAAGAAATCTGCATTAATGTCTGTTGATTGATTTTGTTGAATATCATAACGACCTCTGTAAAAACCGGTATCACCTTCTAAAGTAGTAGTGGCTCCTGCGCCGTTCAACTCGTTCCATTCCATTAAATTGGTGGCATAGTCATAGTTATAACGCCCTTGCAAATAAAGCCAATCCAATATATCATATCTAAGCGTTGCCGTTCCTAAAAGTCTTTTTCTATTATCGTTAAAGAATTGATTCTTTTGTAATTGATAGTAAGGATTATTAATCGTGCCTAAAAACCCATTCGTACGTAATTCTGCTCCCGTAATAGGATCGATTGCACTTTGTTGGAAGGCTTCAATCGGGACAGATACCGTCATTCTATTAAAGAAGTTGGTTGCACCCGGGCCTTGGGTACCGATTTCGGGCGGATTGATATTTTCTTCGTTGGTATAATTCACGTTCAAAAGCATGTTCAGCTTTTCGGTAACGTTGTAGTTGATGCCAACATTAAAGATTCTCTTTCTATATTCATTTGATGGTTGAATGCCTTTCGCATCGGTATTGGCAAAAGATGCTCTAAAGCTCCCATTTTCATTACCCCCCGAAAAACCGATTGTATTAGTAATATTTGTTCCGGTTCTTAGAAAATCGTGAAGCTTTGAAGGATACGCCGAATAAGGTCTGTTTACACCATCAAAATTTACGGTAGGTGCTCCATCCAGTCTTTCCCCAAAACCAAATTGACCGGTACTTTGCGCCTCACCTTGAGTTTGTGGCCGAACACCTCCTGTACCTTGCCCGTACATTGTTTGTTGTATTTCATCCAAAAAATCCAATGCTTGTGAAGAGGTATAGCTAGAAGTAAACTCGAGACCTATACCTTGGTCGAACTTACCTGATTTCGTAGTGATGATAACGGCCCCGTTTGCAGCTCTTGCACCATAAATAGCTGCAGCGGTGGCCCCTTTCAGTACGGTCATACTTTCGATATCATCTGGGTTTAAGTTCTGTAGGTTATCCCCTAAATCCCTTGAATTTCCACGCCCATCAGCTCCTCTTGCGCCTTGATCGATAGGAAGGCCGTTAATTACGAATAATGGTGAATTACTTGCACCTGCAAAAGCGGCCTGCCCACGTAATCGTATTTGCATACTACCTCCAGCACCGGATGAAGGCGGTGATATATTTAGACCGGCAACCTTACCTTCTAATGACTCCATCGGGTTCACGGTTCTTGTTTTTGTAAGTTCTTCTGTCTGAACCGATGTCACGGCATAACCTAATTTTTTTGAATCTTTTCTGATACCTAGACCGGTCACCACAACTTCGTTCAACGAAGTTACATCTGTCTCAAGGCTAACATTGATAGTTGACTGTTGGCCCACGGTTACTTCATGTTTTTTATAACCGATAAATGAGAATACGAGTACGCTGTTCGGGCCAGATACATTGATTGTGTAATTACCATCGAAATCAGTGGTGGTACCGTTGTTGGTGCCCTTTTCAATAATCGTTACCCCCAGAAAAGGCTCGCCAAATTCATCTTTAATCTGACCGGAAACAGAGGTTTGAAAATCATTTTCATAGTTTGTGATGCGATTGTTGTGCGGAGTTGAATCAATTTCGGCTAAGCTGCCGGCCATTGCGTCAGAGTATGTCAGGAATACAACACACCACAATAAGCAATAGTTCTTCATAGTAGTTTAATTTAGTTATTAAATAGTTTTAGTTTTTTCGAAAGACGCCAAATCTCAAAAGAGACTGGATTGTGGTGTCATTCAAAAGAGTTGAGAATTATTACGAAAACATCAAAACCGATATGACACTATAAATTAGTGTTTTTTTTACACTTAATTTTGAAAAATGATGTCCTGATTTGAATATTTTCACTGCTAACAAAGTAGTGGAAGAATTAAGAAAGAAACCAATTATATTTTTTGCAATACTTATCGTTTTCCTAGATGTTGAAAAAAAAGCTATTAAATTTCAAGGAAAATGATAATTTTTAGGGCTAAAAAAAATATTATTCATTATTCTTGACTTCGCATTCAAATAGGTCTCAGTTAAAAATTACTTAAGACATTATATCTGTTTGCCTATTTAAGACTTTTCAAAGTATTTATTCGATAATTAATATGAATTATACATGTCTAGACATATGAATAATCATTCTGTGAGTTTACAGCTTCTAATCGCTATTTTTTTGTTAATGGGTTGCAATACCTTAACTGTACCAAAATGGAAGGAAGAAAATGACAAACTTATAGCAAAGTACAATCTTGAACCAAAAGAGCTACGTGATACGAAAAATAAGGTTAAGGCTAGTTCGGAAGCGGGTAAAAAAATAAGTTTTGATAGCATGAAAACCTTAGAGTTATACCCGGGTGTAAATGCAAATTTTTTTTGGGGTAATGGGGCTTTGGTGAATATTTTGACTTTAGAGCCTAATTCGATTATTGCTAGAGAAGAACTACCAGAAAGTAGATTTCTTATAATGGTGGAAGGTACGATAGAATTATCGGACGGAAATAAAACCAAAAAATTGGTAGCCATTGAGCGAGAAGAAGCAGACGGAACACATAGTGGTACCCCAAGAACCGACTTTATTTTTCAAAAAAGAAATAGTGTAAGTGAAATAAGGGCCGGTGAATTAGGGGCTCAACTGGTTGAGGTGTACAACCCAGTAAGATTAGATTATCTCGAAAAACTGGGTATTTCTAGCAGCGTAAAATCAACTAAAACTAAAGACGCATACTTAGAGCCCTCTATCGTGCCTAACAAGATCTATGATCTGTACGATATACAGCTGAGTAAAATAAGCGAGGGTGCCTTTTCACGTATTGTATCGGCCGGTAACATGCAACTTAGTTTTGTCTCATTACAACCGAATACCACAGCCAGAGCACATATTCATCCTGAAGAACAATTGACCTTTGTGCAGCGTGGAAGTCTTGAACAAATGGTTGTAGGTGAAGAGCATGCTCTAAAGACAAACGATGCAATTTACGTCGCTGGTAATATGGTTCATTCATCAAAAGCTGGAGAAGTAGGTGCCGACATGATGGATGTTTTTGTTCCAATAAGGGAAGATTATGTAAAAAAGCAAGAAGATGCATCGAAAAGGTTTTTGCAGATTATTCCTAAAAATGCCAAACTAGAACTACTTATAGACGGATCTGAAGCTGAACCTCATTTAACCTTTAGCGAAGGCCCGAAATGGCTGAACGGTAAAGTTTATTTCTCTAATATGTATTTTGATGAAAATTGGAATGCCGACCCTAAAAAAAGTTCGATTGTAGAAATGAGTGGCGATGGGTCCTTGAGAAATATTTCACAGGGCAAAATGCAAACTAACGGATTGTACCCCTATAAAAACGGTAACTTATTGGTATGCGATATGATCGGTCACCGTGTTCTCGAGATGACTACCACTGGCGAAATAGTAAGGGTCATAGTAGATAGTTATAATGGTAAACCAATCGATGGTCCTAATGATATTATTACCGATTCAAAAGGTGGAATCTACTTCACCGATCCGCAATTTACGATGGAAGCTGAGAAATTTCAACCGGGTAGGGCAGTATATTATGTCTCTAATAAGGGTGTAATTAGCAGAATTACTTCACCGAACGAGTTTGCGATGCCGAACGGTATTTTACTTTCGCCCGATGGCAAAACCTTATACATCAATAATTGTTATGATGATGAATCTTGGTACCCAGTCGACAGCGACAAAGAGAACTTTATTTGGGCTTACGATGTCTATGAAGACGGCACCATTTCTAACGGTCGAAAATTTGCCGAACTTTTGTTGACCGATAATGTACTAGAAAGAAAAGGTAAATCTTCGAGTGCCGATGGTATGGCAATAGACAAGAACGGCAATATATATGTCGCTACCTATTACGGTGTTCAAATTTTTGATGCCAAGGGCTCTTTTGTGGGTATGATCAACTTACCTTCTTTTCCTGTAAGTCTGTGTTTTGGTGATAAGGATATGAAAACGCTTTATATAGTAAGCTATGACAAGGTTTTCAAAATACGTACCAATATGGAAGGATATATCAATTATCTATAAAATCCCGAAGAAATTATCTCTGGTCGTCATCTCCCATTACATCATAGCCACGCCATTTAAATTCTTTGGCAAGAGAAGAAGCGGCTGGCCATGCAATTTGATGTTGGGCGCTGGCGACCCATTTACGACGATTTTCTTCTGTGTCGAACGATATCTGAATTTGGTAGTTGAAAGCGGTTGGTTCTGCTTCAATCCCACGTGCAACTTCTTCCGGAAAAAGTCTTAGAAGTTTCGAACTCAGATAACCATCTTGAACCAGCATTGCAGGTACATAGATGGAATGGTACATTTCTTCAAATTTTCTGGCATTTTCTTTTTCAACGACAAAATCCATTTGTAAAGCCATAGCCTTTGGAGTGGATGGGGTACCAGTAATTTCAAAATCCTTTTCTTTGGATGGAGTTATGCCTATAACCAAAAGTTCAAGACTTTCATTGTCTGTACTCTTCCATGAAATAGTTTCCCCCATCAATCCATAAAATGAATCGTCTTGTTTAATGGCGGTACTTTTTCCGTTCACAGAAACCTCTCCAGAGCCTTTTATCACGTAGTATACTTCTTCAACACCGCTAAGTTGCCTAGGCTTTGACATTGATCTTTTTGCAATAGAAACATGATCGACATGATTCCAGTTGGTTTTAAATACTTCAGCTTGAAAAATTCGACGAAATGTAATGCCCTGGCCAATATAAAGTGATTTTGCAGATTGTAGTTTTTCGTTTTCCAACCTAGCTGAAACAAAAACAGGAACCTCATCTAATTGCGTGTCTTTTAGGTCATCGGCGAGATCAAATGCATCTCCTTTTGCCTTTACATTACTAACGGCAAAATTGATCCATTTTAAAGGTTTATTCGATGCATTGTAAATACCGTGAGAGTCTCCCAACTTACAAGGTACCAAAGCTGGCGCCTTTATTCTTGAAGTTCTACCATTTATGGTATACTCGGCCTCTCCTTCTAAAATTACGTACATCTCTTCAATGCTGTGGTGAAAATGATGGCCTATGCCGGATTTAGGTTGAATTACACCTGTGTGTAGATATAAAAAGTTAGTACCTAGCTCATTACGGCCTATAAGTTGGGTAAAACCCATTTTACCGGCACCAGCATGTACGTTTGATAGTTCTCTGTAAGTAGCAGGGTCGTTATGGCTTACTCTATTTGACAGGTTTTGAGCGAAACAAAAAGAGCCAAAAACGCTTAATAGAAAAATCAAAAATGGTTTCATAATATCTTTTTTATTAATAGGTCAATGCCTCTTGCAGAGGTTCTCAATATTATTTTTTGTCTGGAATGCCATACACAACATAACCTTTGGGTAGTGCGCCGGGTTTCTTGGAATGGTCGTAGCTATCTCTTCTAAAAGAAGAAGAAGCATTTATTACTAAGTATTCCTTTCCATCAATGGAAAACATACTCGGTTGGGCATTAGATTCGTTGCTTAAAGTAGTTTCCCAAAGCGTTTCACCATTGTCGGCATCGATTGCATAGAGTTTACCACCCTTCGCAGTTACGAATATGATACCCGTTGAGGTTATTACCATACCTTTTCTTTGCGTGCCATTGGGCGCACCCAATTTCTCATCTCCCTTGGCATATAATGAGTCGATGCCTATAGGGCGCCTCCATTTAATGCTTCCGTTGTTTAGGTCATAAGCAAGAATAGAAGACCAAGGCGGGTCTATTAAACCTGGCCAATCCAATCCGTAATCAGTAGTATATCTTGCTTCAGGGTGTTGAACATCTTCAGGATATTCTTCCATAGGTGCGCCGCGTAAGGAATCTGTCTTTATTTTAGCACCTCCCGAACCTACTACAGGGCCGGCGATTGGGTTTTGGTCTTGGTTGTTAAACCTATAGCTTCGTTGGTTAGGATTGCCACCAAGAAACTTGAATAACGCCTTTAAAGCTTCTTCATCAACATGCACTAGTCCTGGCATTAAGCCTTTGCCATTAATGACGGTATTTTTAAAATCTTGATACGCCATATGATGGCCAAGGTTAATCAACGAAGGCCCTGCGGCACCTTCCATTTTTGGTCCATGACAAGCAATACACGAAGAATTATACAATGCAGTAACTTTATCTACGTCGTTTTGTGTGAGTTCATCAGAAGGCGGTTCAACCTTGTTCAAGCGATAGGTTGAAGCGTATTCTTGCGTCATAATATACATCATTCCCGTATGGGGGTTGGCGGCCGTGTTACCATAATTGGCACCACCTAATGCCCCGGGCATCATTATGGTCTCATATTTATCCGAGGGAGGGACATAAAGACCCGTTTTTGCAGAATCTAATCGCTGTAACCAATCTTGTCTAAGGCTATCTGAAAAATACGGATTTAAGTTTTCAGGGGTTACCTCATGCCTTGTAAAGCTTGGTAGTGATGTGATTGGTTGTGTCGGCCAAGACTCTTCTCCGGGCATTTCACTTTTAGGAAAGGCCTTTTCTTCAATAGGAAACAAAGGATCACCTGTAACCCTATCGAAAACGAAAACAAAGCCGTGTTTAGTAGCTATGGAAACGGCATCGATTTTTTCTCCGTTTTTTTCAACGGTCAAGAGTTGCGGGGCAGGAGATAGGTCGTAGTCCCAAAGATCATGATGCACTGTCTGGTAGTGCCAGATCCTTTCGCCTGTCCTGGCATTTATGGCAACAAGGGAATTGGCAAAAAGATTACTGCCTAATCGATCTGCACCATAGTAATCATATGTGGGCGAACCGATCGGTAGATAGGCAATTCCTCGTTCTTCATCAACAGATATTTCGCTCCAAACATTGGTGCCCCCTACGTACTTATAGGCATCTTTTGGCCATGTTTCATAGCCGTATTCCCCAGGGTGAGGTATTGTGTGGAAGGTCCACTCTAGTTTTCCCGTAATTACGTTGTAAGCCCTAACATGACCTGGAGGTGAAAAATAGCTTTCTCCCGGTGCTGACCCCAATATTATAAGGTCATCATAAATAACACCCGGCATCATAGATTGTATCGATTTAATGGAAGCAGGATTTCTATCCAACCCCTCTCGGAGGTCGGTATATCCATTCTTTCCAAAATCTGAAATAGTTTTACCTGTCACGGCATCAATGGCCTGTAATGAGTTGTTCAACGTAAACAGCAATCGCTTATCTGTATGGTCATTACTTTCCCAATAGTTCAAACCTCTTCTCGTAATGCCCGACAAATCGGTATGTATCCACAATTCTTTGCCCGTTTTGGCATTTATAGCAATTAGAGAATTATTCTTGCCAAGCACATACATAGTTGTGTCAACAATAATTGGATTGAAAAAGTAAAACCTGTTGTCTTCGGTCGGGTACACCCATAAAACCTCCAAATCTGAAACATTCTCTTTCGTAATACCTGGTGTTTCGAAGTATTTTGATTGATCAGGGCTACCACCATAATGTTTCCAAGAGGTGTGCGCTATCCTATTTGAAGATTCCCTTTCGCAACCAATAGAAATAAGTAAGGCCACTAATACTATAGCAGTTACTACATGTAAAAATAATCTTTGGATTACCAACCTTGAAAATGGTTTTAAAATACCTTTTGCGAGGTGTCTGTCTTTCGTCGGTTTACGCATCATAAAATCGCATAGTTTCATCAATTTTGTGTAGATGGCTCATTGATAGGCCCTACATTATCATTTTTAAGCGGGGCATTTTTGTGCCAATACGAGGCCAGAATAGAACCTGTAATGTTCATCATTGGGCCAAATACAGCCGGTGCCAGACCTACAGTAGCAACTTTACCCATTTCGTTGGCCAGGCCAGATGCTAGGCCTGCATTTTGCATACCAACTTCAAATGCAATGGTTCTACTTGATTTTTCTTCGAGCCTAAAAATTCTGCAACCCCAATAGCCCAAGAAGTAACCAGATATGTTGTGAATGAGACCTACTAGGATCAATACAGCTCCCATGGTCAATAGATTATCTCTGCCCGCAGCGGTGATAACTCCTAAAATAAGGGCAATACCACCCATAGATACCAAGGGCATGGCCTTGTCTACCCATTCGGTCTTTCCATGAAAAAGTTTGTTGAAAATGAGTCCGGCAGCTATGGGTAAAATCGTTATTTTGATTATACTCCACATCATTCCCCATAAATCGATTGGTATAAGTTCACCACCAAAAAATTTCATTAAAAGTGGGGTGACAAAAGGAGCTAATAAAGTTGCAACGGTCGTAAGGGTTACAGAGAGCGCAAGATTCGCCTTGCCGATATAGCACATTACGTTAGAAGCCAAACCACTAGGGGAGGAACCTATCAAAATTACACCTGCCGCTATCTCTGGCGGAAATTTAAATATAAAAACTAGGGTGGCACCTACAATCGGCATAATCGTAAATTGGCAGACGAGCCCAATAAAAACTGCTTTCGGACTTTTAATGACCTCACCAAAATCTTTGATGCTCATTGAGGTACCCATACCGAACATGATGATTTGTAGCAACGGTACTATTAAAGACTTTACCTGAAAATCACCCCAAGTAGTCAACAATTTCGGATAGGTCATGGCAAAAGAGACTACTGCAAATATCAATAAGGCAAAAGAAAAGCCTTTGACTTTATTATAGCCTCTGACACCAAAAGAAAGTGCCAAAAAGAAAAATATTAATAATGGACCAAAAATTTCATATTTATCTTGAAAATAGAAATAGCCTGAACCGAGGGCCAATACAAATGCCACCCAAAGAAAAATTTGATATAAAGATTTCACTGAAAAAAATTATCTATTCGAAAAATGGAATTCCTTCGGGAGCATATTTTTTCATGGCCTCTTCATTGATATCGACACCTATACCCGGTTTCTCAGACACTTTTACGAAACTGTCTTTGACCCAGTCGCCTTCATCATAGGTAACTATTTCTTTGAACATAGGATCGGTATGAAAATATGATTGCCACTCCATCAAATGGAAATTCGGTACTGAAGCACATACATGGGCACATGCCATTGCCCCTAAGAAAGATGCGACCATGTGTGGTGAGAAAGGTACATAATACAAATTGGCAAGGTTGGCAATTCGTTGTCCTTCACCAAGACCACCACATTTTTGTAGGTCGGGCATAACAATGTCCACTCCATTGTCTAACAGTTGTTTAAAGCCGTGGCCTAAATAAACATTTTCGCCTGCAGAGATGGGAGTGCTCGTTTCTGCAGCAATGGCTTTAAAAGCATCAAAATTCTCGGCAGGAATCGGTTCTTCGAGCCAAGTTAAGTTAAGATCTTCTACTTTTTTGGCAATGGTTTGTGCGGTTACATGGTCATAACGGCCGTGCATATCGACACAAAGGTCAATTTTTGGTCCGACGGCTTCTCTTACCGCGGCAAGCTGGTTATACATTCGCGCGATTTCGCCAGGACTGGCTGTCCAATTATAACGATCATACTTATCGGGGTCACTAGCATAATCCAAATCAAATTTTAGCGCGTTGAACCCCCAGTTTTTGATAGCATCTTTGGCCGCAGTGGCAAAGTCATCTGGCGAAGGAAATTTTACCCGGTACAAAGCGGTGTCGCAATAGACCCTTACTTTATCACGAAATTTTCCACCAAGTAGCTTATAAACAGGTAGGTCTAACGCTTTGCCCGCCAAATCCCATAAAGCGGTCTCTATGGCAGAAAGAACAGCGACGTACGTACCTGATTGTCCTCCTCCGAAATGACCGGCACGCCGAATATCCTCAAAAATTTTATGTACATTGAACGGACTTTGGTCTCTTAAAAACCAGCCCATTCTTTTGACTAAGTGGTAAGTACCCGGTACGGCATCTACTCCCTCACCACAACCATAAATTCCTTGATTAGTATGAATTTTTACGAATAGACCGCTACCACGTCGAATAAAACCACATTTTACATCTGTAATTTTTAAGTCTGATGGGGCCGATAATTTTGGATTTTTGTCAACTGCTGTTAAGTATTCGGACCCATAGGTTGCATTTGCCGCTAGGCCGACACCAGCTCCGGCCAGTAATGATTTTGAGATGAACGACCTTCTTGAATTTTTCATTTAAAGTTTTGTTTTTTTAATTACCAGGTTCTTTTCTTCAGTATTTCTTGAATTTGCTTTTTAGGAACGGGCAATTCATCAATGTGTTCATTGAGCCATTCGCTAAAATCTTTCTCTATTTCATCTGCCCAGCGCGTATCTATCTGGCCGGCAGTATATACTCCTTCTCGTATTCTTTCATGGCCGAACATATCTCTCAACCTAACAATCTCAGAGGTAGTCACAACCCTCTCCGCCAAATGGGGAGGTATAAAGGCAACCACGCCCAATTTTCCCAATACTACATCTCCGGGCATTACAGTTACAGTTCTTATACGGGTTGGTTGGTTGATACCTACGATCATGGTGTTGATATCGCCCGGCGGATTGTGGTGCGAGGCATCATAGCTGGTATAAAAAGAAGTAAAACCACCAATCTCCATTAACCCCTCAACATCGCGTAGGGCCCCGTCATATACAATACCATTACCTGATTTTGCATAAATAGCGTTACCCACATTGTCGCCAATCGTCGGACCATCTCGGTCGGCCCCGAACTGATCTGCCACGTAAACGTCTCTTTTGACCAGCAAATCGACCGGCCAAGTGTTTTGCCCCCTTTTACCTTGAGCTTTACCTCTATCATCAATTGCTTTCCATACGTCTGGACGCCCGGGCATAAAAGTAGCGGTAAGGGCCCTGCCCACTAGAACACTATCAGGATTGATCAATTTCCAGTCTTCGGCTATCTGATATCGATATCCTTCATTTTTCATCACTGCCCAAGCCTCTTCCAAGCTTACCGATTTCATTCGGTCTAAAATCTCATCAGATACTTTGGGTCTGCCATCCTCAAATCTTTCACCTTTCCATTCGTTGGTTAAAAGAATCAGTTCTTCTTTGGTAATCTGTTGAGCGTTCGTGTGCACAACAAGGCCAATAAGAAGAATTATCAATGTGCATTTTGTTTTCAACATAATTATATTCAGTTAGATTATTAATCAGCTTATTTATTGTTTAAAGTTTGTAAGCCTGTCGGGCCAAAAGCAATATTTTACCATGATCGTTTTTTTGAAACACCATAAGTACACCTATTCGAATCTTCGTGGGGCTGCCATTATTCTTGGCATCTGCAGCAAGAATATGCCTCACAATACCTGTATCTTTAGAAACGACAAGGCTTTGTTCTTCATTAGCTATCGAAATGAATTGAAATGGACCATTTAAGGCGTCATCTAAAAATTGGTCTTTATTCTGAATGTTGCCACTTGAATGGCCGTATGTTAAGTTATCTGATACAATTGAAGCTAAAACTTCAGAGTTGCGCTGTACCATGGCATTATCAAACTCTTTTAATGTCTGTATAATATCTTCTTTTCTTAAAGAACTTTGTGCTACCGCGTAGAAGGTCATAAATAATAATAGCCAAATAAGTACGCCCGATTTATTGAGAAAAGTATGCTTCATAATTTAGTTGGTCTTGATAGTAAATACATGTCTAGTTTAGGCTTTAAGAAAAATTATTTATAGCACATATGAACTAAACTGATTTTAGTTGACTGAGGCAAAACAATTGTTAAATGATATATTTGCCTCTCATAAACATGATTTTTGATTATTTCATTTTCTTAAAATTTCATTTAAAGAATTTTTAAAATGAAAAAAATCATAACCTTTTATTAATTAATCCATCACAATATATTTAATAATTTTCGCAATTGACAAATAATTATTTTGCTCAAATCGTGATAGTTAGGTGTGTTTTTTTCTAAACGTGTGATTTTCACACTAAAAGAAAAATGTGTAATTTTAATTTTAAGAAACTTTAACATATCTATTTATCAAAAGACTCGCTGATAATATCACTTTTATTGTATCGACCCTAGAGGTGTAATCATATTTTAGTCCCAAATTTTCAAAATTCAGCTAAGTGTCGTTTGGGGGTTAAGACTGAAATAACTTAAGAGATGAAAACATTTTTTATACGCTTTAATGGGAAGAGAACTTCATTTTGAGAGCAATGATCTTTGAATATTCTTTTCACCATAAAATGAAATCAAAACCCTAAAAATTTAAAACTAAAGCTCTAATCATTTAATAAATTAAACTATTCATGAAAATTATGACCGAGGAGATTATTTCAAGAAAAAATTATATCGGAGGCACCTGGCAAGTAGGTAAGGGCGACGAATTCAATGCCCAGAACCCGGTAAATGGAGAAAAAGGAGAAGCGTTTATTGCGGCGGACGTAAGTCAAGTAGATGAGGCTGTTACAGCAGCAGCTATAGCTTTTGAGGCTGTACGCATAAAAAGTATGAACGAAAGGGCCGATTTGTTAGATTCAATAGCCGATGAGCTCGAAGCCTTAGGTTCGCAGTTAATTGTTGTATGTAATGCGGAAACTGGATTAGGTGAAGCACGGCTGACCGGTGAGCGAGGTAGAACTTGTAATCAATTACGTTCTTTCGCGAATTTGGTAAGAAAAGGCGATTGGCAACAAGCTCGAATAGATACCGCGATACCTGATCGGCAACCTTTACCAAAGCCAGATATTAGACGAATATATCGACCTCTTGGAACGGTGGCAGTCTTTTCTGCATCAAATTTTCCTTTGGCATTCTCTACATTAGGGGGTGATACAGCTTCGGCCATTGCTGCGGGTAATACTATTGTGGTGAAAGGGCACCCAAGTCATCCGGCGACTACTGAATTGTGTACAAGGGCAATACAGAAGGCAATTGAAAAGAACAATTTTCCTGCTGCAATGTTTGCCATGGTGCAAGGGTTTTCGCCAGAAATAAGTAAAGCATTGGTACAGCATCCGAAATTAAAGGCCGTTGGGTTTACCGGTAGCACCCATGTAGGTAGAATACTTTATAATATAGGGGCCTCTAGGCCAAACCCTATACCTGTATTTGCAGAAATGGGCAGTACCAATCCTCTAGTGATTATGCCCAAGGCCATTGAAAACAGGGGTAAAGAGATTGCCACTGGCTTGGCAGGTTCTATTACCTTGGGAACTGGACAATTTTGTACTAAGCCAGGCCTAGTATTGGTTATGAAAAATGACCAATACTCAACTTTTATAGCTGATTTGGTCGAGGCATTGGGAGCGATAAATATCGGGTATTTTTTAAATGAGCGAATCAAAGAAAGTTTTAGGGAGAATGTGCAAAAGACAAAGGACACCGATTCTGTGGAAATTATTTCTCAAAAAGAAAATAATGGAAATCTTTTCGAGGTAAGTGCAAAGAAATTCTTGGCCACTCCAGAATTGGAAGATGAAATTTTTGGTCCGGCAGCTATAGTCGTACAGTGCGAAGATAATGGTGAATTAGTGGATGTTATTAAAAGTCTAGGGGGGCATTTAACCGGTACCGTTCATGCAGATGAAGATACAGGGTTGGTCGATGTCTTGGATGCCTTGGAGCAAAAAGTGGGAAGATTGATATTTAACGGGTTTCCTACGGGTGTAGAGGTTTGTCCGTCAATGCATCATGGTGGCCCATATCCTTCTTCAACGTTTGAGGCCACTACCTCGGTGGGTACAGCCGCAATAGAACGTTTTTGTACCGTAAAATGCTACCAGAACATTCCGCAAGAAAAATTACCTATTGATCTTCAAGATGAAAACATTAATAAAATTGTTAGATTGGTAAATGGGGTTTATACCACCGATAATATATAGTAGATGAATCAAGATATGGATATAAAAGAAATAATACCGGATCATGCCCGGATAGGAACTTGGGTGGGCCGATGTCATGTACCACAAGAACTAGCTTTTAACAACGTAGAGGGGCCGCATGTAGTATGGGTTAAAAACGGTGAGGTCTTCGATTTATCGTACTACTACAAGTCTACCAGTCAACTAATAAGCAGTGATTCCTATATGAGTGTTTTAACTACCGGAGACGCTAATATTAGGAAAATAGGTACACTAAGCGATATTTTGAACAATACCCTCTTCTATAATCAGAATGGCAATCAACCCTTTTTTATGGCCCCAAATGACACGCAAGCGGTAAAGGCCTGTGGTGTAACATTTATAAAAAGTCTGTTGGAAAGGGTTATTGAAGAAAAGGCTAAAGGCGACCCCAGTCTTGCAAAACAGATAAGGGGAGAAATAACATCTACCATAGGTGAGGGGTTGAATGAAATTAAACCTGGTTCGGAACATGCTATTAAGTTAAAGGAAGAATTGAAAAGAAGAGGTATTTGGTCTCAATATCTTGAGGTGGGTATAGGGCCAGACGCCGAGGTTTTTACAAAGAGTCAACCTTTTTCTTCGATTGGTTTCGGAGCTGAAGTAGGGGTACTGCACGATTCTTCTTGGAATAATCCGGAGCCAGAGGTGGTCTTAGTGGTATCAAATACCGGCAAAATTGTAGGAGCTGCGTTAGGCAATGATGTGAATTTACGCGATTATGAAGGCCGAAGTGCTTTGTTGTTGGGTGAAGCCAAGGATCAGAATGGCTCGTGCGCTATCGGGCCTTTGTTTCGATTGTTCGATGACACTTTTTCTTTAAAAGATGTAAAAGCGTGTAACGTATCACTTACAATTGAAGGAGAGGATGGTTTTCTATTGGAAGACGCCAGCGATATGGGGTCGATAAGTCGTTCACCTGAAGATTTAGTAGCTCAGGTGCTCAATGGTAATCACCAATACCCTGATGGTTTCGTATTATTTTGTGGAACTATGTTTGCGCCAACTTTAGACAGGGGCGAAGAAGGAATGGGATTTACACACAAAATAAATGACAAGGTAACCATTGCTTCACCTAAATTGGGCAAATTGATCAATTGGGTGAATAATTCCGATAAAATCCCTAAATGGAATTTCGGTATCAATGCTTTTGTAGATTATACATACAAAAGAATGACCTTGTCGCAAAGAGCGGAAAACGCTTAGCTAAATTTTTGAAAATTAGCTCTTTTATAATTTTTATGCCCCATAAAAAGAACCACTTTGAGATAAGTGGTTCTTTTTTTCTGTATAAGTGGGCTCCATAAGCATCAAAATACTTTCGAGGTGATGCTGAGAGCGCTGTTGTACATAAATAATTATTAATCAGAAATTTAATTACCTGTATGTTTTGTGATTAAATGAATTTTTTGAGAAAAAAATCGAGAAATTATCATATTAGTTGTTAATAATAGATTTGTTTGACTATTTTTACGTGTCTTATACACACTTAATTAAAATAACATGGCAACCAATCTATTTCCCTTAGCTAAAAAATTGAGATTTTCATTTAGAAGAAAAGTAAAATTATCAGGCTTACTGTGCTTGGCGCTGGTCTCTACAGTATTCGCTCAGAATACCGTAAAAATTGATTTTAGCGCCGAAAAATCAAAAGACACCATAAGCAAACATATTTATGGTCATTTTGCAGAGCATTTAGGTAGATGTATCTATGAAGGGTTATACGTGGGAGAAGAAAACAAGACTATACCAAATACAGATGGTGTACGAAATGATATCATAGAAGCCCTTAAAGAACTTGATATTCCGAACCTACGCTGGCCCGGTGGCTGTTTTGCAGATACCTACCATTGGAAAGATGGGGTTGGGCCCCAATCAGAAAGGCCTACCATTGTTAATCGCTGGTGGGGCGGTACTACTGAAGACAATAGTTTCGGCACACATAACTTTCTGAATCTCTGTGAGGTTTTAGAGGCAGAGCCTTACTTATCCGCTAACGTTGGCAGTGGTACCGTACAAGAGTTGATAGATTGGGTTCAATATACTAACCATGACGGCACAAGTCCCATGGCCGATTGGCGACGTAAAAACGGTCGCGAAGAGCCATGGAAAGTAAAATATTGGGGTGTAGGTAATGAAGCTTGGGGTTGTGGCGGTAATATGACTGCCGAATATTACGCTAATATTTATAGACAATACGCCACTTTTATGGCCGGTTGGTCAGGTGAATCTGAGGTATACCGCATTGCTTCGGGTGCTTCAGAAGATGATTATCATTGGACAGAGACCCTAATGAAAAATGTACCTCATGAATTGATGGAAGCGGTCGCCCTTCATGATTATGCCGTTTTTAATTGGGATGTTAAAGGACCCTCGGTAAATTTTGATGAGGAAATCTATTTTAAAACAATGGAGCAGGCCTTAAATATGGAGGAATACGTTACGAAGCATATTGAAATAATGGATAAGTACGATCCCGACGGTAAGGTAGACCTTTTTGTTGATGAATGGGGTGGATGGTATGATGCAGAGCCAGAAGTGAAGAATGGGGTTCTTTACCAACAGAACACTATTCGTGACGTAATGATTGCGGGAACAGTTCTAAACACGTTTAACAATCATGCGCGGAGAGTAAAAATGGCCAATTTGGCCCAAGTGGTAAACGTTCTTCAGGCAGTTATTTTAACCGATGAAGAAAAAATGATTAAGACACCCACCTATCATGTAATGCATATGTATAAAGTTCACCATGACGCATTACTTATACCTACAGAAATTGAAAACAATGCTGAATATAGAGGGTTGCCGGTGGTATCGGTATCAGCTTCCGAGAATTCAGATGGAAAAAAGCATATTTCCATTGTAAACATCGATCCTGAAAAAGAAATATCAATAGAAATCAATGTTGCTAATTTGAATTCGAAGAACTTCGAGGCACAAATTTTAACATCCCCTAAACTTCAAGATCATAATACTTTTGAAAATGCTGATAAGGTAATACCTAAACCTTTTAAAGAATTCAAGGTTAGAAAAGGTATTCTAAACTTAAAACTGCCAGCGCACTCATTGGTAATGTTAAGTAGTGATTAGTTAAAATCGAACACAATTTTATATGAAATTTTCGTAGTCTGGCAGAATCATCTACCATGGGTGGCCGGTGCAATCTTTCTTGACAGAATTAATCTTAATTCATCAATTGATTCTTTAAGAATCAATCGCACGATAAGCTAGATATGACTTTCAATTATGAGGTAGTTAAATGAAATTTTAAAAAATGTAGAGAGGGTTTTTTCCTTTGAGGGAGAATATGCGAAAATATTGTGTTCATTCGAGATTACCGGAGAATTAAGCATCAATGGTATGTCGATTTCTCGAAATTTTGAGATTTTTTGACAGTTTTTAAACTCTTTGTTTCTAAAAACTACTACGACACCAATCTAAAGACTAGCATTTATTTAGTCGGTGATAGGGGGTTTATTTTAATGAAAAATAAAAACACAATGACCACTTAAAAGGTCGGTAAAGATGAACAAAATATCAAATAAAGAAATTTGGTTTGTAACGGGTACCCAGCATTTATATGGGCCTGAAACTTTAAAACAGGTCGCTGAAAATTCTAAAATAATAGCCGAAGCATTAAATGAATCGACTCATATTTCGCTTACCATAGTTCACAAGGCCATTTTAAAGACACCTTCTGAGATTTTAGAATTTTGTGTCTCTGTAAATACGTCAGATAAATGTATCGGAATAATTGGTTGGATGCACACTTTTTCACCGGCCAAAATGTGGGTTAACGGTCTTAAGATTCTCAATAAGCCTTTGTGTCATCTGCACACACAGTTCAATGCTGAAATTCCTTGGAGTTCTATTGATATGAACTTTATGAACCTGAACCAATCGGCCCATGGTGATCGAGAGTTCGGTCATATTATGTCACGTATGCGAATCAATCGCAAAGTAGTGGTGGGGCATTGGAAAGAAAAAAGGATTCAGCACAAAATCGGTGTATGGTCTCGTGTTGCCTTGGGAGTCGATGAGATGAAAAATCTTAAGGTAGCAAGATTTGGAGATAATATGCGCGAGGTAGCGGTTACCGAAGGTGATAAAGTTGGGGCACAAATTAAATTTGGTATGTCTGTCAATGGTTATGATTCATCGGATATTACCTCAAGAATTGAAAAACTGAGTAAAGAAGAAATCAACGGGTTGGTGACTATTTATGAAGAATCTTATCACTTGGCACCCGAACTCTTAAAACATGGAAAAAATAGGGAATCCCTACTTGACGCGGCGAAAATAGAACTTGCCATGCGCGAATTTTTACATGAGGGTGGTTATATGGCCTTTACCGACACATTTGAAAATCTTGGTAGTTTAAAACAACTTCCGGGCTTGCCAGTTCAGCGATTAATGGCAGACGGTTACGGTTTTGGAGGCGAGGGTGACTGGAAAACAGCTGCACTTACTCGGGTCATGAAGGTAATGGCAATAGGGTTGCAAGGTGGTACTTCTTTTATGGAAGATTATACATATCATTTTAGCCCTACCAAGAATTTGGTAATGGGGTCGCACATGTTAGAAATATGTCCTACGATTGCCGATGCGAAGCCATCATGTGAAGTTCACCCCTTACGTATTGGAGCAAAGGATGACCCTGTTCGATTGGTTTTTAATTCTCCGGCCGGTAAAGCCTTAAATGCCTCACTAATAGATATAGGCGATAGGTTTCGATTGATTGTTAACGAAGTAGAAGCAGTTAAGCCATTAGCCGATTTACCGAAACTTCCCGTAGCTAGAGTTATATGGGATGCGAAACCCAATTTAGATGTAGCTGCCACCGCTTGGATATTAGCCGGTGGTGCACACCATACTGTTTATACTCAAGCTCTTACTACGGAATTTCTTGAAGATTTCGCTGAAATCTTTGGTATTGAACTATTGGTAATCGACGATGACACCCGTCTTAGAAGTTTTAAAGATTTGATACACTCCAATGAAGCCTATTACCATGGGTTTCAAAGAGGCTACTAAAACCTAAACAATAAATAATGATACTAAAAATCAATCGATTTGCGCTATTGTTCGTTATCTCAGTTTCATTTTTTTCCTGTAAACAAAAAGCTGAGAAAAACGGACGCGAGAAAATTCAAGAGGAAAAAAATATGGTTATTGAGAAGTCGGTATTCGGTAAACTTAATGATAACACGGTCGTCTATAGATATGTAATGACCAATAAAAACGGCATGCAGGTCGATGTTATCAGTTACGGAGGAAGAATTATCTCTTTAAAAGTACCCGATAAAAGTAACAACTTAGAAAATGTAACCTTAGGTTTCGACAATATTGAAGATTACTTAAACGAAAATCCATTTTTTGGGGCATTGATTGGGCGGTATGGCAATAGAATTGCAAAAGGTCAATTTAGTATTGACAATACCAAGCATACCTTGGCTGCTAATGATGGCGAAAACCATTTACATGGTGGCAATGTAGGTTTCGATAAGGTAAATTGGTCGGTAAGGGCCATTGAAAGTAGTAATGAATCAAAATTAGAACTGCATTATTTAAGCAAAGATGACGAAGAGGGGTACCCTGGTAGCCTTGATGTCACGGTAGTTTATACACTGAATAACGACAATGAGCTAGAAGTAGAATATAAAGCTAAAACCGATAAACCTACTGTAGTAAACCTTACCCAGCACGCTTATTTTAATTTGACGGGCAATTTTTCGAATACTATTTTGAATCATGAGGTTACCTTGCATGCCGATGCCTTTTTACCTGTTGATTCTGGGTTAATTCCTACCGGTGAGATAAAAGGTGTTGCAGGAACACCATTCGATTTCACCCGGCCAAAACCAATTGGAAAAGATATTCAAGCGGATAATCAACAATTAAAACTTGGTGGCGGCTATGACCATTGTTGGGTCTTAAATGGTAAAAAGGGTCATCTTAGAAAAGTAGCATCAGCGTATGATCCTTCAAGTGGTAGGGTGATGGAAGTTTCCACCACCGAACCTGCGATACAGTTTTATACGGGTAATTTTTTGGATGGTAGCTTGCAAAACCCTAAGGGGGGTGCTTATGGGCATCGTTCTGGTTTTTGTCTTGAAACGCAACACTATCCTAATAGTCCTAACCAACCCGAATTTCCCTCTACACGGTTAAATCCGGGTGAAATCTATAACACAAAAACTGTTTTCAAATTTTCGACAAAATAAATCGATTTAAGCTAACCTAATATAGCATGCAAACATTAGATACTTTTGATTGGGTAACAATAACCTTATATTTTCTTGTATTGCTGGGTATAGCAGTATGGGTAATCAGTAAGAAAAAGAACAGTACTGAAGATTACTTTCTGGCAGGGCGTAATGTAGGTTGGTTTGTGGTTGGGGCTTCTATTTTTGCCTCAAATATCGGTTCTGAGCATGTTGTTGGTTTGGCAGGAGCTGGTGCCAGTGATAAATTGCCTATGCTTATCTATGAGATACAGGCTTGGATAGTACTGATTTTAGGGTGGGTATTCTTGCCCTTTTATGCCCGAAGTGGTGTGTTTACCATGCCGGAATTCTTAGAAAAGCGTTTTGATGCCCGTTCTCGCTGGGTATTATCGGTTTTTTCAATTGTAGCTTATGTACTAACAAAAATTTCAGTGACCATTTACGCGGGGGGTGTGGTGGTATCCGCATTATTGGGTATCGATTTCTGGACCGGTGCCATTGCCACAGTCGTCTTAACGGGTATTTATACGGTTTTAGGAGGTATGAGGGCTGTTGTTTATACCGAAACTTTACAGGCTATATTACTTGTTTTTGGTGCCGCTGTATTAACCTATCTAGGCCTAGGGGAAGTAGGCGGATGGGACAGTCTTATAGAAACCGTTAAGCCGGAATATCTTAATATGTGGCGACCATCTACGGATCAAGATTTTCCATGGCCTTCATTGGTGGTTACAAGTACTATTGTGGGTATATGGTATTGGTGTACCGATCAGTACATCGTTCAACGTGCCCTTACGGCAAAGAATGTTAAAGAAGGTAGAAGGGGTACTATTTTCGGAGCTGTAATGAAGTTGTTGCCAGTTTTTCTTTTCTTGATTCCGGGCGTCATAGCCCTAGCGCTTAAAATGAGAGGCCAGTTGCAATGGGATTCTCCCGATGAGGCCTTTCCAGTTTTAATGAGCAACGTACTGCCTTCTGGTCTTCGCGGTTTGGTCGCTGCCGGTCTACTAGCGGCATTAATGAGTTCTTTGGCATCTGTTTTCAATTCGGTATCAACACTCTTTACGGTTGATATTTATAAGAAATTAAAACCTGATACTCCAGAGAAAAAATTGGTAAAGACGGGCCAAATGGCGACAATGGTTGTCGTAATCATCGGTATCATATGGATTCCTATAATGGCCAACATCTCGGGAGTTCTCTATGAGTATTTACAAAGTGTGCAATCGTATATTGCTCCGCCGATAACAGCGGTGTTTTTATTGGGTATTTTCTATAAGAGAATCAATGGTCTGGGAGCTTATTTAACATTGGTGATGGGTATCGTTGTAGCAGCCATTAGAATCGTTTTGGAATTAACCAAAAATGATTTAGACCCTAACGGTTTTTGGTTTTATATGGGCGACATGAACTTTTTAAGTTTTGGCGCTTGGTTTTTCTTGGTTTGTATCATTTTTGCCATTGTGGTTAGCTTTTTGGCACCGGCACCCGATGAAGAAAAAGTGGCTAACTTAACTTTCGGTACCATTAGTAATGAAGAAAAAGAAAAGACCAAGAATAGTTATAGTTGGATTGATATTTTCATTTCAATTATTGTATTGGCGGTAGTGGTTGGCGTCATGGTTTTCTTTAATGGAAAATAATTACTTGTTCCATATATATTTCAAATGTGGTATCTGGCTTATTTTAACAAAGTGTTGGAAATTATATTCACTTAAAATCGTGATTAAAAAACCTAACCGTCGCTTTTACAATGCTCAACCCTTTTTTATGATAATTTAAAAAATCTGAAAAGCCCAGTACATCATTTAATTCGGGATTTACCATACGCGACTGGAGGTCTAAAAATACTTTGTTCTCAAGATAACTCGTTCAACTCTGCCCTTTTGTTTTATTGAATTGTAGGTAGCTAGAAGTTCCGAACGCTATGAAGCACCGTCGTTACAAGCTGGCATAATGGCAACCTGAATATTAAAAGCTGCCGAGCATTTTTTTAGTGCGACCAAAGGCGTCTTGAACCAACCTCCAGGAGCTATTCGTAAACCTCTTCTGTATATGACCAATAATCATTTACTAATTCATTTTCCCAATCATTATTGTCTGACTCTTAAAAGTATGTTTCCAATGGATTAAAACAACCTCGATGTCGGTGGTAACCAAATTCGATGCTCAAAGCGGTTTTACCTTGAATTATTGCTTGTTTTAATTGCTGATTCAATTTGTCACATTTAATTCAAATCCTCTCTTAGACGAACATTATACAATATAAGCCAGCAGGGTCATGAGCGTAGAAAACTCAATTCATACAATTGAATAAAAGGAACATCTTAATAGTATGTTGTACTATGGTTTGGAAATTAATTGCATTAGCTTTCTGTCGTGATGTGTAACGATTTTACTTTCATTATCAAAGTACATGGTAACACCATTTTCTTTGGTGTATGCTTCCCATTCTGGCAATTGTTGTTTTACATTAGGATTGCCTGTCTTAGCAAAGTTCAGCCAGGCAGAACTCATTTTTTCAGATAGATGCCAAGCTTCTTCAGTATTTCCCGTCCAGTCTTTTCTTAAATCGACATTGTGAAAGGCCAAAGGTATATCCAAACCATGAAATGAACCTTTAGAGGCATTTTCAACGGGGCTTTTCCATGCCAATAAATAAGCATAAATAGGTGCATTGCTCACACTTGACCATTCATCGGCTGTTTTGATGGTGTTTGGTCTAAAAACAGTGTCAATAGACAAAAGGTCTTGAGCCGTGTATTGGGGATATGCTTCTGCATATAATCGAACAAAATCATCGGTTTTTTCGTCATATATTTCTTTGAGCCTTTCTTTTGCCTTTGCCACGGTCAAATCTTTTTCAGAATAAGCAGTTCTGATAAGTTCGTTTAACGTTGTGCCTATCATCAGGGGAATATTTTTCGAAATATCCGAAAAACCAGGGCTAAAGGGTTGCTGCAACAATACAGCCCCATCTACCGAAGGGGCAAAACCGAACATGGTAGGTGAACCGGGTTTTCTGGGACCGGAAATCTCTGCTATAGCCGCGTTGCCAGCCTCAACTAAATCTTCGTAGGGTATAGAATCTATTTTGTGCATTTGATCAGAACTTAACTTCAAATTTTTAACCACTTTTGATCCTAATTCTTTTGATTTTTCTTGAGTCATTACATTTATCAGGGTTCCACTTTGAATAATTGCCTTGTGAAACAACCCTTTCGCGGCGGGCATGCACATAAGAGTACCCACCTTTCCACCACCTCCAGATTCTCCAAATATGGTTACATCGGAAGGGTTGCCACCAAAATTTTCAATATTGTTCTTTACCCATTCAAGGGCCTTTACCACATCTAGCATACCTACATTCGCTGATTGGGCATATTTTTCACCGTAGGCGGACAAATCAAGAAAGCCAAGAATATTTAATCGATGATTGACCGATACTACTACGACATCGCCTTTTTCTGCCAATGCTTTGCCATAGGTCATGGGGTCGTTACTACCGCCTACGTGAAAACCACCACCATGTAGCCAGAACATGACCGAACGTTTTTTTCCGTCATTAATGCCATTTGTCCAAACATTTACACTGAATAGCCTTTTTTCATCGGTATCCGAATCATCGATCCAAGCAACTTTTTGTTTTGCTACAGGGCCAAAGTCCGTACACTCCAGCACGTCATTCCAACTATCAGGATCTTGTGGAGGCATAAATCTTTCTGCCTTGGCATAAGGAATTCCCTTAAATGCAAATACACTATCCTTTTTGGCGCCCATTATTTCGCCAAATGTTGTAGTTACATTTAAACTTTTATCGGCTTTTTGTTTTGTATTACATCCCACTGCTATCGACAGTATAATCAGGCAGGGTAATAATAAACGTAATTTGATGATTAACTTATGACGGTTCATTGGCAGGCCTATATTTTTTATACAGGGTGTATGTTGCCCTCTATTCTTAAATGAAGTCATTTGGTATAGTATTGACGGAGGAACTTATTTCTTATCTTTTAAAAATTCATTGACATCTAACCAATGAACAAAAGCATCAAACCACCGGTTACTGGTGCGATTTGGGTTTCCGAGTCCGAAACCGTGTCCGCCATTTTGGTATAGGTGAAATTCAACGGGAATACCAGCCTTAAACCACGAATCGATTACACCAAATTGTCCCCTGAAAAGAAAATCGTCAGAAGCTATGACATTGAACATTGGAGGAGCGTTTTTAGGTACTTCGACAGCTCCCATACCACCGTATATAGGTCCGATGAAAGCCAATTTCATAATTTTCGAGTTTAAGGTTGAATGCATGGTAAGCCCTGCTCCGGCAGAAAAGCCGATCATTCCAATTCGGTTAGTGTCGACACCCCATTCTTTGGCGCGCTTGAGAATCATTTTATAAGCAGCTTCGGCATCTTCAAGTTGATTTGATAGGTCTCTTTGAGGGGGAGCTGGCCTATTAGTCTCAGATTCTGAATTACTCGATTCTGAAGGTGCTGTTCTAGGCCTATTCATCCAAGCAGTAAATTCATCTAGTGATTGAGGGGTTGGGTGCAATCTATATTTTAGAACAAAGGCAGCGATACCCTGTTTGGCCAAAGCCTCGGCTACTTCCCAACCTTCGTTGCCCAACGACAGCCATCTAAAACCACCTCCCGGTGCTACAATGACGGCAGTGCCGTTCGCTTTTTCAGGGTCAGGTAGAAAAGGCGTGAGTGTTGCTGTAGTAATATTTCTGGCCATGGGGTCTCCCCATTGGCGAAACCAAGATTCCGATGCTGGTTGGTCGTCGACACCACCAGTACCCAGTAAAATAGCATTTGGTTCATCGGGAGCATCAAGTGGGTAAATCGTACCGTCTTGAGATGCTGAATTTTGAGCATTGCATAATAACGCAATTAATAAGATGACTTTAGTGAAATTGTTTAGAGTTGAGTTCATTTGTTATGAGTTTAAGTGATAAAAACCAAATATAGTGTAATTATCACATTTAATAACATGAAACAAATCACTTTTAATATTTAACTACCTAAAAACTAGAATTTAAAGGGAATAGAGATAATATACTAGGAAACTCAACATCACGGGCTTATAGATGAACGATCGAACAAAAAACGCATATTTTCATTTCTTGTTCCATTTGTTCCGAAATACGGAAACCAACAAAATAGGAGACCTAGTGTAAAAATGTTATTTAATTACAAAAAACAGGTAGAGACGTCATTTAAATGCTTCATGGCTTGTCTTACTTTCTGCTACCTAAATTTTGTGAAACAGACTTGTTCTTCAAACTGATGAAAGGTAGTTTGAACTTATAAAAATAAAGCGATAGTTACGAGGTTGCAACCGAAACATCATAATCATGTTATATGTTCGTTAGCATTCAATTTAAGAATAAAACTGTTGATCTCATTTAAGTTTTTATTGCGCACTTTGTAAGCGTAGTAGAGATTTTGTAATACTGGTGTCTCCAAAGTAAAAGGGAGTGTAGGCTTCCCTAAAAATGAAGGCTTCCCTGTTTTTCAAACAGTTTAAAAATCAACTATTTTTAGATTATGAAGAAAAGCAGATTTACCGAAGCACAGATAGTATCTATGCTCCAACAGTACGATTCAGGAATGAAGGTCACCG